>NC_019897.1:1605000-3035000 GCF_000227705.2 Thermobacillus composti KWC4
GAGGGAAAGGTGAAAAGCACCGCGGGAGCGGAGTGAAAGAGAACCTGAAACCGTGCGCTTACAAGAAGTCAGAGCCCTATGACGCTTTCCTTCGGAAACGTCACGGGTGATGGCGTGCCTTTTGTAGAATGAACCGGCGAGTTGCGTTTGCGTGCAAGGTTAAGGCGGGGAGCCGAAGCCGGAGCGAAAGCGAGTCTGAAGAGGGCGAATAAGTACGCAGGCGCAGACCCGAAACCGGGTGATCTACCCCTGTCCAGGGTGAAGGTTCGGTAACACGGACTGGAGGCCCGAACCCACGAGCGTTGAAAAGCTCGGGGATGAGGTGGGGGTAGCGGAGAAATTCCAATCGAACCCGGAAATAGCTGGTTCTCCCCGAAATAGCTTTAGGGCTAGCCTCGGGTGTAGAGTAGCGGAGGTAGAGCACTGATAGGGTGCGGGGCCCGCCAAGGGTTACCAAGTCTTGTCAAACTCCGAATGCCGCATACTTGCTGCCCGGGAGTCAGACCATGAGTGCTAAGATCCATGGTCAAGAGGGAAACAGCCCAGATCATCAGCTAAGGCCCCCAAGTGCGTGTTAAGTGGGAAAGGATGTGGAGTTGCAAAGACAACCAGGATGTTGGCTTAGAAGCAGCCATCATTCAAAGAGTGCGTAATAGCTCACTGGTCGAGTGACTCTGCGCCGAAAATGTAACGGGGCTAAACACGCCGCCGAAGCTATGGGTACGCGCACGTTCGTGCGCTGCGGTAGGGGAGCGTCGGGTACGCGTTGAAGTCAGACCGGAAGGACTGGTGGAGTGTACTCGAGTGAGAATGCCGGTATGAGTAACGAAAAGATGGGTGAGAATCCCATCCGCCGAAAGCCTAAGGTTTCCTGAGGAAGGTTCGTCCGCTCAGGGTCAGTCGGGGCCTAAGGCGAGGCCGAAAGGCGTAGTCGAAGGACAACAGGTTGATATTCCTGTACCACCGTAAGCCGCTATGAGCGATGGGGTGACGCAGAAGGACAGTGACGCGGACTGCTGGAATAGTCCGTCCAAGCAGCGAGGCTGGTGTGCAGGCAAATCCGCACATCACAAGGCTGAGCTGTGACGGGGAGGGAAAGTTTTAGTACCGAAGGTCATGCGTTCTGGCTGCCGAGAAAAGCCTCTAGCCAGGCGAAGGTGCCCGTACCGCAAACCGACACAGGTAGGCAAGCAGAGCATGCTGAGGCGCGCGGAAGAACTCTCGTTAAGGAACTCGGCAAAATGACCCCGTAACTTCGGGAGAAGGGGTGCCCCGGTAGGGTGAATAGCCCGAGGGGGCCGCAGTGAAAAGGCCCAAGCGACTGTTTAGCAAAAACACAGGTCTGTGCGAAGCCGCAAGGCGAAGTATACGGGCTGACGCCTGCCCGGTGCTGGAAGGTTAAGGGGAGCGGTCAGGTTTAGGCCGAAGCTGTGAACCGAAGCCCCAGTAAACGGCGGCCGTAACTATAACGGTCCTAAGGTAGCGAAATTCCTTGTCGGGTAAATTCCGACCCGCACGAATGGCGTAACGACTTGGGCGCTGTCTCAACGAGAGATCCGGTGAAATTTTAGTACCTGTGAAGATGCAGGTTACCCGCGACAAGACGGAAAGACCCCATGGAGCTTTACTGCAGCTTGATATTGGACTTTGGTACGGTCTGTACAGGATAGGTGGGAGCCTGGGAAGCCGGGGCGCCAGCTTCGGTGGAGGCGCCGTTGGGATACCACCCTGATCGTATCGAAGTTCTAACCTGGCGCCGTGATCCGGTGCGGGGACCGTGTCAGGCGGGCAGTTTGACTGGGGCGGTCGCCTCCCAAAGCGTAACGGAGGCGCCCAAAGGTTCCCTCAGAATGGTTGGAAATCATTCGGAGCGTGTAAAGGCAGAAGGGAGCTTGACTGCGAGACTGACAAGTCGAGCAGGGACGAAAGTCGGGCTTAGTGATCCGGTGGTACCGAATGGAAGGGCCATCGCTCAACGGATAAAAGCTACCCTGGGGATAACAGGCTTATCTCCCCCAAGAGTCCACATCGACGGGGAGGTTTGGCACCTCGATGTCGGCTCATCGCATCCTGGGGCTGAAGTAGGTCCCAAGGGTTGGGCTGTTCGCCCATTAAAGCGGTACGCGAGCTGGGTTCAGAACGTCGTGAGACAGTTCGGTCCCTATCTGTCGCGGGCGCAGGAAATTTGAGAGGAGCTGTCCTTAGTACGAGAGGACCGGGATGGACGTACCGCTGGTGTACCAGTTGTTCCGCCAGGAGCACCGCTGGGTAGCCAAGTACGGACGGGATAAGCGCTGAAAGCATCTAAGCGCGAAGCCCCCCTCAAGATGAGATTTCCCACTGTAAAGGTAAGACCCCTGGAAGATGACCAGGTTGATAGGTTCGAGGTGGAAGCGCGGCAACGCGTGAAGCTGACGAATACTAATCGGTCGAGGGCTTATCCTAAATTTACCCCACAAAGTGACGATTCGCTTTGAAGCGTAGTCCGATTACTTTGCGGGGGCCCCGGAAACGGGTTCAGCTTGAAGCACACGCATTCGCATCCGGTTTTCAGGGTGCAAGACACTCTGAACTTCATGACGCGGGGTGGAGCAGTCCGGTAGCTCGTCGGGCTCATAACCCGAAGGCCGCAGGTTCAAATCCTGCCCCCGCAACCAATTAAACAACTAATGCGGTTGTGGTGGAATTGGCAGACACGCTATCTTGAGGGGGTAGTGGGCTTCGCCCGTGGAGGTTCGAGTCCTCTCAACCGCACCATAACATCCAGACGCGGTCGTGGCGGAATTGGCAGACGCGCTAGATTCAGGTTCTAGTGGTAGCAATACCGTGGAGGTTCAAGTCCTCTCGACCGCACCATACGCACAACATATCCTTCCGATTCGGAAGGTTTTTTTGTTTCAGTCTTCCCGGAGAAGGAAATCGGTTTTGTGCACTATTTAAATCCGGTTTGGCTTGATATATTTCGGATTAGAATTTGCTGTTTTACAATTTTCAACTGATATGATTGCGGGAACAGGAGGCAAGCGCGTGAACATCCCCGACTATTTTTTGCGGCGTCCGGCATTGCGCGATGAAGATTTCGTTCATTTCGAGCGACTGTATAGGCTGATGACGGAGCAAGAGGGCACCCCGGAGTTGACGTATGATCTCTCTGCGCCTAAGTGGATGTTCCTCAGCTGGCTGTGCGAAACGAAAAACATTGTGCTTCACGGGTCAGCCAATCCCGCCATTGCCGAATTTGAACCGCGCCAATCGAACGACGTCAACGAATTCGGCAACAGACGCGCCGTGTATGCGGCATCGGACGGGATCTGGCCCATTTATTTTGCCATCGTGGACCGGGAACGCGTCACCTCGCTGCTGAACGGCTGTTTCCGCATTCCGGATGATGAGGACGGCGGGTATGCATACTACTACTATTTCTCCGTCGACCAGGATGCGCTGCCCCATTTCCCGTGGAAGAACGGCATGATCTATCTGTTGCCTCGCGATTCGTTCGAACAGCAGGCGCCGATCGAGTTCGACGGAACGCTAGTTGAAATGACGCAATGGGCGAGTCCGGTTGCCGTCAGACCGATTGCCAAATTGGTCGTAGAGCCGGATGATTTTCCTTTCCTTTGCCAAGTGGAAGGTCATGACCCCGCGCTTGTTGCCGAGCGGGCAAAACGGGACCCGGACGGGTTTCCGTGGCGGACGCCGTGATTCCGCCGCGCCTCCGTTCTGAAGCGAGAGTACGGGAGAGCATTCGCCGGGAGCTTGTGCGGACGGAACAGCAGGGAACCGCAGAAACGGTCTTGACCCGGAACGGCTGGTTGCGTATAATCTAATAGTGCCCCTGAAAACGGGGAAGATGCATCAGGGTCGTTTGACCATCGATTGACAAGCGGACGTGGCTCAGCGGTAGAGCATCGCCTTGCCAAGGCGAGGGTCGCGGGTTCGATTCCCGTCGTCCGCTCCATCTCACGTGCCCATAGCTCAGCCGGATAGAGCGTTTGACTACGAATCAAAAGGTCGGGAGTTCGAATCTCTCTGGGCACGCCATTTTTATTTCATCGGGACGTAGCTCAGCTTGGTAGAGCACCTGGTTTGGGACCAGGGGGTCGCATGTTCGAATCGTGTCGTCCCGACCATTGTGAATCAGCGGGAAGACCCGCTTTCATATGCAAACACAGAAAGCCTTGGGATCGCCAAGGCTTTTCTTATTGCCGCGGAGAGTGTACCGCCGTCAGACTCGCGAGATGTCGGGCCATGATGCCGCGGATTGCGTCATCGTTGACCGCCTGATTGTTCGAAACGGCGTGCAGGGCAAGACCGTCAATCAGTGCGTGCAATCGCCGCGCTTCCAGATCCAAATCGATGTCCGGCGGCAGCAGGCCGTACTGGTTCATGGCGGCAAGCATTTTGCGGAACAGATTGTACAGCTGTTCATGCGTCTCGGCGGCCAATGCGCCGAGTCCGGCATTGGTAAGCGCCTTGCCCATGAAGGCAAGCCAGATGACCGCTTCGGTCTGCCGCTCCTCATCCAGCGGCAGCGTCTGTTCGATGACCGTCGCCGCATCGGCGCGGATGTCGCCGGTAAGCGGCATTTTCTCGATTCGTTCCCGGATCCGCTCGCCGACCCTGCGGAGTGCATAGGCCAGCAGATCGTCCTGGCTGGTGAAATAATGGCGGAGCGAACCGAGCGAAACGCCGGCTTCTCTGGCGACATTGCGCACGGAGGCCGCTTCCAGCCCGTCGCGCCGGATTACGCGCCATGCCGCATCCGCAAGCTGACGGCGGCGGACTTCATGATCGACAACTTTAGGCATATGCCCATTATAGCCGCATTGATTTCACCGTACAACCGTGTTAAAATACGTTCTGTTTTAGTACGTTTGTATTAAATTGAGACAATAACAACCGGAAAGGAGCGGGTATTATGATCGCGGCCATGATCATTGCCTGTGAGATCGGATTTTGGCTGTTCGTATTGGCCGGTCTGGCCTGCCGATATCTAATCGGGATGCGCCGTCTGGGAGGCGTGCTTCTGGCGAGTACGATCCTGGTGGACGTGGCGCTGCTCATTTTTACGACGATAGATATTCGGAACGGAGCCACGGCCGGGTTCTTCCACGGTCTCGCGGCGGTGTATATCGGCGTTTCGATCGTCTTCGGGAAACAGATGATCCGGTGGGCGGACGGCAAATTCGCCCACCGGTTCGCCGGGGGACCCGCACCTGCTCCGAAACCGAAGTACGGAGCGGCACACGCGCGGTATGAACGGATCATGTGGTTGAAACATCTGCTGGCATGGATGATCGGGAGCGCCATCCTGATCGGGCTGGTGCTGTACATCGACAATATCGACAGAAGCCGGGAACTCTTGAACATGATCGGCAAATGGGCGATCGTGCTGGCCATTGATTTTCTGATCAGTTTCAGTTACACGATCTGGCCGCGCAAGGAAAAAACGGTGAACGGGTAATCCGGCACGCCTCACCCGATCCGCAGCCACTGCAAATGGGCTGCGCCGCTCAGCCGGATCCACAGGCTGCGGCGGCCTTCCGGCAGCGCGAGCGCCCCGCGGCACGTCTTCCATTCCTGCCGGCCCCCCGGGGGGACAGGACAGCTTCCGGCAACGGCGCCGTCCGGACTGTCGATCCGGATCTCCGCCTCGGCGCCGTCCGCGCTCCAGGCGCGCAGTTCGATGAACGTGACGCCGGGCGGAACCGCAACATCGTCGAAGCGGATCCAGCCCCCGTCCGACACAGCCGCGCTGTCGCCGCCCTCCGAACATTCGTCGATGAAGATGCCGGCATAGCCGTCGCAGTCGACCGCGCGCGTCACTTGCCGCAGATCGCGGGGCGGCACAACCTCGCCGTTGACGTTCAGACTGCCTGCCAGGCGGATATCGGCCGATGATGCGCCGACCATGATCCGGCAGACGCCCCGTTCGAGGCACCAGCAGGATCGCGTGATGTCCCAGAAGCGAAGATCGTCCGAAGACAGTTCGAACGTCACCCGCTTCGATTCGCCAGGCGCAAGGCCGATCCGCGCAAATCCGGCGAGTTGCCGAAGCGGCCGCTGCACGCGGGAATCTTCGCACCGGATGTAGAGCTGCGGCACTTCTTCCCCATAGACATCCGACACGTTCGTGACCGTGAAGCCGATCTTTACACGCTCGCCGTACCCGATGGCATCGGCGCTTATCGTCAGATCGGCATATTCGAACCGCGAATAAGACAGGCCATATCCGAACGGATAGAGCGGCTCGCCGTCGAAATAGAGGTACGTCCGCTTGCCCTGAATGATGTCATAATCCATGAAATCCGGCAGCTGATCGGCAGAGCGGTACCACGTCATGTTCAGCCTGCCGGCCGGATTGAACCGACCGAACAGCGTGCCGGCAACCGCCCGGCCGAGTTCCTGGCCGGCATGCGCCAGATAGAGAATGGCGGGGGCGTGTTCGGCCGTCCAACCGAGGGCAAACGGATAGCTGCCGATGACGACGACGATCGTATTCGGGTTCACGGCGAGCACCTCGCGGATCAACCGCTCTTGCGGTCCCGGCAGCGCGATATCCGGCCGGTCGACCGTCTCCTTGCCGTTGATCAGCGGGTGGTTGCCGACGAAGACGACAGCCGCGTCGGCCTGGCGCGCCGCCTCCGCCGCTTCCCGCAAGCCGTCCGCTGCGATTTCCAACGCGAACCGCTCGCATTCCGCGCTGCCGGATACGCCCTGCACCTCCGCGGCGCCGGCGACATTGACCACGTTCGCCGTCTCGCCGGCGTCGCCGGTGCCGGCGAACAGCATGCCGTCCGGGCCGACGCGCACCGGCTGGCCGTTCCACGTCCGGATCCTTACGCAGTCCTCATCCGACCGATCCAGTTGAAAAACTTCCTTCGTGAACCATCCCCAGATATCGTCCGCCGAAGCGAGCACGCGCCGGTCATCCGTCGTCAGAAATTTGCCGTTTCGATCCGCCGTAAGCGTCGCGCTGTCCCAGCCCCAGTCGGTCAGCTCGAACACGTCGGCGTCCTCCGCGCGTTCGGCGTCCGCTGCAAGCGGCGCGTCTTCTCCTTCGGCAATCCGCACATACCGGCCCGTCGTACTCGACTTCAGCCGCACCCGGGTTGTGCCTTTCGCATGGATGACCCGGTCTCCGGCATCCACCGCGCCAGCCGGTCCATGCGGCTGCACACGGCCCGCCAGCGCTTCGACGATGCCGGCGAGCGGCGTCACCGCGTAGGGAAGGGTGCCGCTGTACCAGTCCCGGTACACGACATCGGCCAGGGGGCCGATGACCGCGATCTTGCGGATCCGATCGGCGGACAGCGGCAGCACGCCGTCGTTCTTGAGCAGGACGATGCTCTTGCGGGCCGCTTCCAGCGACAACGCCTCGTGCTCGGGCCGCATCATGTGCGATTCGCCGATTTCGGCATACGGATTCCGGTCGTCCGGATCGAACTCGCCGAGCCGGAAGCGGACGCGGAACGTATTGCGCAGCGCGACATCGAGATCGTTCTCGGTGAGCAGCCCCATCTCCAGCGCTTCGCGGATCGCTTGTTTAACCACTTTCGCGTCATCCGTGATACTGTCGATGCCGGCCCTGATTGACGCTGCAACCGCAGCAGGCAGCGACGCCATGTATCCGTGGTCGCGCACCGTGCCGGTGACGTCGAACGCGTCGCTGACGACGAAGCCGTTCATGCCCCATTCCTGCTTGACGACGGAAGTGATCATCGGCAACAGATTGGCGGGCACGCCGTTCACCGCATTGTACGCCGTCATCATCGAGAGCGCGCCGCCTTCTTTGAACGCCGTCTCGAACACTTTCAGATAGTACTCCCGCATGTTGCGCGGATCGATGCTGACCGACTTGTCGCCGCGGCCGGCTTCATTGTTGTTGCCGAGAAAATGCTTCAGCGTCGCGACCGCTTTCAGATAAAACGGGTGATCGCCCTGGATTCCCCTGATGAGCGCCGACGCCAGTTTGCCGACGAGAAAAGGATCCTCGCCATAGGCCTCCTCTGTGCGTCCCCAGCGCGGGTCGCGCTCGAGATCGACCGTCGGCGCCCACAGCGTGAGCCCGTTGACCGCCGGGTTGCGCCGGTACCAGACGCGCGCCTCGTCGCCGATGACGCTGCCGACGCGGCGCAGCAGATCGGCGTCCCACGTGCAAGCGAGACCAATCGGCTGCGGGAATGTCGTCGCCGGCCCAAGCCAGGCGATGCCGTGCGCCGCTTCGGTGCCGTGCTTGTACGGCGCGATGCCGAGGCGGGGCACCGCGTCCTGGTACTGAGCCATCAGATTGATTTTCTCTTCCGTCGTCAGTCTCCCGATCAGATCGTTCACCCTCGTCTCGAGCGGAAGATCCGGATCGCGGAACGGATATTGCCATTGTTCGGCCATGCATGCGGCTCCTTTCGCGGGCGGGCCGAAGCCCGCATCTTTGAATGCGCTGTCACAGTAAACGGCATTGTAGCACTCCGCGGGCCGGCCGACTACCGCAACAATCCGCACAAAAATCCGGGCAAAATGCGGCATCGGCCGCTAATGCAGCCGACGGAACTGTTCCGGTGTCATCCCGACATGCCGGCGGAACGTGGCGATGAAATGGCTGGCGTCCCGAAACCCGACCCGCTCCGCAACTTCCCGGACGGAGAGGGGGGACGAGCTGGTCAGCATTTCCTTCGCCTTGCGCAGCCGAAGCTGGATGAAATAGGCATAGGGCGACTGGCCGAACGTCTCGCGGAACAGCCCGTTCACCCGGCGGCTCGACAGATTGAGGACGCCGGCGATCTGATCCATGCCGACGGAAGGATCGGAGCAGCGGCTTTCCATCCATTCGATGACCGTCCGCAGCTGCTCGAGCCGGTCCGGATCGCCGTTTTTCCGTCCGGGCTGCGACGTCGGGTAGCGGGTCATGGCAAGCAGAAAATGATACGCCGACGTCGAAGCTTCAATGCCGAACACGTCGCCGCCCTGCTCCAGCCGTTCCAACATCTGCTCGATCAGCCGTCCCGCGGCGGCATCGGCGGGCCACTGGAAGAACGTCGACTGATGAACGCCCGCAGCTGCGAGGATGCTGTCCGCCGCCGCGCCGCCGAATGTCAGATACGCCGTCTCCCAGCGGCCTTCTTCCGCTTCATAGGTGTGAGCGACGCTGGGGAAGAGCAGGATGCCCGAGCCGGAAGGGAGCGGATGCGATCGGCCTTCGACCGCTATCCGGCCTCTGCCGGACATCGTCTGCAGCCAATGGTAGTAAGGGTAGCCGTCCGGCCGCACAATCCGCTCCTGATCCGGATTGAGGCCGACGCTCTCGACGGCGAGCGGCAGCCGCCCGAGCTGCTCGAAAGGCATCACAACGCGCCGATGCACCAGCAAGGGTCTGCACCATCCTTATATTTCCGTTTTCTTATATCTGAAATCCATAATATTATATTTAACGTGAATTTAATAGCGTTTACAATGATATCAAATCTTATATTGATGGGAGGATTCTGCACCATGCTGAGCCATAAGCTCCCCAAGATTTGGTATGGCGGCGACTACAATCCGGAGCAATGGGACGATCCGCACGTGTGGAGCGAAGACATCCGCATGTTCAAGCTGGCGGGCATTGATGTGGCGACGTTGAACGTCTTCTCTTGGGCACTCAACCAACCGGACGAGGAGACGTACAATTTTGATCACTTGGACGCGACGATCAACCGGCTGTACGAGAACGGCATCTATACGTGCCTTGCGACCAGCACGGGCGCGCATCCCGCCTGGATGGCGAAGAAATACCCGGACGTGCTGCGCGTCGACTATCATGGCCGCAAACGCAAGTTCGGCGGCCGTCACAATTCGTGTCCGAACAGTCCGACGTACCGCAAATTCTCCGCGCTTATGGCCGAGAAGCTGGCCGAACGGTACAAAGATCATCCGGCCGTCATCATGTGGCACGTCTCGAACGAATACGGCGGCTACTGCTATTGCGAACGGTGCGAAGCCGCGTTCCGCGAATGGCTGAAGCGGCGCTACGGCACGCTTGAAAACGTCAACAGGGCGTGGAACACCCGCTTCTGGGGCCATACGTTCTACGATTGGGACGAGATCGTGGCGCCGAACGAGCTGAGCGAGGAGTGGGCCGGCAACCGGACGAACTTCCAGGGCATCTCGCTCGATTACCGGCGGTTCCAGTCCGACAGCCTGCTCGAATGCTACAAGCTGGAATATGACGCGATCAAAAAACATACCCCGCACATCCCCGTCACAACGAACTTGATGGGCACCTATCCCGAGCTGGACTATTTCGCCTGGGCCAAGCATCTGGATGTCGTCTCCTGGGACAACTATCCGGCGCTCGACACGCCGTTCAGCTACACGGCAATGGTGCACGATCTGATGCGCGGGCTGAAGAGCGGCCAGCCGTTCATGCTGATGGAGCAGACGCCTAGCCAGCAGAACTGGCAGCCGTACAACTCGCTGAAGCGGCCGGGCGTGATGCGGCTGTGGAGCTACCAGGCGGTCGCGCGCGGAGCGGATACGGTCATGTTCTTCCAGCTTCGACGTTCGATCGGGGCTTGCGAGAAATTCCACGGCGCCGTCATCGAACACGTCGGCCATGAACATACGCGGGTGTTCCGCGAAGTGGCGGAGCTCGGCGGCGAGCTGAAGCAGCTCGGCGACCGGATTCTTGACGCGCGCGTCGAAGCGAAGGTCGCGATCGTGTTCGACTGGGAGAACCGGTGGGCGATCAGCCTGTCGAGCGGCCCGACGATCGCGCTCGATTACGTCAAGGAAGTGCACAAATATTACGACGCGCTGTTCAAGCAGAATATCCAGGTCGACATGATCGGCGTGGACGAGCCGCTCGACAAGTACGACATCGTCATCGCGCCGGTGCTCTACATGGTGAAGCCGGGCTATGCGGCGAAACTCGAAGCGTTCGTCGAGCGGGGCGGCACGTTCGTCACGACGTTCTTCAGCGGCATCGTTGACGAGCGCGACATCGTGCGGACCGGCGGCTATCCGGGCGAACTGCGGCGCATGCTCGGCATCTGGGCGGAGGAGATCGACGCGCTGTTCCCGGACCGGCGGAACCGGATCGTCATGACGAAACCGCACGGCGCGCTTGAAGGGGAATACGAGTGCGGTCTGCTCTGCGACCTGATCCATCTCGAAGGCGCGGAAGCGATTGCCGTCTACGGCGACGATTTCTACGCCGGCATGCCGGTCGTGACGGTGAACCGGTTCGGCGCCGGACAGGCGTGGTACGTCGCTTCCAGCCCGGACGCGGCGTTCCTCGAAGGGTTCCTCGGCAAGCTGTGCGCGGACAAGAACATCCGGCCGCTGGTCCGAAAAGCGCCGGAAGGCGTGGAAAGCTCGCGGCGGGTGAAGGACGGCCGCGGCGTGCTGTTCCTCCTGAACCACAATGCCGATATGAAAGAAGTAGAACTGCATGAAGGACGTTACAGAGATCTGCTGAGCGGCGAGACGGTGGAAGGACGGACGGCCGTGCCGGGCAGAGGCGTGCGGCTGCTGGAAGAGGCGTGAGCGAAAGGCCGGCCGTCCGAAGAGAACGCTCTGGGGGTGGACGCCCCGTGTTTCAATCCGCGCTTCAGTTCGTCAATAACCTGCGTCTTCGGACGAAGCTGGCGCTTTCATTCTGCGTCGTCGTGTTCATTCCCGTCGTGGCGGTCGGCTTGCTGCTGACCGGCGAGCTGCGGAACATGGCGCTCGATAACGCCGTCGAACAGACGCTGGCCAACGTCGAGCGCGTCAAGCAGCGCACGATGGAAGTGATCAACGTGGCGAATGACATCGCCTACCGGCTGGCGAACGACGACCGGCTGGAGACGGTGGCGAACCGGAGGTACGGCACGACCTGGGAAGTCGTGGCCGCCTACCGGTCTTATCCCGATTTCGAACAGTACGTCAACCTGTACAACGAGATCTCGAACATCCGGTTCTACATGGAAAATCCGACCATGCTGAACAACTGGGAATTCATGCAGCCGGACGAGAAGATCAAGAACTCCTGGTGGTACCGGTGGGCGATGGACAGCTTCAGCGGAACCGTGGGCTGGTATTACCTGGAGGACGAACGGGACGGCCGCCATTACCTGAGCCTCGTGCGCAAAGTCTATTTTCCCGGTGCGAAAACCAGCGGCGTGCTCGTCGTCAACGTGAACATGGACACGCTCGGCACGATCGTCAGGCAGGAATCGTTCGAGACGATGATCGTGGACGACAGCGGCACGATCGTGTCGGCGAACCGCCCCGGGCGGACGGGCCTCACGCTCGCCGGCATCGAATTTGATCCGCAGCTTGCGGAAGCCCGGCAGGGCATGTTCGAACAGCAGATCGACGGGGAAGCGTACCGCGTCCTCGTCGAGCCGCTGGCGCCGAACGCGAGCGTGAACGGGCTGCGGATCATCACCATTTTCGCGGTGGATGACATCACGGCCGATGTCGACCGCATCCAGACGACGGCGCTCATCGTCATTCTCGCCGCGCTCGCCCTCGGCATCATGCTGACCTACGCGTTCTCCGGCATGCTTACCCGGCGGATGAGCCGGCTCAGCAAACATATAACGAAGGTGGCGACAGGGAACCTCACCACCGTCATGGAGATCGACGGCCAGGACGAGATCGGCCAGCTCGCGCGCCAGTTCAATTCGATGGTCTCCAGCATCCATGCGCTCGTGAATGAAGTGCAGGAATCGAACCGGCAGAAACATCAGCTGGAAATGAAGCAGAACGAAATCCGGCTCAAAATGCTGGCCAGTCAGATCAATCCGCACTTCCTGTTCAACGCGCTGGAGTCGATCCGCATGAAAGCGCATATCAAAGGTGAGAAGGAGATTGCCCAGATTGTCCGGCTGCTCGGCAAGCTGATGCGCAAGAATCTCGAGATCAGCCGCCGCCTCGCGCATCTGGAAGATGAAATCGACATCGTCCGCTGCTATCTCGACATCCAACGGTTCCGGTACGAAGAGCGGCTGAAATATGAATTGCAGATCGAGCCGGGGACGGAGTCCATCCCCGTGCCGCCGCTCATCATCCAGCCGATTGTTGAAAACGCCGTTATCCATGGTCTGGAAGGCAAAGAGGAAGGCGGCACCGTCACCCTTCGCATCGTCCGGGACGGAGAGACGGCCCTGGTCGAGGTCATCGACGACGGGGTCGGCATGGACGAAGAACGGCTTGCCGCGCTCACCGCTTCGCTTGACGAACAGGAAGGGGAGGAGCAGCGCCGGATCGGCCTGCGCAATGTCCATCAACGATTGATCCTGATGTACGGCCCGTCCAGCGGGCTGTGTCTGGAGAGCACATCCGGCGCCGGCACACGCGTCTCGTTCCGGCTGCCGGTCGGAGGTGAAAGGCTTCATGTACAAAGTGCTGGTGGTGGATGATGAACCGACCATCCGCGAAGGACTCCGCACGCTGGTCGACTGGGAATCTTTCGGCTTCCGGGTCGTCGATACGGGCGTGAACGGACGGGATGCGCTTACGAAGTACGAGCAGCACCGCCCGGATCTCATCATCATCGACATCCGGATGCCGGGCATCGACGGTCTGGAGGCGATCGAGCGGCTGCGCGCCCGCGACAAACGGCTGCACATGCTCATACTGAGCGGCTATGCGGAGTTCGATTATGCCCGCCGGGCGATGTCGCACCAGATCGACGGGTACATGCTCAAGCCGGTGGATGAAGACGAGCTGATCGATTACTTGCAGCGGCTGAGGAAGACGCTCAACCAGGAAGCCGCCGAACGGGAGCACGCCGCCGGGTGGACGCCGGAGATGGTCGTCCGGTCGCTGCTCTCGGGAACGCCTCCCGCCGCGCTGACGGAAGCGGCCGGAAACGCCGGTCTGAACGGCGCGTCATGGGAGGCCGTGGTCGTCCGGCTTCACGGCAGGCAGCTTGAACCGGAAGTCCTGACGGAAGCCTGCCGGCGCCTGGCCTGCAAACTGTCCGCGCCGGAGCGGATCTGTTACACGGCGGAAGGCGACCTGGGACTGCTCGTGATGAACGGCGCGGGGAGCGAATCGCAGCGCGCGGCGCTTATGCATGCCATTGAAGACGCGCTCGCCGGACTACATCCGGAGGTCACGGCCGCGTCCGGCGGTGTCGTGGAGAGCTGGACGGAGATTCCGCAGTCCCACGCCCGGGCGTCGGCGGCGCTTCGCCGCGGCTTCTTCCTCGAACCGGGGCGCATTCATCCGCCGGACTCCGCCCCGCGGGATCCCGGGGGCGAGCAGGCTGCCGAACCGCCGGATCTGTCTGATCTGACGGACAAGCTGACACTTGCCATCGACGTGGCCAGCGAAATTTCGATCGGCGAATGGATCAAGCAGGCGGGTTCCCGGCTGCTCGAATCCGGCAGCGATGAACAGGCGGTCAAGGCGGCGTGCGCACGGCTCGTCTCGGCCGTCGCCGCGCGTCTGGAAGCCCGGCGGCCCGGCTCGGCGGAGGAGACGCTGCAGCGCGGTCTGGTCGAGCTGTACAAGGCTTGCCGATTCACGCAGCTCATGGAGCGGATGCACAGCCTGCTGATCGAATTCGCCCGGCAGACGGAGCAGGGCGGGGCCGAGACGCAGGTGAAGAAAATGATCGACATCATTCACCGCCACTACGACCGTTCGCTCAAGCTCGAGACGATCGCCACGCTGCTGGGCTACAGCAGCGCGTATCTGGGCAAGGTGTTCAAGCACAAGACCGGCGAGAACTTCAACACCTACCTCGACAAGGTGCGGATCGAGGAGGCGAAGAAGCTGCTCCTCAAGGGGATGAAGGTGTACGAGGTCGCGGAGCGGGTAGGCTACGCGAACGTCGATTATTTTCACGGGAAATTTCGCAAATATGTGGGCATGTCGCCTGCCGCGTACCGGAAAACGGCGGGCGGAAGCTGAGATGAAACAGGCTGCTGACGCGCCGGGACGGCGCCGAAGCAGCCTGACTCATTTTAATATGATTTTCGGCATAAATTGCCGGGTATTGCGGTGAAAGCGATTCCGCTAGAATGAGGGGTGTCAAACAGGAGGGTTCGCATGGAAGCGGTAACTTCAACACAGCAAACGATCAGGACGCGGAAAGAGCGAATCAGGCGTTTTTTCCGCAAGGCGCTCCAGAACCGGTGGCTGTATGCGATGTCGCTGCCGTTCGTGGTCTGGGTGTTCATTTTCAGCTACCTTCCCCTCTGGGGATGGACGATGGCGTTCCAGCGCTACAGACCCGGCAGGCCGTTCTGGGAGCAGGAATGGGTCGGACTGGATCATTTCCGAACGCTGTTTCAGGATGAGCTGTTCTATCAGGTGCTGCGCAACACGCTGGTGATGAGCCTGATGGGACTCGTGGCGGGCTTCGTCGTCCCGATCTTCTTCGCGCTGATGCTGAACGAAGTTCGCCAGATGTTCTACAAGCGTTTCGTGCAAACGGTATCTTATCTGCCCCACTTCGTCTCGTGGGTCGTCGTCGCCGGCATCGTCACGAAAATGCTGTCCACGGACAACGGCGCGGTGAACGATCTGCTCATGTGGCTCGGCATCATCGACGAGCCGATCCAGTTCATGGCGAAGGGCAAGCTGTTCTGGATCATCGTCACGCTGGCCGATGTCTGGAAAGAGACCGGATGGAACGCGATCATCTACCTGGCGGCGATCGCGGGGATCGGCCCCGAGCTGTACGAGGCTGCGCGGGTCGACGGCGCGAACCGGATCCAGCAAATGTGGCACATCACGCTGCCCGGCATCCGCACGACGATCATCATCCTGCTCATCATGTCGATCGGCCACCTGATCAGCATCGGGTTCGAGAAGCAATTCCTGCTCGGCAACAACCTGGTGCGAGAGTACTCGCAGGTGCTCGATCTGTACGCGCTGAACTACGGTCTCGGCATGGGGCGGTTCTCGTTCGGCACGGCAATCAACATTTTCAACTCGGTCGTCAGCGTCATCCTGCTGTTCACGGCGAACGGCATTTTCAAGCGCGTGACCAAGGAAAGCATCATGTAAGGAGGAGCGCGCATGAGACGCAGTAGCCATTCGACATCCTTGACGGACCGGCTGTTCGACGTGTTCGTGTACGTGTTCGTGACGGGCGTCCTGGTCATCACGCTGTATCCGTTTCTGAACGTGGCGGCCATCTCGTTCAACGATTCCGTCGATACCGTGCGGGGCGGCATCACGGTCTATCCGCGGGAATTCACGCTGAAGAATTATGAAGTGATCTTCTCTTACGAACATCTGGGGACGGGCTTTCGCAACTCGGCGCTCCGCACGCTGATCGGCACGGCGCTCGGCGTGCTCAGCTCGTCGATGCTCGCCTACACGCTGAGCCGGAAGGACTTCCAGGGGCGGCGGTTCATCTCCGTCTTCCTGGCGCTCACGATGTACGTAACGGGCGGTCTCATTCCGTTCTTCCTGCTGATCCGCGAACTGGATCTGATGAACACGTTCGCCGTTTACATTCTGCCCGGCATTGTCAGCGCCTTCAACGTGTTCGTCATCCGCTCGTTCATCGACGGTCTTCCGTACGCGCTGCAAGAGTCGGCCAAAATCGACGGCGCGAACGATTTCACGATATACTGGCGCGTCATCCTGCCGCTCACGAAACCGGCGCTCGCGACGATCGCGCTGTTCGTGGCGGTCGGGCAGTGGAACTCGTGGTTCGATACGTACCTGTTCAACTCGCAATCCGATCATCTGACAACGCTGCAGTACGAGCTCATGAAAGTGCTGCAAAGCACGCAGTCCAACGTCGATTACCGGGCGCGCAACATGACCGAGGTCATGTCGCAAGTTTCGCCCGAATCCGTCAAGATGGCGATCACGATGGTCGTCACGCTGCCGATCCTGTTCGTTTATCCGTTCCTGCAGCGTTATTTCGTGAAAGGCATGACGCTCGGCGCGGTCAAGAGCTGACCGGCTCTGGAAATGGTTACCGAACACTTCGGGATTGGCGGGTTAGCCACGAGCTAGTCCGTTGACCAATACAACATTTTTCGACTCACAGACAGGAGGGGTATCACACAGCATGAACCGACAGAGAAAATGGTTGGTCTCGCTGCTGGCCGTCGTCATGCTGGCGGGTCTGCTTGCAGGCTGCGGCGGCAAGAAGAACGACGGCAACGGCGGAGGGAATGCCGGCGGATCGCAGACGTCCGCGAACAGCGGAGGCACCGGCGACGGTTCCGGCGATTCGCTTGAACCGATTACGTTCACATTCTACGGCGCGGACGCAAGTCCGAACTGGCAGAACATGCAGGACGCCGTCGGCCGGGCGATCACGGCGGCAACGGGCGTGACGCTCGACGCGGAATTCGAGGTCGGCGATCCGGCGCAGAAGATCGCGCTGATCGCGGCATCCGGCGATTATCCGCACCTGATCAGCCCGAAGGGCGATCTCGGCAAGCTGGTTGAAGCCGGCGCCATGCTCGACCTGACGGATCTGATCGAGCAGCATGCGCCGAACATCAAGAAGCTGTTCGGCGATCAGATCAAACGGCTGCGCTACAGCGAAGAAGACCCTTCGATCTACGTCATTCCGACGTATGCGGAAGTGGGTCAGACGTACTTCGATGCGGGCGGCGGCTTCCAGCTGCAGCACCGCGTCGTGAAAGAGCTCGGGTATCCGAGCATCCGGACGGTGAAAGACTTCGAGAACGCGATCCGCGAGTATCTCAAGAAGCACCCGACGGACGAGAACGGCAACCCGAACATCGGCCTGTCGCTCAACGCGGACGACTGGCGCATGTACATCTCGGTCACGAACCCGGCGTTCTTCACGACGGGCGGGCCGGATGACGGAGAATACCACATCGACATCGACACCTACGAAGTCACGTACCATTTCCGCCGTCCGATCGAGAAGGAATACTTCCGCTGGCTGAACCATATGAACGCGGAAGGCCTGCTGGACAAGGAAAGCTTCGTGCAGAAGTATGACCAATACCTGGCGAAGATCGCTTCCGGCCGCGTGCTCGGTCTGATCGACCAGCGCTGGGACTTCCAGGACGGCGAGAACGCGCTCAAGGCGGAAGGCAAATTTGAATACGGTTACGGCCATTATCCGGTTACGCTCACGGAAGAATTCAAGGAAACGTCGTTTTGGCCGGTCGGCTTCAGCCCGGGATGGGGCGTCGGCATCACGGTCGATTGCCCGGATCCGGTCCGCGCGATCAAGTTCCTCGACTTCCTCGCCTCCGAAGAAGGCCAGCTTCTCGACAACTGGGGCATCGAAGGCGAGCATTATGTCTACGATGAGAACGGCAAGCGCGTCATTCCGGATGAAATCACGGAGCGGAAGAAGAACGACCCGACGGGCTTCCAGCGCGAATCGGGCATCGGTCTCTACCACAACCTCGGCGCCCACTACGGCGACGGCGTGCTCGACTCGACGGGCAACTACTACACGACGAACTTCCCGGAACAAATCGTCGCTACGTACAACGAGGTCGAGAAGGAGACGCTGGCGGCATACGGCGCCACGACGTGGAAAGATCTGTTCCCGAGTGAAGACGAGTTCCCGGTCAAGCCGTGGGGCGCGGCGTGGAACATCCAGATTCCGGCAGACAGCGAACTGAACGTGCTGCAGGAGCGGATGAAGGAAATTACGTGGCGCCGCATTCCGGAAGCCATCCTGGCGCCGCCGGAGGACTTCGACCGCATCTGGGACGAATATCAGCAGGAGCTGCTCAAGGCGGGCGTCGAGAAGATGGAAGACGAATACGAGAAGCTCGTCAAGGCGCGCGTCAAACTGTGGAACGAATAATCGGGTAAGTGCGGAGAGTCCGTTTTGCGCGGGCTCTTCGTTTTTTGAGTTATTTAGTGAAGATTCCAGATATGGACCATCATGCGCAGACGGGAGAGGGACGTCATGACCGGTAAATGGGATCGATTGTGGTACCGCCGTCCGGCCGGCGTATGGGAGGAAGCGCTTCCGATCGGCAACGGACGGCTCGGCGCGATGCTGTTCGGCGGCGTCCGGCTGGACCGGATCCTGCTGAATGAAGATACACTGTGGGCGGGGTATCCCCGCGAGACGGTCGACTGCGAGGCCAGGCGGCATCTGGCCCGCGCGCGCGAGCTGATCTTCGCGGGACGGCTGACGGAGGCGCAGCGGCTGATCGAATCCCGGATGACCGGCCGGAACGTGCAGCCTTATCTGCCGCTAGGAGAATTGGCGATTGAATGGCTGGACGGGGAGGACGACGCGCCGGATTATGTGCGATCGCTGCGGATTTTCGACGGGGTGGCGGACGTTCGGTTCGCTTCGGGCGGCCTCCGGATGCGCCGCGCCTATTGGGCGAGCGCTCCGGATCAGGTGATCGTCGTCCGGTATGAGGCGGAAGGCGGGATGATGAATTTGGCGGCCGCGCTGTCGTCGCCGGTCAGGAGCTCGGTGTCCGTTATGGATGACGGCCGCACGTTGGTTCTTGCCGGCCGGGCGCCGAGCCATGTCGCCGACAACTGGCGCGGCGACCATCCGGAACCGGTGTTGTACGAAGAAGGCCGGGGCATGCGGTTCGAGGCGCGCGTCCGCCTTGAAACCGACGGCGTCGTTGAAGCGGAAGGGGAACGGCTGATCGTGCGCGGTGCATCCCGGCTCACGGCGTATATCGCCGCCGCCACGGCGTTCGTGGATTGGCGCACGCCGCCGGATGAGAGCGGCGCGCATTCGGCGCGCTGTGAGGCCTGGTTGCGGGAGGCGGAGCGATCGGGATATGAGGCGCTGTTGGAGCGCCACCTGGCGGATCACCGGGCCTTCATGGGCCGCGTGTCGCTGCGTCTTGCGGGCGGGGAAGCTGCGGGTTTGCCTGACGCAGATTCGCCGGGATCGCATGCGGCCGGCAAGGATGCGACAGGATCGGATACGGCAGGTTCGGATGCGGTTGGTTCGGCAGCCGCAACGGCAGAATCGGGACAGGCGGGAATGGACCGATCGGAAGCGGGGTGGACAGCTTCCTTCGGCTTGAATCGAGTCAGTATGAATGACCTTCCGACGGATGAGCGGCTCAAAGCGTATCAATCCGGCAATCCCGATCCCGCGCTTGAGGCGCTGTATTTCCAATACGGCCGCTACCTGCTGCTCGCGTCGTCGCGTCCCGGCACGCAGCCAGCCAACCTGCAGGGCATCTGGAACCCGCACGTCCAGCCGCCCTGGTTCAGCGACTATACGATCAACATCAACACCGAAATGAACTATTGGCCGGCCGAAGTGTGCAATTTGAGCGAATGCCATGAACCGCTGTTCGCGATGCTCGGCGAACTGGCAGAAAGCGGCACCCGGACGGCGCGCATCCATTACGGCTGCCGCGGCTGGACCGCGCATCACAACGTCGACTTGTGGCGCATGTCGACGCCGAGCGACGGCAGCGCGAGCTGGGCGTTTTGGCCGATGGGCGGCGCCTGGCTCGCAACCCATCTGTGGGAGAGGTACCTGTTCGAGCCCGATCTTGATTTTCTGCGCGGCACCGCCTATCCGCTCATGCGGGGGGCGGCGCAGTTCTGTCTCGACTGGCTCGTCCCGGGCCCGGACGGCACGCTCGTCACCAATCCTTCGACATCGCCGGAGAACGTGTTTTTGACGCCGGAAGGCGAGCCGTGCAGCGTCACCTGGGGTTCGACGATGGACATGGCGATCATCCGCGAGCTGTTCGCGGCGTGCATCGAGGCGTCCCGATTGCTCGGCACGGACGAACCGCTGCGCGGCGAGCTCGAGGCGGCGCTGGCGAAACTGCCGCCGTACCGGATCGGCAGGCACGGCCAGCTGCAGGAGTGGGCCGTCGACTACGACGAGCATGAGCCGGGCCACCGCCATGTCTCGCATCTGTTCGGCCTGTTCCCGGGCTCGCATCTGAATGAGACGACGCCGGAACTGCTGGAGGCCGCGCGCGTGACTCTGGAGCGGCGGCTTAAGCACGGCGGCGGCCATACCGGCTGGAGCTGCGCGTGGCTCATCCTGCTGTATGCGCGGCTGAAGGACGCGGAGACAGCCCGCGGGTTTATCCGGACGCTGCTTGCCCGCTCGACCTACCCGAACCTGCTCGACGCGCATCCGCCGTTCCAGATCGACGGCAACTTCGGCGGCGCGGCCGGCATCGCGGAATTGCTCGTGCAGAGCCACCTCGGCTCCGTCGATCTGCTGCCCGCCCTGCCTGCGGACTGGCGCAGCGGCGAGGTGCGCGGCCTGCACGCGCGCGGCGGCTTCACCATCGATATCGCGTGGGCGGACGGCACGCTGCGGGAAGCCCGCATCACCTCGCGGTACGGCAAGCCGCTGCGCGTCCGCCATGCCCGGCCGGTGGCCGTCTACGGCCCGGACGGCGCGCTGCTGCTGCACCTCGCTCCCGGCGAAGCGCCGCCCGCCATCGATACCGCGAAGGGCGGCGTCTATCGGATCGTGCCGGTGTAATGGACATGTGCCGCGCGCTGCTCCCGGCGCGCGGCTCGCCGCATGATGGCGGTCAAATCTCATCCCGAGGGACTGCAGCGTTGATGGCACACCACAGGGCTTCCCCGACCGGTCGGGGCAACATTTCATACGGTCACGTGGTGAACAGACGAAAAATTTTCTTCTATTTTTGATTCTCATGCCCGATCCAGCGAAATAGACGACAAATCTTCGTTTAATTTTTCAAAATTCGCCGAAATCGTCCGAGTTGCCGGAAATGGGCGAAATTTTTTCTTCTATTTTTATTGAGAAGGCCGTTTTCGACAATATAGAAGCAAATATTTCGCTTGTGCGCCTGGCCAAGCCAGGCATCGCTAGCTGGTGCAAGTCCAGCCGGGGTAAAGGCCAAGCTGCCCCGTAGCTAGCAGGCAACTTAGGGAGAAATCCGTGGGTTGAAGCCCTGGGGCGGCCAACCGATTTCTGGCGAAGATCGACTGGTACCTCATCAAGAGGCTCATGATCTTCTGCCGGAAGAAGTACAAGAAGTGGTCGCTGAGACGATCCCGCTTCTACGAGATCCTGAGGGAAGCCAGACTGCGGTCCGCTACCACGTGGCGAAGTACGTATTGCGCAAGGTGAAGAACGTCGGAAAGCCGTATGCGGGAAAACCGCTTGTACGGTTTGATGAGGAGGGGCTGGTCCCCCAGCCCTTTACTCTACATCTTGCCGGGCGAGCCAAGCCGGAGCCTTTTTGATCAACATCCCTTCGGCTCGAACAGGGCGATCTGCCGCTTGCCGGCCTTGAGCAGCGCAATCCGCCGGTATCGTTCATGCCGAAGCTTGTGCGACTTGTCTGAAATGAGCGCAATGACCGACGCGCCGGGACGAAGAAGGGGGAAGAGGCTGTCGAGCATCCGGGCTGCCGGATCGGCGCTCCCGCTCTGCCATCCGGTCAGATGGCCGTAGGGAAGATCCGCAATGACGATGTTGACGGGGCAGAACCCGCTGTCCCGAACGGCTTCTGGCGATCCGACCGTGATATCCGCCGGGAACATTTCGATGGATTCGACGGTTCCGCAGGCACGGTACCCGTCCAGCATCGCGGCGCTCTCGAGCGCCTCCGCGTGGGACGGCTTGCCGTACTGCTCATACAGCTCGCGGAGCTGTTCGATGCGCGCGCGCATGCCTTCCGCCGTGAGCAGCGACAGGTTGCGCCTTGCCGTTTCAAGCATCGACTCATCTATGTCGGATGCGAAAACGGCGCGGATTTGCGCACCATGCAGCAGACCGATGACCGTCAGCAAATATCCGCTGCCGCAGCACGGGTCGTAGATGGCATATGGGCCCGAATGGCCTCGCTCTTCCAGATAGTGAAAGCAGCGCTGCACGATCTCGTCCGCCAGCCGGACCGGAAACGGCGCGGCTCCTTTCGCGTTGTAAAGCACCCGCCCGCTGGCAAAATGCCCGCGGGGCTCGTCCGTTGCAAAACGGTATTCCAAAACGCATCACCTGAACATCACGTCATACGGGCATCATAACATAACTTACGGGAAAACGGCAGGAGTAGGACAAAGCGGAAGAGAAATGGACATGGCAGGACAGCCGGCATTTGCAAGGATCTGTCGGGCGAAAATCATCTGCGGGAAAATGCGGAGGAAGCCCGGATCAACCGCGCGTTCAATCGGATGTACATTGACGGGGGCGCATGCGATGATCGGGCCGGCCGATCGGCGACGCCTTCGTGGAGAGAGTAAGCGTCAAGACCGCAGCGTGTCCGCGGCGATGCGGCTTTCAAGTCTATCGGGCTCAAGCGGCAGCGAAGACGATGCGGGCTCAGCGTCATGCGGTAACTCGCTCGTCGCCATCCCGGACAGGCCCGGCGCAGCTAGGGATGCCGGGACATGGACAGTCGCCGCTTCAGATTCGGGACCGGCAAGTCCCGAAATCCATGCCGCGTAGAAGCGTCCGAGCATCCGGACGGCTGCGGGAACGAGCAGGACGAGCAGGAGGCCGAAGCCGCCGACGATCCAGGATTGCTCGTACGGGGTCAAGCCGAACGTACGGCCAATAAACTCGAACAGCCAGCCGTCCGCGAACAACTCGTATTCGAATTGTCCGTTGACGATCATCCGTGCGGCGGGGGAGAGTGTGACGGCCAGTGCCACAGCGGGCACGACTATCGCGAGCGTGAAGCAGACCACCCCTGACGGAAGCTGCAGCAGGCAGTAGACGATGCCGCGATACGACCGCCTGTCGGCCAAAACGGCCAGCAGACTTCTCAAGCCCCGCTGTTCACGCGCCGGTCCGCCATGATCCGCCATCGGCGCATCCGCCGGTTGCTTGCCGTTCATCCAGGCGGATGTCAGCCCGTACTCGCTTTCCATCATCCGCCGGCAGACGATCAGCACGAACGCCAGCAGCGGCAATCCGATGATGACCGCGGAAGCGGCGATGCCGACGGAAAGGCCAATGACCGCGAACAGAAACGCCCCGATTCCTTTCGGCAGCGACAGAAGCAGCAGTTTCCAGGCTTCCCATGCAGATGGTTTCTTCATGATTCGGATCCACGCCTTCGCTTTGGTGTTGTCGAATTGACTCCATCGTACCTTACCGCCGCTGTTCCCGCATCGGTTCGCGGCCTGACCGTCTTCCCCGACCCGGGTCCGGCATCTCGACCGGACGTTCGGCGAAATGCCCGGCCGAGACCGCCAGCCAAACCACCTAACGACAACCTGACAAAAACAATGAATTGTTTTTCTCTTATACGCTAGATTATTACTGTTATATGATAGAAGAGAAGCGCTTTCCGAACTAACATTTTGTGATAATTGTTAGGTTTGTTAGGTTGATCAGGTGGAGAACGGAGGTTGTACGGTTGTCGAAATCTTCTCGCTTCTCGCGCAAACATGCTGTTCCCGTACTCCTGATTTCGGCGGTGGTCATGGCGGCTGTCCTGATATTGGCGTTCACGCATTTTTCGCAAACCGACAGACCGGAAGGAGGGTTGCCCGCGTCAGCCGATACCGGGCAGGACGGCGCTACGTCCGATGAAGATCAAGTGCCGGTGCTGAAGCTGGTCGATCCCCAGGCGTCGCCCGCAACGCGCTCGCTGTTTCGGTACCTGCAGGAATCGCGGGGCAAGCGCATCCTGTTCGGCCATCAGCATGCGACAACCGAGTTCATTGCGGTGACCGGCAATCCGGTCCAGTCCGATGTCCATAACGCCACGGGTGATTTCCCCGCCATCTTCGGCTGGGATACGCTGAGCATCGAGGGCAAGGAGAAGCCCGGCATCAGCGGCAACATCGAAGCAAGCCGCGAGCGGCTGATCGAGAAGATGAAGGAAGCGCACAAGCTGGGCGGCATTATCGCGCTCAGCACGCATTTTCCGAACTTCGCCACCGGCGGCAACTTCTACGACACATCCGTCGGCGCGGTCGAGCATATTTTGCCGGGCGGCAGCAAGAACGCCGAGTTCAACGCGATGCTCGATCATGTCGCTTATGTGGCGAACCATCTGAAGGACGAGAACGGCGAGCTGATTCCGATCCTGTTCCGGCCGTTCCACGAGCAGAACGGCAGCTGGTTCTGGTGGGGAGCCCGGCTGACGAAGACGAGCGACTATATCGCGCTGTACCGTTATACGGTGGAATATTTGCGCGACCGGGCGGGCGTGCGCAATTTCCTGTATGTATTCTCGCCGAACGGACCGTTCGCCGACGATGAGAAGACGTATCTCGCGACCTACCCGGGCGACGAGTACGTCGACATTCTCGGCATGGACCAGTACGACAATCAGGATCATCCGGGTACAAAAGGATTCCTGAACGGCCTGGCCCGGGACCTCGCGATGATCAACCGGCTGGCGGACGCGAAGGGCAAGATTGCGGCGCTGGCCGAGTTCGGCTACAGCCCGCAGGGGATGAAGACCCGGGGCAACGGCGATCTCGCGTGGTTCACGAAGGTGCTGGACGCGATCAAAAACGATCCCGACGCGCGGCGGACCGCCTACATGCAGACTTGGGCGAATTTTTCGACAAACGGCAATCTTTTCGTCCCTTATAAAAATGCCGCGCTGCTGGGCGACCACGAGCTGCTCCCGGACTTTATCGCTTTCTACGAAGACGAATACACGGCGTTCGCCGGCGATCTGTCCGGCGTGTACGACAGGAAGGCGGAGGCCGCCGTGAAAGATCCGTTCCTTCATATCGCGACGCCGACGGCCGGTACCGAGGTCGTGGATTCTGCCGTGATCCGGGCGAGGGTGCTGCACGCCGAACCGGCGGAGGTGACGTTCGCCGTCCGGGGCTTGGCGGAGCACCAGCCCATGACGTTGGATGCCGACACCGGCTATTACATGGCCATATGGCAGCCGGACAAGTCGCGGATCGGCGGAAACGCCATTATTGAGGTGAAGGCGTCCCTCGCCGACGGAACCGTGCTGGAAGATGCGGTCGAGATCCCGGTCGGATCGGGCGAGCCGCCGGTCGCGGAACTGCTGCATGATTTCGAGTCGTCGGACGAAGGCTGGACGATCAACAACGACAGCGGCGGCATATGGAACACCGCCGGGGCGGCGGGGCCCGAGCCGTCGACGGATGCGGCGTCAAGCGGCGGTTCGTCGCTCAAGGCCGATTTTCAGCTCGGCGGCGGCAGCTTCGAACTCGCACGGGTCGGCGACGTCGACCTGAGCGGCGCACTGGCGCTCGAAGCGAGGGCGCTCGTCCGGCTGGGCGAAAGTGCCGACGCGGGAAACGGCGTGCGCGCCAAGCTGTACGTCAAGACGGGGGACAGCTGGGCATGGACCGACTCCGGCGAGAAGGTGCTGGACGAGGGCGGGTTCGTGACGCTCCGCTTCGATCTGTCCAACGTCGGCGGATTGGAAGCGGTGAGGGCGATCGGCCTGCAGATTTTGACGGATCCCGACTCTAAAGGCACGGCCTCGATCTGGCTGGATGAAGTGACGTTGTACCGCCCGGCTGCTCCATAAAGAGGATCGACCGGAGGTCATGCCATGCGTCCGATCTCAGAAATTGCGCCCAAGGCGGTGCTGTTCGACCTGTTCGAGACGCTCGTCACCGAATTCGGGAACGGCAGGCGCCGGGCGCGCCGTCACTACGATTACAAGTCGCTTGACCGCGGCAATCCGGTATGAATATGAAGAGGAGATGAACGCCATGGACGACGCCGGGTCGCACAAGCCGAAGCCGGCGCTGGCCGGCTGGCTGCTTGTCTATGTGGAATATACGGTGCTGGTTTTCGTGCTGCGGGGATTGTCGCTCTTTTTTCTCCTGACCGGCGATATCGGTATCATGGCGGGGAGCGGTGATTTCCGCTTTCACTTTTGCACGTCCGTGCTGCTGGAGCTCTTGTCGGCGGCTGTACTTGTGTTGATCTGGCGACGCAGCCGGATCGCGCCGTGGGCCGTCGTGGTCCGCGAAGCGGCGGTGCCGGCCGTCATCGCGGCGCGGGTGCTGCTGTTCGGTGCGGAGAGCGAAGTATGGCTGCCCGGCATTGCGGAGACTGCGGCCGGCATCGGCTGGATCGTCTGTTTTCTGCGGTCGCGGCGCGTGCGCGGATATTTCGCGGCCGGGCGAGGCACGCGGAATTGACCCGCGCCATTT
Source organism: Thermobacillus composti KWC4 (assembly GCF_000227705.2). GTDB lineage: Bacteria > Bacillota > Bacilli > Paenibacillales > Paenibacillaceae > Thermobacillus > Thermobacillus xylanilyticus. Next base: position 1,631,992 of record NC_019897.1, read on the forward strand.
CGCATCCGGACATGCCAGAACGGCGGACTCTGTGCTATAATGCTGTAGACTGAAAAGCTTGAGGGGGAACCGCATTTGCGCATTGGAGCAATCGAAGCCGGCGGAACGAAATTCGTGTGCGGCGTCGGCGACGAACACGGCAACATCGTGGACCGCGTATCTTTCCCGACGGAGAGGCCCGAGCCGACGCTGGAACGGGTCATCGACTACTTCCGGGACAAAAAGGTGGAGGCCATCGGCATCGGCACGTTCGGTCCGATCGACATCGATCCGTCCAGCCCGACCTACGGGCATGTGACGACGACGCCGAAGCCCGGCTGGTCGGGATTCGATTTCCTGGGCACGATGAAGCGGGCGTTCGACGTCCCGTTCGGCTGGGACACCGACGTGAACGCCGCGGCGTACGGCGAAGCGGTATGGGGAGCCGCCAAAGGGCTCGACAGCTGCGTCTACTACACGTTCGGCACCGGCGTCGGCGTCGGCATCTTCACGGAAGGCCGGCTGGTGCACGGCCTGCTTCATCCCGAAGGCGGTCACGTCCTGACGCGTCGTCATCCCGACGATACATATGAAGGATTCTGTCCGTACCACGGCGACTGTCTGGAAGGGATGGCCGCAGGACCGGCGATCGAAAGGCGCTGGGGCGTGAAGGGAAGCGAGCTGCCGCCGGACCATCCGGCATGGCCGATGGAGGCGTTCTACATCGGACAGGCGCTCGCGTCGACCATCGTGCTGCTCTCGCCGAAGAAAGTCATTCTCGGCGGCGGCGTAATGCACCAGAAACAGCTGTTCCCGATGATCCGCGAGGAAGTGAAGCGGAATTTGAACGGTTATGTGGCACACGACGCCATCCTGAAGGGCATCGACGATTACATCGTGCCGCCGGGACTCGGCGACAACGCCGGATTGTGCGGAGCGCTTGCCCTGGGACTCGCCGCGCTGCGCGTCCAATCATAATGAGAAGAACGGCTGCCTTCCCGTCTGTTGCGCGGGAAGGCTGTTTTCGCAATCGGGAGGCCCGCCGGGTATGACGGTTTTGCAGAACATCTCCATGTTTCTTGCGCTATTCAACCTGTTGTTCGCCGCGACGATCGTCTTTCTGGAACGGCGCAATGTCGCGGCGACATGGGCCTGGATTCTGGTGCTCATCTTCCTGCCCGGTCTCGGATTCATCCTGTACCTCATCCTCGGGCAGAACCTCAGCCGCCGCCGTTTCTACAAGATTCGCGCCGCGAACCGGAAGCGGATGGAGCGCATCGTGAACCGGCAGCGCGAGATGTTCGCGGAGAGCCGAATCCGGTTTAACGACCCGCGGATGGAGCCGTACCGCGATTTCATGTATATGAATCTGTCGAGCGCGCACGCGATCTATTCACAGGACAACGCGGTGGACATCTTCAGCGACGGGGAAGCGAAATTCGACCGGCTGCTTGCCGATATCGAGGCGGCGGAAGACCACGTTCATCTGATGTACTACATCGTGCGCGACGACGAGCTGGGCCGGCTGCTGATGGACAAACTGGTCGAGAAGGCGGCGGCCGGCGTCGAAGTCCGCTTCCTGGCCGATTATATCGGCTCGCACCGGCTGCCGCGGCATTTTTTCCGGCCGCTGACCGAAGCGGGCGGGCAGGCGGCGTATTTCTTCCCGCTGAAGCTCGGACTGCTCAGCCCGCGGCTGAACTACCGCAACCACCGCAAACTGGCGATCATCGACGGCCGGATCGGCTATATCGGAGGGTTCAACGTCGGCGACGAATACCGCGGCCGAAACCCGCGTTTCGGTTACTGGCGCGACACGCATCTGAGGGTGGCGGGCTCGGCCGTGCAGCAGATGCAGGCGCTGTTCCTGCTGGATTGGAACCTGGCCGCGCCCGACCGGGCGGTTGTCGCGGGGGAGCGGTATTTTCCGGAGAAAAACGGACCGGGGCGCGTCGGCATGCAGATCGTCTCGAGCGGCCCCGACCAGGACCAGGAGCAGATCAAGAACGGCTTTATCAAAATGATCCACGAAGCCGAATCGTTCATCTATATCCAGACGCCGTACTTCATACCGGACGACAGCTTCCTGACGGCCATCCGGATCGCGTCGCTCTCCGGGGTCGACGTCCGCATCATGATCCCGGCCCGTCCCGACCACCGGACGGTCTATTGGGCGACGTTCGCCCATCTCGGCGATCTGCTGCAGAGCGGCGTGAAAGTGTATCTGTACGGCAAAGGATTTCTGCATGCGAAAACGATGGTGGTGGACGGCAAAATCGCCACGGTCGGCACGGCCAACATCGACAACCGCAGCTTCCGCCTCAACTTCGAAGTGAACGCGTTTCTGTTCGACTCGGAAACCGCGGGACGGCTGACGGCCCTGTTCGAGGAAGATCTCAAGGAATGCGTGGAACTGACGACGGGCATGTATCAGGACCGTCCGATCCTGCACAAGGCGCGTGAATCGGTGGCGCGGCTGCTCTCGCCGATCATGTAAAAACATCAGCCATGACGTGCGCAAAGGCTGCAGCGCGGAGGTGGATCCATGGACGCGGAAAAGCGAAAACCATCGGTCTTAAGACGGCTCGCCCGATACGCGGCGGTTCGGTCGGCGGCGGCTTTCCGACGCGACACGCCCGGCTGGATGGCGGCAAGCGCCGGCGTCACCGTCGTCTGGACGGCGGCGGTCGCGGTGTGCGCCCTCGGCATCCCGACGGGGATCGGCTACGGATTTGACGCGTCCCTGCTCATCGCGGCGGGCCTGATCGGCCTGTGGGGATGCGGCGCGGCGGCAGCCTATGTCCTGTCGCTGCTGATGCTGCCGATTCCGCGGCTGTTCGCCGGCGTCTTCCTGACGTCGGCGGCCGGGATGACCTATGCCCTGAACGATACGGATATAGGCTGGGCGGGCGCGGTCGTCGCCGCGGTCATCACGGCCGCGGGAGCGGCCGCGGGCGGGCTCGTCATGGCGCTCGTCAGCGCCCGGCGCCATCCGCTCCGTTCCGCGGCAGCGGCCGCCGCCGCCGTCGCGGCCGCCGTCGTGCTCACGGCCGGCATGCCGTTGGCGCCGGCCGGCGAACCGGTTCTGCTGACGGCGGATGACCGGATCGTCGAGATCGACGACGCAGCTTCCGTACGCGATCTTGAAGCCGGACCCGGGCCTTACGGGTTCACGCATTTCACCTATGGCAGCGGCACGGACCGGCACCGTGCCGAATATGGCGATGAAGCCGGCGTCATCACCCGAACGGTCAACGCCGCGTCCATCCACCCGAAATGGTCGCCGATCCGCTCCCGGTTCTGGGGATTCGGCACGGACCGGCTTCCGCTCAACGGCCGGGTGTGGATGCCGGAAGGGGACGGACCGTTTCCGCTGGTGCTGATCGTGCACGGCAACCATCTGATGGAGGATTTCTCGGACGAAGGTTACCGCTATCTTGGCGAACGGCTCGCGAGCCGCGGCTTCATCGCCGTGTCGGTGGATGAAAATTTTCTGAACTATTCCGTCTGGAGCGGTATTCCGAAGCCGGACATGAAGCTCAGAAGCTGGCTGCTCCTTCAGCATCTGCGCGAGATCGCCGAACTGAGCCGGACGCCGGGTAATCCGTTCGAAGGCCGCGTCGATCTCGGAAAGGTCGGCCTGATCGGCCATTCGCGGGGCGGGCAGGCGGCGGCCATGGCGGCCGACCATGCCCGCTGGTTCGCGGACGATCCGTCGCTGGAAGGCATCGGCGAGGAGATCCGGATCGTCTCGGTAGCCGCCATCGCGCCGACGGACATGCTGGTCGACCGGAAACAGGCGCAGCTGCGAAATGTCAACTACTTGACGATCCACGGCTCCCGGGACGCCGATCTGCAAAATTTCTACGGCGATCAGCAATATGTGCGGACGGCGCTGGACGGACGGGAAGATCTGTTCAAGGCGGAAATCTACCTCGAAGGCGCGAATCACGGTCAATTCAACACGACATGGGGGCGATTCGACCTCTCCATGCCCGGCGGCATGCTGCTCAACACCCGCGGCCTGATGGACGGCGAGGCGCAGCGCGAAGCGGCGGCAAGCTACATTGCGGCTTTCATGGAAGCGACGCTTGCCGGCCGAAGCGAGTACCGGCGCGTCTTCTCCGATCCGGACATCCGGCAGTCCTATGCTTCCGGTTCCGTCGTCTTCGGCCGGTACGAAGGCGGCGGCTACCAGGCGGTCAGCCGGTTCGAGCAATCGGGTGTCCGTTCGCTCCAGATCGGTGTCACGGCCGATGCGGAAGGCGTGAAGGAGTGGAAGCATGCGGCGGCGCTGAACCGCGACGGAAGGAGCAGGGGGTACAAAGGTCTCGTGCTGGCGTGGGATGACGAAGCGCGGTACAGGCTCTCTTTTGACAAGCGGTACTGGCTCATGGTCGGGCGGGAGGGTGCGGCCGCGATCGCGTTTTCCCTGGCGGATCTGTCCCATGAATTGCCCGAAAGCGGCGCCTATTCGGTCGAGATCGAGGTCGAGGGGGCAAGCGGCCTGTCCGCGCGGCTGCCGCTGGAGCGGTTCGGCACGCTGAAATCGCCGCCCCGCGTCACCTATACGATCCACCGGTTTTTGGAAAGGCGGTTCAAGAACGGGAAATTCAAAGCGGATGTCGAGCCGGTGTTCGAGACGTTCATCGTGTCGCTGGATGCGTTTGAGGAGGAGCGGCCGGGCCTCGCGAAAGACGGCATCCGTTCGGTCACGCTGCATATATCGGGCGGACCCGGAAAGCTCATGATGGATGATTTCGGTTTCTATCCGGACAGGCGTTGACTGCCTGTCCTTTTTTTGTGCGCAGGTTTCGCGGCAGGAGGGAACGGCCATAATGTTGACATGGAAAGGAGGGGGACGGATGCCGATCCTGCCCGTACATGAGCGCCTGGCCGAGCTGTGGGTGATCCGGAGCCGGCGTCCGCTGACGGAAGCCGAGGAGAAGGATCTGGAGCATTGCCTGGCGTTGAACGCTTCCTACTGCCGGCAGCTTGCCCACCTGAAAAATCTTTCGCTCCTGGCGGCCATGACGAACGATACGGAATGGCAGCACGAGATTTGCCGGCAGATCGAGAAGATGACGCGCTGATCGGCGGATCTCCGCGCGGACGTTTTCAGCCCGGAGGGAAATTTTGCGCGCATATCCGGAAAAGGGCCGGACATACTACATCTGGCCGGCCAAAACCGGCGACAAAAATTGATTCATCAAGGAGGCAGTACATAATGGCTGCGAATCTTGGCGCACACGAAGTGATGGAAATTCACGAAGTGCTGAACGGCACGGTCGATGCGATCAACCAGCTGCAGCTGCTGCGTCCGCGCGTGCGGGATCAGCGCCTGGCCCAAATTCTCGATCATCAACTGCAGTTCACCGTGACCGGCTACAACGCGATGGTGGACCTGCTGCATCGCCAGGGTGCGGGTCATGCGGCGCCTTACCGCGCGGTCAACAACGCGTTCCAGCCGACCTACGGCCTTGACCATCCGGGCACGGTCAGCCCGAACACGTCGCCCGACCAGCTCGACGACCGGGACATCGCCAGCATCGTGCTCGGACTGCACAAAGCGTCCGCGTCGAAGAAGATGCTCGCCGCGCTCGAATGCGCAAATCCGGACATCCGCCGCGCCATGCAGCAGGGTGCGATCAATTGCGCGGAGCAAGCGTATGAAATCTGGCAATACATGAACGAACAGGGTTATTACCAAGTGCCGACGATGAAAGATGTGACGACGCAGACGATGTCGAACATCTATCAGCCCGCCGGCACGCCGCAGAATGTGCCGACGAGCCCGAGCGGCGTGCAATGGCAACAGCAGCAGTCGCAGCCGCAGCAAATCCTGAACACGCTGCAATAAGAACGATTGTGGGAGAACGACCCGCTTGCCGGGTCGTTTTCGCGCATCGGCGGAATGGACACCGACAGAAAGGAGTTTCGGGCAATGGCGGAACGAAATGTGCTGGCCTATTTCAAGAGCGAGTCGGAAGCGGAAGCGGCGCTGGACCGGATGGCCCATCTGCGCATCAGCGACAGATCGATCCGGCGAATCGACCGGTATCCGGGCGGCGGGATGCACGACATCATGAATCCGATCAACGGGGATTTTCCCGGTCTCGGCTTCATGGTGCTCGGCAGCGACTTTACGAACAGCAGCGCGGGCATTCTCGCCGCCGCCGATGTCAGCGCCAGCGGCCTCAGCACGGGCGGACCGGACAACCGGGTAACCGGCCGGGACGTGCTGCTGACAGTCGTCGTTGACGAGCAGGATTATGAAGAGGCGGTTCGTATCGCCAAGGAAGGCGGCGCCATGGTCTAGGACGAAGCGGCGCTTTCGCCGGACCGCGGGATGGGATATGATGGTTCATGAGGTGAATTTTCATGCATGATGCCCGGTACGAATCAGCAGTGCTGGATCTGCTCATGAGCCATCGGTCGATCCGCGCGTTTCGGGACGAGCCCGTGCCGGCCGGGGCGCTGCGCGAAATTCTGCGGGCGGCACAGCAGGCTTCGACTTCGTCCAACATGCAGGCGTACAGCGTCATCCGCGTAACGGATCGGAATCTGAGGTCCGAACTGGCGGCCGTTGCCGGTCAGCAGCAATATGTGGTGACCTGTCCCGAATTTCTCGTCTGGTGCGCCGACATGGAGCGTCTCCGGATCGCGGCGGGACTTGAACCGTCCGACATGTCGTGCAATGCCGAAGCGTTTACGATCGCCGCGATCGATGCGGCGCTTGCCGCGCAGAACGCGGCGGTCGCCGCGGAATCGCTCGGCTTCGGCATCTGCTACATCGGCGCCATCCGGAACGACATTGCGAAGACTGCCGCATTGCTCGGCTTGCCGCCGCGCGTCGCGCCGCTCTTCGGCATGTGCATCGGGCGGCCGGACCAGGCGCCGCTCATGCGTCCGCGGCTGCCGGTTGAGGCGGTTCTGCACGAGAACCGGTACGACGCATCCGCATACGCCGACGCGGTCGCGGACTACGATAACGCGCATGCCGCTTATTTGAAGGAGCGCAGCGGCGGCCGCCAGTCCGCCGGATGGTCGGAGCAGATGCGGGAGAGGCTGACCCGGCCGCCCCGCAGAATCGGCCGATTTCTGAAGGAGCAGGGGTTCGAATTGACGGATTGAATGCGACGAAGGCCGGAAACAACAAAACCTCCCGTCCGCAAGGACGGGAGGTTGAATGTTTCGGGGTGATCTGATAAAATAAAAAAATGGAACTCTTGCTGAAGTTGAGCAAAATAGTTCTCATTATAATTATAACGGGTTAAACCGTTTGTGTCAACACTTTTTTATTTTCTCAAATTCGCAAGCGAGAGGAGTGTCGGATCAGGATGGACCAAGCGGATCCGCAGTGGAAGGAAGAGCAGGCCCGCGCAGACCGCGTCACCGAAAGCATCAAACGGACCATCGGCCGGCTGGAGAACGAGATCGGCGCCGTTCGGTCCGAGGCCCACGAAATCCGCAAACATTTCTGGGACGAGGTCACGGTCAACTTCAGCACGTTCGATGACATCCAGGAAACGTACTTCAGCATGAAGCAGCAGGCGGACCTGCTGGCGGAACGCGAACGGACCGAGCGGCACTCGGCCGAATATGTCGACAAGCTGAAGCGTCTCGCAGACTCGCCCTACTTCGGTCGCATCGATTTCCGCGAGCAGGGCGAGCGCAAGGCCGAATCGATTTATCTGGGGATCGCCTCCTACCGAGAAGAGGGAAGCGACGAGTTTCTCGTCTACGACTGGCGCGCGCCCGTCTCCAGCCTGTATTACGACTATCCGCCCGGGCCGGCCGAATACGAGACGCCTTCCGGCGTCGTCTCCGGCGAACTGGAACTGAAGCGACAATTCATCATCAAGGGCGGCCGGATCCGCTACATGTTCGACACCGGCGTGACGATCGGCGACGAATTGCTGCAGCAGGTGCTCAGCCGCACGTCGGATTCGGCGATGCGGAGCATCGTGGCGACGATCCAGCGCGAACAGAACCGGATCATCCGCAATGACCGGAGCCGCATGCTCATCGTCCAGGGAGCGGCCGGCAGCGGCAAGACGTCCGCCGCCCTGCAGCGGGTCGCGTATCTCCTCTACCGGTATCGCGGCACGCTCAGCTCTGACCAGATGGTGCTGTTCTCCCCGAACCCGATGTTCAACAGCTACGTCTCGTCCGTGCTGCCGGAACTCGGCGAAGCGAACATGATCCAGACGACGTTCCAGGACTATCTGGAGCTGCGCCTCGGCAAGCAGTTTCGGGTCGAGGATGCGTACGACCAGCTCGAATACGTCCTGACGCGCGAGGGCGACGCCGGCTACAAGACGCGGCTGGCCGCCATCCGCTTCAAGTCTTCTTCCGGTTATCTCGCCCTGATTCAGGCGTACCTCCGCAGTCTGGAAACGTCCGGCATGATGTTCCGCCCGGTCAAATTCAGGGGCCGGATGATCGTGTCCGCTTCCGCCATCGCCGAGAAATTTTACGGCCTGGACCGCTCGATCCGGCTGGCCAACCGGATCGAGCTCGTCAAGGAATGGCTGCTCGAGCAGGTGAAGGCGTTCGAACAGGCGCAGAAGTCCGAAGCCTGGGTGGAAGAAGAAATGCAGTACATGAACCGGACGGACTATCAGCGCGCCTATGCGAAACTGCGGGCGAAGCGGAGGCACCTGACGCGCGCCACCTTCGACGATGCCGAAGCAGAGCGGGATCTGCTGGCGGAGGCGATCGTAAACACCGAGCTGAAGCCGGTCCGCGCGCGCATCCGGGTGCTCCGGTTCGTCGACGCGAAGGGGCTCTACCGCCGGCTTCACGCGGATCCGGATCTGGCGGCTTCGCTCGCGCAGGATGCGCCGCTGCCGGAGGAATGGCCGGCGATCGCCGAACTGACGGTGCGCATGATCGACGAGGGCCGGCTGCTGTACGAGGACGCGACGCCTTTTCTTTATTTGAACGAACGGTTGAAAGGGTTCCGTGTGAATACGAATGTCCGCCATGTCTTGATCGACGAAGTGCAGGATTACACGCCGTTCCAGCTCGAGTTTCTGAAATGGCTGTTCCCGCGCGCCCGCATGACGGCGCTCGGCGACATGAACCAGTCGATCCACGCGCAGGATTCGGTGCTGGAGGAAGGGGACCCGCTCACCCGTCTGTACGGTCCCGAGCAGACGGAATGGATCCGGCTCACCCGCAGCTACCGCTCGACGCGGGAAATCGTCGAGTTCACCCGCGCCATGATTGAAGGCGGAAGCGAGATCGAGCCGTTCAACCGGAGCGGCGAGAAGCCGTCCGTCCTGATCGTCCACGACAAGGAGACGCTGCACCGGCGCATCGGGGAATCGCTGGAGCGGTTCATGCGGGAAGGGTACGAATCCGCGGCCGTCATCTGCCGCACCGCCGCCGAGAGCGAAGAAGCGTACGCGGCACTGGCGGACAAACTGCCGGTCCGCCTTGTGACGAAACATACGCCGCAGTTCGAGAAAGGCATCTGCGTCATTCCGGCGTATCTGGCCAAAGGCGTCGAATTCGACGCGGTGCTGATCTACAACGCCTCCGAGGATGTGTATGCGCGGGAGAGCGAGCGGCGGTTGTTCTACACGGCGTGCACGCGGGCGATGCACGCGCTGCATGTCTTCGCCGTCGGCCGGCCGTGCCGGTTCCTTGCGGAAGTGCCGGCGGAGACGTACCGGCTGGAGCAGTTCGTATGACGGAAGCCGCCGTCTGGCTGTCCGCGTACGTCGCGGTAATGAGCATCGCGCTCATGGGGATGATGGGTGCGGACAAACGCCGCGCCCGGCTGGGCCGCCGTCGGATTTCCGAACGGCGGCTGCTTTTGTGGGCGCTGCTCGGCGGCGCCGCGGGAGGATGGATCGGGATGCGCCTGTTCCGCCACAAGACGAAGCACCGGATGTTCGCGGTCGGCCTGCCGGTCATGACCGTGCTGCATGGCGTCTTGCTTGCCGCGGCCTTTCGGATGGCGGGCTGAAGAAGACCGGTCTGCGGCATCAGTCCGTCCGTTTCCGCCACAGGAAGGACAGGACCGCGGCGATGAAGGCGAACGCGGCGCCGCAGTAAAACCCGCTGTCGATGCCGTACCAGTCGTTCAGGAAGCCCGCGAGATAGGGGCCTCCGAACATGCCGGCCGAGTACACGGCCTGATAGAAGCCCATCGCGGTCGCGCGCTTCGGTCCCGGCACGTCCTGGATGGCCGCCCCGAGCAGGAGGGGCAGGTACAGCCCCTGGGCCAGTCCGTTCAGCGCCTGCGTCGCCATCAGCACCGGCAGCGACGGCGTCCATGCGATGGCCGCGGTGCATGCGCCGCTCAGCACGAATCCGAGGATCAGCGTATTCCAGACGCCGATGTTCGGCGCGACCCATTTCCCGCTGTACAGCGACGCGAAGGCGTGCGGGATCATGAACGCGAAGACGATCCAGGTCAGTTCGGCGTTCGAGGCGTTCAGATCGTTCACGGCCTTGAGCGGCGTGAAACCGAACATCGTGATGAACAGCACGCAGTGGCCGAGTATGGAAAGCAGCGACACCTTGATCAGCATCGGTTCGCGCACGACGGCGCCGACATCGGCGAACGTCATCGGCGTGCGGGAGACGCCGCCTTTCGGCTCCCGAATGAAGCAGGCGGCGATAAGTCCGATGGCGGCGATGGCCGCGCCTGCGATGAAGGGCGCGTTCCAGTCGGCAACATCCGCCAGCCATCCGCTGAAGCCCATGCCGATGAGCTGACCGGCCACGATCATGAAGCTGATGTTGCTCATCGCCCGGACGGCTTGGGTCTCCGCGTAGTAGCCGGCGTAGAGCACCGTGAACGCCACCCATGTCGAGGCGCAGATGCCGGACACCGCCCGCCCGGCCAGCGTCCACAGCCACGAATCCGGAAGCAGGAACAGCAGGCAGCTGAGGGCGCCGCTCGCCATCCCGAGCAGGATGAACGGCTTGCGCCGCCGAAGCCGGTCGGACCAGATGCCGAGCGGGAACCGGCACAGGAGCTGAACGAAGCCGTAGCTGCCCAGCACCAGTCCGATTGCCTGCAGGCTCAGGCCCCGATACTCGAGGTACGGGGTCAGAATCGGGACATAGATGTACATGGTCGTCCAGTATAATAAGGTGACGGCGACGAACAGGACATGATCCGCCTGCCGGGCCGCAATCAGCGGTTGTCCCGCTTGAATGGTTTCCGTTTTTGCGATTTGAGGCTGCATATTTCACGTCTCCCGGAGATGTCCTGTGGATGATGCGTTCCCTATCCACTCTACTCCCGTTTGCTTCCATTGTCACTAGAAAAAAATGATCGGACGCGCTATGATGAAACGGTACGCTGAAACGGAAAGGACGAATCGCCATGCCGCATACGTTCGCCCATCCGTTCTTCGCGGCGCCGCTCAAGCGGCTGATGCCGCACACATTGCGCACATCGGGGCTGGTGCTCGGCAGCATGGCGCCGGACTTCGAATATTTCGCCGCGATGGAGCCGTACCGGACGATCGGCCATACGTTTGCGGGATTCTTCTTCATCCATCTGCCGTTGTGCTCGGCCGCCGCGCTCGTCATGGGGCGGCTGCTGCTGCCGACCTTGCCGCTTTTGCTGCCGTCCTGCGGCGGGCTTGACCGGTTCGCCGAACGGCTGTCGATGCGGCCGCTGCGGACGGCAGGCGATTGGCTGGCGTTCATCGCGTCGCTATTCATCGGGTTTCTGACCCATCTGTTCATGGACGGCTGGACGCATGGCCATACGGTCTTCACCAACCGGTTCGCGTGGCTGCATGCGCCGGGCATCGGCCGGTTCGTCGTCTATGAGTCGCTGCAATTCGTCCTCTCCGCCCTTGGTGCCGCCGCGATCGCGCTGTATGTGTTCTTGCGCTGGCGCGCTTTCCGGTCGGCGGAATCCGGCGGAAGCCGATCGCCCGCGCATCCGCCGGCCGACAAGCGCCGTTTCCGTCTGATCGCCGCCGTGGTCATGGCCGTCGTGCTGGCGGCGAAGGTCGTGATCGATCCGCCCGTTAATCTGCCCGGCGCAATCAATGTGGCCCCGTTCACGGCGCTCGTCACGGGCTGGATGATTGCGGCGCTGACGCGCCATCGCCCGGGAGCGGCATGGACGGCGCTGGCGGCGCTGCTGATCGTCATGGCCGGATACAACCTGGCCGAGGCGGTATTGCCGAAGCTGCTCGATATGGCATCCGCCGGGCGGATGCGCGAGCCGGCGCTGACGGCCTGCTGGATTGCTTCATTGTGGTGCGTCAGTCTGATCGCCGCGGGATGCGCGGCCGCCGCACGCTCCTCGCCGCCGGGCAGTGGCGGCGTGAAGCCGGGCGTTCCGCGGGACTGGACCTCGGCCGGTTGACCGGCGCATGCGGGCGGTATAGAGTGGACAAGGCGGGGTGCGTTTTCGCAGATAAGATTGGAACAACGTCAGGAGCGTGTGAAGATTGGAAGATCTGTTCAAAGTCATCATTCTCGGAATCGTCGAAGGCCTGACGGAATTTCTGCCCGTATCGTCGACCGGACACATGATTCTGGCGGGGAATCTGCTCGGGTATGAAGGCGGGTCGGCGGACACGTTCAAGATTGTCGTCCAGCTCGGCGCCGTATTGGCGGTATTCGTGCTCTATTTTCGCCGTTATATGGATATTCTAAAGGATATGGTCCGCCTGAAGCTGAACGTGCCGAACAAACTGAACGTCATCCACATGATTCTGGCCATGCTGCCCGCACTCATCGTGTATCTGCTGTTCAAGGATCTTATCAAGAACGTTCTGTTCGGCCCCGGTCCGGTGCTGATCAGCCTTGTCGCGGGCGGGATCCTGATGATCGCGGCGGAGCTGGCAAAGCGCAGGGTGACGAGCGAAAATACCGACGACATTACATACAAGCAAGCGCTCGGCATCGGCATCTTCCAATGTCTCGCGCTCTGGCCGGGCTTCTCCCGCTCGGGTTCGACCATCTCGGGCGGCATGCTGCTCGGCACGAGCCGGAAGGCGGCGGCGGATTTCACCTTCATCATCTCCGTGCCGGTCATGTTCGGCGCCACCGTGCTCGACCTGTACGACAGCCGCGACCTGCTGACGAAGGACGATCTCGTGCTGTTTCTGATCGGCGGCGCCGCGTCGTTCATCGTCGCGATGCTGGCCGTCGTGACATTCCTGAACCTGATCAAGCGGCTGAGGCTGACCTGGTTCGCGTTGTACCGTTTCGTCGTTGCGGGGCTATTCTATTGGCTGGTGATGTCGTGACTTCCCTGAAACGGCGCGACCGCTGATCCGTATAGGAGAGCAAAACCGTTTGAGGAGATGAAGCCCGTGTATCTTTCGACCACCCCTACGCTTGAAGGCAGACCGATTCTGGATTACATCGGCATCGTCACCGGTGAAGCGATCATGGGCGCGAACATCGTGCGCGACTTCCTCGCATCGATCACCGACGTCGTGGGGGGACGTTCCGGCGCCTACGAGAACAAGCTCAAGGATGCCCGCGACATCGCGATCGGCGAGATGGTCGAGCAGGCGCGGCGGATGGGCGCGAACGCCATCGTCGGCATCGACATCGACTACGAAGTGGTGCGGGAAGGCATGCTGATGGTCGCCGTGAGCGGCACGGCGGTCCGCGTGTAAGACATCATGAGACCACAATTCGGCTTGCAGCTCCGACGTCGTTCGGAGCTGTCTTGCATTAGTGCAACTTTAAATCCCGCCACGGCGTCAAATATAAAACAGATTCAGACTGCGTACGGGGGGTAGACCTCACTTGGCAGACGTTCTCGGCCGATGGATCAAGGTTTGGCTGCCTGCCGCATTGGCCGCGCTGCTGGCATTGCTGCTGCTGTGGCCCGATCAGCCGGCCGCCGCAGCGGAGACGGAGGCCGGCATCGAGATGCGGTGGGAACTCGGTTTTCAGTCCGTCTATAAAGAGGGGAAATATACGCGGCTCAGACTGACGCTCACGAACCGCACGGGCCGCGATTTGCGCGGCGATGTCGTGTTCGCGTATGACGACGGGTTTCCGAAGGAGATCGCCGTTCCCGCCGAATTGCCCGCGGACACGCCGATGATCGTCGAGATGACCGTGCCGGGCATGGTGTACAACAAGGACAACAACCGAATCCGGTTCGATGAAGGCGGAGCGGGGTCCGGACGGCAGGTTCCGGTTGTGTCCGGCCAACCTTACCTGCAGGGTTCGGGCGACAGTTCGACAACTGTCGGCGTCGTGGCGCGCGACCCGGATACGATGAATGTTCTCGCGCTGCTCATGACGCGCGGCTACAACTTCCGGACGATCGTGCTGAAGGAGGACGATCTGCCGGCGGATTCGCTGCAGCTCGGCGCACTGGACATGCTGGTGCTCAACGACGTGCCGACCGGAAACTGGCCGCAGGAACGGATTGATGCGATCCGGGGCTGGGTGATCCGCGGCGGCCGGCTGGTCGTATCCGGCGGCGCCGGCTATGCGAAGACCGCCGCCGCGTTCGCTGATCTTGTGCCCGTCGCGCCCGGCGGAACGGCCGAGCTCGAGTCGGCCCGGATCCTGGAAGCGATCGGTGAAGAGCCGCTGCCGGCCGGAATGCCGATGACGGTATCGACCGGGGATCTGCAAGCCGGCATCGTCACACTGGCGGACGGCGTTCCTATTTCAGCTGTCCGCGCGTACGGGTCGGGCAGCGTCCTGTATGTGGCGTTCGACCCGTCTGTCGAGCCGCTTGCGGGCTGGGGAGGAGGCCCCAAGCTGTGGGAACGGATGCTGACCGGCATCGGGCTGTATCCGGTCATGACAGGTGTGCGTTACGGGTACAGCTACGATTTCTGGCATTATGATTCGATTCTGAGCTACTTTCCTTCCCTGAAGCCGCCGAAAATCGGCCATTTGTCGCTCTTCTTCATCATCTATGTGCTGCTTGCAGCGCCGATCCTGTACCTGCTGTTGAAAAAATTCGACCGCCGCGAATGGATGTGGTGGCTCATTCCCGTACTGTCCGTGATCTGCAGCGTCGTCATCTTCACTGTCGGTTCCGCGGACAAGCGGACCGTTAAAGCGCACAGCGTCCGCGCCGTGCAACTTTCGGGCGACGGCTGGGCGGACCGGTCCGCGGGTGCGGCCGTGTTCGTGCCGTCCGGCGGAAAGGTCGGCGTATCATTCGAGGGAGCCGACTTTGCGGTTCCGCTGCGGGATGAAGATCTCGTGCAGAGCGGCGTCTCCGGACTCTCGGGCGGCAAGCTCACCCGGATGACCGACGGGGGCGCGGCGGCCGAATGGCGGGACGTGCCGTACTGGTCCATCCGCAAGGCATGGGTTCATTTCGGCGCTTCGCCCGGGTACGGCCAATTCGACACGGCGATCGCGTATAACGGCAGCTACCTCGATATTGAAGTGACGAATCAAACCGCGGCCGATCTGAAGCATGTCAGCGTGCTGATGAACGGCGTGGCCTATCGCATCGGCGACCTGGCGCGCGGAGAATCGGGCACGGTCAATATCCCGTACGCCGGCGGCCCGTCGATTGTTGCCGGTATCGGTTACGCATCGTACGGCAGTCTGCTGTTCCCTTATCCAAGCGGGAAAGATTCTTATGCCCGCGAGCGCGGCTTGCTGGACGCTTATTTGAATGAAAGCCGAAACGCCAAGATCAACGGGGCGGTGGACGGTGAAGTTCCGCTGATCGTCGGATTCAGCTCCGACGGCGAAGGCTGGTTCGAAGTGAACGGTTCGGCGGTGCCGTCCGACAACGTGACGCTGTGGGCGCAGCCCCTGGACTTGACGGTTGCCGACGTCGCAGGCGGCGTACCCGGCATCGTGCAGCCCGTGATTACCCGGAACGCCATGCTAGAATTCGGCAATATCCATGACGATCTTCTGGAAATGGCCGACGGGACGCTCAACTTCGAATATCCGCTGCCCTGGCGGGATGAGCCGTACCATTCCTTCATCATCCGTCAGCATGAACCGATAGCGTTCAACAATGCGACGCTGTCCGTGTGGAACGATGCGTCCGGCGAATGGGAGCCGGTCCAGATGGATGCCGATTCGTACACGCTGCCCGGACCGGCGGAATCGTACGTGACGGATCAGCATACGGTGCGGATGCAGCTTGAGGCGAGCGGCAGAATCCGTTATCGTCTGCCTGTTCTGGAACTGGGAGGAGGGACGGCCGAATGACGGAGCGAACCGAACAAGCTGCGCTGCCGGCGGAAAACTCGCGGCAGGCGGATTCCGCCGGCGGTTCCGACCGGCTCATGGTCGAGATCCGGGGACTCACGAAACGGTTCGGCAATTTTCAGGCGCTCAAGTCGATTGACCTGACGATCCGGCGCGGGACCGTGTTCGGATTCATCGGACCGAACGGCGCCGGCAAGTCGACGACGATGGCAATTCTGGCGACGCTGCTTGCGCCGGACGACGGCATCGTCCGGGTGGACGGCATCGACGTGACCGAAGAGCCGAAGGAAGTGCGCCGGCGAATCGGATATATGCCGGACTTCTTCGGCGTCTACGATCAATTCCGGACGACGGAATATCTGCATTTCTACGGCGCGAGCTGCGGCATTCCGCGGGCGGAGCGCGAAGCGCTCATCCCGCAGCTTCTCGAACTCGTCAACCTGTCAGACAAGAAGGATGCCTATGTCGACACGCTGTCCCGCGGCATGAAACAGCGGCTCTGCCTGGCGCGCTGCCTCGTTCATGACCCGGACCTGCTCATCCTTGACGAGCCGGCATCCGGTCTCGATCCCCGCGCAAGGATTGAAATGCGGGAGATTATGAAAGAACTGAAAGCGATGGGCAAGACCATCATCATCTCCTCCCATATCCTGCCCGAACTGGCGGAGATGGTGGATGAGATCGGCGTCATCGAACAGGGGAGAATGATCGCCCAGGGCAGCGTCGCCGAGATTCAACACCGGCTGCAGGCGGGGCGCATCCTCGAACTTCGGCTGGCCGGAGGAGCGGAAGAAGCGGTCGTCCTGCTGGAAGGCGAGCCGCATGTGGGACGTGTCATGCGGGACGGGCAGCTCGTAAGATTCCAATTTGCCGGCGGCGACGAAGAACAGGCGGAACTGCTCGTCCGGCTCGTCGAACGCGGCGTCCGGCCGATCGCTTTCAGCGAGGCGCAGACGAATCTGGAAGACGTCTTCCTCGAAATGACCAAAGGAATCGGGGTGAAGACATGAGCGGACAGTCGGCTGCCAAGCGCCGGTTGCCGGACTTGCGGACGAGGCTCATCAATCCGGTGCTCGGCAAGGAATTCACGCTCCGCATGCGGACGTCTCGTTCCATGTGGGCGCTGCTGTTCTATCTGACGGCCATCGGCATTCTGGCGTTCGGGTTTATGTACATTTTCCGCATGGATCACGGGCTCGGAGCGGCGTCTTTCGATCCCGGCCGGAGCCGGACGATGTTCCTGTTCATCAGCCTCGCGCAGCTCGGATTGATCGCGTTCATGACGCCCGGGCTTACCGCCGGCGTCGTCAGCGGCGAACGGGAGAAACAGACGCTGAATCTGCTGCTTACAACGCAGCAGAGCTCGACGAGCATCATCCTGAGCAAGCTGGTATCATCGCTCGGTTTCATGACCTTGCTCGTCATTTCGACCATGCCGGTATTCAGCATCGTCTTCCTGTACGGCGGCATTTCGCCGGGACAGGTCGGGACGGTGTTCGCCTTCTATCTGTTCACGATGCTGTCGTTCGGATCGTTCGGCGTCCTGTTCTCCACATTGATGAAACGCACCATGCTTTCCGTCATCACATCGTACGGATTGACGCTGTTCATGTATGGCGGCACGGCGTTCCTGTATCTCATATTGAACTTGATGATCGTAAACTCGGTCGCAAGTCAACCGAATCCGCCCGGCTATTATAATTGGACCGGCTTCTTGATGGGGCTGAATCCGGCGGCGGCGCTCATCAGCATCTTCGAGCCCGATCTGTCGCGCAGCATATTTCGTGTCGCCTGGTCCGGCTCATCATCGGCCGCCGAAGCGCCGATCGAGCTGTGGCAGGAATATTTCCTCGTCTACTCGGTACTGACCGTCATCGCGGTCTTGCTCAGCATCCGGCACATCCGGCCCGTGCTGAAACGGAAACGGAAGAAGGCGGCAGGCCAAGGCTGATGGCAATCTGATGACTCATTACATGAAAGGATAATGATATAAATCATTAATTGTGTTAAATAACCGTGGAGGTTCATCCCGGAATCCATTCCTGCCGGACCGGAAGGAGGGGGAGCATGTCCCGAACATTGCATGAGCCGCAGCTTCTGAAATTGCTGACACCGGTGCGCCGGCGCCTCATGGCTGTCCGGCTCGTGCGGCGCACAGCCGCCGGGCTTCTGGCCGGAAGTTGCGCGGGGGTCCTGCTGCTTGCGGCGACTCGCTTCCTGCCGGTCGAGGATGCGCCGATCATCGCCGCAGCGCTAGCCGCCCTGGGAATCGCCGCCGGTGCGGCGGCTTCCTTCCGGCCGCGCATCGATGAACGCGCGGCGGCCCGCGAGATGGATCGCGCCGGCACGAACGATGCCATCGTCACGGCGCTCGACCTGCTGCATCTGGATACGCCGATCACGCGCCTGCAGCGCGCCGACGCCGAAGCGGAGGCAGCCCGTTTCGCGGCCGGGCTGGGCGAGCGGATTCCGTGGCCGCGCGGTCGGGAGCAGCGGCGATACCTGCTTGGTCTTGCCGCCATCTGGTGTGCTGCGGCGATTTTGCTGCTCCTGCCGAACCCGATGGATGAACGGCTGGCCGCCCGCGCGGCGCTGAGCGGCGAGATCGGCCGCATCGAACAGGCGCTTGACGAACTGGAGCAATCCGGCGGACTGACGGAACAAGAGCGCAAGGCGCTGACCGAGCCGCTGAACCAACTGCGGGAGCAGGCGCTCCGGATGGAGCCGGATGCGCTGCGCGCCGAATGGGAGGCGGCCGAGCGGGAAATTGCGCGTCTCGCCGCCGAACTGAAGCAGGAGCAGCAAGCGCTCCGAGCATTGGCGAACGAGATGCAGCGGACGCCCGAACTCGGCGAACTCGGACAGGCGTTGGAACGCGGCGACAGGCGCGGGGTTGCCGAAGCGGCGGAGCGCTTGGGAAGCCTGATTGCGCGGCTCAGCCCCGAACAGCGGGAGGCGCTCGCGGAACGGCTGCGGGAGCTCGCCGGCAAGGCGCCGGAAGCCGGAGAAGATGCGCTGCGTGAAGCGCTTGAAGGAGCTGCGGACGCTTTGGGAAACGGCGAACTCGAAGCTGCATCGGAAGCGATCGGACAGGCGATGGAAGCCGCCTTGTCGGCGGAGGAGCTGCAAGCGCTGGCTGAACAGGCGGCAACCGCGCTGGCGGCGGCCGGATCGCGGCTCGGTCTGGATACCGCGGGAACTGCGGGCAGCGGCTGGAACGGCATCGCGGATGCCGACGCGGCCGGTGACGATGAAGGAACGGCTTCACCGGGCGGCGGGCAGCCGGGTTCGGAGGGAACGCAGACCGGCAGCAGTGATGCGGGGCAGGGTCAAACCGGCGGCGGGTCGGGGCAAAACGGCTCTTCATCCGGCGGCTCTGCGGGCGGCGGCGCTGAAGGCACCGGTTCGGGAAGCCCGGCCGGCGGCGGTTCAAGCGGAAGCGCAACGGGAAGTTCAGGCGGCAGCGGCGCCGGAAGCGGATCGGGCAGCGGCTCCGGCCTCGGCAGGGGCCAGGGCAGCGGTACCGGCGGCGGAGCCGGGCTTGGCAGCGGCGGCCGGACGCTCGTCACGACGCCCCGCATCTACGAGGGAGAAGGCGAAGTGACGACCGACGGCGGTCCCGCGTCCGGCGGCGCCGTAACCGAAGGCGGCAGCTCGCCGGCCGTCGACGGCGGCGTGCGCAGTTATGAAGAAGTGTACGCGTCTTACGAGGCGGACGCCCGGCGCGCATTGTCGGCCGGCACGCTGCCGCCTTCGCTGAAGGAGCGCGTCAAGAACTATTTCGATGAGATACAGCCGGATCGGTGAACGATTCGGAACGGGAGGATGCCATGATCGAATCGAAAGCGGACATCGCGGAAGCCGTCGAGCGGATCCATGCCGTTCGGCGCGAGATCGCGAAGGTGATCGTCGGACAGGAGACGGTCGTCGAACAACTGCTGTGGTGCCTGATTGCCGGAGGCCACGCGCTGCTGGAAGGCGTGCCGGGACTGGGCAAGACGATGCTCATCCGCACGGCGGCGGACGCGCTGGATCTGACGTTCTCGCGCATCCAGTTCACCCCCGACCTGATGCCTTCCGACATTACGGGAACGCGCATCGTCGAATTCGGCGCCGCCGGCGAGCCGGCCGCATTCCGGTTCCAGCCCGGGCCGATCTTCGGGAACCTCATCCTGGCGGACGAGATCAACCGGGCGACGCCGAAAACGCAGAGCGCCCTGCTCGAGGCGATGCAGGAGCGCACGGTGACCGCGGGCGGCGAGACGCATCCGCTGCCGCGGCCGTTCTTCGTGCTGGCGACGCAGAATCCGCTGGAGCAGGAGGGAACCTACCCGCTTCCCGAAGCGCAGCTCGACCGCTTCCTGCTCAAGATTGACGTCGCCTATCCGAGCCGCGCCGAACTGAAGGAGATTGTCGCGCGAACCACTTCCGCACACGAAGCGAAGGCGGAGAAGGCCGCGGGAGCTGAAGATCTGCACCGCATTCAGCAGTACGCGAAGGAAGTGCTCGTCTCCGACGATATGTTGGATCTGGCGGTCCAGATCGTCATGCTGACCCACGCGGGCGAGCCGGACGTTCCGGACGCCGTTCGGCGGTATGTCCGCTACGGCGCCGGTCCGCGCGGCGTGCAGGCGCTCGTCGGCATCGCGAAGGTGCGCGCGCTGCTCGACGGCCGCCTGCACGTCTCGCGCGCCGACCTTGCCGCGGCGGCCGCGCCCGTGCTCCGGCACCGGATCGTGCTCGGCTACGAAGCGCTTGCATCCGGCATCCGGCCGGATGAGCTGGTCGCGGAAGTGCTCGCGGCGGCGGGGGTTTCGCCGTGAGCGCGGCGGACCGAGCCGGTCATTCCGCCCCGGAGGGAAACAAAGGCAAGCTGGTTCGGCCCGGAGAATCGCTGCTGAGGGGCGTCGAACGGCTGGCCGTTGCGGCGTCCGGGCGGACGCGCGGCACGCAGCAGGGTAAACGGCGTTCCGGCGCGCTCGGCAGTTCGCTCGAATTCGCGGACTACCGGGCATATGTGCCGGGCGACGATATCCGGCGGCTGGACTGGAACGTCTACGGCCGCACAGGGCGGGCTTATATCCGGCAATATTGGGACGAACAGGAGACGGATGTCACGTTCTATCTGGATGTATCCCGGTCCATGCGTTTCGAGCCCGGAAAACCGGAGACGAATCCGGACACATGGTCGGACACGAACAAGCTGCTTTATGCCGCCCGGATTGCGGCGTGCGCCGGCTATGCCGCCCTTTGCGGCGACGACCGCGCCGCGGCCGTCCGCTTTGCCGGCAGCGTCGAAGGCCGTCTTCATCCGGTCAGGGGACGCGGCGCGGCGCACCGCTTGTTCGAATTCCTTGAACAGTCGCTTGGCCCTGCCGCCGATCCCGGCGCCGAGGATCTCCGGGTCCCGCTTGCTGTGCCCGGCGCGCTGCCGCCGCGGCCCGGCGTCAGCTGGCTGCTGACGGACGGGCTGTATGCCTCGGGGATTGAGGAGACGCTCAAGGCGTTCGCCGCGGCGCGACAGCATCTTGTCTTCGTGCATGTGCTCGCGCCGGACGAGTGGCGGCCGGCGCTGCGCGGCGAGCTTCGGCTCATTGACGCCGAGACGGAAGCGGCGAAGGATGTGGCCGTTCACGAGAACGCGCTGCGCGCCTATGACGAAGCGCTGAAGGAACACGTCCGGGCCATTCGAAGAAGATGCATGGAGCTCGGCTTCGTCTATTTCGCCGTCGATACGTCCGTGCCGCTCGAGGAGACGGTGCTCGTCCGCATGGCGCGGCACGGATTGCTGCAGCGGCCGCGTTGATCGGATCGGTGCCGAACTTGAACGCGAAGGAGGGAGAACATGCTGTTTCAGTCCGCCGCTTCGGCCGTTTTCGCGCTGGCGCTGCCGGCCATTCTGCTGATGTATCTGCTGAGACGCCGGTACCCGGAGACCGAGATCGCAAGCCATCTGCTGTGGCGGCGGGCGCTGCGCGAGCAGGAAGCGAACCGGCCCTGGCAGCGGCTGCGCCGCACCCTGCTGCTGCTTCTGCAGCTCATCGCGGCGGCGTGCCTCGTCTTCGCGCTGATGCGTCCGCACGTCATGGGGCAGGCCTCGTCCGCTGCGCCGGTCGTCATCGTCGTCGACCGTTCGGCCAGCATGACGGCGGCCGCGTCTCGCGGAAGCGGCGAAGCCGACGCCTTGGGCGAGGCGCTGCAAGCCGTCGCGGCCGCGGCGGAGGAGCTGCAGTCCTCCCGTCCGGTGACCCTGATCGCGGCGGGCGGCGAGCCGGAGTTGATCCTGCAGGACGAGACCGATCGGCGCAAGATCCGCCGCGCGTTGGAAGCGATCGGTCCGCACTACGGGCGCACGGACGAGGAAGCGGCGCTCACGCTGGCCGATGCGCTGGTCCGGAACAAGGAAGGCGCCGAGCTGTGGCTGGCGACGGACGGCCGGATCCGCGCGGGCGGCGCAACGGTCGAGGCGTCCGCCATCCGTCTGTTCGCGGCGGGCAGGGACGGCGCCAATACGTCCATCGCCGCATTCGGCCTGCAAGCCGGAGCGGAATCGCATGCGGCTGCCGTGACGCTCATCCATTACGGCGCGCGCCCGGCGGAAGGCACGCTCGCGCTTGTGCCCGCCGGCGGCAAGGCGCCGGCGGCGGAGCGGACGTTTCGGCTGGAGCCCGGCGAGCAGCGCGTATTCGCCTTCGAAGGTTTGCCGGCGGCGGACTACTACCGCGCCGAACTGCGCACGGCGGATGATTACACGGCGGACAACGCGGCCTTCGCGTTCCCGGCTGCGGCTTCAGCGAGCCGGGTGCTGCTCGTCGGCGAACGCAGCCTGTTCCTCACCGCCGCGCTCGAATTGGCGGGCGTCGACATCGTGCAGGCCGATCCGGACCGCTTCGAACCCGACGATGAATCGGCGGCCGGCATCGACTGGATCGTGCTGTACGGAGCGGACGAACGAAAGCTGGACTCGGCCGCCTGGCGCAGCCTGCTCGCTTCCAGGCCGGTATGGCGCATCTGGACCGCTTCATCGCCGCCCCGGGGCGGAACGGCAACCGAACCGGCGGACAACCGGGTCGACATCCGGCCGCATCCCGTCACGGCCCATATCACGTTGGCCGATACGCACATCGCGTGGATCGTGCAGGCCGATCCCGGCCCCGGCATGGAGCCGGTCGCCGTGTACGGCGGCGTGCCGGTGCTCTATGCCGGGACTGCGGACGGCCGCCCGCAGCTCGTTCTGGCGTTCGATCCCGCCGATTCCGACCTGCCGCTGCGGCCCGATTTCCCGATTCTCGCCGCACAGGCGGCCGAATGGCTCGGCGGCGCCGCGGGCGGACACCTCGGCCGGGCGGAAGCGGGCAGCCGGATCGAGATCGGCATAAGGAGCGGCACGGTGCGGGCGGTCTGGGAGACGCTGGAGACGGCGCCCGTCCGGACGGCATCCGCATCTGACGCAGTTGAAGCGGAACGAAACGCGGACGGCGCGGTGTCCGCCGTACAGACGGTGCCCGGCGTCCCCGGCCTTTACCGTTTTGTCGAATACGATGCGGACGACCGGGTGCTGGGCGCCCGGCTGCTCGCCGTCCACGCGGCGGAAGCGGAAGGGATGTGGACGGACGAGCCGCTCTCCGGAACCGGCCTTCCGGGAACCGGCGGGGAGACGGGCGATGCGGCGTCGGGAACGCCGGACGGCGCGGAAGAAGCGGCATCGGGTCAGTCGGATGCCTGGATCGACCTCGTGCCGTACATCGCCGTTCTGCTGTTGCTGCTTCTGGCGGCGGAATGGGAGGTGTACCGGCGTGGGGCTGCATTTTGACCAGCCGTGGCTGCTGCTGCTCATCATCCCGGCTGCCGCGTGGCTGTTTTGGGCATGGAAGCGTACGCTTCGGCTGTCGGGGCCGCGCAAAGCCGCCGCATTTACGCTGCGCGCCGTCATCCTGCTGCTGCTCATCTCTGTCGCATCGGGCTTTGCACCGACGTTTCGCGATGATTACCGGGCGGTGGTCTTCGTCGCCGACCGCTCGGCAAGCGTCGCGGACGATGCAAGCATCGCCGGCTGGATCGGCGAGGCGCTCGACGGCAAGGAAGACGGCGATCGGGCCGGCATCGTCTCGTTCGGCCGAACCGCGGCAGTGGAGCGGCCGCTGACGACGGAAGGCGGTGCGCCCGCGCTGCGTGCGGGCATCGATCCCGTGTATTCGAACATAACCGACGGCCTGCGGCTCGCGGCGAGCCTGCTCCCGGAAGGCGGAAGGATCGTCCTGCTCTCGGACGGCCGAGGCAACGTGGGCGATGCCATTCGCCAGAGCCGGCTGCTCAGGTCGCAGGGCATCGCTGTCGATGTCGTGCCGCTCGCCTCCCGAGCCGCGGACGACGCGGCGATCGAGTCGCTCCAGACGCCGGCTTCGGTCAGGCTCGGCGAGCGGTTCACGATCGAGCTGGAAGTCGCCAGCACCGCGGAGCGCGAGGCCGAGCTGAGGCTGTTCGAGAACGAGCGCGAGATCGCCCGCGAGACGGTGCGGCTGTCGTCCGGCGTCAACCGCTATCTGTTTCAGAACATCGCCGGGTCCGCCGGGTTCAATCGCTATCGAGCCGAAATCTACATGCCGGGGGACCATCGGGCGCAGAACGACACGGCTTACGGATTCAGCCGGGTCGAAGGGCCGCCGCGCGTGCTCGTCGTCGAAGGCGAGCCGGGTTCGTCGGCCAACATCGCTTCGGCGCTCGAGGCGTCGCTCATCCCGTACGATCTGGCGTCGCCTGAACAGTTGTCCGTGGAACTTGCCGATTACGCGCGATATGATGCGATCGTGCTGAACAATGTGCCGGCGACGCGGCTGTCCGAGACGGTGATGGAGCGGCTGGCATCCGCCGTCGGTGATCTCGGCATCGGGCTCGTTGCCGCCGGAGGCGCGGACAGCTACGGCCTCGGCGGCTATTACGAGACGCCGCTCGAACGCGCGCTGCCGGTCTACATGGATTTGAAAGGGCGGCGGCAGATGCCGTCCCTCGGCCTCATCCTGGTCATCGACCGGTCGGGCAGCATGGACGGCGGCAAGCTGGAGCTGGCGAAGGAAGCGGCGCTGCGCGCGATCGGGCTGCTGCGCGACCCGGACACGGTCGGCGTCGTCGCGTTCGACGATTCCCCGTGGTGGGTCGTCGAACCGACGAAGCTGACGGATCGCGATGCGGTCACGGCAGCGGTACAGGGGATACAGCCCGCGGGAGGCACCGACATCCATCCGGCCGTTGCCGCCGCGCTGGACCGGATGCTGGAGATTGAAGCCCAGCGCCGGCACATCATTCTGCTCACGGACGGCATGTCGGCGGGAAACAACAATTATGACGCATTGACGGCCGCGATGAATGAAGCGGGCATTACGATGTCGACGGTCGCCGTCGGCATGGACGCGGATACGGCGTTGCTGAAGCGGCTGGCCGACGCGGCGAAGGGACGGTATTATTACACCGCCGATCAAAGCACGATCCCGGCGATTTTCAGCCGGGAGACGGCGATGATGGCGCGGACTTACATCGTGGAGAACCGGTTCGTCCCCGCGATCGGGCAGGCCGGCGGCTGGCTGCCGCTGTTCTCGGCGGGCGTCCCCGCCGTTGACGCGTATGTGGCGACGACGCCCAAAGAGACGGCCGAGACGGTGCTCCTGTCCCCGGAAGGCGATCCGCTGCTGGCGCGCTGGTCGTTCGGAGCCGGCCGTTCGGTCGCCTGGACGAGCGACCTGATGGGCCAATGGTCAACGGAATGGACGTCCTGGCCGCAATTTCCCGACGTGCTGTCCGCATGGGTGAAATGGACGTTCCCGCAATTTTCGACCGACCCCTGGCTTGTGAAGGCAAGGCTGGAAGGCGGAGACGCGGAATTGACCATCACCGCCCAGGGCGCAGCCGGCACAAGCAATTTGACGGTGTCGCTGACGGGCGAAGACGGCAGCGAAGAGACGCTTCGGCCCGTCCCGGTTGCGCCCGGGGAATATGCCGTGCGGCTCCACAATGCCCGGCCGGGCGCGTATTTCATGCAGATCAGCGAAAGCGGGGATGCGGACGGCGCGCCTTCCGGCGGCTCGCTGGCGGGTTTCGTCATCCCGTATTCGCCCGAATTCCGGCTTGCCGGCGATGAAGAAGGGCGGGCGCTGCTCGAGGAGATCGCACAGGTGACGGGCGGGCGGATGCTGTCGCCGGAACAGCCCGGCGAGGTGTTCCGCATCGAACGGATTGCGGCGCGCGGGAAAGTCGACCTGACGCGGGGACTCCTCATCGCGGCGCTGCTGCTGTGGCTCGCCGACATCGCCGTGCGGCGGCTGTCGCTGCCGTGGAACAGGATCGCCGCCGCCCTGGCCGGCAGATTTGCCGTCCGGCAGGGGCCGGGCGCGGATGCGGCGGGTGCCACCGCATGGTCGCGGCTCAAGGAACGGACCCGGAGCGCCGGCGAATTCTATGCGGGCGGCGGGATCAGGCCGAGGGGCCTTGAGCCGCGGAAGGCCGAAGACAAGCTTCCGGATGTCCGCATCGGCGGGACAGACGGCACGGATGCTGCCCGTGCCGGTCCAAGCGCAACCGGATCGGCCCCTTCCAACGGTTCGCATTCCGTTCTCCCGGACGCCGGCAGCCCGGATTCCGGGGGCGCAGCCGGGTCTCCGATGGAGCGTCTGCTCGCAGCAAAGCGGCGCGGAAGCAGATAATGCCCGGCTGCGCGGCCGGACGTCCGTTCCCGGCGCTGGACATCGGCTTCCCGGAGGCGTACAATGCTTGGAGCGGTATGATTCGATGCGGAGGAGGCGGACGGCGATGGATTGGGTGAGCCGCATAGCGGAAGAGCGCATCCGGGAAGCGATCGAGCGGGGGGAGCTCCGCAATCTGCCGGGCGAAGGCAAGCCGCTTGAGATCGAGGATCTGTCGCATGTGCCGGAGGATCTCCGCACGGCTTATATCATGATGCGCAACGCCGGTATCGTGCCGGAGGAAGTGCAGCTCGCGAAAGAGACCGTCACGCTTGCGGATCTGCTCCGCATGTGTCGTACGGACGAAGAGCGCGCCGACATTCGCAAGAAGCTGAACGAGCGGCGGCTCAGGCTCCGCCTGCTCATGGAGCAGCGCGGCTGGTACGGAGCCGCGGCATGGGACACGTACGGCGAACGGATCGAGAAGCGGCTCGGAGGTGACGAAGCATGAGCATTGAAGTATGGACGGCCGAAGAATTGGCCGAACGGCTCGCCAAGGGAGAGCCGGTCAACCTGATCGACGTCCGGGAGCGGGAGGAATGGCAGGCCGGCCATATCGCCGAAGCGCGGCTGATCCCGCTGTCCGAATTTCTGGACCGGATGGATGAACTCGAGCCGGAACGCGAAGGCCCGCTCGTCTTCATCTGCAAGGGCGGCGTGCGGAGCGCGCGCGTGTGCGAATATCTCGCGCAGTTCGGCTACGATGTCGTCAACGTGGAAGACGGCATGGCCGCCTGGCCGGGCGAAGTGGTCACCGGCGACTGATGCACCGCTATGGACAACCTTTCCGGTTCATGCTATAGTCGGAAACGGACAATTGCATATTGCGGATACGGGTGCCAGGCCGCCGCGCCCTGAGCGGAGGCCGGCTTAATAGGGAAGACCGGTGAGAATCCGGCACGGACCCGCCACTGTGAGAAGCGCGCAAGCCCAAATCGCCTTGCGCAAGCGAACGCCATCCATGTCACTGGGAAACCGGGAAGACGGCATTCGTGCACTTCGAGTCAGGAGACCTGCCCGCTATCCTTGCCAGACGCTGCCTACGTGGTCTTAGGAGGTGTTGGATGATGGATCGAAGCCGCCTTTTGTCGGGTTTGCCGCCCGATCAGCCGGACGGCTTCGAACAGTCGACGCTTGCATGAGCATTTCCGGGAACGTCAGGCCGGGGATGCTTTTTTTGTTAGATGAAGGCCTCATGCATCACATTCTTTTCGGACAGGAGCAATGAACGACATGACACGAAATGCGGACATTCATCACAATTGGACAAAATATGCGGCATGGTTCGCGGCGCTACTGCTGTTCGCGATGCTGCTTGCATCTTGCGGTTCAAACGACGGCTCGAACAGCGGCTCAAGCGGCGGTGACCATGCCGGTCAGCAAACGGCGGATGACGGCGGCAGCCCGGCAAATGCGGACGCGGCCGGAAGCGAAGCCGATTCCGGGGAACACGCGGCGGCGGATGCCGGCAAAGAGACGGTCTATCCGCTCACCGTCACCGACAAGACGGGCACCGCGATTACGCTGGAGCGGGCGCCGGAGCGCGTCGTCATGCTCGGGCCGAGCGATACGGAAATCGTCTTCGCGATCGGTGCGGGGAGCCTTGCGGTCGGCGCGGACGAGTACAGCAATTATCCGCCCGAAGCGGCCGAGTTGCCGCGCGTCGGCGACATGAACACGAATATCGAAGCAGTGGCGTCGCTGAATCCGGATCTGGTGCTCGGCAGCGCGAGCATGAACGCGGCCGCGGTCGACGCGCTGCGGCAGCTCGGCATCACCGTGTACGCATCTGATCCGCAGACGCTGGAGGAGACGATCGCGCATATCGAACAAGTCGGCGTCCTGCTGAACCATCAGGCCGGAGCGGAAGCCGTCGCCGCCGAGATGCGCGCGGCCATCCAATACGTTGCGGACAAAGTCAAAGATGCGGAGCCGCTCAGCGTCTATCTCGAGTTTTCGCCGGGGTGGACCGTCGGTTCCGGAACGTTTCTCGACGAACTCGTGAAGCTGGCCGGCGGCGTCAATATCTCTGCCGATCAATCGGGATGGTTCGAGGTCGATTCGGAAGCGGTCATCCAGCGGAATCCCGAAGTCATCATTTATCCGGAAATCGAAGGCGTGGACCTTCTCGGCGAGATCCTGTCCCGTCCGGGCTGGGATCAGATCGAAGCGGTGAAGAACGACCGCGTGCATGCGGTGACGAACGATCCGCTCGTGCGCGTCGGCCCGCGGCTGACGGACGGCCTGAAAGAAATCGCCGCCGCGATTCATCCGGACCTGTTCCCGTGATGAAGCCATGAAACTCCCGCTGCGCGTTGCGGCATGGTCAGGGGCGGCGCTCATGCTCCTGACGGTTTCCGTTGTATGGTCGCTTTCCATCGGCTCGGCGGGAATGCCGGTCGCCAAGGTGTGGTCGATTCTCATCCATCAGCTGCCGTTTTTCAGAAGTTCCGAACCGGACTGGACGCCGCTGGAGGAAGCAATCGTGACGCAGGTCCGGCTGTCCCGCATCGTCCTGGCGGTGCTTGTCGGCGCATGTCTCGGCATGGCGGGAGCGGGGTTTCAGGGCGTGCTCCGCAATCCGCTGGCCGATCCTTATACGCTCGGCGTCGCCTCCGGCAGCTCGGTCGGCGCGGCGCTCGTCATGACGTTCGGGCTGCAGGCGATGATCGGCATGTGGACGGTTCCGGCCGCCGCGTTCGCTTCCGGACTGCTCACCGTGCTGATGGTGTTCGTGTTTGCGCGTTCGAACGGACAGATGGCGGTGGAAACGCTCATTTTGACGGGCGTCATCTTTCAGGCATTTCTCGGCGCGTTCGTCTCGCTCATGATCTCGATGTCCGACGACGAAGTAAACCAGATCCTGTTCTGGGTGCTCGGCAGCCTGTCGAAAAGAACGTGGGACCACGCGCTTCTCGTCCTGCCGTTCGCGGCCGCGGGACTGCCGGTCATCGCCGCCTTCGCTTCGGCGATGAACCTGATGACGCTCGGCGAGCGGCATGCCGCCCATCTCGGCGTGAATGTCGAGCGGACGAAACTGTTCGTCCTGCTCGCCTCGACGCTCGTGACCGCCGCCGCCGTTTCGGTAAGCGGCGTCGTCGGCTTCGTCGGGCTCGTCGTGCCGCATCTGATCCGGCTGCTCGTCGGACCGGACTACCGGCTCATCGTGCCGCTCTCCGTCATCGGCGGCGGCATCTATGTCGTATGGGCCGACACGCTGGCGCGCACGGCGCTCAGTCCGAAGGAAATCCCGCTCGGCGTGCTCACCGCGCTGGTCGGCGCTCCGTTTTTCGCCTGGTTGCTGAAGCGTCGCAAAGCCGGATTGGGGAGGGGTGACGCATGATCGAAGTGGACGGCCTGACGATCGACGCAGATGGGCGGCGCATACTGGACAACATCACATTCCGGCTGGAAGCGGGCGGCCTGTACGGCATCATCGGCCCGAACGGCGCCGGCAAATCTTCGCTGCTCGCCGCGATCTCCGGCGTCAGGCGATTCGACGCCGGCTCCGTGCGGCTGTTCGGCCGTCCGGTCGCATCCTGGCCGCGCAGGGCGCTGGCCCGCCGCCTTGCCGTCTTGCAGCAGGAACCGCTTCCCAGGACGGCGTTCACCGTGCGCGAAGTGGCCTCGATGGGGCGTTATCCTTACCAGAACTGGTTCGGCGCCCGGGATGAAAAAGGCGAGGCTTTGATTGACCGCGTGCTGGAGACGCTCGGACTGTCGGCTTTTGCGAACCGCCGGCTTGATGCGCTGAGCGGCGGGGAGAGGCAGCGCGTCGCGCTGGCGAAAGTGATGGTGCAGGATCCGGAGCTGCTTATGCTGGATGAGCCGACGACGTATCTCGACATCGGATACCAGATTCAACTGCTCGATCTTGTGCGGGTCTGGCAGCGGTCCGGCGGCCGGACGGTCGTGGCGGTGCTGCACGATCTGAATCTGGCGGCACAATATTGCGACCGGCTGCTCGTCATTCACGAAGGACGGCTGGCGGCGGACGGCCCGCCGTCTGCGGTGCTGACATTCGAGACGATCCGGCGCGTGTTCGGCGTCGAGCCGGTCTTGCTGCCGCACCCGGAGAGCGGCGTGCCCCAGTTGCTGCTGCAGCCCGGAAGGCGGGAGATCGGGCCGGCGGCACTCCGGGATGCGGCCGCGCCGTCCGGGATCGTCCGTCCGTAGCCGGAGAAGGAAAGGACGATCGCAAATGAACGTTGAAGAAAAGATTGCCCGTGTCATCGCGGACATCGGCCCGCTGCACGAAGACGCGATGACGAAGGCCGCCGACCGGCTTGACCGGCTGACGAAACCGCAGGGCAGCCTCGGCCGGCTGGAGCAGCTCGCGGTGCAGCTGGCCGGCATCCGCGGTGAGTCGCTGCCGCGCTTTCCGCGCAAGGCGGCGGTCGTCATGGCGGGCGATCACGGCGTCTGCGAAGAAGGCGTGAGCGCCTACCCGGCCGAGGTGACGCCGCAGATGGTCCTGAACATGCTGGGCGGCGGCGCGGCGATCAACGTGCTGGCCAGACAGGCGGGCGCGGATGTCTTCTGCGTCGACGTCGGCATAAGCGGAGATGTGCGCCACCCGGATCTGATCGAGCGCAAAGTGCGCAGAGGCACGGCCAACATGTGCGCGGGGCCGGCCATGACGCGGGAGGAGGCGCTGCGCAGCCTGGCCGTCGGGATGGAAGTGGCCGGCCTGCTGGCCGGCCGGGGCGTGACGCTGGTCGCGGCGGGCGAGATGGGCATCGGAAACACGACGCCGAGCGCCGCCATTGCCGCCGTGCTCGCCGGCGTTCCGGTGGAGACGGTCGTCGGCAGAGGAACGGGGCTGGACGATGAAAGGCTTGCGGTCAAGCGCGAGGCGGTGCGCCGCGCGATCGCCGTGAACCGCCCGGATTCCGACGATCCGGTCGACGTGCTGGCGAAAGTCGGCGGGCTCGAAATCGCCGCGCTCGCCGGTCTGATGCTGGGCGCTGCGGCGCGCCGGATTCCGGTCGTCATTGACGGGTTCATTTCCTCCGCGGCCGCGCTTGCCGCAGTCCGGCTCTGCCCGGCTGTGCTGTCCTATCTGATCGCTTCGCATCTGTCGGAGGAGCGGGGGCATGCCGTCGTCCTGGACGCGCTCGGCCTTGCGCCGCCGATCCGTCTGGACATGCGGCTCGGCGAAGGCTCGGGCGCGGTGCTCGGCTTTCACCTCGTCGAGGCGGCGGCGCGCCTGATCGGCGAGATGGCGACCTTCGACAGCGCCGGCGTCTCGCGGCGCAGGGAGGACTGAGCCGTGGCGGTGCTCGTCACCGGCGGCGCGCGCAGCGGGAAGAGCCGCTTCGCCGAGTCGTATGCCGCTCGTCTCGCGTCCCGCGGCATCTATGTCGCGACGGCGCAGCCTTTGGATGATGAAATGGAGCGGCGCGTACGGGCGCATCGCGAGGAACGGAGACTGTCCGGATTCGCGTGGGAGACGGTCGAGGAACCGCTCGATCTTGTCGGGCTGCTGGATCGGCTCGCCGCCCCCGGGGCGCAAGCCGGCCGCCCGGTCGTTCTGGTCGATTGCCTGACGCTCTGGCTGTCCAACCATCTGCTTGCGGTCTGTCCGGACGGCGGTGCGGACCGGGCGCGGGTCGAGCGCGAGATGGACGGCAGGATCGAAGCGCTGGCCGGCGCCGTGCGGCGCTTTCCGCTTCCGCTCGTGCTGGTGACGAACGAAGTCGGCGCCGGCATCGTGCCCGAGACGGCGCTCGGCCGTATGTTCCGGGACGCCGCCGGCCGGATGAACCAGCGGCTGGCCGGCGTCTGCGATCGGCTGTTCCTCGTCGTTTCCGGCATTCCGGTCGATCTGAAATCGATCGCATTTCGGATGGATGAACTTTGACGGAAGACCGTCCTGACGAAACTGAGACGCGTTATTTGCCGTTTCGACGGGATGTTCAGCTCGTTTCGGAGTGAATAGCGTGTCTCCGTTTCGTTATCCTGCCGGAACCTCGTGTTTTGACACAAATAAGTCGTCTCTGTTTCGCAAGGACTGCGCTGCAACTGACCCACACCAGGGGGTGATCGCATGTTCCGGCTGCTCGTCCGTTCAGGCCGCGGGTTCGCGGCCGCCATGCAGCTGCTGACCCGGATTCCGGTGCCGCTCGAGGTGCCGTATGACCAAGGCACGATGAGGGCAAGCGCCGTCTCGTTTCCGCTGGCCGGCGCTGCCGTCGGGCTGGTGACGGCCGCTTCAGCGGCGGCGCTCCTGCTTCTGCTGCCCGCATGGCCCGCAGCGGCGTTGACGCTGGCGGTGTGGACGGCGGTCACCGGCGGGCTGCATCTGGACGGCTGGATCGACACGGCTGACGGCACGCTCAGCAACCGGCCGCGGGAGCGGATGCTCGAAATCATGAAGGACAGCCGGGTCGGCGCGATGGGCGCAATGGCCGGCATCCTGCTGCTCATCGTCAAATTCGCCGCGCTCGCGTCGCTGCTCGAGAGCGCCGGGCCGGCATGCTGGGCGATGCTCGCCGCCATCCCGGTGTGGAGCCGCTGGTGGATGACCGCGGCAATGGCCGCGTGGCCGTACGCCCGCGGCGAGGGCGGCATGGGCGCGCTGTTCCGCGGCGTCCGCGCCGTGCACGCGGGAGGCGCAGCCGCCGCCGGGCTGGCGGTGACCTTCGCGCTGCTGTGCGCAGGCGGCGCCGCGCCGATTGAATGGGGCGGCTTGCCGGCGCCCGGCGCTGCCGCGCTCGCGGCGGCGGCGTTTCCGGCCTTGGCCGCCGCGTTCGGCTGGCCGCTCGGCCGATGGCTGGCGCGCCGGCTCGGCGGCCAGACCGGCGACACGTACGGCGCCATGAACGAATGGACGGAAGCCTGGCTGCTGCTCGCCCTGTCGGCCCTCTATGCCTGAATCCCCGCCCAACCTTCCGTTGTGAAACCCGGCCTGCCTCGATTACAATGGCACTATGAAGTCCAACCATCATTCCAATCTCATCAACACCGGTACATCATCTGAAATTCAACGCGCGCTCGTCCGCCTGGACGAGTTGCCGATGCCCGTCGATTCAGCCGTGCCCCGGCTGCTCGAAGCGCTGCGCGAGCACGGCGGTGCGGTGCTCACGGCCGCACCGGGCGCGGGCAAGACGACGCGCGTGCCGCTCCGGCTGCTGGGCGAGCCGTGGCTTGACGGCCGGCGCATCCTGATGCTCGAGCCGCGCCGGATGGCGGCCCGCAGCGCGGCCGCCTACATGGCGTCGCTGCTCGGCGAGCGCCCCGGCCGGACGGTCGGGTACCGGATCCGGATGGAAAGCCGGGTCAGTCCCGACACGCGGATTGAAGTCGTGACCGAAGGCGTGCTCACCCGCATGCTGCAGTCGGATCCGTCGCTGGAAGGATACGGCGTCGTCATATTCGACGAATTCCATGAGCGGAGCCTGCATGCCGATCTCGGCCTGGCGCTGTGCCTCGAGGCGAAGCAGGTGCTGCGGGACGATCTCCGCCTCCTCGTCATGTCCGCGACGCTGGACAGCGGGCCGGCCGCGGAACTGATGGGCGGCGTGCCGGTCGTCGCGAGCGAAGGCCGGCAATATCCGGTCGAAACCCGCTATATGCCGAAACCGGCGGATGTGCCGCTGGAGGAGCATGTCGTCCGGGCGATCCGCCGCGCCTTGGCGGAGGAGACGGGCGGCCTGCTCGTCTTCCTGCCCGGCGAGCGGGAGATTCGCCGCACCGCCGCACTGCTCGGCGCGCCGGAAGGGACGGCCGTGCTGCCGCTGTACGGCGCGCTCCCGCAGCAGGAGCAGGACCGGGCGCTGGCCGATCCCGAGCCCGGCATCCGCAAAATCGTCCTGGCAACGACGATCGCCGAAACGAGCCTTACCGTCAGCGGCATCCGCGTCGTCATCGATTCCGGCCTGAAGCGCGTGCCGAAATTTTCACCGCGCACCGGGATGACGCGGCTCGCGACGACGCCCGTTTCGCTCGATTCCGCCGAGCAGCGCCGCGGCCGCGCCGGCCGGCTCGAACCCGGCGTCTGCTACCGGCTGTGGTCGGAGGAGCAGGAGCGGGCGATGCCGAAGGCGATCGTGCCGGAGATGCTGGAAGCGGACCTGGCGCCGCTCCTGCTCGAACTTGACGCGTGGGGCGCGTCGGACCCGCGGGCGCTGCCGTTTCTCGACCCGCCGCCCGAAGCCGCGCTTGCGCAGGCGGCGGAGCTGCTCGAGCAGCTTGGCGCGCGGAATGCCGACGGCAAGCTGACGCCGCACGGCCGCCGCATGGCGGAGACGGGGCTGCATCCCCGTCTCGCGCACATGGCGATCAAGGCGCTCGAGCTGGGTCAAGGCGCGCTGGCGTGCGAGCTGGCGGCGCTGCTCGAAGAGCGCGACGTGCTGCTGAACCAGGGACCGGAAGGCCCCGACGTCCAGGTGCAGCCGCGCCTTCAGACGCTCCGGGCGGCCGCCGCGGGCCGCATCCCGTCCGGCGTCCACGAGAGCGCAGCCCGCCGCGCCGCGGCGGAAGCGGCCCATCTGAAGCGGCAATTCGGCGTCCCGGAGCACGAACGTCCGGACGACCGGTTCGCCGGTATTCTGTTCGGCTTCGCCTATCCGGACCGGATCGGCATGCGGCGAAACTCCGGAACGCCGGGAAGCGGAGCAGCCTACACCCTCGCCGTCGGCCGGGGCGCCGCGCTGCCCGCCGGTTCACCGCTCGCATCGGAACCGTTCATCGTTGCGGCCGAGCTGGATGATGCCGGCGCCGACTCCCGCATCCGGCTGGCCGCTCGGTTTGACGCTTCGTGGTTCGAGGCTCATTTTGCCGACAAGGTCCGGGAAGAGAAGTCCGTCGCCTGGGACCGGCAGTCCGGCACGGTGCGGGCGAGGCGGCTCGTCCGCTTCGGCGCGCTCGTCCTGAAGGAGACGGCGCTTGACAAACCGGAGCCGGAGGAGATCGCGAAGGCGCTGCTCGACGCGCTGCGCGCGGAAGGGCTCGACCGCCTGCCGTGGACAAAACAGGCCCGCCAGATGCGGGGGCGGCTGGCGGCGCTGCACCGGCTCGATCCGTCGTGGCCCGACGTGTCGGACGAGGCGCTCCTGGCAAGCCTGGAAGAATGGCTGCTGCCATACGTCATCGGCATGAAATCGCTCGACGACCTGAAGCGGCTCGATCTCGCGGCCGCGCTCGAATCGATGCTCGACTGGAACCGCCGGCGCGAGCTGGACGAGGAAGCGCCGACCCACTATCGCGTGCCGAGCGGCTCGCGCATCGCGATCGACTACTCGGACCCGTCGGCGCCGGTGCTGGCGGCGCGGCTGCAGGAACTGTTCGGCATGAGCCGGACGCCGGTCATCGGCTACGGCCGGCTGCCGCTGACGCTGCACATTCTGTCGCCGGCGATGCGTCCCGTCCAGGTGACGCAGGATTTGGAAGGCTTCTGGAAGAATGGTTATTTCGAAGTGAAGAAAGAGCTGAAAGGCCGCTACCCGAAGCACTATTGGCCGGACGACCCGGCCACGGCGACGGCGACAAGCCGCGTGCGGCCGCAGCCGCGAGAAGGGCGGGAGTAAGGATGGCGTTCGGCATCAGCCGCGCGGAGCTCGACGCATGGAAAGCGGAAGTCGCATCCGGCCGCATCGCCTACCTGACCCATTACTGGCTTGACCCGCGCTTTCCGGGCGTGACGACGGTAACGAAGGTCGGGTGCGCCGATCTGGACCTGCTTGCGGCGTGGTGCAGGCGATGGGGGCTGAACCCCGCCTACATTCACCGGCGCGGCGCATATCCGCATTTCGACCTGATCGGCCCGCGGCAGAAGGCGATTCTGGCCGCGGAAGGGCTCTGGTCGCACATTCGGCGGTTCAATCTGTAAGACGGTAAAAATCATTCCGCGTGAAGCGGCACGTCAATCGATGAATGGAGGGATGACGGAATGGAGCAGCTGCTGTTCATTCAGCTCGGTATGGGGGCCGACCTTCACGGCCAGAATGTGACGACCGCGGCGGTGCGCGCCGTGCGCGACGCGATCCACCGCAATTCGATGCCGGGCATCCGGAGCATGCTGCCGGGCGGCTCGCTGGACAATATGAAAGTGAAGGTGAAGCTGGCCATCCCTTGCGATCATGACAAGCTGGACATCGACGCCGTGAAGGCGGAGCTGCCTTTCGGCGAGGTGACCGTTGAAGTGATGAACGGCGGCATGGCGACGACGAGCGGCATCGTGATTCCCGAGAAGGGCGATGTGAATGATCTGATGTACGTCGTCATCGCATCGGTGGAAGTCGGAAGGTAGCCTGCGGCTGTAACTTTTTCCCTGGTATCGGCGTCTAAAGGGAGAACCGCCTTGTGTGGACGGGAGGGTGAAGGCGTGGCGTTACGCGCACGTTTGATCCTCCCCGTGATCCTGCTGTCCTTCGCCGGCTGGCTGTTCGCCCTGCATCCGGCGCCGGTCCGCGCCTGTTCCTGTCTGCAGCCGCCTCCCCCGGACGAAGCGCTGCGGCAGGCGGACGCGGTGTTCGCGGGCGAGGTGACGGATTTCCGGAAAGCGGAACCGGGCAACGGGGAGACTTTATCCGATCTGTACGAAGCGGTGTTCCGCGTGACGGCGATGTGGAAAGGCCCTGACGCGGACCGGATCAAAGTCTTGACGGCAGATCCGTCGCAATTGATGTGCGGCTACCGGTTCGAACCGGGCGTCCGCTATCTGGTCTATGCCTACGAGACGACCGAGGGATTGGATACGAGCATCTGCACGCGCACAACCGTTCTCGACACGGCCGATTACGATCTGTCCGTGCTGGGTGAAGGAACGCCTCCGCCGTCGACGAGGCGGAACGATTGGCTGATCGGGAGCGGCATCGTTTTCGCCTTGGCTGCGGCGAGCCTGACCGTATATGTACAGGTTCGTCGGCGTCGGCGGGAACAGGGGGAGAGATGATGCGCCGAAGACGGGGCGTGCTCTTGATGTTGCTGCTGCTTGTCGGGTGGGGGCTCGCCTCGGGTCCGACACCCGCGCATGCTTGTTCCTGCGTGGAAATCCCATCCCCGGAGATCGCGCTGCAGAGAAGCGCTGCCGTGTTCGCCGGCGAAGTGTTGTCGGTCAGGCAAAAGGGACCGAATCTGTTCGGAGGAGGATACGCCGAGCATCCGATCCGGGTGACATTCCGCGTCACGGAAACCTGGAAAGGCGTAGAGGCGGACCGGCTGACGGTGCATACGTCGATGTCCACCTGCGGCTTCGATTTCGATGAAGGCATGCGGTACATCGTGTATGCCTACGAGACGTCGGAAGGTCTGGCGACCGGGCTGTGCACGCGCACGGCCGAACTGGCGAAGGCGTCGGACGATTTGGCGGCGCTGGGCAAGGGCAAGGTGCCGCCGTCGCCGGAGCCGGATAAGCGCGGCCTGTACCTGTTCCCGACGGGTACGGTGCTGGCCTGCTTTTCGGCTGTTGTCCTCGTGATCCGGCTTCTGCGACTGCGGCGCCGGCATTGGACGAGACAGAGGGGGAAGCGGTAATGCGCATCAGACTTGTCATGCTCGCCATCGTGCTGCTGATCGGCGGGGGAATATTCGGCACAAATCCGGCACCCGCCCATGCCTCATGCGCGGAAATTCCTTCTCCCGAAACCGCGTTGCAGCAAAGCGACGCCGTGTTCTCCGGCATTGTGCTGTCGGTGAAGGCGTTGAACCGGTCCAAATGGGGATCCTCCGCCGATCCGGTCGAGGTGGCATTCCGTGTGACGGAGGCCTGGAAAGGCGTCGATTCGGACAGGGTGACGGTTCGCATGGCGGCGTCTGTTGCGAACCGTTTTGTCGAGGGCATGCCGTACATGGTCTATGCCGGGAAGACGTTGACCGGTCTCAGAATCGATTCGTGCACGCGCACGGCCGAACTGGCGAAGGCGTCGGACGATTTGGCGGCGCTGGGCAAGGGCAAGGTGCCGCCGCCGTCGCCGGAACTGGAAAGCGCCATCCGCTCAAATCCGGCCGGCAAGTACCTGTTCTGGTCCGGAACGGCGTTCGCCGCTCTTGCGGCCATCGTCTTCGTGCTGCTGATCCTGCGTCTGCGGCGCCGGCATTGAACATCTACGTCTGGAGGATCCGATTTGGACAAAATCGCGGTTATTTCGGATATTCACGGCAATCTGCCGGCGCTGGAAGCGGTGCTGGAGGACATCGCGGCGCGCGGCGTTGAGACGATCTATTGTCTGGGCGACCTGATCGGCAAGGGGCCGTCCGGCGATGCGGCCATCGACCTCGTCCGGCGCCATTGCAAAGCCGTGATCCGGGGGAACTGGGACGATTTCGTGCCGCGGGAGTCCGATCCCGAATCCGAAGTTGTGCGCTGGCATCAATCCGTTATCGGCGAGGAGCGGATGGATTACCTGCGCTCGCTGCCTTTCATGATCGAGTTTGTTCTGAGCGGCAAGCGGGTCCGGTTGTTTCACGCCTCACCCCGGAGCGTCTATGAGCGCATCCAGCCGTGGGACCCGGATGAACGCCGCTTGACAATGTTCGAGCCGTCGCCGCATTGCACGGAGCCCGTGACGGCGGACATTGTCGGATATGGCGACATCCATAACGCCTATGTCCAGCATCTGGCGGGCCGCACGCTGTTCAATGCGGGCAGCGTCGGCAATCCGCTGGATTTGCCGGCCGCTTCCTATGCGCTGCTGGAAGGGGAGCTCGGCGGCGAAGCGCCGGCGCCGTGGTCGATCCAGCTGCTGCGGGTCCCTTACGATGTCGAGCGGGCAATCCGCGAGGCGAAGGCGGCGGGCATGCCGGAATTCGCCGAATATGAACGGGAATTGCGCACGGCGCGCTATCGGAGGCTGGACGGTTGAAGAAGGAAACTCCGGTGCGGAAGCCGGGATCGGAAAGGCGGGTGTGCACGATGAATACCGATGAGCTAATCGTGATCATTTTGATGGCCGGGGTACTTCACTTGTTGGGGGTGACGATGGTGATCCGGAACGCCATCAACCAATCGAAGCTGACGGATCGGCTGGCGGAGCTGACGGACGAAGTCCGGATGCTGCGCCGTGAACTGGCCAGGGAGAAGGCGCAAATCATCGACAAGCGCGTCTGAAGCGGGAAGACGCCCCCGGTATGTTCCATACATAAGATACGTGCAAGTTTTTGCGAATGGAAATCCATTGCCTGCTTTTGTGAACGCGTGTTATGATGGAAGCCACGGTATCAAATTGATACAGCAGATTACCGGAATACGGGAGGCGGGTTACATGGCAGAACGGACGATCAAATGGGGCATTATGGGGCCTGGCGGCATTTCGAGGACATTCGCGACGGATCTGAAACGGGTCGAAGGCGCCGAACTGGTGGCGGTCGGTTCGCGCTCGAAGGAGCGGGCCGAGGCGTTCGCGGCGGAGTTCGGGGCGAAACGCGCATACGGCAGCTGCGAGGAGCTGGCCGCGGATCCCGAAGTGGACATCGTTTATGTCGGCACGGTGCATCCGGCCCACAGGGACAACATGCTGACCCTGATCCGCGGCGGCAAGGCCGTGCTGTGCGAGAAGCCGTTCACGATGAACGCGAAGCAGGCCGAGGAAGTGATCCGGGAAGCCCGGGAGCGCGGCGTCTTCCTGATGGAAGCGATGTGGACGCGCTATCTGCCGCCGATCGTGAAAGTTCGGGAGTGGCTGCGCGAAG
Source organism: Thermobacillus composti KWC4 (assembly GCF_000227705.2). Taxonomy (GTDB): domain Bacteria; phylum Bacillota; class Bacilli; order Paenibacillales; family Paenibacillaceae; genus Thermobacillus; species Thermobacillus xylanilyticus. The sequence continues at coordinate 1,672,491 of NC_019897.1, forward strand.
GGAAGATCGGCGAAGTGCTCCTGATGACCGCCGATTTCGGCTTCGATATAGGCTGGCAGCCCGAAGGACGGCTGCTGAACAAGGAACTCGGCGGCGGCGCGCTGCTTGACGCGGGCATCTATCCGGTTTCTTTCGCCTCCATGGTGTTCGGCACGCAGCCGAAACGCATTTCGTCGACCGCCCGGATCGGCAAGACGGAAGTGGACGAGCAGTTCGCCGCGCTGTTCGAGTACGAAGACGGGCGCGCAGCCCAGGTCGCCGCGGCGGTGCGGCTCAGAACGTCGAATGAAGCCATCCTGTACGGCACGAAAGGACAGATCCGCATCCCGGATTTCCTGTTCGGCAAATCGGCAACGCTGCTCGTGCACGGCGAAGAACCGGTGACGTTCACCGACAACCGGGAAGCGAAAGGCTACAACTTCGAGGCGGAGGAAGCGATGCGCTGCCTGCGGGAAGGCAAGAAGGAGAGCGACGTCATGCCGCTCGACGAGACGCTGGCCATCATGCGGACGCTCGATGCGCTCCGCGCGCAATGGAATTTGACTTATCCGTACGCAGACTGATTCGATGTAACGACCGCCTGGCGGACTTGCGCCGTCCAGGCGTCGTTTGCATCCGGCAAAGAAATACCATCCATTGGGAATATCAAATATGTCCAGTTTTTCTTTCATCTGCTCTATTGTTTCGCCTCGTCCGAACATCGATAATGGGGGCAGACTCGGCAAACATTTGCGGGAATCGGACCCGTCATACCCGTCATACCTGTTGAGCAAGGAGTGGAATCGTCATGGACCGCAGCGGCAACGTGCAGCTTCGTCCGCCGCATGAATGTCTTCCCGCCATCCGGGTTGCGGGCGATATCGTGAAACGCGCCGGCACCGGTCTCGGGCCGCGGCAGATCGAAGACTACGAACTGCTCTATTTTCCCGACGGCACCAAAAGCATCTACCGCGTAGGCGAAATGGCGTACACGCTCAGCGAACCGTGTTTCATCGTGACGAGACCGGGCGAGACGCATCAGTACGAGTACGATCCGGTGCAGCCGTCCCGCCACTTGTTCATCCATTTCGGCTATTTCCACCGAAACGGGGAGGCGCCGCCGCTTGCGATCCTGCAGCCGGACGGTCCGTCCGTCATCCCGGCGGAAGACGAATTGCTCGTCGGCATGATGAAGCAGATCATGAACATCGCGTATCTGTATCCCGACAAGCTGCAGCAGCGGGGCAGCGCCTTGCTGGCCGCCTTGCTCGAGGAGATCAACGGCCTGATCGTCGATCAGCCGGTCACGCGGGACAAAAACCGCATTCCGCCGCAGATTCTGAAAGCGCTTGACTACATCGACAAGCATCTCGACGAACCGCTTTCGATTGATCGGCTGGCGCAGAGTGTCGGCTGGACGCATGAGCATTTCTCGCGCTCCTTCGTCCGCTACACGGGCCGCACGCCGCGGGAGATGATTATCCAGCGCCGGATCGAGCGGGCATGCCAGCTGCTGCTCTACGAGGAACGGAGCGTGAAGAACGTCGCCTATGCGGTCGGGTTCACGGACGAGAACTATTTCTGCCGGGTGTTCAAGAACGTGAAAGGGATTACCGCCACCAAATATCGAAAAAAATACTACGATCCGCGGTACAGCGAGCTGCATCCGGTCAGCGAGAGCGATTCTCCCTATCCGCCGAATCGCATCCTGTACAACGCGGGCTCAAGCTACTGATGCCGGACTCATGCTTATCTTTTCGGGGAAAGGATGGTCGAACGAATGAAGGATACGCTGAACGTCGGTCTGATCGGGTACGGATTCGCCGGCAAGACGTTCCACGCGCCGGTCATCACGTGCGTGCCGGGACTCAAGCTCGCGAAAGTCGTCGAACGCCGGACGGATCGCGCAAAGCAGGATTACCCGCAGGTCGAGATCGTGCGCGACGTGAACGATCTGTATGCAGATCCGGAACTCGACATCGTCGTTGTCACGACGCCGAGCACCGACCATTTCACCTTCGCCCGCGACGCGCTGCTCGCCGGCAAGCATGTCATCGTCGAGAAGCCGTTCACGGTGACGTCTGCCGAAGCGGATGAGCTGATCGCGCTCGCGAAGGCGCGCGGCCTTGTGCTCAGCGTCTTCCACAACCGCAGGTGGGACGGCGATTTTCAAACCGTGCGCGAGATTGTGCGCGGCGGAAAGCTTGGCCGGATCGTGTCCGCCGAGTTTCGCTGGGATCGCTACAATCCGTATCCCGCTCCGGGCAGATGGCGCGACAGCGCGGCGCCGGGAGCCGGCGTCTGGTACGATCTCGGCGTCCATTTCCTCGATCAGGCGCTGCAGCTGTTCGGCACGCCGAAGACGATCCGGGCGGACATCCGGACGCAGCGGGAGGGCGTCGCCGCCGATGACGCCTTCGATGTGACGCTCGGCTACGAGAACGGACTGAGCGTCAGACTGTATTCTTCGCTCATTGTCCGCACGCCCGGCCCGCGCTACCGGCTGAACGGAACGAACGGATCGTTCGTGAAGTACGGCGAAGACCCGCAGGAGAACGCCCTCAAGGCGGGCGGGAAGCCGTCCGATCCCGGCTGGGGCCGCGATCCCGAAGCGAATTGGGGCACGCTGGACATCATGCAGGACGGCCTCCGGTTCACCGGCAAGGTCGAGACGCTGCCCGGCGCGTACCAGAACTATTTCGCGAATGTGCGGGATGCGGTGAACGGCGCCGGCGAACTCGCCGTGAAACCCGAGGAGGCGCGCGCGGCAATCCGCCTGATCGAGCTCGGCTTGCAGAGCAGCCGGGAAGGACGGACGATCGAAGTTTCACTGTAATCGACATTATCGATTTTTGCGGGAGGCGGCCTGAGCATGGGCGATGCACTTTTTCCGTTTCAAACCTGTCTGAACGCATCCACGCTGTTCCCGTACAAATTGGACATCCGGGAGCAGCTTCGGGTCGCCGCCGAGGCCGGCTATGACGGCATTGAAATCTGGATGCGCGATCTCGAAGCTTACACCGCATCCGGAGGATCGATCGCGGAGCTTAAGGATTACGCCGCTTCACTCGGCATCGCGATCCCGAATGCGATCGCCTTCTTCCGCTGGGCGGATATGAGTGAAACGGCGAGGCACGACGGTTTCGCGCAAGCCGAGCGGGAGATGAAGATGCTCGCCGAGCTGGGCTGCCCGGCCGTCGCCGCGCCGCCGTACGGCGACGTCGACGGCGCGGGTCCGGAACATTTCGCCGCGCATTTCGCGGAACTCGTGAGGCTCGGCCGCTCCATGGGCGTCGAGCCGTATCTCGAATTCTGGGGGCGGGCGAAGCGGCTCAATCGGCTGGAAGACGCGGTTGCCGTCCTTGACCTGAGCGGCATCGGCGATGCGAAGCTGCTGCTTGACCCGTTCCATATGTACGTCGGGGGAAGCCGGTTCGATAGCGTCGGCACGTTAAGCGGCGATCGGATCGGCATCGTTCACGCGAACGATTACCCGGCCGAGCCGCCGCGGGAGACGATCGCCGACCGTGACCGCGTCTTTCCGGGCGAAGGCATTGCGCCGCTCGGACGGCTCGCCCGCCTGCTGTGCGATTCGGGTTACGGCGGCTACTTGTCCCTGGAGCTGTTCATTGAAAATTTCGGAGGGCGTACGGCGCCGGACACGGCCCGATACGGCCTGGATTGCCTGAGAAAAGCTTTCTCGGTCGATCACATCGAAGGAGCAAGATCAACGTGAACCCAAAGGACGGAGGCGGCGGATCGGCAGGCAAGACGGTCAAGCTGTCTCTGCTGGCCATCACCTGGCCGATCTTCATTGAATCCGCCCTGCAAACCCTCATTCGGATGACGGACACGTTCATGCTCAGCAAGGTGTCGGACGAGGCGGTGGCCGCCGTCGGCGTGTCCAACCAGATTCTCATGTTCGGCATGCTGCTGTTCAACTTTGTGGCGATGGGGTCCGCCGTCGTTGTCTCGCAGTATCTCGGCGCCGGGCTTAGGCGGGACGTCGGACGGCTCACCGGATCTTCGCTGGCGCTCAACCTGCTGTTCGGGCTGTTCGTCAGCGCGATGGTCGTCCTGTTCTGCGGCGATCTGCTCCGCCTGTTCGGTCTTGAACCGGAGCTGCACGCGATCGCGCAACGCTACCTGCTTATCGCCGGCGGCGGGCTGTTCGTGCAGGCCGTCATGTCTGCGGCGGTCGCGATCATCCAGTCGCACGGCCTGACCCGCCAGACGATGTTCGTCGCGCTCGGCATGAACATCATTCACATCTTCGGCAACTATCTCGTGATCTTCGGCCCGTTCGGCTTCCCGAAGCTGGGCGTGACCGGGGTCGCGATCTCGACGGTTGTCAGCCAGGTTATCGGCATGATCGTCAACCTGTACCTGCTGCGCCGGGCTGTCGAATTGCCGTTCACGCCAAGGCATTTGATCCGGTGGAAATTGGACGACGTGGTCCGGGTGCTTCGCGTCGGCGTTCCGGCGTCGCTCAACAATTTGTCCTATAATGTGAATCAGCTCGTCACGACCGCCATGATTGCCAGCCTCGGCTCGGTCATGCTGACGACGCGCATCTATACGATGAACATCAATTTCATCATCGTGATTTTGTGCATCTCTCTTGGACGGGGCATGCAGATCATCGTCGGCCATCTCGTCGGGGCCGGGGAGCAGGACGAGGCGTACCGGCAGGTGCTGCGCAATTACGGCCGCAGCGTTCTGATCACGCTGGCCGGGGCTGCGGTCATCTGCCTGCTCCGGGTGCCGCTGCTCGATCTGTTCACCGATTCGGAGGAAATCATCCGGATCGGTTCAAATCTGCTTCTGCTCAGCTTCCTGCTGGAACCGGGCCGCAACCTGAACATCATGTTCGAGCGATGCCTGCAAGCCGCCGGCGACGCCCGCTTCACCGCGCTGTCGTCCGTGCTCATCATGTGGCTGTTCAGCGTGCCGCTGACTTATCTGCTCGGCATCCATCTGGGATACGGGCTGTATGGCATCTGGGCCGCATTCATCGCGGATGAGTGGGTGCGCGGCATCGCGCTGTTCCTGAGGTGGAAGAGCAAGGCGTGGAAGTCCAAGGCGATCGTCTCCCGCGCGGCGGAGACGGCCGCCGGCTGAGACTGGAATCCGGGATCGAAATTCCCTCATTCCCGCAAGGGCCGTGTCTGTTCCTGATGTCGGACGGACGCGGCCTCTCGCTTTTGCTGTTGAGAACCATCGGTCGATCCGCTATCCTTGTCTTGTGGGGTGAAGGGATTGGGCTACGTGCTGTTGCTGCTGGCCACCCTCGGATGGAGCTTTGTCGGCATTCTGGTCAAGATCGCATCCGGCATGGCGGACAGCATGTTGATCACATTCGCGCGGTTCGGCTTCGGGGTGCTGTTTCTCGGCGGCTGGCTGCTGCTCAAGGACGGCAGAATCCGGCTGTCCGCCGCGCTGCCCTGGATCTGGATCGGCGCCGCCGGCAAAAGCCTCAACTATTTCTTCGAGAACATGGCGCTCAAATGGGGCTATTCCTACGGCAACATCGTGATTCCGCCCGTCCAGATGATCACGCTGCTGTTCGTCTCGGCCTTGTTCCTGAAGGAGCGCATCGGTCCCAAAGGCTGGACGGCCGCGGCGCTCTCCCTGGCGGGCATCCTGATCATCGGCTGGGGCAATGCGGGCGGGGAGCTCGCGGAAGGCGGGAACGGGCTGACGACGCTGTGCTTCGCGATCGCCGGAGTGGGCGCCGCGATTCACGTCCTCAGCCAGAGGTCGCTGGTCAAGAAGATGGATGCGGCGACGATGAATTTCGTCGTCTTCTTCTGGGCCGCAGTCATGACGGCGGTGCCGCTGCCGTTCGCGGGCGATCCGCTGCCGGGCGGGTTTTCGGCCGCGGCATGGGCCGCGATGATCGCCCTCGGCCTCATCACCGGGCTCAGCTTTCTCTGCTTCGGGGAAGCGATCAAGCGCGTGCCGTTCCCCGCCGTCATCATCATCAGCAATTGTCAGGTGCTGTTCCAGCTCATCTGGTCGGCCGCGTTGTTTCGCGAACCGATTACGCTGTGGATCATCGCGGGAGCGTTCCTGTTCACGGCGGGCATTGTGCTGCTGAACATGCCGCTGAAGAAGCGCGTGGTGATCCGGGACGGCGGAGCGGCTGCCGCGACGCGGCACGCGGAAGGGTAGAATATGAAAGACGAAGCTGCCGCGGGAAAAGGAGGGTATGCCATGAACATCATCCATCACGGCGGCCATCAGATACTGCTGCTGACGGCGGGCACGGGAGACAAGCCGCTGCTCCGGAATCTCATGCAGCTCTATCTGCATGAGATCAGCGAGTTTACCGGCGCCGACCCCGATGATCACGGCATATTCGATTATCCCGAGTTCGATTATTATTTCACGGCGGAAGGCCGGCAGGAGGGGCGGCTGCCGATCTTGATCCGGATCGACGGCACCGCGGCCGGCTTCGCGATGATCAACGGATTCAGTCTGGTCGCGCCGCGCACGCCTTCGACGCGGCATCTGTCGGACTTCCTCATTCTGCGCAAATGGCGCCGCCGTTCCATCGGCAAAGCCGTCGTGCGCGAAATTTTCGAGTCGTACCCCGGCTTGTGGGAGATCAAGCAGCGCCGGGAGCATGAAGGTGCGCAGCGCTTCTGGCGCAATGTCATCCGCGAGTACACGGCGGGCGGGTACAAGGAGACCGAACTCAACGACGACCGGTGGGACGGCTTCGTCCAGACGTTCGACAACAGCAGCCGGCTGTGAGCGGGAACTTGCGGACGGACAAGCCCGGGTGAAGTCACGGCGCGGGCGGCGCTTCGCCGGCCAGCCGGCTGATCCATTGTTCATCCACGATGACCGGTTCACCGGGCACGTCCTCAAGACGGAAGCGGCCGATCAGTTCATGCGCGGCGATCGGCTCGACGCGGTCGTGGAGGCCGCTGACCGACGCGATTGCGCCGATGATCGTCTCCGCCCGGACGCCCCGTCCGCGCAGCGCGCGGATCGAGAGCGCGCCGTGCCGTTTGGCCAGCCGCTTGCCGTCCGGTCCGCACAGGAGCGGCACATGCGCGTAGCGCGGGATTTCAAGGCCGAGCGCTTCGAACAGGAACAGCTGCCTGGGCGTCGAATCGAGCAGATCCGCGCCGCGCACGACATCGGTGATGCCCATCGCGGCGTCGTCAACGACGACCGCGAGCTGATAGCTGACAATGCCGTCCGCCCGGCGGACGACGAAATCGCCGCCCGCGCCCGGTTCGAACCGCTGCGGTCCGGCCGCGCCGTCCTCGAACGCCGCGGCGCGGTCCGGCAGGCGGAACCGGAGCGACGGGCTTTTTCGGCTTTCCCGTTCCCGGCGCTCTTCCTCGGTCAGCTTTCGGCATGTCCCCGGATAGGCGGGGCCTTCGCTGCCGAGACCGTGCGGCGCGCTGGCGACGGCCATCAGTTCGGCGCGGCTGCAATAGCAAGGGTAGAGCAGCTGCTGCTCCTCGAGCCGCTTCAAGGCCCGCTCGTAATCTCCGAGCCGCAAGGACTGGACATAAGGTCCGAACGGACCGCCGATGTCCGGCCCCTCGTCCCAGTCGATGCCGAGCCAGCGGAGATCCTCCATCAGCAGATCATAATATTGCGGCTTGCAGCGCGGCTTGTCGATATCTTCAATGCGGAGAATGAATTGACCGCCCCGGCTCCGCGCGTCGAGCCAGGCCAGCAGGGCGGTCCTGGCGTTGCCGACATGCATTTCGCCGGACGGCGTCGGAGCGAAACGTCCGCGATACGTCATCGGTTCACCTCCCGGGCGGGAACGCATCTTACGCCGGTCATGATAGCACGGCTCGGGCGGACGCGCAATGATGAAGCGGACAAATCACCGGGACCGGCAACCATAAGGACGATGGCAGGGAACGCGGGATCAGACGCGGATAAGACGGACAACCGGAAGGAGATGGGATGATGATCGAGCTGTTCAGATTGAACTGGAAAATGCGGGACGAATGGTTCCGCTGGTGCCTGGACGTGCCGCAGGTCGAACTCGACGCGCCGCGGCTCGACGGGGAGGGATCCATCCTCCGCACGCTGTTCCATATCATCGATGTCGAGCAATATTGGATCCGGCGTTTTGCCTACGGAACGGAACATCGGTACGAATATGCGGAATATGCGGATCTCGACGCGCTGCACGCTTTGTCCAGACGGCTCAGGCCGTTCGTGGAAGAGACGGTCAGGTCCTGGACGCCGGTACGCGATCGCGAAATCCGGGTTGTGCAGCATGAGGACGGAACGGCATCCGAGTTGGTGTTCGGTGACATTCTGCGCTGGCTCGTCCAGCATGAGGCCTATCACGCCGGACAGCTCACGGTCTGGTCGCGGGAGCTTGGATTCGATCCGGTCCCGCTTGCCTGCGCTTGGCCGGCGGGCGACTCGATGGATGCGGAAGGAGCCGGATGAAGAAGATGGGCCGCATCGCGTGGGACTTCGAGCGGCTGGAAGCGATGCGCGGTCTTCTTGAAGACCGCGGCATGCGGAGCATCGCGGTGGCCGAGGGCGGAGAGACGGTCTGGTCCTGGCATGCGTCGGGGCAGGACAGGCTGTCGGCGGTCTATTCGATCACGAAGAGCGTCCTGTCGCTGCTCGTCGGCATTGCGATTCATGAGGGGTTGATCGGCGGGCCGGACGACCGGATCGGAGACTATCTGCTGCTGCCGAAGGACGGGCATCCGCGGTTGTCGTCGATCCGGCTTCGCCATCTGCTGACGATGACGTCCGGCATCGATTGGCCCGATTTCGACAAGCCTTACTGGGCGATGAAACGAAGCGCGGACGGCGTAAAATTCGTATTGTCCCGGCCGGTCGCGCATGAGCCGGGAACGGTGTTCGCGTACAATACCGGCGGTTCCCATCTGCTCGCGGCGATTCTCGCGGCGGCGGCGGGCTCAAGCGTGCTGGATTACGCCCGCAAGCGGCTGTTCGAACCGCTGGGCATCCGCCGCGTCAAGTGGAATGCGCTGCACGGCATCCACGAGGGCGGCACCGGGCTGTACCTCAAGACGGAGGATTTGCTCAAGATCGGGATGCTGACCGTTCAGGAAGGCGTATGGGAAGGCCGGCGGATCGTGCCGGCGGAGTGGATCCGGGAATCGACCCGGCCCGCGTCGAAAGGGCTGGCGCTGTACAAACCGCCGATCTTCGGCCGGTACGGCTTCCACTGGTGGGTCGCGGATCCCGCGGAAGACCGGCCGGGGTACGCCTTCGCGCTCGGCTTCAGCGGCCAATATCTGGCGGTCGTGCCTTCGCTCGGCATCGCCGCCGTGCTGCGCCGGAATGCCACCACGCGGGCGGATTCGATGAAGTCGCGGTCGCTGCTCGACGAGTACATTTTGCGCGCGGCAACGGGATCCCGGACATGAAATCGGGGAGACGGGTGACATTTTTCAGGTTCATTTAAGGCAAGCGTTCTCCATTCGTGGTACAGTGGTTGACGTACGCGAATGGAGAGGAGCAATTGGACGATGAATGAACGCAACCATGACCAACCGACGGCGGGAACCCTCGGCTGGAAAATTTCGACCGCCGTGCTGGCCGTGCTTCTGATCGTCTCGCTTCTGCTGCATGTTTTCGGCAGCCGGGCGGGAAGCGCCGAAGCCGTGGCGACCGTGAACGGGGTCAAGATTACGAAGGACGAGCTGTTCGATGAAATGGCGGCATACGGCGGGAGCAGCGTGCTCGACGATCTGATCCGTCAGGAAGTGATCCGGCAGGCGGTCGAGGAAGCCGGAAAGACGGCATCTGATGAAGAAGTGCAGGCGCGGATGGAGAAATTCGCCGAGCCCTACGGATCGATGGACGCGTTCCTGGCAGAGATCGCGTATTACGGCTATTCCGAGGAAATGCTGCGGGAGCAGGTTGCAACGCAGATCAAGATCGAGAAAATCATCGGGGCGGACGTCGCCGTCACGGACGAAGAAATCGCGGCGTATTTCGAAGAGAACAAGGACAGCTTCGACAAGCCGGAGACGGTGAGGGCGTCGCACATCCTGGTCGAGACACGGGAAGAAGCGGAATCACTGCTCAAGCAGCTGGAGGCGGGAGCGGATTTCGCCGAGCTTGCCGCCGAGCATACGCTCGATGAAATGACGAAAGAAAGCGGCGGCGATGTCGGCGATTTCGCACGCGGCGAGATGGAGGAAGGATTCGAGGAAACGGCGTTCAGCCTTGAAATCGGCGAAACGGCCATTGCCGAGACGAGCTACGGCTTTCACGTCGTTCGCGTGACGGACAAGTCCGCCGCGCAGGAAGCGACGCTGGATTCGGCGCGCGAAGAGATCGTCGATTATCTGACCCAATCGAAGCTTGCCGATCTGGTCGACGGCTGGATCGCGGATCGCGAAGCGGAAGCGGACATCGAGTATCTGATGGAATGGTAACGGGCTCGGCATGGGGTGACTCCGCGGCGCTTGCGGCGCATACAATGTCTGTAGATCAATCAACCGGAAGGAGGGCGGCCATGCGGATCATCGTCGTATCGGACACGCATATGCCGCGCAGCGCGAAATCGATACCGGCTCCGCTGCGGGAAGCGCTGACAACGGCGGACTATATTCTGCACGCCGGCGATTGGTGCGTGCCGGACGCGGTCCGGGCGTTCGAAGCATACGCCCCGGTCGACGGCGTAGCCGGCAACAACGATGTCCGGGAACTCGCGGAGCGGTTCGGCTGGCGGAAACGGCTGAATCTGGGCGGCATCCGCATCGGAATCGTGCACGGTCACGGCACGGGCGGAACGACCGAGTCGAGGGCGCGGCAGGCGTTCAAGAACGAGAAGGTGGATGTCATCCTGTTCGGCCATTCCCATGTACCGCTCAACCGGCGGGACGGAGGCGTCCTGATGTTCAATCCAGGCTCGCCGACCGCGCGGCGGAGGCAGCCCCATCATTCATTCGGCATCTGGGACATCGAGGACGGTATTCTGCAGGTGAGGCACGTCTTTTTCTGATGAATGAAGCGGCGGCGCATTTGAGGGCAGCGCTCCGGATATGATACGATGGTATTTGAACCTGTTTCCGGAACAAGGGGTCGTCATTTCGTCATGAAACGGATGCTGTTCGCGCTGCCGTTAATCCTCATTCTCTACATCGGCCTGAATGTCTATATCGGATGGAACTTGCGGATGTTCCTGGAATGGCTGGCCGGACCGATTCCGGGAGCGGTCTTCTGGATTCCGTTCCTGCTCGTCGCCTTCGGCTTCCCGATCGGCCGGATCGGGCGCGGCGCCGGCCCCGTCCTGCGTCTGCTCAAAGTGGCCGGTGCCTACTATTTTGCCCTGTTCGAATACGGCTGCCTGCTGCTGCCTCCGGCCGACATCGCGGGCTGGCTGCTCAGGGAAGCCGGGTACGGCGCATCGATACATATCGGCGTGCCGGGCGCGGCCGTTGCGATGGTGCTGCTTGTGCTGTTCATCACCGGCAGCATCAACGCCTGGTCGCCCGTGGTGCGTGAATATCGCCTTGAAGTGCCGAAGGATGCGGGGGGCCTCGGCTCGCTGCGCATTCTGGCCGCTTCGGACCTGCACCTCGGCAATATCGTGGGCAACCGGCACCTGCGCCGGCTGATCGGGGCGGCGGAAGCAAGGAAGCCGGATCTGATTCTGCTGGCCGGCGATGTCATTGACGATGACATCGAACCGTTCATCCGCAACCGGATGGACGAGACGCTCGGCCGGTTGAAAGCGCCATACGGCATCTATGCCGTCCTCGGCAACCATGAATATTACGGCGGCCAGATCGAAGCCTATGTGCGGCGCGCCGCGGATGCCGGCATTCGCGTGCTGCGCGACGAGACGGTGACGATTGACGGCTGCTTCCAAATCGCGGGCCGGAAGGACAAGACGGCGGAAGGCGCCGGGCCGGACGGACGGCTGCCGGTGAGCCGGCTGCTGGAACCGCTCGATCCGAAGCTGCCGATTCTCCTGATGGATCACCAGCCGCTGGCTCTCGGCGAGGCGGCGCAGGCGGGAGCGGATCTTCTGCTGTCCGGCCATACCCACCGCGGCCAGTTCGCGCCCAACCATCTGGTGACCAGGCGGCTTTTCGAACTCGATTGGGGCTACAAGCGGATCGGCGGCATGCACGCCCTTGTCTCGTCCGGCTTCGGCACATGGGGACCGGCCATCCGGCTCGCCAGCCGCTCCGAGCTGCTGGACATCACACTCGTCTTCACGGGAAGCCAAAGTTCGGAAAATCGTGACAAACCGGGCGACGCGGAAGCCGGAGGATCGTTTACAATAGAGGATGGACAAGCCGCCAATTCGTGAAGGAGGGGCCGTCTGTGCCTTCGGTACGTGAACGCAACTGGATTCCGCTCATTTTCATTTTCACCTTTGTTCTCGTCGGCATCATCACGCTGCTGTTTTTCCTGCCGGGGTACGAGGGCGAAGTCGGTTTTGACGTGACGGTGCTGCCGCTCCTGAACGCGGTCTACAACTGCTTCACCTTCAGCTTCCTGGTCATCGCGCTGGTTGCCGTGAAGCGGAAAAATATCAAGATGCACCGCACCTTCATCTGGGCCGCATTCGTTACCACGGCGCTGTTTCTCGTCACTTACGTGGTCTATCACTACCTGACGGAGCCGACTGCATACGGCGGCAGCGAAGTGATGCGCTATATTTATCTGTTCGTCCTGGCCACGCACATCATCCTGGCGATCGTCAATGTGCCGCTGGCGCTGATCTCGGTCACGCTCGGGCTGGGAGGACGCATCAAGCAGCATCGCCGCATCGGGAAATGGACGATGCCGATCTGGCTGTACGTCAGCTTTACGGGCATTGTTGTCTATCTGCTCATTTCGCCGTATTATGGATCTTGACGCTTGAACCGGCATGCCGGTTGGGAGGAGGATGCATATGACGGCATGGCAGGAGATTTCGACACTGGAAGCGTGGGACAAGGTGAGATCGGATTCCGCAAACCGGCAGATCATCGTGCTCAAGCACAGCACCCGTTGTCCCGTATCGGCCAGCGCACTCGAGGAATTTGAGGCTTATCTGGCGGACAAACCGAATCCGGATACAGACTACTATCTCGTCAAGGTGATCGAGTCCCGCCCGGTATCGAACAAGATTGCCGAAGACCTGGGCGTTGTCCATGCTTCGCCGCAGATGATTCTGGTGAAAGACGGCAAAGCGGTATGGAACACGTCGCACTGGTCGGTGACGAAGAAACATATGACCGCCGTGCTGGATTGAAGCAGCCGGCAAGGCAGCAACACCCCCGCTGCGCCCGTTCAAGGCGCGGCGGGGGTGTTGCCGTTCCGGTATGTCATGCGCTCTCTGCAAACATGTAAATGTTGAATTTGCCGATATCCGACAGATCGAGCGGAATCGCAATCGCCTTCTTCTCCACGTAGCGGCTGTGATCCGCCACGATGTCGGGCGGGGTGATGTCGACGGCGATGCCTTCGTTGGAGAGCATGGTGGTGGCGTTGCCGCTGATCATGTTTCCGAGTTCGGCGATGGCGCTGCAGCACATGTCATCGAGTTCGGAAACCGGGTATCCGCCCATCATGACCGAGACGATGCGCAGAGCCACCTGGTGCGGGAAACTGAAGACGACGTCGCCCTGAAATTGACCGAGTATGCCGATCTTGAGCAGCAGGGAATCGCTGCGGCTGTCCACGGATTGCAGCGCGACCTGGCCGACGGACGGCTTCACTTGCATCATGGCTTCAATGACGTGAATGGATGATGCGAGAAACGGGTTGATGTAATTGACGTTCATGGCTGCTGCCTTCTGTTGCATGATTTGAACCCCATATGAAAAAGCGCTTCCGGAACCGGAAGACGCTGATGTTCGGAAGCTGAGCCTGTCCGTCTGATCGGGCTCCCGGCCACGCGGGAAAACCGATCCGGTCCGGCGGCATTGCGTCCCCTTGTCTAATGTCTGGTCTGCGGTTGTCAATTGAAGGGTCTTGCGGACTATTGGTTGTGAATGCCAGGTCCGCTGTATCCCATGTTATCACAAGGAAGGTATGACGCAAAGTACTAAATGCAATTCAACCAAATCAAGACTTTCGTCCAAATCCTCATGCACAGAAACCAACCTTCATGTTTCCCGATTGGTCCTTCATACAAAAACCCCCTGCGTTCATTGATGCGCCTGATGCCCTGCGTTCATCATGCGCTAGTGGCCGCTCCCGGCGCTGCAGGCGGCCATGGATGTCTATGAGGAAGAGAAGACGGTGCAGACTGGATAATCGAGGGGGTTGGCGACCTCCCATGCAGATTTTCTCGACGTATGGTATGCTTGGGAGAATCGAGGGGAGGAGCTGCCGTGAACCGGGACTTTATCCAGCTGCGGGGTCTTGAAGGCGAACTGAAGGTCTCGCAGAAAAAACGGGAGTACGGGTTGACCGTCTCGACACGCGAAATCGTGTTTCACAAGCCGCATGTCAACTATCACATCAAATACGACGACATCATCAGCATCGTGCCGTTCGAGCAGCAGATGCGAAGGACCCGGGTATCGGTCCGCCATTCGTCGGGCAGCGCCGTCGAATATGCGAGTCCGAGGGCGGACACGGATCAGTACCGGCTGTATGCGAGCCGCGTGACGGTTCACAACCGCAGCGGCTTGACCGCGATGGGCGCGATGCAGTTCGTGCTGCCGATTCCGCCGAAGCTGATGGCGGTGATCGCGGAATTCAGCGGCCTGGTTCGCGTCCTTTGAGCATCGCTTCCTGCGCTCCCGGTACGCTTGCCAATACCGACAAAACTTGACACCCGTCTGATCCGTGCTATAATTCAACGCGATGCGCAGACGCGGCCGGCCATCCCGTCCGGAAGGCCGGCTGCGCCGCCTTGCAGCCTGGATGCAGAGGGGACTTGACAGCAGCTATGGATGCGACACAATCGACGGAATTGCATGCGGCGCCGGACTTCGGCGATCTTGCCGGCCGGCCCGGCCCTGGCGACGCGGCGGGCATTGACGCAGGCGGAACGTTGGTCAAGATTGCATATGTCAAAGACGGCGTTCGCCGGCTGCGCAAGTTCCGTTCGGACCGGCTGGCGGAGGCGGCGGATTGGCTGCGGAAGGAGCTGCCGGATGCGCCGCTCTGCCTGACGGGCGGCAAAGGAGCCAAACTGGCGGCGCTGATCGGCAGGGAGACGGACATGATGCCGGAGTTCGAGGCAACCTGCGCCGGCATTCGTCTGCTGCTGCCGCCGGCGCTGGGTGGAAGCGCGTTCCTGCTGGCGAATGTCGGCACGGGCACTTCCGTTCATGTCATTGACGGAGAGCGCAATCTCCGCATCGGCGGCACGGGGCTCGGCGGCGGGACGATCGTCGGGCTGGCCCGCCTGCTTACCGGACTGGACAAATATGAAGCGATCGTCGCGGCGGCGGCAAAGGGTGACAGAGGCACGGCCGACCTGAAGGTGCGCCACATCTATGAAGGGCTGGAGCCGCCGATTGACGGCGACCTGACGGCCAGCAATTTCGGGCGGGTGCTTCCGGGAGCCGTGATCGGCAGCGGCGAAGACGGTTCCATCTCGCGGGAGGATGCGCTCGCCTCGGTCATCGGCATGGTCGGGGAAGCGGTGGCGACGCTGTGCGTGCACGCCGCCGCCGCGCACGGTGTGAAGACCGTCGTCTATATCGGTTCGTCCTTCAACGGCAACGCGCCGCTGCGTCAGGCCGTCGAATCCTATACCCGCTTCCGCGGCGGGGAACCGCATTTTGTCGAAAACGGCGAATTCAGCGGCGCGCTGGGCGCATTGCTGCGGCTCGGTCGCGGCTGAAGGACGGCGGATGCCGGCGGTATGCGAAGGTCTGCGGGGAAGGTATTGGCATGTTCCGGTTTGGGACATGCTTTTTCTGTTGCCCGAACGTTCGGATTTGCTGCAAGAAAGTTTGTGTTTTGTGTCAGCATACCTGACATTTTGCCGGGACTTGCGATATGATGGAAGTATGAGGGTTGGCGGAGATCTTGTTTTGCACACGGGAGGTGGAAGGAATGGATATCCGCAAAATCCGGCTGGATGAAGGCGGGAAAGTGCAAACGAGCGAGGCGCGGGACGAGTACGAGAAAGACTACGCCCGGCTTGTGCAGTCGCCCGCTTTCCGGCGGCTGCAGGGAAAGTCGCAGGTGTTCGGGGCGGGCACCGGGGACTATTACCGCACCCGGTTGACGCATTCGCTCGAAGTGTCCCAGATCGCCCGCGAGTCGGCGCGTCGGCTGCACCGGTCGTATCCGATGCTGCAGAAGCCCGAGCATCCCGGGCTGATGATGGAGCCGGAAGTTGTCGAATGCGCCGCGCTCGCCCACGATCTCGGCCATCCGCCGTTCGGCCACAAGGGCGAGGAAGTGCTGCACCGGCTGCTCAGCAAGCGGCACGGCATGCCCTATGAGGGCAATGCGCAGAACTTCCGCATTCTCATGTTCCTCGAAAAGCGCGCCGGCAGCGACAGCGGGCTCGATCTGACCGCGGCCGTGCTGCTGGCGATCAACAAATATCCGCACTGTCTGAACGAGCCCGGCGTCACCAAAGGGGTCTACGAGATGGAATGGGAAGGCGGCATCCGCAGGCTGCGGGAGCTGTGGGACATGCCGAAAGGCCGGGCGACGCTCGAGGCGCAGCTGATGGATCTGTGCGACGACATCGCCTACTCGACGCACGATATCGAGGACGGCATCCGCGCCGGCAAGATTCTGATGAGTCCCGGGTTTTTCGAGGACGACCGGCTGGCGGAGCTGATCGTGCAGGAGATTGAGCACGATCCGTCCGGACCGAACCGCGCCTGGGACGGCATTGACCGGGAGCGGATGACCGGGATGGTCAAGCGGGTGCTGGCCGAATATTACGAGCAGTGGACGACGGTTTTTCGGGAAACCGGCCGGGAGCCTTCGCGCACCCGCCGCGAGATGAAGGCGCGCTGGGTCGGCCTGTTCGCGAGCCGGGTCGGCATCTTGGGCGACGGCCAGGGCTGGAAGCGCGTCACGTTCGTGCGCGACGGCGAGGAAGACATGGATCTGCTGCGGACGATGGAAATTCTCAAGAAGCTGGCGTGGGTGACGCTCATCAAAGATTTCCGCGTGCAGCGGCTGCAGAAACGGAGCGAGATCATGCTGACCCGCCTGTGGGAAAGTTTCGCGGACCGCGAGACGGGGAAGCTGCTTCTGCCGCCGGACTGGGTCGAAAGCTATGAGCGGCAGAAGGGATCATGGCCATGGGAGCGGCTGGCGGCGGATTATATCGCCGGGATGACCGACGCATACGCGGAGAAGGTGTACACGGAACTGTTCGCGAGCCGGTCCGGCTCGATCTACGAGCGGGATTAGGCTGCGGCTTCCCGCATGGTGGCGGTCAGGACGACTCGCCGTCGGGCGAATACAGGAAGACGAATCCGTCCGCTTCGAAGATGCGCCGCGCCGCATCGCCCGTGAGGAACGCGAAAAATCGAGCGGCTGCTTCCGGATGAGCCGTCGCCTTCACGATCCCGGCCGGGTAGCGGATCGGCGCGTGAAGATCGTCCGGCAGCGTGAACGCTTCCCGGGCGGCGCCCGACAGCAGCGCGTCCGTCCGGTAGACGAAACCGGCGTCCGCATTGCCGGATTCGACATAGGTGAGCACCTGGCGGACGTCTTTGCCGTAGACAAGCTTCGGTTCGAGCGTCTCCAGCAGGCCGGCATGGCGAAGCGCCTCGGCCGCATAGGCGCCGGCGGGCACCGTATCCGGATCGCCGATGGCGACGGCGCGGTATTCGCCGGCGGCGAGATCCTCCAGGGTTTCGGGGAGGTTATCGCTCCGATCCGCCGGCACGACGACGGTCAGCCGGTTGCCGAGCAGAACGGCTTGCCTGGCGATCAGGCCGTCGTCCGCCAGCCGATCCATCTGCACCGTATCGGCGGAAATGAACAGATCCGCCGGCGCGCCTTCGGCGATCTGCTGGCGGAGTGCGCCGGACGAGCCGTAATTCATCGTGATTCGGATGTCGGGATGCGCCTGCTCGAACGCTTCGCCGATCCGGTCCATGCTGCGCTGCAGGCTGACGGCGGCGGAGACGAGCAATTCGATGCGCTCATCGGGTTTCCGTTCGTCCGTCGTCCGGCAACCCGCAAGCAGGGTCAAGCTTGTCAACATCGCCGCCAATGATGCCATCCACACAGCCTGCCGCCGTTTGTCCATTTCGTCTTCTCCACTCCGGTTCGTCTTCCGCGTTGATGGCATTAATTCTAACACAGGGGGGGCAGGCGCTCAATTTGAACGGCTTGGTCCGCGGCGCCGGCGATTGTCTTACCGCACGTTTTCGACTATGCTTAAGGATGGAAAAAGAATTACGGCATGGGATTACGAGGAGGTAAACACGCGTTTATGAACAATTTTGCGTTCTACAACCCTACGAAGATTGTGTTCGGCCGCGGAACGGTATCCGAACTCGGCGGACTGGTGGAGCCTTACGGCAAGCGCGTGCTGCTCGTCTACGGAGGAGGCAGCATCAAGCGGAACGGTCTTTACGATCAGGTGCTTCGGCAGCTCAAGGGCATCGGCGCGGAAGTGTACGAGCTTCCGGGCGTCGAGCCGAACCCGCGCCTGACGTCCGTCCACCGCGGGATTGAACTCTGCCGCGAGCACGATGTGCAATTCATCCTCGGGGTCGGCGGCGGCAGCGTCATCGACGCGGCCAAGGCGATCGCGGCCGGCGTGCCGTATGAAGGGGATGTGTGGGACTTCTATGCCCGGAAGGCGCGCGTCGAGAAGGCGCTGCCGCTCGGCGCGGTGCTGACGCTGGCGGCGACCGGCACGGAGATGAACGGCAATACGGTCATCACGAACTGGGAAATCAATCAGAAGCGCGGCATGGGCAGCATTCACGTGTACCCGAAGTTCTCGATTCTCGATCCGGAGCTGACGTTCACGGTGCCCGCCGACCAGACGGCGAACGGCATCGTCGACATGATGTCGCACGTGTTCGAGCAATATTTCAGCCTGACGACCGACACCCCGCTGCAGGAGCGGCTCTGCGAGTCGATTCTGAAGACGGTCATCGAGAACGGCGAATTGGCCATCCGCGAACCGGACAATTACGCCGCCCGCGCAAACCTGATGCTGTGCGGCACCTACGCGCTGAACGGCGGCATGATCAGCGTCGGCGTGCAGCAGGACTGGGCGTCGCATGAGATCGAGCACGCGATCAGCGCCGTCTATGACATTGCACACGGAGCGGGCCTGTCGATCGTGTTCCCGAACTGGATGAAATATGTCTACCGCTCGCGCATCGACCGGTTCGTGCAGTACGCCGTCCGCGTCTGGGATATCGATCCCGCGGGCAAGTCCGACGAGGAAATCGCGCTCGCCGGCATCCAGGCAACCCGCGATTACTTCACCCGGATCGGCGCGCCCGCGACGCTGGGCGAAGCCGGCATCGGCCGGGAGAAGCTCGATGTGATGGCGGAGGACGCCGTCCGTTTCGGTCCGCTCGGTTCGTTCCGCAAGCTGGAGAAGGACGACGTCAAGGCGATTCTGGAGATGGCGCTGTAACGGAGGCATATTTTTCCTTGCGGCAGGGCATGTTAACGGTGAATGTCATTCCGATCTGCCGACAAGGAGGATCCCCATGCAGCAATCGCAACCGGCGGGCGGCACGGGCTTCGTGCCGCAGCAGATGACCTACGAACAGTTTCAGGAGCAGCAGCGCATCCGCCAGGAGCAGGAACAGGCGATGGCGCGGGAAGCGCTGCTTCGGGCGGGCGCGGACCGTTATTCCGACCGGCTCCGCACGCTGCTCGTCGAACTGCAGAATCTGAACGCGGAGATCGCACGCGCGGAGAATCAGGTCCAGGTGCAGATGGACGCGCAGCTCCGGCAGCTGCAGGCGATCCGCGAACGCGTCCGCCAGGCGGAACACGCGATGCAGTCGGTGCTTTCGACTTCGCCGGGCATTCGGCAGTGAAAGGCAATCCGCTGGCGGCGATGCAAAGCCGTCAGCGGTCCGGCTGCCGGCAATTGACGGTTCCGACCCGAATGGGCTACACTGGAAAAAATGACTCCCGCCGCGCCTTCCTCGTACGTGCGTCTGTTGGCGGGATTTTTTTTCATCGAGAGGGTGCGGCAGAAAGGAATTTCAGCCATGGATCTGACGCCGATTCGCGACATGGCCGAAGCCATCCGCGCGAACGTCGCGCGGGTGATCGTCGGCAAGGAGACAATGATTGACCGCCTGCTGATCGCCATCATCACTTCCGGCCACGTGCTGCTTGAAGATGTGCCCGGCACCGGCAAAACGCTTACTGCGAAAGCGCTTGCAGTTTCGCTGGACTGCACATTCAAGCGGATCCAGTTCACGCCGGACCTTCTGCCTTCGGATTTGACAGGCATTCATTTCTTCAATCAAAAGCTTGGCGAATTTGAATTCCGTCCCGGTCCGCTGTTCGCCAACATCGTGCTGGCGGACGAGATCAACCGGGCGACGCCGCGCACGCAATCGAGCCTGCTCGAATGCATGGAAGAGCGCCAGCTCAGCATTGACGGGCAGACGCATGCGCTTGAGCGGCCGTTCCTCGTCATCGCGACGCAGAATCCGGTCGAGAACCAGGGCACGTTCCCGCTGCCGGAAGCGCAGCTCGACCGGTTCCTGTTCAAGCTGCGCATGGGTTATCCGGACAGCAAGGAGGCGCTTCATATTCTGAAGCGGTTCATGGACGCGAGCCCGCTGGAGGAGATCAGCCCCGTCGCGGGGCGGGAGGCGATCCTGGAAGCGCAGCGGCTGTATGCGAAAGTCGCGGTGCATGACGATCTGCTGCGGTATATCGTGGGCATCGTGGAGCGGACGCGTTCGCACGTTGACGTGTACGTCGGCGTCAGCCCGCGCGGCAGCCAGGCGCTGCTCAAGGCGGCGCAGGCCTATGCGGCGCTGCAGGGCCGGGCATACGTCGTGCCGGATGACATCAAGACGATGGCGCCCGATGTGCTGGCCCACCGGATTGTGCTGCGCAGCGCGACCCGCTCGAAGCAGGAAGCCGCCGAGGCGGTCATCCGGCAAGTGCTCGACGAGGTTCCGGTGCCTGCGGAGGAAACGCTGGGCGCCCGTTAGGAGGCCGAAGATGGCTTTTCATTTCATCCTGCTGACGTTCATCCTGCTGATGCTGCTGCAGGCTTACCTGTTCCGCCGCACCGGGCTCCTCCGCATCCGGTACGACCGCCGTCTCAGCGTGAGATCGTGCCACGAGGGCGACGAGATCGAGATGGTGGAGACGATCGAGAACCGCAAGTGGCTGCCCGTGCCGTGGCTGCGCGTGGAGTCACAGATGCCGGCGGCGCTCAGCTTCGGAACGCAGGCGAACTTCGACGTCAGCGCGGGGAATATTTATCAGAACCACAAAAGTCTGTTCAGCCTGATGCCCTATACGCGCATTACGCGGCGGCATACGGTAAAGTGCATAAAACGAGGCTATTACCGCGCCGAATCCGTCTCGATGACGGCGGGCGACCTGTTCGGCTTCGCCTCGGCGACCCGGCGCATCGATATCGGATTCGAACTGATCGTCTATCCGAAGCCGCTGCTGCCCGAGGAGTGGGATCTGCCGGCCCACAGCTGGATGGGGGAAGCGGTCGTCCGGCGCTGGATCGTCGACGACCCGTTCCTGATCGCGGGCACGCGCGAATACCGGTACGGCGACCCGCTGCAGGGCATCAACTGGAAGGCGTCGGCGCGCACCGGGAAGCTGCAGGTGCACAAGCGCGATTATTCGGCCGACCATCGGCTGATGATTGTCCTGAATGTGGAAGATCATGAAGGCATGTGGAGCGTCGCGACGGATGACGAGCTGGTCGAATACGGTTTGTCGGCGGCGGCGGGCATGGCCCGGCATGCCGTGGAGAACGGCCTGGAAGCCGGATTTGCGGCGAACGCCGCGGAGGCGGGACGAACCGGCGAGGAAAAGCCGGCGTACGTCGAGCCGGATGCGGGCCAGCCGCATCTGACGGCGATCTTCGAGTCGATGGCCCGGCTCAAAACGGAACGGCTTCTTCCGCTGCATGAGCTGCTGCAGATGATCGGCGAGCGGCTGGCCGGCCGTACGGATATCGCCATACTGACGTCCTATGAAAACGACCGGATCGCCGAAGCGGCGCGGAAGCTGAAGCAGCAGGGCCATGCGGTGCGCATCTTGCCGCTTCGCCTGCCCGCCCGCAACGCATCGGGCAAGAAGAAAGCGGGGCAACCGGCATGAACGCGCGGAAACTTCTGTTCGCCGTCTGGCTTGGCGCAACGACGACGATCATCTGGCTGCCGGTACCGGTGTTTGTCTCTTCATGGGGGCTGCCGGCATCCGTATTTTATGTTTTCTTGGCGGCGCTTCCGATATGTTATGCGGCAGGCGAAAGGCTGACGGCGCGATGGAACCGGATGCGGCGGGCCTCGCGTTTCGCATTGGCGGCGGCCATAGGAGCCGGCATCGGGTTGGCGCTTCGTCCGTACGGTTTCGGTGCGCTGCCCGCGGGTCTCGTTGCGGCTGCCTTTGTCCTGCACGGGATGTCACCGGTGCTGCCTGACGACCGGCGGATGCGCGATATGCTGACGCCTGCGCTGATCCTCTATTTCATCGCATCGATTGCCGCAGGGTTTATGGACAGCATGGAGCCTTACCGGATGCTGCTGGCGGCAGGCGGCGTCATGACGCTGCTCTTGACCATCCGGCGCGTAAACCGGATTGCGCTCATGGATGCCAATCTGGATCAGAGCGGCGGATCGGTGCCCCGGTCCGTCAGGGTTCGCAACCGTGGTCTGGCGGCCGCTTTTACGGCCATTGCGCTGTTCATTGCGTTCTTCCGCCATCTGGAGGCGCTCTGGCATATGTTCATCGGCTGGCTCAGACGGCTGATCGAGTGGCTGACCGGCAAGATCGGCGACCCGGTTCCGGACGAATTGCCGGCAGATCCGGGCGCTCAACCGATGATGCCCGGGCTGCCCATGCCCGAGGAAAGCGAGCCGAACTGGTTCTTGCTGCTGCTGGAACGAATCGCGGTCGCCATCGGCGTACTGGCGCTGATCGCGCTTGCCGTCCTGGCGCTCAGGCAGTTGCTGCGCATTCCGGCCTTGGCGCGGCTGATCGCCCGCTGGCTGGCCGCCTGGCGGGAACGGACGCGATCCGCGGATACCGGCGGTTATGTGGACGAGGTCGAGCGGCTGACCGGGGAATCCATGGCTGCCGGCGTCATCCGGCGGCTGCGGTCGATCGGCCGCCGGGAATCCTGGGCGGCCATGTCGCCGGAAGAGCGGGTTCGCTGGCTGTTCCGGCGCAGATTTCAGCTTGCCGGGAAACGGGGATTCCGCTACCGCTTAAGCTGGACGCCGCGGGAGAATATCAGCGCCTTGCAGGAGATCGACGGCGACAACCGGGATGCGGACAGCCGGCTGGATCAGGTTTATGAAGAAGTGCGCTACGGCGGCCGTCCGGCCGCGAAAGAGGAGGCCGAGGCGCTGAAATCGCGATTGGGCTTGTGAATCAGCATGCATCGTGCATGCGGCTGTCCTTCGCGGCAATCCGCCATCAACTTCCTGATCCCGTTCGAATCGGATTGTTGTCTACGGGGCATACCATAGTTGAGCCAGGCGGCGAAGAGTGCCCGACGCTCAATCCATCCCTGGAGAGAAAGGTGGCAGCCGATTCGAATGAGACGTACTTTGAAAGGTGCGGTCGCCGCAATAGCCCTGATGTTGGCGTTATCTTCCCCTGTATTCGCGGAGGGCGGTGTGAATAGCTCGACGGGCAAAGGCCACACATCCGCGTACACGGGAACGGGCGTGAACAAATCGGGGACGAGCGGTTACACCAACCGTATGATGGAAGACCCGGCAACGACCAATTTCATGGACAATGACCGCAACTTCCGCCGCAACAACGTTAACGGCGACAACAACGGGTTGATTGATCGTACGGTTCGCGGTACGGAACGTATGGTTCGCGGTACGGAACGTACGGTCCGCGCGGCGGCTACTGACAACAACAACGATTTTGACTGGGGCTGGCTGGGCCTGCTCGGTCTGATCGGACTTGCGGGTCTTCGCGGCCGCAATCGTGAGACGGGCCGCTGAAATAGCGGCAAAGCCGAGCGTTCTTCGGCAAGAAGAACCCTCGGCTTTTTCATTGCCGTCACGCATCCGCTCTCGGACGGTCGATCGCCTCGGCCATCGTCTTGTCCGTCAGATGGGCGTAAATTTGCGTCGTCTCCGGCGAGGCGTGTCCGAGCTGCTCCTGCGTCTTGTACAGATCGTTGCGCAGATAATAGTCGGTTGCAAAGGAATGGCGCAGTTTGTGCACGGAAAGATACGGTTTGCCGAACCGTCTCGCGTACTTGATGACCATCTCCTGGATGGCCCGCTTGGTCATGCGCGAGCCTTCCTTCTTGCCGTTCGCCACGGCGAGGAAGAGCGCTTTTTCTTTCTTGGGCGCGTTGTAGCGGCTTTCCCTGAGCTGCAGATAGCGGTTCAGATCTTCGACCGCGTCCTGCCGGAAATAGACGGGCGTCTTGAATGTCTCGTCGTTGGCGCCTTTGCGGTAAACGTAAACCAGCTTGCGCTTCAAGTCGACGTCGTCGACGTTCAGGTTGACAACTTCGGATACCCGCAGGCCGGAGTGGAGGATCAGGCTGATGATGCAGGCATCGCGGACTTTGTTCCGCTCGTAGGCCGCAAGCGCCTGTTTGTTGCCCGCCAGGTCGCCGGCATAGTATTCCCTCACATATTGCAAAAATTCCGCGATTTCATCCTCTTGCAGCAGCTTTCCTTCGAGACGCGCCGCCAAATCTTTCGGTTTGTGCGTCCGTTTGATCGACACTTTCGCCATCACATTCCGCTTGAGCAGCGGGTAAAAATTTTCGTCCTCGGCAATCTGGCTCAAATAATGGAACAGCGAGCGAAGCGAGGACAGTTTGCGCGAGATCGTGGTCCGGCTGTTGGCCCGGTCTTTGTGCGCGGCGAGGTACATTTTGTAATGGTCGATCGTCTCCATGCGCAAATTCTCGAGGTCGGAGAGCGGAATATTTTTCATCTCCCGCGCCTCCGTCAGCCCCTCCGCCATCAGCCAGCGAAAGAAAGTTTCGTAGTCGCGGACGTATTCGAGCAGGGAAGAGGGGGACAGATCGGGCAGTTTGTAGTTGATGAACTGCTCCACGTACCAAGGCATCGAAGGCACGCGCCGGTCGAGCTCCTGTCTGTCTTTCAGCTTGATGACGTTCATGCGATCCCTCCGTATGGGCCGGTGCTCTGACAAGTCTTATTGTACCATCAGCGGGGAAGGTTGGCATCCGGAGTTGTAAGGTTAATAGTGATTGTAATTAATATTATGTAAACTTATAAATTCATTTCGGTTTATATATTCCATAATAAAAATTATGTAAACTACATTGCGGATCAATCAAATGAATAGCAACAGACAATCTTGCCCCCGATGATCTCGCCGGTAACATGAAAGCCTGTCTTCTCATACAGCGCGGCCGCGGCGGCGTTTTCGGGCCGGTGTCCCAGTAGGTCCACAACGCTTTGATAAATCCGATCTTCATGCCGATCCGTTCCATGTTCCGGCGGCTTTTGGACGGCCGCCGCAGCCGGTTGATCCTTGCAGAAGCCTTTGATAGAAATCTCCGAATCAACGTTCAATCTTTCGTATATCCCCGGAAGGTCATCTTGAGGTTACAGTATGAATAGCAACCCAAATAACACTAAACAGATATGAAATGTTTGAAATTACGTGCGGGAGGTTCAGGCATGGGGAAAAATCAGCTTAAGCTGGGCTCAACTCAGAACAGCATCAGGTGTGCGATCGGCATGGGAAAGGTCTTATGAGCATGCCGGAAATCGAAGCGGATTCGGTGATGGACACCGCTCCCATATTGGCATGCATTCGTTCAATGCAAGATGAAATGGTGCAGTGGCGGCGGGAAATCCACCGGCATCCGGAAGTGATACATGGCCGACCGCTACCCGCATCAATTTTCCGGAGGGCAGCGGCAGCGGCTCGGCATCGCACGCGCCATCGCGCTGAACCCGGCTTTTCTGCTGCTGGATGAACCGGTGTCGGCGCTCGATGTCTCCGTTCAGGCGCAGATTGTGAATTTGCTGCTGGACATTCAGGAGCGGATGGGGCTCACGTATCTGTTCATCGGGCACGGGCTGCATGTGGTGCGCCATCTGTCCGACCGGATCGGTGTGATGTATCTCGGACAGCTTGTTGAAGTGGCGGACAGCGCGGAATTGTTCCTGCATCCGGCCCATCACTACACAAGGGCGCTCATCGCCTCGATCCCGCATCCGGATCCCGCCGGCAGAGGAACGGCCCGGGTGATCGAAGGGGAAGTCCCGTCGCCCGCCGCGCCGCCTTCCGGCTGCCGGTTCCATCCGCGCTGTCCGGCGGCGACGGAGCGTTGCAAGCTGGAGGCTCCCGAGCTTCAGGAAATCGGTCCGGGTCATTACGCGGCCTGCCATTTTCCGGCCTGATCAAATAAAATTCCGGTGTGGAGAGATACAAGATGGAGCATTTTGAGCCGGAGACGGGCAATTCCGGCAGCCGCCCTTCGGGCTGGAGCGGGCAGTTCGCCTTGATTGCCGGCTCATTTGTCGGCATCTACCATACGGTATCGCTGAACGTGTCCATCCCGGCATTCGCCGGCATTTTCGACGCGGACCCGGCGTCCCTGCAATGGCTGGTCACGTGCTTTATGCTGGCCGCCGGCATGATCGCGCCGATCAGCGGGTATTTGGGCTCGCGGTTCGGGTACAGGCGCATTTTCGCCGTATGCATGGCGGGTTTGACGCTGACGTCCGTATGCTGCGGCATTGCCTGGAACCTCGGCTCGCTGGTCGTGTTCCGGACGATCCAGGGCGTGTTCTCGGGGCTTGTTCAGCCCGTCACGCTGGCTCTGCTGTATCAGATTGTACCAAGGGCAAAACAGCCGCAGGCCGTCTCCGTATGGTCTGCGGCTTCGATTACCGCTACCGCCGTAGCGCCGAGCGCAAGCGGGTGGTTTCAAGGCGTGTACTGGCCGATGATGTTCTGGGTAACCGTCATCCCCAGCGCAGCCGCGATGTTGATCGGCCTTCGGTATTTGCCCGAAGCGGCTTCGCCCCGGCGTCCCGGACTGGACGGGTGGGGCATGTTTCTGGCAGCGGCCGCCAGCGCGGCTTATCTCATGGTATTCGGAAATCTCCACGCCTGGGGACTGGGTTCGCCCGCAGCGATCATCGGGCTGCTGGCGGGAACGCTGGCTTTCATCGTGTTCGTTGTCCATGTACACCCCATTCGAAGTCGGACTGCTCTTCCTGCCGGGCGCATGCGCGGTAACCGCCGCAACGATTGCCGCCGGCAGATTGAGCGGCAGCGTCCGCGCATTCTCGTTGATTGCGGCGGGTACAGTGCTTCTTCTCATCAGCACCTGGGCGTTTGCGGGTTTCGGGCCCGCCACGGGAACGGCGTATGCGGTATTCTGGATGTGCATGCGCAATGTCGGCATCGGCTTGTCGCTGACGCCGCTGTTGAACGTCGGCATGCAGGCGGTTGCGAGGGAGATGTCGGGACACGCTTCGGCGCTTTTGCACTGGGTGAGGCAAGTATTTGGCGGAATCGGCGTCGGCTGCTTCGTTTCTTATTTTTATCAGCGTCTGGAAGCAAGATCCCGATCGCTGCAAGGTCCCGGGAGCATTCCGGCGGGCAGTGAAGGCGGCGAGGCGAACCCGGTCGTATATATGGCCGGGCTGCAAGACACCTTCCTGCTCATCGTCATTTTTCTTGCAGTTGCCATGCCGATTCTGTTGATGCTGCGCCGTAAGCCGCCGAGTGAACCATGCGCAAGCCGCGGCGAGAACGTTCATATCCGGTCATAATGGAGTGCACAACTCTTGTCCTTTCATGCAGGCCTTTGGCGACCCAACCGCAGCTATTCAAGAAATTTATCCCGTAATCATGGAATTATGTATCTTCTGCCGAACGCCGACCTCTCTCTATAATTGAAACTGTGATACGAAACCACAGACGGGAGGTCAGTCGATGAAAAAAAGGTTGGGAATCGCCGTCATGGTCCTGTTCCTCGCCCTGTCCGCGGCGCTTGCGGCATGCGGTTCGAACAAAAATGAAAACGCAACCAACGGAAACGGCGTCAGCAATTCGCCTGGCGCGTCGGAAAGCGGCAATACCGGCGGCGAGACGTCCGGGACGGAGCCGCAGGCGGACGCCGAGCCGTTCACCGTTTCGCTCCGGCATATTCAAATCGGCGAAGCGCAAAAATTCCGGAAAGCGATTCTGGACGACGTGGTGAAGCAAACGGAGGCGGAAGTCCCCGGCCTGAAGTTCGAGCTCGACGGCGTCGAGGACCAGGTCAACCGCTTCACGAAGCTGCCGGCCGAGATGGCCGCGGGCAATCCGCCGAAAATCTTCGACCTGTTCGGCGGCGCGGGCGACGCGTTGAAGTACGCCAAAGCCGGCAGGCTGCTCGACGTGACGCCGATCATCGAAGAGCTGGGCATCGCCGACAAGTTCCTCAACCTGAGCCAGTTTACGCTGGACGGCAAAGTATACGGCCTGCCGATCGGCGGAAGCACGGAAGGATTTTTCTACAGCATCCCGCTGTTCGAGCAGTACAACATCAAGGTGCCGACGACATGGGAGGAGCTGGAGGCGGCCGCGGAAACACTCAAACAGAACGGGATCACCCCGTTCGCCATGGGGTCGAAAGGCGCGTGGGTGCCGCTCATGATGGTCAACACGCTGATCGGCCGCTACGCCGGCCCCGAGGCGATCGACGGTTTCCCCGCCGGCACGCACGCGTGGAATTCGCCGGAAGTGACGGCCGCGTTCGCGAAATATGAAGAATGGGTCAAAAAAGGGTACTTCACCAAAGGCGAGCTCGGCCTCGAGTACGCCGACATGCTGAACCAGTTTGTGACGGGCAAGGCGGGCATGATGTTCGACGGCAGCTGGCGTTCGTCCGTGTTCAAGGATCCGGAGCAGGCGGGCGAGCTCACCGGCAAGGTCGGATTTTTCCCGATGCCTCCCGTGCCCGGCGGCAAAGGCGATCAAACGTTCGTCAACGGGAACTACAGCAACGGCTACGGGTTCTCCGCCGATTTGAACGAACGCGAGCTGGCCGCCGTGAAGGCGTTCATCAAAAACATGTACAGCGAAGAAATGCAGCTCAGGGGACTGCTGGAAGACGGCGTGCTGCCGTCGATGAAGCTGTCCGATGACGCGATCGGCAAAGTGGAGGACCCGCTTGTCAAGCAGATCATGGAAACGATGCGGCAAGCCGGCGGCGCGTTCTCGCACTTCGACTCCACCGTCTCATCGGACGTTTACAAGGAGTCCGAGGCGCAAATCCAGAAGCTGATTGCCGGCCAGGCGACCGCCGCGCAGGTGA
The DNA here is from genome assembly GCF_000227705.2 of Thermobacillus composti KWC4. Classification (GTDB taxonomy): domain Bacteria; phylum Bacillota; class Bacilli; order Paenibacillales; family Paenibacillaceae; genus Thermobacillus; species Thermobacillus xylanilyticus. The sequence continues at coordinate 1,701,859 of NC_019897.1, forward strand.
CGGAAGCGTTGCAGGAAGTCCAGCAGGAGGCCAACGCGAAGTCGTAAGTGCCGCAAGAGAGCCGGGTCCGAGTCCGGAAGCCTTGTGGCGGCGCCGCCCCGCCTGGCGCGGGCGGCGCCGTCTGTTCATGGAGGTGGAGCCGTTTGAAACATCCGATGCGCAATCCATGGATCTATACGCTGTTCATCGCCCCGACGCTGCTCTTGTACGGTCTGTTTTTCCTCTGGCCGATGCTGTCGTCTTCCTTTTACGCGTTCACCGACTGGAACGGCCTGGAAAGCTATCGCTTTGTCGGTTGGTCCAATTTCGCCGACGCCTTCGGCGACCCGGACTTTCGCCGCGCGATCGTGAACAACCTCATTTTCATCGGGTTTTCGGTGTTCGTGCAAATTCCGCTCATCGTGCTGTTCGCCCTGCTGATCGCGTCCGTCAAGCGGCTCAGGGGCTTCTACAAGACGACCGTGTTTGTGCCTTCCATCGTGTCCACGTCCGTCATCGGCATTCTGTGGGGGTTCATCTACGAACCGGAGGTCGGGCCGCTCAACCGGCTGCTCGCGCTGTTCGGCGCGGGTCCGATCTATTGGCTGGCGGAATCGAAATGGGCGCTGCCGGCCGTGCTGATCACGAACGCCTGGCAGTGGATGGGCTTCTACATCGTGCTGGTGCTGGCCGCCATTCTGGCCATTCCGCGGGAGATTCACGAGGCGGCGGTCGTGGACGGCGCCAGCGGCTGGCAACGGGCGCTTAACATTACGGTTCCGCTCATTCTGCCGATCATCTCCGTCGTGGTGATGCTGTCGATCGCCGGCGGGATGCGCGTCGTCGACATCGTGCTGGTCATGACGAAGGGAGGACCGGTCGGCGCGACGGAAGTGATGGCGTCGTACATGGTGAACGAAGCGATGGGCGTCGACCCGAACTACGGGTTCGGCACGGCGATTGCCCTCATCATTTTCGCCTTCGCGCTCGTCCTGACGTCGATTTACCAGTTCACGTTCGGCCGGCGGATGCAAGGAGGCGAGTTCTGATGCTGCTCAAGCGGGCCGTGCCGCATGCGGTGCTGCTGGCGTATGTCGCCGTCGTCCTTTTTCCGTTCGTGTTCGTCGTGTTTTCCTCGCTGAAAGGAAGCAACGTGGAAATCGCGGAGAGTCCGTTCGGGATTCCGAAAACGTGGCACGTGGAGAATTACGCGGAAGCCTGGGTCAAGGCCAAAATCGGCGTCTATTTCTTCAACAGCGTCTATTTGTCGTTCACGTCCGCGCTCGCTTCCACCCTGCTGGCCGCGGCCACGGCGTTCGCGATCGTCCGGATGCGGTTCCCGCGCGCCGGCAAATGGATCTATCAAACGGTGCTCATCGGCATGTTCATCCCGGGCAACGTGCTGTTCATCGCGCAATATTTGCTGGTCATGAAGCTGGGCGTGCTGAACACCCACTGGGCGCTGTTTCTCCCTTACACGGCGGGCGCGCTGCCGCTCGGCGTGCTGCTCCTTGCGGCGTTCATGAAGTCGCTGCCGCGCGAACTGGAGGAGGCGGCGATCATGGACGGATTGAGTTCGGCGGGACTTTTTGCCAAAATAGTTTTACCGCTTACATTGCCGGCTTTGGTCACCGTCTTCATCGTGAATTTTCTGGGCGCGTGGAACGAGTATTTGCTGGCGAACTTTTTCATCAGCAAGGACGCGCTGCGGACGCTGCCGACCGGGATGGTCGGGTTTCGCGACGCCTTCCAGACGAACTACGCGCTGATCTGTACCGGTATCGTGTTCAGCGTGGCGCCGGTGCTCGCGCTGTACGCGTTTTTGCAGGAGAAAATCATCGAAGGGTTGACCGTCGGCAGCGTCAAGGGGTAATCGGTCCGAAGGAGTCCGGGTGCGATGTCGCTGAGGTTCAAGCTGTTCGGCGCGTTTCTGGTTCTGATCATCGTTCCGCTCGTCGTGCTGGCCGTCGCGCTCTACACGCTGGTGACCGGTCTGATCGAGGAGAAGCATTCCCGCCAGACGGAACTGACGCTGCGCGCGCTGAGCCAGTCGGTCGGCTTCATTTTCAGGGAAATGAACCAGGTGACCGACAGCACGATCGCCAGCGACGCCATCCAGGATGTACTGAACGATGCATACGGCGGAGATGTGGAGGACATCGATTACCTCAACCTGAACGAGGTGCAGCAGAAGTTCCGGGAGCTGCTCGTCTATCACCCATCGGTCAGTTACGCCCTGATGTACGCGCTGGACGACGGACGGATTTACCGCATTTTCACGAAAGAGCGGTTTCAGGCCATGCCGTACGCGCAGTTCATCGAGACGCGGCTGCATAAGCAAGTGCTGGAGCGGGACGGCCTGCCGCTGTGGGTAGGCCCCTATGAATATCCGGAACTGACCGGTTCGGAGCCGGTATTTACGCAAATCCGCGTCGTGAAAGACATCGACACGCTGCAAGACAAGGGCATTTTGCTGGTTCAGATCAAAAATTCGGGCCTGGAATCGGTGTTCCGGTATTTCCGTTACCGGCAAAACCAGACCGCCACCCGGTTTTTCATCGTGAACGGCGGCGGATTGGTGCTGTACGACAGCGGCGGCGCCCTGAACGGAAAACGGCTGTCCGAGCTGGCGGAACGACCGCTTTTGTCTGGTGAGGCGTACCGAAGCGCGCGCAGCCGGTTTGACGGACAGGACAGCGTCATCTCCAGCATCGGCTCAGGGATCGAAGACTGGCGCCTGGTGTCCGTCACCTCCTGGCACGCCCTGTCCAGCGAAGTGCTGCAGTACTCCCGCTGGGTCGCGGCCATCCTGCTCCTCTGCCTCGCGTCGGCGCTGCTGTTCATCCGGCTGTTCGCCAACCGGGTCGCGCGGGCGATCGTGCAAACCGTGCACGTCATGGGCCGGGTGGAACGGGGCGATTTGACCGCCCGGCTGCCGCTGCAGGGCAACGACGAGACGTCGCTCCTGGCCCGCGGGTTCAACCGGCTGGTCAGCCGCCTCGCGGAATTGCTCGAGGAAGTGAAGCGGCAGCAGGAACGCAAGACGCGCGCCGAGCTGCAGGCGCTGCAGGCGCAGATCAAGCCGCATTTCCTGTTCAACGCGCTGGAGTCGATCAACGCGCTGGCCGTGCAGAACGAAGGGCAGAAGGTCAGCCGGATGGTGACGCGGCTCGGCAGCATGCTGCGCATCAGCATTCTGCAGCGGGAAGAAATTACGGTGGCGCAGGAACTGGACCACTTGCTCAGTTATCTGGAGATTCAGAAATACCGTTTCGACGATCTGTTTCAATTCGACATCGACGTGCCGCCCGCGATCATGAACTGCCTCATGCCCAAGCTGACGCTGCAGCCGCTGGTCGAAAACTGCATCCAGCATGGCTTCGAGGGCATCGGGTACATGGGCCACATCCGCGTCACCGCGCGCGAAGAAGGGGAACGGATCGCGTTCTGCGTCGAGGACAACGGCATCGGCATCCCGCCGGAACGGCTGGCGGCGATCGAAGCCGTCCCCGACGCGTCCGCCGGGCACGGCGACGCGCCGGAGACGGGAGAGCGGCGCGGGCTCGGCGTCCGCAACGTGGCGGACCGCATCCGCATTCGCTACGGCGGCCGCTATGGCCTGTTCGTCTGCAGCGAGCCGAGGCGGGGCACCGTGATCAAAATCGTCATTCCGAAGATGGCGGGAGGGGTTGCCCGTGAGGCTGAAGGCGATGCTCGTTGACGACGAAAAGCCGATTCTGCAAAACTTGCACGCGGTGCTGCCGTGGGCGGATCTGGACATCGAAGTCGTCGGGCTGGCGCGAAACGGCGTGCAGGCGCTCGACATCGCGAGGCGGCACCGTCCGGACCTCATTCTGTGCGACATCCGCATGCCGGTCATGGACGGGATCGAGTTTTTGCGGCAGCTGCGCGAGACGGACGGGGAAGCGGAAGTGGTGATGCTCACCGGGTATCAGGATTTCAACTATGCCCGCTCGGTCATTCCGTACGGGGTGCGCGATTATGTGCTGAAGCCGATCCGCTACGACGAACTGACCGCGCTCATCGAACGGCTGGCGGGCGCGATCCGCGAACGAAGGCAGGCCCGGGACAGCGAGCAGTCGCGGCTGGATCAGGCGATGCGCCTGGCGTACGAGAAAATGCTGCACGATCTGCTGACGGATCACGCCTCCGCTCCGCCGCCGCGCTGGATCGACGGGGAGGAGCCGGAGCGGTGGCGTTTTGTCATGATGCTCGCCGACATTGACGACTACGCGCAGCGGTGCCGCGTCGTCCGGGAGCGCGAGCGGAAGATGTGGCTGGTCGAGGCGCGCGACGCGCTGCGGGACGCGCTTGCGGCGGAGGGGCTCAGGCACGCCGTGCTGCCGATGCGTGAAGGCGAGTGGTGCGTGCTGATCGGGCGCTGCAGCGCAGGGGACGAGGAGGCAGAGCCGGGAGAGACTGCGGGGCAGCGGGATGCCGAACCGCTTGAGCCGGCGGGGCGGCGCACGGACGGGCTGCGCGAGCGCGCCGGGCGGTGGGCGGCGCTGCTGCAGGAAGCGGTGTGGACCCATGCGGGCCTGCCCGTCACGGTCGGCATCCACCCGGCGGAAATTGCGATCCATGAACTGTCCCGGGTGTTCCGCTCGCTGCAGCGCACGGTGCATCTGGCCGCGGACCGGAACCGCTCGGTGCTCTGGAACGGCGAAACGGCGGGCGAGGAGGCGAACCGGGAGGACCTGTGGGGGCCGGTCGGACAACTGGTCGCCGCGCTGAAGCGGGTGGAGCGCGTTCGCGTCGAAGAGGCGCTGCGCCTGCTGACGGCGCGCCTTGCGGCGGAGTCGGGGCGGTCGCTGGCCCGGGCCGAGAAGGCGGCCCATTTCATCGCGCTCTATTTGCTGCGCGAAATGCGGGCGCTGGGCGCGCTGACCGCCGAACAGGAGGACGAAATCTGGCGTCTCGTGGAGCTGGCCGACCGGGTGAGCGACATGTTCGCGGCCGTGCGGCGCATCGTGGAGCTGAGCCTGGAAACGTCGGAACGCCAAAAGACCGGCGACCGGCTCATGCACATCGCGAAGGATTACATCGACCGGAACCTGTCCCGGGATCTCGGCGTCGACGAAGTGGCCGGGCACCTCGGCATCAGCGCCAGCTATTTCAGCCTGCTGTTCAAACAGCATTTCGGCGCCACATTCCTGGAGTACGTGACGGCGGAACGGGTGGAGCTGGCCAAGTCGCTGCTGCTCCTCACGGATCGAAGCATTTCGGACATCGGCCGTTCGGTCGGTTACGCCGAGCGGAGATATTTCAACAAGGTGTTCCACAAGGTGACCGGCGAACTGCCGTCGGCATGGCGGGAACGGCGAAAAAAGCATGACCGGAAGGAGAGCGGGACGAATTGAGCAAAGCGGGAGCGTGGAGGGGAACAGGTGAAGGCGTGAACCTGGCCGGCTGGAGCCTGCGCGACAAAATCGGGCAGATGGTGATGGCCGGCTTCGACGGCAAGGCGCCGACGGACGAAATTCGGGCGCTGATCCGCGAACGCAAGCTCGGCGGGGTGATCTATTTCCGACGGAACGCGGGCAGCGTCGCCGAAGTCGCTCGGCTGTCGGCCGCGCTGCGCGAACTCGCTGCGGAGGCGACGAAGGTGCCGCTGTGGATCGCCGTCGACCAGGAAGGCGGCATGGTGGCGCGCCTCGACCAGGGCGTGACGGTCATGCCGGGCCACATGGCGCTCGGCGCGACGCGCTCGGCGAAGTGGGCGCGCGAGACGGCCTATGCGTCCGGCGCGCAGCTCATGCGGCTGGGCGTCAACCTGAACTTCGCGCCCTGCCTGGACGTCAACAACAACCCGGCCAATCCGGTCATCGGCGTGCGCTCGTTCGGCGAGCGTCCGGAACTGGCGGCCGAACTGGGCATTGCGGCCATCCGGGGATACCGGGAGGCGGGGGTGGTCGCCTGCGCGAAGCATTTTCCGGGTCACGGCGACACCGTGGCCGATTCGCACCGGGAGCTGCCGACCGTGCCGCACGACCGGAAGCGCCTGGAAGAAGTGGAGCTGCTGCCGTTCCGGCTGGCGGCCGCCGCCGGCGCGGACGCGATCATGACCGCGCACGTGCGGTTTCCGGCGTTGGAACCGGACGGTCTTCCGGCGACGTTGTCGCCGCGCATTCTGCGCGGCCTGCTGCGGGACGAATGGGGATACGACGGCGTGGTGTTTACGGACTGTCTGGAAATGAAGGCGATCGCAGGTACGGTGGGCGTCGCCCGCGGGGCGGTGATGGCGGTGAAGGCCGGCGCGGACGTCGTGCTGGTCAGCCATACGCCGGCGCTGCAAAAAGCCGCGCTCGACGCGCTCTACGAGGCGGTCGAAGCCGGCGAAATCGCCGAAGCGCGAATCGACGAGTCGGTGCGGCGCATTGCGGGGCTGAAGGCCAGACAGTCGGCGGCGGTCCCGGTCGGTCCCGTTCCGGCCGCTCGCTCCGATGCCGGGACCGGGCCGGATGATTTCGATTTCGGCGGTGAAGCGGCGGCGCTCGCGCGGGAAGTTTGCCGGCGCAGCGTGACGCTCGTGCGGAACGAGCGCGGCGCGCTGCCGCTTCGGCGGGATGTGCCGACGTTCGTCGTCTGGCCCGAGGTGCGGCAGGGAACGGAAGTGGACGAAGCGTTGGCCCGGGAGCTGACGTTGGGCCGGGCGCTCGCGCCGTATCTCAGCCGGGTGAAGGAGTTCAGGATCGGCACCGTTCCCGGCGAAGACGAGGTTCGGGAGACGCTGGCGGAGATCGACAGGGCGCTGGAGGATATTCGCGAACGCGCCGCGGTCCGCGGAGAGCCGGGAAGCGATCGGACACTCCTGCAGGTGGTGGTCGGGACGTACAACGCCGCCTTCGCGGCGGGACAAACCGAACTGGTGAACCATCTGCTGGCCTGCGAAGGGGTGCGGGTGACGGCGGCGGCGCTCCGCAACCCGTACGATTTCCTCGCGTTTCCGGAGGTTCACGCCTACGCGGCCTGTTACGAGAACACCCCCTGCATGATGGAGGCGCTGGCCGAAGTGCTGGCCGGGGAGACGGAGGCCCGGGGCCGCCTGCCGGTCACCCTGTCGGAGCGATATCCGTTTGGGCACGGCATTTCGGGATTTCGGAAAGAACGAGACGGTGAAGAGACTTGAAAGGATTGTGGATCAGGAACGCCAATGTCTATTTGCCCGATCGGGTGTTGACGGGCGGTTCGGTGTATGCGGCCGGCGGGCGGATCGCGCGCATATGCGGTCCGGAGGACGGTTCACCGGCGAAGCCGGACGACGCCGATGAAGTGTGGGACGCCGAAGGACTCTCGATCGTACCCGGATTCGTCGACGTCCACGTGCACGGCGGCGGCGGGGCCGACGTGATGGACGCGGCGGACGATGACGAGGCCATCGGGCGGATCGCGCGGTTTCACGCGTTGCACGGGACGACGTCTTTCCTGGCCACCACGATGACAGCGCCCAGAAACGAGCTCGAACGTGCGGTGGTCGGCGTTGTACGCGCGATGGAGAGGGGCGTCGCCGCCGGCGGTGCGGAGGTGCTCGGCCTTCATCTGGAAGGGCCGTTCCTCAACCCCCGGCGGTGCGGCGCGCAAAACCCGGCGCTCATCCGTCCGTTTGACCGGGATGAAATGGAGGATTTGCTGGCGCGCGGGCGGGGAGCGGTGCGCCTGGTGACGCTGGCGCCGGAGTGCGGCGACGCGCTGCGCCGGATCGGCGCTCTGCGCGACCGCGGCGTCACGGTCTCCATCGGCCATTCCGAAGCCGACTCGGAGACCGTGCGGCGGGCGATCGAGGCGGGGGCGTCGCACGTCACCCACCTGTTCAACGCCATGAACCCGCTGCACCATCGCGAGCCGGGCATCGTCGGCGCCGCGCTGCTCCGCGACGAACTGACGGTGGAGCTGATCTGCGACGGGTTTCATGTCCATCCGGATGTGGTCAAGCTTGTGTTCGCGGTCAAACGCCGCGATAAGATCGCGCTGGTGACGGACGCGATCGCGGCGGCCGGCATGCCGGACGGCGACGGCTACCGGTTGGGCGGGCTGCCCGTGGCGGTGAAAGAGGGCAAGGCGGTGCTCCGGGACAGCGGAAATTTGGCCGGCAGCTGCCTGACGATGGACCGGGCGCTGAAGCAGGCGGTCGCGTTCACCGGCCTGCCGCTGGCCGAAGTGCTTCCCGCGCTGACAATCAATCCCGCCAGGCAAATCGGCGCGGACGACTGCAAAGGATCGATCGAAGTCGGCAAAGACGCCGATCTGGTGGCGCTTGGACCGGATTTGACGGTGGTCCGCACGTATGTCAAAGGAGTGCGTGTTGATGGCTGACGAAGCGGAATCCGTGTTTGTCGGCATCGACGTCGGCGGGACGAACACGGGGGCCGGCATGGTGGATGCGGAGGGGCGTCTGCTTGCCACGGTCAAAAAACGGACGGAAACTTCCGACGGCGACGCGCTGGTGCGGCAACTCGCGGAGATGGTGCGCGAGCTGCTCACGATCCGTTCGGCGAAAGCGGCTTTTCCGTCTTCGCCGGAGACGGGCGCGCTTCGCGCGGTCGGTGTCGGCATCCCCGGTTTTCTGGACGCGCGGCGGGGCGTGGTCCGGCACGCGGCCAATCTTCCCCTGCGGGACTTTCCGCTCGCGGATCGGCTGGGCGCGCTGTTGGGCGCTCCCGTGATCCTGGACAACGACGTGCGGATGTACGCTTACGGTGAAGCCGCGGTCGGAGCGGCGGCGGGATACGACGACGCGCTCGTCGTCACCGTGGGCACCGGACTGGCCGCCGCCGTCGTGCACCGCGGCCGCCTGCTGACAGGCGGCGATCTGGCCGGGGAAATCGGCCATGTCAAAGTGGACGGCAACGAATACGCGTGCGGCTGCGGGATGAGCGGCTGCCTCGAGACGCTGGTTTCGGCGGGCGGGATCGTGCGGCAGGCGAAAGAGCTGATGCGATGGAAGCCCAGCGTGCTCGGCGAGTGGTTTCCCGAGCGGCCCAAAGCCGGGCGGCTCCAAGCGGAGCGATCCATGACGGCGGAGGACGTGGCCAGAGCGGCGGACCTGGGGGATGCGGTGGCTGCCGAAGTGTTCGAGCAGACCGGACGGGCGCTCGGGAGCACGCTCGCCGCCTGCGCCGCGCTGCTCGGCACGGACGTCATGGTGATCGGGGGCGGCGTGTCGCGCGCCGGCGAACGGCTGCTTTCCCCGGTGCGGCGGGCGCTGTCGGAGCGGCTTCATCCGCTGCATTCCGAAAGGTTGAAGGTGACCGCGGCCCGATGGACGGACGAAGCGGGCGTGATCGGCAGCGCTCTCGCGGCCAAGGAAAGGGGTGGACATACGGTTTGAAGCTCAACATCTTTGCAAATCCGAATCTATTGCACGAGGCGGCGGCACAAACGATCGTCAGGCTTCTGCGGCAAAAACCGGACGCGGTCCTTGGTCTGGCCACCGGCGGAACGCCCGTCGGCATCTACGAAGCGCTGACGGCGGCGGTTCGGCGGAGGGAGGTCAGTTTCGCGCGGGTTGCATCGTTCAATCTCGACGAGTACGTCGGATTGCCGCCGGATCATCCGGCATCGTACCGTTACTACATGGATCAGCATCTGTTCCGCCACATCGATATTCCGCCGGAGCGAACGCACATCCCGGACGGCTGCGCGGCGGACCTGGAACGCGAATGCGAACGGTATGATCGGCTGCTCCAGGCCGCCGGCCGGATCGACCTCATGCTGCTCGGACTCGGCCACAACGGGCATATCGGTTTTAATGAACCGGGACGGGCGCTGCACAGCAAAACGCACGTGGCCATCCTGCATCCGCAAACGCGGGAGGCCAACGCCCGTTTCTTCCGTACGCCGGAAGAGGTGCCGACAAGGGCCATCACCATGGGATTGGGCAGCATTTTCAGCGCCAGGACCATCCTGCTTGTCGTGAAAGGAAACGACAAGGCGGACATCGTTCACCGGGCGCTGACCGGACCGATCACGACGGAATGCCCGGCTTCCTTGTTGCAGCTTCATCCCCGTCTGGTGGTGATGCTGGATGAAGGCGCGGCAGCGCGAATCAAGTGTCAAACGACACAAAACGCCTTCCATGAACCAGTTGATTCCACGAATGGGTTATGGTAGAAATAAATTATTCCACCGCGAAAGGATGACTTGATGCCCATGGTTCACTGATCCTATCCGCAAGAAAATCGAGCTGACCGGTTTTCGGGATAGGAGAAGTGCGGGTTTTTACAGTCAAACATGAAGGACGGCTGCTTATCGGCATAAGCGGTGCGTCTGTCTTGTTCCTGTGCGCCTCCTGTCCGTAAACCGGAAAGGAGGCTGATTATTTTTTAATCCTATAATTAGTTGCTCCTGAAAAAGTCCGATCGTGAACATCACCTCATCCCCATCCTTTTTCAGGACTGCCCATTTACCTTATTCTTCCTTATTTTGCTGCCTTCGCGAGCATTTTGGCCGCTCTGTCCAGGTTGTGGGTCAGGATTCCGAACCCGACCCAGCTTTTTGAGCCGACAAGGCCCCGGTACCTGCTGCGGCCTAAACCGTACTTTCGCTTGAGGAGGCTGATCCTGGCCTCTCCTGCTGCACGGTAGCGCTGCAAGTCTTTGAACCAAGGTTGGTTTTCATGTTCCGTTCTCGCCTGGCCTTTCTTGCCCTTTCGGGGTAAGCTGGCCCGTTTGACGCCGAGCGCCGTCACTGCCGATTCGTTTTTCTTGCTGGAAAAACCGCGATCCGTCGCGACAGCTGTTGGGGCGACGCCGAATGTTTCGATGTGGGCTTTGACCGCCGGAATGAGCAGTTCATCGTCCGCCGGGTTGCCATTGTACACGGCATATCCGGTAATGAAGCCGCTCTCCGTTTCGTCAATCCGGACTTTATACCCGAACTCCGTTCCTTTGGCTAACTTGCCTTTCTTGATCGGCCGGGCTTCCGGATCGAAAAAGCTGACGATGCGATCCGGGATGACCCGCGTCCCCGATACGACTTGCTTGGCTTGGCGGATCAGTTGGCCGGTCAGCGTGATGGCTGTTTGAAGCCGCCCTTTGCTCTGGTGCGCCATCCGTTTGCCGGTCTCCCGTATTTTTGCGACAACCGCGTTTGCTTGCTCGACCACGGCTTCCGTCACTTCGATGACGCTTTCGGTGATCCGGTCGACTTCTTCCCAAGACTCCCGGCTGCGGCGGCGAAGTACCTTAGCGATGGACAGAATCTTCTCCTTGATCTCGGCGGTACGGTCTTCAAAGCCTTGCGCGGCATGGGAAGCGACTTGGCGGATCTTCCGCACCAGGTGGGTGATGACTTTGACGCCGTCCTGCAGCAAGGTTGCGTCTGTGGGGTGGTGAATGTCGGACTCCACGACCGTCGTATCGGTGCGCAATTTGCGATGCTTCAGCACCGCCTTTTCCTTCAGCTTGTGCAGGAGCGCTTCGTTCAACTGTTCGACGACTTCGTCGCCGTAGCGTTTGCGGGCGTAGATGAGCGTCGAAGGATCCGGCATCGGTTCATCGATCGCGATTCGGCAGAACAGGCGCCAAGTGATGCTGTCGCCGACTTCTTTGATCAAGGACTCGTATCCCAGGTTATACTTGCGTTTGAGCACCATGAGGCGCAAGTATTTCTCGATGGGGTAGGTGGGACGGCCCATCTTCGTCTTGGTTGGATGCTTTTCCATAAACGGCTGCAGGAAGCTTTCGTCGTCCAACAGTTCATCGATGATCGCCAATTCGGCAGGCAGTTTCCGTATTTCTTCTGGAAGAATCGTATCCCACAGGGTTAATTGTTCGTCGCGAAGTTTCAACAATTTTCTTCACCTCAAGGAAGGATTCCCAAGGGGCGATGTTGAACTATTAAGACAAAGGAATTCGCCTCTTGGGATAGGTTGTCTCGGCAACTTCCTATTTCCACATGGAGGAGATGAATTCCTTTTATTTTGCTTAAAACAGCCGACTTTTTCAGGGGAAACTAATTAATTATTTAATGTCATTATATTATCGCAGGCGAATATTCCTATTACGATGCGGTTAATGGAGAATCGTTCGAGGATCAAGTGCTGTACCATTATGAAGTCATCGGAACCAAGCTGATCATCGGCAAGTTTTGCTCGATCGCGCCCGAGGTCAGATTCATGATGGACGGCGGAAATCATCGCATGGACGGGTCGACCTATCCTTTTAATCTGTTTGGAAATGGATGGGAGGCATTTACACCGTCTCTGGATGAACTTCCGATCAAAGGAGATACCGTAATCGGCAATGACGTCTGGATCGGAAGGCGCGCAACGATCATGCCGGGCGTACGGATCGGACGGTGCGATCATTGCGGCAGAATCTGTGGTGACCAAAGATGTGGAACCGTACACGATCGTCGGAGGCAATCCCGCAAAGATCATACGCAAAAGATTTTCGCCCGAGGTCATTCAAGAGCTGCTGGAGATCAAATGGTGAGATTGCGGCATCGAACTGATCAATCAATATATCGGCGCCATCGTAAGCGGAAAAATCGACGAGTTGAGGAAAATGAAAAAATCCGCTTTATAAATGAATGGTTAGTGCGCAATAAAGAAAAAGCGGCCTGATCCAATTTGGGTTGATGCGGCAGCGTCCAACATTACGTCCGCACTATTGTTTCACAAAATCCGTATTTTGTACATATGTCTATGTGTTATTATCCTTGGTGCGCGGGATTTGCCGCATCTGCATACGGGCCGGTCATCGGGGCAGCGTACCCCGGATACGCGGCGCGTTCATCATATACTTCCTGCTCCAAATAAAGTTTGTAACAAACCATTTGATCCAGGCGCGGAATATGGACAACCGTGCCCGCTGTCAAATAATGCGGATGTTGAATGTGCGGATTCATCGCTTCAAGAATCGGACGGGGGCAATTGTAGGTTTTAGCCAAACTGTCCAGCGTCTCCCCTTCCTTGCAATGATGTTTCGTGTGATACATGCCGTCCCGGTCATCTTCAGCCCTGAAAAACGGGAAGCCGAACGGGGAAACAAAGAAGAACGGAAAGAATCGCCTTCTCGGAAAAAAGAACGGGTTGAAAAACGGTCCGGGTCCGAATCCTGTGCCCGGAAAAAATGCGCGTTCCATGGATGGTGATCCTCCTTGGGTGTATTAATGTTTTCCACCACACCATATGCGCAATAGTTCCGACTGGTTAAATGTCCCGGTTTCGGTTTTCAATCCGTTCTCTCCGAACGCGTGTGGCTCCCCTTCTCGCCGAACACCTCAAAGATCAGATCGGAGTAGCCTTCCTCGGTCGTGTACGTCTCGCCCAGCTTCCCTACGCACCGCTGGTCGGCCCCTTGCCCGAGACGAACATCAGCTCGTTCACGATGACACAGTTCGCGTACTTTGCCGCCGGACTGCTTGCGCGGGGCAATTCGATCCCGAGCTCCCGCAGCTTTAGTTCCGCATAACCTTGATCCATCGTTACGCAGCCTCCCGTCTAAGTTCTCCTTCTCCACCCGAACACGCGCACGTGCACGATCGCCCGGGAAATCCAATATGCAATAAAATAGAAAATAAGGAACAAAACAAGTATGCCCCGTATAAAAATCCAGCCAACCAGCCAGATCAACAAGACCTGCCAACTCTTCAACTTGCGCAGTTTCATGATCGGCCAGAGGAATAAGCGGTAGAACAGGTTGCTGTACTGCAACGCTTCCAGATATTCATCCCGGATTTGCTTGTCCTCCGGATTGAGGCGCACCGCGCTCCGCGCGTATTCTTCCTGCTTCTTGTGATCGCCGCGCACCCTGGCCGCCCAGGACAGATAAAGCAGCGTATGCGAATCCTCGGCGCTGTATTGAAGCGCCTGACGCTCCAACTGCTCGGATTCGGCGAAACGGCCGGAAAACGCCGCTGTGTAGCTCGCCGCCGCCAGGAAAAGAGGTTCCTCCGGACGGAGCCTCAACGCTTCTTCCAGCAAACTCATGGCCTCTCTGAATCGTTTTTTCCTGTTCTCGTAGTTCGCCTTCATGAAATAGTATTGCGGCTCATCGGGATCGATTCTTAAAGCATGTTCCACGGCTTTATAGAATTCTTTGACCTTTTCGGTCTGATAGAACACGCATACCCGGACATACCAGGCGATCAGATGGTCCGGTTCAAACTTGAGCGCCATTTCTGTCCAGTGAAGCGCTTTTTTATAATCCTCCTGAAGCAGATGCACATTGGCGATCATCGACATCGCATCGGGATTCTCGGGATCCATGCGCAGAATTTGCTCCAGTTCCTGCAGCGCTTCCTTGTAGCGTCTCCATTCGATCAGTTGCCGGGCCCGTGCCAACAAAGACCGGGTTTCCAGCGTCTCAACCTCGTTCATGCCGGTATTCTCCCGTCTTCCCTGGTTCCAATCACTTGATTCCGTGCTTCTTCATATAATCCAGCACAACCTGGTAATCCCGGTTGACGTCGCTGAAAGTGGCGTAGTTTCGGGCGGTGGCGAACCATTCCAACGTGGACGGCTTGCGGCCTTTGACCGCTGCCAGCAAGTCTTTCTGCGTGATCGGCTGGATTTCGCCCGTCTCGAACGTCCGCTCCATGGCCGAATCCACCGCATCCTGCACCACCTGCTCCAGATCCGCGCCGGAAAAATGTTTCGTCATGTCCGCGATGGCCGACAAATTCAATCCGTCTACGGGCTTTCCCGCCAACTTGAGTTCGAGGATCTTCTGCCGTTCGGGCGCGTCCGGCGGCGGCACGAAAACCAGATGATTGAACCGTCCGGGACGCCGCAGCGCCGTATCGAGATACCAGGGCGTATTGGTCGCGCCGATGATAAAAACGTTGTCGCTTTGATTGTCCAGCCCGTCGAGTTCGAGCAGCAGCTGATTGACCAGCATCCGGTCGTGATGCGCCCGCATCTGGTGGCGGCTCCCGCCCAAGGCGTCCAGTTCGTCGAAGAAGACGACGCACGGTTTGTTTTCCCGCGCCTTGGCAAAAATGTCATGCAAATTGTGCTCGCTTTCCCCCACGTACATGGACAGAATCGCCTGGAGTTCGACGTGCATGAAATTGACTTCGATCTCCCCCGCAACGGCCCGCGCCAGAAACGTCTTCCCGCATCCCGGCGGACCGTAGAGCAGCAGGCTCCCTCCCGCCGACTTGCCGTACGCGGCGAACACTTCCGGCTGTTTGAGCGGCAGGATGAAGCTTAAGCGGATCCGTTTTTTCACATCCTCCAGACCGCCGACATCGTCGAAGGTGACGTTCGGTTTCTCCGTCTCGACAAACGTATGATCTTCCCGGTTGAAATGGATCAGCTTCAAATGTTTCCGCCGGCGTTCGGCGAGTTCGTCGCGATCGGTCATGCGTTCTTTCAACTCCCGGTGGTAAAAGTGATTTCATGCGTTAAATGGAATATTGTGAAATCCTGATATAATTTAAGGAATGGAAATTTATTCCTCGGCAAACCTCAAATTATTGCGGCCCCACGACGGGATGCGGCACATAGGCCTCTTCCAGATACGCGATCTCTTCGGGAGTCAACTTGATCTCGAGCGCGGCGACGGCATCCTCGAGATGCGTGATCTTCGTCGCGCCGACGATCGGAGCGGTGACGGCCGGCTTGTGCAGCAGCCAGGCCAGCGCGATCCGGGCGCGCGAAGTGCCGTGCTTCTCCGCAAGCTCGCCCACCCGCTCGATGATGGCGCGGTCGGCCTCGGCCATCGTGTCGTATTTTTGCTTCTGGACCTGATCGGTTTCCGAACGAAGCGTCGACTCGTCCGGACGCCGCGTCAGCCGGCCGCCCGCGAGCGGACTGTACGGAATGACGCCGATCCCTTCCGACCGGCACATCGGCAGCATTTCACGCTCTTCCTCGCGATAAATCAGATTGTAGTGGTTCTGCATCGAGACGAACCGCGTCCACCCGTGCCGCTCGGCGACGCTTTGCGCCTTCATGAACTGCCAGGCGTACATGGCCGAAGCGCCGATGTATCGCGCTTTCCCCGCCTTCACCACATCGTGCAGCGCCTCCATCGTCTCCTCGATCGGCGTGTTGTAGTCCCAACGGTGAATCTGGTACAGATCGACATAATCGGTTCCGAGCCGTTTCAGACTTTTATCGATCTCGCTCATGATCGCCTTGCGGGACAATCCGGCGCCGTTCGGCCCTTCATGCATGCGGAAAAACACTTTCGTCGCGATGACCACTTCATCCCGGTTCGCCAGCTCCTTGAGCGCGCGGCCAAGATATTCCTCGCTGGTGCCGCCGGAATAAACGTTCGCCGTATCGAAGAAATTGATCCCGAGCTCCAGCGCCTTCTTGATGACCGGGCGTGACTGCTCCTCGTTCAGCACCCATGGATGAATCCAGCGCGAAGCATCGCCGAATCCCATGCACCCGAGACAAATCCGCGATATTTCCAGTCCGGTGTTGCCGAGTTTTACATATTGCATCCGTGATTTCCCCTCCTTCATCATGCCGACAGGCTGGTAAGATCGATTTCACACCAACTGCGCAATAAGATAAAGCCTATCAATAATATCCGGTATATAACGGACGATTTGCAACAGACTGAACGCAATAATCGCAAGACAAACGGTATTGATGAATCGCAAGACGTTATGAAACACTTCGCTGCCCATGATGTTCTTTATTTTTTCAAGCAAAGCACAAGCCTCCTTCGATCATCTTTTCCACGCAGCAATATCATGTTTCATAAACGCTGCTCAGTCAATATCTGGAACCCGCCATCCTGAAGTCCGAAATGCTTCAATAAACAAAGAACAGCCGGAAGGCATTCCATGCCAACCGGCTGCATCCTCGTGTGCCACACCTTATTTGCCGAGCCAGGCGTCAACCTTGTCCCGATTGGATTCGACCCAATTTTTGGCCGCTTCTTCAGGCGTTGCACCTTCATAGATTTCCACCATGACGGCCGCCATGTCATCCGCGGTCCATTCGAACCGATCCAGGAATTCGTAGGCGTCCTGCATATCGTCGACAAGCCCCTGGCGGACCATCGTATGGATCGCTTCTTCGCCGCCGTAGACGCCGAGCGGATCATTCAGATATTTCAGCTCCATCTTGGCGAATTTCCAGTGCGGCGTCCAGCCGGTCACCACGATCGGCCGCTTCTCTTCGTAAGCCTCGAGCAGTTCTTTAGCCATCGCGGAAGAAGAGCTTTCGAGCAGTTGAATGTTGTCAAGCCCGTATGCATCAATCGCCCGTTCCGTCGCCATCATGATGCCGGCGCCGGGCTCAATGCCGACGATCTGACCGCCGATGGAAGCCGCGACATCGGGATCCTTCAGATCTTCGATTGAATCGATGTCCATGTAAGCCGGCACGGCGAGACCGATTTTCGTCCCGGTCAGGTTCGGACCGAGGTCCTCGATCCGATCCCCGTATTGCTCAAGGTAAGACGCGTGCGTTCCCGGCAGCCATGCGGCGACCATGGCGTCCGCGCTGCCGTCCGCTACGCCCGCCCACATCGGACCGGCGTCGACCTGAAGCAGTTCGACTTCGTATCCGAGATCCGTTTCCAGCACATGCTTGACCACGTTCGTGCTGGCGATTTCCGAATCCCACGCGACATAGGCGAGTTTGATCGATTTCTTGTCTCCCCCTCCCTGGGAGCATGCGGCTGCGGCAAGGACGAACAAGACCGCAAGTGCGATGACGAGACTTTTCTTCATGATCGATGAATCACCTCTGATCAGGATTTTTTGCGCTTGACCGCGCCTTGGGTCAGACGATCCAATAAAATCGCGATGATGACAATGGCGATGCCGGCTTCGAATCCGACGCCGGTCTTCGCCTGCGTCACGGCGCGGTAAACGTAGGCCCCGACACCCTGGGCGCCGATCATGGACGCGATGACGACCATGGAAAGCGACAGCATGATCGTCTGGTTGATGCCCGCCATGATCGTCGGCAGCGCGATGGGCATCTGCAGCTTGACCAGCTTCTGCAGCGGCGTCGATCCGAACGCGTCGGCCGCTTCCACCAAATCCTGCGGCACCTGGCGGATGCCCAGATTGGTGAGCCGAATGGTTGGCGGAATGGCGAAAATGACGGACGCGATCACGCCCGGGACGACGCCGAGCGAGAAGAACGATACGGCGGGCAGAAGATAGACAAAGGCCGGCATCGTCTGCATGAAATCAAGCAGCGGCATGACGGCATGCTGCAGCGCATTACTGCGGGCACAGGCGATGCCGATCGGAATGCCCAGCGCGATCGACAGGAGCGATGCGGTCAGCACAAGCGCGAGCGATTGCATGGACGGCTGCCACAAATTCAGATTGTGGATGAGCGCCAGCCCGGCAAACGCGAACAGCGCGAGCCTGAGATTGACGATTTTCCATGCGATAAGCGAGATCAGGATCATGATGACAACGGCCGGAACCGCCGCAAGACCGGCGTAGAAAGCGTCGGTCATCGAGCCGATGATGAACCGGATCATATCGAAGAGCGGGTCCAGATGATCCTCGAGCCAGCGCTCAAGCGCTTCAATCCAGTCGCCGAGCGGAAGTTTCGGAATGTTCATCCTCCGACAACCTCCGCTTCCCGGACCGCATGGCCGGCCAGCGCGGACAGTACGGCGCCTTTCAGGACGATGCCCAGCAGCCGGTTGTTGTCGTCGACCACCGCGAGCGGCAGCCGCGATTCGGCCATCTGCTCGAACAGATCGGCAAGCAAAGCATCCGGCCCGACGCGGGGAACTTCACGCTGCATGACCTCGGTGATCGCCAGGTTCCCGCGCGCCGCTTCCGATGCTTCTTCCGCGGTCAGCACGCCAAGCAGCTTCATGCTTTTGTCGGTGACATACAGGCTGGATACGCCCCGGTCGCGCATGAGCTGCAGCGCAACGCGCGGACCGCGCTCGGGCGTAACGGTCTCGGCTTTCCGCATGACATGCGATGCGGTCAGCACTTTCGAGAAATCGACGTCCTGGATGAACCGTTCCACATAATCATCCGCCGGATTCATCAGAATTTCTTCCGGCGTCCCGATCTGCACGATCGCCCCGTCTTTCATCAGCGCGATCCGGTCGCCGATGCGCAGCGCCTCATCCAGATCATGGGTAATGAAGATGATCGTCTTGTGCATCTTCCCCTGCAGCTCCAGCAGTTCATCCTGCATGTCCTTGCGGATGAGCGGATCAAGCGCGCTGAACGCTTCGTCCATGAGCAGGACGTCCGGATCGTTGGCAATGGCCCGCGCCAATCCGACGCGCTGCTGCATGCCGCCGCTCAATTGATCCGGCCGGCTGTCCGCCCACTGTTCGAGCCCGACCATCCGCAGCGCCTCGAGGGCGAGTTCCATGCGTTTCTTCTTCTCGACTCCCCGCACCTCAAGCCCGAATGCCGCATTCTGCAGGACGGTCCGATGCGGGAACAGCGCAAATTTCTGGAACACCATGGCCATATGTTCCCGCCGGAATTGGCGGAGTTCGGAAGCCGACATGTTCACGATATCGGTGCCGTTCCACAGAATTTCTCCCGCCGTCGGTTCGATCAACCGGTTCAAGAGCCGGATCAGCGTGGATTTGCCGCTGCCGGACAGCCCCATGATGACGAAAATTTCACCCTGCTCAACGGTAAAATCCGCCCGGTTAACCCCCACAGTCAGCCGCGTCTCCTTGAAAATCCGTTCCTTGGACCAGCCTTGATCCAGGAGCGGCAGCGCCCTTGCAGGATCATGGCCGAATACTTTGACCAGTTGTTTGACTTGTATCAAAGGCATGACATCCCTCCGTTTCAATACCCGGCCTGAATCATGGATAAGTATACCGGGACAAGAAAATAAAGATCAAAGCGCATATTCTGAAGATAAAGTACGTACAGAAAATATTTTATAAACGATACGTACGGAATACTCTGATATACTGCCGATTCCTCCCGGCCCCTTATCTTTACATTTCACGGGAAGTGTGCTTAGAATGGATCAGAATACGCAAGTGGACTCATGCAGGAGGCGCTTCATGAACGAACTGGAAGGTTTGTCACCCGATGTCGCTGCAAGACTGACGAAAGCGCGGGAGCGCGTCATCGATTCCATCGGCAAGAACATGGACTTGTACGGCATTACCCAATCTGTCGGCCGCATGTACGGATATATGTATTTTCATAACGGGCCGGTCACACTGGACAGCCTCAGCGCCTCGATGGGCATGAGCAAGACATCCATGAGCAATGGCGTGCGGACGTTGCTCGATCTGAAAATGATTGACAAAGTGTGGAGCAAAGGCAGCCGCAAAGACCAGTACGAAGTCGTTCCCGATTGGTATGCCAACTTCAGCGACTTCTTCTCCATCCGCTGGCGCAAAGCGGTCGAGGCCAACATGTCCGCCATGTCCCGGTCGCTCAGGGAGATCAGAGAACTCATGGCCGAAGCCGGCGCGGAGGACGAAAGACTGCAGTGGCTGCTCAAATCGGACGAGGCGAAAATCAACGAGGCGATGAAATATTACCGATGGCTGTTGAGACTCATTGAAGCATTGGAAACGGGCAAAATTTTCGAGCTTGTCCCCAAGGAGGAAGAATGACACACGCGAAGGCTGCCGGCAACCGTTCGGCGGCCTTCAATCTTTGCGTTAGAGTAAAATTAGCGTTGGGGTAAAGATTGGAAAAAGCGGACATAGAAAGAGAGCCTCTCCTTTGGTAGAGTGGAATTTGGCAAAAAAACACCCTCAAAGGAGGAGGCTCCTATGCAGCACTTTACCACAGCCATTCCTGCAATGAAAGAGCTTGAAGAGTGGATGTTCAGAAAGATGCAAGACATGTTCGTCGACGCGATGAGAAGCACGCTGGAGATGTTGGATCAGATCATTTTGGAGCAAAGGGATCGAGAGCGGTATCGCGTCAAGGCTGAACGGGAGACCAGCGTGAATACGGTGTTTGGCAACATTCGCTTCAAGCGGAGATTGTACATGGATCGCCAAACCGGCAAACACGTGTACTTGCTCGACCAGCACATGCGATTTGAGGGGCGAGGAAAAGTCAGCCCGCATTTGTTGGAAACAGCCATTGCCTTTGCCGCGGAAGGGCCGTCGTATCGTGACAGCGCCAGACGGCTTGAGCAACTGTTGGGCTATGCGGTGCTCAGCCATGAGGCGATTCGCGGGAAGCTGATCGAGCAAGCGGAGAAGCCGGTCAAAGCAACAGAAAAACGACCGGCCAAGGTGCTGTTCGTGGAAGCGGATGGCCTGTACACGAAATTGCAACGGCGGAAGCGGAAAGGGATGGAACATGCGATTGCCGTGGTACATGAGGGCTGGGAGCAGGTCGGCAAGCGTGTGCGGCTTAGGAACAAGCAGCATGATCTGCATCGGGGGGAGGGCGACTTTTGGGAAGCGTTTGGCGACTTTCTGACCGAACGGTACGAGATCGACGGGGACACCTGGCTGGTGGTGGGCGGAGACGGAGCGAAGTGGATCGGGGAATGTGAATCGTACTTTCACAAGTGCATCTACACGCTGGATCGCTTCCATGTGGCACGTGATCTGAAGCGGTTTGTGGGCCACCTGCCGAAGGTATGGAAAGAAGCAAGACAGGCGTTGGCCAGGCAGGAGCCGGCGGCCTTGATGGCGGCCGTGGAGCGCGTGCCGATCGAAGCGATTGCGCCTGACAAACGGGAAGAATGGACCGCCTACCAGTCGTTCTTGAGGCGGCACCGCAAGCATCTGGAGGATTACCGGAAGACCCTTGAGGCACACGGTATCGATACGAGGGGTATGAGGCCGATGGGAAGCGCGGAAGCCCAGATGCGGGTGTTGGCGAAACGGACGAAGCGCGGAGGATACAGCTGGAGTGAACGAGGCTGCAGGGCGATGCTGGAGACCGTCATGCGACGCAGGCAGATCGGCAGGTTGGAAGAAGCCGAGGAGCACGCAGTTGAGTCCCCGCAACGTGTGGTTAGTGTACGGAGGTTGCTTCACGACGCCATACGACCGGCGAAAGGCTATGTTGACGGAATGATCCGACTGCTCAGAAGCCAATGGCAAAGTCGCCCGACTGGAATGGCATTAAAAGGACTTAGAGGATACTGATACCAGGGATCTGGAGCAGTTCCTGAAGGAAGAAAAACTGAAACCGCTAACAAGGGATTGGCTCTTTTTTCGGTTGTGATCCAGCATCCCCAATAAGGTGCCCACGCTGACTTGACTCAGACAATCTTTGCCATCCGTTCGCATTGCGAAAGCAAATCATGTACAATAACGTTGAACCACAAATGCCACTCAAAGAGGTGAATTTGCCATGAATTGTCCCGTTTGCGACGGCGTTCGGATGCGGGAAGTGGAGAAGGAAGGCGTCATGATCGACATTTGCCCCCAGTGCAAGGGCGTGTGGCTCGATCGCGGCGAGCTCGAGAAATTGATGAGCGGCGTGCGCGAGATTCGCGACGATTTCGGACGGTGGCATGAGGAACGTTACAAAGACTACGAGCGCGGGGCTTACTCGGGCAAATACGCCGATACATACTACAAGCACAAGCGGAAGAAAAATTTCCTGGAGCGGCTCGAGGACCTGTTCGACTGACCGCGCCGGACCGCACCGCTGCACGGCAAAGAACCAGACCGGCTTCTCCGGAAGCCGGTCTTCTTGTGGTACGCCCGGCACGGGCGTCATCTCTACGGTGAAAGTCCGGAATGGGGGCTGGTGAGCGCCTGCCACTAGCCAAAGGCAAGGATGTCGGTGGCGAGGCCGAATCTGAAGGAAGCCGGAGGCAAACGCACGGGCCAAGGTGCGGACGGAGGAAGGCACGCCGCAAGGCGGCCTGCTCAGTCTGCTGCTTGCCAACATCCTGCTGGACGACCTGGACAAGGAATTGTGACCCGATTTGTGGAAGGAAAGCTGAAACTGAAAGTGAACCGGGACAAAAGCGCGGCAGACCGGCCATGGAACCGCAAGTTCCTTGGCTTCAGCTTCCTGTCGAACAAACAGGCTGTGATCCGACTGGCTCCCAAGACGATTCAACGCTTCAAGGAAAAAGTCCGGGAGATAACAGACCGTACACGCCCGCTGACGATGGAAGAGCGGCTTAACCGACTGAACCGCCTCATGATGGGGTGGATCGGTTACTTTCATCTCGCCGCCGCCAAGAACCACTGCGAAAACCTCGACGCATGGATTCGCAGGCGACTGCGCATGTGTCTGTGGAAACAATGGAAGAACCCCAAGACTAGTCTACGCAATCTCCGAGCGCTTGACGTGCCTGAATGGGCGGCTCGAATGATGGCGAACGCACGCCGTGGTCCGTGGGAAATGTCCCGCAACATGAACAACGCCCTCCCGACTTCCTACTGGGAAGCAAGAGGGCTGAAAAGTCTGCTTTCTCGTTACCTTGAGCTTTGTTAACCTTACGGAACCGCCGTATGCGGACCCGCATGTACGGTGGTGTGAGAGGTTGGGGGCTAGCCGCCCCCTCCTACTCGATTATCCGGGTCAATGGCACTCCAGTTTGGCGTGGCGGAACCCGGATTTCTCGATCTGGATCGTCGCATGCCGAATATGGAACCGATTCTCGATCCGGTTGAGTGCTTCCTTCAGCACGCTCTGTTCATCCTGTTCGTCCCGGACGAGCAGATGGCAACTGAGCGCATCGAGTCCGGAAGTGATCGTCCAGATGTGCAGATCGTGGAGGTCCAACACGCCGTCGATGCCGAGCAGCGTCTCCCTCACCTTCCCCGCATCGATCGTCTCCGGCGTTCCTTCCATTAGTATATGAACGGCGGACCGGGTCACGCCCCACGCGCTTCTCACGATGAGTAGCGTCACCAATACGCTGACGAGCGGATCGAACCAGTACCATGAGGTAAGCGAAATGACAAGGCCCGCCGCAATCGCCCCCACGGAACCCAGCGCATCGCCGATGACGTGCAGATAGGCGCTGCGGACGTTCAGGTTCGACTTCACGTCGCCTTTGCGCATCAGGTACCAGGCGCTGGCCGCGTTGGCCGCAAGCCCGATGAAGGCGATGAAGGTCATCATGCCGCCGGCCACTTCGGCCGGTTCGCGGAAACGCTCCACAGCCTCCCACAGGATGAATCCGGCCATGATGAACAGCGTCGCGCCGTTCAGCAGCGCGGCCAGAATTTCGAACCGGCGGAACCCGTATGAACGTTCCAGCGACACCGGCCTCGCCGCCAGCCGCATGGCCAACAGACTGAGCGCCAGCGCCCCCGCGTCGCTGAACATATGCCCCGCGTCCGACAGCAGCGCCAGGCTGTTCGTCAGCAGCCCGCCGGCAATCTCCAGCACCATGATGCCGGTCGTGATGGCAAGCGCGATGGTCAGCCCGGCCCGGTTGCCGGCACCGTGGACATGAGGATGACCGTGATGATGATGGCCGTGATGATGCCCGTGATGATCATGGCCGTGATGACCATGAGGATGACCGTGAGCCATGACAAGCCTCCATTACATATGAATAATTGCTCATGTTTATTATATACAGTACCGCAACCCCGCGCAACCGTTCAACACAAAAAAACCTCCACCCACGGCGGAGGTGCGGTACACCGTCACGGCTTCAAATGATTCAAATGATCGAGCGTCAGCTTGAAAATTTGCGCGACATGCTCGTCGTCCAGACTGTAATAAACCGTCTTGCCTTCCTTCCTTCTCTTCACGATCCGCATATTGCGGAGAATGCGCAGTTGATGCGATACGGCGGATTGTCCCATCCCGAGCACGACCGTCAGATCGTGAACGCACAATTCAGACTGCAGCAGCGCATGAATGATCCGCACCCGGGTCGGGTCGCCCAGCGCCTTGAACAGATCGGCAACATCGGATGCCGTCATGTCATCGACCAGATGATCCTTGACCGCTTGCACATCCGCGTTCGTTCCGATACAACTTGTATCACAAATGCTATCCTGTAACGCTTTTTCCATCCGTATCACCATCTTTTACAAGTTTGCCAGAACCTATTATAACACGAATACAGATTGCACCTTCCATGAATACATTCTCATTCAACGGTCTGTTCGGATTAAAAAAGATTAACCTGACCGCCGTTCCGCTTCCCGTCTGCATCCCCGGCCGCCCCGCGTCCGATTCCAATTGTTTCGGTCTTGTTCCGCCCTCCCTCCCATCCTACAATCGTCAGGGTAAGGAGGGATGAACATGAAAAGACTGAGAATGCTCATCTTCCTGTGCGTGCTGGTTGCCGGAGCGATGGCGGCAGGCGCGCCGGCCCATGCGGAAGCTGTGCTCAAGTACGGAAGCTCGGGCGACTACGTATGGGACCTCCAATACCGGTTGAAAACGCTCAGCCTGTTCGATCAGGAGATGACGGGCTATTTCGGTTCCCATACCCGGCAGGCGGTCGTGAAATTCCAGCGGAAATACGGACTCCAGGCGGACGGCGTTGTCGGGCCGGCGACATGGAAAGCGCTGCGCAGACATTCCTTGAACAAGAGCGAAATGGACATCATGGCGCGCATCATCTACGGCGAGGCCAGAGGCGAACCTTACAAGGGCCAGGTTGCCGTCGGCGCGGTCGTGATGAACCGGATCCGGTCCGGCCAATTTCCGGACACGATCCGCGGCGTCGTCTTCCAGCCGGGCGCGTTCACGGCGGTGGACGACGGCCAGTATTGGCTGACGCCGAACGCGACGGCTTACAAGGCGGCGCTTGATGCCGTCCGCGGCTGGGATCCGACCTACGGCGCGCTCTACTATTTCAACCCGAAGACGGCGACAAGCAAGTGGATCTGGTCGAGACAGCAGACCGTGACGATCGGCAACCATATTTTCGCCCGGTAAAAACAGCATCCGCGAAACTCCGAACGCCCATCCGTTCTATCCCGCCCGTTCCGGCATATGTTGGTTACGAGCAATAAGCGATGCGGGGGTGTTCGGATGCGGGTGCGGTTTCGCCGGGGAGATACGCTGTGGGCTTACAGTAGAATATTTCAGGTGCCGCTGCCGCTCATTCTCGATTCGAACGCGCTGGATCCCGTGAATATCGCGGTCGGTCAGGAAGTGGAGATTCCGGGCTACATCGTCACCGGATACACGGTCAAAGCCGGCGATACGCTGTGGCAATTGGCCCGGCAGCAGGGATTGCCCGTTGACGCGCTGCTCTTGCTGAACCCGAACGTCATTCCGGACAGGCTTGCGGTGGGCTCGCAGCTGAATATTCCGCTTCGCGTCACCTGGTTCATCGTTGATACGATCAAGCCGTACGATTCGGCCGCGCTGCAGTCGGATCTGAACCGGCTCGCGGAAGTTTACCCTTTCATCCGCCGGCGGAACATCGGCGCGTCGGTGCTCGGCAAGCCGATTCCGGAGCTGCGGATCGGCCGCGGCGCCGTGACCGTTCACATGAACGGCTCATTCCATGCGAACGAATGGATTACAACGGCCATCCTCGTCCGGTTTCTGAACCACTACGCACTGTCGCTGGTGAACGGCACGCCCATCCGCGGCCTCGACATGCGGCAGTTTTATGACGTGGTGACGCTGTCCATGGTGCCGATGGTCAATCCTGACGGCGTCGATCTGGTGATCCGCGGATTGCCGGAGCAGGAGCCGTGGCGGAGCCGCGTTCTGGAATGGAACGGCGGCAGCACCGATTTCAGCGGCTGGAAAGCGAACATCCGCGGCGTCGACCTGAACGATCAGTTCCCCGCCCTCTGGGATCGGGAAGCCGCGCGGAATCCGAAAGAGCCCGGTCCGCGCGACTATCCCGGCACGGGGCCGCTCACCGAACCGGAAGCGGTCGCGATGGCGGAGCTGACGAGAAGCGGGGATTTCGCCCGCGTGCTCGCCTTCCATACCCAGGGTGAAGAGATTTACTGGGGTTTCCAGAATCTCGAACCGCCCGAATCCGAGGTGATCGTGAACGAATTCGCCCGCGTCAGCGGCTATACGCCGGTGCGGACGATCGAAAGCTATGCGGGCTACAAGGACTGGTTCATCCAGGATTGGCGCCGCCCGGGATTTACAATCGAGCTGGGACGCGGGGTCAATCCGCTGCCCTTGTCCCAGTACGGCGAAATTTACGAACGGGCGCTCGGCATTCTGCTCGCGAGCCTGTATATGTGAAGGCGGATCATGCGCCTCATGCCGTGCCGGCCTCATGCCCGCACGCGCATGAGGCGCATGGCGTTCAGCGCGACGATCAGCGTCGCGCCCATGTCGGACAGGATGGCAATCCAGATTGTCAGCCATCCCGGAACGACGAGCAGCAAGGCGGCGAGCTTCACGATCAAGGCGAACGCGATGTTCTGCCGGATAACGGCCAGCGTCTTGCGGCTGAGCCGGATCGCGTACGGCAGCTTGCCGAGATCGTCGCCCATCAGCGCGATATCCGCCGTCTCGAGCGCGGCGTCGGTGCCCGCTCCGCCCATCGCGATGCCGACGGTCGCGGCGGCCAGCGCCGGCGCGTCGTTGACGCCGTCGCCGACCATTGCGACAGCGCCGTATTCGGACGCGAGATCGCGGATCGCTTCCAGTTTGTCCTCGGGCATGAGACCTGCCCTGACGTCATCGATGCCGGCTTGCCGGGCGACGGCGGCGGCGGTGTCGCGGTTGTCCCCGGTCAGCATGACGGTCTTCCGGATGCCAAGCTCATGCAGCTTGCCGATGACCCCGCGGCTTTCCGGCCGCGCTTCGTCGATGACGCCGAGTACGGCGACCGGTTCCCCGTCCTTGGCGACGGCGAGTACCGTCTTTCCTTCCCCGCGCAGCCGGTTGGCATAAGCTTCCCACTCGCCTTCCATCCGCGCGTCCGTCCCGATCCGGATCCATTCCGGGCTGCCGATGCGGTAACGCGCGCCTTCCGTTTCGCCCTCGATTCCCCGGCCTGTCACGGACGTGAAGTTGTCCACGATTGTACCCGGGAAATCGATGCCTTCCTCACGGGCCGCCCCCGTGACGGCCGCAGCGAGCGGGTGTCCGGAGCGATGTTCGAGCGCGGCGGCTATCCTGAGCAAATCCCGGCGGTCAACCGATTCGCCGAACAGCCGGACATCGGTCAGCCTCGGAATCCCTTGCGTGACCGTGCCGGTCTTGTCGAAAGCGATCGCCTTCACCGCGCCGAGCTGCTCCAGATGGATGCCGCCTTTGATCAGCACGCCCCGGCCCGCGGCGCTGCCGATGGCGGAGACGATTGCGATCGGCGTCGAGATGACGAGCGCGCACGGGCAGCCGACGACGAGTACGGCGAGCCCCTGGTAGAGCCAGTCAAGCCATCCGCCGCCGGAGATCAGGGGCGGTACGACCGCAATCAGCGCCGCAGCGGCGATGATGACGGGCGTGTAATACTTGGCGAACTTGTCCACGAACGCCTGCGCCGGCGCGCGCCCTTCCTGCGCTTCTTCGACCAGGCGGATAATCCGCGAGATCGTCGAATCTTGCGCCAGCCGCGCAACGCGCACGTGGAGCAGGCCTTCCCCGTTCAGCGTGCCCGCGAACACTTCGTCGCCGGGCGATTTCGGCACCGGAACAGATTCGCCCGTAATCGCGGCCTGGTTGACTGCGGAGGTGCCGGATGCAACGATCCCGTCCATCGCGATCTTTGCGCCCGGCCGCACGATGAGCGTGTCGCCGACTTCGATCTCGTCCGTTCGCACCGTCATTTCCCGGCCGTCCCGCAGCACGGGGGCTTCGCGCGGCGCCAGCTCCATCAGGCTGCGGATCGACCGGCGGGCGCGCTCCATCGAGTAGCGTTCGAGCGCTTCACTGAGCGCGAACAGGATGACGACGACGGCGCCTTCCGTCCATTCGCCGATCAGCGCCGCGCCGATGATCGCGACGGTCATCAGCGTCCGCATGTCGAAGTCGAGGCGGATCAGGTTGTTGAGACCGGTCCGGAAAAGCCGATGCCCGGCGACGACGATGGACGCCGCGAATGCCGCCGCGGTCACCGGATGATGGCCGCCGAGCGCCAGCCGGGCCAGACAGCCGGCGGCAAGAAGCGCCGCGCCCGCGAGCAGGCTGCCGTGCCGCCTGAGGAACGCCGCCGCCCCGCGCGCCTTGCCGGAGTTGCCGCCCGTTGCGATGTCCCCGGTATCGGGCCGCACTTTCAATCGTTCGAAGGCGCCGGCTTTTTCCAGCTCCGCGATCGTCGCCTCGCCCGTAACGGTAATTTTCGCCGCGGCGAAATTGACCTTCGCGTCCAGCACGCCCGGGAGCCGCTTCACATTCTCCTCGAATTTGCCCGCGCAGTTCGCGCAGGTGAACCCTTCCACGCGGTAAACCTTCGTGATGCCGGACTCCGGCGCAGCATGTCGTGCCATGGCTATCCTCCGTGATATATGAACAAACTTTCGTGTATAGGGTATGCATTAATACTAAATCAGTTTCACACGTTCGTCCAATAAAAAAACCTCCACCCGAAGCGGAGGCATGAGTTAATCTAATCCAGCGTCTTCTCGAATATGAAAATGACTTCGGCGGCACCGTGTTTCCGGCGAAGTTCTTCCTTCCGTTCCGCCGCCTGTTCCGCAGCCTCCGCCCGGATATCCACCCGTTCCAGCTCCCGGCCTTCCGCATCTTTCGCAACCAGCTCGACCGGCCGGTAACCGTTCGCCTGATAGAACGACTCGACCCGCGGATCGTCGGCCGAGCCGACGCCGATCCGCCGGAATCCCCGCTCCGCGCAGACCCGCTCGAACGCGCGGAGCAGCCGAGATCCGATGCCCCGGCGCGCGTACGGCTTCCGGTGGTCGAGATTGACCGCGATGCCCTGCAGGTCGGCGGCATCCTCCCGCCGGCGGGACGGTTGCCCGTAGCAGACGCCCGCCAGGTCTTCGTCCGCGAAAGCGGCGAGATACATGCCCGGGACATCGGCCAGCCGGCGCTTCCAGTCTTCGGCGCTCTCCCGGTGCAGATAATCGCACTGGAACGGATGCACGATCGGCAGATCCGAAATCGCCGCCGGACGGATTTGGACCGTCAAATGAACCGGCGGATCGAACCGCAGCGGCTTGGCCTGCAGCCGGTCGAGCAGCAGCCGGAACGCATCCATCGGAATCCAGGCGTGCATCATGATCACTTCATTCGAGCCCGGCGCATCGTTCAGCCCCTTGCCCTGCTCCTCATCCATCCGTGCCAGCAGCTCCGGCAGCATCTCCCCGCCTTCCTGAAGCCGCCAGTCCCATGTATCGTAGGTGCATCCGACGTCGATCCGCTCAGGCCGGCCTTCTTGCTTCCACCATGGATAGGTCACACCCGGAAATCCCGGCTGCTCGAAGCCCATTCCGCACAGCAGCGATTGCAGTTCATCGCGTTTTATGTCTCCGCCGTCGTCCAGATACGGGAACCGGAACAGCTTCACCGGACGCGGCACGCCGGCTCGCGCGTAAATCCCGTCCAGCAACCGCTCCGTCCGCGCGATCTGTTCCCGCGCTTCCCCAAGCGACAGCTTCGAAAACGCCGGATGATCGTAGCTGTGATTGCCGAGAATATGGCCATTTCGGACCGCATGGACCGCTTCTTCCGGATACCGTTCCAGCCGTTCGCCGAGGCAGAACCAGACCGCCCGGATGCCCCGCGCGTTCAGCTCGTCGACGCGCTGCCTGAAATCTTCGGTCGGCGCATCATCGATGGTCAGCCATGCCCGTTTCGCCGCGTCCGCCATGTCGTTTCCGCCCCCGTCCGTCCAAAAATGAAACGCGCCGCAATTCAACGCCAGTATACAACGGTCCGCCGAAACGGACAACGGCATGTTCACTCGGCGGCATCCCGCTGCCCGTACTTCCGGTCGTATTCCGCCCGCGCCGCTACCACCTCGGCGAAGTGCTCCGCGGCCCAGGTCCGGAACCCGCGGATATGCGGCATCAGCGAGCGTCCGAGATCCGTCAGCTCGTACTCGACGGCGGGCGGCACGGTCGGATGGACGATCCGCCGGATGAGTCCGTCCCGTTCCATCCGGCGCAGCGTCTGCGTCAGCATTTTCTGCGTGATGTCCTGAATGCGCGCCTCGATCTGCCGATAGCGCTGCCTGCCGCCGTCGAGCGCGTGAAGCACCAGCACGGTCCACTTGCTCTCCAGCAGCTCGAGCACCCGCCGGTACAGACATTCGCCCAGCGAAATGTCGCCGCCGGCCGCATCCGGTTTCTTCATGGATCCTCCACTCCCTTCCGCGGCGCACCTGAAGGTGCGCAACACACTTTCAAGTGCCTTCTTCCCAAAGAATAGAAGATCGGCTACGTTATGTCTATCCCGGTTGGAAGGAGTGGTGATCAACATGAAAGCTTATGAATTGCAAGGCTTCGGGCTGGACAACCTGCGCCTCGTCGATCGGCCCGTTCCCGTCCCGGGACCGGGCGAAGCGCTCATCCGGATGCGGGCCGTCTCGCCTAATCCGCGCGATCTCGGGGTGATTGACGGATTTTACTTTCCGGATCTCAAGTTTCCGATCATTCCGGTGTCCGACGGCGTCGGAGAGATCGTCGAGCTCGGGCCGGGGGTTCAGCGGTTCCGCGTCGGCGACCGGGTCGCCGGCACGTTCGCCCAGGGCTGGATCCACGGCGATCCGCCGATCGGCTGGCATACCCGGAGCCTCGGCGCTCCGCTGGACGGCGTGCTCGCGGAATACGTCGTCCTGCCGGAATCCGGCATCGTCCGCGTGCCCCCGCATCTGACGGACGCGGAGGCCGCCGCCCTGCCGATCGCCGGGCTGACCGCCTGGCAGGCGATCGCCGAAGTCGGGCGTGTGCGCGCCGGCGACGCGGTTGTCGTGCAGGGAACGGACGGCGTCTCCGTCTTCGCCCTGCAATTCGCCAAGCTGCACGGGGCGCGCGTCTTCGTCGTCTCCGGCAGCGCGGAGAAGCTGGGGCGGGCG
Organism: Thermobacillus composti KWC4; assembly: GCF_000227705.2. Lineage (GTDB taxonomy): Bacteria > Bacillota > Bacilli > Paenibacillales > Paenibacillaceae > Thermobacillus > Thermobacillus xylanilyticus. The sequence goes on from NC_019897.1 coordinate 1,733,612, forward strand.
CTTCAGCTCGGCGCCGACGCCGGCGTTCTCTACACGGAAGAGCCGGACTGGGACCGGAACGTCATCGAATGGACGGACGGCCGGGGCGCGGACCTCGTCGTCGACATCGGCGGAGCGGCGACGCTGAATCGGTCGGTGGCGGCCATCCGCCCGGGCGGCGCCGTCTGCCTGATCGGCATCATGTCCGGTTCCGCCGCGGAGGGGCTGCAGCTGGTGCCGACGTTCCTCAAGCGCGCGCGGCTGCAGGGCATCAACGTCGGCAGCCGGGAAATGTTCGAAGCGATGAATCGCGCCATCGCGGCGAACGGACTCCGGCCGGTCATCGACAGCGTTTATTCATTCGACCAGGCGATCGCTGCGTTTGCCAAGCTCGGCGAAGGCCGGCACTTCGGCAAGATCGCAATCGCGTTCTGATTGCCGCGGCGCCAAACAAATAAAGGAAGCCCCGGACCTTGCCGGGAGCTTCCCCTGCGATGCGCGGGACCGGATGCGGTCCCGCCGCGTTCACGCGAACACGCGCGACTTCGAACGGAGCAGGTCGGCGAGGAACACGAGCGCCAGTCCCTGGCCCCAACCTTGCACCCGCTTGTGCGACACGCCTTTGTACCCTTCGGCGTCGAACATGACGGCCGTACCGGCGGAGACGCCGCGCACCGAGCCGTCCGGCGCGATCCGGCCGAGGATGCCTTCGATGGCCCGGTTGACCGCCTTGTTGTACAGCGATCCGCGCGACAAGAGCGCGGCGGCGATGCCCGCCGAACCCGACGTCTCCGTATAGGAGGTCGGATCGGTGAGCACCGTGTGCCACAGCCCGTCCTCACCCTGCAGCCGCACGAGCGCGCTGAGCAGATCGCGCAGCGAGCCGTCGATAATCATGTAGGCCGGGTCCGCCACATGGATGAGCGGCAGCGCCTTCGCCATCGTGAGCGCCGCCCACGCGTTGCCGCGGGCCCAGTAGACGCCGGACATATGGTTCCGGTTGATGTTGTCCCAGCCGTGATAGTACAGGTTCGTCGTCTCGTCCTGCAGCACGTCCTCATGGCCGTGGTACTGCCGGATCCCGTCGCGGAAATACGGCGCCCCTTCCCCTTCCGCGCCGATCAGGTGCCCGAAGCGGACGAGGAACAGCCCGGCCATCATCATCGTGTCGACCCACGCCTGCTCCGGGAACTGATACTCGACCGAATTGACCGTATGCTGGATGATGCCGTCTCCGAAGCGCGGCGCTTCATTCGCCAGATAGTCCGCAAGCTTGCGCGCCGCATCCAGATAGCGGCCGTCTTCCGTATATTGATAGAGCGAGATGAGCGCATGGCCGATCGACACGCCGTTCACGGACAGTTTCGGCAGTCCGTCTTCCAGCTGCTCGTCGACCCAGCTTTTCACCCGTTCGATATATTCGCTATTCCCCGTTGCTTCATACGCTTCGCAGACGCCGTAGAACGCGACGCCTCCCGGCCAATCCCAGTTGAAATCCATCCGGAACGTGCGGTCGACGACCCGGTCGATCGCTTCGCGAACCGCATCCTCGTCAAAAACAAGCGGCGGCATATCCTCCACTCCTTCCGTCATTGAAACGCAAAACGCCTCCTATCCTTTCAGTCCGCTCGTGCTGATCCCTTCGACGATCTGCCGCTGGAACAGGAAAAACACGATCAGCACCGGAATCAGGCTGACGACCGACATGGCGAACATGGCGCCCCAGTTCGAGATCGTCTCGGCATCGAGATACATCTTGAGCGCCATCGACACCGGATAACTGCTCGGCCGGTTCAGATAGAGCAGCGGCCCGAGCAGATCTTCCCACCGCCAATAGAACGAGAAGATGGCGGCCGTCGCCATCGCCGGCATGATGAGCGGCACGATGATCTGCCAGAACAGCCGGAATTTGCCGCAGCCATCGATCGTCGCCGCTTCGTCAAGCTCGGACGGGATCGACCGGATGAACTGGATCATCAGGAAGATGAAGAACGGCGCCCCGAAATAGGCCGGCACGACGATCGGCTTGATCGAATTGAGCCAGCCGAGCTTGGCGAACAGAATGTACTGCGGCACGAGAGCGACTTCGAACGGCAGCATGAGCGTCATCATCATGACGGCGAACCAGAACTTGTTGCCCTTGAATTTCAGCCGCGCGAAGCCGAAGGCGACCAGCGCCGACGACAGCACCGCGCCGATCGTCGCCAGCACGACAAGCACGAGCGAGTTCTTGATGAAAATGCCGAAATGCAGTCCGCCGATCCCTTTCCATCCGGTCACGTAATTGTCCCAGATCCACGGGTCGGGAATGAGCTTTCCCGCCGTTACGAAGATCAGCTCGCTCGGTTTGAACGAACTCATGAACAGCCAGATGACCGGGTACACCATGAGGAACGCGCCGCCCGCGGCCAGGAAATGGTAAGCGGCCCGCCTGAGTCTTTTACCGGTCATGGCTTCAGTCCTCCTTCGTCTCGTAGAACACCCAGTATTTCGACGTCGCGAACACCAAAGCCGTGAGCAGCGCGACGATGAGCAGCAGAATCCACGCCATCGCCGACGCATATCCCATGTCATAGAAGACGAACGCCTGGCGGAACAGGTAGAGCGAATAAAGCAGCGTGCCGTCGAGCGGACCGCCTTCCCCTTTCGAGATGATGTACGCCGGGATGAACGTCATGAACGCCGCGATCGTCTGCATGATCGTGTTGAACAGGATGACCGGCGTCAGCAGCGGCATCGTGATGCGGAAGAAGCGCTGCAGCGGATTCGCGCCGTCGACGGAAGCCGCTTCGTACAGGCTGGGCGGAATGTTCTTCAGCCCGGCCAGGAAGATCAGCATCGACGAACCGAACTGCCAGACCGACAGCGTGATGAGCATCCAGAGCGCGGCGGCCGGATCGGCGAACCAGCGGACGCTCTCCAGACCGATCAGATTGAGCGCCAGATTGATGATGCCTTCGTCGCCGTACAGGTTCCGCCACATGATCGAGACGGCGACGCTGCCCCCGATGATCGAGGGCAGATAGTACACCGTCCGGTACAGACCGACCGCCCGTGAAGCGCGGTTCAGCAGCAAGGCGATCAGGAGCGCGAACGTCAGCCTGAGCGGCACGCCGACGAAGACGTACAGGAATGTCACCCGGAGCGACCGCCAGAACTTCGGATCGCCCGCAAACATTCGCTCATATTGCTCAAAACCGACCCACGACGGCGCCGTGAACAGATCATAATCCGTGAACGACAGGTACAGCGATGCTGCGATCGGAAATGCGGTGAAGATCAGGAAGCCGAGCAGGAACGGGCTGATGAACGCGTACCCGGTCAGTTGATTTTTCCAGGCTGCGAACCGCATGGGCATCACTTGTTGCGGGCCAGGATGGCGTTCGCTTCTTCGCGGAACCGTTTGGCCGCGTCTTCAGGCGACAGCTTGCCGAAATCCATCGCTTCGGTGATCTCCTTGAACAGCGCGATGATTTCCGCCGCACCGTTCGGATCCGGCGGATCCATCGGCGAGCTGTTCTCCTGCGCCCAGGCCACGTAGTCGAATACTTTGATCAGCGCCGGATCGAGCGTCGGCTTCACCGCTTCGATCACCTGGCTGTTCACCGGCACGCCGCGGTCGCCCTTGATCAGCTTGTTCGCCTCGATGTCGTTCACCCAGAAATCGATGAACTTCGCCGCTTCTTCCTTATGCTTCGAGTTCTTCGAAATGGAGAAATACATCGACGGCTTCAGATACAGCCCCTGCTCGCGGTTCGGACCCGGCATGTGCGCCATTTCGAGCGGCCGGTTCGCCACCTGCTGCAGGCCGACGAACTGGTTCGTCCACTGCCAGACGCCGACCTGCTGCCCCTTGACGAGCAGATCGTCTTCAAGCCCCTTGATCTGCGCCTTCACGTCGGGCGTCGGCGTATCGCCGTCTTGGGCGAGCTTCGCCAGCGGCGCGAAGAAATCGATGAAGAGCTGGTCGTCGTCGTAGCCGAGCGACGTGCCGTCCGGGCTGTACAGATGCTGGCCCTTCGTCCGCAGATAGTAGCCGAAGAACACTTCCGGACGGAAACCGCTGTCAAAATAGAGCCCGGCTTCTTTCGCCTTGCCCGCCAGCGCGTAGTAGTCATCCCAGGTCCAGTTCTCGTCCGGCTTCTCGATGCCCAGCTTCTTGAGCAGCTCGGGATCGTACTGGAACTGGATCGTGTTGACCCCGATGTTGAAGCCGTACAGCTGATCGCCCAGCTTGCCGCCGGAGATGGCGTTCTCGCTGATGTGGTCGGTGTTGATGATCGTGCCGAGGTACGGCGTCAGATCTTCGAGCTGCCCCTTGCCGCCGTATTGCGACAGATACGAGATGTCCATCTGGATGATGTCCGGAAGATCGTTTGCCGCAGCTTGCGGAGCCAGCTTCTTCCAGTAGTCGTCGAAGTTTGCGTATTCCGGCTCGATTTTCACATGCGGATATTTCTGTTGATACATCTCGATGACTTGCAGCGTATAGTCGTGGCGCGGCTGCGAACCCCACCAGGCCATCCGGAGCGTGACCGGTTCCGGATCTTTCGCGCCGCTGTCCGACTTGCCGGCCGAATTTCCCGGCGCATTGCCGGACGATCCGCCTTCCGAAGATTGCGCGTTGCCTCCGTTTCCGCCGCTTCCCCCGTCATTTCCGCCGCCCCCGCCGCATGCGGCGAGCGCCAGCGTGAGCAGGACGGTGAGCAGCAACATCCATCCGCGTCTCATGTTCTTTGCATCCCCTCTCGACTCGGTTATGGTGACTGCATTTTCATTATGGGATAAGGATGAACGGGCCCGGAATGCAAATTTCCGTGTGGAATGTTCAAAAATCAGAGACGTGGACAACCGCCCTCATGCCGTTCATACCGAACGCTTGTATTCGGAAGGCGTGAAGCCGGTATGGCGCTTGAACACCTGGCTGAAATATTGCGGATTGTCCCCGAATCCGATCCGGTCGGCGATTTCGTACACTTTCACGTCGTCCGCTTCCTTGATCATCTCGATCGCCTTCTCGATGCGGAGGCGGGTGACGTAATGGGAGAACTTCTCCCCCGTCGCCTGGCGGAACAGTTTGCCGAGATAGTCGGGATTCATGAACAGCACTTCGCGGGCTGCCCAGTGCAGCGACAGCTGCGGGTTGCCGAGATGTTCGCGCACGCAGGCCTCAAGCTTCGCGACGATCTCGGAATGGCGGGTGCGGTGCCGCTCGTAATTCGTCTCGCACACTTCGCGGACCGCCCGCGCGATATAGTCGGTCATGCCCTGCAGCGTATCGTGCCGGTCGAACACTTCGATCGCCTTCATGCGGTGGTCGAGCTGCGCGGGATCGCCCTGCCGCATGCAACCGATATAGAGCGGGATGAGGAGCGACTTCGCCTCCGCGGCGGCGGGCCGCATCTTCGCCAGCGCTTCGAAAAATTCGCCGAGCATCCGCTCAACCTCTTCCCAATGGCCGGACTTCACCAGCAGCCACAACCGCTCCTCGTCGATCGCCGGCGGTTCGACTTCCGGCTCGGACGCCTCCAGCTCGCGCTTCGTGATAAGCCCGCCTTCGCCCAGGTAGAACCGGTACGCGAGGCATTCCTGCGCCTCGCGGTACAGGCGGCGCGCCTCGGCCGCCTCGCCGGGCTCGCTGAGCGCGGCCGTCGCCTCCCGCCGGTAGAAACGGGCGAACGTCTTGAGCACGGTGTCGATGCCGGCGGCGACACGATCCGGCTCCGCCTCGCCGTCGACGAGCAGGATCACCTGCCGGCCGTCCGCCGTGCCGAGCAGCACGAGGCTGCCGAGCAGCTCTTCCGCCATGTTCTTCAGCGCGAACAGCAGCTCGAATTCGGGCCCGCCTTCCGGCTCGAAGACGAGCAGCCGCACCCGGCCGCCGCCTTCCGGCAGCCCGGCCAGCCGCACGATGCGCTCCCAGTCGGAGCGGCCGTATGTCTTGTTCGTAACGAGCTCCTGCAGCATCCGCTCGCACGCGTGCGGCAGCACCTGCGCAAGCCGCTCCTCCGTCTGGCGGATGAACGCTTCCCGGCTGAGCCGTCTGTCGAGCTCGGCCACGGTCGACTTCAGCGCCTCTTCGATCGCCCGCTCGTTGCACGGCTTCGTCAGATAGTGCTTCACGCCGTAACGCATCGCCGTGCGCGCGTATTCGAAGTCGCCGAATCCGGACAGCATGATGAACTCGACGTCCGGCTGCGTCTCCTTCACCGCCTCGACGAGCTGCAGCCCGTCCATGCCGGGCATCCGGATGTCGGTGATGATGATGTCCGGCTTCTCCCGCTCCGCCATCGCCTTCGCGTCCAGCCCGTTGCGGGCTGTTCCGATCAGCCTCGTGCCGCAGGCCTCCCAGTCCATGATGGCGGAGATGCCTTCGAGGATGATGCGTTCGTCATCGACCAGCAGCACGCTGTATATGTTGGCTTCCGCCTCCTTCCCTTTTCGGCAGACGCAGTCTGACCCGCGTCCCTTCCCCGCGCCGGCTCGCGATGTCGAGGCCGTACCCCTCGCCGAACAGGAGCCGGATCCGTTCGTCGATGTTGCGAAGCCCGACGCCCGAACCCTTCGGCTTGACCTCGCCCGACTTGAGGCGCATCAGAATCGACTCGTCCATGCCCGGCCCGTTGTCGCTCACCGTCAGCTCGATCAGGCCGTCCTTCTCTTCCGCCGTAATCGCGATGACGCAGGTGTCCGTCATTTTCTCGAGCGCGTAATTGACGGCGTTTTCGACGAGCGGCTGCAGCGACAGCTTCGGGATGAGCACCGGCATGAGCACATCCGGCACATCCAGCCGGAAATCCAGCCGCTCCTCGAATCGGATGCGCTGGATGTTGATGTAGTGCAGCACGATCCCCAGCTCCTGCGACAGCGGAATGAGCGGCTCCTTCAGGCTGATCGAGCTGCGCAGCAGGAAGCCGAGCGACTCCACCATGCTGGAGATATGCGGCTGGCGGGCCATTTTCGCCGACCAGTTGATCGTCTCCAGCGTGTTGTAGAGGAAGTGCGGATTGATCTGCGCCTGCAGCGCCTTGAATTCGGATTCCTTCACGGCCAGCTGCCTCGCGTAGCCTTCGCGGACAAGCTCGTCGATCCGCTGCAGCATGATGCGGAAGTTGCGGTGGAGCTGCCCGGTCTCGTCCATCGGCATGTCCCGCTGGTCCTCGTCGTCTTCCCAGGCGAAATTGCCCATCTGCACCCGCTTCATCTTCGCGCTCAGCTTCTCGATCGGACCGGTGATGCCGCGGGCGAACCGGAAGGCGAAGAAGACGGTGAGCAGGAACAGCAGCAAGTAGGCCAGCAGCGTCCAGTTCTTCACGTCGGCCAGCCGATGGAAAATGTCGTCGTACGGAATCAGCGTCACGTATGTCCATTCGGTGTAGGCGGAAGGCAGATGCGTCAGAAAATAGCGGCGGCCGCCGAGCTCGATAATGTCATAGCCGTTCGACGCCGCGGCGGCGTATCCGCGCAGCAGCCGCTCTTCGTCTTCAAACCCCGCCGGCCCGAAGATCATCCGCTCCTTGCCGTAGATGAGAAGCGCCGCCTTGGCCGGCAGCGAGGCGCCGGCCACATCGGCGGTCAGCCGGTGCATGTCGATCCGGATCGCCAGAACGCCGAGACTCTCCAGGCTGAGCTGCTCGTACGAGCGGATGAGCCGGGCGGCGGCCAGCGCGCCGTCTTCCTCGTCCGGTTCAATCCACGTGTTGCCGCCTTGCGTGAGCGCGGTCTCCCTTTCCAATAGCCGGATCCGGCCGGCCGTATAGGACACGGGCGCCTTGCCCACCGAATACTCCCCGCCATTCGCGTCGATCAGCTGCACCGAGCGGACGTGGTTGTCCAGCCCGCCCAGCAGGACGATCCGCTCCCGGATCTGGTACGACGCCAGGTAGCGGTCGTAATTGTTGCCGGCTTCCTTGATCGTCCGAAGCTGTTCCTGGATGACTTCGTCGATCGCCATCCGGTACGACTGCTGCTGCACCTTGCGCAGCTCGTTCTCGATCGCCGCCGCCGTCTGGTTCAATGCGGCGGAGGACTGCTCGTAGATCTCGCGGTCGTACACCTCGAACGCGTACTGCTGGACGACGACGATCAGAATGCCGAACGTCGCGATGACCGCGGAGATGAGCACAAGCAGCTTGTATTTGATGCGCAGGTTGCGGTAAAGCGTTTTCAAATCTGCCAATGTCATGCCGCCTCCTTGGGTCCGGGCGCGTTTGCCGTCATTGTAGCAGAAACCATTGTAACAGAAAAAAGCAAGATCACACAGCAATTACATATTTGCTCCATCGAAAGGCCAACACTAAAGTGACAGGCATCGCGGGAACTGGAGGGAATGGCATGACGACGCAGACGGATGGGAAGACGGAACTCTCGACCCGGCTTTCGGCCAATCTGGACCGGATCAAGCGGGACTTCGCCTACCCGTCCAACGAGGCGCTCATCATCCGCAATCTGGTTGTCGCGTCGTTGAAATGCGATGCCGCCGTGCTGTATCTGGAAGGCACGGCGGATGTCAACGAGATCGAAAAACGGATCATCGAGCCGCTCATCGAACGGACGAACACCTCCTTCAAGAACGGCAACCCGCTCGACGCCGTGCGGCTGGAGATCGTCACGCACCGCACCGGCAAGACGGCAAGCACCTTCGATGCGATCAACGAAGGATTGCTGAACGGATGGACGATCGTCCTGATCGAAGGCGTAAACCAGGCCCTGAAGTTCGAAACGCGCGGTTTCGAAACGCGCCAGGTGTCGGAGCCGATCGTCGAACACGTCATCCGCGGGCCGAAAGAAGCGTTCACCGAATCGGCGGCCATCAACCGTTCGCTCGTCCGCAAATATTTGCGGGACCGCCATCTGGTTGCGGAGACGCTCACCGTCGGCGACCGTTCGGTGAGCGAAGTGACGATCATGTATGTGAAGGATCTGGCGGACCCGAACATCGTGGATTCCATCAAGCAGCGTATCCGGGCGGTCCGGACGGACGCCGTCCTGACCCTGCCGATCCTCGAACAATATCTCGACGATCATCCGTATTCGCTCGTGCCGAGTTCGCTCAACACGGAGCGTCCGGACCGGGCGTCCGCTTTCCTGCTTGAAGGCCATGTCATTCTGCTCATGGAGAACTCGCCGGCCGCCCTGGTCTTGCCGATCACGATCTGGTCCTTGTTGCACTCGGCGGAAGACCATTACATGCGCTGGGCGTACAGCAACTTCATGCGCATCATCCGGCTTTTGGCCCTGTTCGTCGCCGTCATGACGCCGTCCGTGTATATCGCGGTCTCGACGTTCCATGAAGAGATGATTCCGACCGATCTGCTCCTCGCCATCGCGGCGACAAGAGAAAAGGTGCCGTTCCCCGCCCTGCTCGAAGTGCTGCTCATGGAATTCGCGTTCGAGCTGGTGCGGGAAGCGGCGATTCGCGTGCCGACCGTCATCGGTCCGACGATCGGCATCGTCGGCGCGCTCATTCTCGGCCAGGCCGCCGTCGAGGCGAACATCATCAGCCCGATTCTCGTCGTCATCGTGGCGATGACCGGCATTTCATCGTTCACCATACCGGAGCCCAGCCTCAACTTCGCTGTCCGGATCACGCGTTTCATTCTGCTCTTCGTGGGCTCGTTTCTGGGCTTTTTCGGCATTGCGCTCGTCATCGCCTGTTTGCTGGCCTATCTGACCACGTACTCCAGCTATGGCGTGCCGTTCCTGTCGCCGCTGACACCGCATTACCGTTCGTCGGCCGACATGATTCTGCGGATGCCGGTGCACAAGGAGCGGATGCGCCCGCTTAATCTCAATCCGCAGGATGTCGTGCGGAGACCGGAGAGGATCAAGAAACGATGAACACATCCATGCAAGAGAAAGTCGGCGGCCGCGAATTTACGTCCATCTTCCTGATCGCGGTCGGGATGAAGCTGTCGGACATCACGACGACGATTCTGTTCGAATCGGGACAGACGGCCGGATGGATGATTCCGCTGCTCTCCCTTGCTTTCATGCTGGTCGCATACGTCGTGCTTATGTCCGTGCTGAAACGCCGGGCCGGACAAGGCCTGCCGGAGATCGTGTTCACCGTCGGCGGCAAGTTCGGCGGGGGGCTGATCTGTCTCCTGCTGTTCGCCGCCGCCCTGCTCATGACGGCGGTGACCAGCCGGGGATATGTTGACATCATCAATGTCATGGTCTACCAACGGTCACCGCTCTACGCGCTGTACCTCATGCTGATGGCGGCGGCATTCTACGTTGCATCCCGCGGGTTCGCGGCGATCGCGAGAGTCTCATGGATGCTGATTTTCCTGATCGAAGGGGCGATCGTCCTGCTTGTCTCCATCATGTGGGAGGACATCGACTGGCTGCGCCTCTATCCGTGGGCGGGACCGGGCGTGTTGGAAATCGTACGAACCGGATTCATGCACAGCGCGATGTTCGGCGAGATCATTCTGGCCACCGCGCTTGTGCCGCAGGTCACGACGTTCAAGGCGTTCCGGATCGGATCGGCCGTCGGGTTCATCGTCTCCAGTCTGAAAATTTCATTCCTGATGGCCGTCTACCTCTCCGTGTTCGATTATCCGGAGATCATCCATCTCGCCTATCCATTCCAGCAGTTCACGAAGAACACGTCGTTCGGCAGGGTGTTCACGCACGCGGAATCCTTCTTTATCGGCTTCTGGCTCATCATCTCCGTGATCTATTTCGCGTTCTATATCTACCTGCTCGCCTATCTGTTCGGTCATGCGCTGCGCACGGACCGGTACCAGAAGCTGCTTTTGCCGATGGCCGGGCTTGTCGTCTTCATCGGGCTGATTCCCGGCAATACCGAGCAAGTCCGGAGCTACTGGGAACTGCTCATCAGTTACAGCACGGTTCTGTACGGCGCGCTGCCGTTCGTCATCTGGCTGCTGGATTGGAACTGGAGGAGACGTCATGCGAAAACTTAAGCTTGCGTTGATTCTGCCGCTGCTTTTCACCGCCGGATGCTGGGATCATCTCGAACTCGAAGAACAGGCGTTCGTCGTCGTCGTCGGGCTTGACAAAGGGCCGAAAAACACGGTCGAGGTGACGTTCCAGATCGCGAACCCGCAGAAAGGCTCCAGCGATATCGGCACGGCCGAAAACGAGCCGCCCAGCGACACGGTCCGCTTCACGTCGCCGGATGTCCTGTCCGCGAAGGATTTGGCCAATACCGCCGTCACCCGGACGATCAACTTCGCGCATCTGAAGACGATGGTCGTCCACGAGGCGCTCGCGCGTGACGAAGCGTTCCCCCATATCGCGGGCGCCGCGATCCGCGATCCGGAGCTGCGCCGCGAAGTGGCGCTGATCGTGAGCCGGGAGAAGGCGTACGACTTCATCCAGAAGAACCGCCCGCGGCTGGAGACGCGTCCGCACAAATATTTCGAGCTGATGCAGCAGCGCTGGCAGGAGACGGGATATGTGCCGTTCTCGACGCTCAACCAATATTTGCAGCAGCAGGTGGTCGACTCGATGTTTCTCGCCATTTATGCGACGGCCGATTCGAAAGATTATCGCGTCTCGCGGCATGAAGACAATTATCTGGCCGGCCAGGTGCCGAAACGTTCGGGCGACACGGTCCAGATGATGGGGGCGGCCGTCTTTCAGAACGGCTGCATGATCGGCACGCTGACCGGGCAGCAGATGCGCTGGGCGCAGTTGCTGCGCCACAAATCGAGCATCAGTTCGTTCATCACGTCGTTCCCCGACCCGTTGGATGAACGGGCGATGGTCACCGTGCGGCTGTTCAAGAACGGGAGGACGAAGATCCAACTGAATCTCGCCAAAGAAAAGCCGGACATCCGCGTCACGATGCCGCTGCGCGCCCAGATTCTCTCGTTCACCAGTCTGCAGCCGTACGCGACGGATACGGAGAAGCAGATGCTGCTTGAACGGCATTTGAAGGAAGAAATCGAGAAAGAGGTGCTTGGCGTTATCCGGATGTCCCAGCGCAAATTCCAGGGGGATCCGTTCGAATGGGAATTGATCGCGCGGAAACATTTCAGGACGATACAGGCCTTTCAGGCCTACGGATGGTCCAGACATTTCAAAAAAGCGAACGCGGAAGTGAACGTCGATCTGCGGATCGAAAACTTCGGCAAGCAGCGGACGCCGTACAGTGAAAAGGTCAATGGGAGTGATTGAACATGGGAATCCTGATGTTCCTCATCGCGCTCGGCCTGACCGGCTATACGCTCTTGCAGGCCTGGCGGAACTGGCGCGGCGGCAATGCGGCAGCCGGACTCGGCATCGCCCTGCTGTCCGGATGCTTCCTGCCGCTCGCCATCTATCTGATGCTTCGCGACTGAACCGCATCGTCGCATTGCCCGCTCTCTGCGCCGCCCAACCGCCGGGCGACCGCTTCCGTGAGCAGATACGCGATGGTGGATTCGGCGCCGCGGTTCGCGTTCGGCCCGTCGGGCGTGAGCCCGTCGCAGCAAGAGCCGTCCGCGGGGTCGGCGATCGCCGCGCCGCAGTCGTTCCGGCCGTGGAACCACGCCCGGCATGCGAGCGCGGTCTCCCGGTACTCCCGTTCCCCCGTCACCCGGTATCCGGCTTCGGCGGCCAGCGCAAGCTTGAACGCTTCAATCGGCTGTTGATCCCATCGGGCCGTGCCTTCCCTCGTTCCCCATCCCCGGTTGCCGATCGGACGGATCGCCCCTGACGGCGCAGCCATCCGCTCGGCCAGGAAGCGGAACGTGTCGCGGGCGGCGGCCAGCGCATCGCTCCAGCCGAATGCGGCATGGGCTTCGAACAGCGCCCACGGCAGCAGCCCGTTGCTGTACGTCATGACCGGCTCGAACCAGCGCCATCCCGGCCCCGCCTCGCGGCGGTATTTGTCCAGAAGCCGGCTCTTCAGTTCGGCGGCCAGCGAGCGCACCCGCTCTCCGGAGAACGGCAGGACCGCATCGTCCTGCCCGCCGGAAGCGCCGCCGCTGCGCTCCAGCAAGGCGCAGGCCGCAAGCGCATAGGCCCAGCCGCGCGGAGAAATCATCGTGCGGGCCGCGGGAAACGCATGCGCCAGCAGATCGGGCACCGCCGGCGCGAGCCGATTGCCGAACGGAACAGAGATCGTCCGGGCGAGCGCCCAGATCGTCCGTCCGAGGCAATCGTCCGATGGATATTCCGATTCGGGCCGGCGCTCGTAATCATAATTGTTGTGGAACCGGCCGTCCGGCTTGCGGGCCCAGTACAGGAATCCGGCGTATCGTTCCGCCAGTTCCGGCAGCCCTTCCGCTTCGGCCAGCTCGGCATCCAGATCGATCCACTCAATGCACGCCCACAGCGCCCGCGCGTTGTCGTCCGTCGTATAGCCTTCCGCACGCCGCGGAATTCGCCCGATGGCATGTTCCAGAAGACCGGTGTCGTCGGTGAGCCGGTGCAGATGCCGGAATCGGATCTGCTGTGTCGGCTTCTCCGTCGTCAGATTCGCCGTCATGGGTCAACCCTCCGCCGTCGAGGCCGTCACGTCCGCGACGCGGCTCTCGCGCCGGAACAGTTCCAGATGCGCGCGTCCGACGACCGGCCAGTGCATCTCCGCGCCGATCCGGGCGATCCGCCGTTCGATCCGTTCGAGGGTTTCGGCCGAACCGAGCAGCTCCGCCAGCGCTTCGGCCCAGGCGTCGGCATCGGAAGCCGGCACGAGGAGCTCCGGGCAATCCGCCAGCAGATCCCGCGCATAGACATACGGCGTGCTCAGCACCGGCCGGCCGAGTCCGACGGCGTAAGCCAGCGTGCCGGAGGTGATCTGCTGCATACCCGGATACGGGGTGACGTACACGTCGCAGGCAGTCAGAATTTCGGCCAGTTCGTTCTCATCCATGTAACGGTCGATCATGAGCAGATGGCGTTCGACACCGAGTTCGGCGGCAAGGGCGCGCAGCTCGCCGCGATAGGATTCGCCTTCAAGTTTCAGCACTTCCGGGTGCGTCTGCCCGACGATGGCATACAGCACGTCGGGCGCGCGGCCGGCGAGCTTCGGCAGCGCCCGGATGACGGTTTCGAGCCCCTTGCCTCTGCCCAGGAGGCCGAAGCTCATGACGACTTTGCGGTCGTTCCAGCCGAGCCGTTCCCTGAGCTTGCGGCGGGCGTCCCGAGGAGGCTGCGGCGTGCCGTGCGGAATATATGTTATGCGTTCGCGGGGCACGCCGAACGCTTCGGCGACGTAGCGGACGGCCGTTCGGGTCATGACGATGATCCGGTCGCTCAATTCCGCGATGCGCTGTTGCACGGCGCGGTACGGTTCTTCAGGCCGTTCGAACACGGTGTGGAACGTCGTGACGACCGGGATGTCCATTCGCTTCAGCGATTCCAGCAAGTCCAGCACGTACTCGCCGGCTTCGCCGCCGAAGATCCCGAATTCATGCTGAAGCGAGACGAGATCGGCGCCGAACGCTCGGATCCGCTCCGCCGCCCGGCGGTATTCGGACCGTTCGTCTTTCGGCAGCGGGTGGACGCCTCTCCCGTATGTATGCTCATCCGGGATGTTCGTGAGGGCGATCACGAGGTCGCTTCCCTTTCCTCCGGAAGCCGCGTTCACGGCTTGCCGGAGATGATGGGTGTAGGTCGCGATGCCGCATCGTCTCGGTACATAGGTGCCAATATAAGCGATCCTCGTCATATCGTCTCGGCCTCCGGAATGACGTTTACGACGGCTTCATGCAGCAGGTGCCGCGGGTCGATCTTGAGCCCGCTGCCGACAATGCAGCGGTTCAGCTGCGCCGCTTCGGCCGCCGTGCAGCGGTCCCACAGGATGGAATGGGTAACCCGTGCGCCGCGTCCGATGACGCAGTCGTCGCCGATCACGGCATAGGGTCCGACGACGGCGCGCTCGCCGATCGTCACCCGGCTGCCGACGAGCACCGGCGGCACGAGCATCGCGCCCTGTGCGATTTCGGTATCTTCGCCGATCCGGATGCCGCGCCCGAGCTCTCTGCCCGGAAGTTCGAGCTCAAGCTTTCCGTCGAGCAGATCCCAGTGGATGCGGCGGTACCGATCGCTGGTGCCCATGTCCATCCAGTATCCGCTGACATCGGCCCCCTGCACGCGATGGCCGGCCGCGATGAGCGACGGGAACGTTTCACGCTCGATCGACACTTCACGCCCCGCGGGAATGGCTTGCAGGACATCGCGCTCCATGATGTAGATGCCGGCATTGATCCGGTTCGACGGCGCCTCGCCCCGCGGAGGCTTCTCCACGAAGCGGACGATCCGCCCGTCTGCCGACTGTTCGACGACGCCGAACTGCGACGGGTCCGCCACTTCGACCAGGCCGATCGTCACCATCGCGCCGCTTCGCTCATGCGTTTCGACCAGCGCACGGATGTCCGCACGGTGCACGATGTCGGCATTGATGACGACGAAGCGGCTGCCGAGCAGCGCTTCGGCATTTTTCACGGCGCCGGCCGTTCCGAGCGGCACCGGTTCGTGCGTATAGCGGATGTCGACGCCAAGCTTTCGGCCGTCGCCGAAATAATCGATGATCCGTTCCGGATAATGCTTGACGGCGATCACAATTTCGTTGATTCCCTGTTCCTTGAGGCCGGCAATCAGATGTTCGAGCCAGGGCCGATTGCCGACCGGTGCCATCGGTTTCGGAAGCCGCTCGGTGAGCGGTCTCATGCGTGTACCGAAACCTCCAGCGAGCAACAATGCCTTCATGCTTCCAATCCCTCCCGACACGCTTGGAATTTTTGGGAAAAAAAGAAGAACGCCCGCTGATCCAAATGTTTTCCCGCGGCTGACAGCCCGACGATACGAGCATCCCGGGAAGAAACGGTTCAGATTAGGAAACGTTCATGGAATGAGTGTTGTTAGCACTCGATCGCAGTGACTGCTAATATGAGGGTAAAACGCGTGTTGCAATCCGATCAAGCGGGATATGCGCCCGGTATGGCGATTTATTGCTGCTGACAGGGGGAGTAGCTCCTTTTTTCTTCCATTTTCTCAAGAAAAGACCGCTATCCTCCCGGCGGCAAGAAGCCGTTTTCATTTTTCATCTGGCATGCGCAAATGACGGATGGTATAATGGGTCGGTTTGGTTTTTCGACAAAAACTTCAAGACTGGAGGACACTTATGCAACCTGCCTTGCAAGTCCATGAACGGCCCGGCTTCGGACCGGGTATTCTGCTCAGCCTGCAGCATCTGTTCGCCATGTTCGGCTCCACCGTGCTCGTGCCGATCATCTTCGGCGTCGACCCCGCGACGGTGCTGTTGATGAACGGGATCGGCACGCTGCTCTACCTGCTGATCTGCAAGGTGCGGATACCGGCCTACCTCGGGTCCAGCTTCGCCTTTATTTCGCCCGTAACGTTCCTCTTGTTCGAGCGAGGCGCCGGCTACGCCGAAGTGCTCGGCGGATTTGTCGTCGTCGGCGCGATCTTCACGGCGGTGGCGCTGATCATCGGACGCATCGGCACGAAATGGCTGGATGTCGTGTTCCCACCGTCCGCCATGGGCGCGATCGTCGCGGTCATCGGGCTTGAGCTGATCCCGGTCGCCGCGCGGATGGCCGGCTGGATCGCGCCGGACGGAGCGGACGCGTCGTGGTCGCCCGATCCGAAGACGATGCTCGTCTCCATCGTCACGCTGCTTGTCATTCTGCTCGGTTCCGTGCTGTTCAAAGGCTTCCTGCGGATCATCCCGATTCTTGTCGGCTTCATCGTCGGCTATCTGGTCGCCTGGTCGCAGGGGCTCGTCGAATTCGACACCATCAGCCAGGCATCGGCGTTCGCCATCCCCGAGTTCACGACGCCGCGCTTCGAATGGTCGGTCATCCTGATCATCGCTCCCGCGGCGCTGGTCGTCATCGCCGAGCATATCGGCCACCTCATCGTGACGGGCAACATGGTCGGCAAGGATCTGTCCCGGGATCCGGGATTGCACCGCTCGCTGCTCGGCAACGGCTTGTCGACGATGCTGTCCGGCTTCGTCGGATCGACACCGAACACGACCTACGGCGAGAACATCGGCGTCATGGCGATCACGCGCGTCTATTCCGTCTGGGTGATCGGCGGCGCGGCCGTCATCGCCATCGTCATGTCGTTCTTCGGCAAGCTGTCGGCCTTGATCGCCTCGATACCTGAAGCCGTCATCGGCGGCGCTTCCCTCATGCTGTTCGGCGTCATCGCCTCCGCCGGCATCCGGATGCTGGTGGAGACGAAAGTCAACTACGCCAAGCCGTCGAACATCGTGCTGACGACCGTCGTCCTCGTCCTCGGCATCAGCGGCGCGACGTTCAAATGGGGCCATCTCGAGCTGAAGGGCATGGCGCTCGCGACGGTCGCCGCCATTCTGCTGTCGCTCCTGTTCAAGGCGTTCGAATTGATCGGCTGGCTCAAGGAAGACGAGGCGGATTCCCATTAAAAAAACGAAACAGGCATGCGGCCGTTGGAAACGGCTGCGTGCCTGTCCTTTTTTTATTCGCTGAGGATGGCCTCGATCCGGTCGAGCGCTTCCTGCGGCAGCACGACACCCGATGCCTTCGCGTTCTCTTCGAGCTGCGACGGCTTCGTCGCGCCGACCAGCGCGCTGGCGACGATGTCCTGGCGCAGCACCCAGGCGAGCGCAAGCGTGCCGAGCGACAGGCCGAGCTCCTTCGCCACCGCGTCAAGCTGGTCGACCTTCCGCAGATGCGATTCCGTCAGGAAGTTTTTGATCCACATGTTCGTCTTCGGATCGGCGGCGCGGCTGTCCTTCGGCAGTTCGCTGCCGAGCCGGTATTTGCCCGTCAGCACGCCTTGCGCAAGCGGCGAATAAACGACCTGCGCCACGCCGTACTTCTCGCTGACCGGGATGACCTCCGCCTCGATTTTCCGGTAGAACATGCTGTATTGCGGCTGGTTGACGACGATCCGGTCGAGCAGATACTTGTCCGCGATCCGCATCGCTTCCTCGATCTGCGCCGCCGACCACTCGCTGACGCCGGCATAGAGCACCTTGCCCTGGCGAATCAGGTCGTCGATCGTGCGCAGCGTCTCCTCGACGGGCGTCTCCGGATCGTAGCGGTGGCAGTACAGAATGTCGACGTAATCCTGCTTCAGCCGTTTCAGGCTGGCGTGTACCTGCTCGAACACATGCTTGCGGGACAGGCCCCGGTCGTTAGGTCCGTCGCCCATCGGGAAGAACGCCTTCGTCGCGAGCACGTACGATTCGCGCGGGTACCGCGGAAGAATGTTGCCCAGCAGCCGCTCCGCCTCGCCCCGTTCGTAGACGTTCGCCGTGTCGATGAAGTTGATGCCGAGCTCGAACGCTTTTTCAATCAGCTGTTCGCCGATGTTGCCGTCGACGGTATGGCCGTACGTCATCCAGCTGCCGAAGCTGATCTCGCTCACCTTCAGCCCCGATCTGCCCAACTTCCGATATTTCATCTTGCCGCACCCCTCTGCTCTGCAATGAATTCGTAGTAAACACGTGTTCATCTTACCATATCCCGAGGAGGCTGTCCAACTTCCCCCGTCATTGCGGAATTCCGGCATTACCGCCTGTCGGTCACACCGCTTTGCTCAATTTGCGATGATCGCGCTTCATGATCGACACGACGAGGGACGCCCATTTCGGGTTGGCGGGACAATATTTCTTCCCCACTTTCTCGATCGTCGAATAGCCTTTGGCGATGTAGCTTTTCGCGATGAGCGATCCGAATTTGTAGACGCTGTCGTTCTTGGTTTCGAAGCTGTACGCTTTCTTGTTGCTTCCGCCGGTCGCATTCAGCCCGAACAGGTTGTTCTTCTCGCGCGCCAGCTTGCTCTTCCCGTTGCCGCTTTCCAGCTTCATGACGGCGATCGTGAACAGGGCGTTGATGCCGTGCTCGATTTCGATTTCAAGGATCGCTTTTTCCAGTCCGTGCCCTTCAAGCGCCGTTCCTTCCAGCAGTTTCGCGATGTCTTGCTCCGTCATGCCGGAGGAAGACATCACTTTTTTGGTCAGCGGCGCGGGACCGGCGCTGTCGTCGGACGGTTCGGGCTTGTAGATCGCATGCTCGGCGCGGACGGACGGCGATGCCGACGCGATCGCCACTTCGCGGGCGGCGTTCTTCACCTGCTCGGGCTCCGGGTCGGCAGGCTCCGCGTACGCGCCGTGGATGTAGGTGCCGTCTTCGAGCGCCAGCCAGCCGTTCTCCGTCTTGCCGACGACCTTCACCCGGTCGCCTTGTTTGAGCAGATCCTGGATCGGCGAATGTTTGTCGGGCTCGGCGCGCACGTTCAAATAATACGCGGTCACGACGTACGAAACCGGCTGATCTTGCGGGGGTTCGGACGGCTGCGGGATTTGCGGCGATGGCGCGGACTCCGGTGCAATGACGGATTCCGGCGTCCGGCCGGATTCCGGTTTTGTCACGATTTCCGGTTGCGGCGAGGGTTTCGGATATGGTGAAGTTGCCGGGGATTGAAGGGTTGCGGTCTCATCTTCGCGCACGGCGGAAGACGGCGCCGGGGCAACGGCTTGTGCCGGAGCGGCAGCCAAGTCATATTGCACGACCGGTCCACTGACCGGCGGAACGGGCAACGTTTCATGCACGGTGCCCTGGAGTTCCCGGGCAAGTGCCCGCGATTGGTACGCGGCGCCGTTATCCGCACCGGGAGCGTCGGGCCAGGCGGCGGTCACGCCCAATGTGGCGACAAGCGCTATCCATACGATTCGGAACAAACGGCCGGCTGCGGCTGACATTCCCATCACCTCTCGGTCCGAATTGCGGCCGCTTCGGCGGATGGCCGGGCGGCAGTCAGGCCTTGACCATGATGTTCGATGTCCAAATGCACTTCCCATTGTATCCGTTGTCCGCCGAGAAGCTTGTCATAACGCCGCGCGCCGTTTCGGTGAACCTTTGTCGAAATGAAATGGACCGCCGCGCATGGGCGGCGGTCCCGCTTTCCGGTCTGTCTAACATTGGCCGACCGTCGTGCCGAATGAAGCGGTATTCATGTGAAACGCCGTTCATTTGACGCCGCTGTATACGAACGCCCGGATGATCTGGCGCTGCGCCGCGAAGAACGCGAGCAGCACCGGGACGGCCAGCATGACGTTGGCGGCCATCAGCACGTTCCAGGTCGCCGTCCCTTCCGTCTCGCGGATCTTCGCGATGCCGAGCGGCAGCGTGCGCGCCGATTCGTTCGTCGTCATGACGAGCGGCCAGAAATAATCGTTCCAGTGCGTAATGAAGCTGAACAGCGCGAAGGTGACGAGCACGGGTCTGGCGAGCGGCGCCATGATGCGCAGCATGATCTTCCATTCCGGCGCGTTGTCCAGACGGGCCGCCTCGATCAGTTCCTCGGCCGTCTGCATGAACGATTGGCGCAGCAGGAAAATGCCGAAGGCGCTGGAGGCGAAAGGAAGAATGAGCGCCAGATGCGTATTGAGCAACTTCCAGTCGCTCAGCATCAGGTACACCGGCAGGAAGATGAGCTGCGCCGGGATCATGAGCGTCGCCATGACGAGCCCGAACAGCAGCCCCTTGCCCGGGAACCGGAACCGGGCGAAGGCGTAGGCGGCCGGAATGATCGTCAGCATCTGCAGGATCAGGATGCCGACAGAGACGATGAAGCTGTTCAACAGATAAGTGAGAAACGGGCCCGAGTTCCATGCAACGGCGTAGTTGCTCCAGACCGGCTCGGCCGGAATCCATTCCGGAGGGAAGATCATCGTCTCGGGCAGCGTCTTCAGCGAAGTCGAGAGCATCCAGGCGAACGGCAGCGCGAAGGCGCAGACGAGCAGCAGCATGCAGGCCCGGTTTGCCGCGAACAGCATCGCTTCCAGGACGGCGCGGATGCGGCGTGCGGCGAGCGGCCGCCGCACGCCGGCCGCCTGGCCGATGGCCGATCTTCTTCCGGCGTCATTCATGGACATGCGGATTCCCCTCCCGGCGTTAGCGGTAATGGACGCGGCGCGACAGCAAACGGAAATAGATCAACGTCAGCGTGCCGACGATGATGAGCAGAATGACGCCCGCCGCCGAAGCGTATCCGATCTTGAAGAACCGGAATCCGTATTCGTAAATGTAGTAAACCAGCGTGTTCGTCGAATTGATCGGTCCTCCCTGCGTCATGATCGCGATCGTCTCGAACACCTGGAACGAGCCGATCAGGTTGATGATGACGAGGAAAAACAGCGTCGGCGACAGCATCGGCAGGATGAGACGCCGGAACGTCGTCCAAGGCTTCGACCGGTCGAGCGCCGCCGCTTCGAGCAGCTCCGGCGGGATGCTCTGCAGGCCGGCGATGAAGACGAGCGTATTGTAACCGAGGCTCTTCCATACCGCGACGATGACGAGCGACACCAGCGCCGTGCCGGGATCGTTCAGCCACTTGAGCGGACTGATGCCGAACAGGTGGAGCAGGCCGTTCAGCAACCCGTATTCGGGGTCCATCAGCCAGCTCCACAGGAGCGAGATCGAGACGAGCGAGATAATGTGCGGCGAGAAGATCGCGCCCTGCACGAAGGCGTGAAACGCGCTTTTCCGGTTCAACCAGATCGCGAGCGGCAGCGCGGTGCCGGTCGCCAGCAGCACCGTCATGACCGTGTAGAGCGCCGAATTCCGCAGCACCTGGAGGAAGGTGTCGTCCGCCAGCATCTCCCGGTAATTGTTCAGCCCGACGTAGGTTTTCACCGGACTGATGAAGTTCCACTCATGAAAGCTGAGATGGATCATGTATCCGATCGGATACAGATAGAACAGGGAGAACACGACGAGCGCGGGCGCGACCATCGCATAGGGGCGCAGCCGGTTCAGGATGGACGGCATGCCGTCACACCCCCGCCGCCGCTAGCTGCGGCCGGACCGCTCGCAGCCTGCGCAGCCGGTTGCCGTCCCGGTCGAAGAAGTACAACCGCTCGAAAGGCACGACGGCCAGGGCGAAGTCGCCGCCGACATACGGGTTCAGAAACGACTTCACGAAGAACGATCCGGCTTCGCAGCGCAGCTTGTACACCTGCTCGGCGCCGAGGCTTTCCCGGGTTGCGATTTGGCCTGCGATCACCAGGCCTTCCCGCGTAAGTTCCGCCGTCTCGGGCGAGAGCAAGGCGTGTTCGGGGCGAAAGCCCACGAATTCGGCGTGCCCCTCCCCTTCCGTCCGGAGGCCCGGCAGGCGGGACGCAGGCAGCACGTTCATCGGCGGCGTGCCGATGAACTGGGCGGTGAACAGGTTGTCCGGATCTTCGTAGAGTACCATCGGCGGGGCAGCTTGCATCACCTCGCCCTTGTTCATCACGACGATCCGGTCGCCCATCGACATCGCTTCCACCTGGTCGTGCGTGACGTAGACGAATGTGGTGCCCAGCCGCTTGTGCAGCTCGATCAGCTCGGTGCGCATCTGGCCGCGCAGCTTCGCGTCCAGATTCGAGAGGGGCTCGTCGAGAATGAACACCTTCGGATTTTTCACCATCGCGCGTGCGAGGGCGACGCGCTGCCGCTGTCCGCCGGACAGGCTCTGCGGCTTCTTGTCGAGGTACGGCGTCAGGCCGGCGATCTCGCAGATGTCGCGTATGAGCCGTTCGCGCTCCCGCTTGGGCACCCCGCGGTTCTTCAGGCCGAATTCAATGTTGCCGCGGACGGTCATGTTCGGATAGAGCGCGTAATTCTGGAACACCATCGCCACGTCGCGCTTGCCGGGTTCCGTGTCATTGACGAGCTCTCCGTCAATCCGGATGTCGCCGGACGTCTGCCGCTCGAGTCCGGCGATCATGCGCAGCGTCGTCGATTTGCCGCAGCCCGACGGGCCGACCAGCACCGTGAACGAGCCTTCGCGGATCGTCAGATTCAGATTCGGAATGACGGTCTCCCCTTTGAATCGCTTCACGACGTCGATCAGTTCGATGCGGGCCATGGTCTCCTCCTTGTCATTTCGCGAGCAGTTTGTCCGCTTTCGCGGCTGCTTCGTCCATCGCTTCCTGCGGCGACACTTTCGGATCGAGAATCGCTTTCTCGATGGCGTTCTTGATGAGCATCACGATCTCCGGATACGCGTTTTCCATCGGCCGCGGATTGGCGTACGCGAGCTGGTCGACCGCGACTTTGTATTGCGGATATTCGGCGAAATGCGCCTTCAGCTCGTCGGTTTCGAGCGCCGACAGCCGGGTCGGCAGATAGCCGACATGCTTGTGCTGGTAGATCGTGCTTTCCGTCGTCGTCATGAATTTGATGAATTCCCACGCCGCTTCCTTCTCTTCATCCGTCAGCTTCGACGTGATGACGAGCTGGCAGCCGCCCGTCGGGACGCCGTAGTCGCGGTTCGCCGGCATGAAGGACGTCGACATCTCGAAGCCGTTGCCTTCCGCGATCTCGATGGCGGCCGACACGCCAGCCGTCGAAGCGAAGCGCAGGGCCGAGATCTGGTTCGCCCAGTCTTTGTCCGCCGCGGCGCCCGCATCGTCGCCGACCGGAATCTTGATCAGGCCTTCTTCGGCGAGACGCTTCCAGAACGCGACCGGTTCGACGCCTTCGGGCGAGTCGAATAGCGCCTTCTTGCCGTCTTCGGACAGAATCCGGCCGCCGCTCTGGAAGACGAGCGCTTCATAGAACCAGATGTCGACCGGCACGGTCATGGCGTACTTGCCTTTCTCCTTCAGCACGCGGGCATATTGCTCCAATTCCTCCCAGTTGCGCGGTCCTTCGGGATCGAGCCCGGCTTCCTTCAGCATCGTCACGTTCTTGTACATGATCGGCGTGCTGCGCATGAACGGCAGGCCGTACAGTTTGCCGTCGACATAGGCGTTGCCCATCAGCCCCGGATTGAAATCGTCGAGCTTGAGCGCTTCCGCATCCCTCTCCGCGTACGGGGTCAGTTCAAGCAGCATGCCGGAACGGGCGAACATTCCGGTCGACGCGATCTCGAGGTCGGTGACCGCGGGCGCGTTGCCCGCCGCGAACGCCGCCTGCACCTTGGCGTGCAGGTCATCGTAATTGCCCTGATGTTCGGCGATCACTTCGATCCGGTCCTGCGACTCGTTGAACCTGCGAACCAGCTCCTGCTTCGCTTCCTCGATCTTGTCGCCGAACGCGTACCAATAGCGGATGACGATCTTGTCCTTGTCGTTATCCGCGGCGCCTCCTTGGCTTTTAGCTCCGGAAGCCTGCGTACCGCCGGCGCTGCCTTCTCCGCTTCCGCCGCCGCCGCAGGCCGCGAGCACAACCGTCATCGAAACCGCCAGCAAGACGGCCATCCATCTCCGGTTCATTTCTCCACTCTCCCATCCGGGTCATCATGTCCTTCCGCTCAAATGCTCGGAGCCGGCGCGATCCCGACGCGGGCCGTCCGGTCCGCCTCACCGCCGCGGGCGTCTTCGCGGGGCGCGAAATGCGGCATGTACCGATGCAGAAACTGCGCATCCGCGATGAGCGAATCGTCATCGAGATCGACCGCGTCGATGCGGATCTCGTCCGCTTCCACCGTGACAAGCCGGAACGAAGGCACATCGAGACAGGCGGCGAGCTGCACGAACGTCCAGTTGTCTTCCCGGACGATCGACTCGGCGTGCGTATGCCCGTTGAAATAGACACCGACGCCGCGCTTCATGCCGAGGATGGCGCGGATGTCGATCTCGGGCACAATGGAGCCTTTCGGTTCCGTCGACCTCGCCGTCGTATTGTAAACCGGGTGATGCGCGAACACGAGCAGCGGCCTTGTGCCGGACGCCCGGACGACCGATTCCAGCCACGCGAGCTGCGCTTCATCAACATGGCCGCTCCAGTCCCGCCGATCCTGTTCCCGAGCCGTATCGAGGAACGCGAGCACGGCCTCGCCGGTCTCGACCGCGTGGTAGCGCTGACCGCCGTTTGCGCGCAATACGAAATCGCGCGGCATGGCGTACAGGTCGTGATTGCCGAGCACATGGACGAACCGCCTGTCCCTCCGGCGAATCAGGCCGAACACGCCTTCCAGCTCAGCCGGCGTGCCGAAATTCGTCAGGTCGCCGAGCGAGATGTGCCAGTCGGCTTCGATGTCCAGAAACTTCCCGAGCAGCGAACCGTAGAACCGGTCCCGCGCGTCGCGCCAGCCGGGGATCGACCCGTCGACGTTGTGATAATGCAGATCGCCCATCAGCACCAGTCGCATGTTTTCCTCTCCTCCCGCTTGATTGGTCATATCCGGATATGCCCTATCGTAACGGGGAAATGTCGCCGCAGCGTCAACCGGATGAGAAGATTTTGTAAAGGCGAAAAAAAACGGCCGATCGGAAGGAATCCCGATCAGCCGTCGTGTGTGTCCAGCCGTTTTCGGTTCAACGCGGCTTGATGAACATCTGGGTCCAGTAGTGGCCGTAGCTGCCGCCCGACGCGTAGCCAACGCCGATCTCGGTGTAGCTTGCGCTCAGAATGTTGCTGCGGTGACCCGGGCTGTTCATCCAGCTGTTCATGACCGCCTGTGCGGTTTTCTGGCCCGCTGCGATATTCTCGGCGGCGGCGCTGTAGCGGATGCCGAACGCCTTCATCATATCGAACGGACTGCCGTAAGTCGGCGAATTGTGGGAGAAATATCTTCTGTCCCGCATGTCCTCGCTCTTGTAACGGGCGACGCGCGACAGTTCCCAGTTCAGCTTGAGCGGCTTCAGCCCGTTCTTGGCCCGCTGCTGGTTGACGAGCTCGACGACCTGCGCCTCAATCGACTTGACGCCGCTCAGAAGCGGCACGGTCACCTTGTCCCCGGGGTAGATCCAGTGCGAATCCTTGATCTGCGGGTTTGCGGCGATGATTTCGCTCAGGCCGACCTGATAGTTCAGCGAGATGATCCACAGGGTGTCTCCCGGCTTGACCGTGTAAACGTCGGTGTCCGCAGGCTGTGCATGGACGGCGGCCGGCGCGGCGGCCAAGGCGCCAAGCGCGGTCAGGACGATGGACAGCACCGATGCGATCAGTCTTTTCATCATGGAAAAACGCTCCTTGCAGTCGCAGTTTTTCCATATGGTGCCGCAGATCGGTGCGAATTATGCTTCAAAGACGAAGGCCGCTCCCCCGCGGGAACGGCCCGATTGCACGTTATATGGCGATTCCGGTTGTTCCGGCGCCGGCCGACCGCGCAGGCTGCCGGCGCAGGGCGGGAACGCGCAGCCAGGTGCAGATGCGCCACACCCATTCAAACGGCCCCATCCGGTACCGCTTCAGCCACCAGACGCTCCAGACCGTCTGCAGGGCGAGCAGCACCGCAGACCAGAGGAGCGTGGCCCAAAGCGGCAATTCGCCCGCCTCGATCCGCAGCGCCTGCACCAGCGCCGCCGTGAGGATCGTCTGGGTCAGGTAGTTGGTGAACGCCATCCGGCCGACGGCGGCCAGCGGCCGGAACCGTTCGGCGCGTTCCCCGCCCGTAAGACGCATCAGCGTCGCGACATAGAAGACGGCCAGCGCCTTGCCGCTAAGGAACACATACAAGTAGTGCTTATCAAATTGATACACCGGATCATGCGCATAGTCCCATGCCATCGGCGCGGCGGCCAGCAGTCCGACGGCCAGCGCCGTCCATTGGACGCTGGCGATCCTGCGGGCGCTTGCGGCGCCGGGCCGGAACCAGCCGCGCCTGCCGGCATACAAGCCGAGCAGGAACAGGCCCAGCACTTCCAGACCGTAGATCGGCAGGTTCATCGCGTTTTCCGTGTACAAAAATCTGAGCCGTTCGGCCATGTCTGGCAAACCGGCTGCGAATGTCGGATCCAGGCTCCGGTCGGCGGGGATGGCCAGCATCGTCAATCCGAGCAGCACGTGAATGAAGACGGCGACGCCGAGCAGCGACCACGCCCAACCCGCCACCGTCGTGTCCGTCCTGCGGATGAACGGAAGCAGGAAGAAGCCGAGCAGCGCGTAAGTCAGCAGGATATCGCCGAACCAGAGCAGGATCGCATGCGCGGCGCCGAACAACAGGAGCGCGCCGAAGCGTCGGGCGGCCGCCGGTCCGGGCGCAAGCCCGCGGCGCTGCGCCGATTGCAGAAACAGATGGAACGATACGCCGAACAGAAAAGCGAAAATCGTGTAAAATTTCGACTGCACGAACATGTCGTACAGCACCCGGATCAGCGCGTCGCTTCCTTCGAAGCCGGAGCGGAAATAGACGCCGTTGCCAGCCATTTCGGGCACGTTGACGAGACAGATGCCGAATACGGCAAAACCGCGGATGATGTCAATGAGTTCGATTCGTTCGGATGAATGGCGTTCGTTCAACGACCGGTACTCCTTCCATTGCAGCGATTCTTCGTTTGCCATATCGACATCATACATTTATTCCCATCGTTTCCGCAAGCAGTTCGTACGATCTCAGGCGGGCGTCAAAATCATGCAGCATCGTCAGCACGATCAGCTCGTCCGCCCCGTATTCCCGGCAGAACCGTTCGATATCGCGTCTCACTTTGTCCGGTCCGCCCACGATCATGCGCGTCCGGTTGGCCCGTATGCGCTCCCGATCTTCCTCGCTGTACGGATAGGCATCCGCCTCCTCGGGCGTCAAATACGGCCGCGCGAATTCGCCTTTGTCGATGAGCAGCATGCGCAGATCGACCGGCGCAGCCAGCTGCTCCGCCTCCTCGTCCGTCTCGGCGCAGATCACGACCGTGCAGACGGCGGTCCTTGGCTTGTCGCCGAGCGGGCCCGGGCGGAAGCGGTCGCGGTAGTTCCGGATGGCGTCATGGCCGGGAATGCCTTTGAAGAAATGGGCGTATGCGAACGATGCGCCAAGCTGCGATGCCAGCTCCGCGCTCTGCGTTCCCGAACCGAGCAGCCAGATTTCCGGTACGGTCGGTATCGACGGGCGCGCCCGGACGCCGGCATACGGATGATCCGCGGGCAGATCGTCCCGCAGAAAACCGGCCAGGTCGATCAGCCGCCGCTCGAACGTCGCATCGCTGCCGGCGCCGTATTGAAGCGCGGCCGCGGAGGGCGGCTTGCCGCCGGACGAGCGGCCGATGCCGAGGTCGACCCTGCCGGGAAACATCGCCTCCAGCACGCGGAATTGTTCCGCGATCTTGTACGGACTGTAATGCTGCAGCAGCACCGCCGCCGATCCGACGCGGATGCGCCGGGTTCGCGCCAGCACGGCGGCCATCACGATTTCCGGCGCGCTTCCGGCCAGCCCGTCCGTATCGTGATGTTCCGACACCCAGAACCGGGCATAACCGAGCCTGTCCGCCGCCTCCGCCAATGCGAGGGTATTCCGCATCGCTTCGTAAGGCGTCATGCCGGAGACGAGGGCCGATTGGAAGAAGCAGGCTGTCAACCGGCGAATTTCATCCGCCTGCCCCGCCTGCCTCATCCAATCCGTTATTGAAGGACATCCATCATCCAGCCGAACGGATCTTCAATGCGCCCGTACTGGATGCCGGTGAGCGTCTCGTACAGCTTCGACGCGAGCGGTCCGATCTCCCCGCCGTTCACCGCAAGCTTACGGCCGCCCAGGACCAGTTCGCCGATCGGCGAGATGACCGCCGCGGTCCCCGTGCCGAACGCCTCCTCAAGCCGTCCGTCCCGATGCGCTTCCTCGATCTCGTCGATCGAGATTCGGCGTTCCTCCGCTTTCACGCCCCATTGCTGCAGCAGCCGAAGCACTGAATTCCGCGTGATGCCGTCGAGGATGCTTCCGCCTAGCTCCGGTGTGACGACGGTGCCGTCAACTTTGAAGAAAACATTCATGCTGCCGACTTCTTCGACATACCGCCGGTGGACGCCGTCGAGCCACAGCACCTGGGAGCTGCCGTACTTTTTGGCCTCTTGCTGCGCCCGGAGGCTGGCGGCGTAGTTGCCGCCGGTCTTCGCATCGCCGACGCCGCCGGGCACGGCGCGGACGTCACGCGTCTCGACCATGATGCTGACGGGCTTCAGGCCTTCCGCATAATAGGCGCCGACCGGCGACATGATGATCAGAAACAGATATGTGGACGACGGCGCAACCCCGACATGCGGTTCCGTGGCAATGATGAACGGCCGGATGTAGAGCGATGTGCCCGCCTCGCCCGGCACCCAGCCGCTGTCTGTCTCGACCAGCTTCCGGATTGCTTCCAGCGCGAGTTGTTCGTCGACGGGCGGAATGCTGAGGCGGACGCACGAACGGTTCAGCCGCTTGATGTTCATCTCCGGCCGGAACAGCCGGATGCGCCCGTCCGCCGAACGGAACGCTTTCAGACCTTCGAACACGGTCTGGGCGTAGTGCAACACCATCGCCGACGGATCGAGGGCAATCGGCTGGTACGGCACGATGCGCGGACTGTGCCAGCCGCGTCCTTCCTCGTAATCCATAACGAACATGTGGTCCGTGAAATGTCTGCCGAAGCCGAGCCGGTCGGCCGGCGGTTTCGGCTTCGCTTCACGCGCCGGGATCAGCTCGATGACGGGCATGGTGCCGCTTCTCATCTTTCCATCCGCTCCTTTTGAGAGGGGCAAACGCTTACAATGCCTGCATGCCGGCTCTGCCCCGCAATTCTTATTGTCATCTTATCAACGATTCGACTATATTGAAAATATCGGTTTTGTCGATTTTGCATACCGATTAGGTATGGTTAATGGAGAGGATCCGGATGGATATTCGCCAGCTTCGCTATTTCCTGGCCGTCGCGGAAGAAGGCCAAGTCACGCGTGCCGCAAGGAAACTGAACATGGAACAGCCGCCGCTCAGCCGGCAGCTCCGCATGATGGAGGAAGAGCTCGGCGTCGACCTGTTCGACCGTTCCGGCAGGCGGATGACGCTGACGCCGGCCGGCGAACGGCTGCGCAGCCGGGCTGAACAGCTGCTGCGCTTGTTCGGGGAAATCGTGACGGAAGTGAAGGAACTTCACGAAGGCATTACCGGCACGCTTTCGATCGGCGCCGTCGTATCCTGCGTCTCCCTGCTGCCGCCGCGCATCAAGCAATTCCGGGAAACTTACCCCGGCGTCACCTTCAAAATAACGGAAGGCGATCACGAACTGCTCGGCGACCGCCTGTCCAGGCGCGCCGTCGAACTCGTCGTCGCCCGCCTCCCCTTCGAAGCGCCGGATGTGGATCACGGCTACGAAATTTTGCCCCTTCCTTCCGAACCGTTCGAAGCCGTCATTCCGGAAGACTGGCTGCCCCATCCCGCCCCCGGCGGGATCCGGATGCGCGAACTTGCCGAATGGCCGTTCCTGACGCTGCGTACCGACCGTACGAAAGCGATGCACGAGCGCATTGTCTCCGAATGCCGGAGGCACGGATTCGAACCGCGCATCATCGCCGAATGTTCGAGCGTGGCCGTCATTTCCTCGCTGCTGTCGGTCGGCCTCGGCGTCGCGCTGCTGCCGCGGTCCGTGCTTGCGGCCTTTCCGCCGGCGGGTACGAAGACGATCCGGCTTGCCGATTCGTCGCTTTCGTCCGAGGTCGGCATTCTCTGGCTGAAAGACCGCTATCTCTCCCGCAGCGCCCGCCTGTTCATCGACAGCTTCCGCGAAGGGGGTTAAGGCTCAGTCCCGGATCGCCGATCGGTGTTTGAGCAGCGTGATCGAACGAGGCGGAAAAACATACCCGCCGTCCGCGTCATACCGCGCATCCGTCTTCACCGAACATGTTACCTGATCATCCAGGCCGAATCCGTTCACCGTCTCCCACGAGGGGCAGGTCAATTCAATCGCCTCGGCGATTTCCGGAACATCCGCTCCGGTGAACGATACGACCGCCTTTGCGGGCCGCGACGGATCGCGGTTGACGACGGCAAGCACGATCTCTTCCCGACCGTCGTGATACGTTGCGGACACGTCCAGACACGGAACGGCGGACGGCTTTCCTTCCCCGTCCGTCAACATCGCGGACTCCGTTTCGCAAGACAGCTTCCAGTTTCTGCTGTGTTCCCGGTACAATTTCAGCGGATGATAGATCGTCTGAAGGAATGAACCGTGCTCGTTCGTGAAGATCGGCGCCAGAATGTTGACCATCTGTGCGAATGTCGCCATTGTAACCGCGTCGCTTTGACGCAAAGGATGAATGGCGTTCTGCTTCTTCGTCACGTCCACACGGATGCGGGATGGCATGCGGCACACTCCTTGGCTTCAGATGGTGATGCTCCACCCGCCCATCATAACAGAAAAACCGGCCGGACATCGAGTCCGGCCGGCACGGTTTGGCTCATGCAGTCCCGGTTCAATGGAATTGCACGTCGATCCGTCTGCGTTGGTCGCCCTTCATTTTCGGCATATGAATCTCGAGGATGCCGTTGCGATAGGAAGCGGAGATTCCTTCCGAAGCGACGGGCACGGGCAGCGACACCGAGCGCGTGAACTTGCCGACGAACCGTTCGCGGCGATGATACTGCTCCTCTTTGACTTGCTCCGACGCTTTCAGCCTGCCGGAGATCGTCAACGTCTGCTGATCGACCGAGATTTCAACATCCTCCCTGCTCTCAAGCCCCGGCACCTCGCATTGGGCAACAAGCTCGTTCTCCGTTTCATAGAGATCGATTCGGCCATAGCCCGCACTTTCCAGGAACCGTCCGGCAAACGGCCAGTCATCGAAGAATCGGTCCACATTTCTGCGCAGCGCGTCAATCTGGCGAATCGGATCATACGGAATGAGCGGCACCGCTATCACTCCTTTTGATGTGGAATCAGAATGGATTTGCGGTTAATTTGTCCCGTTGCTGCCCGGAATATGCATGCGCATAACGGACAATCCGTCATTCATACACATGTGGTTCAGAGGGCAAATTACGACAATACAAGGAGGGAACCACATGTTCAAACGAATAGACAGACTCGCCATCGAACTTCCGGTTCCGGCACACCCGGATCCGAACGGGGCAAGCGCGGTCCAGGAATTGCTCGGAGGCAAGTTCGGCGAAATGTCGACGCTGAACAATTACCTATACCAATCGTTCAATTTTCGCGGAAAATCGAAGCTGCGTCCGTTCTACGACCTGGTGGCGAGCATCACGGCGGAGGAATTCGGCCATGTGGAACTGGTGGCGAACACAATCAACCTGATGCTGACCGGCACGACGCGGCCGGGCGATCCGGACACGACGCCGCTCGGTTCGGCCAAAGATTTGCGCATGGCGATCCATTTCATTGAAGGCGCCCAATCCTCGCTGCCCGTCGATTCGATGGGTCGGCCGTGGAACGGCACCCACGTCGTCTCCAGCGGCAACCTGATCTTCGACCTGATCCACAACTACTATCTGGAAATCGGCGCCCGCACGCACAAAATGCGGGTGTACGAAATGACCGACCATCCGACGGCCCGCGCGATGATCGGCTATCTGCTCGTGCGCGGCGGTGTTCACATCCTGGCTTATGCGAAGGCGATCTCGATGATCACCGGCGTCGATGTGACCAAAATTCTCCCCGTTCCGCGGCTGGACAACAAGGCGTTCGACGCGGCCCGGCCCTGGGAAGAGCGCGGCGAGCACCGCCGGCTCTATACGTTCAGCGACAACGA
Organism: Thermobacillus composti KWC4; assembly: GCF_000227705.2. Classification (GTDB taxonomy): domain Bacteria; phylum Bacillota; class Bacilli; order Paenibacillales; family Paenibacillaceae; genus Thermobacillus; species Thermobacillus xylanilyticus. The sequence continues at coordinate 1,765,951 of NC_019897.1, forward strand.
CTATCAGCAGATCGCCAGGATCTGGCGCGGAACGCATCCGATCGACGGAGGTCGGCTGGAGGCGTTCTCCGGCGTTCCGGGCTACGGCGGCCCCGTTCCCGATCTCGGGGAATTGCCGGAAGAATTCGCGCCCGGCATCACGCCCGAAGATCTGCAGGAGATCGCAAGGCGGCTGTCGCAGGAGGCCGGGATGTAACGGAAGGCCCGGTCAGCGCGCCTTGTCTTCCTCCCGGCCGCCGAGGGCAATCTGGATGATCGCCAGCACGCCCGTCTCGACGATGGCGGCGAGCAGCGCGATGGAAAGCCAGTTGTCCGTGCCGAGGAAATAATACAGCAGCAGGTGGAACACAAGGAGCACGGCGAAAGCGGCAGCGAGGTTGATGCGGGCCATCCATCTGAGCATGGGGGCATTCCTCCTTGATACACGCTCATTGTGTCCCTGCCGCATCCAAATTATACCTTCACCGGAAACGGCAAAAATCCCGCGGTCCATCCGCGGGATTTCAACGTTCATATTCGATCTCACTTTCCGGCCAGCGTCTCCGTCAGCACCGGCACGATCTGCGATTTGCGCGAGACGACGCCCTTCAGCACGGCCCGGTTGTTCTCCAGCTTGACGCCGTAAGCCTGCTCAACGGCTGACGCCTGCTTGCCGAGCGCGATGCCGACCGAATCGTTGTTCAGAATGTCCGTCACGACGAACAGGAACAGGTCAAGGCCCTTGGCGTCGATGATCGCGCGGATCTTGTCCTCCGCTTCGGCCTGGCGCGACAGCACGTCGTTGACGTCGACGGCATTGACCTGCGCGATCTCGACCTTCGCGCTGCCCATCTGGAATTCCTTCGCGTCGAGCGACAGCAGTTCGTCGATCGTCTTCTTGCTCAGATCGGCGCCGGCCTTCAGCATGGCGAGCCCGTACTCTTCCGCGTTCACTCCGGCGATTTCCGCCAGTTCGCGGGCGGCCGCCACGTCTTCCGGCGTGCAGGTCGGCGACTTGAACAGCAGCGAGTCGGAAATGATAGCCGACAGCATCAGGCCGGCGATTCGCGGCTCGACGGACACGCCGTTCTCCTTGTACAGCTTGTTCAGGATCGTCGCCGTGCAGCCGACCGGTTCCGCGCGATAGTAGAGCGGACCGGCCGTCTCGAAGTTGGCGATCCGGTGATGGTCGATGACCTCCGCAACGCGCACCTGGTCGATGTCCGCGGCGCTCTGCTGCCGTTCGTTGTGGTCGACGAGGATGACCGTTTTCGTCTCATCGGCCACCTTCTCGACGAGCCGCGGCGCTTCCGTCTTGAAATAATCCAGCGCATACTGCGTCTCCGCGTTCACGGCGCCGAGGCGCACCGCTTCGACCTGCTGTCCCAGCTTCTTCTTCAGTTCGGCGTATGCGATGGCCGAGCAGATCGAGTCGGTATCCGGATTGCGATGCCCGAATATGAGTACCTTATCCATGTTTCCTGCTCCTTATTGTAGGATTTTGCCTCCGTAAGTATAACGCACCCGGACGTGCAGCCGCAAGCGTGTTCGACAGCGCCGCCGCGGTGTAGTATCGTAAGAAATAACACCATAACTGTCCCGGAGGTGCCCGCATGGAATGCCGCGTCGGCTGCGCAGCCTGCTGCATCGTCATCTCCATCTCGTCACCCATTCCCGGCATGCCCCACGGCAAGCCGGCCGGCGTTCCCTGCATTCACCTGACCACCGATCGGCGCTGCGCGCTGTTCGGGCATCCCGGGCGGCCGGAGGTGTGCCGCGCCTTCACGCCTTCCGAAGAGCACTGCGGCCGGACGAACGAAGAAGCGTTCCGGCTGCTGGAGGCGCTCGAGCAGGCGACGCGTCCCTCCGGCAAGTAGACCGGAAGCAGGCATTGGAAACCGCATTACGGAACGGAGCGATGGGATCATGATCAAACTCGGCATACTGGATCAGTCGCAGGTCGGCGAAGGCAAGACGGCAGCGGAAGCGCTCAGGGAGACGACAAGGCTCGCCGTCGAGGCGGAACGGATGGGCTACAGCAGGTTCTGGATGTCGGAACATCACGGCAGCCGGTCGCTGGCCCATTCCAGCCCGGAAATCATGATTGCGCATGTGGCGGCGGCCACGCGCTCGATCCGGGTCGGCTCGGGAGGCGTCATGCTGCCCCATTACAGCGCCTATAAAGTGGCGGAAAACTTTCGCCTGCTCGAAGCGCTCCATCCGGGCCGGATCGACCTCGGCCTGGGTCGCGCGCCCGGCGGACGGCCGCTGTCCACGCGCGCGCTCCATGAGGGCAAGACGTATCATTACGACCAGTATCCGCAGCAGGTGCTCGACCTGATCGACTATTTCCAGGAGACGACGGAGGATCACCGCTTTCCCGGCCTCTTCGCCTCCCCGTCGGTCGACACGCATCCCGAGATTTGGCTGCTGGGCTCCAGCGACGAGAGCGCGCGCATCGCCGCGCAGCTCGGCACCGCGTACGGGTTCGCCCAGTTTTTCGGCACGCCGGGCGGCGCGGAGGCGATCCGCTGGTACAAAGAACATTTCCGGCCGCAGCGGCTCGGTTCCGAACCGAGGGCGCTGGCGGCGGTGCTCGCGATCTGCGCCGAGACGGAGGAAGAAGCGAATGACCTGGCGCTCAGCACCGACCTTTACTTCCTCGGCATCGAGCGGGGGTTCGAACTGCCTTATCTGCCCACCGTCGAAACGGCTCGGAATTATCCGTACACCGAGTTCGACCTGGAGCTGATTCGCCGCGCCAGAAGCCGGCGCATCATCGGAACGCCCGGGCAGGTACGCGAGGCGCTGGAACGGCTCGCGGAGGAGTATGCGGCGGACGAACTGCTGATTGTCAGCCCGATCCATGATTTCGCCAAGCGCCTCGCCTCCTTCCGTCTCATCGCGGAAGCGTTCGGACTGGCCGCGAAGGCCTGAGCGCGGAACGGAATGCCGTCGGCGGCGACAGGAATTTCAATTCATGATGTTGAAGATTAACTCCATAAAACATTAACTTCATGAAATGGATGAACGCGATGACCACCATGCTCCACTTCATCATTAATCCCGCCGCCGGCAACGGGAAATCGCTGCGCGTCTGGAGGCGGATCCGGCCGCTGCTGGAACGAAGCGGCGTCCGGCATGCCGTCCATCTGACGGCATTGCCCGGGGAAACCGCCGAAATCTGCCGGCAGTTGGCGGAAAACAGCGTCGCGGTTCGGGACGATCGGCCGTTTCGCGACATCGTCGTCGTGGTCGGCGGCGACGGGACGCTGCGGGAAGCCTCGCTCGGTCTGCTCAAGGCCTGTCCCGATGCTGAGGCCGCCCGCCTGCCGGCGCTCTCGTTCATTCCGGCCGGCTCCGGCAACGATTTTGCGCGCGGCCACGGCATTCCGTTAAATCCCATGAAAGCGCTGTCCAACCTGCTGGATGCGCTGCGCGAAGGCCGAAGCCGTCGCATTGATATCATTCGGTCCCAGGGCGGCGGAGCGGCGCTCAGCTCATACGGCGCGGGACTCGACGCGGCGGTGGCTGCCGCCGTCAACCGTTCCCCGCTCAAGCGGCTGCTCGGCCGGGTTCGGCTCGGCCGTCTCGCCTACGTGTTGCTGCTCGTCCGGGTACTCGCCGCCTATCGGCCTGTCGATGCGGTGCTTGAGGTGGACGGCAAGCGGCATCCTTTGACAGCCGTCTGGCTTGCATCCGTATCGAACATTCCGTCCTACGGCGGCGGCATGCGGATCAACCCGGATGCTTCGCCCGATGACGGCCTGCTCGATGTCTGCGTCGTGCAGGGCATCACCCGGATGAAACTGATCACGGCTTTTCCCCGCGTATACTCGGGTAGCCATACATCCATCGCCGGCGTCTCGTTCTTCCGCGGCCGGCGCATCCGGCTCGAATCGTCGTCGCCGCTCTCCGTCCATGCCGACGGCGAAGAAGTCGGCGCTGCGCCGTTCGACATTCACGCCCACCGAAGCGCGGTCGAAATCATCGTCTGACATGCCATAACGAAAGCCAGGCTCCGGCACAACCGGCCGCCTGGCTTTTCCTTTTGCTTCCTATTAAATAGCCGCTTGGATTACAGCTTGACCGTGCGGCCGGTCGCCTGCGACTCGAACGCCGCGAGGATGACGTTCAGCGACTTCAGCCCTTCTTCGCCGGAAATGCGCGGCGGCGTGTTCGTTACGAGGCAGTTCACGAACTCGTCGATGATGCCGCTCGTCGTCTGCTTCTCGTTCGTCGCGATTTCGCCGACGTTGTAGCGCTGCGTCGTGCCGTCCCGCAGTTCGACGATCACCTGGTCAACCGGGTCGGTGCCGATCTTCATGACGCCGTTCTCGCACCAGAGCACCGTGCTGTTGTCTTCGCCGCGATAATACGTCCAGCTTGCGACGAGCGTGCCGATGGCGCCGCTCTTCATGCGCAGGATGCACGTCGCGTTGTCGTCCACCTCGGTGCCTTCTTTGTGCAGCGTCGAAATGAACGCCGACACCTCGGCCACTTCGTCGCCGAGCAGATGCCGGATCAGGTCCGACTTGTGCACGCCGAGGTCGCCCATGGCGCCCATGATCGCCTGCGGCTTGTCGAAGAACCAGCTGTTGCGGCCGTCGACACTCCAACCTTCCGGACCCGGATGGCCGAAGGACGTGCGGAATGTCAGCACCTTGCCGAGGACGCCGGATTCGAGAATTTCCTTCGCCTTGACATGCGGCGGCATCAGGCGCTGGTTGTGGGCGACCATCAGGAAGACGTTGTTCTTGCGCGCGGCTTCGATCATCGCCTCGCCTTCTTCTTTGCTGCCCGCCATCGGCTTTTCGACGAGCACGTGGGCGCCGGCTTCAGCCGCAGCGATCGACGCGGGCGCGTGCAAATGGTTGGGCAGGCAGATGCTGACCGCGTCCGGCTTCTCGGCCGCAAGCAGCTCCTTGTAATCCGCGTAAGCCCGCGCGCCGTATTTCTGCGCGTATTCCTGGGCCCGTTCAATGACGATGTCACAGAAGGCCACGAGCTCGACGTTCTCGTTCGCGGCGTATTCGGGGATGTGACGATGTTTGGCAATCGATCCGCAGCCGATGACTGCGACCTTGATTTTGGACATGTCCGACACTCCTTGTTCCTGCTGGATTGCAACCGATATCATCTTAACGTTTTTCCGCCTGTCAGGCTAGCGGCGATCTTGTCTTATATGCTTACGATTTTGTCATGACCGCTTCCCTTATGCAACTCATCGTCCCCGCCCTCCCCCCTTCGGCCGCCTCAATGGACTCCAGTTCGCAAAGCTGCCTCCTGCGAAGAATGGTCCCGTTCCGCGAAGGGAATAATGGCTGTGTCCCGAGGAAAATTGAAGGAATGGCGCGAATCGCGGCACGATTTGTTGCATATTTCTCAGATTTCTTGTCGCTCATACAGAAAATATCAAATACGTCCACTTCATGGTCAAGATTGTCTCCTTGACGCTTATAACCGGTTATGTAACATTGGTGGTGTAACCGCTATCGCAGCCCATTCGCACGGAAGGTGGGGATACATGAGACTGAGAGAGAAAATCGTCTTCCTGACCGAAGCCGACAGTTCCGCGGGGACAGCCATCTTTCGCCGGCTGGCCGCCGAAGGCGCATCGTTCATTCTGAACAGCGCGTCAGACGGCGCCGCGATCCGGGAGGAGCTGGACCGCATCCGCGCAACCGGCTGCAAGGTGATGTTGGTGAACATCGACCTGTGCAGCAGAGACGACTTGGATCGCACGCTCGAGGCCGCGTCGCGCGAGATCGGCGAAGTGGACATTCTGGTGCACAACAACGACCTGACCGAACCGGGAACGATTGAACATGGCAGCGAGGACTGGTTCCGGCGTCTGATCCATTACAACGCCAAATCAGCCTTCATCTGCACCCAGGCGGTCGGCGGACGAATGGCCGGACGGCGCCGCGGCAAGATCGTCTTCGTCAGCTCGATCCATGCCGAGAAGCCGACCGGATCGTCGTTTCCGTACAGCGCCTCGAAAGGCGCGGTGAAGATGTTGACGCGCGAAGCCGCGCTGCGGCTCGGCCGAAGCGGCGTCTCGGTCAATTCGATCGAGTTCGGCCCCGTGGAAGGCGATGACGAACGTTTCCGGAGCGATCTGTCGCTGCTGTACGAGCATTACCGCTACAAAGTGCCGAACGCGGTGCTCGGCACCCACGACGATCTGGCCGAAACGGTTCTATTCCTCGCCTCTGACGATTCCCGTTACATCAACGGTGCGGACATCCGTGTGGATGGCGGATTTCTGATGCATTATCTTGACGGCAAAATGAAACGGACGGCCGAATGACCGTCTGATTCGCCGCAATCCATTTTCCAGACGAGAAGGAGCAACGGATTTATGGCCAATAAGAAAGAAACCTACGAAAGCACACTTGCCCACGTCAACACATTCTCCAGCCCGTCGGAACTGCGCATTACGGACATCCGGTTCGCGGACATCGTCGGCGCGCCGATGCATTGCAGCCTGATCAAAGTGTACACGAACCAGGGCCTCGTCGGCTTCGGGGAAGTGCGCGACGGCGCGGACAAAGTGTACGCCCAAATGCTCAAACCCCGCCTGCTCGGCGAAAATCCGTGCAACATCGACAAGCTGTTCCGCCGCATCAAGCAGTTCGGCGGCCATGCGCGCCAGGGCGGCGGCGTCAGCGGCATCGAGATCGCGCTGTGGGACCTCGCCGGCAAAGCGTACGGCATCCCGATCTACCAGATGCTCGGCGGCAAGTTCCGCGATAAGATCCGGATGTACTGCGACACCGACGTTGAAGGCAAAGACACCGGCACCGCCATGGGCAAAGCGCTCAAGAAGCGGATGGAGAAAGGGTTCACCTTCCTCAAGATGGACCTTGGCATCGGCCAGATCATCGATGAGCCGGGCACGCTGAGCGCGCCGCTCGGATTCCTCGAGGAATGGCGCGCCGCGAACCGCGAATATTGGCAAGCGCGCCGCAACCCGAACGTTTCGGTCGAAGAGCTGCGCAGGCTGAAAAACCGTCAATACGAATACAACAATATCGCCCATCCGTTCACGGGCATCCATGTGACCGAGAAAGGACTCGACATGCTCGAGCAGTACGTGGCGGAAGTGCGGGCCGAGATCGGCTATGAAGTCCCGCTCGCAATCGACCACTTCGGCCATATCGGCGTCGAGGACTGCATCAAGCTCGGCCGGCGGATCGACAAGTACAACCTGGCCTGGATGGAAGACATGATTCCGTGGCAGTACACGAATCAATGGAAGCGTCTGGCGTCCGCCGTCTCCACCCCGCTCTGCACGGGCGAAGACATTTATCTGAAGGAAAACTTCAAGCCGCTGCTCGAATCCGGCGCCGTCTCGATCATCCACCCGGACGTCCTGACGACGGGCGGCATTCTCGAGACGAAGAAGATCGGCGACATGGCGCAGGACTACGGCGTTGCCATGGCGATCCACATGGCGGAAAGCCCGGTCGCCTGCCTCGCGGCCGTGCATGTCGCCGCCGCCACGGAGAACTTCCTGGCGCTGGAGTTCCACTCGGTCGACGTGCCTTGGTGGGACGACATCATCATCGCGCCGAAGCTGCCGAAGCCGCTCGTGCAGAACGGTTTCATCCATGTACCGGATGCGCCGGGCCTCGGCATCGAAGAGCTGAACGACGAAGTCATCGCCCAGCATCTGCATCCGGAAGTGCCGGGCCTGTGGGAACCGACCGACGAATGGAACCATTATGTCGGCAACGACCGGCTCTGGAGCTGACCGCCTGAAAGGGGCCGTAACGGAATCCGGGAGCGGCCCCTTCCCTATTGAGCTTAGTCGCCGCTGCGGCGGCATGGTTCAACGGCTGTACCGACTACGAATACGGAGAGGTGCCAACCGTCATGAAATTCGACAATCCCGAAGACATCATTCAGCTTACCCCGCTGTGGAAAGGCGAGCGTTTCCCGAACGGCCGCCCGAAAGTGCCGGACAACATCCTCGAGCGGATGCGCAAAATTACGCTTGAGGAAGCCTGGGCGCCGCTCTGGATGAACGGCTACAAATTCCAGTTCGAAGGCGACTTCAAAATCGTCCACCCGGACAAGATCATGGTCGGCCGCGCGGTGACGGCCGTCATGGTGCCGCTGCGTCCCGACCTGCATGAGACGCTGCTGAATTACGGCCACGAGCAGGAAGGCCGGCGCGGCTTCTTCAATCAATGGGTCATCGACCAGCTTGTCGAGGACGACGTCGTCGTCGTCGACATGTTCGACAAAGTATTCCAGGGCACCTACATCGGCGGCAACCTCGGCACCGCCATCGCGACGCGGACAAAACGCGGCGGCGCGGTCATCTGGGGCGGCATCCGCGACCTGCAGCAGGTCGTCAACATCGAAGGCATCAATGTCTACTACCGCGGCATCGACCCGACTCCGATCGGCGATGTCACGATGGTCGGCATGAACGTGCCGACGCGGATCGGCAAGGCGATCTGCATGCCGGGCGACGTCGTCGTCGGCACGCCGGCCGGCGTCATCTTCGTGCCGCCGCACCTGGCCGAGGAGACGGTCGTCCGCGCCGAGAAATCGCAGGTGCGCGACATTTTCGGCTTCGTCCGGCTGCGCGAGAAGGTGTACACGACCGCGCAGATCGACTCCGAATGGTCGTTCGAAATGTGGGAAGATTTCATGCGCTGGTTCGAAAGCGACCCGGCTGCCGCCGAATACCGCCATCTGAACTGGGACAAGGAGCTGGAGCAAGCGCGCGCCCGCCGCGACGAAGGGCCGTCCAGCAGCGTGCGCATGTAACCCCCGAACACCCCGCATATCACCAAGAAAGGCATGCCTCAAGGCATGCCTTTTCTGATGGATGCGAGCGGATCAGAATTACCACGCGTATGCTTCCGGCGCCGAGCCGCCAGGACCCGGGAAAATCTCGTCGATTTCGCGCAGCACATCCTCCGTCAGCTCCAGCTCGACGACGCGCAGCGCGCTGTTCAATTGCTCGACCGTCCGCGGCCCGATGATCGGCGCGGTCATCGCGGGATGCGCCAGCGTCCAGGCAAGCGCCACCACCGCTTCGGATTCGCCGAGCTCGCGGCACAGCTTCGAGAACCGTTCGAGCTGCGGGCGCAGCTTCTCGATCTTGTCCATATGGTTCGCGGAGCGCGAGCCTTGCGGCGGATTGAAATTGCCGGCGAGCACGCCGCCGTCGAGCGGGCTCCACGCGATGACGCCGATGCCGTACTCCTGCGCGGCCGGCAGCACCTCAAGCTCCGGCAGACGGCACAGCAGGCTGTATTTGTGCTGCTCCGACACGAGGCCGAGGAAACCGCGCTTCTGCGCCTCGTACTGCGCCTTGACGAGGTCGCGGGCCGCGAAGTTGCTCGCCCCGACATAGCCGATCTTGCCCTGCAAGATCGCCGTCTCGAACGCGCCGTACAGTTCGTCCCATGTGACATTGCGGTCGACGTGGTGCATTTGGTACAGCTCGATGTGGTCCGTCCGGAGCCGGCGGAGAGAGTCCTCGAGATGGCGGCGGATTTTGTAGGCCGACAGCCCGCGCTCGTCGTTCGGGTTGTTCGGCTCCTCCATGCTCTGGTACACCTTCGTCGCCAGCACGACGCGTTCGCGCCTGCCGCCGCCTTGCGCGAACCAGCGGCCGATGATTTCCTCGGTCACGCCCCGGTTTCCGGGACCGCCGTACACGTTCGCGGTATCGAAGAAGTTGATGCCGGCATCGAGCGCCGCGTCCATGATGCGGAATGCTTCCTTCTCGTCCGTCGTCGGTCCGAAATTCATCGTCCCGAGACAGAGTCGGCTCACTTTCAGCCCGGATTTGCCAAGGGTGGTGTACTTCATGTCATCCTTCCTCCTTGCAGTATATATTCCATGTCCGTGTTCCCGCCCCGCCGGAAACAGGATGGAACCGGACACGTTTCCATGCTTTACCCTGCCCTGATGTTTTGATATGCTGGGTCAGGACTTGCTATAACGACTTCAATTGCAAATCATCCGGAGGGAATTGCGCTTGCAGAAACTCGTCTTCTTCGTAGGTGTCGCCGGTACCGGCAAGACGACCATCGCCCGCAAGCTGGCTGAACGGATGCCGGCGGCGTTTCTGGACCGCGATACGGTGGGCGGCCGTTTCGTCGAGCATGCGCTCGTGCAGAACGGCCTGGACCCGAATGACCGCGATTCCGAATACTACAAAAGACATCTTCGCGACCTCGAGTACGATACAACGCGCGACATCTGCATTGACAATCTGGCAGCCGGCCAGAACGTCTTCATGATCTCCCCTTTTACATCCGAACTGATAAATCCGGACTGGATCGAGGATGTCCTCCGTTCCGCCGGGAAGACGCGCGCCGAGGTCGATGTGAAGATCATCGTCGTTACGCTGGAGAACATGGAGATGCAGAAGGAACGAATCATCGCCCGCCGGACGGAGCGCGACCGCTGGAAGCTGGACCATTGGGAAGCGTTCGCGGCGCGGGCCAGGTTCGTGCCCGACATCCGCTGGGATCTGCCCGACGGAGCCGTCAAAATCTTCGACAACAGCCCGCCGCTCACCGAAGAGCGGGTTGATGAGCTGTACCGGTTCATCCGGGCTTGACCGGAATCGACAAGCTGCCGCGCCGATCGCGGCGGCTTGTCATTTTTTTCGCGCTTCACCATGAGAAAATTCTAACGCGAATTTCATAATGCGCATCCATCCCTCCTTGACCGGGAATTGCCTTTTTCATGGCCGCGAAAGGCTTTCCGGGTGCTGTGGTATAGTAAGAAACAGCGGCCGGTCGGCCAATCGACAAGGAGGGACAACAGGTTCATGCGTCAAGGTGTCATCAAGAGAAGCCTCGCCGTCATGCTTTTGGCGGCTGTCGGTTACGGAGCAGCCGGCGCTGCGCTGGCGGACCCCGCATCCGCCGCGACCGAACAATCGAAACAATTGATCGAGGTCGGCAAGGAATTCATCGGCACCCCTTACCGGATGGGCGGGCTGATCAAGAACGGCGAGCCCGTCGCCTTCGACTGCTCCCTGTTCGCCAAGCACGTGTACGCCGCGCTCGGCGTCGAATTGCCGCGCACGTCGAAAGCGCAGGCGAAAGCCGGCGAGAAAGTGGAGCGCGGCAACATCAGCCAGGGCGATCTGCTGTTCTTCCGCACGAACGGCAAATCGATCAGCCACGTCGCGATCTACGTCGGCGACGGCAAAATGATCCATGCATCATCGAATCACGGCGTGACGATCTCGGACATGAATTCCTCGTACTGGAAGAAGCGTTTCGTCACGGCGCGCCGCGTCCTGTGACGGACCGGTCAGGCACGCTCCAGCGGCAGCCATTCGAGCACCCGCTGGATGTGCCTGTCCCAATATCCCCACTCATGCTCCCCTTCGTCGTAAACGACGGTCAGGTCATAATTCGTCTTCTTGCACGCTTCGGTAAAATTCAGATTGTCCTGATACAGGAAATCGCTGGTGCCGCAACACTGGTACAGCTTCGGCTTCAGCGAGTCCGCATGGCCGGTCTGCTCCAGCAGCCAGAGCAGATCGTGCTCCGTGCCGGCGATGTCCAGTTCCGGGCCGAAGATCTGCTCGAACATCGGGCGGAGGCTCGAATCGAACGGCCGGTTCAAATGGTTTGCCATGTCCAGCGCGCCGGACAAGCTGGCGGCGGCGGCGAACATTTCCGGCTTGCGAAGCGCCCACTTGAAGGCGCCGTAACCGCCCATCGACAGCCCGGCGACGAAATTGTCCTCGCGCCGGTCCGAGAGCGGGAAGAACGAGCGCGCCAGCTGCGGCAGCTCCTCGGTCAGGAAGGTCCAGTACTTCCCGCCGCTGTGCATGTCGGTATAGAAACTGCGGTGCACCTGCGGCATGACGACGGCCAGCCCGTAAGGCGCCGCATAACGTTCGATCGAGGTGCGGCGCAGCCAGATCGAGTCGTCGTCGCTCAGGCCGTGCAGCAAATACAGCGTCTTGTGGCGTCCGGAGGACGCTTCCCCCTTCATGCCGATCTGCTTTGTCGTCTGCTGCGGCAGGATCACCGTCATCGTCGTGCTCAGGCCGAGCACCTCAGAAAAGAAATGACATTGAATAAGCGCCATCTCGTTACCGTCTCCTATCCCGTGTTGTGTTGTCTTGATGCAGCGGCGATCAGCCGGAACACGCTCGCCGCGCGTTCCTCCGCCCACTGCTCGGCTGAAGCCAGCGATTCTTCAAGCGGGCACGGGCCGGGCGCCAGCGGGAACGCCGCCGTCAGCCCGAGGCGTTCCGGCAGCCCGGGGTCCGGTTCGACGCTTCCGCACAAGGCGATGACCGGAACGCCCGCCTTCCGCGCCGCGTCGCATACCCGGTTGATCAATTTGCCCGATGCCGTCTGGCTGTCCAGCCGTCCTTCGCCGGTTATAATCCACGAAGCGCCGCGGATCTTGTCCGCGAATCCGGCAGCTTCCATGACGAGCTCGGCTCCGGGCCGCATCTCGGCGTTCAGGAAAGCGAGCAGCGCCGCGCCCGCGCCGCCCGCCGCGCCGGCTCCGGGCATGTCACGCACCTGGATACCCGTAAATTGCGCGGCGATGGCCGCATAGCGCTCCAACGCGGCATCCAGTTCCAGGACCGCCGCGTCGTCGGCGCCCTTCTGCGGTCCGAACACAGCCGAAGCGCCGGCCGGCCCTACAAGCGGATTCCTGACGTCGCAGGCGGCGACGAACCGGCTCTGCCGGATGCGCGGATCGAAGGAAGATCCGACGATGGCCGCGAGCCGGGCCAGCGCGTCGCCGCCGCGTTCCAGCTCGCGTCCGTCTTCGTCCAGCAGCCGCATGCCGAGCGCCTGCAGCAGCCCCGCGCCACCGTCATTCGTCGCGCTTCCGCCCAGCCCGACGATGAACGAACGAATGCCGGCATCAAGCGCCGCTTTGATGAGCAGCCCGGTGCCGTACGTCGTGGCGCGGCGAGGATCGCGCTCCCCGGCGGCCAGCCGCGTCAGTCCCGACGCCTCCGCCAGCTCGATGACAGCCGTCTTGCCGTCGCCGAGCACGCCGTAGCGGCCTTCGATCGGCCTGCCGAGCGGATCGACCGTCGGGACGAAGCGGATCTCTCCGCCGGTTGCCGCCACCAGGTTCTCCATCGTCCCTTCCCCGCCGTCCGCGAGCGGCAGCTTGACGATTTCGGCGTCCGGCAGCACCGACCGGATGCCGCTTTCCATCGCGTCGCACAATCGGGCGGCGCCTGCCGACCCTTTGAACGAGTCGGGCGCCAGTACGATTTTCATGCTGAAGCCTCCTGTCATGCCGCATGAGCGATGCAACAAGCATGGCTGAAACGGCTGAGGGCCGGCGTTATCCGCCGGCCGCAGTCCGGGCGCGCTCATGCGCCTCGATCAGCCTGTCGCATCGCGCGTTCCACTCTTCGTCCACCGCGCAACGCTCGGGCGCAGCTTCGAACCAGGCGATCGTCTTCTGGATGCCTTCGGCGAACGGCACCTTCGGCTTGAATTCCGGCACGAGCGCGCGGATCTTCGAATTGTCGAATACGGCGCTCACCGCCTTGTCGCCGAGCAGCCCGCCTTCCATATCCGGCCAATGCGAGATGATGAAATCCGAGGCGATATGGACGAGCTTCGGCTCGATGCCGGCCGCCCGGCCGATGGCCTCATAGATCTGGTTCCACGTCAGCACTTCGTCGGACGTGATGTGGTACGCTTCCCCGATCGCTTCCGGCCGGCCGAGCAAGCCGGCGAATCCGACGGCGAAGTCCGTGTTGTGCGTCATCGTCCAGAGCGACGTGCCGTCGCCGTGCACGATGACCGGCTTGCCGCGCCGCATCCGGTCGACGATCGACCACGGCTTCTCCCAGCTGTTGATCGCGGCCGGAATCATCGTGTCGCCGTATGTGTACGACGGGCGGACGATCGTCACCAGGAACCCGCTGGCCTTGTGCTCGTCCATCAGCAGCTTCTCGCAGGCGATCTTGTCCCGCGAATACTGCCAATACGGGTTCTCGAGCGGCGTCGATTCCGTGATGATATAATGCCGGAGCGGCTTCTGGTAGGCCGACGCGGAGCTGATGAAGACGTATTGTTTCGTCCTGCCCCTGAACAGCTCGATATCCGCCCTGGCTTGTTCCGGCGTAAAGACGATCCAGTCGACGACGACATCCCATTCGTGGCCGCGCAGCGCTTCCGCTGCCGATGCGGCATCCCGGATGTCGCCTTCGATGACTTTCTCCCCTTCCGGGACAAAATCCTGCCGTCTGCCGCGATTGAACAAATACAACTCGTGGCCTTGCGAGATGACAAGCCGGGACACCGCCTGGCTGATCAAGCCCGTGCCGCCGATGAACAGCAGTTTCATGCCGGTCAGCTCCTTCCATTCAGGCCTTCCGCGGCGCTCATCGGTAGAAATTGCGCACCCAGCGGTGCGGCTTCACCTTCGCAATCTTGTCCGCCGGCAGCCCCTTGCCGTCGCCGACGGCCATGTTCCGCTCGACGTTGCGGACCGTCCGCATGCCCGGAATGACGGTCGAGACGGCCGGATGGCTGGGCACATAGCGCAGCGCCGCCTCCGGCATGTCTTCGGGGCCGATGCCGAGATCGGATGCGATGCGCTGCACGCGTTCGTACACTTCCTTCTTGCGGTCGCCGGCAAAATAAGACGCGCGGAAATCGCCTTCCGGGAACGTCGTCTCCGGCGTTATGCGCCCCGTCAGGCCGCCTTCATCGAGGGCGACGCGGACGATAATGCGCGGTAGAACACGCCGCTTCCCCCTAATTCAAATCAGGCATCAAAAATCAGCGCTGGTACGTATCCTTCGGTCCCATGCCGACGGCGTCCAGGCGCCGCTTCGCTTCCTCATACACATCGGCCGGCAGCGGTCCCTTCTCGGCCGCGCGCACGTTCTCGTGGAGATGCTCCGGACGCAGCGTGCCGACAATCGTCGTGGACAGATGCGGATTGCTGAGCGTGAAGCGCAGCATGAATGCGGTGCGGCTCTCGCCTTCGTCAAGCAGCTCGTCCAGCTTCGCCTGCTCCCAATACGCCCACCGGTTCACCGGACCGCGTCCCGCCCCGGGTTCGCCCTGTCCGACGCCGCCGCGGATGATGATGCCCGCGCCGGTCGCCGCCGCCTGGGCGATGATGTCCTCGTGTTCCCGCTCGATCGCCGAGTACGGGATCTGGAACGTGTCGAATTCGCCGGACGCGATGAACGGCTGGATGTTCGGCATGTAGGAAGAAATGCCGATCCACCGCGCCTTGCCGGCTTTCTGGATCTCTTTCAGCGTCTCGACCAGCTCGCCTTCTTCCGCCTGCTGCGGCGTCGGGCCGTGCAGCTGCAGCAAATCGACATAGTCGGTCCGCATCCGCTTCAGGCTGGTGTCGATGTTGTGCAGCAGGTTCTCGCGCGTCCATACGTGCGGCGTCTCGTCGTGATCGCCGCAGTTGACGAGCGTGCAGCCGCATTTCGTCGCCAGGATGTATTCGCTGCGGCGCTTGCTGATAAACCGCCCGATGTACTCCTCGCTCATCCCGTAGTCATAGGACGTGTCGATGAACGTGATGCCGGCATCCAGCACCGCGTTCAAAATGGTTTCCGCCTGTTCGTCCGTCACCGCTCTGCCGCTCCATACCCGCCGCCCGCGAATTTCCATGGCGCCGTAGCCCAGTTTGGTCACCTTGAGACCCGTTCTTCCGAGAATCGCCGTTTCCATCCGTTTCTCCTTTCGCTGCCCGCCAATCGCTGAATTTTCAAAATTCGTGACATCGTTTCCATTATAGCGGAAAACGCGTGTTTACAACAGGACTGAAACGGATGTAAGTTGGTAAACTCGAGTTTAGCGGGTCAAGCTTGAACTGCGCGTTCGAGCCGCCGGACGTCCGTATGGACGACCCAGCGCGCTTCATCGGGCACATCGAAGAAACCCGGCCATGCGCTGCTCACTTTCCGGTCGGGATTGAGCCATTCTTCCGCCTCCGCATCCCCGAGCAGCAGCGGCATGCGGGAACGGACGTCTCCATGTCCCCCGCGGCTGTCTGTCGTCACGATGGTGAACGCGCGATGCAGCTTGCCGCTTCCGTTCACAAACTCTTCGTACAGTCCCGCCATGCCGAACAGACCGCCTTCCTTCGGCATCATCCGTACGATGTGGCACAGCCGTCTGTCCTCCCTGAGCGTGGCCAGCGCCGTCCCGGGCACGATGCATCGCTGTTTCCGGACCAGCCGTTCGAATATCGGCTTGTCCAGCACGCCGTGCAGGTCGGCATGCACGGAATCTTTCGCCCAGAACGGGAACAATCCCCAGCGGGCATCCACCAGCCTCCGCTCGCGGCGCCGGCCGACGATGATCGGAACGGGATCGGTCGGCTCCACCGCTTCTTGCGGTTCATATTCCGCCGTAATCTTCGCAATTTCGAATCGGTCGCGGATTTCATCCAGGCTGCTCGTGAGCGCAAACACTTCGCGCACCTCCGGCTTCAGGCTGCGCCGAAGCCGCCATCTGCGTTTTGTCATCATGCCGGTTCGCTCCATTCCTTCGGGATATTCGAACCTAGCATGTCCCAAAACGCACCCGATTATTTCCAATGCGCGCACAAAACGGAACGCAAAAAAGCCCTGAACCTCCTCCGGTTCAAGGCGACGGTCGATCCTGCAATGCGCCGGCTGTCACAGATCCCGGCTGGTCTCCCAGTCCAACTCCGTCCCGACTTCCACCGCATATTCAAAATCTTCGATATCAAAAACCTGCACGGGCACTTCCGCTTCGATGATGCGGTCCTGCAGTTCGAGCTGGTCGGTCAGCAGCGGCACCTGGTATTTCATGGCCGTCAAGATCTGCTCCGTCTCGATCGGGTCGAACGTCTCGCCGTATTGCGCGTTGTCGATGGCGTGGATCACGATGAACGAGACGTTGTCATTCAAGAGGAGCGGCGAGCTTTCCCGCCAGGGCACCTGCAGGGCGCGCTCGATTTTCTTCTTGTTGAGCGGCTCGGCGAAAAATTCGATCAGTTCGCCGATTTTCTGCTTGACGTGACGGTCGTCATCGGGATCGTCCATGACAGGCTCCGGCCCTTCTTTCATATCGTACAGTTCCATGATGGTTGAATAAGGGATGATATAGTCGACAGGCCGGGACGGTACAAGCAGCTGCCCGTAAGTCGCCACCATTACGGCCTCGATGACAAAGCGCCGACGCATGGATGAATCCTCCTTAACGTTGTCGATCACTGCCGGGTCGTCAGCAGGATTGAGCGGCATGCGTTTCGCCCCTATTATACACGATTCGCTCATTTGTACATAGGTCGATTCGTTGATCCCCGCCGCCTTGCGCATTACAATGAGACTATCAGCGCCGCGGCATGCGGCACGGGAGGTTTTCGTCATCATGCAAGCACAGGAAATTCACAGGGAAAACATCATCATCATCGGCGCCGGACCGTGCGGTCTCGCTGCCGCTGTCGAACTCAAGAAGATCGGGCTGAATCCGCTCGTCATCGAGAAACAGAACGTCGTCCATTCGATCTCGCGGTACCCGGTCTACCTCGAGTTTTTCAGCTCGCCGGAGAATCTGGAGATCGATGACATTCCGTTCACGACGGCCGGACCGAAGCCAACGCGGCTTGAGGCGCTGCATTATTATCGCACGGTTGCGCTTCGCAGAGGCGTCCGCATCCATACGTTCACGACCGTCGAACGGCTGTCCGCCAGGCCCGAAGGCGGTTTCGCGCTCGAGGCGCGCCGCCGGGCGACGCGCCCGGTCCGCTACGAGGCGGATATCGTCATCGTGGCGACCGGATACTTCGATCATCCGAACCTGCTGGACGTTCCCGGCGAAGATTTGCCGAAAGTGACGCATTTCTTCACCGAAGCCCATCCGTACACGAATACGGACGTCGTCATCGTCGGCGGCGCCAATTCCGCGGTGGATGCCGCGCTCGAGCTCGAACGGGTCGGCGCGCGCGTCACCGTCGTTCACCGCGGCGAGACGCTCGCGCGCGGCGTGAAGCCGTGGGTGCTGCCGGTCTTCATGGCCAAGGTTGACAAAGGCGCCGTCAAGCTCATGCTCCGTTCGAAAGTCGCCGCGATCGCGGAAGAAACGATCGACATCGAGACGCCGGACGGGATCGTGACGCTGCCGAACGACTTCGTGCTGGCGATGACCGGCTTCCACCCCGACCGCCGCTTCCTGTCCGAAGCCGGCGTCGTCATCGAGCCGGAAGGCTGGCCGCGCTACGACGACGAGACGATGGAGACGAATGTGCCGGGCCTCTATCTTGCCGGCGTCGTCGCTTCCCGCAACGAAGCGAACGAGATTTTCATCGAATCCGGCCGCTTCCACGGGCGCAAGATCGCCGCGCATCTGCTGGCGACCGGGCGGATTGCAGGCGTCCCCCGCTGATCCGCGCGGCGGCCGTTCCAACGTCAGGTGAGCGCCGGCACATGCCGCTTCAGGAAAGCGTAGACGGTCCGTCCGTGTCCCGCAGCCGTGAAGTGTCCCGCGAACGGGAACGGCACGATCGTCTTCTGTTCCGACGCAATGCCGTTGTAAGCGGCGTAGATCGTCTCCGGCCAGCACACCATGTCTTTCAGCCCGGCGGAGACGAGGATCGGACAGCGGATGCGGTCCGCACAGTTGACGGCGTCGAAATAGCTGAGCGTGGCGAGCACCCGTTCGAGATGCTCCGGATGCCGGTTCACGAACTCGGCCGCCTCCGAGAGCGAGCCCGTCGAATTGAAAATGCCGAAATCCATCTGGCACATGTTCGGAATGTCGGCCACCGCGGCCGCAATGCGCGGATGGAACGCCGCGGCAAGCAGCGTCAGCCCGCCGCCCTGGCTGACCCCCGTCATCGCGATCCGGCCGGGATCGACTTCGGGCTGGGCGGCCGCCCAATCGACGGCCTGCAGTGTATCCAGCACGATCGCCTTGTAATAGCAGGTGTCCTTGTCCAGGATGCCCTGGGTGATCCAGCCTTTCACCGCGCCGTAGTCGGTGCCCGCCCGGTTGCCCGTCTCGCCGCCCTGTCCGCGCACATCAAACGCCATGACGGCGTAGCCGCGCAGCAGCCAGGCGGCATACTGCTCCGGATCACCCTTCGAACCGGTGTAGCCGTGCGCGATGACCAGGCAAGGATACGGCGCGCTGGCGGGCGGCGGCGGCAGCAGGAACCAGGCGCGGACCGGCGTGCCGCCCCACCCGTCCAGCTTGACCCGGTACGCCCGGACGCCGGGAAGCTCCGGATCGGCCTCGGTTCTTGCCCCCTTGCCGCCGAGTTCCGCGCGGATGTCCATCATCGACGACCAGAACGCCTCGTAGTCGTCCCGCGCCGTCCGCACCGGCTGTATGGCGGCCAGCGATTCCATCTTCCGCCGAATATAGTCCGTCAAATCAGCCGTCCCGCCTTTCTTCGGCTCCGGGTTCCGGCGAGCGGCCGGTATCGTGCAGGAAGGTATGAATCCGCTGCATCCGGATCACTTCGTTCGGTTCCAATCCGGTGCGGAAATAGGCGTACATATAGGCCGCTTCCAGAAACGCAAGCGCCGGATAGACCACGATCTGTCCGTTCGTATACGGGTTGTCGAGCAGCACCTGCCATTCGCCTTCCCGATTGTCCGGAGGGATGCGGCGAAAGACGTCGCGTTTGTATGCGGCGATGGATGCGAACTCTTCCCAGATGCGGGCCCACGAAGGGCTGATCCGTCCCGGCTCGGGCAGCACGTCGCGCCCGCGCCTGATCAGCCGCTCGGCTTCTTCCTGCTGCGGCTCGTCGTATTGCCGCAAGAATGTGCGAAAATCTTCCAGAAAAACGCGCACCGCGGCAAATCCGCCTTTCCGCAGTTCATCGCCGAACACCGCTTCCTGATCCGGCGCCAGTTCCCTGAACCGGGCGAACGATCCGGCCGCCTTCGTCATCGGCATCCCACAAATCCTCCTTGTGTCACGTCCTGAATTTCAGCTTGGCCGGAAGCCGGACAATTTCAAACAAACGGCGCAGCCCCCCTGACGGAAGGTGCGCCGTAGCCTATTGTTGCTTCAGGCCTCCGGATTACAGGTACGGATTCTCGTGCTTCGCTTTCAGACGCTGCCAGCGCCGCTCGACTTCGTCCTCGAACGACTTCAGCGCTTCGGCGTATTCCGGACGCGCCAGGTGGCGCGTCTTGCCCATCCGTTTCAGCCAGTCGGACACCGGAATCCGCTTGCCCTTCTCCTCGGGGTTGTACGTGATGTTCGTCACCCCGTGCTCGACCTCGTAAAGCGGGAAGAAGCAGCTGTTGACCGCGTCGTCGATGAGCTCCTGGCCGATCTTCTCTTCCGAGAGCCAGTTCAGCGGACAGGTGATCAGAATCTTCCCGTAGACGAGGCCTTCGTTCTGCGCGTAATACTGCGCCTTCGCCGCTTTGCGGACCAGGTCCAGCGGCTGGCTTTCCGCTCCCGTAAATACATACGGAATGTTCGTGGCCGCCATGATCTGCGGCGTGTCCTTGTGGTGGAACAGCTTGCCGCCCTGATGCTTGCCGACGTTCGAGGTCGACGTCCGGTGGCCGAGCGGCGTCGAGTACGACAGCTGCGCGCCCGTATTCATGTAGCCTTCGTTGTCGTATTCAAGGATGATCATCTTATGATTGCGGAGCGCCGCGCCGATCGCCGGACCCATGCCGATGTCCATGCCGCCGTCGCCCGTGATCATGACGAACGTGAAGTCGTCCTTCAGGCCGAGATGGTCAAGCTCGCCGCGCCGCTTGCGCTCCCAGAACATCTCGACGACGCCGGACAGCGTCGCCGCGCCGTTCTGGAACAGGTTGTGGATATACGTCGCCTTGTGGGACGAGTACGGATAACCGGTCGTAACGACCATCGCGCAGCCGGTCTGGAAGAGCGCGACGATGTCGCCCTCGATGCCCTTGAAGAACAGCTCGAGGCCGGAGAAGATGCCGCAGCCCGGGCAGGCGCCGTGTCCCGGCGCAAGCCGCTTCGGTTTCTTCGTCAGATTGCGGAGCGGCGGAACCTTCACTTTCAGTTTGCCCGTTTCCTCATCCTTCTCCACCGTGATGAGGCCGGTCTTCAGGTCCTCGTACTTCATCGGCTCGAGAACCCGCTTCGGCGCCTTGGCCGGGTCGCCCGGCGTATGGCCGTAATAGTCGAACGGCTTCTCGACATAGCCCTTCTCCGCCGCGTCGATCGCAAGCTCGAAGAAATGATGGCCGTCTTCGGCGTAGAAGTCCTTGCCGCCTAGGCCGTAGACCCGGCTGATCACCTTCGTCGTCGAGTTGCCGTGCGAGAACAGCGCCGCCTTCACTTCGAGCGTCATGTTGCCGCCGTAGGCGCCGTACGAATCGGCGCGGTCGCCGACCGTAACCGCCTTGACGTTCTTCAGCGCTTCGGCGATTTCCTTCTGCGGGAACGGGCGGATGATGTTCGGCGTGATCGCGCCCGCCTTGACGCCCTTCGCCCGGAGCTGGTCCACGACGTCCTTGATGATCTCCGACGCCGAGTTCAGCAGGAAGACGGCGACCTCCGCGTCTTCCATCCGGTACAGATCGAGCTTCGGATAATCGCGGCCGGTGAGCACGGCGTACTCTTTGCGGATCTCTTCAAAGACGTCCGCCGCGCGGTACATCGCTTCCGATTGCTGATAACGGTTGTTGATGAAGTCCGGTTCGTTCATGTACGGGCCGACCGTGATCGGATTGTTCCGGTCGAGCACGTGCGGGAACCCTTCCGGCGGCTGCTCGCCGATGAACTTGAGCACGTCTTCGCGGTGCGCGAACGTCTGCACGCGCCGCTTCTGGTGCGACGTGAAGTAGCCGTCCGACGCGACGATGACGGGCAGCCGGACATCCGGATGCTCGGCCAGCTTGATCGCCATGATGTTCATGTCGTAGACGGCCTGCGGATCGCGCGCGAGCAGAATCGGCCATCCCGTATTGAGCGCGTAGTACAGGTCGGAATGGTCGCCGTGGATGTTGAGCGGTCCCGACACCGAACGGCAGACCAGGTTCATCACCATCGGGAAGCGCGTGCCGGATTGCACCGGCAGCTGCTCCAGCATGTACAGGAAGCCGTTCGCGCTGGTCACGTTGAACACGCGCCCGCCGGCGACGGAAGCGCCGTAGCAGATACCGGCCGAGCCGTGCTCGCCGTCCGCCGGAATCAGCTTGATGTCATGCTGGCCGTTCGCCTTCATGAGGTCGAGGAATTGCGCAACCTCGGTGGACGGCGAAATCGGGAAATACCCCATGACATGGTAGTTGATCTGATGCGCGGCGTAAGCCGCCATCTCGTTGCCGGATTCATAGACCATCCGCTGCTCGACCGTGCCGGCCGGGCGTTCCTTGCTGATCTCGATCGCCATGCTCTTTCACCTCGCAGATGAATTGTCGGCGGAGCCTTACCCGTTCGCGAGCGCGAAGCGGTGCGGCACGCGGTGTTCCTCGCCGTAGCCGTCCGTCTCCCGCTCGGCCGTAAGCGCTTCGGTCGGGCAGGCGACGACGCATTTCAGGCAGCCCTTGCAGTACTGATAGTCAATGCCCTGCAGGAACATCTGCGGACGGCCCTTCTTGTCGGGCTTCTCTTCCCAGACGAAGCAGAAGTCGGGGCAGGCCGTGTCGCAGGCCGCGCAGTGGATGCATTTGTCCTCATGGAAATGCGGCATCATGCCCGCGCGGGAAATGCTGAGATCCTTCAGGATGCTGTTGCCCGGATTCGTGACCGTTCCGCCGATCGGCTGCGTTTCATACCCGAGGATCGGAATGTCCCAGCGGGTCGGCTTCGGCATTTCGACGCCTTCGGCCAGACTGAACGTCTGGAATTTCACTTCGTTGTAGCCGCGCTCGAACGTCCGGATCGCCGGTTCAACGGCTTGCGGATACTTTTTCTCGAGCGACTTGCGAATGACGCCTTTCATGAATTCGGGATCGAGGAAATCGCACAGTCTGAACAGTCCGCCCAGCATCGCCATGTTGACGCGGTTCTTCTCTTCGAGCGCGATGCCCGTCGCGTCGACGACCGCGATCGTGCCGCCGAGCAGCTTCAGTTTGTCTTTGAGCTGTTCGGGCGACTTGGCCGAGTTGACCAGCACGATGCTGTCTTCGTAGATGCCGCTGATGACGTTGACCGTCTTGTACAGGTTCTCATGGAAAATGCCGACGATATGCGGCCGCTCGATCGGAGTCGTGTCCCGGATATGGACATCGGGCGCGCAGAAACGGATATGCGCCTTGACCGGCGAACCTTTCTTCTCCGAGCCGTAGGATGAGAAACTGACACCGTTGAATCCGCTTCCAACGACGCCTGCTTCGGCCAGCATCTTGCCGGCGAGATTGGCGCCGAGTCCGCCGATGGATTCCAGGCGAATCTCAAAGAAACCAAGCTCGTTCGTCTTCGGCAATACAGCCATGTCCCCACTTCCTTCTCGATTCGATTGGTCTTCCGTGTGCTCCTTCTCCTGTCGATGCGGCGACTATCGCAGCGATTTACTTCTAGTATAACAGCATATGCCGAACTCTGAAAGAGGAGGCAGAAAATTGTGTGTTTTCACATAAATCAGGGCTCGTAGATCATTTTCCTCGTCATGCCGCCGTCGACGGTCAGGTTGATGCCGGTGACGAAGTCGTTCGCCGGATCGGTCAGATAGAAGCACGCCCGGACGATGTCGTCGGGCCTGCCGACGCGCCCCGCCGGATGCTGCGCGTGGTCGATGCCGCGCAGGGCGCCGTAATCGCCCGTCTCGATCCAGCCCGGGCTGATGCAGTTGACGCGGATGCCGTCCGGGCCGAGCGACGCCGCCAGCGCGTGGGTCAGCGCGACGATCCCGCCCTTCGACGCGGCATAGGCTTCCGTATGCGGCTCCGACATGAACGCGCGCGTCGAGGCGATGTTGACGATCGAGCCGCCCTTGCCGGCGCGCCGCATGCGCATGGCGGCTTCCCTGGCGCACAGGAAAGCGGCCCGGAGGTTGACGCTCAGCACGCTGTCCCATTCTTCCCAGGTCAGCTCGTACGGGCTTTTGGTGATGCCGAACCCGGCGTTGTTGATGACAATGTCCGCGTGCAGCGACTGTTCATCCATGGATTGAAACAGCTCTTCAATCTGTTTTGGTACAGCCAGATCGGCAG
Source organism: Thermobacillus composti KWC4 (assembly GCF_000227705.2). Classification (GTDB taxonomy): domain Bacteria; phylum Bacillota; class Bacilli; order Paenibacillales; family Paenibacillaceae; genus Thermobacillus; species Thermobacillus xylanilyticus. Next base: position 1,790,024 of record NC_019897.1, read on the forward strand.
GGATAAAAACGACATCCGCCTCCCCCGTGACGCCGCGAATCCGGCTTGCGATCTCCTCTCCCCTGCTGGTGTTCACATCGGTCATGACGACGGGATGCCCCGCCTTCGCGTATGCTTCGGCCAGCCGGCTGCCGATTCCGCCGGCCGCGCCGGTGATCAGCACGCGGCCTTTCGCCGCCTCATTCATCTTCCATTCACTCTCCCGCTTCGAGTTTGGCAAGTCTGCCGGCCATCATGTCCCGCCAGTCCGCCGACAGCCCGTCCGCTTCGAGCACGCGCCGGATGGCGTCCCTGTCGCGCTTGCGGTAGGCCGCGGTATGCGCCGCTTCGGCAACGGTCGGGCTGTCCGTCCGTTTTTCGATCCGCGTAATCCGGTCGCCTGCCGCAACCGCCCCTTCTTCGAGGACGCGGAAATACCACCCGGTGAAGCCCGACTTCAGCACTTCGTCCGGCAGCAGAGGCCTGCCGTGGCGCATCCCCAGCTTGAAACAGGGCATGCGCGGCTGCGTCACCTGGAACAGGGCGGTGCCGATGCGGAAGATGTCGCCGATATGGACGTCGGTCTCGCGGTATCCGCTGATGGAGAAATTTTCGCCGAACGCGCCGAAGCCGCACGGCTTCCCCCACAGATTTTCCCAATAGGAGCGGTGATCGTAGGTGTATACACATGCGGCCCGGTCAGGACCGCCGTGATTCACTTTGTCGGCCTGCCCGTCGCCCGGCAGTCCGTTCCGCAGCGCCCGCACGGGACCTTCCGCCGGAACTTTCAGGATGCCGCTCTCGACCGTTTTCGAACCATGCCTGAGTTCGGCCGGCATGCCGACGTTGACCGACAGCAGCGCGCCTTCGCCGGAATTCGTCTCTTTCACGCCCTCACCCTTCATTCATTCTATTTTTTGTCATTATACCGGCATTGCGGCGGCGCGGACAATGAAATTCATCACTGCGCATCCGGCGCATGGATATAAAAAAATCGACAGCGGCGATGCGGATGCCGCTGTCGAAATGCGAATCTTCATGCATCTTCCTGCGCTTGCCCGGGAAATGCGTTCAATCATTGACGTTCATGACCCCGAGCGGGCTGTCCTCGCGCACGATGTCCGACAGATCGAAGACCGATATCGGGAAATACGGGAAGCCGAACACGTAAGGCGTAATCTCGTATTGCTGGAAGTACAGCACGAGCGCGCGGTCGGCAATGTAGAAGTCCGTGTCCGGGGTGACGGTCACCTGCGTGTTCTCGTACACGGGGATGTCCCGCCGCCGGACCTGCTCCCGGACCATCTCCGTCAGCCGCTCGAGATACGGGCTGCCGGGCTTGAACAGATCGCCGAGCTTGTGGACGCGCCCCGTATCGGTATCATACGTTCGCGACGTCTGCAGCGTCCGGCCGTGCGCGCCGCCGGTGTAGGCGTAATTGTACAGCGATATGCTGAACACGCCCCGCTCGTTCGTCTTCACTTCGAACCAGCCGAGCATCTCGGCGCGCGGATCGTCGAGCGGTCCCTGCTGCGCTTCCAGCGAACGCTCCGCCTCCTGCAGCGACTGGCGGATGCGGCTCTGCGCCTCCAGATTCGGAAGGCCGCTGATGAACGGCGACCAGATTTCGGTCTTCGGCCGCGTCAGACGGACGGCCTGCACGATGAGGGGCAAACGGAATGCCATGCGCCAATGCACCTGCCTTGAATGGAATGGTACATTCTATGCAGGCGCCCGCCGCGTCATATCCGACCCGTCATCCCCGTTTCCGGCATGTGCCCTGTTACAGCATCGACCGTTCGCGGCCGGTCAGCCGCCGGCCGGCGACATCGAAGACGACGCGCCCTTCGCTCAAGCCGACGATGCGGTCGGCGAATTTCTCCGCCCATTCGAGATTGGACAGCACCGCGACTATGGCAATGCCGCGTTCGCACATCGCCTTCAGATCCGTCAGAATCCGCTCCGCGGAATGCGGATCGAGGCCGGTGACCGGCTCGTCGAGCAGAAGTGCGCGCGCGCCGTGCACGAGCGCCCGGGTGATGGCGACGCGCTGGCGTTCGCCGCCGCTGAGCGCGGACGCTTTCATGTGCGCCTTGTCGAGCAGGCCGACCTGTTCGAGCACATCCATGACACCCATATAGTCATCGTTGCGGACCGAGCCGATCATTCTGCGCCAGAGCGGCGTCTGATACCGCGTGCCGACGAGCGCGTTCTTCAGCGCGGTGCGGTTCGGATTGAGATCGGGCTTTTCTTCCAGATAGGCGATCTCCCGTTTCACGCGCATTTTCGCCTTCCATCCGCCCTTGAACACGTCTTCGCCGTCCAGCAGCAGCCGGCCGCTCGTCCAATTCTCGCGCAGCGCGAGACACTTCAGCAGCATCGACTTGCCGCTGCCGCTCGCCCCGGCCACCGCGGTGAACTGCCCGCGCTCCGCCGTAAAATCGACGTCCGCAAGCACCGTTTTGCCGTCGACAAGCCGTTTGGTCAATTTTCTCGCTTCGATCATGTCGCCCCTCCAACGTCCCAGCTTGCTCAAAAAATAGTCTAAGGGAATCGAGAAATACTTTCCACGCGAACAAATGTTTGCTATAATGGGAACAAGAACAAATGTTCTCCTTATGTATTCCAGGTGATCCGGAGGTGTCGATCATGAGAAGCTGCGAGCATTACCGGTTTATCGAACGCCATCGTCCCTGGCGGGACCTGACGTTCAAGTTCTATTCGGACGGCGCCCTGACCATCATTGACAACGCCTCGGATACCGTCCTCTCGCCCAAGGATCTGAAGGGAGACAGCCTGGATTTCTACGTCAGGAAGCGCATCGCCTTCATCAAGAACGACCTCGCCCGGAAGCGTGCCTTGTATGCGTAACCGGATCCTTGCCGGGACCCGCCGATTTGACTGGCGGGTTCCGATCCGTTAGATTGAGGGAGACCGCAGCTTGCAGGATAAGGCATGGAAAACTGTCAGCAGCCGGAGGCCATATGAGACAGACGATCCTGTTCGACCTTGACGATACGCTTGTTCATTGCAATCGCTATTTCTTCATGGTCATCGACCAGTTCGCGGACTGGATGGCCGACCGGTTCAGGCGGGAAGGTCTCGACCCCGCCGAAGTGCGCCGCGTGCAGGCCGAGATCGACATTGCCGGCGTCCAGATCGTCGGCTTCGACAGCGAGCATTTTCCCCGCTCGTTCGTCGAGACGTACCGGCATTTCGCCGCGCAGTTCGGCGTGAAACCGTCGCGCGACGACGAGGAGACGGTGCGGCGGCTCGGCCGGAGCGTCTACGAGCTGGAGACGGAACCGTATCCGCACATGGAGGAAACGCTGGACCGGCTGAAGGAAGAAGGCCATGAGCTTCATCTGTATACCGGCGGCGATCCGGAGATTCAGCGCCGGAAGATCGACAAGTTCAATCTGCAGCGCTATTTCGGTTCGCGCATCCATATCCGCCGGCACAAGAACGCCGACGCGCTGGAGCAGATTGCCGCATCGTGCGGTTTCGACCGCGGCCGCACCTGGATGATCGGCAATTCGCTGCGCACCGATGTCATCCCCGCGCTGAAGGCCGGCATTCACGCCATCCATGTGCAGGCGGAGACGGAGTGGCAGTACAATATCGCCCGCGTCGACGTCGAGCCGAAGGGCGCTTTCATCCGCCTGAAACAGCTCATAGATGTGCCCGAGGCCATCGCCGGTTACGTCCGCTCGCGGATGGTCCGCTGACAAGGAAGGGCTTGGCACTGCCGTATGGCGCGTCAAGCCCTTGTTGTGGTTTATTCGGGTTCCGGTGCGATTTCGCCGGTCGCCGGGTCGACCAGTCGCAGCCGGCCTTTCGCCTTCGTGCCGTCCGGGAGCGTCAGCACAAGCGGCCTCGTCCTGCCGGATGTCGCCAGCGACGCCGCCATCGCGGCGCTGATCCGCTTGCCGGCGGACTGCTTCCAGATGACGAACCGGCAGCCCTCGCGGTAGCGGGAGCAGCCGTATCCCCGCTTGCCCTCGATGAGCGTGCCGCCGCAGCCCGGGCGCGGACAGGGGGCGATGGCAGCAGGCTGACGCGCCTTGCCGCGGGCGGCGGCGGAACCCGCGGGTTGGGCCGCCGCTTGTGTCCGCCTCGCTCTTCCCTTCTTGCCGGACCGGCCGCCGCGTTCCGGTTCGGCGAATGTGCCCGGCGGCACCGGGCGCTGCATGCGGACGAGCTCGACGATCTTCACCGCGAACCGCCGCACATTGTCCATGAACGGCTCGTCGGACGCTTCGCCGCGCGAAATCTGATGCAGCCGCTGTTCCCAGCGTCCCGTCATCTCCGGCGACGTCAGCAGCTCGACGCCCGCCCCGCGGATCAGCTCGACCGCGGCGACGCCCTTCGGCGTAATCTCGATTGCCCGGCCTCTGATCGCGGCATACCCGACCTGCTTCAGCCGCTCGATCGTCGCGGCGCGGGTCGCGGGCGTGCCAAGACCGGTCTCCTTCATCGCCTCGCGCAGGTCTTCGTCCTCGATCATCCGGCCCGCCGATTCCATCGCCTTCAGCAGCGTGCCTTCGGTGTACGGCTTGGGCGGCTTGGTCGTTTTCTCCGCGATGTCGACGGCTTCGCACCGGACCGGCGCATCGGGATTCAGCGTGAAGCCGCCGGTGACAAGCTGCGTTCCGTCTTCGTCGTCTTCTCCTTCCCGGCTGCCGTGTCTTCCCTTCTTGCCGTTCCCGCCGTCATCCGTCTCGAGCACCGCTTTCCAGCCGGCGTCAAGCTGTTCCTTGACCGTCGTCTTGAACGTCTCGTCCGCCGCTTCCGTCACGATCTCATGCACCCGGTAAACGGCCGGCGGGTAATAATGGGACAGGAACCGGCGCACGATCATATCGTAAAGCTTGCGCTCGTCGGGCGTCAGGCTGCCCGGCTTTTTCGGCGTCGGAAGTATCGCGTGGTGATCTTCCACCTTCGCCGGATTGCAGACCGCCTTGTTGCCGCGGTGGACAAGCCGCATGTCGGCTCCGGCGGCAACCCGGGTGTACGGTTCGAGCTCCCGCAGCATGGCAAGCGCCTTGTGCATGTACGGAATGTTTTCCTCCGTGACATAGCGGGAACTGGTGCGCGGGTAAGTGATGACCTGGTGCCGTTCGTACAGCGATTGGGCGAGGTCGAGCGTTTTCTTGGCGGAAAAACCGTACTTCGCGTTCGCCTCCCGCTGCAGCAGCGTCAGGTCATAAAGCCGGTATGGATATTCCTTCTGCTCGCTTACGTCATATTCGGCGATCCGGCCGGTCCGGCCCGCGGCCTTCGCGGCGATCGCCTCCGCCGCCTCGCGGCTCGTCAGCCGCTCGCCCGTCCGGATGCCGCGATAGGCCGTATTTCCGGAGAGAAACCGCCCGTGAACGGTGTAGTAGACTTCCGGCCGGAACGCTTCGATCTCCTTGTGCCGCTCATAGAGCAGGGCGAGCACGGGCGTCTGAACGCGTCCGGCGGACAGCAGCGTGCGGTGACGGATTGTAAACGCCCGCGAGGCGTTCATCCCGATCAGCCAGTCCGCCTGGCTGCGCGCCCGCGCCGCCCGCGTCAGCGCGTCGAACTCGCGGTCGCTTCGCAGCTCGGCGAAGCCGCGGCGGATCGTCTCCGGCGTCAGGTCGGATATCCAGAGCCGGTCGACGGGATGATGCAGCTTCAAATATTCCCGGATCAAATGGAAAATGAGCTGCCCTTCCCGGCCCGCGTCGCAGGCGTTCACGATGCGGTCGCACCGTTTCGCCAGCTCCGCGATGACCTTGAGCTGATCTTTCGTCTTCGGGTTCGGTTGCAGCTTGAATGCCGCGGGCAGAATCGGCAAATCTTCGTCCCGCCACTTCTTGTATTTGGCGTCGTAGCTTTCGGGTTCGGCGAGGCTGACCAGATGGCCGATCGCCCAGGTAATGATGTAGCGTTCGCCCTCCAGATAGCCTTGCCGCCGGGCGGCGCCCGGTTCGATGACGCGGGCGATCGTCCGGCCCATGTCCGGTTTCTCCGCGATGACGAGTGTCTTCACCCGCTTGTAACCGCTCCTTCCCCGCCGCCTGACAAGTATTGTTCCATGGTGCTGAACAGGGCGTTCACGCCGCGATGCCAGAGCGGATCTTCGGCGTATTCCCGGTTGATCCATTCGAACGGATCGACGCCCGCCGGCCGCTCCCGGCTGAGCCGGATGATCGTGCGGGCGGCGACTTCCGCCGAATGGGCAGTCGTCGTATTGAATTCCTGCCAGCTGTGATACACGTTGAACGGATTGTTGGCGATCAGTTCGGCTTGCGGGTGATCCTCGGGCACGAATCCCTGTTCCTGGCCGGTAATCGCGAACAGGAGCAGCGGATGGATGTCGAATTCATACGCCGTATCCATGATCGTCGAAAAATAAGGTTCATGCCGCAGCAGCGAATGGCGCGTGGCGAGGTACTCCCGCAGCTTGTCCGCATCGATCTCCTTGTAGCGAAACCGTACCGGCAGCTCGTTGCCCTCGACCCGGCTCGGGCTCGGCGTCAGCGTATAGTCGTAGGACACGGATTCGGGCATCGGCGGAGGAAATGCCGACATTCCGTTCTTTTTCGAAGCGGCCGTAATACCGTATGCCGACATGCCGACGGCGAGCAGCGCCGCGAGCGCCGCATAATGCCAGCGCATGGGTCGCGCCGGCTGGTCCGGCTGTCCGGAGGCGTGGTCCGGCTGCTTCGGGAACGGCACGACGACGGCCCCGGACGAATGTTCCGCAGCCGCCGCGGAAGCCGGAGACCAGCGGCCGGCATCGGAGGCCCGGCAGGCCGCGTCTTCCGTGTGCTCCGCTGCCGCCGTCCGCAGGGCGTCCCAGGCCTGCAAGCCGTTGTCGGCGCCGGCGAGGGCCGATTCGAGCGTCTCTGCCGTGATTGCCGGGCCGAGCCGTTCGGCCGCCCAGGCTTGCAGCGCGCGCAAATGATCCGGTTCGCGCCAATCAATCCGCATGATCTGCTCGAGCACGTCCGCGGCCGCGACCGGCCGCCGGCCGGCAAGCACGACATGGCGGATGAGCGCGTCCGTCACCCGGCGCCGCAGCGGGCCCTCGAAAGCCGGCAACTGCCGTTCGATGGCGCGCCGCACGGCGTCCGCGACGATCTCCGCATGCCGCTCGCCGGGCAGCGAAGCATATTTCGTTCGCACATAACTCCGGATTCTGCCGACGTCCCCCGGCGTCAGGATCAGCACGTCTCCGCCCGACACAAGCTACCGCTCCCTTGCGCTGCTGTTGGTACATGTTGCGAGTGTTATTGCTGCTCCTGATTCTACCATATTTCAAGGCGGCAGCGTAAGAGCTTGAGAGAATGCCGGGTGCAGGATGCCGCTGCTGCGCGGCATGGCGTCCGGAGCGCCATGGTGTCGGGTCCGCCGCAGCTCATGCCCCCAAGCAAAACGGGACCGCCCGAAAGTCATCCGCAACGGTGACTCCCGGGTCGGTCCCTCCGTCATGCGCCGCGCATCACGGCAGCTGCGTCGACCCCATCAGATAGCGGTCCACTTCGCGCGCCGCCTCGCGGCCTTCGTTGATCGCCCACACGACCAAGCTCTGGCCGCGGCGCATGTCGCCGGCGGCGAACACCTTCTCGATGTTCGTGCGGTACTTGCCGTATTCCGCCTTTACGTTCGAGCGGCGGTCCGTCTCCAGCCCGAGCTGCTCGATCAGCGTCCGCTCCGGCCCTTCGAAGCCGACCGCGATCAACACGAGATCGGCCTTCCACACCCGCTCGGTGCCGGGAATTTCCTTGTAGATCTTGCGCCCCGTCTCGTCGACGATCCGCTCGATCCCGACCGTGTGCAGCTCCTTCACATGGCCGTTCTCATCGCCGACGAACTTCTTCGTCAGCACCGAGAACGCCCGCGGATCTTCGCCGAACAGCGCCTTCGCTTCCTCGTGCGCGTAATCGAGCGTATAGACGTTCGGAAATTGCGGCCACGGATTCGCAACCGGGTCCCGCGACAGCGGCGCCCGGGCATGGGTGCCGAACTGCGTAACCGAGCGGCAGCCGTGGCGCAGCGCCGTTGCGACGCAGTCCGTGCCGGTATCGCCGCCGCCGATGACGATGACGTCCTTATCCTTCGCGTCGATATAATTGCCGTCCTTCAGACCGCTGTCCAGGAAGCTTTTGATCGTCGCGTTCAGGAAATCCATCGCCATGTGGATGCCCTTCAGTTGCCGCCCTTCGATGTCGACGTCGCGCGCCTTCGTCGCGCCGCCGCACAGGACGACGGCGTCGTATTCCTCGACCAGTTTCTGCGCCGGAATATCGCGGCCGATCTCCGTGTTCGTGATGAACTCAATGCCTTCCGCTTTGAGCAGATTGACGCGGCGTTCGACGATCGACTTGTCGAGCTTCATCGTCGGAATGCCGTAGGTGAGCAGCCCGCCGATCCGGTCGGCCCGCTCGTACACCGTCACATCGTGTCCGGCCTTGTTCAGCTGCGCAGCCGCGGCGAGTCCGGCCGGACCCGACCCGACGACCGCCACGCGCTTGCCGGTCCGCTTCTGCGGCGGCTGCGGCACAATCCAGCCTTCCTCGAAGCCCCGGTCGACGATCGCCTGCTCGATCGTCTTGATCGCAACCGGCTCGCCGATCAGCCCGACCGTGCAAGAGCCTTCGCACGGCGCCGGGCAGACCCGGCCCGTGAACTCGGGAAAATTGTTCGTCTTGTGCAGCCGGTCAAGCGCCTCGCGCCACAGTCCGCGGTACACGAGGTTGTTCCATTCCGGAATGAGGTTGTGCAGCGGACAGCCGGATACGCCGCCGGCCAGTTCGATGCCGGTATGGCAGTAGGGCGTGCCGCAATCCATGCAGCGCGCGCCCTGCGTGCGCAGCTGCTCCTCGTCCATGTGAAGGTGAAATTCATACCAGTCGCGGACCCGCTCGAGCGGATCGCGGTCTCTCGGAATTTCGCGTTTGTATTCCATGAATCCGGTCGGCGTGGACATCGGTATTCCCCTTTCCAGCGGCCCCGCCATCGGTCTTGTCCGACCGAACGCGGTCTGGCCGCGCTTCGCGGCAGTTCTCGATAATCCTAATCGTACCATCCCGCGGCGCCGATCATAATGGATTATCCGCACAACTATTTGCACTTCATGACGAAGGCCGGGAAAAGGGGATGGGTTATTCGTCAACCGGTTTGCGCACGTAAGTGTTGAATCGGAACGAATAGACGTGGCGCTCGTCCGCCGGGTGCTGTTCACTCTCCACAAGCACCCATTCGGCCGGATTCCATTCCGGGAACCGGGCGTCGCCCTCCACTTCCGCATCGACTTCCGTCAGCAGCATCCGGTCGGCATGGGGCAGAAACCAGCGGTACACTTCCGCCCCGCCCGCCACCATCAGTTCCCCGTCTCCGTAACGCGACAGCGCCTCTTCCACCGAATGGACGACTTCGCAGCCGTCCGGCCGGTAATCCGCCTGACGCGTCAGCACGACGTTCAGACGGTTCTTCAAAGGTCCGCCCGGCAGCGACTCGAACGTCCGTCTTCCCATCAAGACGGTGCGGCCGAGCGTCGACCGCATGAAAAATTTCAAGTCATCCGGCAGCCTCCACGGCAGCCCGTTGTCCTGTCCGATGACGCGGTTGCGCGCCATGGCGGCGATCAGCGTAATCGTCATGTCAACCTCCGGCAGCAATCTGCATAAACCAACCGTTTCTCACACGGCGACGGGCGCCTTGATCGCGGGATGCGGGTCGTAACCTTCGACGGCGATGTCGTCCATCTCGTAGTCGAAGACCGACTTCACATCCGGATTCAGACGGAGCGTCGGCAGCGGCCGCGGATCGCGGGACAGCTGCGTCCGCACCTGATCGATATGGTTGAGATAGATGTGCGCGTCGCCGATCGTATGGACGAATTCGCCGGCCGTAAGGCCGCATTCCCGGGCGATCATGTGCGTCAGCAGCGCGTAGCTCGAGATGTTGAACGGCACGCCCAGAAACAAGTCGCCGCTCCGCTGGTAGAGCTGGCACGACAGCCGCCCGTTTGCGACCCAGAACTGGAACAGGACGTGGCACGGCGGCAGCGCCGCCCGTTCCGGCACCGCGTCTTCCGGCGACCAGGCCGTCACGATCAGCCGGCGCGAATCGGGATTGCGCTTGATCTCGTCAATGACATTGCGCAGCTGATCGATCGTCTCGCCGCGCGACGTCTCCCAGCGGCGCCACTGCTTCCCGTAGACATTGCCCAGCTCGCCGTATTTCGCGGCGAACTCGTCGTCTTCGAGGATGCGGCGCTTGAAAATCGCTTCCTGCTCCTCGTACAGCTTCGCGAACGCCGGGTCTTGCTGCGCGCGCAGCCCGAAATTCGTCATGTCGGGACCGTCGTATTCCGGGCTTTCCACCCAGCGCTTGAACGCCCACTCGTTCCAGATGTTGTTGTTGTGCTGCAGCAGATAGCGGATATTCGTGTCGCCGCGGATGAACCAGAGCAGCTCATTCGCCACCAGCCGGAACGCCACCCTCTTGGTCGTCAGCAGCGGAAATCCTTCCCCGAGATCAAAACGCATCTGACAGCCGAACACCGACAGCGTTCCCGTCCCCGTCCGGTCTTCCTTGCGCACGCCGTTCTTCAGCACGTGATCCAACAGATCAAGATATGCTCTCTCGTTCTTGCTCATTGCTCGCCCTCCGCCATGACCATTGATATCCCTATTGTACCATGTTTCGGACGGGGCCGGTTGAAATGTTGCGGAACGCCGGCTATTTTCCGCTCCTTCTCCGCCTGCGCTCCTGCCGCTGCGCATGCCGCTCTTCCGCGGACTCGTGCAGCCGGCGTTCCTCCTCCGTCTCGGGGTAGACCTCCGGGACGGGCGCCGGCCTGCCGTCTTCCCCGAGCGCCACGCCGGTGAGGAACGCCGTGACGGTCGTCTGCCGCTCGCCGGTATACGGCTGTTCGGAGTCGACCTTCACATAGATTTCCATCGACGACCGGAACGTCCGGGTGACGAACGCCTCGAGCTGGATCACTTCGCCGAGCCGGATCGGCTTCAGGAAGTCCATGCTGTCGCTCGACGCGGTGACGACCGGCTTGCGCGCATGCCGCATTCCGGCAATCGCCGCCGTCTTGTCGATGTATTCCATCAGCTTGCCGCCGAACATCGTGCCGTGATGATTCGTGTCCTGCGGGAAGACGAGCTGTGTCATGATCGTTCGGGACGCGCCGCATGGCTTGCGGTCTTGCGCACTTTCCATCGGGCTCTCTCCTTTCTCTGCCAAAAAACAAAAGGAGGAACCGCCGACTGCGGCAGTCCTCCCCCATGTTCTCGATTATGGCTCTCCGTCAACGGACGATCGCGTGGATCGGATGGCCGAGCGCCACTTCGGCCGCTTCCATGACCATCTCGCCGAGCGTCGGATGCGCGTGGATCGTCAAGGCCACATCTTCCAGCGTGGCGCCCATCTCGATCGCCAGGCCCATCTCGGCGATCAGGTTGGACGCTTCATGGCCGGCAACCTGCGCGCCGAGCAGCAGGCCCGTTTCCGCGTCCGCGACAAGCTTCACGAAGCCTTCGGCGGCGCCGAGCGACACGGCGCGGCCGTTCGCGCCGTACGAGAAGCGGCCGACCTTCGTCTTGTAGCCTTGCGCCTTCGCTTCGGCGTCGGTCAGGCCGACGCTCGCGCATTCCGGATCGGAGAAGCAGACCGCCGGAATGCAGCGGTAGTCCACTTTGCTCGGCAGGCCGGCGATCGCATCGGCCGCGACCTTCGCCTCGTACGTCGCCTTGTGCGCAAGCGCCGGACCCGGCACGATATCGCCGATCGCGTAGATGTGCGGAATGTTGGTGCGGCATTGATCGTCGACTTCGACGAGGCCGCGGTCCGTCAGCTTGATGCCGATCAGATCGAGGCCAAGCTCGCCGTCGGTGTTCGGACGGCGTCCGACCGTAACCAGCAGGTAGTCGGCCGTCACTTTCTTCTCTTCGCCGCCGACCGTGAACGTCACCGTCACATCCTTGTCGGTCTGTTCGGCCGATTGCGCCTGCGCGCCGGTGTAGACGTCGACGTTCGACGACGCCAGTTTCTTCGCCACAAGCCGCGACATTTCCGGATCGAAGCCGGGCAGGATCGTGTCCGCGCCTTCGATGACCGTTACCTTCGTACCGAACTTCGCATACATTTGGCCGAGTTCGATGCCGATGTAGCCGCCGCCGATGACGACCAGGCTTTGCGGCCGCTCCGGCAGCGACAGCGCCTCGGTCGACGACAGGATGCGGCCGCCGAACGGGAATGCCTTCAGCTCGATCGGCCGGGAGCCGGTCGCGATGATGCAATGTTTGAACCGGTAGCGCGGCGATTCCTGCTCATTGAACACGCGCGCTTCGTGCTCGTTGATGAACATCACTTCGCCGCTGAAGAACTGCACTTTGTTCCCCTTGAGCAGCGCGCCCACGCCACCGGTCATTTTGGACACGACACTATTCTTGTGCTCCTGCACTTTCGCCCAGTTGACGGACGGTTCGCCGGCCTCAATGCCGAACTGAGCCGCGTGCTTGACCGCTTCATACTGATGCGCGGCCGAAATGAGCGCCTTCGACGGAATGCAGCCGACGTTCAGACATACGCCGCCGACATACTGCTTGTCGACGCACAGGACGGAGAACCCGAGCTGCGCGGCGCGGATGGCGGCTGCATAGCCGCCAGGGCCGGCGCCGATGACGAGCACGTCGATATCGAGGGATGCGTCGCCCACGACCATCGGTTACACCTCCATGACCAGCAGTTCCGGATCGCCGAGGAGCTGCTTGATGTAGTTCAGGAAATTTTGCGCCGTGGCGCCGTCGATCAGCCGGTGGTCGAAGCTGAGCGAGAGTGCGAGCACCGGCGCGGCGACGATCTCCCCGCCGCGGACGATCGGTTTCTCCGCGATGCGGCCCGTGCCGAGAATCGCGACTTCCGGATAGTTGATGACCGGCGTGAAGAACATGCCGCCCGCCGAGCCGATGTTCGTGATCGTCATCGTGCTGCCGCGCAGCTCATGCGGCGCGAGCTTGCCTTCGCGGCCGCGCGCCGCCAGGTCGCGGATCTCGTCCGCGATCATCCAGATGCTCTTCCGGTCGGCGTCCGCGACGACCGGCACGATCAGGCCGGCATCCGTATCCGTCGCGATGCCGATGTTGTAGTACTTCTTGTAGACGATCTCCTGCGTCTCTTCGTCGAGCGACGCATTCATGATCGGATACTCGCGCAACGCGGCGACGAGCGCCTTCACGATGAACGGCAGATACGTCAGCTTGACGCCCTTCTTCTCCGCGAGCGGCTTCGCCTTCGCGCGCAGTTCGACGAGCTTCGTCACGTCGACTTCGTCCATCAGCGTCACGTGCGGCGCGGTATAGACCGACTTCACCATCGCGTTCGCGATCGCCTTGCGAATGCCCTTGAGCGGCACGCGTTCCTCGACGCGAGATCCCGCCGGTACTGCCGCCGCTGCTGTCGGCAGGGCCTGAGCCGCCTCCGCAGCCGGAGCTGCCGGCGCCGCACCGCCCGCCGCCGCGCGGTCTACGTCTTCGCGCGTAATTCGGCCGTTCTTGCCCGTGCCGGTTACCTGCGTCAGATCGACGCCTTTCTCGCGCGCGTATTTGCGTACGCCCGGCGTCGCGAGCACCAGGCCGCCCGCCTTGGGCGCTTCGGCCGCCGCAGGTGCCGCAGGCGCGGGCGGCGCCGACGGCGCGCTTGCTCCCGGCGTTGCCGCCGAAGCCTCCGGTGCCGGCGCCTGGGAGCCTTGCGACTCGCCGCCGGCGGACGGTGCCTGCTCCGGCACGTCGCCTTCGGCTTCAATGACGGCGACGACTTCGCCGACATGGCAGACCTGCCCGTCCTTGACGAGCACTTCCAGCACGGTGCCGTTCACCGGGCACGGCACTTCGACGATCGCCTTGTCGTTCTGCACTTCCATGATGATGTCGTCATCGGTGACCTTGTCGCCGGGCTTGATGTTGATTTTGATAATCTCGCCTTCGTGCAGTCCTTCGCCCAGCTCCGGGAACCGGTATTCGAATCTTGCCACTGGCCTTATCCTCCTCGATTAGAACTCCAGCACTTTGCGGACCGCTTTCGCGATGCGCGCCGGCGTCGGAAGCCAGATGTCCTCGATCTGCGCGAACGGATAGACCGTATCCGGTCCCGCCACGCGGAGCACGGGCGCTTCCAGGTGAAGAATCGCCAGCTCGTTGATCCGTGCGATAATTTCGGCAGCGGCGCCGGCCGATTTCTGCGCTTCCTGGACGACGATCGCCCGATTCGTCTTCTTGATCGACTCCACGATCGTGTCCGTATCCAGCGGGACAAGCGTGCGCAGGTCGATGACTTCCGCCGAAACGCCTTCCTTCGCCAGTTCGTCGGCCGCCTTCAGCGCCGTGTGCACCATCAGGCCGTAGGCGATGATCGTCACGTCCTTGCCCTCGCGGACGACGTTCGCCTTGCCGAGCTCGATCGTATATTCGCCTTCCGGCACTTCCTGACGAAACGCATGGTACAGATTGAGATGTTCCATGAAGAAGACCGGATCGTTGTCGCGGATCGCCGAGATCAGAAGGCCCTTCGCATCATACGGGTTGGACGGCACGACGACCTTGATGCCCGGCGTCTGCAGCGCCAGACCTTCCAGCGCGTCGGTGTGCAGCTCCGCCGCCTTGACCCCGCCGCCCCACGGCGTACGGAAGACGATCGGCGCGTTGTACCGGCCGCCGGAACGGTAGCGCATGCGCGCCGCCTGCACGAACATCTGGTCCATCGCTTCAAAAATGAATCCGATAAACTGAATCTCCGCGATCGGCCGGAAACCTTGCACGCCGAGGCCTACCGCCATGCCGGCGATGGCCGACTCGGCGAGCGGCGTGTCGAACACCCGGTCCTCTCCGAATTCCGCCTGCAGCCCTTCGGTCGCCCGGAATACGCCGCCGACCTTGCCGACGTCTTCACCGAACACCAGCACGTTCGGATCGCGCTGCAGCTCCGTGCGGATGGCGTCGCGGATCGCTTCTTTCATATTCATCTGCGCCATGGTCGCTGGTTCCTCCCCGTTTACTCGAAATCGGCTTTCTGTTCCTCAAGATGCTTCGGCGTCGTCTCGAACATCGAATCGATCAGGCCGGCAACCGTCATTTTTTCGACCGACTCCGCCTTCTTGATCTGTTCGTTCACGACCGACTTCGCCTCTTCCCGGACGCGCGCGGTCTCTTCTTCTGACCACAGCCCCTTCGCCTCGAGATAGCGGCCGAACCGGATGAGCGGGTCTTTCTCCGCCCACTCGCCTTCTTCGTCTTTCGTGCGGTATTTCGTCGCGTCGTCGGCCATCGAGTGCGGACGGTAGCGGTACGTCAGCAGCTCAAGCAGCGTCGCGCCTTCCCCGCCCCGCGCCCGTTCCGCCGCTTCGCGGACGGCGTGGATAACGGCAAGCACGTCCATGCCGTCAACCTGCACGCCGCGGATGCCGGCCGCGATCGCCTTGTGCGCGATCGACAGCGCCGCCGTCTGCTTCTCGAAGGGCGTCGTGATCGCATACCGGTTGTTCTGCACGATGAACAGGGCCGGCAGCTTGTACACGCCGGCGAAGTTCAACGCTTCATAGAAGTCGCCTTCCGACGATCCGCCGTCGCCCGTGTACGCGACGGCGACGCGCTTCTCGCCGCGCTTCTTGAACGCCATTGCGACGCCGACGGCATGCAGCACCTGCGCGCCGATGATGATCTGCGGCATAAGCACATGCACGTCTTCCGGAATCTGCCCGCCGTGCTGATGGCCGCGGGAATACAGGAACGCCTGGTACAGCGGCAGTCCGTGCCAGACGAGCTGCGGCATGTCGCGGTAACCCGGACAGATGAAGTCGTCGCGGTTCAGCGCATACTCGCTGCCGACCATGGACGCTTCCTGGCCGGATACCGGCGCGTAGAATCCGAGCCTCCCCTGACGGCCCAGGTTGACCGCCCGCTCGTCCCAGGTGCGCGTGAACACCATGCGGTACATGATCTCGCGCAGCTGATCGTCCGTCAGTTCCGGCACAAGATCCGGCTGGAGAATTTCGCCTTCGGGCGACAGAATGGAGAGCGGCGTAACCGGCTCCGTCTGCACTTCGTACGGCAGCTTGCTCATCGTATCGTTCACCTCATCGATGAATTGAAATCCGCAAGGACTCTGTTATAGAATCATTATAATACTGTTTCTATGCGAAGGTCAAAAATAAAAACGAGCTAAACCTTTATTTATCGACATTTATTTTATTTTTCATACGGTTTTGTTTATAAAACAGCATGTAGAAATCGTTAGTACAGAATAATACAATCCGATCCGGCGGCAAGGATGCCGACCGCTGCCTGCTTCTTTTGTTTGCCCACCGCCCATCCAATCCATTCAGCCGCCCGCTAAAAGCAAAGGAGCCTGATCAGCCATGAGCGAACCGCACGTGAAACGAATCGTAAAAAAGGAATCCGTGCCCAGCCGTCTGCTTCCGGCCGGATCGCGGGATGTGCGCATCAGTCTGCCGCCCGGCTACAATGAGCTGACGGAATATCCGGTCGTCTACTGCCAGGACGGCGAAGACTTCTTCAACTTCGGACGGATTGCGACGATCGCGTCCGTTCTGATCGCCGAAGGCGAGATCGAGCCGCTTCTCGTCGTCGGCGTCGACGTCGACAAATCGGTGCGCACGCGGGAATACGCGGCGGACGGCGATCTGCACGAAGGGTACACCGCGTTTTTCGCCGAAGAACTCGTTCCCTTCATCGCCGCCCGATACCCTGTCAGAACCGAGCCGGAATACGTGCTTCTCGCGGGCTGTTCGCTGGGCGGCGCCGTCTCGCTACAGCTGGCGCTTGCGTTTCCGCAGAGATTCGTGAACGTCATGTCGCTGTCCGGCGCGTTCTATCCGTCGTCGCAGGCGGCCATTGCCGCAGCCGGCGGCCTGTCGCATCTCAACATTTTCATGACGGTCGGCCTGCAGGAAACGGCGTTCAAGACGGACCGGGGCGTATTCGATTTCGTCGCCATGAACCGAACAGCGAGGAAGCTGCTGGAAGAGCGCGGCGCACGCGTCGAATATGCCGAACGGGACGGCGAACATCTGTGGGGATACTGGCAGAAAGATGTGCCCGACGGTCTCAAGTGGTTCGCGGGAATGTGAGAAACAAGCAAGCTCCGGGCGCCTCACGGCGCTGCCGGAGCTTCTTTCATTTCCTTGCGGATGCGGCGCAACAGTTCTTCGCATCCTTCTTCCACAAGCGCGTACACTTCTTCGAAGTTGCCCGTGTAATAGGGATCCGGAACGTCCGGGGAGCGCGCGTCCCGCACCAGTTCCATGAACGTCATGACGCGGGCGCCGCCCCTTCCGAACCGTTCCACGTCCCGCCGGTTGCTCGTATCCATGCAGACGATGTAATCGAACGCGTCCAGATCGCGCTTCGTGAATTGCCGCGCCCGGATGCCTTCCCAGGATATTCCCCGGCGGTCCAGCGCTTCCCGGGTTCCGGCGTGCGGCGGTTTGCCGATGTGCCAGTCGCCCGTGCCGGCCGAATCGACGGTGATGCGGTCCGACAGCCCTTCCCGCTCGATCAGATGCCGCATGACCGCTTCGGCCATCGGCGAGCGGCAAATGTTGCCGAGACAGACGAACAAGATGCGGATCATGATGGATCGGCTCCTTCCGATTCGGATTGCTTCCGGTTCTCCCCCCCGTCCGGAACCGGCCTTACGGCGTGGACGGATTCCGCGAAAGCGTGGCGCAGCGAGCGGCGCGGCAGCCGCCATTTGTAGTGCGCGGACAGCATGCGGCAAGCGACGACCGCGGTGAACAGCACCAAATACTCGCTTGTACTGTCAGCCCATCCGAGACCGATGACGAGGCCGGCGCCCATCGCCCATACGGCGTAGATCTCTTCCCGCAGGACGAGCGGCTTGCGGCCCGCGAGCAGATCGCGGATCATGCCGCCGCCGATGCCGGTCAGCATGGCCGCGACGACGACGGCCGGCAGCGCGTGGTTCTGCTGCGTTGCGTAGAGCGCGCCCTGGACGGCGAACGCCGACAGCCCGATGGCGTCGAAAAACGTTTCACTCCGCCGCCAATGCCGGATCCAGGCGACCGGCAGCACGAAAACGACCGCGATCGAAATGATCGCCGCCGTAAGCAGAGACTTCTGGCTCCACAGCGTCGTCACCGGCACGCCGATCAGCAAGTTGCGGACAATCCCTCCGCCGAAGGCCGTCACGAGGCCGAGCACGAACACGCCGAGCACGTCGTACTCTTCCTCCATCGCGACGACCGCGCCGCTCACCGCGAACGCGACGGTTCCGATCATGCTCAGAACATCAAAAACATGCCATTCCATGAATGTTTTCCTCCGGCCGCGCCCGCCGGAAACGCCGGGACAAATAGCGCGGCTAGTCGATCGTACCTCACCATTGTATAGACGGCGGACGGTCGAACGCAATAGCATCTTGCATGATGTTGTCATTTTTTCGGTGATTAACCGGCCAAGCTTCGCTCGCGGGTATGGTCTGCGGCGCCGCATACGGTTATACTTGGCTGGGAGATGTTGCATACACGGAGGGATTTGGCGCAATGGCTGACGATAAGCGCATCGTCATTTTCGCCGGAGGAAATCTCGGGAATGATTCGGCGAAGTTCATCCGCCCCGGCGATCTGCTGATCGGCGCGGACAGCGGCGCGGCCAGGATGATCGAGCTCGGATTTGTGCCGGATCTGGCCATCGGCGACTTCGATTCGGTCTCGCCGGATGAACTCGAGACGATCCGCCGGATAAGCCGCCGGACGGAAATCGTCGATCCGGTGGACAAAGACTACACCGATACCGAGCTTGCGTTCAACCGCGCGCTCGAACTTGAACCCGGAGAAATCGTCATTGCCGGCGCGCTCGGCACGCGCTTCGATCATTCGCTCGCGAACGTTCATCTGCTCGCGGCCGCTCATCGGCGCGGCGTCCGGGCCGTCGTCACGGACGATCGCAATGAAATCCGTCTTGCCGCCGGAGGCGAACGGCTGACGTTTCGCCGCACGGATCATCCGGCCGTGTCGCTCTTGCCGCTGACGCCGGTCGTAACGGGCATCGCGCTCGAAGGATTCCGCTACCCGCTGAGCGGCGCGCGGCTCGAGATCGGCCAGTCGCTCGGCATCAGCAATGTGCTGGAAGCCGATGAAGGCGCCGTGACGGTCGGCGAAGGCTTGCTGCTCGTCATCTTGAGCCGGGATTGAAATAACGTGCATCGTGAGAGGTGAGCAATCGTTGCATTATCCCCTGCCCGATGAAAAAATCGACGATACCGCCCTCCGCGTCTGGCGGACGACCGGCTGGATCTCCGCCGCGGTGTACGCGGTCATCGTCGGTATCGTGCTGTGGCTGACGCTCCGTTTCGACTGGCCGGCATGGATTGTCAGCCTGCTCGCCGTCCTTGCCGCGGCCGCCGCGGCGGTTGAAATCGCCGTCGTGCCGAAAGTCCGGATGGCACGGATCCGCTATGCGATCCGGGAAGACGAAATCGATCTGCTCCACGGTATCATCGTCCGCAAGCGGACGCTCATCCCGATGGTCAAAATTCAGCATGTCGACACGAAGCAAGGCCCGATTCTGCGCCGGTACGGCCTGTTGACCGTCACGTTCTCGACCGCCGCCGGCAAGCACGAAATTCCGGCGCTCGGCGCGGCGCGGGCCGAAGAAGTCCAGTCCAGAATCGCGAAGCTCGCGAGGATCACCGATGAAGAACTCTAGCATGCCCAGGCGGCAGCACCCGATCTCCGTCCTGTTCTTCATCATGAAGATCGTCAAGGACATGATCTATCCGCTCGCCGCATTCATCCTGTCCACGACGCTCAGGGAAGACGTGCATCCGCTGTGGCTCTGGGGCGGCATCGCGCTGTTCTCCGCCGTTGCCATCGCGCTGGGCGCGCTGTCCTGGCTCCGCTACGTCTACCGGTTGGAGTCGAACGCGATGCACGTCGAATACGGCTTGATCATCCGGAAAAAATTGTCCATCCCGCGCGACCGCGTCCAGTCGGTGGACATGTCGGCCGGCATCGTACAGCGGCTCTTCGGCGTGCAGAAGCTGGTGATTGAAACCGCGGGCGGCCGCAAGCCGGAAGTCGTGCTGAGCGCGGTGTCGAAAGCCGAAGCCGACCGGATCCGCACCGCCATGGTGAAAGATGCGTCGGACGCCGCCGTGCCGGGCGCCGGCAGCGGTGCGCACGACGACGGTCAGGGCCCGAGCGGCGCTTCAGCCGGCTCGGCAGACGGATCTGCCGCAGCCCGTCCGCTCTATCGGGTGCCGACGGGCCGCATTCTGCTGTACAGCGCGACATCCGGACGGATCTTCCTGTCGCTGGCCATCATCGCGGCGCTGTACTCGCAGTTCGATGACTGGGTCCGGAATCTCGGCCTGTTCGATCCGGACGCATGGGAAGCCGTGATGCCGTCCGACGTTAAAGGCTGGGCATGGTTTGCGGCAGCGGCATGCGCCGTTATCTGGCTGCTCGGCACGGCGGTCATCACGGTGAAGGAATACGGCTTCACGATCGAACGCCAGGGCGGAAAGCTGCTCATCCGCCGCGGGCTGCTCGAACGCAAACAGTTCTCCGTCGCGGTCGAGCGGATCCAGGCGGTGCAGGTGACGCAGAACGCGCTGCGCCGCATGTTCGGCTGCGCCAGCGTCAACCTGGTCACCTTTGCGTCCATCAAGAACGACGGGCAGATCCATTCCCTGCTCTGCCCGCTTGTTCCGGTGCGCGACATTCCCGAACTGCTGGCCGCATTCGTTCCGGAGGCCGTCTGGCCGGAAGACTTCGAACGGCCCGGCCGGGAAGCGCTGACCGGCTACATCGCCTTCCCCCTGTCGGTTGCCGCCGCAGCCGCCGTCCCGGGACTGATCTGGATCCCGGGCGGGTACGGCTGGACGGCCCTGGCGCTGCCCGCCGCCGCCCTCCTGCACGGCGTGCTGCGCTTCCGGCATGCGGGCTGGCGTCTGAGCAATGACGGCATCATCGTCCGGAGCGGCGGTTTCGGCGTCCAAGTGGCGTTCATCCCGCGCCGGCGCATCCAATGGCTCCGGACGAAGGTGTCGCCCTTGCAGGCGCGGCGCAAGCTTGCGACGCTGCAGGTCGTCACCGCTTCGAGCAGTTATGCCGCCGTCTGGCTGATCCGTCACATTCCGCAAGCGAAGGCGGCGGAACTGATCGAACGGCTGCGCGGACGTCAGCCGTCGCCGAGTCTGATCCTGAGCCCCGTCTCCGCGAACCGGACCGATTCCGGCAGTTCGTAACGGCGCGTCAGGTCGATGTCGTGCGACAGATGCGTGAACACCGCCGCGCGGGGCTTGAGCTCGCGCAGCAGCTCCAGCGCTTCGACCACGTCGTGGACGGACCGTCTTTCGTACGGGATCGTCTCGTGCCAGAAGCTCGTCCCCAGCACGAGCAGATCAAGCCCCGCCAGCGGGGCTTTTTCCGCCTCGCTGAGTCCGATCGCGTCCGGGCAATACGCCCAGGACCATCCGGTCTCCGCATGATCGAACCGGTAGGCGTGCGCATACCCGTTGTGGCCGTGGTTGACGCGCCAGGCGCGCACGTTCCATCCGCCGAGGCGGAAGCCGCCGTCCGCGGGACGGAACTCGATTGTCCGGCTCAACCACGGAAACCGCGCCGTCACTTCGGCGATCGTCACCTCCGGCGCATACGCGACTCCCCGCCGCTCCTGCCAACGGCACGCATCCGCCCACTCCGGCAGCCCGCCGATATGGTCGTAATGTCCGTGCGTCAGCAGCATCCGCTCCGCGAAGCGCAAGCCGGCCGTCTCCATCATCCGTCCCCAATCGGGCCCGCAGTCGATCATGATGTGCCCGGCTTCCGGATCGTCGATCAGCACCGCGGAGCGGAATCTCCGGTTCACGCCGGTCGCGCGCGCTTCCGTGCAGACGGCGCAGTCGCAGTAAACGCGCGGCACCCCCATCGCATCGCCCGTCCCGAGGAAGCGCAGCGTTGCCGTCATACGTCTCCCATCCTTTCCCGTCCGATCGATCGTCAGAGCGGCAGCAGATCAACCGCTGCGCGCTTCCGGAGGCCGTCCATCATCGCGTACCAGCTGTCGGGACGGTTCGGCAATGCGGCATAGTAGCGCTCGAGATATGCCGCGACGAGCGACGCGGGCAGGAATGTCGTCCGTTCGTCGGCCGGCATGAAGCAGAGATCGAGACCGGTGACGGCGTTCCCCTCATGGTCCCAGGACGGATGCACATAATCGAGATCGAGTTTGCGGTAACCGAGATGGGACAGCACTTCGCGCCGCACGTACGGGTGCATCGGCGTCAGTCCGGAACCCGCAATGTCCGCTTTCCGCGGATCGTAAATTTCGGCGAACATCCCGAGCGGCGACGTGCGGGATTCGGCCGCCAGCCGCTCCAGATGCTTCCGCCGGTTCTCGGCGAGGAAGCGGCCGATGCCGAGCCCCTCCCGGCCGATTGCCGTGAAATCGGTCACGGCCACGCGCATGTCCGCATAATAGCGGTACTCCGTCGCCCCGACGACTTCACCTTCGTGGACGGCGGCGTAGACGTAAATGCCTTCGTCGCGAAGCGGCTCTTCCCACAATTCGAACGCCAGCACTTCCTCCTTCGGAAAAATGCGGCCCAGAAGCTCGTGCATCGACTTGAACAGCGGGTCCCGGATCGACGTCAGTCGCACATATTCCATTTGCATTCTCTCCTTAGACGTTTCAGTATGTACAAGCTCCGCTCCCGGTTAACCGGAACGGGTTGCGCCACTCCATCAGCGCCGCGCAGTTGCACGATTCTTCGTCCTCCAGGTAGCCGGCCGCCACGCCGACCGGCACCCGGCCGCAGCGGAGCAGAAAGCCGACGACCGGATCATGCAGCTCTCCGGCCACGACTTTGGCCAAATACTCCTCGGCCGTCATCCGGTCCTTCACCTTGTGATAGCCGGGCATCCGTCCGCCCCCGAGCAGCCGTCGCTTGCCGAGATGGACGACCGTCTCGTACATCGTCGACATGAGCCACTTGCCGATGCCGGCTTTCCGGTATGCGGGGATGACGCAGATGTCGACGACGTACAGCGTCTCCCCTGACGGATCGTGATTGCGGATATAGCCGCCGTCCGTCGCCGCTTCCCACGTATGCGCGCCTTCCAGCTGCTCGTCGCGGACAAGCAGTCCCGTCATCGAACCGACGAGCCGGCCTTCCGCTTCCGCGCACAGCGCCCCTTCGGGAAACCGCGTGACATGCTCGCGCAATTGTTCCTTGTTCCACCACAGTTCCTCCGGGAACGGCGGCGGAAAGCTTTCGCGCTGAATATCGATGAGCGCGTCGAAGTCCTTCTCTCCGTATCGCCGGATCGTCACCCGGACGGGATTTCCGTCCAAATAGACATACAATTCCTTGCGCACGCGATTTCCTCCTCTCCAATATGAGAATTTTTTAATCGATTTTTCATGATTTTGCTGCAACCTTTGCGGGAACGGCACTTCCGTTCACCGAGGAATCATTTAGGAAATGGCGGATCTGGTAATGTAATAGCTGTACAGTTGCACGGGCGGACAACCGCCCAACAACGAAAGGAGCTGCAGCACGATGAAACAACTGCGCAACACGATGAAACGGCTCTTGGGTCTGGCACTTGGCACCGCGATCGGGTTCACCGCGCTCGGATTCGCCGGAGCCGGCCAGGCGGACGCGCTGTCGAAATCGACGGCGGACAAGCTGGTCAGCTATGCGGACAATTACCTCGGAACGCCGTACAAATTCGGCGCAAGCACGAGCACGACCCGATATTTCGACTGTTCGTCCTTCACGAAACATGTGTTCAAGAAATTCGGATACAATCTGCCCCGCACGGCCAGGGAGCAGGCGAAGGTGGGCCGCTACGTCTCCAAATCGAATCTCAAGAAAGGCGACCTCGTCTTCTTCAAGGTGCCGAGCCGCGGAAATATCATCGGGCACGTCGGCATCTACGTCGGCAACGGCAAAATGATTCATACTTACGGCGCAGGCGGCGTCAAGTTCTCGAGCATTAACACGACTTACTGGAAGAAAAACTATGCCACCGCACGCCGACTCGGCGCATGACGCCAAACCTGCATCCAACACATCTCCTTCCGCGAAGCGGACCGGAGCCTCTCCGGTCCTTTCGTTATTTCTTCGGGAACTGAAGCGCGATCGTCGTGCCGACGCCGACCTTGCTGAACACGTCGATCGTCCCTTCGTGCAGGTCGACGATCCGCTTGGCGATGGACAAGCCGAGGCCGAAACCGCCCGTCTCGCGCTGGCGCGCGCCGTCCACACGGTAGAACCGGTCGAACAGGTTCGGAATCTCTTCCTCCGGAATGCCGATGCCCTTGTCCGAGACGAGCACCCGGATCATGTTGCGCGACTGGCTCACGGTGATGTCGATGGCGTCCTTGCTGTATTTGATCGCGTTGTCGATGAGGATGACCATCAGCTGGCTGATTTTGTCCCGGTCGCCCTTCATCGGAATGCCGGACTCATCGTACGCGTGCACCCGGATGATCCGGTTGAACGTCTTGTGCAGCATGGAGGCGATCTCGTCGATGAGCTGCACGAGATCGAATTCGTCTTCTCTCGCCCACACTTCCTGTTCCGCTTCGGTGAGCGTAAGCATCGACTTGATGAGATTTTGCATCCGTTCCGATTCCTTCGCGATCGCCTCGATCGCCTCGTCGCGGATCGCCGAGTCTTCCCTTCCCCAGCGCTTCAGCATGCCCGCGTAGCTGCTGATGACCGTCAGCGGCGTCTTCAGTTCGTGCGAAGCGTCCGCGACGAACTGGCGCTGCCCGTCCATCCGCCGATCCAGCCGCTCGATCATCTGGTTGAACGCCCGGATGAGCTGCTGCAGTTCGGCGGACTCTTCCTTGTCCTTCAGCTCGATCGGCCGCAGCTTGCCGCTCCGCTCGATCTCGCGCATCGTCTGCACCATCGTCTGGATCGGCGCCGTCAGCCGGAGCGTGAACCAGTACGTGCCGAAAATGGCGAACAGCACCGCGCCGAGGCTGGTCACGGTGAGCGCGCCGACGAGCACCTGAAGGTAACGGTCGAGCGACGTCAGCTTGCGCAGCACTTCCACTGTCCCGATGATTTCGTATTCGCGCAGCAGCGGGACTTTCATGTACATGACGCGCATGCCGCGGATCGAAGTCAGACCCGACTGGTGGGTGGCGGAGAACGTCGTCTCCCGTTCGAGCAGATCTTCGTCGGTGCCGATCTGGTTGACGATGTTTCCGCCGCGGTCGATAATCCGGATTACTTCGTTGACATTGTAGAAATCGACCAGGAGCGCCGGATCCTTGAGCGGACGTTCCGGTTCGGAACGGATATGTTCGATGATCAGGTTCACCTTGTTCGCGATGAGCTGCTCTTCGCTGCCGGTCGAAATCCGGATGACGAAGAAGTAGACGAAGATGTTGAACAGAATGAGGATGAAGATGAACCAGAAGATGGTGAACAGCGTAAAACGCTTGCGCAGCGTCATGCTTCCGGTTCCTTCAGCATGTAGCCGACCCCGCGGATCGTATGGATCAGCTTCGTCCGGAATCCGCGGTCGATCTTCTGCCGCAAATATCGGATGTAAACGTCGACGAGGTTCGTCTCGCCGACGAAATCATAGCCCCACACATCGGACAATATTTGCTCCCGCGTCTTCTCCTGGTTCTTGTGCTCGGCCAGATAGACGAGCAGATCGAACTCGCGCGGCGTAAGCTCCACCGCAATCTCCTTGCGGTACACCTTGCGGGTGCGCAGCTCGATCGTCAGATCGGCGGCTTTCAGCACGTCGCCTTTCTCGCCTTCCGCCTGCTTCTGCTGGAAAATGCGCAGCAGGTTGCGGACGCGCGCGAGCAGTTCTTCCATCGCGAACGGTTTCGTAATGTAGTCGTTGGCCCCGGTCTCGAACCCGCTCACCTTGTCGGGCACGGTGTCGCGGGCCGTCAGCAGCACGACCGGAATCTGGCTGCCGCTGCTGCGGATGCGCCGCAGCACTTCGATGCCGTTCAGACCGGGCAGCATGACATCGAGGAGCACGAGATCCCATTCCCCGGAGAGCGCCATTTCAAGCCCTTTGCGACCGTCCTCGGCGCGTCCGACGGTGTATCCTTCATGCTCCAGCTCCAGCTGTAAAATACGCGCGATCGATGTCTCGTCTTCGATGACCAGCAAACGTTCGTTCACACAGATCCTCCTTCCGGCTGAATCCGCATCCGTTGCTTCATGCATCGCCATATCGCATGCCGGTTCGGCATTTCCTGCAAGTTCGGTCAAGCTCGGGTCAAAAAACCCGGTTTCTATTGTATCATACGGCTTCTTGCGCTGCCTATCCGTTCAGGAGGAGATCCACGACCGGCCGCAGACACCGCTCGACTTCGGCCGGCAGCTTCCCGCCGCCCGCAAGCGGCTTGCCCGACCATACGGCGGACGGCCACGCGCCCGGGGCCAGCTGCGGCACGCACGCGGCCGGAGGCTGCGGCATCAGCTTGAGCCAGGCGGAGCGCTGCGGAAAGCGGGCATCCTGATTCGCGATCCAGACCGATGCGCGTCCCGCGGCCTCCCGCTGCCGGGCCAGTTCGCACCAGGCGGACTGCCGCTGCGGCGTCCATCGCCAGACCGCCGGGTCGGCGACCATCAGCAGCACGTCGCAGGTGGCGGCGAGCTTGCGGGCGCCGCCCGCCGTCCATCCGGACGACAGGTCGGCGATGACGAGCGGCGGTTCGGCGGCGGACGCCGCCGGGAACGAGAACCGCTCCGGCGCGAACATCGCCGTTACTGCATCGGCCGCCCCTTCCGGGGCGCCGTACGGGTCCGGTTCAATGGCCGGAATCACAGTGTCGGGGTGCAGCGCATGCACCTGCAGCCGCGGTCCGTCCAGCCAGCAGACGTGGCGGCGGCTGACCGGCGGCGGCGCGGGCCGCCCGGACCGCCGGCCGGCCGCATCCGCGCCGGCCAGCAGCGCGAGCAGCTCCGGCTCTCCGCCCGGGGCTTCGACGAGCGCCGTCGGCCGCGAGCGCGCGAGCTGTGCGGCCAGGATGGCGGCAATCAACGTCGCCCCGGCGCCGCGGGAGAATGACGCGGCGCCGATCAGGCGCGGGCGGGGCAGCGCTTCGCCGGCCGGCGAATGCGCGCCATCGGCCCCCGCTGCCAGGCCCGGGAGCGCCGCTGCGCCGCCGGCCGCCTGCCGCAGCAGGGCTGCGGCCTGCCGGGCGGACGGACGGCAGGCCGGATCGCGGCTGAGCAGCCGCGCCATCACGTCCAGCAGCGGATCGGGAACGCCGGCCTCAAGGCCCCGGAATTGATGCTCTCCGGGCTTCGGCGCATGCCCGCCGCTGAGCAGAAAGTAGAGGAGCGCGCCGACCGCGTATACGTCCGCCGCCGGCCCGCACGGACCGACGGCGGCCTGTTCCGGCGCCGCGAACCCCGGCGTGCCGAGGCGCAAGGCGGCGCCCCGCCCCTTGCCGAGCAGCTTGGCGATGCCGAAGTCGATCAGCCGGACGCCGAGCGCCGGGTCGAGCATGACGTTCGACGGCTTCACGTCGAAATGGACGACCGGCGGCCGCAGTTCGTGCAGATAAGCGAGCGCCTCGCAAATGCCGATTGCGATGGCCGCCGCCTGCCGCGCTTCCATCTTCCCGCCCGCGCGCGCGAAGGCGGCAGTCAGCGGCTCGCCGTGCACAAAGTCGGTCACCAGCATGAGCGGCCTTCCGCCCGCCGGCGGGATGACGTCGATCACCTGCGGCAGCCGCGGATGATCGATCCGCTGGAGCACGCGGAGTTCGCCGATGCCGCCTTCGTCCGCGTACGGCGTCCCCGGCTTCATCGCCTTCAGCGCCCGCCGCTTGCCGCCGAGTTTCAGATCGGCCGCTTCATAGACGACGCTCATGCCGCCCCGCCCGGCTTCGCGGATAATCGCATACCGTTCGGCGACGATTTCGCCGGGCGCGGGCAGCGGGCTGCGGCCTGCATCGGATGGACCACGCCAATTCATGTCCGTCTTTCTCCTCCTTCACATAAAACAAAAGCATCCCATCCTGCCGCGGCCATGAGGCGGCTGAACGGGATGCTTTCCCGATCCGATGGAGCGTCACGCTCCCCGATAAATCAAGTATAGCGTAATTTCATCCCGATTGTGAAACAATTGTTTCGCCCGCCGGATGTCGAACGCCTGGGCGAGCTGTTCCGTCACGTTTCGTATGGTCTGCATCGGCTTGCGGTGCAGCAGTTTCACCGTGACGACGGCCTCCGCGCCGGGCTTCAGGCAAGGCGAAAGGCGGAGCACCAGCTTCGCCATCGTCGCGGGGTCCCAGCTCATGTCGCAGACGAGCAAATCGAACGTGCCGGGAGGGAAACTGACCTCGCCGGCGTTCCGCTTCAGCCACGTCACACGGGGATGGCCGACCAGCGACGGATGCAGATCGGCCGGATCGATGGCGGTAACGTCCAGCCCTCGCTCGAGCAGCAGCGACGTCCAGCCGCCGGGTGCGGCGCCGATGTCCAGCGCCCGCTCGTGCGCATCCAGGCGCAGGCCGAACGTTCGCTCCGCTTCGAGCAGCTTGAACTTCGCCCGCGAGATCTGGCCGTCTTCCCGGCGGAAACGAATGGCGCCGCCCGGCCAGTCGGACAGCATCTCGTCCGCGGTCCCCCAGCCGATCAGCAGCTCGCTGTCCGTCGCGAAGACCGACAGGATGAGATCCGGTGACTGCTGGGCGGGCTCGGCGCCGGCTTCCCTCAGCGCGGCGTCGGCCGCCGCTTTCGCCTCCGCAGCCGGATACGCAAACGGACTTCCTTCCCTGCGCCGGATATGCACCGCTGTCCGCTTCCCCGCGAACCGGTCGGGCGTCCCTCGCACGATATCGGCCAGCGCCGCCAGATCGTCCGGTCCTCCCGCAATCGGCCTGGCGAAGTCGACGGGCTGGATGTGGCGGAGAAAGATCGGTTCGGCCTGCCGGATTTGCGCCAGAATCTCGTCCCGGCCGTTCTCCGCGGACAGTTCGAACACTTCGCCCGGCACGACCATCCGGAAAGACGCCTGCCCAAGCAGCCGCCTGAGCTCTTCCATGGCGTACGGCGCAAAGCCGTGGTTGGCCGTGCAGATGAAGCGCGTCATGTCCGGACCCTGGCCCCTTGCGTCCGGATCCACGGCCGGTCGTACACCCAGTCGACTTCGATCGGCAGTTCGTAGGCCCGGCTGAGCGTCTCGCCGGTCAGCACCTCGCGCTTCGGTCCGGCGGCGGCGATCCGTCCGTCGTGCACGATGGCCGCGTGGGTGAACAGCGGGATCGCTTCCTCGATATGGTGCGTCACGTAGAGCACCGTTTTCGCAAGGTTGCCGAGCCGGTTCAGGTCGGCCAGCAGTTTCTCCCGCTCGTACAGATCGAGCCCGGCGCAAGCTTCGTCCATGATGAGCAGCTCGGGCTCCGCCATCAGCGCCCGCGCGAGCAGCGCCTTCTTCCGCTCGCCCTGCGACAGCGTGCCGAACGGCTGGTTCGCCAGATGGGCGATGCCGAGGCGTTCGAGCATGTCATGCGCCTTGCGGACGACATCGGGATCGATCGTCTGGTAGAAGCGCAGGTACGCGTATTCGCCCGTCGCGACGACTTCCCACACGGGGTCGGAAAGGCTCATTTTCTCGACGAGCGACTGGCTGATGTATCCGATCTTCTTCCGCACTTCGCGCACGTCGACCCGGCCGTAGCGATGGCCGAGCACCTCGACCGTGCCCGAAGTCGGGAACAGGTATCCGGTGATCATTTCGAGTATGGTCGTCTTGCCGCAGCCGTTCCGGCCGAGGATGACCCAATGTTCGCCCGGGCGGACGTGCAGATCCACGCCTTTGATAATGTCGCGGTTCTCGCGCCGCCAGGTGACTTGTTGAAGCCTGATCATGGATTGTCTCCTTCCATGCTATACCCGCTTTCCGGCCGCCTCGGCCGCCACGCTGTCCGGCATCGGACAGTGCGAAAGGTGTACGCCCGGCGGCAATGCCGATCGGAGCACCTGGTACATCCGCTCCCGGCCCGAAGGGCTGGACGAATGCATGTAGATGCGGCGCGGGTAGCGGCCGTTGTCCGCGATGTACCGCACCACGTCAAGCCCGGTCGGATTTCCCCAGCCGAGGTCGTAATCGAGGGACAGGATGTCCACCTCTTCCGCTTCCAGCAGCAGGATGCACTCTTCCGCCGACTTCGCGGCGACGAATCCCGGCGGGCAGGGACGGTAATCGTCCAGAAAAACGTGAATCATTGCTACTTCTCTCCCATCCATTCCCTGAGCAGCCGCATTTGCCGGTCCAGCGGCAGTTCGTCCGTCTCCGGCGTCTCGAGTATGACGGGCAGGCTGCTCAGCTCCGGCGCGGCCAGCAGCCGGCGGAAGCCGTCCGCTCCGATCCGGCCCGCGCCGAGCGGCGCGTGGCGGTCGATCCGCCGCCCGCTCTCGTGGAGCGAATCGTTCGCATGCACGGCGGCCAGATGATCGAAATACCCCAGCTCCCGCGCCCGGCGGCACCATTCCGCTTCATTCCGGCCGTTCCACTGGCCGCTGGCGAACAGGTGGCAGGTGTCGAGGCAGAAACCGACGCGTTCCGGATAGGCGCACAGCCGCCGAATCTGGACAAGCTCTTCGAGCGTCGTCCCCATCGGCGCGTGGTCGCCGGCCTGGTTCTCGAGGAGCAGCTTCGCGGCGCCCTCCCACCGTCCGAGCACCGCATTCAGCGCCTCGATGATGAGCCGGTAGCCGCCAAGCGGGTCCGCGCCTTTGTAAATGCCGAAATGGACGACAACACCGATCGAGCCGTTGGCTTCGGCGATTTCCAGGTCATTCAGGAGCGATGCCGCCATGCGCGCGCGCTGCTCCGGCCGCTCCGCCGCCAGGTTGACCGGATACGGCGCGTGCGCGATCGAAACGATGCCGCGCTCGCGGCAATATTCGGCGCAGCGGCGGGCGTCGGCGCGGTCGAACGCCTTTAGCCCCAAGGTGCGCGGATTTTTCGGAAAATATTGAAACGCCGTGCATCCGAGCCTGGCCGCGCGGACGGCCGCTTCCGCGTAGCCGCCGCGGATGCTTACATGGCAGCCGATCCGCATGGATCAAGGTTCCGGTTGGCAAACCGGGCAGAAGAATGTCTTCCGGCCGGACACTTCGGTCTTCACGATGGCGCCGCCGCACTTCGGGCACGGTTCCCCTTCCCGGTCGTACACCTGCAGCAGGTTGACGGCCTTGCCTGTCCGCGTGTCCCCCGCGTACAGCGGCATCTCCATGTATCCGCCGTGCGCCGCGGCTTCCTCCAGCACCGTCCGCATCGCGCCATGCAGCCGCTGCCAGCCGGCCGCATCGACCTGCGGCACCGGCACGTCCGGGCGGATGCCCGCCTTGTGCAGCATTTCGTCGGCGTAGCAGTTGCCGATGCCGGCGACGTTGGATTGATCGGTGAGCGCGGGTTTCAGCATGCCGCGCTTGCCCGCGAACCGCGCCGCGAAAGCCGCGGCGTCCAGCCGGCGGTCCATCGGGTCGGGGCCCAGCTCCGCGAGGCGGCCGGCTGCATCCTTCACCGAAAGCAGGTGCAGGTAACCGAGCCGCAGCCCGATGAAATAAAGATTGCCGTTCGGAAATTGGAGCGTAATCTGCGCCGTGCGGTCCGGCCGCTCCTCTTCGGTGCCGAAGAACAGCGAGCCGCCGACCATCAGGTGCAGCAGCAGCCGTTTGCCGTTGTCGAGATGGAAGATGAGATATTTGCCCCGGCGCTCCACGTACCAGACGGCCGATCCGATCGTCTCGCGCGCGAACTCGCCGGGGTCGACATTGATCGATTGCGGCCGCTCGATCTCAACGCCGACAATCCGCTGTCCGCCGATCCGTTCCATGAGCAGTTTGCGATAATGTTCCATTTCCGGCCATTCCGGCATGGTCATTCCTCTTTCGTTCCGTAAGTTCTATCCATCCGCAGCTCTGCGGACGTAATGGGTCGTCAGGCCTCGATCCGCCCCGCCTTTTTCGTCAGCCGCTCGATCCGCCTGCGGATCGCGTCCTGCTCCGCGCGCTTCTTCGCGTCGAAGCGGCCGAGGGACGCCCGCCGCGCGGCGAGCTCCAGCGCGGCCGAGGCGTAGCGGAGCGCCTGCTTATAATCTTTGGCCCGATGTTCGTAGTACATCGACAGCTCGATGTGCGCTTCGCCCGAAGCCCACCCCTGACGCTCGGCGGCAAGCGCCGCCTTCTGCCACAATAGCACAGCGCGGCGCCAATTTCCACATTTCTTGTCGCGCGCTGCCAGCGGCAGACACCAGGGGCCGGCCGTCTCCCGGCCGGCCAGCCGCTCGAACAGCGCTTCCGCTTCCTCCGCGCATCCCATCCGATCGAGCCAAAGCCCGGTGCGCAGCAGTTCCTCGTCTTCCTCCGGCAGCGGCACATGCCGGCCGAGGCCGCCGGACAGCAGGCGGCCGAAGCGGATCGCGAGACACGCAAGCGACAGCATGTCCAGCTCGTTGTGCCGGAACACGGCGCCCAGGGGCTCGGGATCTTCGTCCTGCAGAAACCGGAAATAGATCGCCGGCGCCATCGAACCCGGCACGTCGCCCGAGCGGACGATGCCGAGCCGCTCTTCCTCGACATGGCTGAGGCGGAGCGAAGCGAGCGTGTTGCGCCAGATGCTGCGCGAAGGATGGAGAAAATCGAGATGCCACGGTTCGGCCGCCGCGCGGCAGCCGAATCCGTTCATGATGAACCGGCCTTTCAGGAGCGGCCAGTCGAATGTCCGGCCGTTGTAGGTGGCCAGATACGGCCGCTCCGTCAGCTTCACGCGCAGCTCTTCCAGCATCGCGCGTTCTTCCGCCGGATGGCGGATCAGCGTCTGTTCGATGACGAACCGGTCCCCTTCGACGTATCCGATGCCGGTCATGAACGGCACGTTGCCCGCGCCGACGCCCAGCCCGGTCGTCTCCAGGTCGAGGAACAGGATGCGCTCGGCCTCCGGCGCGGGCGCGGGGCCGTTGCCGCCGCTGCACAGCGCGGCCAGCGCATGGGCGCATTCGGCCAGTTCATCGAGCCGGTGAAAGCCGTGCCGGTGATCGAGCGGATAGTCGACCCGGCGGACAAGGCATTCGCCGGCTTCATTGACGAGGCGCGTCACGCCGAGCGCCGTCCACGCCGGGTCGAGTGCGGGGCTGACGCTGTCCGCGTGCCGAAGATCGCCGGCCTCCGGCGCCGGTACGGCCCCGGCTGCATCCGGCTGCCGGCATTCCGGCTGCCCCCCGCCCGTTCCGTTCGGGCTCGCTCCCCCGCCGCCCGGCTGCGCGCCGGCCGAACCGCGCAGCCGGTTCATCCGCTCGCGCAGACTGCTCACGGCGCCCCCACCGCCGTTTCCTCGAGCAGCTGCAGCGCCTGGCTCTTGCCGAGCAGGCCGACCTCCTCGATCGGCCCGACACAGGCCGGGCAGCCGCTCAGGCAGGTGCAGCCGCGGATGAGCTGCCTCGCCCGTTCAAGCAGTTCGTCGTGCAATTCGAACAGCCGCTCGGAGAGGCCAATGCCGCCGGGATAGCGGTCGTAGAAATAGATCGTCGGCCGCTTCATGTGCACCGACTTCACCTGCGGATAGACGCGGATGTCGAACGGATCGCACATCAGGTAGAGCGGCGCGATGTGGATAAGCACGTTCGCAATGCCGAGCAGCGCGCTCTGCATCGCATTCGTTCCGAGGCGCGCCGCCGCCTCCTCGCTGAACGAGAACCAATAGCCGCTCGTATGCAGTTCTTCCTCGGGCAGATGAATCGGTCCGGAACCGATGTTCTCGTGGGTGCGGAGGCGGATTTTTTTGAAAATCGTCGGCCGCGCGTTCACTGTCACTTCGCCGTACTGCCGCACGATGCCGCCGCTCTCCGCCTCCCGGTCGACATGGAGCACCTTCAGTTCCACGGCCATGTTCGCATCGGTGAAATAATCGACGCTCACTTCGCGGACGTAAGCTTTTTTCTCCGGATAGTCGAGCTTCTCCACCTGGTACTGCACGCCTTCGTGGATGTAGATCGCTTCCTCGTGGATGAGCGTCGGCGCGCTGAACCGGTCGACTTCGCCGATGACACGGCTGCCGTTCGTGATGTCGATGATGACGAAATTCTCCTGCGCCGCCGAGCGAAGCGAAATGTTGTTCGCCGGGAACGACTGCGCCATCCAGTACCAGCGGTCCTTCACCCGGTGCAGCACCTGCTCCTCGACGAGAAACTCCAGCATGTCCTCGAGCTTCTCGCAGCCGAACGTTTCGCCCTTCTCGAACGGCAGCTCGTAGGCCGCGCATTTCAC
The DNA here is from genome assembly GCF_000227705.2 of Thermobacillus composti KWC4. GTDB lineage: Bacteria > Bacillota > Bacilli > Paenibacillales > Paenibacillaceae > Thermobacillus > Thermobacillus xylanilyticus. The sequence continues at coordinate 1,824,311 of NC_019897.1, forward strand.
GTGGTCGATCAGGATGAGCAGGTTGTCGGGATGGATGAGCGCGCGCTCCGGCGGCCGGTTGAGGAAGAATTCCGGGTTCTGGATTACATACTGGTCCAGCGGGTTGCTGCTCGCGACGAGGAACGTCACGGCTGTCCCGTGCCGGCGGCCGGCCCGGCCCGACTGCTGCCAGGTGCTCGCGATCGTGCCCGGATAGCCGTTGATGACGCACGCCTGCAGCTGGCCGATGTCGATGCCGAGCTCCAGCGCGTTCGTGCTGACGACGCCGAGGATCTCGCCATTGCGCAGGCCGCGCTCGATCTCGCGCCGCTGTTTCGGCAGGTAGCCGCCGCGGTAGCCGCGGATCTGCTTGCCGCCGGGCAGCTGCTTCACCGCGTCCTGCAGGTAGGTCAGCAGAATTTCGACCCGGACGCGGCTGCGGGCGAAGACGATCGTCTGAACCCCCTGGCGGAGAAGCATCGCGGCGAGCCGCTGCGTCTCGAGCACGCTGCTGCGCCGGATGCCGAGCTGCTGGTTGACGACCGGCGGGTTGTAGAAGATGAAATGCTTCTCACCGGACGGCGCGCCGTTGTTGTCGATGACCTGCACCTTGTCGCCGATGAGCCGCTCCGCGTGCTCGCCGGGATTGTCGATCGTCGCCGAGGCGCAGAGGAAGATCGGGTTCGAGCCGTAGAACCGGCAGATCCGTCTGAGGCGCCGGATGACGTTCGCGACGTGGCTGCCGAAGACGCCGCGGTAGGCGTGCAGCTCATCCAGCACGATATATTTCACGTTCTCGAACAGTTTGACCCATTTCGTATGGTGCGGCAGAATTGCGGCGTGCAGCATGTCCGGGTTCGTCACGACGATGTGCCCCGCGTTCCGGATCGCCTGCCGGACCGTCGGGGGCGTGTCGCCGTCGTAGGTATGCGTCTTGATGTCCGCCTCCATCAGATCGGCCAGCTGCTGCAGCTCGGCGACCTGATCCTGCGCGAGCGCCTTCGTCGGGAACAGGTAGAGCGCCCGCACGCCGTTGTCCTCCAGCAGCGCCTGCAGGACGGGCAGGTTGTAGCAGAGCGTCTTGCCGGAAGCGGTCGGCGTGACCGTCACGATGTTCCGGCCGGCAAGCACGGCCTCGAAGGCCGACGCCTGGTGGGAATAAAGCCGGTCGATCCCCTTCGCGCGGAGCGCCGCCTCCAGCTTGGGGTGCAATCCGCGCGGCAGCGGCGCGTACACCGCTTCGCGCGCCGGAATCGTCTCCCAGTGCGTGACGTTGTTCATGATCTCGGGGCGGCTGCGAAGATCGTTCAGCCATTCGTCCAGATTTTCTGCCTTGCCGGTCCAACGGTTCATTGCATCTGCTCCCATGCTTTACGCACTTTACTCCATTGTACAGAATATATGTTCGCCCTGCAACGCTTCGCCGGAAAGACCGCTCACACCATGTCAACGATTGGCCCGCCTTCCCGGCGATTCCGAAGTGCCTCAAGTCATAAGCACCTTGCGCGCGATCCATCCTAATCGCGTAAATCCGCGTTCTCCGGCTTGCCGTGCCGGGAAGCGGTCAAATCCTTCACGAGGTGATGAAGCCGTGGCCAAACCGGACAATCGCGAAGACAACGTGCCTCGCCTGCAGAAGGCGATCACGAACACGATTCGCAACATGAGGGAAGCCGAAGAATATCTCGACGAGCACGCGAGCGAGATCGGCGATGAAGAGCGGAGACGGATCGAAGCGAAGAACGAGCGGCGGCGGGAAAGCCTTGCCGGCCTTCGCTCCGAAATCCGGGACGAAGCAAATTTTCAGCGCGAACAAGGGGAATGACGCTGTTACGTTCTCCGCTTGTGCGGCAGCTGAACGTTGAGGAAGTCGCGGGCCGCGGCGGATGACGGAAAGACCTCCCGGGCTTCCGCTTCCAGCCGCGGCAGATCTTCATCCCGGTAGCGGCCGCTGAAATGCGTGAGCAGGAGCCGCGCGGCCCGCGCATCGCGCGCGGTTCGCGCCGCCTCCGCCGTCGTGCTGTGCCCGTATTCGGCCGCTTTCCCGGCCAGCGCCGCTTCGAACGTCGCTTCGTGCACGACGAGATCGGCGCCTTCGGCCAGCCTGATCGCCGCATCGCACGGCGTCGTATCGCCGAGGATCGCGATGACCCGCCCCGGAATCGGAGGTCCGACGACGTCGGCGGCGCGGATGACACGGCCGTCCTGCAGCGTCGCGTCCTCTCCCCGCTTGAGCTGCGCGTACAGGGGACCCTGCGGCACACCAAGCTCGGCCAGCTTCGCGGCGTCCAGCCTTCCCGGCCTCGGCCGCTCCTCGATCCGGTAACCGTAGCAGGCGATCCGATGATTCAGCGGCGCGGCCTTGACCGTGAACTGGTCATCTTCATGGACGACTCCGCCGTCGCCGTCGATTTCCCGGATCTCGAGCTCGTAATGCACATGGGCTCCCGTGATGCTGAACGTCGTCTCGAGCCAGTGCCGGATGCCCCGCGGGCCGTGCAGCGTGAGCGGCGCATCGCAGCCCATGGAGGAACGGCTGCCGAGCAGCCCCGGGAGGCCGAAGACATGGTCGCCGTGCAGATGCGTCACGAATATCCGCTCCAGCTTGCAGAGCTTCATTCCGGCGCGGAGCAGCTGATGCTGCGTCCCTTCGCCGCAGTCGAACAGCCAGAACGTGCCGCGCTGCGGCGGCATCGTGAGCGCCGCAGCCGTCACGTTCCGTCCTTCCGCCGGCCGTCCGGCCGCCGTTCCGAGCATGGTCAGTTCCATCCGACACACCTCCGTATCCAGTGTGGCCGATCGCCGTCAAGCCTACTCGGCCGCGGGTCTGGTGATCGACAAATCCCCCGCACGGCAATGTGCGGGGGATTTGTCCGTCATTTGTCCACGTTGAAATATTGGGCTTCCGGATGCGCGAACACCATCGCGCTGACCGACGCTTCCGGCTCCATCATATACCCTTCCGTCAGTTCCACGCCGATATCCTCCGGATGCATGAGCTTGAACAGCTTCTCCTGGTCTTCCAGGTTCGGGCAGGCCGGGTAGCCGAACGACACCCGGATGCCCTGATAGCGGGCCGCGAACCGCTGTTTCATCGTCATTTCCGGCGGGTCCGGGAATCCCCAGACGTCGCGCATCATCTGGTGGACGCGCTCCGCGAGCCCTTCCGCCGTCTCGAGGGCGAGCGCCTGCAGCGCATGCGAGCGGAAGTAGTCGCCCCGCTCTTTCGCCTCTTCCGCCAGCCCGCGCACGCCTCGTCCGGCCGTGACGACGAGGAAGCCGACAACATCCATGACGCCGCTTTCGACCGGTTTCAGGAAATCGGCCAGGCACAGGAACGGTTCGGTCCGCTGGCGCGGGAACGAGAACCGCTCAATGATTTCCCCGCTGCCCGCCGGGTCGTAGATCAGGATGTCGTTGCCGTCCGACTGCGCCGGGAAGAAGCGATACATCGCATCGAGCCTGAGTGTCTTCTTCTCAGCGGCTTCGCGGATCAGCCCGTCCACCGCTTCCTTCAGCTGCACCGCCTTCTCGTCTCCGGCAGCGAGCAGGTCGCTGACGGTGCCGCGCAGACCGAGATGGTGGCCGAGCAGCATCTGCATGTTGATGTACGGCACGATCTGGCTGATCGGAATATCGCGCAGCACGCGCCGCTCGAAATCCGGCGGCGTGAATACGGGCGCGTCCTGTGAAACGTTCGAACGGACGGCCGCGGGGGCGGTCTCCTCCTGCTCCCGTTCGCGGGCATTGTCCAGCGACGCTTTCAGCTCCCGATGCTCCTCCTCCAATTCGCGCCGGGCATCGGGGTCCATCAGCTTGTTCGCCAGTTCGAGGCCGTTCATCGCGTCCTTCGCGTACAGCACCAGCCCGTCGTACTCCGGCGCGATGCGCGTCTTCGTGAACTTGCGCGTAAGCGCCGCGCCGCCGACGAGAATCGGCGTGTCGATGCCGGCCGCCTTCAGATCCTGCGCCGTCGTCACCATCTGCTGCGCCGACTTGACGAGCAGGCCGGACAAGCCGATGATGTCGGCGTTCTCCCGCCGCTGCGCCTCGATGATCGCTTCCGGCGGCACTTTGATGCCGAGGTTCACGATTTCGTATCCGTTGTTGGACAGAATGATCTCGACGAGATTTTTGCCGATGTCATGCACGTCGCCCTTGACGGTCGCGAGCATGATTTTGCCCTTGACGCTCGTCTCGGTCTTCTCCATGTGCGGCTCGAGGTACGAGACGGACGCCTTCATCACTTCGGCGCTCTGCAGCACTTCGGCGACGATCAGCTCGTTGTTGTTGAACAGCCGGCCGACCTCTTCCATGCCGCGCATGAGCGGACCGTTGATGATGTCAAGCGGCGCATATTTCTTGAGCGCCTCGTCGAGGTCGGCGAACAGGCCGTCCTTCGAGCCTTCGACCACGTAGTTCGCCAGCCGCTCTTCCAGTGTGAGACTCTCAGTATTCTTCGCCTTCTTCTCGACGGCCTTGTCGCGGAAAGCGGCGACGAACGCGGCGAGCGTCTCGTCGTTCGTATCGTAGATGAGCGCCTCGGCTAGCTTGCGCTCATGCTCCGGAATCGAGGCGTAGCGTTCCAGCCGCTCCGTATTGACGATGGCGTAGTCGAGCCCCGCCTTCGTGCATTCATAGAGGAACACGGAGTTGAGCACTTCGCGGCCTGCCGGCGGAAGGCCGAACGAGACGTTGCTGATGCCGAGGATCGTCTGGCATCGCGGCATCTCCTGCTTGATGAGCCGGATGCCTTCGATCGTCTCCTTCGCCGAGCCGATGTACTGTTCGTCGCCAGTGCCGACCGGGAAGACGAGCGGGTCGAAAATGATGTCCTCCGGCTGCAGCCCGTATTTGTTCACGAGCAGGTCATACGACCGCCGCGCCACTTCCAGCTTCGCTTCGCGCGCGATCGCCTGGCCCCGTTCGTCGATGGTGCCGACGACGACCGCCGCGCCGTACTTTTTGACGAGCGGCACGACCCGCTCGAATTTCTCTTCGCCGTCTTCGAGGTTGATCGAGTTGATGATTGCCTTGCCCTGCGAGAACTTGAGCGACGCTTCGATGACTCGCGGATCGGTCGTGTCGATGACGAGCGGCACCTTCACTTTCTTCACGACCTGCTCGAGGAAACGGGTCATGTCGGCCAGTTCGTCGCGGTCCGGATCCTGCAGGCAGACGTCGATGACGTGCGCGCCGTTTTTCACCTGGGCGCGGGCGATCTCCGCAGCTTCCTCGTACTTGCCTTCGGCGATCAGCCGCTTGAACATGCGCGAACCGAGCACGTTCGTCCGCTCGCCGACGAAGTACGGCCGGTTCTCCGGCTCGATGTACACGGTCTCGATGCCGGAGACGGCCGGCGGATGGCTGCCGGCTTCCGTGCGAGGCTTGTAAGGCGCCAGTGCCTCGGCGAGCGCGCGGATATGCGCCGGCGTCGTGCCGCAGCAGCCGCCCGCGATGTTGAGCCAGCCTTCGCGGGCGAACTGCTCCATCTTCCGCGCGAGTGATTCGGGCGATTCGTGGTAATGGCCGTTCTCATCGGGCAGCCCGGCGTTCGGATAGCAGCTGACGGCCGTCTTCGCGATGGACGCGAGGCTGCGGATGTGATCGCGCATGAATTCCGGACCGGTCGCGCAGTTGAGACCGATCGAGACCGGTTCGAGATGTTCGAGTGAAATATAGAACGATTCAATGTTCTGTCCCGCCAGCGTCGTGCCCATCGGTTCGATCGTGCCGGAGATCATGACGGGCAGTTTCCGTCCGGCTTCCTCGAACGCGCGGTGTACGCCGATGCCCGCCGCCTTCACGTTGAGCGCGTCCTGGCACGTCTCGATGAGCAGCGCGTCGACGCCGCCCTCGATCAAGGCCAGCGCCTGGACATAATAACTGTCGGACAGCTCGTCGAACGTGACGCCGCCCGTAACGGACAGCGTCTTCGTCGTCGGTCCCATTGAACCGGCGACGTAGCGCGGCTTGTCCGGCGTCGAGTACTTCGCGGCTGCTTCGGCCGCGAGGCGGGCCGCCGCGAGATTGATTTCGCGCGCCTTGTCGGCAATGCCGTATTCCGCAAGCACGACGCTCGTCGCGCCGAACGTGTTCGTCTCAATGATATCCGCGCCGGCGTCCAGATACGCCTCGTGGATGCCGCGGATCACATCCGGACGCGTCAGGACGAGCATCTCGTTGCAGCCTTCCAGCTCTTCGCCGCCGAAATCGGCGGCGGTCAGGTTCGCCTGCTGGATCATCGTCCCCATTGCGCCGTCCAATATGAGAATGCGATGTTTCATCGCTTCCTGCAGGGTCGGTTTCGACATGGGCACACCTTCCGCCAAAAAAGTTAAGCCTTATTCTAGCAGAATGAAAAACGCCTGAAAAGCCCGGACCCATCGACAAACGGGCTGAAATCGTGTATAATTCAGGTTAATGATTGATAAATCCTATTGGAAATGAGGGATTAAGATGGCCGAGATTCGCATCCGCAACACCAACGAGAGAATCACCGGAGAGGAGAATGTGCGCGAATTTCTGAATGGACAAGGTGTCCTCTACGAGCACTGGGATACGTCCAAACTGCCGGAGCATCTGCGGGAAAAATTCGTGCTGAGCGATGAGGAGAAGAACGAAATCCTCCAGGCGTATGACGCGGAGATCCGCGATCTCGCCGGCCGGCGCGGCTATCAGACTTGGGACGTCATTTCCCTGTCCGACGCTACGCCGAACCTGGATGAGTTGTTGAAGAAATTCGAACAAGTGCATACGCACACCGAGGACGAAGTCCGCGCCATCGTGGCAGGCAAAGGCATCTTCATCATCAAGGGCAAGCCGGAAGTCGGCTACTTCGACGTCGAGCTGGAAGCAGGTGATGTCATCTCCGTTCCGGAAGGCAATCCGCACTACTTCACGCTGATGGAAAACCGTCAGATCGTCGCCGTGCGTCTGTTCATCGAGCCGGCGGGCTGGGTCGCCCATCCGTACGAAGATCCGGAATTCCAAAAAGCATAAATTCGGCCTTACATGTTCGGAAGCCATCCGCCCAAGCCCCGTTCGGCAAGGAGCGGATGGCTTCTTCGCTGCTTACAGCCGCTCCAGCAGCGCCGGCAGCTCGCGCAGCGACCGGATTTCGCAGGCCGGCTCAATCTCGCCGGAACGCTCAAGACCGTGCCGGTTGATCCATACCGAATCCATGCCGACGGAGTTCGCGCCGAGAATGTCGGTCGTCAGCTTGTCGCCGACCATGACGCCGGCATCCGGCCCGATGCCGAGCAGCGACAGCGCATGGCGGAAGATCGATGCCGCAGGCTTGCCGTCCCCGAATTCGCCCGAGATGACGATATGGTCGAAGTACGGCGCAAGCTCCGGTACGCCGGCCAGCTTCTCGCGCTGCAGATCGGGCGATCCGTTCGTCAAGAGCAACAGCTTGTAGCGGCCGCGCAGCTGATCCAGTACTTCGAACGTCTCGTCGTAGACGAGCGGCCGCGCCCGTCGCTCCGCCGGGAACCGTTCGGCCAGCTCTTCGCCGAGCTGCTCATCCTCGATGCCGATGACGCGCAGGCCGCGGATCCACGATTCGCGGCGATAGGCCGGCGCGAGCGCCTCGAGCTTGCGGAACTCCTCCTGCTCTCCTTCGCGAAAATTCGCCCACAGCCCTTCGAACGGATTGATCCCGATCCGCCGGGTGAACGGATAGGTTTCGTAGGATTCGTACAGCGCTCGCGCTTCCCGGCGAACCGCCTGTTCCAGCTTCTCCGGGTCCGCGCCGGTCCGCTCCTGTGCATACCGGCAGACCGCCTCGAACGCCTCCTTCACGCTGCGTTCGTCCCACAGCAGCGTATCATCAAGATCAAACAGCACCGCTTGCTTTGCCATCCGGTTTCTCTCCCGTCACTTCTTTTTCTCTTCATATGGAATGCGGTTGTCCTGCGCGAACCGCTGCAGCCGGTCGGCCATCTCGTCGACCGGATACCGGTTGAGCATGCGCGAGAACACCCAATTGCCGCCCTTCTTCGGCTCAATGATGATGTATCCCGGCCGGATGACGGTGATCGCCTTGATCGAGCTTGCCGTCAGCGTCTTGTCGCCGGTGAACCTGCGCGTGCCGACGAAGTCTTTCCCCACAAGCAGATAGGGCCGCCTGAACCAGAACAGCGCCGCCAGCGCCAGATAGCTCGCGATCGTCAGCCAGAAAACCGGCGATTCAACCGGATTCGACAGGTTCGGATCGTCCGCGGGAATCGTCACCATATAAATATAGAAGCCGATGAACAGGATCAGGAATGCCGGCAGTATATAATTGCGTCCCTTATACCGGTCCGTCATCGCCGCCGGCGAAGCGACGGCTTTCAGTCCGGCTTTCTTGCGCCGTTTGTTCAGCTGTTCCGTGTGCTTGCGGACTTTTCGTTCCCACGAGCGGGACATGCCAGCTCCCCCTTCTATGCGCTAATGCTTCACCGTGCCGCCCGCTTCATCCGTCCAGCGGATCGCGTCGAGCTGCTGTTTCAGATTGCTTCGGAAACGCGCCAGATATTGCCTGCGCAGCTTGTCCCGCTCCGCCGTCTCTTCCGGCGTGAGACCGATCGTCTTGTGCTTGCGGGCAAGCTCGTTGATGCGCGCCGTCAATTCGTCCATGCGTCATGTGCCTCCCATACCCCTGACATACCACACCTTACTTTGACATCCCGGCCGGATCGTTGTCAAGCCGACAACAAAACAAAAACAACCCGGAAACGGCTTGAACCGTTCCCGGGCCAATCCATCGGCAGTCGACAGGGACGCTCCCGTCTGAAGCTTCCGCACCGGATCAGCGGCTGGACCAATCCGGGATGACGAGCTGTTGTCCCGTTTGAATCACACTGCCGTCCAGACCGTTGCGCTTCCGGATTTCATAGACGGCGCGGCGCGTGTCCATCCCTTTCGCCTTCGCCGCTGCGGCGATCTCCCACAGCGTCTCGCCGGCATCCACGACAATGACCGATTCCGCGGGAGCCGGTTCGGCGGGCACCCGTTCCGACGCGCCGGTTCCCATGATCATGAAACCCGCGCTGACCAGCACGATGAACAGCATGGCTGCGGCATAACGCATGAAAGTGATCCGTTCCCCGCTCGCCGCGCGTTGCCTGCGAACCGCGGAAGTCTGTCCAACTGCGCCAGGACGGCTTTCTTGGATGGAACGATAGGACCGGCATTCACTTACATACATCATGGCCAACACCCCAAACAAACGTTCTCGTTTTGTGATCCCATCATAACACGAACATCTGTTTGCCGTCAACCATTTTCAGAACATTTGTTCCGGGAATGCATGTTCCAATTTCAAAGCCGGCCGCCCTCAATTCCGACAAATATGCGAACCTGTGTTTTCGAGAACGAATGTTTGTGCGAACTCGGGTTCTGTGCTATAATTTGGTGTAACCAATGATTGATGGAGTGAATGCCGTGTCCAGAATATCCAACCGCCAGCAAGCCATACTGGAATTCATCAAACGGGAAGTCCGGGAGAAAGGCTATCCTCCTTCCGTCCGGGAGATCGGTGAAGCCGTCGGCCTGGCTTCCAGCTCGACCGTCCACGGCCACCTGGATCGGCTGGAGAAGAAGGGACTCATCCGCCGCGATCCGACCAAACCGCGCGCGATCGAAATATTGGATGACGACAACGAAGATCAGCTGCCGTTCCCGCTCGCCGTCACCCGCGTACCGGTCGTCGGCAAGGTAACGGCCGGCGCGCCGATCACGGCGACGGAGAACATCGAGGAATATTTCCCCCTCCCCGCCCATTTCACCGGCGATGATGATGTGTTCATGCTTACGGTCAAGGGCGACAGCATGATCGAGGCCGGCATCCACGACGGCGACTATGTCATCGTTCGCCAGCAGCAGACGGCGCAGAACGGCGACATCGTCGTCGCGATGACGGAAGACGACGAAGCGACCGTCAAGACGTTCTACAAGGAGCGCGACCATATCCGGCTGCAGCCCGAGAATCCAGCGATGGAGCCGATCCGGCTGAAACATGTCACGATTCTCGGCAAGGTCATCGGATTGTTCCGCAGCATCCGTTGAATACGGCACCAAGCATGGAAGCCCCGCTTGTCCGGCAGCGATGCCGAACTTGCGTGGCTTCCCTTTTACACTTATCCATCAATACAGCGTCAAATATTGATCGCGTTCCCATTGATGCACTTGCATGCGGTACATGTCCCATTCGATTTCCTTCAGTTCGTAGAAATGGGACAAAGCGTGATCCCCCAGCGCCTCGCAGATCACTTCGTCGCGGATCAGCTCGTCCAGCGCTTCGCGCAGGCTCGAGGGCAGCATCTGGATGCCTTCTTCGATCCGTTCTTCCTCGGTCATGACATAGATGTTCCGGTTCGTCGGCGCCGGCAGTCTCATCCGGTTCTTGATGCCGTCAAGTCCGGCCTTGAGCATGACCGCGAGGCAAAGGTACGGATTGGCCGCCGGATCGGGGTTGCGCACCTCGATCCGCGTGCTTAAGCCCCGCGACGCCGGAATGCGCACCATCGGGCTCCGGTTGCTCGCCGACCAGGCGACATAGTTCGGCGCTTCATAGCCGGGCACAAGCCGCTTGTACGAATTGACGGTCGGATTCGTAACGGCCGCGAACCCGCGGGCGTGATGCAGCACCCCGGCCATGAACCAGCGCGCGGTATCGCTCAGGCCGAGCGGATCGTCCGGATCGTAGAACGCGTTCTCGCCGTCCCGGAACAGCGAAAGATGGCAGTGCATGCCCGATCCGTTCACGCCGAACAGCGGCTTCGGCATGAACGTCGCATGCAGGCCGTGCTGCCGCGCGACCGTCTTGACGACAAGCTTGAACGTCTGGATCCGGTCCGCCGCCGTTACCGCATCGGAGTACTTGAAGTCGATCTCATGCTGGCCGGGCGCGACTTCATGGTGCGAAGCCTCGATCTCGAAGCCCATCTCTTCGAGCGTGAGCACGATTTCCCGGCGGCAGTTCTCGCCGAGGTCGGTCGGCGCGAGGTCGAAATAGCCGCCCTGGTCGTTCACTTCGTGCGTCGGGTTGCCGCGCTCGTCGGTTTTGAACAGGAAGAACTCCGGTTCCGGACCGACGTTCATCGTGGAGAAGCCGAGCTCCTCCGCTTCCTTCAGCACCCGTTTCAGAATGCCGCGCGGGTCTCCCGCGAACGGCGTCCCGTCCGGCATGTACACGTCGCAGATCAGACGGGCGACCCGGTCTTCCGTCACCCACGGGAAGACGACCCATGTATCGAGATCGGGATACAGATACATGTCGGACTCCTCGATCCGGACGTAACCCTCGATCGAGGAACCGTCGAACATCATCTTGTTGTCCAGCGCCTTCTCGAGCTGGCTCAGCGGAATTTCAACGTTCTTGATCGTCCCGAGCAGATCCGTAAACTGCAGACGGATGAACCGGACGTTCTGCTCCCGCGCGATGCGCAGGATGTCCTCCTTGGTGTAGCCCATCTTATCCTCTCCTTGCCGCGATTAAGGTTTATTGTTGTAGAACCTGGACAGCTGACCCTGGATGAGCGATGTCCTGCCGGGACGGCGTTCGAGCAGCTGCTGCTTGAGCAGCCGGTGGAGCTGCAGATCCGTCAGTTCGCGGCGTTTGCTTTCCGTCTGCGGCGTAATGACCGTCGCTTCTTCCGATTCCTTTGAAACCGGATTCATCACTTGCTTGATTCCGGCGATGTTGACGCCTTTCTCGATCAGGGACTTGATCTCCAGCAGCCGCTCGACATCGTTGAACGAAAACAGGCGCTGGTTGCCCGAAGTCCGCGCCGGCATGACCAGACCGTGCTGCTCGTAGTAGCGGATTTGGCGGGCGGTCAAATCCGTCAGCTTCATCACGATGCCGATCGGGAAGAGCGCCATGTTTCTGCGGATCTCGTCACCCATGCCGCATCAACCTTCCAATTTTTTGTAGTATGGGTACTCGTATCGACACGAATAAAACGTGTCAAGAAATGTTAGGTTTAATTACAATGTTAGACCGTTCGGCAAGCCGTGTCAAGGCGGAAAGCACCCCAAGTTTTGCGTGGGCATAGGTCAGCCCGCCCTGCATATACGCGATATACGGCTCCCGGATCGGCGCGTCGGCGGAAAGTTCCAGGCTGCCGCCCTGCACGAACGCGCCGGCCGCCATGATGACGGGATGCTCGTATCCCGGCATGTCGCCCGGTTCCGGCACGGCGTGCGCGTCGACGGCCGCCGCCTGCTGGATGCCCTGCACGAAGGCGATGAGCGAGTCGGCCGAATCGAACCGGACGGCCTGGATCAGGTCGGTTCTCGGCTCGTTCCAGCGCGGTTTCGACTCGAAGCCCAGCTCCTCGAACATGGCCGCGGCAAAAATGCTCCCTTTCACCGCCTGCCCGACCATATGCGGTGCGAGGAAAAATCCCTGGAACATCCAGCGCTGCATGCCGGCCGTCGCGCCGACTTCACCGCCGATGCCGGGCGCGGTCAGCCGGCCGGCCGCCTTCTCCACGAGGTCCGCCCGTCCGCAGATGTAGCCGCCGGACAGCGCCAGCCCGCCGCCGGGATTTTTGATCAGCGAGCCGGCCATCAGATCGACGCCGGCCTCCGTCGGCTCCGTCTCCTCGGTAAATTCGCCGTAGCAATTGTCGACGAAGACGATGGCGTCGGGCTTGACCGCCTTCACCCGGCGCACCATCTCGCCGATCTCGTCCACGGTGAACGAAGCGCGCCAGTCGTAGCCGCGCGACCGCTGGATGGCGACGACGCGGGTCCGCTCGCCGATCGCGTCCAGCACGGCGTCCCAGTTGACGCGGCCGCCTTCGGCCAGCGGCACCTCCCGGTAGCCGATGCCGAAATCGCGCAGCGATCCCTTGCCGTCTCCCGGCTCGCCGATCACTTTGTGCAGCGTGTCATACGGCCGCCCGGTCATGTAGAGCAGTTCGTCTCCCGGCCGGAGCACGCCGAACAGCGCGCAGCTGATCGTATGCGTGCCGGATGCGAAATGCGGCCGCACGAGCGCCGCCTCCGCGCCGAACACGTCGGCATACACCCGGTCGAGCGCCTCGCGCCCGCTGTCATTGTATCCGTATCCGGTTGAACCGTTCAGATGAAAATCGCTCACCTTGTGGCGCTGAAACGCGCGGATCACTTTCCACTGGTTCCGTTCCGCGATCCGGTCGGCCTCGCGGAGCCGCGGGGCGATCCGCTCTTCCACCGCCTCGGCGAGACGGAGCAGTTCGCTGTCAATGCCGTGAATCATCCAGTCTCCATCCCATCGCTTCATAATTGTCAGACCCATTAAAGCACATTTCGTTTCCGGTAATCAATCGCAAGGCGGCGAAACAGAATAGCCAGGTCCGGAACGAACCTGGCCCCAGCCTACAGCGCATAAGGCTGCAGCTTATATCCGCTCACCTCATATTCGCGCTTGTTCAGCCGTACCGCAATCCGCATCGTCTCCCCGTCGTCCGAGACCGACTGTTCGACAACTTCACCCATCCGGTGCGCAAGGGCGATCAGATCGCCCCTTGCGGCGGGAATCGCGAACGAACGGATTTCGCCGGTCAGCTTGTCCTGCACGGCGCGGCCGATCGCCTCCCGGTCGCTTGCCGAGAACGCGCTGACGAGCAGCGCGTCCCCGTCCCGCCGGAGCAGATGCAGTTCCTCATTCGTGCACAGGTCGATCTTGTTGTACAGCACGATCCGCGGCCTGTCTCCGGCTCCGAGCTCGGTCAAAATCCGATCGACGACCGCCATCTGCTCCTCCCGGTACGGCGACGAGCTGTCCACGACATGGAGGATGAGATCGGCTTCCGCCGCTTCCTCGAGCGTCGACCGGAATGCGGCCACCAGCTCGTGGGGCAGGTTCTGGATAAAGCCGACCGTATCCGTCAGGACGACCTCGGTCCCGTCCGGAAGCGTCCAGGCGCGCGAAGTCGGATCGAGCGTCGCGAACAGCTGGTTCTCGACGTACACATCCGCATTCGTCAGCTCGCGGAGCAGCGTCGACTTGCCGGCGTTCGTATAGCCGACGAGCGCGACCTGCGTGACGCCCGTCTTGCGCCGGCGTTCGCGCTGCACGCTGCGGTGGCGGACCACTTCCTTGAGCTGCCGCTTCAGATCCGCGATCCGCTCGCGGATATGGCGGCGGTCCGTCTCCAGCTTCGTCTCGCCCGGCCCCCGCGTGCCGATGCCGCCGCCGAGCCGCGACAGATTCTTGCCGTGGCCCGCAAGGCGCGGCAGCAGATAGCTGAGCTGGGCAAGCTCGACCTGGATGATGCCTTCCCGCGTCTTTGCGCGGCCTGCGAAAATGTCGAGAATGAGCTGCGTCCGGTCGATGATCTTCAGGTCGAGCCCTTCCTCCAGATTACGCACCTGCGCGCCGGACAGCTCCTGGTCGAAAATGGCCGTCGTCGCACCGAGCTCCTGCGCGACCGCGCGCAGTTCTTCCACCTTCCCCTTGCCGAGAAAAAAGCGCGGGTCCGGCGCCTCGCGGTGCTGCGTGACCGCAGTGAGCACTTCGACGCCGGCCGTTTCGGCCAGCGCGACAAGCTCGCGCAGCGAGTATTCCGGATCGACGCCGGCGCGCTTAATCTCGTCCGTCACCAGGCTGACCAGAATCGCCCGTTCCCGAATGTCAGCCGCCGTCTCGTGCAGCGTCGTCATGCCGCCACCGCTCCTTCATTGCCTGAAATGTATGGTCCGCCGGCTTTACGCATCCTCCGTATCCCAGCGAAAATCTTCCGGCCGGATCGTCATCAGCTCCTGCCTGCCGGGCTGGCCGCTGCCGTACAGATTGAGCAGCCGCACCGCCTGGTGGCGGATCGCCTTTTCGATCACATTGCGCACATAGCGCGCGTTGCTGAAAGCGAACATCGATTCGCGCTTCAGCTCGGCGAGATGCTGGCGCAGCTTGGCGACCGCCTGCGGCTGCATCTCGTAATCCCGCTCCTTCACCATCAGCTCGGCGATTTTGACCAGCTGGTCCACCGTATAATCCGGAAAGTCGATCCGGATCGGGAAACGGGAAGGCAGGCCGGGGTTGGACATCAGAAACATGTCGATTTCCTCGGGGTAACCGGCAAGGATGAGCACGAACTGATTTTTGTAGTCTTCCATCGCTTTCACAAGCGTATCGATCGCTTCCTTGCCGAAATCTTTCTCGCCGCCGCGTGCGAGGCTGTAGGCTTCGTCCACGAACAATACGCCGCCGAGCGCCTTGCGCACGAGGTCCCGTGTCTTCTGCGCCGTATGCCCGATATATTCGCCGACGAGATCCGCCCGCTCCACCTCGATGAGGTGTCCCTTCTGCAGCACGCCCATCTTCTGGAACAGCTTCGCCACAATGCGTGCGATCGTCGTCTTGCCCGTGCCCGGATTGCCGCGGAAAATCATATGATACACCTGGGGGCCGACCGACAGCCCCGCCGCCGCCCGCAGACCGGACACATGAAGGAGCGCATAGATCTCGTAGATGAGCGCCTTCACTTTCTCCATGCCGACCATCGCGTCCAGCTCGCGCTGGATTTCGGCGAAAGGCGAGCCCGGTTCAACGCCCTTCACCATTTCGCTCACCGGCTGTTCCGCAGGTGATGCGGCCGGCTCGACGGGCCGCAGGACGATGCTGATCTGCCGCGAAGGTCTGGGCGCTCCCGTGCCGCCCGCCGCTGCTGCGCGTCCGTTCATCAAGAACATCCCATCCTTCTCAGATAGATCGGACGATGTCGACGGTCCGCCTGATGCCTTATCCATCTTATTCGCGAGCGGTCCGAGATATTAGCAGAATCGGATGCGGACGCGCAAGGTTCACAAGCCGGGCCGGTCGGGAATTTGCAGGCCGATGCGCAGCAGCACGCTGTCGAGCTTCCACTTCGTGAAAGCCGCGATTTCCCGGACATGTCTCTGCGACGCGGGAAGCACGGACGATTCCGCCGCCGCGAACCCCGGCTGTTCGTAGCCGAGCCAGCGCGCGACATCCCGCGCCCGAGCCGCATGGAAATCGTGCGTCACGATGAGCGCCGTGCGAAGCCTTTCCCGATCCATGACGTCCCGGCTGAACGCCAGATTCTCATAGGTGCTCCGCGCTTCGGGCTCGAGCAGGAGCCGGTCTTCCGGCACGCCGAGTGCGGCCAGATAGTGCTTCATCCCTTCGGCTTCCGTCAGCCGGGAACCCGCATGGTCATAGCCGCCGGTCAGGATAAACACGCGGAACCGGCCTTCGCGGTACAGTTCGAACGCCTTGTCCAGCCGTTCCTTCAGACCCGGACTCGGCTCGCCGTTCCAGAGGGCCGCACCGAGCACGATGCCGGCGTCATATTCGGGCAGTTCCATCTTCGGTTCGAACGATTCGATCTTCCAATAAATCCAGGCGATCCAGCCCGCGCAGGCGACGGCCGCAGACAGGGCTCCCTTCAGCAGACGCGCCGGCAGTCCGGATCGGCGTTTCCGCCGGCGGACGGCCTGCGCTTCCGCCGCCTTCATGACGGATCTTTCCCGACGATCCGTTCCGCAAGCTGTTTGCGGTGCCGCAGGCTGAGCGTGAAATAACGGAACCGGCCGTTCCGGATCATCGACAGCAGCCGTTCGGCGGTTCTGCGCGCCATCTCCGCGTCGCGCTTCGTCACCTCGCCGTTTTTCACCGCTTCTTCCAGTTCGTCCTCGTCGAGGAGGTAAACTTCCCCCGTCGGCAGCACGACGATGTCCAGGTACAGATCATCAAACCACGGCACCTTCTGGTCGGTCATGCCCTGATTTTTGCAAATGTCGATGTACCATTGCACGACTTTGCCCTTGTCATCGAACATCGTCGTGACAACGAAATGTTCGCCCTTCGGAAAATGCTGCATCCACAGATAGCCCCGGTTCGCCAGACAGAGCCTGCGTCCGTTGTATTCTTTCCAGAGCGGCTCGCGGAGCTCATGAATCCTATAGAACGTGACCAAGCCGCGGTAGTCGTCGCCGTCAAGCGCCAGACAGCTGTAGCTTCTGCGCAGGATGCGCCGCCAGTTGGCCCGATCCGAGAATTTACGTTTCATGGCAAGATACCTTTCCGCATGTGATGAGACTCTTTATGAAAAAAGATTACCACATCTGTCCGCTCATCACCAGTTGGCAGCGAGATAATCCGCCTTCGCCATGCGTCAGGGAGCCGGCGCGCCGTCCACGGGCGCCGGTTCTTCCGCCTCGCCTTCTTCCGTTTCCCCGTTTCCGGGTCCGGCCGGCTGCCCGGCGCCGCCGTTTCCGGATTCGCTGTTGCCGGGCAGCTCGCCGTTTCGGCTGCCGTTCGATCCGCCGCTGTTCCATCCTCCGTCGGGAATCGTGCCAGATCCTCCGTCCTGTCCGTCATCCTGACCGCCGTCTTCGCCGTCTCCGGGGATGCCGGAATCGTCAGGTTCACCGGGGAACGGCCAGATGCCTCCGTCATTGCCGTCAAAATCGCCGTCCGGAAAATCCGACGGCAGCTCCGGATCCGGCCAGATCGAATCGGGCACCGTCACGCCGCGGATCGTTGACTTGTCGCCTTCGAGCGCGTGCTCCCTGTCATAGACGGTCACGTAGTATTCGTACGTGACGCCGGGTTCGACCGCAAGGTCGAGCGCCGTCGTGCTTTCCGTTACGGTGAGCAGCTCGAATTCGTCCTCGTTTTCCGCCTTGCGGTAGACGCGGTAGAGCAGTCCCTCGCCCTGCCGCGACCACGACAGGCGGACGCCGAGATCCGCATCGCTCCAAGTAACGGAGAATCCTCCGACGGTCGGCGGCTTTACGACCGTCTTCACGCCTTCCGGCTTCGTGAAGGACGATGCCGGCACATCCTTCAGCGCTTCCCCCATCACCTTGGCGAACAGCGCCGCCGCCATCGAACTGCCGCGTTTCAGCACATGCTGCTCATCCGTGCGGTCATAGCCCATCCAGACCGCGGCCGTCCATTCCGGCGTATAGCCGACGAACCAGACATCGCGGTTGGCGCTCGACTTGAAGCCCGGAATGCCGTGCTCGGTCGTTCCGGTCTTGCCGGCGACCGGGCGGTTGATGCGCGCCTTCGTGCCGGTTCCGCCTTTCTCCAGCACCGCCTGCAGCATCTCCGTCATGTACCAGGCCGTCTCCGGCTTGATGAGCCGCTTCGCTTCCGGCGCCTTGTACTGGTAGATGACCTTGCCTTTCCGGTCTTCGATGCGCACGATGGCGTGCGGGTCGACCGATACGCCTCCGCTGGCGAACACGCTGTAGGCCGTCGCCATCTCCATCGGCGTCACCCCGCGCGTCAGACCGCCGAGGGCGATGGCCAGATTGCGGTCGTCCGCATCCAGCTCGATGCCGAGCCGCTTCGCGAATTCGAGGCCGCGATCCACGCCGATTTCATTGAGCAGCCAGACCGTCGAGGCGTTGCGCGACTCTTTGAGCGCCTGGCGCATCGTGATCGAGCCCGCATATTTGCCGCCCGGGTTTGTCGGACAATAATCGCCGTAGCATTTCTTCTCGTCCTGCAGTTTGGACCAGGGGTACCAGTCGCCCGACTCGAGCGCCGGGCCGTAAACGGCGATCGGCTTGAATGCCGATCCCGGTTGCCGCGGCTGCACCGCCCGGTTCAGCCCCTTGTTCTGATACTCGCGTCCGCCGGCCATCGCTTCGATCTCGCCTGTCCGGTGATCGATGATGACCATCGCACCCTGGACGATCCGGTCATCCGCGCTCTCCTCGAAATTGTCCGGATCGGCGAACGCCTTCTCGACGATCTGCTGGGCGTTAACGTTCAACGTCGTGTAAATTCTGTATCCGCCGACGCGAAGCTCTTCTTCGGTAAGTCCGGTCACCCGTTCCGCTTCGGTGGCGACAAAGTCGACGAAAGCCGGATATTTCTGCGATGCCGCGCCCGCATAAGCGTCTTCCGGCGGCTCGTATGCTGCCGCCTTCTTCTTCGCCTCTTCCACCTGCTCCGCCGTGATCAGTCCTTGCTGCTCCATCAGCGAAAGCACGACGGCCATCCGCTCCTGCGACCGCTCATGGTTGCTTATCGGGTTGTAAACGTTCGGCGCCTTCGGAATGCCGGCCAGCGTCGCTATCTCCCAGATCTCGAGCTTGTTCAGATCATCCTTGCCGAAATAAAGCTTGGACGCCGCCAGAATGCCGTGCGCGCCTCTGCCGAAATAGATCCGGTTCAGATACAGCTCCAGAATCTCGTCCTTCGACAGATTCTTCTCGAGCGCCACGGCGATCGACGCTTCCGACGCCTTGCGGAAGAACGTTTTCTCATGGCTGAGGAACATGTTCTTCGCGAGCTGCTGCGTGATCGTGCTGCCGCCTTCCACCATGCTCCGCGCCATGATGTCCTTTACGATCGCGCGGCCGATGGCCCAAAAGTCGACGCCTTCATGCTCATAGAAGCGCCGGTCTTCCACCGCGACGAACGCCCGGTACACCAGCTCCGGGATATCCCCGAATTTCACATATTCCCGGTTCTCCACCGTCGCAAGTGCGGCCGCTTCGCGGCCGTCCTTGTCGTAAATGATCGTCGTCTCGGCGAACTCGAACGCTTTCTGGTTCGCCGCCAGTATCCGTTCTCCGTTCAGCACGATCAGGAGATAGCCAACCACCGCGCAGACGACCGCAAGACAACCGGTGGCCAGAAACCAGCCAAACCAGTGTCTTCCCCTTTTTCTTCCCCCGCGTTTCTTGTCCGCCTTCCCGGATGTCTTGCCGCCGGACGGACGCTTCGGATTGCGATTTGTCGTCACAGCAGACTCCCCTCCTCCGTCTCGGTTGCCTGTTCTCTCTATGTTTCCCGGAAACAAAAGAACAACCCACGGCAGGGCCGCTCCGGCGGTTCAAGTTCACCGTTGCGGCACCAAGGGGCGGGTTGCTCCTTGTCGATCCGTTATTTGAATTAACGACGCGGGCGGTCAAAAAGTTTCGCTTCTGTCAGGATTCGGCTCCCGAATCCGGCATGAGCGAGATGCTGCGCTGCGGGGTAAAGGTCGAGATTGCGTGCTTGTAAATCATCTGTTGACGGCCTTCGCTCTCGATGACGATCGTGAAGTTGTCAAATGCCCGGACGACGCCCCGGATCTGGAAGCCGTTCGTCAAATAGACCGTTACGGGAACGCTGTCCTTGCGAAGATGATTGAGAAACGTATCCTGAATATTGATGGATTTGCTCATGGGCCGTTACCCCCGTCGAAAAGATTGGTTACATGTACATTCGGGCTAATCCTCGAACTTTCCTGTTATTATAGCATGAATGGCTTCCAGATTGGCGATAAAATTTCCTTCGTCCGTCACATCCACCCATTCGATCCCTTTCATCCGCCGGAACCAGGAGAGCTGCCGTTTCGCGTAACGACGCGTGTCGCGCTTCAGCCGCTCGACCGCTTCTTCCAGCGGCAAGCCTTCGGTGAGATGCGGCACGATCTCCTTGTAGCCGATCGCCTGCATCGAAGTCGATTCCGGCGGCACGCCGCGCCGGAGCAGCTCCCGCACTTCATCGACCAGGCCCTCGTCGATCATTGCGTCGACGCGCCTGTTGATGCGATCATACAGGACGTTCCGGTCCATCGTCAACCCGATCAGGCAGAACGCGTACGGCGATTCCCTCGGTTCCCGGAAGCCGGCGACCTTCGTCGACATCGCCTCTCCCGTCTCCAGCGCGATCTCCAGGGCGCGGATGACGCGCTTCACATCGTTCGGATGAAGGCGCGCCGCGGATTCGGGGTCGACCTCCCCGAGCCGCTTGTGCAACGCTTCGGCGCCGTGCTCCTCGGCATAATGCTTCAGCTCCGAACGGACCCGACTGTCGGACGGCGCCTCGGGAAAATCAAAGCCGTAGAGGAGCGATTCGATGTACAGCCCCGTGCCGCCGACGATGAACGGCAGCCGTCCGCGCGCGACGATCTCTTCGATGCATTCGCGCGCCAGCTTCTGAAACTCGGCCGCGGCGAACGGTTCTTCGGGATCGCGGATGTCGATCAGATGGTGCGGGATGCCTTCCGTCTTATCCGGCTTGATCTTGGCGGTTCCGATGTCCATGCCGCGGTAAATCTGCATCGAGTCGCCCGAAATGATCTCGGCGTTCCATCTGCGCGCGATCTCGAGGCTGTAGCGCGTCTTGCCGACCGCCGTCGGGCCGACGAGAACGAGCAGGCGGGGTTTGCCGGTGCGGAGATCAATGACGTTCAACGCGGATCACCCCGTATGCGACGGCGGACGTTTTCTTCGGCATCACCCAGGTGAAGCCGAGCCGCCCGAATTCGCCGCTGTCGCGGTTTTCCTTCAGCACGACGGCGCGGCGCGCGACGCGCTTCGCCTCGCGGACGGCCTCATGCGAGAGCGGCGCCGGATTGGCGACGCCGCGGAGCGGCTCCATGCTCGACGATTCGTGCACCGGAATGCGAAACATCGGATCGAAATAGACAATATCGACGCTGTCATCCGGCAGGGATGACAAATATTCGGCATGATCGGACCGGATCAGTTCGATCCGCCGCAGCGCGGCGTCGGCATCGTCCATTCCCGTCTTGTAGGTGCGCAGGCCTTCGCGGACGATCGCGTGCAGCACCGGCTCGCTCTCGAGGGCGACGACGCGGCCCGTCGGACCCGCCGCGAAGGAGAACACGAACGCGTCCCCCGCCAGTCCGGCCGTGCAGTCCACGATGCTGTCCCCCGGCCTCACCCCGCTGATTTCGACGAGCGGATCGCGCACGCCTTCGCGCAGCCGCTTGACGCGGACGAGCGCCATGCCCGGGTGATAGCGCAGCGGCTGGCCGCCGTCCTTCGTGTGCAGCCTGAGCCCGTCAGGGCCGGTGACCAACACCCGCTTCGAGCCGTACCGCCTCATGAAGGAAGCCAGCGTCGCGTTGCCGCGCGGCACGTATCGGCCGCCCAGCTCGCTCGCCAGACCTTTCGCCTGCGCGGTTTCCTCTTCCGTCGGCTTCATGCCGGTCGTCACGATCATTATATCACCCGTTTGAACATTTTCTCCAGCTGATAGGTCGAGATGTGGACGACGATCGGACGTCCGTGCGGGCAGGTATACGGCTGGCTGCAGGCGGACAGGCGGGCGATCAGCGCCTCGCCTTCTTCGCGGGTCATCCGGTCGTTCGCCTTGATCGACGCCTTGCAGGCGGTCATGATCGCCGCCTTCTCCCGCAGCTTGCCGATGTCGATCGACTTCTTCTCCGCGAGAATCCATTCGGCCATCTCCTCGATGATTTCCCGTTCACTGCCCTGCGGCAGCCATTCGGGGTACGCCCGGACGAGGAAGGCGCTGCCGCCGAACGGTTCCAGTTCGACGCCGGCCGCGGCGAACGCGTCAAGCCGGCTGCGGATCGCTTCCGCTTCACCGGACGTGAACTCGAGCGTCATCGGCACGAGGAGCGTCTGGCTCAGTTTCGGCGGCTCGGAGAATTTGCGGAGATAGTATTCGTAATTGATCCGCTCGTGCGCCGCGTGCTGGTCAATCAGATACAGGCCGTCCTCGCTCTGGGCGAGGATATAGGTGCCGTGAAGCTGACCGATCCAGGACATCTCGGGAAAAGCCCGGCGTTCGGAGTCCTCGCGCTCGCCGTCCGGCCGGACGGCATCTTGCCCGGCGGCCGGATGAGGCTGAACGGCATCCGCCGGTCCGGGCTTCGCGGCCGGATTTGCAGCATCGGCGGCCGGCGCCGCCGCCGGGCCGGCCGCACCGGAGAATCCGCCGGTATCCGCGGTCGAACGGTCCGCGCCATAGGCCAGACCGGCGGCCGTCTCGCGGATCGCGGCTTCATTCAGCCTGGCGGACGGCCGGTACAGACGATCCGCGGCGTCGCGCGGCACCGCGATTCCGCCGGCGGACGGCGGCTTGACAGCGGGCCGGTCCGGCGGTGCCGGCGGGAACGAAAGCCGTTCCTGGATGACCGCCGGCTTCATCCCGGCGGCGGGCGCCGAAGGAATGTGCGCCGTCCGCCCGAGCGCGCGGCGCAGCGCCGATTCGACCAGCTCCTTCAGTTCCGCTTCCTTGCTGAAGCGCACTTCCTGCTTCGCCGGATGGACGTTGACGTCGAGCAGGCCGGGATGCATGCCGACTTCCAGCACGACGAGCGGAAAACGGCCCGTCGGAAGCAGCGTATGATATGCTTCGAGAATCGCCTGCTGGATCGCGAAACTGCGGATGTAGCGGCCGTTCACGATCGTCGTGATGCCGCTCCGGTTCGCCCGGGTCAGCTCCGGCTTCGACAGCCAGCCCTCCAGCCGGTAGTCCGGATGATCGGCGGCGGCCCGCAGCATCTGCCGGGCGGCCGCCGCGCCGTAAATCGCGGCGATCACCTGCAGCCGGTCGCCGCCGCCGGTCGTGCGGAGCAGCGGGTTTCCGTTGTGCGTCAGCGTGAACGCGATGCCGGGATGGGACAGCGCCAGCCGGTTCACGCAATCGGAAATATGGCCGAGCTCGGTCTGAATCGTTTTCATGTATTTCAGTCTGGCCGGCGTGTTGAAAAACAAGTCCCGCACGACGATTTCCGTTCCCTTGGGCGATGCGGCCTGCTCGATCGACCGGACATGGCCGCCTTCGAGGACGATTTTCCGCCCGAGTCCGGAGTCGTCCGCGGCGCTCAGGCAGGAGACGCGCGAGACGGCCGCGATGCTCGGCAGCGCTTCGCCGCGGAAGCCGAGCGTCGCGATGCGGAACAGATCCCGGTCCGTGCGGATTTTGCTCGTTGCATGGCGCTGGAACGCCCGTTCCAGATCGTCCGCCTCGATGCCCGAGCCGTTGTCCCGCACGCGGATGAAGGTCAGGCCCCCCTCTTCGACCGCGATATCGATCTCGGTCGCCCCCGCGTCAATCGCGTTCTCCGCCAACTCCTTCACGACGGACGCCGGGCGCTCGACCACTTCGCCCGCGGCGATCCGGTTCGCAAGCTGCTCGTCCATCACCTGAATGATTCCCATTCGGCTCCCCCGCTTTCCGCTGCCTGGTCCCGTCCGATTGCTTTACTGCTCGTTCAGCTTCATTTTCATCTCATGGATCCATTGCATCGCCATGAGCGGCGTCATGTTCATCAGGTCGACCTTGCGCAGCTGCTCCAGCACGTGGGTCTCCGTGGCGCTGCGCTTCGGTTTCGACGGCGCCGGCGGTTCGGCGAACAGCGCCAGCTGCAGCGGCTCTTCCGCGGCGGCGGCCGCTTCGGGAGCGGCGCCGGCGCTGACGGCCGTTTCGCGCACCGCATCCGCTTCACGCGCCTCCGATGAATCTTGACGTTTTGCTTCGGCCGAATGTTTTTCCAACCGTGCCTGTTCGGCTTCCGCCTGATGCAGCAGCTCGTACGCCCGTTCGATGATCGAATCCGGCAGTCCCGCCAGCTGCGCGCAATAGATGCCGTAGCTTGTCCCCGCCGCGCCCGGCACCAGCTTGCGCAGGAACGTCACGGTGCCCGCCTCTTCCGCGACGGCCATGCAGCCGTTCGACAGGCCGGCGAGCGTCTGTTCAAGTCGAGCCAGTTCGTGGAAATGCGTCGACACCAGCGCCTTGCATCCGATCCGGTCGTGCACGTATTCGATGACGGCCTGGGCGATCGCCATCCCTTCCGACGTCGACGTGCCGCGGCCCAGCTCGTCGATAATGACAAGGCTGCGGCGCGTCGCCCGTTCGGTCATGATCTGGATGTCCCGCATCTCGACCATGAACGTGCTCTGGCCGCCCGCCAGGTCGTCCGCCGCCCCGATCCGCGTGAAGATCCGGTCGGTCAGCGGAATCTCGGCGCGCCGGGCCGGCACGAAGCAGCCGATCTGCGCCATGATGCAGAGGAGCGCCGCCTGGCGCATGTACGTGCTCTTGCCGGCCATGTTCGGCCCGGTGATGAGCAGCATCGGCGAATCCGAGGTCAGGCGCGTCCCGTTTGCGATGAACGGCGAATCGCCCGTCATCGTCTCGACGACCGGGTGCCGCCCGTCCTCGATGATGAGGTCGTACCCTTCGGTGATGACGGGACGGACATAGCGCCGCTCCGCGCTGACGGTCGCGAACGACTGCAGCGCGTCGATCGCGGCTATCGCGCCGGCCAGCTTCTGCAGCCGTTCGATCTCCCCGGCGATCCGGTCGCGCAGCTCGACGAATTTCCGGTACTCGAGGTCGACCATTTTCTCCTCGGCTTCGAGGATGAGCTGCTCTTTCTCCTTCAGCTCCGGCGTGACAAAACGCTCCGCGTTGGCCAGCGTCTGCTTCCGCTCATAGCGCCCTTCCGGCAGCAGCGCCAAATTCGCCTTGGACACTTCGATGTAGTAGCCGAACACTTTGTTGTACCCGACTTTAAGCGACTTGATGCCGGTCGCCTCGCGCTCGATGCGCTCGAGTTCGGCCAGCCATTGCTTGCCGTTCAGGCTCGCCTCGCGGAGCCTGTCAAGATATTCGTCGCAGCCGCTCTTGATGAGTCCGCCGTCCCGCACCGAAACCGGCGGGTCGTCTACGATGATGGCTTCGATCCAGTCCGCGATGTCGGCGCACGTGTCGAGGCTGTCCACCAGCCGGGCAAGCGCCGGAGAACCGGATGAAGCGCAGAGGCTTGCGATGGCCGGCGCCTGGCGGAGCGATGTCTTCAACGCAACCAGATCGCGTCCGTTCGCACTGCCGAACGCGATCCGGCCGACCAGCCGCTCCAGGTCGTAGATTTCGCCCAGCGCGGTTCTCAGCTCTTCACGCAGCATGAGGTCGGCATGCAGCTTGTCCACCGCATCCAGCCGCTCCTCGATGGCGGCGCGGCTGAGCAGCGGCTTGTCGATCCACCGCCGGAGCATCCGCGCGCCCATCGCCGTGCACGTGCGGTCGAGCAGCCAGAGCAGCGAGCCGCGGCGGCTGCGCTCGTGCACCGTCTCGGTGAGCTCCAGATTACAGCGCGTATGCTGGTCGAGAATCATGTATTGATTCGCTTCGTATTCGCGGAAGCGCGACAGATGGACGAGCGCCCGGCGCTGCGTCTCTTCGAGATAGCCGGTCAGCACGCCGATCGCCCGGCGTCTGACGGGCGCGAGTCTTGTGAGCGCCTCCGCGCCGAACCGCTCTGCGAGCCGGCCGTCCTCTGCCGCCTCCCTCGCGGTATAGACGATGTTCCGCCCGGCCATCGCCGGGGATTCCTTCAGCTTTGCGAGTATTTGTTCGGTGCCGACGATTTCGCGCGGCTGATACACGCCCGTCTCGTCGGCGATCGCCTCGATATTGGCGGGAAAAGACGTCACATACAGCTCGCCCGTCGACAGGTCGCAGACCGCCAGCCCGCAGAGGCCGTCCTCTTCCGCAAGGCCGGCGATGAAGTTGTTGCCCCGCTCTTCGAGCGACCGGGTCTCCATGATCGTCCCGGGCGTCACGATGCGGACGATTTCGCGCCGGACAACGCCCTTCGCGGCCTTCGGATCTTCGACCTGCTCGCAGATCGCCACCTTGTAGCCTTTGTCGATCAGCTTCGCGATGTAGCTTTCGGCGGAATGGTACGGCACGCCGCACATCGGGATCCGTTCTTCGCCGCCGCCGTCCCGTCCGGTCAGCGTAATCTCCAGTTCGCGGGCGGCCAGAATCGCGTCATCGAAGAACATTTCGTAGAAATCGCCCAGGCGGAAGAAGAGAAACGCGTCCTTCACCTGTTCTTTGATCGCCAAATATTGCTGAATCATCGGCGTATATTGAGCCGTCATGCCGCCCCTCCCATGATTACCGGTCCAAGCCGGACATCATTGGTCATTATACCAGAAAGCGCCCCGATCGGGGAGCAAACGGCAGCAAGCTGTAAAAGCGCGGCGAACGCTCAGCGGCCGGGCGACGCAGCTGCGCCTGTCGACGGCGGATGCCAGCGGCTTCCCGTCCTGTCGCCGTCGGCGCCGGTGTTTCCGCCCCCGTCACCGTTCCGCACGGACAGCCCCCATTTCGGCCGGATATCGGCCTCCTCGCGCCACACCGCTTCCCGCTCGAGCGCGGCGAAGAACGGCGCGATCCAGCGCCGATGCGAGGCGTAGCCGGGCACGCGGCGCATCGCGTCGTGCACCCGGCGGGCGATCGCGCGCAGCGCATCCCGGTCGCCTTCGTAATAGGCGCGCCGGCCCGCCTCCGTCTCGCTCGGCAGGCCGGTAAGCGCCGCCAGCAAGGCGGTGTGCCGCGCAGCCAGCAAAGCTGCGGCGAACGCCGCCTGCGCCGCGAGCGGCGAGACGAGCCAGCTCGGCGGCGTCCGGTATTCGAAGCCGTAAGGTTTCGCGCGGAAATCGCCGAGCGCGCCGTACCGCGGCCGGCGCCGCAATGCGCGCGCGTCCTCCGCCGCGGCCAGCGGCAGCGCGACGCAGCTGTCGAGCACGCGCAGCAGCCGGGCGCTCGGCGGAACGTTCAGGTGCAGGTGGCCGCCGAGCGCGAAGCCGGGCACCGGCATCCCGCCCGCCAGCCAGCGGAGCGGCCGGCCGTCCTCCGCCGTCATCGCCTCCGCCCGCCGCATCAGCCCGCGGATGCCGCGCATGAGGCCGGCCGGGTCCGGCGCCGGATCGGGCCTAAGCTCCGCCACCGGGCAGCGGAGCCGGCCGCGCACGCGCAGCGCGTCGCTTCCGGCCGCCCCGTCGCGCGGGAAATAGCGCGAAGCGGAGACGACGCGGCCGTCCGGGCCGACGAGCAGAAACTCGGGATCGGCGCCGATCAAGAGCTCCCGCCGGCGGCCGGCCTCCGCCTCCGCTTCCTCCGCCAATGCCGCGCGGAACGCCCTCGCCGCCTCCGCCCAGAGCGGCAAATCCCGCTCCGCCGGCCCGCCGAACGGTCCGGCCACCCGCACGGCGCCGTCGTCGGCCGCCGCGAGCAGCACCGTGCCGAAGTCGCGGCCGGCCGCGTAAAGCGCCTTGACCGCCGCCGCTTCGAGCCGGCGCCTGAGCGGATGGGGCCCGTTCCAGTCGGCGGGCAGCAGGCCCGATCCCGGGCCGACGCGACGGACCGCAAGCGGCTGCAAATGAAAGACCGGCACTTCGAACAGCCGCACGCCTCCCGCAGCGCCCGCATGCCCGTCCGATCCTTCGGCAGCGGCCTCCCCGCCCGCAACAGAAGGATCGAACCTGACGCCCGCAAGCCGCATCTGCCCGATATCGTCCGGATCCAGCCCGGGACGGCCGTCCATGAGCCAGACGCCGGCGTCGAACCCGCGTTCCGCCGCCGCGCGTTCCCGCCGGGGCCGCCGGAACATGATCACCGCGTCGCCCGCCTTCGGCATGCCGTCATGCCCGCAGCGCGGCAGCTGCAGTTCGGCGGCGATCCGCGCCATGGCCCCGCTTGCCGCCGTTTGCTCATCGATCCACAATCGGCCCGTCACGCCGCATCACCCCCGACCGCCGCAAGGCAAGCACCGCCCATTCGACAAAAAAGAGGGCATACGCCCTCGAATCATTGCACCTGTTCGCATATCCTGCATATGAGAACCGGCCATTGCAGATCCGGAAAACGGCGCGACCCACACGCCAGCCGCCCGCCGGCTTACAGCTCGTCGTCCAAAAGTTCCGGATCCAGATCTTCGTAACCGCCGTCGTCGTAGCCGTCGTAAGCTTTGTCCTCGTCGCCGCAGCCGCCGGGGCACACGGCGACGCACACCTTCGTCTCCGCGATCATTTCGACGGCGAACTCGCGCTCGACGCGCACGACGACATCCGCGCCGCTCGCGGAAATGTTCGCTTCAACGCAGCTCGGCTCCTGCGTCGCGACGGCGGACACTTCCTCCGTCGAAGCCCGGTGTTTCGGGTCGATGTAGGAAAGCGGCACAAGTTCGGAATACGAAATCGTCTCTTTGGCAACGTCCGTCTCGGAGTTGCGGTTGTAGGAATACCAGATGTTGATATCGTAAGTGCCGATGACCTCGATACCGTCGCCCGACCGGACCGCTTCGTATTGATGATTGATGATCCAGGCCCCCAGAATGCTGGTCGGCCGATGGGGCGGCGTGACGGTGTGGGAGACGGTGGAGAACTTACGACCTTTTCCGCAGACAGCCTTCGTGATTATCTCTCTGCACTTCAGCTGTTTATCTGCAATTGCCATGCGGTTTAACCTCCTCCATGCAATCATTCAGTTAAAGTCTATGCAGGACATGGGCGAATGTTGATTGCGCCGCGGCAACTTCATCTTTATGTTTATGCCGCGCAAGGCTTGTGTTAGTATTCGGCTTCTCAGCAAAACGACGCAATTTTCATCCGCCCGTCCCCGCAGTTTTCGGACAAGCCCGCTTCCTCTGGAAAAAGGCCCGCCCGCATGCACAACGCTCAGCTTTCCGCTCACCGGTCTCTGTAACCCGGCGACAGCCGCGCCTCGATCAGCGAGACGAGTCCGTACATGACGGCGGCGACCGCGCCGATCACGATGAGCGATGACAGCACCAGCGTGAAATTGAACACCTGGAATCCGTAGATGATCAGATAGCCGAGTCCGCTTTTTGCCGTCAGAAACTCGCCGACGATGACGCCGACCCACGACAACCCGACATTCACCTTCAGCGTCGAAACGATCGTCGGCAGCGAGCCGGGCAGGACGGCCAGCCGGAACACCTGGCCGCGCGTGCCGCCGAACAGCCTCACCACCTTCAGATAGTTGGCGTCGATTTCCCGGAACCGGCCGTAGATCGTCAGCGTCGTAATGATGATCGTCACCGACACCGCCGTCATGATGATCGAGAGATACCCCGGACCGAAGCCGACGATGAAAATCGGACCGAGCGCCACCTTGGGCATGCTGTTCAGCACGACCAGGTACGGATCGAGCACGCGCGAGACGACCGGGAACCACCAGAGCAGCGCCGCCAGGGCGGTTCCGCCCAGCGTGCCGAGCACGAAGCCTGCAGTCGTCTCGGCCACGGTCGTCATCGTATGCGGCAGAAGCGATCCGGAAGCGGCGAGTTCCCCGAGCATCCTCGCGATTTTGCCCGGGTAGCTGAACAGCAGCTCGTCGATCCAGCCGGAACGAACGGCCGTCTCCCACAGGATGATGAAGGCGGCGAACAGCGCAATCTGCAAAATCCGGACAAGCAGCGTGATTCGCGCGGCCCGCGAACGGTACTTATGCTCAAGCTCGCGAATCCAGCTGTGTTCCCGCTCCTCGGGCATGGCCCGGACCCCCTCCCTCCGAATCCTGAATCATCCCCCGCAGACGGTGGAACAGCGGCCCGAATTCCGGTTCCCACCGCGCTTCGGACGGCTGTCTCGCGCGGATCGAAGCCGGCACGTCCAGCACGGTCCGGATGCGGCCGGGCGATGCGTCCAGAATGACGACGCGGTCGCTCATCGCGGCCGCCTCTTCCAGATCGTGCGTCACCAGCACGGCCGTCACGCCGCGCGCGCGCACCGTCTCCCATACGAGATCTTCAAGCTGCAGCCGGATGAGCAGATCGAGCGCCGAGAACGGTTCGTCGAGCAGCAGCACATCCGGCTCCCGCGCCAGCGTCCGCACGAGCGCGGCGCGCTGGCGCATCCCGCCGGACAGCTCATGCGGAAAGCGGCGCGCGGCCCCGGCCAGGCCGAATTCGGCGAGCAGCCGGTCGACACGCCGCTCGGCTTCCGGACCGCGCGCGCCCGCGATTTCGAACCCGATCAGCGCGTTGTCGCGGATGTTCCGCCACGGGAACAGATAATCCTGCTGGAGCATGTAGCCGATGCGCGGGTTCGGGCCGCTCACCTTCTCGCCCGCCAGTTCGACGGTTCCCCGCGAAGGCTTGATGAGGCCGGCCAACAGATTGAGGATTGTCGTCTTGCCGCAGCCGCTCGGTCCGACCAGGCTGACGAATTCGCCGGCGGCGACGTCAAGATTCAGCCCGTCCACGGCCAGCGCCGCGCCCCCGGGACCGACGTAAGCGTGCGATACGCCGGACAGTCGAAGCATGGCGTCCATCCGCATCCCTCCTCCGCTTGCGCCATGCGGCTGACGCGCTTTTCATCAGCGCAGCGCCTGCTCCGCGAACGTGTTGTCGACGATCGCTTCACGCGGCGTCCGCTCCGTGATCTCGCCGGCCTGCTCCATGATGTCCAGCAGATTGTTCCATTCTTCCTCGTCAATCACGCCGCCGACGGCGTACGATTGCTGCGCCTTGTACCGCTCGATGACGCGGACGGCAATGTCCCGGTCCGTGCCTTCGAAAAACTCGAGCACCGCATCCGCAATTTCGCCGGCCGGATGGTCTTCGACCCACCGCTGCGCCTTCGTGACCGCGTTCGTGAACCGCTGGACGATTTCTTTATTTTTCTCGATGTAGCTTCGCTTCGCCATGAACACCGTGTACGGCAGCCGGCCGCTCTCAACCCCGAACGACGCGAGGACGTAGCCTTTGCCTTCCTTCTCGAAGATCGACGCCTGCGGTTCGAACAGCTGGACATATTCGCCCGTTCCCGATGCGAATGCCGCCGGAATATTGGCAAAATCGACGTTCTGGATCAGCTCCAGGTCTTCATGGGGATCGATGCCGTGCTTCCGCAGCGTGAATTCGCCCGCCATCTGCGGCATGCCGCCCTTGCGCTGGCCGAGGAACACCGACCCTCTCAGATCGTCCCAGTCGAACGATTCCTTCTTCTCGCGGGCGACGAGGAACGTGCCGTCGGTCTGCGTCAGCTGGGCGAAATTGATGACCGGATCATCCGCGCCCTGCTGATAGACATAGATCGACGTTTCCGAACCGACCAGCGCGATGTCGATGCCGCCCGACAAGAGCGCCGTCATCGTCTTGTCGCCGCCGGCCGTCGTCTGGAGGTCGACCTGAAGTCCCTCATCCGCAAAAAAGCCCTGGCTCAGCGCGACATATAAGGGGGCGTAAAAAAGCGAGCGCGTCACCTCGCCCACTTTCACTTTCGCCGCCTCTTTCGAACCGCCGCCGCAGCCCGCCAGCAGCGCGGCGATCAGCGCGGCCGCGAGCAGCCATCCGTATCGCGATCGCTTGTGCATGCACTTTCACCGCCTTTTTCTACCGGGTTGAATCGGGTGTGTTACAGCCTATTCTCGGGGCAGGCGGTTGGTGTATGGCGGCGGGCGCCCAAGTACGAAAAACCCGGCCGGTCCGCCACGCATGGCGATCCGGCCGGGTCTTGCGCCCGGGATTACAGCCGGTAGATCTCGCGGTATTTTTCCTCCAGGTAATCGGTCAGGTAGGACGGATTCAGCGGTTCGCCGGTTACGCGCCGCACGATCTCGCCCGGCGTCTCCAGCTTGCCGTACCGGTAGATGCGCTCCGTCAGCCAGTCCTTGATCGGGATCAGGCGGCCGGAGCCGACCCGCTCCCACATGTCCGGCATTTCCCGCTCCATGGCGGCGGCGAACTGCGCGGCGTACATGTTGCCGAGCGCATAAGACGGGAAGTAGCCGAACGCGCCGCCGGACCAGTGGACATCCTGCAGCACCCCTTCCGCGTCGTTCTTCGGCTCGACGCCGAGGTACTCCTTGTACTTCGCGTTCCAGATCTCCGGCAGATCCGCCGCTTTGGCGCCCCCGTCGAAAATCATTTTCTCGATCTCGTAACGGATGATGATGTGAAGGTTGTACGTCAACTCGTCGGCTTCGATCCGGATCAGCGAAGGTTCGACGATGTTGATCGCCCGGTAGAACGATTCCGCATCCGTATTCAGCCGGCCCGGAAAATGGCTTTGCAGCTCGCCGAAATAGCGCTGCCAGAACGGACGGCTGCGGCCGATGATGTTCTCCCAGAACCGCGATTGCGACTCGTGGATGCCCATCGACGTGCCGGTATGCAGCGTCGTGCCGGCAAGCTCGCTGCCGATGTTCTGCTCATACAGCGCGTGGCCGCCTTCATGGATGGTGCCGAACAGGGCGCTTGCCACATCGTCCTTGAGATAGCGCGTCGTGATGCGGACGTCGCCGGGACCCAGGCCCGTCGCGAACGGGTGGACGCTTTCGTCCAGCCGGCCGGCGTCGAAATCAAAGCCCATTTCCTTCAGAATGAACAGACTGAACCGGCGCTGCGCTTCCGGCTCGAACGTGCCGGCGAGGACCGAACGGTCCGGCTGCGCGGGCGATTCGGCGATCGCGGCTGCGAGCGGAACGAGCTTCTCCCTAAGGCCCCCGAACAGCCGGTCGAGTTCGGCGGTCGTCATGCCCGGCTCATACTGGTCGAGCAGCGTGTCGTAGCGCGTCCCCTTCACGCCCCACAGATCGATGAACCGGTTCGTAAACTCGATGATCCGCTCGAGATACGGCCGGAAGCCGGCGTAGTCGTTGTCCGCCTTCGCCTGCTCCCAGAACGCTTCCGCCTGCGACGTCAGCACGACGTATTCCTGATACAGCTCCGGCGGAATGCGCCGGTTCCGCTCGTATTCCTTCGCCGTCTCGTCGACCAGCCTCCGGTCGATCCGGGACAGGTTCCCGTACGCATCGGGCTCCCGGAGACGCGCCAGCAGTTCGCCCATCTCATCGGATACGGCCAGTCTGAACGACTCGGCCGACAGGACGCCGACCGCCTCCGAACGCCCGTCGATGCCGCGCTTCGGCGCGCCGGTCCGCATGTCCCAATACGCGAGCCCGATCACTTCCTCGTAGCTTTTGATCTTCTTGATCAGCTCGCGGAATTTCGCGAGCGCTTCCGCCTTCTCCATGCATCCAACCGCCTTTCCAGCAATTTGGCTCTCCACTTGATGATACGTCCGCGCGCACCGTATAATCAACTTTGACTTGCGGCGGCCCTGGGCCGCGAAAGGAGAATCGCGATGCGCATTGACATGACGCCGGAAGCTGCCGCCCGGCTTGCCGCCATGCCGGGCGTCGGACGGCGGCTCCGGCTGATCTATGATGCGGAAGGCTGCGGCTGCGCCGTCAGCGGCGTCCCCGCTCTGCACGCGTTGGATGAACCGGCGCCCGGGGATGCGGAGGCGGAGACGAACGGATCGTTCGAGATCGGGTATGACCCGCGGCATGAGGTGTTTTTCGAAGACCGTCTGGTCATCGACCTCGCGCCGGACGGCGGCGGTCTGATGCTGCGCGGCGCGGGACAAATCTATACGACGCATCTCAGGGTCATCACGGCCCGCAGTTCAGGAGGGTAATCATGAACCGGCTGGAATCCATATTGGAACATAACCGAAAGTTTGTCGAAAACCGCGAGTATGAAACGTACATGACGGATCGCTTTCCCGACAAGAAAATGGTCGTCGTCATCTGCATGGACACGCGGCTGACGGAACTGCTGCCGCGGGCGATGAACCTGCGCAACGGTGATGCGAAGATCATCAAGAACGCCGGCGGCATCGTCACACAGCCGTTCGGCAATATCATGCGGAGCATCCTGATCGCGCTGTATGAATCGCGCTGTATGAATTGAAGGCGACCGAAGTGTTCATCGTCGGACATCACGAATGCGGCATGACCGGTCTCAATCCGGATGTCGTGCTGGAGCACATGCGCGAGCGCGGCATCGCCGATTCGACGATCGAGATGCTGACGAACGCGGGCTTTCAGCTCGACCGGTGGCTGACCGGGTTCGACAACGTGCGCGACAGCGTCGAGAAAAGCGTCCGCATCGTCAGCCGCCACCCCCTGCTGCCGCCGGGCACCTGTGTGCATGGCCTGATCGTGCACCCCGTCACCGGCAAGCTCGACCTCGTCGTGGACGGCTACACCGGACAAGCCGTGTGAGCGCTGCGGGATTCCGGCGCTACGGATCGCGCCGCCGCGCAGCCGTCCGCTCGGCCGCTGCCCTCGCCCGCGCTTCAATGACGTCCGAGCGGTCGCGCAGCGCGTGCCGCCGGACGATGCTCTCCTCGAGCGGATCGTCCGCTCCCCAGGCAAAACCTTGCCGGCGAGCCCGTTCCTGCAGCAGCTTGAGCAGTTCGCCGTCCCGGATCGGCAGATTGACCGCCCGGTAAACGGCTTCTCTCCCCGCCGCTTCGAGCCGGCGCGCCGATTCGGCTGCGATTTCTTGCACCGCCGCGCCGTCCAGTCCGAGCCGGTCGAGCGTCTCCGGGCGGAGCCGCGCCGCCGCGCCGCGGTATATTTTCACCGCGCCCGCCGCATTGCCGCGTCGATGATGGTACAGCGCCACCGCGAGCTGGATCAGTCCGACCCAGACGTCGCGGTCCGGATCCCGGAGCGGCAGCGATTTCCAGTATTCCTCCAATCGTTCATGGCATTCGAAGTAATCGCGCGTCGCGTGAAACTCGAACAGATAATCCACATACGGTTCCGGATACGCGGACATGCCCGTTCACCTGCCAGCCTGCCTGTTCTTGTAACGGCATTTTCTTAAACAATTTTCTTGAAACCGGGACCCGACCCGGACGTATAAGTTGATGATACCAGAAGACAGAACATAGTGGGAGGCAAGTTTTATACCATGAAGTCCTCGACCTGGACGAAAGCGCTTCTGCTGCTCACCGTCTTCACCGTGTTCTTCGTGACGGTCGCCGAACCGGCCGATGCGCGCCGCGGCCGCTTTACCGCACCGAGGCAGACGTTCAAGGAGCAGCCGAAGAAAATTCAGGACAACAACGTCAGCAAAACCGATCGGACGGCTTCCGGCACCGCTTCTAGCACGAAGGCCGGCGCGAACACAACCGGCGGCACCGCCGGCACGCAGCGCGGCTTCTTCGGCGGCGGCAGCTTCATGAAGGGCCTCATGATCGGCGGTCTCGCCGGCCTTCTGTTCGGCAGCCTGTTCGCCGGCATGGGATTCTTCGGCGAACTGCTCGGCCTGATGATCAATGTGCTCGCCATCTATTTCCTGTTCGTGCTGATCCGCGCCGCATACCGGTACTTCCGCGACCGGAGACCGCCGCGTGAATCGAGGAGACCGTACTGAGCATGCGGCTGTCAATGGATGAGATCGTCAACGCGGTCTGCCTTCATTTCGCCGAACGGAAAGGCGTGAAGCCGACCGACGTTGAAGTGCAGCTTCAATGGGATGAGGATTACGGCTATACGGCCGAGGTCTGGGTGCTCGGCCGCAGCCAGTACATCGTCGAAGCGAACCTGCTCGAAGCGATCGAACGCTACATGCTCACCGAATACGGCAGACGGGTGTTCCGCGAACAGATCCGGCTCGGGTTGGACGACGAGATCTGGGCAGATATTGCGGATTGACGGCGGGTTCAGCCTGCGAACGCGGGGAGGCCGTCCGGCTCATCATCGAATGGGCCGGGCGGTTTTTATTTTGAGTACGGGGCTCCGGAAGTGCCGGTATGTTTTTACGTTTATTTTTTTGGGCGCCATGGAAACTTTGCCAAGCAACCTTCCTCCATCTTCTGCGTTAAACTAATAGATTCACAGATTGCCAGAGGAAGGATGTTGAGCCTCGAATGGAACTTCGGGCCCTACGGGCGGTTCTCGCGCTGCTGATCATTTTCGCGCTCAGCCTGCAGGCGGCATCCGCGGCGAACGCCGCGGCGGATCTCGCCCGCATCACGAAGTACCGCGTCTATCAGAACGACAAACCGCTCAAAGAATTTGCCACGGAATCGCAGGCGATCGCCTACGCGAAGCAGTTCGCGTACAGCCGCGTCGAGAAGATTGCCGACCGCGCCTGGGTCTGGCACAATTATCCTCGCTATGCGGTGTATGTCGACGGCGTGCTGGCACCGAACATGCTGTTCCGTACATATGCCGAAGCGAAAAAGGCGGCGGCCGGCAAAATCAACGTCGCGATCCGCGATCTCGAACAGCCCGGCTGGGCCTACGCGAAATTCGCGCGTTACCGGTTGTACCAGGGGCACAAAACCCTCCCCGCCTGGTCGTTCACCACGCTGGCGGAGGCGAAAGCCGTCGCGAAATATTATCGGAACATGCATGTCATCGATCTGGCGACGAATTCATGGATCTGGGACAACCTTACGGATGAAGAGGAAGCGGCGGAACGGGAAAAAGCTCCCGCCTATGCCGTCCTCGTCAATGGCGAACCCGGCGAGAAGCGCTACGGCTATCTGCGCGACGCCATTCAGGCCGCGGCCGGCATCGCGGGCAGCGAAGTCATCCATCTGGACACGGGAACGGTCGTCCATTCGAACGTCCCGCCGTTCGCCGTCTTCCAGAACGGCAAGGAACGGAAAAGGTTCTTCGGCCTCGACAACGCCGTCGCCTACGCGAAGGGATTGGCCGGAGCGGAGATCATCCGGGACGGCAAGGTGCTCTGGACGAACATCCCGTATTACCGCGTCTACCAGGGCGACCGCGAAGTCCGGCAGTTCCATGCGCTGAAAAGCGCGATCACCGCCGCATCGGGCCTCGCGAACGCCTCCATCCGCACGGAGGACGGACGGGTGCTCTGGAGCAACGCGAGCCGGCTGCTCTACCTCGGCTGGAACGGTTCATCGAGCACGGGCACGATTCTGAGCCAGATTGCGAACACGCAGGGGCTCGACATCGACTCGCCCACCTGGTTCCAGCTCGCGTCGGCGGACGGCACGCTGGAGGACAAGTCGGATCCGGCGCTTGCGAAGGAATTGAAGGCCCGCGGCATCAAGGTCATGCCGCTCGTGAACAACCAGTTCGACCGGCGGATGACCAGCGCGTTTCTCGCCGACGAAGCGGCGCAGAAGCGGTTCATTGACGCCCTCGTGAACCGGCTGGCCGAGCTCGGCGTCTACGGCGTCAATCTCGATTTCGAGGAAGTGGCCGGAACGGACCGGAACCGTTATACCGCCTTCGTGCGGAAGCTGGCGGACGCCGTCCATGCCCGCGGCATGAAAATATCCATCGACCTGATCCGCGGCGACAAAGCCTGGAATCACCAGACCGCTTACGATCATGAGAAAATTGCGGAAGCCGTCGACTACATCATGATCATGGCCTACGACCAGTACTGGAGCGGCAGCACGAAGCCCGGCTCCGTATCCGGTCTGGCCTGGACGGAGCAAGGCATCATCGATTTTCTGTCCTACGGCATTCCCCGCTCGAAACTGTTCCTCGGCGTGCCGTTCTATGTGCGGGAATGGAAAGTCGACGCTTCCGGCAACGTGCTCGGCTCGCGGGCGGTGCTGATGAAGGACATCCCCGCCCTGCTGAATGAGGTCGAGGAGACGGCGGTTTACGACCCGACGTTCGGTCAGACGAAAGTGACGTATGTCAAGGACGGTCAGACCTATGTGTTCTGGATGGAGACGGAGCAGACGATCAAGGCGAGGATCGAACTGGCGAAGAAGTACGATCTGGCCGGCGTCGCCGTCTGGCGGCTCGGCTACGAACCGGCGGATTTGTGGACCATGATGCTCAGAATGAAATAACGGAAAGGCGGACGCCGCGGGTTGCGGCGTCCGCCTTCTTCTTCCCCGGCTTTCAGCTGCCCGGCTCCGCCAGCCGGGTGCGCCGCACGACCGCGGCAGCCCATTCCGGCGCGGCATGCCCGATTGCAAGCAGCAGCCGGGCGGCGCCCGGACGGCCGAGCACCGTCTGCAGCAGACGTCCGAGCCGCAGCGCGCCGGCGCATTCCCGGCGGAAGAACCGCTCGTATTCGCGGCGCCACGCATCATCCGTCATGTCGCCGCGCAATCGGCGATCGGCCAGCCGCGCGCAGACCAGGCCGGAGCGCAGCGCGATCGACATGCCGTCGCCGCAGAGCGGCGGAATGCGGAGCGCCGCGTCGCCGACGAGCGGGCAGCCGGACCAGGCGAGCGGCCTGCGGTCGAGCATGACCGGCGAGACCGCGGCCTCCGTGCCGGGCACGGGCCTGGCGCCTTCGAGTCTGCGCGCCAGTTCGGGATGGCGGCGTGCCGCTGCGGCGATCCAGGCCAGGGCGGAAGACTCCCCGCCGCCGAACGCCCGCGGATCGAGCAGCGCCGCGGCGTTGACCCGCCCGCCGGGCACGGGCGACAGGCCGAGGTATCCGCCGCGGAACGCGTAGAGCTCCGTCACCGGAATGACGGGGATTCCCTCGAAATGGACCTTTACGCCAAGCAGCCGGGATGCGCCCGTCCGGGCGGCGCGCGGGTCCGCGAACGCCTTGCGCGCTCCCGCTCCCCAGGCGCCGACGACGACGCGCGCGTGAACCGTCCCCGCCGCTCCGTTCCCCTGCGTGTCGACGGCGTAGATGCCGCCTTCCCGGCGGATGCCCGCCGCCCGGATTCCTTCGCGCACTTCCGCTCCCGCCCGCCGGGCGCCGTCCAGCAGCGCCGCGTCCAGTTCACGGCGGCTGATGCCAAGCGCGGCGCCGGGAAGCGGCACGTCGAGCGGCCTGCCGCCGGCCGCCGACAGGCGGACGCGCTCGATCCGGACGGGCGACAGGCCGTTCACCGCGTCTTCGAGCCCGAGCTCGCGCAGCGTCGTCTTCGCTTCCGGCGACAGAAATTCGCCGCATACCTTGTGCCGGGGAAAGGCGCGCCGCTCCAGGACGATCGTCTCCCATCCCGCCGCGGCCAGCGCGCGGGCCGCGGCGCTGCCGCCCGGGCCTCCGCCGATCACGACCGCGTCAACCGTCTTGTCCGCCAGACGCATCACCGCCTTTTTCCGTACCGCTTTTCCGGATGACGACGACATAGCGGTACGGCGCCTTGCGCGCATACCACATCTCCCGGATGCCGCCGTCAATGGCCAGCTTGTCCCAATCCTCCTCGCGGAATCCGCGCGCCACGGACAGCGGCGCGTCGGTCCGGATGCAGCGGTTCCCCGTCAACAGCCGCGCCGTCAGCCACACCGCGGCCCAGGGGACGATGTGGCGGCGAAGATCGCTCAGGACGACGCCGATCCGGGAGACGCCGAGCATGCGGCGGATGACGCGGGGCAGCTCGTCCGGTCCGAAATGGTGGACGAACTGCGTCGCCGTGACGATATCCGCCGCCTGATCCGGCAGGTCGAACAAATCGCCGCGCGCCACTTCAATCCGCGCATCCCCGCGAAACAGCCGCCTCGCCTCGCGGCAAGCTTCTTCCCTGACGTCGACCAGCCGGATCGCGATCCCGATCCCGTTCCGTTCCGCCCAGCGGAGCAGCGAACGGTTCACATCGCCGGAACCGGCGCCGATATCAAGCACCGACAGCCGCGCGGGCCTGCCCGCTTCGATCCAGAGACGCTCGACGCCGGTGCGGATCGGCGCCGCGGCCGCGAACAGCCGGTTGAGCATCCGCAGCCGGCGGTAGGCGCCCGCAAGCTCCGCTTCCGGCACGCCGCTGCCGTCCATTCGCTCAGGCTGCGAAGCCCGCATCCGAAGCAGGTCAAGCATGGACGGCAACCTGCCCGCTCTCCCCGGGAACCGGGGCATGCGCGAAGCCGAACGGCAAGAGCTCGGCCGTCAGCCCCGGACCGAAGGCGACGGCGATGCCGTCAAGCGGTCCGGTCCGTGTCGGCCGCCGCTGAAGCTCCCGCCGCAGCTCCTGCATCACGAACAGAATGGCCACGGAGGACATGTTGCCGTACTGCCGCAGCACTTCCCGGCTCGGACGCGTCTGCTCCGCCGACAGCCCGCACGTCTCCTCCACCGCGTCGATGATGCCGCGTCCGCCGGGATGGATCGCCCACAGCCCGGGAGCCGTTCCCCCCGCCATGAACGGACGGATCTCCGCGGGCAGATGGGTGCGGATCAGCCTGGGCACATTCGCCGAAAGCATCAGTTCGAATCCGTACGGCCCGATGTTCCAGGTCATGTCCGCTTCCCCGCCCGGCAGCAGGACAGACCGGGGCTGCCCGAGCCTGAACACGGCAGTCCGCCCGTCCGCCGGCGCGCCGACGACGCAGGCGGAAGCGCCGTCTCCGAACAGCGATGCGGCGAACAGATCTTCCCTGGCGCCCGAAGGCTGGAAATGCAGCGTACAGAGCTCGACGCAGACGACGAGCACGCAGACGTCCCCGTTCGGGGAAGCGGCCGCGAACTGCCGGGCCAGCCCGATCGCTTTGAGCCCCGCCGCGCAGCCGACGAACGTGAGCGGCAGCCGATTGACGCTCGCCGGCAGGCCGAGCGCCCGGATAAGCTCCGCGTCCAGTCCGGGCAAATATTGCCCCGTGCAGCTTGTCGTGATCAGGTGGGTCACGGCCCCGGGCGGCGTGCCGCTGTCCGCGAGCGCCCGCTCCGCCGCAAGACGCGCGAGCGGCAGCGCCTCACGGCGATAGACGCCCATCCGTTCGGCGGTGGCGGGAGCCGCCTCCCGGCTCCGCGGAAAATAGCGGCACGCGCCGGCTTCCTCCAGCAGATTCGGCTCGCACGTGTAGCGCGCCTCGATGCCCTGTTGGCGGAAGATGCGCCGTGCCCAGCGCGCCGCGCCGGGATCGTCCCGCAGCGCTTCCGCCACCCGCAGCGCCGTATCCGCCTGATCCAGTCGCCAGGCCGGAACGGCGGTGCCGATGCCGAGCAGCGCGATATCCGGCGTATGGTCCATCCCGCACTCACCCTTTCCTGTCGCATCAGCCGCCGCTTGCCCGCAATCGGACAAGCGATGCCGCTACACGATTGTATTCGGGAACGGGCCGAAGTTATGCACGCCGTGCCGGATGCCGGCCGCATATCGAGTAGGAGGGGGCGGCTAGCCCCCTCCTACTCGATTCGTAAGGGTCAGGATTTGAAAAATTCGATCCGTTTTCTCAGATTGGCCGAATGCTGCTGAAGCTGTTCGGACGTCGACGTGATTTCCTGCATGAGCGCATATTGTTCCTGCGTCGACGCGAACACTTGCTGCGCCCCTTCCCGGATCTGTTCCGCAATTTCGACGACCGCGCGCGCCTCGGCGAGCGTGCTGTTCATTTGCTCCGCCTGCATCATGACGCGGTTCGACGCTTCCACCACGATCTTGTGCACATTGTCCGCCTCTCCGGCAATCAGGCGCAGCGCTTCCGCGGACTTCTCGCCGTGTTCGGACTCCTGTTCCGCCACTTCATACTGCTCGGAGATCTGTTCCACCACTTGTCTGATCTCCTGCTGGATCTGTTCGATCAGCTGCCGGATATCCTGCACTGATTCGGCGCTCTGCTGGGCCAGCTTGCGGACGGCTTCCGCGACGACCGCGAATCCGCGTCCTTCCTCCCCGGCCCGCGCCGCTTCGATCGAGGCGTTGAGCGACAGCATGTGCGTCTGGTCGGCGATGCCGGCGACGACTTCGGAGATGTTCCCGATCAGGCCGGCATGCTCGTCCAGCCGCCGCACGGTTTCGATCGATTCCCGGTTGAGGACGGCCATTTTCCGCATGCCTTCCACTAGCGACGCAATCGCTTCGCCGTTCTCGTGGATCGTCTGATCCATCTTGATCGCCGATCTCCGCGCTTCTTCGGCCAGCTCGCTGATCTCGTTCGCGGCGCTTGATGCCAGCTCCAGCGAACGGAACATGACGGCCGTCGATTTGGACTGATGTTCCGCGCCGTCGGACATTTTGTCGACACGGTCCGTAATGTTCTGGATGTGCCGGGTGGCCTGTTCGATCGCATTCCCCAATTCGCCGACATGCAGATGGGTGGCCTTGTAGTTGTCCGCGATGCCGTCGACGATCGTGCGCAGCTGCCGGATCATCGCGTCGAACGACAGGGCAAGCGCTCGCAGTTCATCGTCCGAACGCGGCGGAACGACCTCGACGTTCAGGTAGCCTTCGGACACCTTGTTGGCCGTCTGCATGAGCTGCTTGAGCGGCTTGATCAATCGGTTCGCCGCCAGCATGCCCAGAAATCCGGTCCAGAAAATGCCAAGCAGCAGCGTGCCGACAATAAACCAGACTTCGGATATATGTTCATCTAAATAATCCATTAGCACCAGAATGAAGAACGCGCTTGTTCCGTACGTTACCGCCGATACTGCCGTGATACCGAGTACGACTTTTTTCATGATACTGAATTTGAATTTCACGTCGATTCCTCCCGAGGATGCTTTTCCCTTCCTATTCCATTCGTCGGATGCGCGCGAAACCCTTTTGACAGTTCAGCGGAAATAAAAATATTTGTCCGAACGCCGACCGCGTCTTGCGCCATATACAAGTCAACCGTCTGTGATAACCTTTATAACGTACAGTAATGTTCGTATTAATGAATAGGAGGTGATGATCTTGACACGGGTCAAATTTCTCACGCTGGCACTCATTCTGGTCTTGACGGCTTCCTTCTCGCAAGCCGCCCCCGCTTCCGCAGCCGGCTTCGTCTCGTCCGCATCCGTCAGGACG
This sequence comes from Thermobacillus composti KWC4, assembly GCF_000227705.2. Lineage (GTDB taxonomy): Bacteria > Bacillota > Bacilli > Paenibacillales > Paenibacillaceae > Thermobacillus > Thermobacillus xylanilyticus. The sequence goes on from NC_019897.1 coordinate 1,867,274, forward strand.
CTCGCATTCGGAGGTCTGCTCGGAGATCTGCTCGCGTTTCTCTCCGATCTCGGCGGATTGATCAGCTCGCTGCTCGGCGGCGAGTCCAAAGACGGAAACGGCGGCGGCGCCGGTCCGCAATTGTCCTCGCTTCCGCCTTCCGCTATAATAGTTCCATTGTCAGGCGCGGGTGCGGTCGGGCGATTTTTTCGCGTCCCTGATCGATATCCCGGCGCCAATTATGCGAAGTCAAGGAAGGTCTGTCCGATGTACTACATAGCAGATCAATGGGTCGATTATGAAGTGATTGACGCCGGAGGCGGCGAGAAGCTTGAGCGTTGGGGAACGGTGGTCCTCCGCCGGCCGGATCCGCAGATCATCTGGCCGATCGGGCGGGAGACGGACGAATGGCTGACCGCCCATGCCCATTACCACCGCAGCTCGTCCGGCGGCGGACATTGGGAATATCGGCGCAAGCTGCCGGAACATTGGAACATCCGGTACGGCGAGCTGACGTTTCTCATCCGGCCGACCAATTTCAAGCATACGGGACTGTTCCCCGAACAGGCGGTGAACTGGAGCTGGATCATGGACAAGATCCGTGACGCCGGTCGGCCGGTCCGGCTGCTGAACCTGTTCGCCTACACGGGCGGCGCAACGGTGGCCGCGGCTTCGGCGGGAGCCGAGGTCGTCCATGTGGATGCGGCGAAGGGCATGGTGCAGTGGGCGAAGGAGAACGCCGCCCTGTCGGGGCTTGCGGACCGGCCGATCCGCTACATTACGGATGACGTGTTCAAGTTCGTCCAGCGGGAACAGCGGCGCGGCCGCAAATACGACGCCATCGTGATGGACCCTCCCTCCTACGGGCGCGGTCCGAACGGCGAAATGTGGAAGCTGGAGACGAGCCTGTACCCGTTCCTGGAGTCGTGTCTGCCGATCCTGTCGGACGAACCGCTGTTCGTCCTGATCAACGCCTATACGACCGGCTTGTCCCCCGCCGTGCTGAACAATCTGCTCAAAATGACGATCGGCCGGAAGTTCGGTGGCACGATCCGCTGCGGCGAAATCGGTCTGCCGATCACCCGCTCCGGCCTGGTGCTGCCGTGCGGCATTCTCGGCCGCTGGGAGGCGTCATGACGGGCCATGACGGCGGCGCGCCCGCCGTTCAGGTGTTGTACGAGGACAACCACCTGATCGCGGTCGTCAAGCCGCCCGGTATGCTGTCGCAGGCGGACGAGACCGGCGCGCCGGACATCCTGACGGTCGTCAAGGCCGATCTGAAGGCGCGCTACAACAAACCGGGCAACGTCTTCCTCGGACTCGTCCACCGACTCGACCGGCCGGCCGGCGGCGCGATGCTTCTGGCGAAGACGTCGAAGGCCGCGTCGCGGCTGTCCGACGCGGTGCGGAACCGCTCGTTCGCCAAAGGCTACATCGCCTGCACGGAAGGTGTGCCGTCTTCCCGCGAGGCGACGCTCGTCCATTATCTGCGCAAAGACGCGAAGACCAACATCGTAACCGCCTATCCCAAGCCCGTGCCGGACGCGAAGGAAGCGGTGTTGTCGTACAGGGTCGTCGCCGAGGCGGAAGGCCGGGCGCTCGTCGCCGTCCGCCTGCACACCGGCCGGCCCCACCAGATCCGGGTGCAGATGGCCGCCATCGGCTGCCCCCTCGCCGGCGACCGGAAATACGGCGCGGGCGAAGGCGTCCGGTCCCATGACACCGCGGCGCTCTGGTCGGCCTATATCGGCGTCGCCCATCCGGTGACGAAGGAATGGCTCGAGATCCGCTCCCTTCCGCCGCGCGAAGGCGTCTGGGCTTCCTGGCCCGATTCGGCATGGTCGCTTGCGGAAGGATCGTTCACCGCCGAAAGGACGGACAGATGATGAAACGGCGCTTCGCGATCCTCCTCATGCTCGCCGTCTCGCTTGCCGGGCTGGCGCTCATCTATGCGCTGACCGCGTGGAACGGAACGTCCGGCGTGCCTGACGGCAAGAGCGCGGCGGATCATGCGGGATCGGGCAACGATGCCGGCAGCGGCGGCGGATCTGCCGGTACCGAACCGGACGAGACGCCGGAAGAGCTGCCGGTCGAACCGGAGCCGGAACCGGCAGCCCCCGGCGAGCCGGGCTCCGGCGTGCCGGCGGAAGGCCTGCTCGCCGCGGTCGGCGACATCATGATGCACATGCCGCAGCTTCCGGCTTACTATGACATGGACAGCAAGCGGTATGATTTCTCGCCGTACTTCACCGAGGTCAAGCCGCTCCTTGCGGAAGCCGACTGGGCGATGGCCAACCTCGAAACGACGCTGTCGGCCGATGGCGACTATTCGGGCTTCCCCCGCTTCAGCTCGCCGCATGAGCTGGCGGCCGCGCTGAAGGACGCCGGATTCAACATTGTCACAACCGCGAACAACCATTCGCTGGACCGCGGCGCACGGGGCGTCGAACACACGCTCGGGTTTCTGGAAGAACAGGGCTTCGTCACCCGCGGCACCGCCCGCTCCGCGGACGAAGCGGCCGAGCTGACCATCGTCGAGCGGCATCACATCCGCATCGGACTGCTCGCCTACACGTACGGCACGAACGGCATCCCGGTGCCGGAAGACAAACCGTGGCTCGTCGCGCTGATCGATGAGGAACGCATCATCCGGGACATCGCGGCGCTGCGGGAAGCCGGCGCCGACTATATCGTCATCGCGCTGCATTTCGGCGTGGAGTACCAGACGATGCCGAACGAGGAACAGAAAGCGCTCGCGCGCAGGCTGATCGCCGCCGGAGCCGACCTGATCGCCGGCTCGCATCCGCATGTCATCCAGCCGTATGAAGTCGTGGAGACACAGGACGAAAGCGGTGCTGCGCGCCAGGGCGTCATCATCTATTCGATGGGCAATTTCATCTCGAACCAGCGCGGCGGCACGAAGGATTACGGCGTACTGTACCGGATCATGCTGCGCAAAGAGGAAGGCGTGACGCGGATGGCGGACGTGGAGCCGGTCATCACGTGGGTTCACCGCTACAAAGCGAACGGCCGCAATCATTACCGGATCCTCCCCGTCGAGCGCGTGCTCGAAGAGCGCAGCGATCCGCTGCTCTCTGCGGCCGATTATGAGCAGATGGAGACAAACCTGGACGCGCTCCGGAAGCGGCTGGCTGCCATGGGCGCACCGGACGGGCGATGAGCGCTACCGCTCGTCTCCCGCGGCGGCCGGCCGTACAATCGGCTCATCCGCAATCTTGCCCAGCAGATAGATGAGCAGCTGCTGATTGTGGGCCGAAATCCGGTCCAGGGCCTGTCCGATGTAGCGTTCGCGGATTTCCACCCCGCGCCGCGCTTCGCGCAACCCCCGGTCCGTCGCGGTCACCCACACGATGCGGCGGTCGGTTTCGTCCCGGGTGCGCGCAATGAGTCCTCCCCGCTCCATCCGGTCGAGCAGTGTCGTGATCGCGGCCGGCGTCGTGGACAGATAGTGAAGCATATCCGACGGTTTCATCGGCTGATGTTCAAGGAGCAGTTCCAGCACGTTCAGCTGGCTTTCGGTCAGGGCGGGAGCCAGCGCTTCATCGAGATGCATTTTCCAGTCTTTCGTGATTTTCATCCACAGACGGGCAAATTCCGCGGCAAACATCCCAATCCCTCCCAATATCCGCCTTATGTTCATTATATCAGCCGCTCTTGTCGAAAAAAAGGTTAATGCACTTAATAATTTATGCCGCGAATCGATACTTCCCCCTTCCAGCCGACAACCGATGACATTTTGTACGCAAGGCCCGACGTCGAAACAAGTAAAACCACTTGAAGCGCCTGGAGACCGCCCGTTCTGCAAACGTCAAAAACCCGCTGCCCCCGGAAAATCCTTTCCGGTTGCGCGGGTTCAGCAATGCGTCAGATCAGGCTCAGGCTTCCCCTTCCCGGGATTCAAGGTCCGGACGTCGGAAGCAGCAGACCGCCGCGTCCTGCTTGTCAAGCGCGGCGACGCGCTTGCCGCCCGACCGCAGCAGCTCGATCGGCGTATCTTCCGTACTGAACGTGAAGGAAGCGCCCGACGATGTTGCCAGCGTATAGCGGGCTTCTTCCTTGCAATGGAACGCGCCGATCAGCCGGCTGCCGTTCGATTTTCCACGCTTGCTTTCGTTGAACACGAATGTCGCAAGACCTCTTCCGCCCCTGCCCTGCACCGGGTAATCCAGCAGCAGCGAGCGCTTCGCCCAGCCCAGATCGGTGACGACGAGCACCTCGCCTTCTTCGCCTTTCACGAGCAGGGCGGCCGCGACTTCATCGTTCTCTTTCAGCATGATGCCGCGCACGCCGGCGGCGACGCGTCCCATCGAACTGACTTCGGACTCCTCGAAGCGGATGCTCATCCCGAGCTTCGTGACGAGCATGAGCTGCTGTGTGCCCGTGCTCGCCAGCACCTGCACCACTTCGTCGCCGTCCGCAAGTCTGCATGCGGCGATCGGCCCCGTGCGGGTCGTCTGATACTCTTTCAGCGCGGTCCGCTTCACCTGTCCGCGTTTCGTCACGAACAGAAGCGACAGATCTTCCCGCTCGAAATCCCGCACCGGAACGATGCCGACGATGCCGTCGTCCTTCGCGAGCGGCACGACGTTGACCAGCGCCGTCCCGGTGTCCTTCCACTTGAACTCCGGAATCTGGTGAACCGGCAGGAGGAAGTACGAACCCTTCCGCGTGAACAGCAGCAATTGATCCAGTGTATTCACTTCCAGCACGAGGCGGACGATATCGCCTTCCTTGACGCCGGAATTGTCGAGGTCGCCGCCGGATCGGGTGAAGGACAGCCTGCTCGTCCGCTTGATGTAGCCTTCCTGCGACAGCGTCACCAGTACGTCTTCGGACGCGACCATCACTTCGAGGCCGACCTTCAGCTCCTCCACTTCGCCGCGGATGTCGGAGCGCCGGTCGACCCCGTACGCGCCGCGGATTTCCAATAGCTCGTCCTTGATGACGCCGAGCAGCTTCTTCTCGCTTGACAGGATGGACTTCAGGTACGCGATGCGCTTCTCGGTCTCGCGCAGTTCCTTCGTGAGCTGCGTAATCTCGAGATTCGTCAGCCGGTACAATTGGAGCGTCAGGATCGCGTCCGCCTGCCGCTCGGTGAACCCGAACTTCGCGACCAGGTTCTGCTGCGCGTCCTGGCGGTTCTTCGATGCCTTGATCGTCGCGATGACATCGTCGAGAATATTCAGCGCCTTGACGAGTCCTTCGAGGACGTGGGCGCGGTCTTCCGCCTTCTCCAGCTCGTACCGGCAGCGATTGGAGACGACTTCCTTCTGGTGGTCGATATACGCCGTCAGCATCTCCTTGAGGCCGAGCTGGCGCGGCGCCTTGTTGACGATCGCCACCATGTTGAAGTTGTATGTAATCTGCAGATCCGTCTTCTTGAGCAGATAGGCCAGGATGCCTTCGGCGTCCGCGTCCTTCTTCAGCTCGATGACGATACGCAGCCCGTTCCGGCCGCTCTCGTCGCGCACTTCCGAGATGCCGTCCACCTTCTTCTCCAGGCGGATCGTCTCCATCGCCGTCACGAGCCGGGATTTGACGACCTGATACGGGATCTCGGTGATGACGATCTGTTTGCGGCCGCCGCGCAGCTCCTCGATATCCGTCTTCGCCCGGATATAGATGCGCCCTTTGCCCGTCGCGTAGGCTTCGCGGATGCCCTCCTCGCCCATGATGATGCCGCCCGTCGGGAAATCCGGACCTTTCACGATGCCCAGCAGTTTCTCGAGCGTAATGTCCGGATCATCCATCCGTGCGATGCAGGCGTCGATCACTTCGCGCAGGTTGTGCGGCGGAATCTCGGTCGCAAAGCCGGACGAAATGCCGCTGACGCCGTTGACCAGCAGATTCGGAAAACGCGAAGGCAGCACGACCGGCTCCTTCGCCGTGTTGTCGAAATTGTCCTTGAACGGGACCGTCCGCTTGTCGATGTCGCGCAGCATCTCCATCGCGATCGGCGACAGCCGCGCTTCCGTGTACCGCATCGCGGCGGGCGGATCGTCATCGAGCGAACCCCAGTTGCCGTGGCCGTCGATCAGCACATGGCCCATTTTCCACGGCTGCGCCATCCGCACCATGCCTTCATAGATGGAAGCGTCGCCGTGCGGATGGTAGTTGCCCATCACGTCGCCGACCGTTTTCGCCGACTTGCGGTACGGCTTGTCGGGCGTGTTGCCGGCTTCGTACATCGCGTACAGGATGCGGCGCTGCACCGGCTTCAGCCCGTCGCGGACATCGGGAATGGCCCGGTCCTGGATGATATATTTTGAGTACCGGCCAAAGCGGTCTCCCACGACCTCTTCGAGAAATGCCGGCAGGAACTGTTCAAGCGTGCCCATGCCGCTTCTCTCCTACTCTTCGTATTCGGTGAAATCGACGTTCTCGATGATCCACTTCTTCCGCGGATCGACCTTGTCGCCCATCAGCGTCGAGACGCGCCGTTCCGCCTTGGCGGCGTCCTCGATCCGCACCTGCAGCAGCGTCCGCGTCTCGGGGTTCATCGTCGTCTCCCAGAGCTGCTCCGGATTCATCTCGCCGAGACCTTTGTAGCGCTGCAGCTCGCAGTTTTTGCCGAACTCCTTCAGATAGTTCTGCAGCTGCTCATCCGTCCAGGCGTAGCGCACCGTCTCCAGCTTGCCCATCTTGCGGGAGATCTTGTAGAGCGGCGGCTGTGCGATGTACACCTTGCCCATGTCGATGAGCGGCTTCATGTACCGGTAGAAGAACGTCAGCAGCAGACATTGGATGTGCGCGCCGTCCGTGTCGGCGTCGGTCATGATGATGATCTTGCTGTAGTTCGCCTCATCGGGATCGAATTCCGGGCCGACGCCGGCGCCGATCGCCGAGATGATCGTCTTGTATTCCTCATTCTTCAGAATATCCGCGAGCCGCGCCTTCTCCGGATTCATCGGCTTGCCCCGGAGCGGCAGGATCGCCTGATAGCGCGAGTCGCGCCCCTGCTTCGCCGAACCGCCGGCGGAATCGCCCTCGACGATAAACAGCTCATTGCGCATGAAGTCCTTCGACTGGGCCGGCGTCAGCTTGCCGTTCAAGTTGGACGACTCGCTCCGCTTCTTGCCCGAGCGGACTTCCTCGCGCGCCCTGCGGGCCGCCTCGCGCGCCTTCGCCGCCTGAATCGCCTTCTTCAGCAGCTGCTGCGCGACCTGCGGATTCTCCTCGAGGAACACGGCCATCTTGTCGGAGACGACCGCGTCGACCGCGCTGCGCGCCGAGGCGCTGCCGAGCTGGTCCTTCGTCTGCCCGACGAATTCGACGTCGGACATTTTCACGTTGATGACGGCGATCATCCCTTCGCGCAGGTCGGCGCCGTCAAGGTTTTTGTCCTTCTCTTTCAGAATGCCGTTCTTCCGCGCATACTCGTTCATGACCCGGGTATACGCCGTTTTGAACCCGGTCTCGTGGGTGCCGCCGCCTCGGGTCGGAATCGAGTTGACGAACGACGCGATCGTCTCGGTGTAGCCGTCATTGTACTGCAGCGCCACCTCGACTTCGATGTCGTCCCGTTCCGCGTAGAAATGGATGACATCGGTGAGCACCGCTTTGCCTTCATTGAGGAAGGCGACGAACTGGCTGGCGCCGCCTTCATAATGGAAGAGATCCTCCCTGCCGGTCCGCTCGTCCTTGAGCGTCACTTTCAGACCGGCGTTCAGGAAGGCGATCTCCTGCAGCCGTTCGGCCAGCGTGTCATAATTGAGCGAAATGTTGCCGTGGAACACCCGGGCGTCCGGCTTGAACGTCACCTTCGTTCCGGTCTTCCGCGTGTTGCCGATGATTTCAAGACCGGTCACCGGCTCGCCGACATGTTCCTTGCCATCCTTGTCGACCCAATATTCGAACCGCTGGCGGTGAATTTTGCCGTCGCGGTAAATCTCCACTTCGAGCCATTCGGACAACGCGTTCGTTACCGAAGCGCCGACGCCGTGCAGACCGCCGGACTTTTTGTAACCGTTTCCGCCGAATTTGCCGCCCGCGTGCAGCACCGTGAATACGAGCTGGGGTGTCGGGATGCCCGTCTTGTGCATGCCGGTCGGGATGCCGCGGCCGTTGTCCCAGACCGTCACCGACTGGTCGGCGTGGATGGTCACATCGATCTCGGTCGCGAACTTCGCCAGATGTTCATCGACGGCGTTGTCCACGATCTCCCAGACGAGATGATGCAGGCCGGAACTGGACGTGCTGCCGATGTACATGCCCGGGCGTTTCCGGACGGCCGTCAAGCCTTCCAGCACCTGGATGTCGTCTGCATCGTAACCGCGCTCCCGCACGGATGTCTCATCTGCGAATAAATCCAATTGCTCCGCCATGCGCGCCCTCCTTCATCGATTCTCACGGCGTGCCGGATTCGGCTGATTTTGCCGCCTTATCCAGTGCGGCAAACAAGCTTTATTGTAATTCATTATATCCCGTTTCGTAAAGCGGGCCAGCGGGACGCGGGATTTTGGGCGTTTGGAGGGATCCCTTGTTATCAAATGAAATCGAATTTTGGTTTACATAATATTTTTTACGTCACAATCTCTGGCGGCAGATCCATGAAAAAAAAGACTGTCTCGCGAAACGGCTTAAACCGCCTGCGAAACAGCCCTTTTTACTTAAACCATGCCGTTCAAGCCGACAAAAACCGATATTGCGCCTCGATCAGCCCGTAGTAGACGCCCCGCTTCCGCATCAGCTCGTCGTGATTGCCTTGCTCGACGATGCGGCCGTGGTCGAGCACGATGATGTTGTCCGCGTGGCGGATCGTCGACAGCCGGTGCGCGATGATGAACGAAGTCCGGCCGGTCAGCAGCGTTTTGAGCGCCTCCTGGATCTTCAGCTCCGTCTCCGTATCGATGCTGGCCGTCGCCTCGTCGAGAATCAGGATGCGCGGATCGGCGAGCAGCGCGCGGGCGAACGACAGCAGCTGGCGCTGCCCCATCGAGAGGACGCTGCCGCGTTCCTGCACCTCGGTGTCGTAGCCTTGCGGAAGCTTCATGATGAAATCGTGGGCGTGAACCGCCCTTGCCGCCATTTCGACTTCCTCGTCCGTCGCGTCCAGCCGGCCGTAGCGGATGTTGTCGCGGATCGTGCCGGAGAAAATGAACGTATCCTGCAGCACGATGCCGACCTGCGAACGGAGGCTTTCGAGCGTCACGTCCCGAATATCGATGCCGTCGATGAACACGCGCCCTTCCACCGGATCATAGAAGCGGCAGAGCAGATTGATGATCGTGCTCTTGCCCGAGCCGGTATGGCCGACCAGGGCGATCGACTGTCCCGCCGCGGCTTCCAGGCTGATGCCGCGCAGCGCCGGACGGCCGGGCTCGTATTCGAAGACGATGTTCTCGAATTTGACGTCGCCGCGGATTTCCGGCATCCTCTTCGCTTCCGGCAGCTCGCCGACCGTCGGCTTTTCATCCATGAATTCGAAGATCCGCTCGGAGGAAGCCATCGCGATCAAGAGCTGCGAATACATTTGCCCAAGCCGGTTGATCGGCTCCCAGAAGTTGCCGATGTAGTTCGCAAAGCCCACGAGCAGGCCGACCGTCATCGCGCCGGACTGGACCAGATAAGAGCCGTACCAGAACAGAATCAGCGTGCCGACGGCCGCCGTGATCTCGATGACCGGACCGAACGACTGGTTCATGGCGGACGCCTTGTTCCAGGCCAGCCGGTTCACTGTGTTCATTTTGTCGAAATAGCCGATGTTCGCCTTCTCCTGCACATAGGCTTGCGTCACGCGGATGCCCTGGATGCTCTCGTTCAGGTGGGCGTTCAGCCGCGACTGCTTGATCCGGACGTCCTGCCAGGCGAATCGGATCCGTCTGCGCAGCGAGGTCGAGACGATGAACATGAGCGGCACGGTGATCATGACGGCCAGACCGAGCTTGAAGTTCAGCACGAGCAGCAGGACGGCAATGCCGACCAGCTGAACGCAGTCCATGATCAGGTTGACGACGCCGTTCGTGAACAGATCTTGCAGCGCGTTGATGTCGTTCGTCACGCGGACGAGCACGGAGCCGGCCGGCCGCTGGTCGAAGAAGCGGAACGACAGCTTCTGGATGTGGGTGAACAGTTCGCGCCGCAGATCGAAAATGACGCGCTGGCCGATGATGTTCGTGTACCGGATCCGGAACACGTTCGTCCCCCACTGGATCAGGTAGAGGGCGAGCGCCGAGGCGCCGAACAGATACAGCTTCGTCAGGCTCGGCGATCCGTCCGCGGGCGCGATCGCTTCGTCGATCGCGAAGGCGATGAGCGCCGGAACGGTCAGCCTCGTCAGCGTGCCGAGCACCATCGTGATGATGATGACCGGCAGCAATTGCCGTCTGTACGGCTTCATATAGCCGTACAGACGGGTGAGCTGCGACCAGTTGAAAGGCTTCTCGATCAGCTCGTCGTCCTGGTAGACGAACCGCTCGTTCTTGATTTTGGCCTGGTCTGCGCCGTTTTCCGCTCGATGATGGTGTCCGTTGTGCTTCCCGCTCACTTCGCGACCCTTCTTTCCGCCCCGTCCCGTTCGGCGTCCGGCCGGTCGGCATATTGAATGTTGTACGTATCGCGGTAATGGCCGGGCACGGCGAGCAGCTCGTCGTGCGTGCCGCGCTGGATCACCCGGCCCTGATCGAGCACGATGATCTCATCCGCATGGCGGAGCGACGAGATGCGATGCGCGATGATGAACGTCGTCCGTCCGGCCATCACTTCCTTGAAGCCCGCCTGGATCTCCTGCTCGGTCTCCATGTCGACGGCGCTCGTCGCGTCGTCCAGAACGAGGATGCGCGGGTTGCGGATGAGCGCCCGCGCGATGGCGATCCGCTGCTTCTGTCCGCCGGACAATCCGAGCCCGCGCTCGCCGACGACGGTGTCATACCCTTGCGGCAATTCCATGATGAAATCGTGCGCTTTCGCCAGTTTGGCCGCGCGAATGATGTCGTCCATCGTATATTCCGACACGCCGTAGGCGATGTTGTCGCGGATCGACGCGGAGAACAGGAACGTCTCCTGGAACACCGGCGCGATCTGCGAGCGCAGACTTTCGATCTTGATGTTGCGGATGTCGATGCCGTCAAGCAGAATCTCTCCCTGCTTCACGTTGTACGCCCGCATCAGCAGCTGGATGATGGTCGATTTGCCGGAGCCGGTGCCGCCGAGCAGCCCGATGACCGAACCGGGTTTCGCGTCGATCGTCAGATCGTGGACCGCAGGCCCCTTGTCCGGATAGTTGAACGTGACGTTCTTGAACTGCACATGCCCCTTCACCCTGGAGGGATCCAGCTCGATCGCATCCTTGCTATCCTTCACGTGAATATGCTGGTTCAGAATCTCCAGTACGCGTTCGCCGGATGCCTTCGACTGGGTGTAGCCGTTGATGTGGAAGCCGAGCCCCCACAGCGGCCCGATGATATACCAGACCATGCTGAAAAACTGAACCAGCGCACCCAGCGACAGTTCTTCCCGGATGACCAGCGTTCCGCCGTAGACAAGCAGGATGACAACGCATACATTCGCGAGCACTTCCATGACCGGGAAGTACTTGCCCCACAGGAAAGCGATATTGAGCTGATTTTCCCGATAGTCGTCGTTGCGTGTCGTAAATTTCTCGACTTCATGCCGTTCGCGGGCGAACGATTTGACGGTTCGCACACCGGTGATGTTCTCCTGCACCGCCGTCGTCAGCCGGCTCATCGCGAGCCGCATTTCGCGGAAGCCGGGATGAATGACCTTCTGAAATTTCATCGCCACGATGACCAGCAACGGCATCGACACGAGCGTGACGAGCGTCAGCTGCCAGTGGATCGACAGCAGCATCGCGCCGCCGAAGCTGACCATCAGGAACATGTTCAGAATTTGCGCGAATCCGAAACCGACGAAATTCCGGATCGCTTCCAGATCGCCCGTCAGACGGGACATCAGGTCGCCCGTCTTCGCCGTGTCGTAATATTGGAACGACAGATACTGCAGCTTCTTGTACAGCGCGTTCCGCAGGTTGTAGGCGACGCGGTTCCCCAGCCGTCCTCCCGTGAAGCCGTGCAGAAACTGCATGGACGCCTTCACGATGACAACTCCGACAACCGACAGCGCCACAGCCGGCACCAGGTCGAATTGTTCCGCCATGATGACGTCGTCGATCAACACACGCAGCAAATAGGGTTGGACAAGGCCCAGCGCCGTGACGCACACCAGAGCGGCAATTGACAGAAACAACAGCTTCCGGTGCGGCCAGTAAAAAGATTTCAATTGCCTGAAGACGTCCACTTGGATAGGCTCCCCCGCAATCCCTTAAGTTGCAAAGCATGAATGAATCTTAACAGCTTGCCGTGCCGGGGGCAAACATGGTGCCGTTCGATATTCCGTGTTTACTCTCGGAATCGCGGTAATAAGGAGAACTATTTCCCGTCATTCTTCCGAATCACCGCGAATGGCTGGCGTATTCGCCGTTTCTCTGACATCCGGAGGAAGGATCGCCGTACAGACGGCAAGACCGGCGCCCGTGAATCCGGACGCCGGTTGCGATCTTGCAAATATTCGTTTAAATCGTGATAGAAATGCCTTCATCCACCCGCAGCGCTTCCAGCCGTTCGAGCAGGGCCTGCAGTTCATCCGGACGCGCGGCGCCGGCAAGCGCCGCCTCCGAACTGCCGATGAAGGCGCCGATCTCGCCCGCAAGCCGTTCCGCGGCCGCTTCCGCCGCGGCGCGCCAGGCCGATGCGTATGCCGCCTCCCAGGCGGCGGCCCGCTCTTCCATCCAGCGGCGGATGTCCGGCTCCAGCCGCCGCTCCAGCTCGGCGCGCATTTCGTCTCTTCCGCCCTGTTCGAAAAACTTCCGCGGACTCTTGAACAGACTCCACAGCCGCTTCATGTCGACGGCATCCGTCGTCCAGCCGTCGTCGTGCGGGGCGGCGGACTGCACCTCTACTTCGTACGGCGCCGGATCGAACCCTTCCAGCTCCGCCTTCAGCCGGCTTGCTTCCGCGTCGTACAGCCGCGCCGCCAGCCGGCGCAGCGCGTTGTCCATGCGCAGCGATGTCGCCTGCAGCTCCTGCCTGAGCTCGACGGCGAGCGCATGGCGCAGCTCTTCCCAGCACGCGGCGAGCGCGCGCTTCAGATCGCGGCCGTCGTCCTGCAGCGCCGACGGATGGAACGCGAGGCCGAACATTTCGCCGAACCGGAACGCGACGCGGCGCTGCACGTGGTGCAGCAGCTCGCCCAGTTCCTGGCGCAGCGGTTCGAACGGCGCATCCGCCGCCGCGGCGCGGACGGCATCGGCGGCATCGGCGGCGCGCTGCTTGAGCGTCTCCAGCCGGCTGCGCCGCACCGCCTCGTCCTGCCGCGAATCGTCGAGCCAGCGCTTGAGCGCCCCGGCCGCCCGTTCGAGCTCCCGATCGGCCGCCTCGAGCGCCATCCCGCCGAGCTCCCCGGCCGCGAAGCCGGCCAGCGCCCGCTCGAACGCGGGCATGCCGGACGATTCGTCCGCCTCGCCTCTCAGCTTCGCGTCCAGCGCGGCAAGGCTCGACACCGGGAACATCCGCGGATGCCGGATACCGTGCTTCAGCAGGTTCGCCTCGACATGCGCGATGACATCCTTGAGCTCCGCTTCGTCCGCGGCCAGGTCAGCCGCGTTGACGATGAAGAACATCTTGTCGAGCTCGAACTGATCCTTCACCCGCCCGAGCTGCGTCAGGAAACGCCGGTCGGCCTGGGAGAAGGCGTGATTGTAATAGGTGACGAACAGGATCGCGTCCGCGTTCTTGATGTAGTGGAACGCGACATCGGTATGCCGCGCGTTCACCGAATCGGCGCCCGGCGTGTCGACGAGCACGATGCCCTGCGCCGTCAGCGGGCTGTCGATATAAAGATCGATCTCCTGCACGAAGCAGGACAGCGTCTCGTCCGCGACGTACGAGCGGTACGCCTCGGCATCGGCGCGCAGCTGCTGCCCGAGCAGCGGGCCGCAGGACGCGATGCCCTGGCGCGCCGCCTTCAGGAACGCGTAGTGCGGCCGGCCGCCGGGGTGGAGCCGGTCGGGCGTGATCCGCGCCGCCAGTTCGAGCAGCGCGTCCAGATCGTCCGCGGCCGCGCTGCCGGCCTCTTCGCCCAGGCCGAGCATCGTCAGCGAATGGCGGACGTCGGCCGCCATCTGCTCGCGCGTCTTCATCGTGATGCGCGCATGCCCGTCCGGTTCGCCCGGCTCAGGGGCGGCGATCCGGTTGATCGCCGCCGTCGTCGGGTTCGGCGACACCGGCAGCGCCCTGCGGCCGATCAGCGCGTTCGCCAGCGACGACTTGCCCGCGCTGAACGCGCCGAACAGCGCGATCGTGAACTTGCCGCTGGCGAGCCGCTCCGCCTTGGCCAGCATCGCCTGCGCCGCGGACTTCAGCGGCGCGTGCGGCCCCACCAGCGCCGCCGCTTCGCGCAGCCGGGCGGCCGCGCGGCGCTGCGGCCCGAGCGCACCTTCTCCCGGCGCGGGCACGCCGGACCGCCGCGGCCGATCGGCCGGGCCGGCCGCGGCGCCTGCGCTCACCGCGGCGGACAGATCCACCGCCGCGCGCACCGGCGCGGTCTGCGCTGCTTCAGCCGGCGCTGCGTCCGGCGCTTCGACCTCCGGCAGCGCCGGACGCGGGGGCGTCTCCGGCAGCAGCGCTTCGAGGCGGGCCAGCGCCCCGAGCCGCTCCGCGTCGAGCGCCTCGAGCGCGTCCAGCGCGCGCGCCTGCTCCGCCAGCGCCGCCAGCTTCTCCGCCGCGGCGAATGCCGCGGCTTCCGCGCGCGCGGCGGCGGCTTCGGCCAGCCGGTCGATGGCCGCCCAGGCCCGCTCGCGATACCCGGCTTTCACCGCTTCGGCCACATCCCGGCTGTACGTCATCGTATATTCATTGCCGAACACCGCGCCCGGCTTGATCAGCGACTCCGCTTGCGCCTCGGTCAACTCGAAGCCGACCGGATCGATCAGCTCGCGCTCGACCGTATCGCCCCGCCAGTCGAGCTGTTCGGCCGCCTGCCGAAGCATCGCTTTCAAATGCCATTCGGCCGCCGCCTTCGCCTGGTTGTTCAGCTCGTCCACGAACCGCCGCATCCGGTTCGCCTTCTCCGCGGCGGTCTTCGCGCCGGCGAACAGCAGCCCCGCGCGGAATCCCGGCTTGCGGCTCTCCAGCATCGCGCCGGCCAGATCACGCACCGCGGCGGGCATCACATTCGCGTTGTCGAGCAGCGATTGCGTTTCGCGGCGGAGCCTGAGTCTCAGCTCTTCCGGTCCGCGCTTCAGCTCCTCCAGCTCGCGGCGCAGCGCGTCAAGCTCGGCCCGCACCGCCGTCATCGCCTCTTCGCCGCCTGCGGCCTCGATGAGCCGCTGCCGCTCCCCTTCGGACCGCGCTTCGAGCCAGCGGCCGTGCTCGGCGATCAGATAGCGCGCCGAACTGAGGACGCTGTATGCGCTCAGCTCCTCCTTCATCCCGGCGATGCCGGCCAGCAGCGCCTGCAGCGCCTCGAACTGGTCATACGGATGGTCCGGCTGCCGGTTCGAGATGTACAGAATCGCAGCCGGCGACAGATTCCAATCGGCGAACGCCGTCTCGACGCTCTTGCGATAGGCTGCGAACGGCAATTCCGCCTCGCGGTGTTTGTCCACCTGGCTGACGATGAGCACAAGCGGCTTACCCCAGTCGGCCAGCCGCTTCGCGAATTCGAAGTTGATCTCCGACTGCACGTGATTGTAGTCCATCACATAGCAGACGACATCGGCGAGATGAAGCGCCGACTCTGTCGCCAGTTTGTGCGCGTCGTCCGTCGAGTCGATGCCCGGCGTATCGAGAAGCGCCACCCCGCCTTCAAGCAGCGCGGCCGGATGATACAGTTCGATCGACTCCACGCCTTCGCCGTCCCGGCAATGCGCTTCCAGCTCGTCAAGCGGCACGGTCCTCGTCTCGCTCCGGCCGTCCCGCGCCAGCCGAATGACCGCCTTCGGCTCGCCGTGCCGGATCGTGACGACGTTCGCGCTCGTCGGAATCGGATTGGACGGCAGCAGCCGGCTGCCGCACAGCCGGTTGACCAGCGTCGATTTGCCCGCGGAAAAATGGCCGCAGAACGCTACCTGCGCGAAGGGCTCGGCCAGTTTGCCGATCAGTCCGCCGACCCGCTGCGCATGCGTACCGTCTCCGGCCGCGATCATTTGTTGCCGAATATCGTCCAGCGCGGCGGAAATGCGCGCCGCAAGCTCCCCTTGGTTCCCCACATTCTTCTCCTCTCCATGCTGGCCCCCGTCAGGGCAGACAAATCTCGAACAGATCGCCGTGCTGCAAAATTGTCGCGCCGTGCGTCCGTTCTTTCATGACGACCACATCCGGCCGCTCCCGCAGCCGTTCGATGTAGCCTTCGGGCACCTCGCCCGCGCCGCTGACCGTGATGCCTTCCAGCACGATCTCTTCGTTCTCGGCCGGCGGCGAGACGAGAATCTGTTCGTACAGATCCGAGAACGATCCGAAGTCGCGCGTATAGACGGATATACAACGCATTGCGCGGCTCACCTCTGTCTTCGATGTCGAATGCGTGTATCTCCGAATAGTATGCCGTCAGCCCGACGGCCTCATGCGCTTTTTTCCTTCCTTGCACAGATCGAGCAGCGGACATTCCGGACAGTTCGGGCGCTGCGCCTTGCAATGGTAGCGGCCGAAGAAAATCAGCCGGTGATGCGTGATCGTCCATTCGTCCCGCGGCACGAGCCGCATCAGCTTCTTCTCGACTTCCAGCACCGAATCGTCGGGCTTCGCAATGCCGAGCCGCTTCGATACCCGCTCCACATGCGTATCGACGGCGATCGCCGGCACGCCGAACGCGTTGGAGATGACGACGTTCGCCGTCTTGCGGCCGACGCCCGGCAGTTCGACGAGCGATTCGTAGTCGCGGGGCACTTCGCCGCCGTGCTTCTCGATCAGCATGCGGCACAGCTTCTGGATATTGGCCGCCTTGTTCCGGTACAGGCCGATGCGGCGGATATCCTGCTCGAGCTCCTCGATCGGCACAGCCAGATAGTCTTCGGGCCGTTTGTATTTCTTGAACAGATCCGCCGTAACCTTGTTCACGGTCTCGTCCGTGCACTGCGCGGAGAGCAGCACCGCAATCGTCAGTTCGAACGGATTGCTGTGCACCAGCTCGCAATGCGCATCGGGGAACATTCCGGCGATCGTGTCCAAAATAGTGCGCATCTTGTCCGGCTTCATCGCTTCACCACTCCCGCTTAAACCCGTCCGCATCTTCAGACGCCTGCCGACAGCATTCGTTCGTAGTGTATCGAAAAATACCGGCAGCCGCAATATGTGCGAAAGAAACCGCCCCGGCATCCTTGCGGACGCGCGGGGCGGCACGGGTCAATTCAGCAAGTCTGAAATTGCAAGATTACAGCTTTTCGATTTCAAGCAGCTTGCCGTTATGAATGTACAGGGCGATCTTGTCGTCCATCTTCAGCGAGGTGACGGCGATCGTCTGCCCGCCGGACGTAATGAGCGTATCGTTCGACAGCTTGTACTGGTTCTGATCGTTCAGGCTGGTCTTGCGCACCTGAATCTCGTTCGCGGCGGCGTCATACTTCCAGAACGTCTTCACCTGTCCGGCGATGACCGTCACGACGTATTCGCCCGACTCGTTCGTCCGGATCTCGACGCGGTCATTCGCGGCCAGCGCGGCCGTGGACGTCGAGACGACGCCGTTCTTGACGATCTTGAAGTTCGAGCCGAGCGCGATATCCTCGACCGAACCGCCGTAAGCCGCGAACGAGACGGCGCCCGGCGAAGTCGAGACGATCTTGCCCACTTTCACGATAACCGTCTGCAGCTGGATCAGATCGCTGCCGGCGAACTCGGCGTTCACCGTCCGGCCCGCCGCCAGCTGGGACAGCGTTAGGCTGCTGCCGTTTTCGTCCAGAAGACGGGTATCGGCCGAGAGCGTGTACTCGCTCGTCACGCCGGCTTCCGAAGTGAGCCGCACCTTGCGGGCGGACGCGTCAACGGATGCCACGTTCATCTGCACGACGCGGTGCGCCAGAATGGCAAGCGCCTTGTCGAGATTCTGATCAAGCTGTACGGTGACCCGGTCGCCGGGCTTGAGATCCGAGATCGTCGCGCCCGCCTTGCCGGGGATCTGGACCGCCGGCGTCTGGTACGGGATGGTCACCGTACTGCCGTCATCAAGCTTGAGTACGATGCTTGAGCCGGCCGTATTCAGCGACTGCAGCGTGCCGGTATGGCGGTAAGCGAAACGGATCGTGATCGCCTGGTCTTCCGAATACGTAATCGTCACTTTGCGGCCTGCAACGAAAAACATTCTGGCCGCATCCAGCGACAGATACGAATTGTTCATTTCGATCCTTGTCTTGCTGTTCAGGGTAACGGCGGCGGGTTTGCCGTTCTGGTCCTTGAACGTCAGCGTGTCGTTCGACAGGTTGACGATCGACGCGCCGTTCACCGTCGTGATGTTCCGGCCGACCACTTTGACCCCCGTCACCTTGTCGCTGCCGTCAAGGGTCAGCTCGATCCGGTCGTCCTTGTACAGGTCGTCCCAGGACGCGGCGGCAAATCCCGGAATTTCCAGCGTCGCGCCGGAAGCGAGATCGCTGACTTCCTTCTTGTTGTTCACGGTATAGATGATCGAACTGCGGTCGGCGCTGAAACCGTCGAACAGACCGGTCACCGTCCGCGAAGCGCCGGATTCGACCGCAATTTGCGTGATCGCGCCGTTCTTCACCGTGTACGAGACGACATCGCCGCTGCGGAGATCGGACAGCGTGGCCGGCGATCCCTGTCTCGAAATGACCGCCGCGGCCGCGATATCCCAGGTTTCCGCCGCTTCGGCGCCGTCGTCGGCAATTTCGATTACGCCGGGCTGGATGCTGACAATTTTGCCCCGTCCCTGCTTGTTGACCGGCGCGGACTTCAGCTCGATCCGCACCGCCCGCTTCGACTCGCTGAACGTCTCGCGGAAGATGTCGACTTCGCTGTTCTCGGCCAGTGCAGACAGCCCGAGATTGCTTCCTGCGCGGTCCAGGACGGCCAGGTCGCTCTCGTATGGAATGGTCACGACGGGCGTGCCGACTTTCACATACAGCAGCCGCTCGGAAGAATCGATGCTGACGATGACGCCGGTCGTCTTCTCCAGCCGCTCCTCATTGTCCATCTGTTCGACGTAGAGCGCCCGCCGGCCGTCCGCGATGACGGCCGCCTGCGTATAGAGTTTCAGATTCGCAAGCGAGGATGCGCTCTCGGAATCAAAACGGTACACGGCCGTATCCGAATCGAGCGTGAACGTCTGCGTCGTGCCGTCCTCATGCGCAAGCGTCAGCTGCGTGCCGCTCAGCGAAGTCAGGATGCCGCTGTGCTGCCGCTTGTATTCGACGGGATACAGATATTGCGCGCGGCTCAGCATCGTCGCCAGCTCGGCGCGGGAAACCGTATTTTTCGGGGCGAACCGGTCGGCCGAAATGCCTTTCACAATGCCCAGTTCGACCGCGGCGTTCACATAGCCGACGTACATGTCGGAAATCAGCGAAGCATCCGCGAACGCGGGCAGATCCCGGGCCATCGCTTCCGCCTTGGCCGTCTCGCCGATCGCCCGGATGATCAGCTTCGTCACCCATTCCCGGGTTGCCGGTTTCGTTCCCCATGCCTTGTCCGGTTCGGATTCCGCAAGGCGGAACTCTTCCTTCTCCTCGATCAGCCCTTCATAGATCGCTTGCATGATGTACGGCTTGGCGTAGCCCGATACAATGAACGAATCCGGGAACAGCACCTGCGTATCCGGATCGACCTTCTCCGCCGCGCCGGTGAAGCGAAGCGCCATAAGCACCGCATCCTGCTGCGAGACGCTCGCGGCGGGATTGAATTTGCCTTCATAGCCCTGGACAATACCTTGAAGGTTCAGCTTCGTAATATGCTTTCTTGCCCAGTGGTTGTTCGGAACATCGGAGAACCCGGTGCCCGAAACCGGCAAGGGACTTTCGTCTCCACCGTCCGATACGCCGTCCGTTCCGGCATTCGCGCCGGCGTCCGTCGATTCCGCCTCCGTCCCCGTTTGTGCCGCGTCGTCGTCGGACTCCGCATAGGCCGCGCCGCCGCCTGCCAGCATCGAACAGACAAGCGCGGCAGACAGCCATTTCTTCCAATTATGTACTGCCATGAATGTTCGTTCCCCTCCCATCAAGTTCACCGGCATCCGCCGGTCCGCTATCAGCGTTTACGGCTCGTCTTGCATGGCTTGCGCAGTCCGGAAATTCAGGTCGTCGGGATAGGCTCCCCGTTCGATCGGATGAGGAAGCTCCTCATGTCCCATCAGACTTTCGGCCTGTTCGCCATCCACCAGAATTTCGAGCGCTTCGACTTCATCGAACTGGAAAGCCGACCGGGTAATCGCTTCGAGGGCCAGCGATTCGCCCATCGAACCGAGGCGCGCTTCGCCGGGCAGGGAGATGTCGACCGTCAGCACGCCGCCGTCCAGTTCGACCTGACGGAAGATCGCGTTCTTCCACAACGAAAATTCGCCGGCCGCCTCATCCTCCTGCTTGAGCGCCTCGATGGCCAGCCGGTAAACATCCCCCGGTCCGGCCGGTTCGATCGTCGTCTGTTTCTCGATCAGGCTGTTCATCTCTTCGTCCGAGACATAGTACTTCACCGTCACCGATTCCGGCTTCGTCTCCGGCTCGCCGTTCTGTCCCGCGGCCGGGGTGTTCGTGTCAGCCCCGTTTCCGGGCAATGCCGGTTCCGTTCCTTTCCCGCAGGATGCGATCAGCAGCATGGCGACGAGCAGCGCCGTCAATCCCGACATTTTCCGCACGCGATCACTTCCCTCCGTATGCTGTCAGGTACTCCTTGATGCCGGCGACGATCTCCGCGGCGATCCGGTCCTGCACCGATTCCGTGTACAGCAGCTTCGCGTCCTTCTCGTTCGACAGGTATCCGCATTCGAGCAGAACGGCCGGCATCTTCGTCTCCCGGATGACGACGAAATTCGCCTTGCGCACTTTTCGGTCCGGCAATCCGGTCGCCTTGACGAGATGCTTGTGCAGCACCTCCGCCAGCTTGAGGCTTTCCGCGCGGTTGTAGTAGGTCTCGACGCCGCTGACCGAAGAAGTGTAGCGATTGGCGTGGATCGAGATGAACAGGTCCGCGCCGAGGTTGTTGGCGTAACCGGCCCGCTCGTACAGACCGATGTACGTGTCGTCGCTCCGCGTCATGTAGGGCGCAATCCGGCTGTCCTGTTCCAGCAGCTTGTACACCTTGCGCGCGACGGCCAGATTGAACGTCTTCTCCCAATCGCCGGTCACGCTCGGCGCGCCGGGATCTTCTCCGCCGTGCCCCGCGTCGATGACGACCTTGTACTTCTTGTTCGGATCCGCTGCAGGCAATTCTTCCAGCACGAAATCGACATGAAGCGCGCCTTCTTCAAGCGTGATCTCGTAGTCCTGTCTCACCTTCAGATCGAATACGACCCGAACCGTCGAAGGATTGTTGCTGTAGTACGAATAGCGGAC
Organism: Thermobacillus composti KWC4; assembly: GCF_000227705.2. GTDB lineage: Bacteria > Bacillota > Bacilli > Paenibacillales > Paenibacillaceae > Thermobacillus > Thermobacillus xylanilyticus. The sequence continues at coordinate 1,888,782 of NC_019897.1, forward strand.
GCGTTCGAGCGCCCTCGTGTCGGTGATCAGTTCCCCCTGCGACGCCTTCCGGGCGGCAAGGTCCGCCATGATCTCCGGCGAAAGCGAGGCGTAGGGAATGTCGATGACAAGTTTCGTGCCTGACCAGAGCGGCTTGTTCGGCGTCATGGAACCCTGGAAAAGCACCGTGACGCGGCGGGCGCCGTCGAATTGGATCTCTTTCACGACGGCGAGCGCATCTGCCGGCACGGCCGGCAATTCACCGCCCGGTTCTTTTACTTCTCCATCTTCCGTCCCAATTCCTTCATCGCCGTCCGCATCGCCTTCATCCGGGTTGGCCGATTGCGGATTGTACAGGAAAACCGATTTCGAATACGAATCCCAATAGACCTGGAGACCGAGCTGCTCCCCGACAAACCTCAGCGGCACATAGGTGACGCCCTTGTCGACAAATGCGGCGGCCCCGAGCTTGAGTTCCCGGCCGTCGACCAGCGCGGTATCTTTACCAAAGGTCAGTTCGATGAGCGAACTGCCGTTCGAGATGCGGACCTGATCCGTGCCGGCGGTCCAATTGACGGTGTAGCCGATATCTTCGGCAATGACGCGGATGGGAACCATCGTGAAGTTGTTCACGACGCGCGGGCTTGCGCCTTCCGCGATCCGTACGCCGTTCATGTACAGGCTCGGCGGCTCGGCGGCATGCGATTCGGCTGGATACAGCGCAATGAGCGCGAACAACAGAGACAGCAACGCAACAATTCTCTTCATGGGTCCACCTCTGGCTGCGGAAATACTGCAAACGTAGAAGCTGATGTAGCCGAACGCTTGTCTGAAGGATTAGACGCCTGTACCTGAGAAAAGTTGCGAGATGTCGAAAAAGATGGGACCGAACGACTAAACCGCCGGAAATCTCCCGATTGCGCGTGATTTCGCGCATTTTCAGGTGCCTGACGCACGAGAGCCGTTCCGGAAAATCCGGAACGGCTCTTATCCGTCCGCGATCAGAACGGCTGTGCCGCGCGTCTTGCTTCGTACGCCGCGATCTTGTCTTCATGCTGCAGCGTCAGGCCGATGTCGTCCAGGCCGAGCAGCAGGAACTGGCGGCGATGCTCGTCGAGGTCGAATCCGATTTCGAGTCCGCGTCCGTCGGTGATTTTCTTCGCTTCCAGATCGACCGTGAGCTGGTAGCCTTCATGCTCGGCCGTGCGGCGGAACAGTTCGTCGACCTGCTCCTCGCTCAGCGTGACCGGAAGAATGCCGTTCTTGAAACAGTTGTTGTAGAAAATGTCGGCGAACGACGGGGCGATGACGACTTTGAAGCCGTAGTCGAGAATGGCCCACGGCGCGTGCTCGCGGGACGAACCGCAGCCGAAGTTCGCGCGCGAGATAAGAATGGATGCGCCTTTGTAGCGCGGCTTGTTCAGTTCGAAATCCGGATTCGGATTGCCGCTTTCGTCAAACCGCCATTCATAGAACAGGAACTGGCCGAAGCCGCTCCGCTCGATCCGTTTCAGGAACTGCTTCGGTACGATCGCGTCCGTGTCGACGTTCACGCGGTCAACCGGCGCGACGATGCCCGTATGTCGGATGAAAGGTTCCATCGTATATGCTCCTCTCCGTTCACTTTGCGAATCAGACCGTCAATTCGGTCTTGATCTTCCAATCCCGCACGTCGGTGAAGCGGCCCATGATCGCCGCAGCGGCCGCCATGGCCGGCGAGACGAGATGCGTCCGGCCGCCGCGGCCCTGGCGTCCTTCGAAGTTCCGGTTGGACGTCGACGCGCAGCGTTGGCCCGGCTGCAGCACATCCGGATTCATCGCCAGACACATCGAGCAGCCCGCGTCGCGCCATTCGAAGCCCGCTTCCTTGAAAATCTTGTCGAGGCCTTCCTTCTCCGCCTGCATCTTCACGCGGCCGGAACCCGGCACGACGATCGCCGTCACGCGCGGATGCACCTTGTAGCCGCGGGCAATCTCGGCGGCGGCGCGCAGGTCTTCGATGCGGCCGTTCGTGCAGGAGCCGATGAAAACGTAGTCGATCTCGATCTCCGTCATCGGCGTGCCCGGCGTAAGGCCCATGTATTCAAGCGCTTTTGCCGCGGCCTTCCGTTCGTTCTCCGTCGGGAAGCTGTCCGGATCCGGCACGCAGGACGTGATGTCCGTGCCCATGCCCGGGCTCGTGCCCCAGGTGACCTGCGGTACGAGCGATTCGACGTCGAACTCGACGACCTTGTCGAAGACCGCGCCTTCATCGGTGCGGAGTGTCTTCCAATACTCGACCGCCCGGTCGAAATCTTCGCCCTTGGGCGCGTACTCGCGGCCGCGCAGATATTCGAACGTCTTCTCGTCCGGCGCGATCATGCCGGCGCGGGCGCCCGCCTCGATCGACATGTTGCAGATCGTCATCCGCTCTTCCATCGAGAGCTCGCGGATCGCTTCACCCGTGTACTCGATGACGTAGCCGGTTGCAAAGTCGGTGCCGTACTTCGCGATCAGGCCGAGGATCATGTCCTTCGCCGTGACGCCCGGCTTGCGCTTGCCGACGAAGCGCACTTCCATCGTTTTCGACTTCGCCTGCTGCAGACATTGCGTCGCCAGCACGTGCTCGACTTCACTCGTGCCGATGCCGAACGCCAGCGCGCCGAACGCCCCGTGCGTCGACGTATGGCTGTCGCCGCACACGATCGTCTTGCCCGGCTGCGTCAGCCCGAGCTCCGGACCCATGACGTGCACGACGCCCTGGTCGATGTCGTTCAGGTCGAACAGCCGGATACCGAAGTCGCGGCAGTTCTTCGTCAGCGTGTCGATCTGCTGCTTCGAGATCGGGTCGGTGATGTTGAACCGATCCTTCGTCGGCACGTTGTGGTCCATCGTCGCGAAGGTCAGATCCGGACGGCGGACCTTGCGGCCGGCCATGCGCAGCCCTTCAAACGCCTGCGGCGACGTCACTTCGTGCACCAGATGAAGGTCAATGTAAAGAATGCTCGGTTTGCCCGGCTCCGAATGAATGACGTGGTTATCCCAGATTTTCTCGTACATTGTCTTCGCCATGCGATCACCCCATTGTCGGTTGCGCGGGAGCGCGGCGTCCCGCCTATGCTGGTTCTATTTTATCATGTTCTCATTGATTGAACAAAGATATAATAACTATATAGGCAATAGGTTTCACCTATAGCACCATCGGCTTTCTGATTCGAAAAACGGTTTCTTGCCTGAAGGAGCGAGCAAGATTCGTGGATTTGCGACAAATGCAATACGTCGTGCAGCTCGCGAAGGAGCGGAACTTCTCCCGCGCCGCCGAGAAACTGCATATCGCCCAGCCTTCGCTCAGCCAGCAGCTGTCGAAGCTCGAGAACGAACTCGGCGTCCTGCTGTTCAGCCGCACGACGAACAGTGTGGAGCCGACCCACGCCGGCACCGTCTTCATCGAGAAGGCGGCGGTCATTCTGGATGCCGTCGAGCAGCTCCGCCAGGAGATGGACGACCTCGCGCAAATGCGCAAAGGGCGGCTGATCGTCGGCAGCCTCCCGATTACGGGTGCGCATGTGCTGCCGCATGTTCTGCCCGTCTTCCGGGCGCGCTATCCCGAGATCGAAGTGACGCTTGTCGAAGATACGACATCGCGTCTGGAGCAGCTCACGGCCGGCGGACAGACCGACCTGTCGCTCCTCTCGCTTCCCCTCGGCGATCCTTCGCTGACCTGGGAGCCGCTGATCGAGGAAGAAATCATCCTCGCCGTGCCGCCCCGCCATCGGCTGGCCGGGCGAACCGGCGGCGTGGAAGTGGCGGAGCTGTCCGGCGATCCGTTCATCGTGCTGAAGAAAGGCCAGGGGTTTCGCAAAATTACGCTCGACCTGTGCCTTGAAGCCGGCATCGAGCCGCGCATCGTGTTCGAGAGCGGCAACATCGAGACGGTGCAGTCGCTGGTCGCGGCCGGCATGGGCATCGCCTTCGTGCCGCAGATGGTGGCGCGGGCGCCCGGCACGCCGTTCTCGCCCGTCTACCTGCGGCTTGCGTCCGCTCCGACGCGCACCCTCGTCATCGCCAGCCGCAGCGGCCGCTACCTGTCGAAAGCGGCGCGGGCGTTCATCGAGACGCTTCGGGAGACCGCCCCGGGAGCGGCCGCGCCGTCGCCCGGCAAGAGCGGCGGCTGACCGGCGGGGAAGTCCGGCAATGCGCGGGCTTCCCCGCCGGCCGGAAATCTCAGCGGCCGGATACGGCAGGCCCCCGCTTGTGCCGATGCAGCTTCGCCGCTTTTACGACGCTGCGAACCAGCGCGATGGCGGCGAACGCCGCGGCGATGAGCGCGATCGCGAGCCAGGCGTTCCAACGGAGTTCGTGGAGCGCATACAGCCATGCGGCCAGACCGGACAGCGTCGCAAGCAGCGTCGGCACGGTCAGGATTACGCCGGCTTTGACATAATCCCCCCACCCGATCTTCACCTGCTTCGCGGACAGCACGTGCAGCCACAGCAGCGTGGCGAGCGAGCCGATCGGCGTCATTTTCGGTCCCAGATCCGAACCGATCACATTCGCGTAGATGAGCGCTTCGCGGATGAAGCCTCCGGTCTCCGTGCCGGAGACGGCCAGCGCGCCGATCATGACCGCCGGCAGATTGTTCATGCCGGAAGACAGCACGGCCGCCAGCAGGCCCATCGCGATCGTCGCCGCGTACCATCCCCATCCGGCGGCATGTTCGATGAAGCGGCTCAGCAGGTCGGTCAGTCCGGCGTTCCGAAGACCGTACACGACGACGTACATCCCGATCGAGAACACGACGATGCTCCAGGGCGCATCCCTGACAATCTGCTTCGTGTTGATGACCGGACTTCGCCGCGCGATGGCGAGCAGCAGGACAGCGGCGGCGCCGACCAGGGCCGATACGGGAATGTCCAGCGCTTCGCCGGCGAACAGGGAGACCAGCATAATGCCAAGCACCGCCCACGCCCACCGGAACATCCGCGGATCCCGGATCGCTTCCTTCGGATGCTTCAGCCGGGACAAGTCATAGCCGGCCGGGATGCTCTTCCGGAAATACAGATACAGGACGAGCAGGCTGGCGGCGGCGGCGACCAGATTCGGCACGATCATCCGGCTCGCGTATGCGGCAAACCCGATGCCGAAGAAGTCGGCGGAAATGATGTTGACCAGATTGCTGATGACGAGCGGCAGCGAAGTCGTGTCCGCGATGAATCCGGTCGCCATCACGAACGGCACGACCGTCCGGGCGTCGAAATCGAGCGCGCGGACCATGGCAAGCACGATCGGCGTCATGATCAGAATGCCGCCGTCGTTCGTGAACAGCGCGGATACGGCCGCGCCGAGCACGATGATCAGCAGAAACATGCGCAGCCCGTCGCCGCGCGCCCGCCGCGCCATATGCAGCGCGGCCCATTCGAAGAAGCCGGCTTTCTCCAGCACCGACGAGATGAGCATGACGGCCACGAGGGCGAGCGTCGCATTCCAGACGATCCCGGCAACGTCGCCGACATCCCTCAAGTTGACCACCCCGGCGGCGAGCGCCAGCAAGGCGCCCCCCGACGCGGTCCAGCCGACAGGAAGTCCCCTGGGCTGCCAAATAATGAGCGCAATCGTGACAATGAAAATGGACAAGGCAACCGCGGCCAATCGACGTCCCCCACACGCGCAGCCTTCCGGCCATGCGCACCGATTCGCGAAAATCCGTCGATCATTATCGCACAGCTCCCCGTCCGCGCACAACGGGAATTTTAAAGCCCTTCTCCCCGCCGGTCAGGCAAGGAAAAGGGCTTGTTGGCGCGGCTTCGCCGCCTATACCGGCTGCCCGGCATCGAGTTTGTACAGCGCCGGCCTCCGGTCTTCGAAAACGGGAATGCGCCGGCGCACGTCCTCCACCAGTTCCAGGTCGATTTCCGCCGTCAGGATCGTCTCCTCTTCACCCGCTTCCGCGACGATTTCACCCCACGGATCGATGATCATCGAATGGCCGGAGAAATCCGTTCCGTTGCTGGACCCGACCCGGTTGCAAGCCGCGACGTACATCTGATTTTCGATCGCCCGCGCCCGGAGCAGCGTCCGCCAATGCTCCAGGCGGGGGTGCGGCCATTCCGCCGGCACGACCAGCAGTCTGGCGCCCGCAAGCGCAAGCGTCCGCGCCAGTTCGGGGAAGCGGATGTCGTAACAGATCATGACGCCCGCACGCACGCCGTCGATTTCCGCAAGGCCGATCCGCTGTCCGGGCCTCAGATGCTTCTCCTCGTCCATCAGCCGGAACAGATGGATTTTGTCGTATTCGCCGGCCGGCTCTCCGTCCCTGCCGAAAATCCGGATCGTGTTGTAGACGCCGTCCTCCCGGCGCTCCGCGATCGAACCGGCAATCACGTTCACGCCGTGCCGGCGGCTGAAATCAGATGCGAACGCCTTCGTCCGCTCGCCTGCCGGATCGGCAATCGTTCCGATTACCTCCAGCGCATAGCCGGTGTTCCACATTTCGGGCAGGACGATCAAGTCCGGCTTGTCCGCCGCCGCCTGCTCCATCCGTTCGGCCGCCCGTCCGAAATTCGCCTCCGGGCTGCCCGCATCCACGTGCATCTGCACGAGGGAAATCCGCATTTTCCGTCCCATCGCTCCGCCTCCTGATTTGCCGTGTTCTTCTCATATTACCCTGACATGGCGTCATGTCAAGTTGGCAACACTAACGGCAACCTCCATCCCAACCCCTGACAAGGAGCTGATCCCATGCCGAGATCCCTGCTGGCCGCACTAATTGCGCTGGCGACTGTCCTGCTGCCGTCCGCCGGATTGCACGCGGCCGGGAAGACAGAGCGTTTGCCCGCAAGACCGGTGCAAATCTTTGACGTGAAAGCCGGCAAAGTCGTCCATTCCGTGGCGAACGACGAGGAATTCCAGCGGATGGCGCGCGAATGGCTGCAATCGGTGACCAGCCTGTCGCCGAAGCTGCAGCCCGGCGAGGAATGCGGCTACGTCTACCGGGTGCCGCTTGCCGAGCCCGGCGTGGTGCGGATCGGCGGTGCATCGATCACCGTCCGCGACATCTTCCTGTTCCATTGCGAACGGGAGAAGCCGATGCTGCTCGTTTTCGATTCGGGCAACCGGCCGTACCTGCTGAACTTCGACGCCGACTTGAGACCGTTCTTCCGCAAGATCGCCGCCCCGGGCGCTCCGCAGCAATAGCCGGATTGCGCACAGGCTGCCGGATGCCGCGGACTCCGGCATATTCCAGGGCCGGTTGCGGACCGGTCAACCGGCTGACGGGCGGCTCGAACGCCTGTCAGCCGTTCGCCTGTGGTCGGCAGAAGCCATCGGCCGGACCGTCTCACCGTGCGGTTGGCTTCATCACTCTCGTTCAGTCGATCCTTTATCGCCCCGTTCAGTCGGCCCATCTTAGCTAAGCGAAGAATCTTCCTCTAACTAGCCGAGCTTGTTCACTATCCGACTAAAATAATTATTCCGGGGTATTCCGACCGCTTCACACAGAAAAATAATCCTCAACCACTCGACAGCCCCGTCAATCCGTGCTAGATTAGGATATTATGCCTTCCGCCGCCCGTCCGGTGCTTCAGTCGGCCGGCGGGCGCGGAAGCGAGCGGGAGTGGTCATGGATGAAGCGACAGATCGCCCGCATCCGCGTCGAACCGGCGGCGCGGATACAGGAGCTGCCGACGCAATTTTTCGCCAACTTGTCCGCCAAGGCGGCGGCCCGCGTGGCCGAAGGATACGACGTCATCAATCTCGGGCAGGGCAACCCGGACCAGCCGACGCCGCAGCCGATCGTCGACCGGCTCAAAGCTGCGGCCGACAATCCGCTGTATCACAAATACCCGCCGTTCAGCGGCTACCGCTTCCTGAAAGAAGCCGTTGCCAAGCGGTATGAGGAAGATTACGGCGTCAAGCTCGATCCGGACACGGAGGTCGCCATTCTGTTCGGCGGCAAGACCGGACTGGTCGAGATCAGCCAGTGCCTGCTCAATCCGGGCGACGTCTGCCTCGTGCCGGATCCCGGCTATCCGGACTATTGGTCGGGCGTGGCGCTGGCCGGCGCGCGAATGGTGTTCATGCCGCTCGCCGAGTCGAACGGTTTTCTGCCCGACTACGGCGCCTTGAAGCCCGAAGATCTGAATCGCGCCAAGCTGATGTTCATCAACTATCCGAACAATCCGACGGGCGCCGTCGCCGATGCCGCCTTCTACGCCGAGACGGTCGAGTTCGCCGCGCGGCACGGCATCGTCGTCGCCAGCGACTTCGCCTACGGTGCAATCGGCTTCGACGGCAAGCGTCCGGTCAGCTTTCTCGAAACACCGGGCGCGAAAGAAGTCGGCGTCGAGTTCTATACGCTTTCGAAGAGCTACAACATGGCCGGCTGGCGCGTCGGATTCGCGCTGGGCAACGCCGATGTCATCCGCCTGATCAATCTGATTCAGGATCATTACTATTGCAGCCTGTTCGGCGCCATCCAGGAAGCGGCGGCCTACGCGCTGACCGGACCGCAGGATTCCGTCCGCGAGCTGTCGGCGATGTACGAGCGGCGGCGCGACACGCTGTTCCGCGCCCTGGACAGGATCGGCTGGAAGGCCTCGAAGCCGGGCGGTTCGTTCTTCTGCTGGCTGCCCGTGCCCGCCGGGCACTCCTCCGAATCGTTCGCCGACCTCGTCTTCGAACAGGCGGACGTCGTCCTCGCCCCCGGCGTCGGATTCGGCCGGTCCGGCGAAGGCTACGTGCGGCTCGGGCTGCTCGCCGACGAAGCGCGGCTGGAGGAAGCCGCGGCGCGAATCGGCCGCCTCGGGCTGTTCGGCTGATAACGGGACGAACGGCCCCGGTGCTTGCGCCAACTTTACACTGATGCCTTTTCGTGATAAGGTAATAGCAAACAATCCGATAGGATAAGCGTAATGACGGGACCAGTAAGCATGTTCCAGGCGCGTTCAGAGAGCGGAATCGAAGGCTCCGGCGGGCGGATGCCGCCTGCGGGCCTTGGCTGCGAGAATCCGCCGCGCTCCGTGCTGAACCCACCCCCGAACGGCCGGCGACGAGCCGGACAGCTTCCTGCTGTTATCAGGATTCGAGTCGGACGGCGACCTTTGCGCCGTCAACAAAGGTGGTACCGCGGAAGCGCAGACTTTCGTCCTTTACGGGCGAAGGTCTTTTCTTTTTGAGAGCCTGACAGCACAACACGTAAGGAAGGATCGAGATGAGCGAACGCATCGTCGTCAAGATCGGCTCAAGCTCCCTGACATCCGATGAAGGCGGCCTGAACCGGGACCGCGTCGACTTCTTCGCCGGCGAACTCGCCGCACTGCACCGCACCGGGCGGCAAGTGCTGCTCGTCACGTCGGGCGCCGTAGCCGCCGGATTCCGGAAGATCGGTTACCCCGCCCGGCCGAAGCAGCTGCACGAGAAACAGGCGGCGGCGGCCGTCGGTCAGGCGCTGCTCATGCAGGCCTACCAGGAAGCGTTCGGCGAAAGCGGCATTGTCGCTGCGCAAATTTTGCTCACGAGGCACGATTTCTCGAACCGGCAGCGCATCCACAACGCGCTGATGGCGCTCGAAGAGCTGATGCGCCGGGGCGTCATTCCGATCATCAACGAGAACGACACCGTTACGGTGGAAGGACTGAAATTCGGCGACAACGACAACCTGTCGGCGCTCGTCGCCAACCTCGTCCGGGCGAAACAACTGATTATTCTGACCGACACGGACGGCCTGTACACCGATGACCCGCGCCGCAACCCCGAGGCCGAGCGCATCGAACGCGTCACCGAGATCTCCGAGCGGATCATGGCCATCGCGGGCGGAGCCGGCAGCTCCGTCGGCACCGGCGGCATGCGGTCGAAGATCGAAGCGGCGCGCGTCGCGATGCGCGGCGGCGTCCAGGCGTTCGTCGGCAAAGCGAGCGAGCCCGGCGATCTCCTCGCGGCGGTCGAAGGAAGGGGCCGGGGCACGTATTTCGACACCGACTCGCACAATTTGTCCATGAAGAAACAGTGGATCGGTTTTCACTCGACCCCGAACGGCCGCATCACCGTCGACGCCGGCGCGGCCAGGGCGCTCGTCAGCGAAGGCCGCAGTCTGCTCCCCGCAGGCATCGTCGGGGCTGAAGGCGAATTCCACCCGGGCGACGTCGTCGAAGTCGTCGACACGGACGGCTTGCCGATCGGCCGCGGCGTCGTGAATTACGCCTCGTGGCAGGTACAGGCGGCCGCCGGCCTCAGCACCGATGAAGTGCGCAAACGGGTCGACGTCGTCCGCATGGAAGTCATACATCGGGACGAATGGGTATCGTTCCCGCGCTAGCACGAAAGTTGGATCCAAGATTGTCCAATGGAGGGATAAGCCATGACCCAGCAAACGACGATTCACGAAGTGAAAGCGAAGGCGCAGGCGGCCCGCGCCGCGCTGCCGGCGATGAACCGGCTGACGACGGCGCAGAAGAATGTGGCGCTGCTCGCCATGGCCGACGCGCTCGTGCGCGAGCAGGACGCGATCATTGCCGCGAACAAGGAAGACCTGGAGCGTGGAAAGGTGAGCGGCACCTCCGCTTCCCTGCTTGACAGACTGAAGCTCGATGAGAACCGGATTGCCGGCATCGCCGAAGGGCTCCGGCAAATCGTCGAGCTGCCCGATCCGGTCGGCGAGGTGCTCGAGACATTCGAGCGTCCGAACGGGCTCCATATCGAGCAGGTGCGCGTGCCGCTCGGCGTCATCGGCATGATCTACGAAGCGCGGCCGAACGTCACCGTCGACGCGGCCGGGCTCTGCCTCAAGACCGGCAACGCCATCGTGCTGCGCGGCGGTTCGGCGGCGATCGAGTCGAACCGGCGGATCGTTGACGTGCTGCGCCGCGCGCTCGCCGGCACCGACATGCCGCCGGACGCGCTGCAGCTGATCGAGGACTCCGACCGCCGTTCGGTCGACGCGATGCTCAAGCTGAACGGCCTGCTTGACGTCATCATTCCGCGCGGCGGCGCCTCGCTCATTCGCAACGTCGTCGAGAACGCGACCGTGCCGGTCATCGAGACGGGCGCCGGCATCTGCCACACGTTCGTGGACGAAAGCGCAGATCCGGAGATGGCTGCGCGCATCGCCTTCAACGCGAAGGTGCAGCGCCCGTCGGTGTGCAACGCGATGGAAACGCTGCTTGTCCACCGCAATTTTGCGGCCAAGCATCTTGAACGTCTGCTTCAGCCGCTGGCCGAAGCCAATGTCGAGCTGCGCGGCTGCGAGGAGACGCGCCGCCTCTTCCCCGCCGTGCGGCCGGCGACGGAGGATGATTACGCGACGGAATACAACGACTACATCCTGAACGTGCGGATTGTCGGCGGCCTGGATGAAGCGCTGGCCCATATCGGGAAATTTGGCACGCGCCATTCCGAATGCATCGTGACCGAAGACCATCGGAACGCCGAGCGGTTCCTCCAGGAAGTGGACGCCGCGGCCGTCTATCACAACGCGTCCACCCGTTTCACGGACGGCTTCGAGTTCGGTTTCGGCGCCGAGATCGGCATCAGCACCCAGAAACTGCATGCCCGCGGTCCGATGGGACTTCCGGCGCTGACATCGACGAAATACCGAATCCGCGGCAACGGTCAAATCCGGGGCTGACGAAGGAGCAGTTGACGATGACACGGAATCATCAGGCGGAAGGAGCCGCAGACGGCTTGATCAGACGCAAACTTTGCTTCTACGGCGCCGGTTCGATGGCCGAAGCGATCGTGCGGGGACTCATCTCCGCCGGTCTGGCGGAACCTGCCGACATTGTCATGTTCAATCGGGCGAACGCGGCCCGGCTCAACGAACTTCGCGACCGGTACGGCGTGCGTATCGCGGCGGACGACAAGGCGCGGGAGCAGGCGCTCCGCGAAGCGGACGTCATCTTCCTGTGCATGAAGCCGAAGGACGCGGCGGATGCGCTGCGCCGCCTCTCCCCCGCCCTTCGGGACGGACAGCTGCTGATCTCCGTCATCGCCGGGCTGTCCATCGCCGCCATCGAACAGCTCATCGGACGCCGGCTGCCGATCGCGCGCACGATGCCGAACACGTCGAGCACGATCGGCCACGGCGCAACCGGCATCAGTTTCAACGATGCGGCATCAGACGCGCAGCGGGCGCTTGTGCTGAACATGTTCCGAGCAATCGGCATCGCGCGCGTCGTCGACGAATCGCTGATCAACGCCGTAACGGCGGTGTCGGGCAGCGGCCCTGCTTACCTGTACTACATGATGGAAGCGATGATCGATACGGCCGTCTCGCTCGGACTCGCCGAAGACACGGCGCGGGCGTTGACCGTGCAGACCGTGCTCGGCGCGGCGCGCATGGTGCTCGAAACCGGCGAGGAGCCGGCCGAGCTGCGCCGCAAGGTAACGTCGCCCGGCGGCACGACGCAGGCGGCCATCGAGACGTTCGAGCGGCTTGATTTCCGCGGCGCGGTCGGACAAGCGATGCGCCGCGCGGCGGAACGGGCCGGCGAGATGGGCGCCGAACTGGAAAGGAGCATCACGTAAATGAGCGGATATTGCCGTGCAACCTACCGTTGCTACGATGAGAAAGCCGATTTCGGCAAGAAAGCGCAGGGCATCGCCGTCGGGCTGACCGTCGGCAGCTGGACCGACCTGCCCGAGGCACGCAAGGCGGAGATGGAGAAGCACCTCGGCAAGGTCGTCTCCGTCACCGAGGTGCCGGCTGCGGAGTCGCCCACCGGCGAACGGTACGCCGACATCGTCATCGACTATCCGGACATCAACTTCAGCCGCGACATCCCGGCGCTGCTCGTCACCGTGTTCGGCAAACTGTCGATGGACGGACGGATCAAGCTGATCGATCTCGATTTCTCGGAAGACTTTCTGTCCGCCTTCCCGGGGCCGAAGTTCGGCATCGAGGGCGTGCGGAAACAGCTCGGGGTCGAGAACCGTCCGCTTCTCATGAGCATCTTCAAATCGGTCATCGGCCACGACCTCCCGAATCTGCGGGAACAATTCTTCCGGCAGGCACTCGGCGGCGTCGACCTGATCAAGGACGACGAGATTCTGTTCGAAAACCCGCTGACGCCGCTTGAGAAGCGCGTCGAGGCGTGCATGGCCGCGGCGGCCGAAGCGAAACGCGAAACCGGCCAGGAGCTGCTGTACGCCGTGAACCTGACCGGTCCGACGTTCAAACTCGCGGAGAACGCCAAGCGGGCGATCAGAGCCGGCGCGAACGCGCTGCTCTTCAACGTGCTCGCCTACGGTTTCGACGCGCTCGCCGAGCTGGCCCGCGATCCGGAGATCCACGTGCCGATCGCCGCGCATCCCGCGGTTTCCGGCGCGATCTATCCGTCGCCGCATTACGGCATCGCCGCGCCGCTTCTGCTTGGCAAGCTGATGCGGCTCGCCGGCGCCGACCTTGTCCTGTTCCCCTCCCCCTACGGCTCGGTCGTCATGCCGAAGGAGGAGAACATGGCGCTCAAAGACGCGCTGACAAGCGACGGGCTGCCGCTCCGGAAGAGCTTCCCGGTCCCGTCGGCCGGCATTCACCCCGGCCTCGTGCCGCTCATTCACCGGGACTTCGGCCTCGACGTCGTCGTCAACGCGGGGGGCGGCATTCACGGCCATCCGCTCGGCACGGCCGCCGGCGGCCGCGCCTTCCGGCAGGCAATCGACGCCGTGCTGGCCGGCGAACCTCTGCGCGAGGCCGCTAAGCGGCACGACGAACTGCGGGCGGCAATCGAGGCATGGGGGATCAAGGAATGACGCAGGCGAAAGAACGGATCATTTTCTGCGACTTCGACGGGACCATCACGATGAACGACAACATCGTCGCAATCATCCGCCATTTCGACCCGCCCGGCTGGCAGCAGATTGTGGACGACGTCATCGCCGAGCGAAAATCGATCCGCAAGGGCGTCGGCGAAATGTTCCGGCTGCTGCCGACATCGAAGAAGGACGAGATCATCGATTATGCGGTCAACAATGCGGTCATCCGCGAAGGCTTCGCGGAGCTGATCCGCTTCTGCAGGTACGAGGGCATCGATTTCTATGTGACGAGCGGCGGCATCGACTTTTTCGTCTACCCGATCCTTGCCCGATTCGACATCCCGCGCGACCGTATCTTCTGCAACGGCAGCGATTTCTCGGGCGAGCGCGTCGAAATTACGTGGCCGCATCCGTGCGAGCCGCCGTGCACGAACGACTGCGGCATGTGCAAGACGACGATCATGCGCCGCTTCCCGCCCGAGCGATGCGAGCGGATCGTGATCGGCGACAGCGTGACCGATTTCGAGGCGGCGAAACTGGCCGACGTCGTGTTCGCGAGGTCGCATCTGACGGAAAAATGCAAAGCGCTCGGCGTGCCCTTCACGCCGTTCGAAACGTTCTACGACGTCATTGACGCGCTCGAAGAAAGGGTGGAATCATGAGCGGCAACGCATTCTTGAGCCTCACAACCGAAGAGAAGCAGCGCGCCCTCTCCGAACTCGGGGAACTGAAGGCGACGCTCGCCTCCCGCGGCCTGTTCGCGGGCACAAGCGGCAACCTGTCCGTGCGCGTCGGCGAGTACCGGCCGGAACAGTTCCACTTTGCGATCACGGCCAGCGGCAAGGACAAGTCCCGCTCGACGCCGGAAGATTTCCTGTTCGTCGACCAGGACGGCAAGCCGGCCGAGTCCACGGCGCTCAAGCCGTCCGCCGAGACGCTCATCCATTGCGAAATTTACCGGCTGACGGGCTGCGGCGCCATCGCCCACGTCCATACCGTGTACAACAACGTCGTCTCGGAATGGTTCTGGGAACGGCGCGCGGTGCCGGTCCACGGCGTCGAACTGATCAAAGCGTTCAATATCTGGGAAGAAGAAGCGTCGATCGACATCCCGATCGTGCCGAACTACGCCGACATCCCGCGCATCGTGCCCGAGGTTACGGAGCGGCTTGATCCGCGCATCCCCGGCATCCTGCTGCGCAAGCACGGCATTTACGCCTGGGGGCGGGATGTGCAGGAAGCGAAGAAACATCTCGAAGCATTCGAATTTCTGTTCGAGTACGTTTATCGCTGGGAACTGCTCCAGGGCAGCCGGCGATAAATGCAAAGCCCGGACATCACAACCATGTGATATCCGGGCTTTGTTGCGTTTCACCCTTGCGTTCGTCCGCGGAACTGCCGCGCGCGCAGCCGCGCTTCCTCCGCGCTTGTGATCCGGTTCCGGCTCCATTCCAGCAAAATGCGGTCGATGTAGCGGAAACTCAGCTTCCCCGCGAACACCGCCTCCTTCAGCGCGACGCGGATCAGCTCTTCGGGATAGCGGTCCTGGTCCAGCCAGGCCGAGATCGTCTCCAGCTCCATCGGCGACAGCGGCCGCCCGAATTCCCGCTCGAACACGGCAAACAGGCTCGGAGGCTGTTCGGGCGCCTCTCCCCTTCGATCAGCGGGAGGACGCGAAACGGCGGAGCCGGTCCCCCCGGCCGCCGGTGCGGCGCGATCCTTCACGGCCGAAGCCGCGGCCCGTTCGTACCAGCCGGTCCAGCGGTACGCCTCCGAAATGACGCCCGTCTCCGGATCGATCCGTTCGTCGATCTCCAGGAACCCGCGGCGGATCAGACCACCGATCAGTTCGGCGACTTTGCCTTCGCCGATCCCCATCCGTTCGCCGATCTCGTCCGGCGTCGGGAACGCGTTGCCCTCCGCATGCCGGAAACCGGCAATCTGCAGCAGCAGCATGAATTCCGCGTCTGAGAGTCCGAGCGCACGGTAAGTGCGAAGCACAAATTGCGGTACAAATATGCCGCCTTCCGCCAGCAGTTCGGCGGCGCTTCCCGCTTGTGCGTCCCGCCCGAAATCCGTCATCCGCATCCCCCTTCCTGCCGCCGCCCGGGCTTATTGTCCGCGGGAGACCGGCGAATCGCCGGCTGCTTTGCGCTCCGACACGAGGCGGAACGTGTCGCGCGCAATGATCAATTCCTCGTTCGTCGGCACGACGAGTACTTTCACGCGCGAATCCGGCGCCGAGATGAAGCGCGCATCCTTCGAATGCCGCTGATTCGCCGTTTCGTCGAGCTGTACGCCCAGGAATGTCAGGCCCTCGCACACCGCCTTGCGGACATGCGCCGAATTCTCGCCGATGCCGGCCGTGAAGACGAGCACGTCCAGCCCGTTCATCGCCGCGGCGTAAGCACCGACATACTTGCGCAATCGGTAACAGAACATGTCGAACGCGAGCTTCGCATTCCGGTCTCCGTCTTCCATCGCCTCGACGATTTCGCGCATATCCCCGCTGAAGCCGGAGATCGCCAGCATCCCGGAATGCTTGTTCAGCATGGAATTCACTTCGCCGAGCGTCAGCTCTTCCTTGCTCATGACGAACGGCACGACCGCCGGGTCGATGTCGCCGCTTCTCGTGCCCATCATCAGCCCTTCAAGCGGCGTAAGCCCCATGCTCGTATCGATCGATTTCCCGCCCAGAATCGCGGTGCAGCTCGCGCCGTTGCCGATGTGGCAGGTGATCATTTTCAGTTCCGCGATCGGCCTGCCGATCATCTCGGCCGCCCGTTCGCTCACATAGAAATGCGATGTGCCGTGGAAACCGTAGCGGCGAATCTTGTGCCGTCTGTACAGCGCCATCGGGATCGGATACAGATACGCGTGGCGCGGCATCGTCTGATGGAACGCCGTATCGAACACGACCGCCTGCGGCATGTTCGGCATGTTCTGCTCGACGGCGTTGATGCCCATCATCGCGGCCGGATTGTGCAGCGGTGCCAGGTCGAACAGATCGCGGATGCGCCGCTTCACTTCGTCGTCGACGAGCACCGACGCCTTGAACGTCTCCCCGCCGTGCACGACCCGGTGGCCGACCGCCTCGATCTCCGCGATCGAGGCGACGACGCCGTGCTCCCGGTGCAGGAGCAGATCGAGGACGCGCCGGACGGCCGTCACGTGGTCGAGAATTTCGCTGACTTCGCGGACGCCGGGCCCCGCGGCCGGCTCGTGGGTCACAATCGCCGACTCCGTGCCGATCCGCTCGACGCGGCCGCTCGCCAGCACCGACTCGTCCTTCATGTTGTAGAGCTGATATTTGATCGACGAACTGCCCGCGTTGATGACCAATATTTTCATATCCGATCCCCGTCCTCATCGTACTTGAAGAATCCTTCACCTGTTTTCACACCGAGCTGCCCGGCGCGGACCATCTTCTTCAGCACGACGGACGGGCGATATTTCAGCTCGCCGTATTCCCTGAACATCTGTTCCAGCGCCGCCACGACCGAATCGAGGCCGAAACGGTCCGCCATCTCGAACGGGCCGTGCTTGAACGAATAGCCGATCCGCATCGCGCGGTCGATGTCCTCCGCCGTCGCGACGCCTTCCTGGAGAAGATTCGCCGCTTCGTTGATGAACAGACAGATGAGGCGGGACGTGACGAATCCCGGGGACTCGTAGACCATGATCCCCTGCTTGTTCAGCGTATCTTCGACGAACCGTCTCACCGTCTCGAACGTCTCGTCGGACGTCTTCAGGCCGCGGATCAGTTCGACGACGTCCACCTTGAAGGCGGGATAAATGAAATGCAAGCCGATGACTCGCTCCGGGTGCATCGTCGCGCCGGCAAGTTCCGTCAAACTGAGCGTCGACGTATTGCTCGCGAGGATGATGTCCGGTCCGCACACCCGGTCGAGCTCCGCGAACACCTGCTTCTTCAGATTCAGATCTTCCGAGATCGTTTCGATGACCATGTCGCAATCGGCCATCTCTTCGAGCGATCCGACCGGGCGGATCCGCCCGAGAATCAGTTTCTTCTCGGCCTTCGTCAAGGCCCATTTCTCAATCTGCTTATCCAGACTCTGTTCGATCTGGCGCAGGCCGTGGTTCAGTTGCTGCTCCGACCGGTCGGTCAGCAGCACGTCCAGTCCCTTGAACGCGAGCATCTCCGAGATGCCCTGTCCCATCGTTCCCGCGCCGACAACGCCGACTTTGCGAATCGTCAAGCCGATCACCTGCTTTATCTGGTAGTGCGACTCTCTACCATTATACCGTATGCCGCTCACAAAAAAGAAGGCGTCCGGGCAGACACCTTCCATCGTTCACACAACCGTCAGAATCACGCACACTTCCATCTCACGCGCCGGCGCGCATGGAACCGTGCAGAAACTCGCGGAATACGTCCCCGCTCAGCGTCTCTTCGCGCATGAGCAGCTCGAGCGAACGCTCGAACACGTCCCGCCGTTCCGCGAGGCACACCTTCGTCTTCTCCATCAGCCGGTCGAGCAAATCCCGCGCCACGCGGGAGAACGTCTCGGGCGTCAGCATGCCGGGATCGACGATGCCCAGCTCGGTGAGTCCGGACTCGGCCATCGTGCGCACGATGTTCATCGCCTGCTCGAAATCACCGCGCGATCCGGTGCTGCGGCCGCCGTAGAACAGTTCCTCCGCGGCCGCGCCCGCAAGCGCGACCATGATCTGGCCTTCGAGATATTCCGTCGTGTACAGGTAGCGGTCCTGCTGCGGATTGTGGCGCACGTAGCCGAGCGCCTGGCCGCGCGGCGACAGCGCGACCGTCGAGACGCTGCCCGGGCGGACGATCTCGGCCATGATCGCATGGCCCAGTTCGTGGAGCGCCACCCGCTCCCGCTCTTCCTTCGTCGCCTCGCGGTCCGTTTTCTCGCCCATCATCACCTTGTCGATCGCCATTGTCAGATGATGCATCTCAATACACTCGGATTCTTCGCGCATCGCGTAAATGGCCGCTTCGTTCAGGACGCTCTCGAGCTGGGCGCCCGAGAAGCCGAACGTCTCTTCGGCGACTTTGTCCAGGTCGGCCGTCTTGCCGAGCGGCTTGCCGGCGGCATGGATGGACAGAATATGCTTGCGTCCTTTCTTGTCCGGAAGATCGACCGCGATGTGCCGGTCGAATCGTCCCGGGCGCAGCAGCGCGCTGTCGAGCGTGTCCTTGCGGTTCGTAGCGGCGATCAACAGAATGCGGGGGGACTCGTTCGTCTGGATGCCGTCCATCTCGGTCAGCAGCTGATTGAGCGTCTGGTCGTATTCGCGATGCTGTCCGCCGTCGCGCCTGCCGCCGATGACATCGATCTCGTCGATGAAAATGACGGCGCTGTTCTTGCCCGTCTTCTGCGCCTTCTGGCGCGCTTCGCGGAACAGATCGCGGATCCGGCTCGCGCCGACGCCGACGTACATCTCGACGAATTCGCTGCCCGAAGCCGCGACGAAGACCGAATCCGTGTGGTGGGCCGCCGCCTTGGCGAGCAGCGTCTTGCCGGTGCCCGGAGGGCCGGTGAGCAGAATGCCCTTCAGCGGACGAATGCCGAAGCGCGCGATCTCATCCGGCCGGATCAGGAATTCGAGCGCCTCCATCAGCTCCTGCTTGGCCCGTTCCTGGCCGCCGATTTCATCGAACGACAGCATGGACGGCCGTTTCCTCGCGGCCTGCCTTCCGCCGCTCAGCGCGGTCAGCTGGCCGCGCGACCGGGCGACATAGAACAGAACGCCGATGACGGCCGCCGCCAGCAAGATCGGCACGACATTGACGCCGATGAAGTACAGAAACAGCAGCAGAACCGGTGTGAAGCCGATCAGCATCTCTTTCCAGTATTTAAGCATTCGGCCACACCCCCAGCACGGCAGGCTGGCGGGGAAGCACGACATACTTGACCGCGCCGTCCAGCTTCAGCGTAAGATAAACATTATATTCGTCCATCTCCGTCTCTACGGAAAGCCCGGAGTGTGCGGCTTCAAGCTTGCGGGCGGCTTCCGGAATGTCGGCGTATCGGCGGTTTTCCATCGCCTGCGCGATCGTGAAAAGCGCCGATGACCAGATCTTCTCCAGCTTCTCGTTCCGCTCCTGGCGGATGACCAGATCGAGCTCGCGTCCGCCGAGGGAGCTTCCCGCCTGCTCCCGGATGTTCCGATAGACTTCCGCAAGATTGACCGTTCCGTCAAGCGTGATTTCCACCGTCACGCGATCGTCAGTCACAATCGGATCATAAGCCGTCACGCCTTCGATGCCGGCGAACGTCACGGCCAGCGGTTGTTCGACTGCGAAATGGCGGTAGCCGAACCAGCCGCCGAACAACACGGCGCCTGTCAACAGCGCCGTCAGCAACACAGGGACTATGCGTATGTGCGTCATCTCAGTTGCCTCCTTCCCATGCGATGCCGTATGTAATAGAGTATAACATACGCGGAACATCGAATGGGCCGGCAATAACAGGCAAGGAGCGCCCGCCTGCGCCAGTTCAGGCGCGGCGGACGCTCCCCGGAGGTCAACCGGATGAACGCGCGGGCAGCCGGTAGGTCTCGATCGGACGGCCGTCTTCAAAGGCATAAAATCCATAGTAGTGACGCTTGACGTCACTTTCTTCCCTGCTGTAATAAACTTCCCAGATCCGCCGGCCTTCGGCGTACCCCGGACGGATGCGGATGATGGACGCATCCGGAAATGCACGAAGCACGTCTTGCCGCAGCCGCTCAACATCATAAGCCTCTTCCCCATGGACACTCTCGATCCTGTCCGCGAACGCCCATACATACAGATCGGCCCCGTCTTCCCGCTCGCCGCGGATAATCCAGACGATGTCGTCCCATACAAATTTGACCGCCGATTCGACTTTCGTCAGGCCGGCTTCCGCCTTCACCCGCCGGATCGCATCGCGCTCTTCCCGAACATAGTCGCTTCGGGCCCACTGAAAATACAGATTGAGCAGCATCAGCACCAGACCGATCCCGAGCAGGATGATGACAGCCCAACGCTTCGGCGTCATGAAGCGAATATCGGATTGCCGGCGCCTCATGTCGCCGAGCTCAGCCTTTCGAAGCGGGCGGCCGCTTCCGCGGCGATCCGTTCTTCGTCCAGCCGCGTGCAGGTCCGATTCCTCACGACTTGCACGCCGTCGACCCAGACGTGTTTCACGTCTCTGCCGTTGCCCGCGTAGACCAGATGGGAGATCAGATCGGTCCGCGGATAATAGTGCGGCTGGTCGATGTCGAGGGCCACAATGTCCGCCCGCATGCCGGGCTTGAGGCTCCCGATCTCGTCCGACTGCCAGATGGCCTTCGCCCCGTACACCGTTCCGAGCTTGAGTGCTTCATAAGCGGGCACCGCCGTCGGATCGCCGGATACGCCCTTGTGAATGAGCGCCGCGAGCCGTATTTCGTCGAAAACGTCAAGGTTGTTGTTGCTCGCCGCGCCGTCCGTGCCGAGCGACACGGTCACGCCCGCGCGGAGCATGTCCGGCACCCGCGCGACGCCGCTGGCAAGCTTCAGATTGCTCGCCGGGTTGTGGGAGACGGCAACGCCCCGTTCGGCGAGCAGCGCGATCTCGTCATCGTTCAGATGGACGGCATGCGCCACAAGCGTCGGCCGGCTGAACATGCCGAGCCGGTCAAGATGCTCGACCGGCCGGACGCCGTAATCGCGCACGTTCTGCTCCACCTCCGCGGCCGTCTCCGACATATGGGTGTGCATCGGCAGATCGAGATCGTGCGCGGCCTGCACGAATTGCTCGATGAACGCCGGCGGACAAGTGTAGGGCGCGTGAGGCGACATCATGACGCGGATGCGGCCGTCCGCCTTGCCGTGCCAATCCCGCGCGAACCGGATCGCGTCCTCGAGCTTGGCGCGCTGCTCCGCCTCGGAGCACAGGCCGATGACGCCCCGGGCCAGCACGCCCCGGAGGCCCGCCTGCTCGACAACCTGCGCCACTTCATCCATATGATCGTACATGTCGACGAACGCCGTCGTCCCGCGCTTCAGCATCTCGACGGCCGCAAGCGCCGCGCCGGCGCGCACATCTTCCGCCGTGAAGCGCGCCTCGAGCGGCCAGATCTTGTTCTGCAGCCAGTCCTGCAGCACCATGTCGTCGGCATACCCGCGAAGCAGCGTCATGGCTGCGTGGCCGTGCGTGTTGATCAGCCCCGGCATGAAGAGCAGGCCGCTGCCGCTGATCCTTTCCGCCCCGTCGGCCAGCGCGCCGGGATGCGCTTCGGCAAGGTAGACGATCCGGCTGCCTTCCACGACCAGATGGCCGTTTACAATCGGCTGGCCGTCGTCCATGGTCAGAAACGTGCCGCCCTCAATCCACCACTTTGTCGTCATCGTGATCCGCATCCTTTTCCAAATAATAAGCAAGGCTGAGCAGTTCGGTCGTAAAATCGGCGTGATGAACCCGCACGGACGGCGGCACTTTCAGAATGGCCGGCGCGAAATTCAGAATGCCTTCGATGCCGGCGTCCGCCAGCTGGTCGGCCACTTTCTGCGCCGCCGCGGACGGCACGGTGATGATGCCGATCCGGATTTGCAGCGCTTCGACCGTCGCCTTCAGTTCCTCCATCGGCTGCACACGCATCGTGTTGATCTGCATTCCGATCTTGTCGGGATGGTCGTCGAACACTGCGACGATCTTCATGTTGTCGCGGCTGTACCGGTTGTAGTTGCAGAGCGCCTGGCCAAGATTGCCCGCGCCGACCAGCGCGACATTGATTCCCCTGTCCAGTTTCAGGATGTGCCGGATCTTGCTGATCAGGTAGGAGACGTCGTAGCCGATGCCCTTGCGGCCGAATTCGCCGAAGTACGCCAGATCCTTGCGGATCTGCGCGGGGTTGAGGTCGAGCTTGCGGCCGAGCGCCTGCGACGAGACGGTCTGCACCTCGCCGCGCGAAAGCTCGTTGAGCGCCTGAAGATAGAGCGGCAGTCTGCGCACGACCGCCTCGGATATTTTCGTCTGCTGCTTCATCACGCGGATCCTCCCTGCGTCGTCCCGGTTTCACTCAGCCACTCCCGAATGCGCGGCACAATCTGTTCGATGTGCATCGTCTCGATCTTGGGGCCCGGCAGCGAGTACAGAAAATATTTGCCGTAGCTCGTTTCAATGACGCGCGTGTCGTACAGGATGACGATTCCCTTGTCCTTCGCCGTGCGGACGAGGCGGCCGAAGCCTTGCTTGAAGCGGATGACCGCCTGCGGAATCGACAGTTTCATGAACGGGTTCTTCTTCTCCGCCGCCAGCTGTTCCGATTTCGCTTCGAGCAGCGGATGGTTCGGCGGCGTAAACGGCAGCCGAACGATGGCGAGACATGTCAGCGCGTCGCCCGGCAGATCGACGCCTTCCCAGAAACTGCTCGTGCCGAGCAGCACCGAGGCCTGCTGCTGCCGGAACCGGCGGACAAGCTTCGTCCTGCCGCCGCCGTCGATGCCCTGGCCGATGACGGCGATTCCCGCTTCGGCAAGCCGCTCTTTCAGCGGCTCATACACCTGCTTCAGCATCCGGTAGGACGTGAACAGGACGAGCATCCTGCCTGATGTCTCGCGCGCCACGTCGGCCAGCGATTCGACGAGCGCGGCAAGGAACGCCGGATCCGCCGACGCCCCCTTGATCGGCGGGAGGTTGCGCGGGATGACGACCAGCGCCTGGTCGCGGTAATTGAACGGCGACGGCAGCTGGACGGTCGCGAGCCGTCCGTCCGCTTCGAATCCGGACAGCCCGAGTTGTTCGGTCGCGTACTCGAACGATTTGTGCACGCTGAGCGTGGCCGAGGTCAGGATGACACTCCGCTTCGAATCGAAGAAGTATTGTTTGAGCAGTCCGCTGACATCGGCGGGCACGGCATAAAGATGCACCGACCGCGACTTGGAGAACGCGTTTGCCTCCAGCCAGTAAACGGTCCCGCCTTCCTCCAGCTTGACGAAACCGTGCAGATCGTCGCGGACGCGCGCCAGATCCTTCACCCGGCCCGCGGTGTCGACGGCCACCGCTTCGACCTCGGCGTCGTCGCAATGTTCCTTGATTTCCGCGAGCAGCTTGTCGAACGTGCGGATAATCTCGTTCAAGGAGGCGAACACGTTCGCTTCGGCCGTCCGCACCGCTTCCCATTCGGACGGCGGCTTATCGGCCCTGAGCCGCAGGACGCCCTGCCCGCCGTCGGCGTCGGGCTCCGGCTGCGCCAGCCGGTACAGCAGTTCGAACAGCTCGTCCCAGTGGATGCGCAGCTCGCCGAACACCGGGACGGCCTTCTCGATCGTTTCGATCCACGCTTCCGCGCGCGCATGGCCGGTGGACGCGATCTTCTGCCTGAGCTGGAAGATCAGCCCCGAGCGGGCATCCTTGCTCAGCCGCGTCAGCGGATGCATGCCGCTGTTGTAGGAGAGCTGCGTGCCGAGATGTTTGCCGGCGGCGTCATCCAAATGATGGGCTTCATCGACGATGAGGTGGTCATATGCGGGCAGCAGCCGGTATTCGGCGCGGATGTCGGTGAACAGCAACGAATGGTTTGTGATGACCAGGTCCGCATGGACGGCTTCCTGCTTCGCCCGGTGATAGAAGCAGTGCTTGAACCATGGGCAGGAGCGGCTCAGGCAAGAGTCGGCGTCGCTGGCGACGGTGTGCCAATATTCGGCGCCCCGGCCGCCGAAGTTCAGCTCTTCCTGGTCGCCGTGCTCCGTCTCGCCGAGCCAGACCAGCATCTGCGCCGTCGTCAGCCGGTCGTCCGCGGGCGCGATGTAATCACGCGCCGCGATTTTGCTCTCAAACTTGCGCAGGCACAGGTAGTTGCCGCGGCCTTTGAAGACGGACGCCTTGAACGGCAGCGGCAGCACCTTGGCAAGCAACGGCACATCCCGCTCGCGGATCTGTTCCTGCAGGTTGATCGTATGGGTGCTCACGACTATTTTCTCGTCATGGCGGATACCATAGAAGAGAGCCGGAATCAGGTAGCCGAGCGACTTGCCCGTGCCCGTGCCGGCCTCGATCATCAGATGGCGGCCGGATTCCAGCGCGTCGTACACTTCGCGGAACATGCGCACCTGCGCCTCGCGCGGTTCGTATCCCGGAACATGTTCCTTCAACCGGGCCAGCGTCTCTTCCAGAAACGTCTCGAAATCGAGCTCCCGCAGCCGTTCGGCCGACTTCGGGTCATCATGGCGCGGCGGTTCTTCGTCCGTCCATTCGCCGACCTTGAGCGCGAACTGGCGATAGTAACGGTAGCCGTTCGGATCGGCGGCGTTCAGACGCTGCCTGCGCTGAAGCGCATCGTGCACAATCCAGCCGAGATCGTCGCCATCGCCAAGCTGCGCGGCCAGCCGCTCCAGCGTCAGCAGCGGTAAATTGCGCAGTTTGTCCATGCAGGTCTTGAAGAGAAGGGCAGTCGCCATCGCATCGCTGTCGGCCTGATGATGGCGCTCATGCTCGATGCCGAGCGCTTCGGATACGGCGCCCAGCTGGTAGGACGGCTGGGTCGGATACAGCATGCGCAGCAGCTGCAGCGTGTCGAGCACCCTTCCCGTGAACGGCATGTAGCCGCACCGGTCCAGCGCCTGGTTAAGGAAACCGACGTCAAATCCGGCGTTGTGCGCCACCAGCACCGCGTCACTCAGCAGCGGAATGACCTCGAGCAGCACATCTTCCGGTTCGGGCGCTTCACGCACGACTTCATCCGTAATGCCCGTAAGCTCGGTGATAGATGCGGGGACCGGGACTCTCGGGCGCACATAGGACGCATAACTCCCGGTCACGCCGCATTCATCATCGAGCAGCACGATGCCGATTTGAATGATGTCATCTTCGGCGCTATGATTTCCGGTTGTTTCCAGATCGAGGACAGCAAATTTCATCCGGTACGTTCTCCTCACGTGCAGCCGAACTCGGAATTGCCGAAATACAGCGTCAATGGTCCCGCGTTCGATCTGCAGTTTGCCAGATTGCGCGCGGCGCCGGTGAAGGCGGGATCCGCTTCGCAGGCTTGCTTGAAATATTGGACCGCCTGCTCCAGATTCGCCGTGACGGCCTGAATGCAGCCGAGCGCGTTCAGCCCGAGCGCTTTCAGCTTCGGCTGCGACGCCGTGCGGACGATGAACAGGAAGTGGCGCTCGGCATTCTCCCATTCGCGGAGGTGCATGTAGGATATCGCCAGGAACATGCGTGCCGCCAGCGATTCGGGACAGAGCTCGACCGCCCGGCTGAACGATGCGGCCGCGTCTTTGTACATGGCCAGATCGTAGTAACCCTGCCCGGCGGTGAGATGGCGTTCCGCTTCTTCCCTCGCCGCTTGCGGCGTACCGGTTTCCGCGGATGCCGGCGGGAACAGTTCGGCCGTCCCGAGCCCCTGGCCGGCTGCCGCCTCCGTCGAGGCTGCCGGCGCGGCATGTCCGATCTCCCCGTGCGCCGGCGCCGCCGCGGCCAGCGAGTGCTTGCTGCCGTCCGGTTCGCCGGGCGACGTCATCTCCCGCAGCCTCGCCAGCTTCTCCTCCACCCGCAGCCAGCCGTCGACGATCATGTCGCTCATGTCCTGGATCTTGCGCAGCTGCGCTTCGATCAATCCGCGCTGCGCCGCATCCGCGGCGGGATAGCGCGTCAGCATTTCGTCGAGCATGTCATTCATGACTTTGAACCATTGCCTGACCATCCTCGCCGCCCCCTTCGCCTTGAGCCTTCCGGCGCGGTCCGCCGGTATGCTCATTCTGCGCTGAAGCGAGGGGGATCTATACCGCGGGATTGGCGTTATATCCC
This sequence comes from Thermobacillus composti KWC4, assembly GCF_000227705.2. Taxonomy (GTDB): domain Bacteria; phylum Bacillota; class Bacilli; order Paenibacillales; family Paenibacillaceae; genus Thermobacillus; species Thermobacillus xylanilyticus. The sequence continues at coordinate 1,915,235 of NC_019897.1, forward strand.
GCACCTGAAGCCGGATTACGGCCGGGCTGGCGGATTACAGGATCGTTGCATGCTCTTCCTTGCCCGCCATGCCGGCCGGCCGGTTCTGTTCATCCATAAGGACGATCCGCGGCCGATATTCACGGGCTTCTTCTTCGGTCATCAGCGCATAAGAGATAATGATGACTTTGTCGCCGGGCTGGGCGTGGCGGGCGGCGGCGCCGTTCAGGCAAATGACGCCCGAACCGCGCGGACCGGGAATGACATACGTCTCCAGCCGGGCGCCGTTGTTGATATTGACCACCTGAACCTTTTCGTTCTCCCACAGGTCGGCGGCTTTCATCAGCTCTTCGTCGATCGTGATGCTGCCCACATAGTTCAGGTTCGCTTCCGTTACGGTCGCGCGGTGGATTTTCGACTTCATCATGTTCCGCATCATGGTATCCTCACTCCTTTCCCGCCGGCGCTGGCCCCGTTGCAAGCAGCCGGTTGTCGATGAGCCGCGTCCGGCCGAATTTGACGGCCAGCGCCGCAATGAACCGGCTGCCCGGCGGCATTTGAACGAACGGGATGTCCGCCGGAGATTCCAGATGCGGCCAGGTGAGCACTTCCGCATAATCCGTCTCGGCAAGCGGCGCGCGCTTGAGGTGCGCGTGCATCGCCGCTTTCAGTTCGCCGGGTGTCATGCCGGGTTCGAAGAACTTTTCCTCCGCCATCTTGAGCGTTTCGTACAGAACGACGGCCTGGCGCCGCTCTTCCGCGTTCAGATAGACGTTTCGGGAACTGAGCGCAAGTCCGTCCGGTTCCCGCACCGTTTCGCACGGCACGATGCGGACGGGGAAGTTCAGGTCTTCGACCATCCGTTCAATGACGGCAACCTGCTGCGCGTCTTTCAGGCCGAAATAGGCCTTATCCGGCATGACGATATGGAACAGCTTGCTGACGACGGTGCCGACGCCGTCGAAGTGGCCGGGCCTCGAAGCCCCGCACAGCCGGTCCGTCAGGTCGGCGATCATGACGCGCGTCGCGGTCGGACGCGGATACATTTCGGCCACGGACGGCATGAACAACAGATCAGCCCCCGCCGCTTCCGACACCTGCCTGTCCCGGCCTGGGTCGCGCGGGTATCGCTCGAAATCTTCGTTCGGGCCGAACTGCAGCGGATTGACGAAGACGCTGACGATGGTCAGGCCGTTCTCCACCGCCGAACGGCGGATCAGGCTGGCGTGGCCTTCGTGCAGATAGCCCATCGTCGGCACAAATCCGACCGTTCCGTCGGGGTTCTCCCGGCGCCAATCGGCAATCCGGGCGCGCAGTTCGGCGATCGTCTCGATGATTTGCATGTCAGTCCGCCTCCCCGCCGCCGTACAGATGCGCAGCAAGTTCCGATCCGCCCGGGAAGCTGTGCTCGGCTCCGGGGAACGTCCTGGACTTGACGTCGCGCACGTAAGCGCCGATGGCGTCGCGGATGGCCGTGCCGACATCGGCGTAGGTTTTCACGAATTTCTTGCTCCGGTACGGAGAAGCGTATTGGATCATATCGTGGAAGACGAGCACCTGGCCGTCGCAGGCGGCGCCGGCCCCGATGCCGATCGTCGGTATCTTGAGCGCGCGGGTCACCGCCTCCGCCGCGCCGTCGGTCACCAGTTCAAGCACGACGGCGAATGCGCCGGCTTCCTCGAGCGCCTTCGCGTCATCGACCAGACGGCGGATGTCCGCTTCCAGCTTGCCCTGGACTTTGTACCCGCCGATCTGGTGAATCGACTGCGGCAGAAGCCCGATATGGCCCATGACCGGAATGCCGGCCGCCGTCAAGGCGGATACTTCATGGGCGATGTCCGCGCCGCCCTCCAGCTTGACCGCCTGCACGCCGGCCTCCTGCATCAGTCTGCCCGCGTTGCGGAGGGTCGACTCGGCCCCGAGCCGGTAGGTCATAAACGGCAGATCGGCCACGATAAATGTATCGGGTGCGCCGCGCCTTGCGGCGCGGGCGTGATAGATGATGTCATCCAATGTCACCGGCAACGTCGTGTCGTAGCCGAGCACGACATTGCCGAGAGAATCGCCGACGAGGATGGCGTCCACGCCCGCTTCCTCGGCCAGCCGGGCCGAAGGATAGTCGTACGCGGTCACCATGGAGATCGGGATTCCGTCCCTTTTCATTTTCAGCCATTTCGTCACGGTAAGTGCCTGCATGCCGCATGGTCCCTCCCATTCGCCGCCGAACGTCCGACTCCGGTGCGCAATCTTTTCCGGAAAAAGCAAAAAACCTTCCGGCAGCTAAGCCGATAGGTCCTCAGACGACAACAGGAAACATCACGGTCAAGCGTGCTTCCTTCTGTCTCGGTCCCCTCACGGCTCTGAGCAGAATGCGCCAACCCGGATGAACGTTCCGTGCAAGATGAAATTCAAATCCATAAGTCCCGAGTGCGATTCGCGGGAAAATGCGATACCGCCTCTTGCCGACAAGTATAGCATGACGGGGCCCGAAAAGAAAGCGGCGGACATTCTGACGGCCGCCGTCGGGCGCGTCATTCGAATTCCGCCGAAAACACTTCCCGCACCAATCCGTCTGCCGTCCGGACGCGCAGTGCGCCGTTGTCCGCCAGTCCCAACGGCACGCCTTCGACGATCCCTTGCGGCGTCTTCAGGACGGCCGGCTTGCCGAGCGAGACGGACCACGCTTCCCAGAGCAGCCGGATCGGACCGAATCCGTCTTTACGGTAGATGTCGTACAGTTCTTCGAGCGATTCGAGGAACAGTGCGGCCGTTTCCGTCCGGTCGAACGGCCTGCCGGCGGCCATCCGGAGCGAGACGGCTTTCGTCCTCAGCTCGGGAGGATAATCCTCCGGCTCGAGATTGACGCTGATGCCGATGCCGGCGACAACATGGAGCAGCCGCTCCTCCTCCGCGCTCGATTCGAGCAGGATGCCGCTGATCTTGCGGCCGTCAATCAGCAGATCGTTCGGCCATTTGATGCCGATCTCGAGCCCGGTCTGCCGGCGCAGCGACCGGCAGAGGGCGGCGGCGGTCAGCAGCGTCAGCTGAGGCGTGCAGAGGACCGGGACGTTCGGCCGGAGCACGAGGCTCATCCAGAGTCCCTTGCCCTTCGGCGACAGCCAGCTCCGCCCCATCCTGCCCCGCCCGTTCGTCTGCTGCTCGGCAATGACGAGCGTTCCTTCGGGCGCCCCTTCTTCGGCGAGCCGCTTCGCGGCATCCTGGGTCGAACCGATCTCGTCGTACAGGTGAAGCGACCGGCCGAGCGACTTCGTCTTGAGGCGCGACAAGAGCCCGGTCGCCGTCAGCCGGTCCGGCATTCCCGCCAGCCGGTATCCCCGGTTGCGGCTTGCTTCGATCGCATATCCTTCCTCCGTCAGCCTGCGGATATGTTTCCAGACCGCCGTCCGGCTGATGCCGAGCCGGCGGCTCGCCTCTTCGCCCGAGATGTACTCGCCCTCGCGTTCCGTCAACATTTCCAGCAGTCGTTCCCTCATCGTTCGTCCTTTCCGTCGGCTTGAGTGTCCAGGATGTGCAGCGCCCGTTCGAGCAATGCCCGACGCTCGTTGGGCAGGCGGCCGGCGGCCGTCTCCAGCAGCAGCCGGTCCATCGTCCGCTTGATCCAGGGACCGCCTTTCCTGCCCGCCGCTTCCGCCAATTCCGTCCCGTCGAGCGCCAGTTCCGCCGCCGTGAAGGCCGGCATGTCCGCCAGCCATGCCGACCATCGTTCCAGTCGATCCGCCGGGACGGGGCTGACGCCGGGAAGCGCGCGCATGACATCCAGCCAGTCAGCCGCCGCCTGGCGTCCGTGGCGCAGCGCAAGCGCAGCCCATGCTTCGCGGGTGTCGGGAATGCTCGCCGCGGCGGCATGCAGTTCCAGCGGCGCGAAGATCGCGCGCATCCGCTTCTTGCCGAACGCGAACCGCGACATCCAGCTGCGCGCCGCCTCCGGCGAAACGTTCGACGCCGCCCAGAGCGCGATCCATCGCCGATCGCCCGCCGCCAGGTCGGACAGCCGCACCTTTCCCGCGCATGCCGGAAGACCTGGCGCCTTCAGCGGCGTCTTCGTCGTTCGCCACAGACCGGAGCGGATGAACAAAGCGGCCGCCCGGTCCGGATCGGCGCCGCAGATCATCTTGTCCAGTTCGGCACCGACGCGTTCCAGCGCGATATGACGCAACAGCCCGGCGTTCCGCCTGAGCGCGCGCCATGTCGACGGCGCGATGCGGAAGCCAAGCTCCGCCGCGAACCGGACGGCCCGGACCATGCGCAGGGCGTCTTCACGGAATCGTTCGTCCGGACTGCCGACGCAGCGGATGATGCCGCGTTCAAGGTCGGACATCCCGCCGAACGGATCGATTACCCGGCCGTCCGCGTCCATCGCCATGGCGTTGACCGTGAAATCCCTGCGCTTCAGATCGGTCCGGATGTCGTCGACGAATGCGACATCCGACGGTCGGCGATGGTCGTCATAGTCCGATTCCGTGCGAAACGTCGTCACTTCATACGACCGGCCTTTCACGAACACGGTTACCGTGCCGTGCCGGATGCCGGTCGGGACATGCTTCGGAAAGATCGCCATGACCGCTTCCGGCCGCGCGGACGTCGCGATGTCGACATCGCCGATCGGCCGGCCGAGCAAGGCGTCGCGGACGCAGCCGCCGACGAAATACGCTTGGTGGCCGGCGGCGCTCAATCGCTCGATCACCGGCATCGCGTCTTTCAGCTTTCCGTCCATGGCGGCGCACCACCTCTCGCGCTTATTCGCACACCGGTATCGGAATATCGGCCTCGATCCCGAGCACGCGATAATAGATGCGCTCGTATTCCGCGGTAATCCGGTCATTGCAGAATGTCGTGCGGGCCCGTTCCAGGCATGCTTCCCGGAACCGTGCGTACATCGATTCGTCGCTCAGCAGCTGAACCGCGTATTCGGCCATCCGCTTCGTATCGCCGACCGGCGCGAGGAAGCCGGTCGTGCCGTGCGCGACAAGCTCCGGAATGCCGCCGGCGAGTGAGCCGATCGTCGGCACGCCGCAGGCCATCGCTTCGAGGGCGACGAGGCCGAAGCTTTCTTTCTCGGACGGCAGCAGCAGCAGGTCCGCGACGGAAATGACTTGCGCCACATCATCCTGCTTGCCGAGGAAGGTGACGCGGTCCTCCAGGCCGAGCGATTCGACCTGCCATTGTATTTTCGACAGTTCCGGACCTTCCCCTACGAGCAGCAGACGCGAAGGCAGCTTCGCGTTCACGCGCGCGAACACGTCAATAACGTCGCCGACCCGCTTCACCGGCCGGAAGTTGGAGATGTGCATCAGCACCTTTTCGCCCGGCTCGGCGTATTCGTCGCGCAGCGCCCGGCATTCCCGCGGATAGTAGACGCGCTTGTCGACGAAATTGTACGTCAGATTGATCGGCGTCTCGATGTCAAGCCGCTCGCGGGTCTCCCGGATCAAATCCCGCGAGACGGCCGTCACCGCGTCGCTCTGATGGATCGCGAGCCGGATCAGATCGCGAAGCGACTCGTCCTGGGCCAGCACCGTGATGTCGGTGCCGTGCAGCGTCGTCACCGTCTTGATGCCGCCGTCCAGCATCTGTTTCGCCAGCCAGGCGCAGATGGCATGCGGCACGGCGTAGTGGACGTGCAGCAGATCCAGTTTCTGCATCCGAGCGACCTGCGCCATCTTGCTGGCCAGCGACAGATCGTACGGCGGATAGCGGAAGACATAATAATTGTTCACTTCGACTTCATGGTAATAGATGTTGCGCTGGAACTTGCCGAGCCGGAACGGAATGCTGTGCGTAATGAAATGAATCTCATGCCCTTTCTCGGCGAGCAGCTTGCCGAGTTCAGTCGCGACGACACCGGATCCGCCGAGCGTCGGGTAACAGGTAATGCCGATCTTGAGCGGTCTGGCCATGGATGCTCCTCCTCTCGCTTCGCGGCGCGCTCAGAACAGATGCACCTCGAACGGGCGCTTCACCGCAAAGCCTTCGGCATACGCCCACTGACGCTGGCCGCCGAGCAGCCGGTCGCGGGCTTCGACATTTTCGACGTAGCGCTGGTTGAGCGGCGTCGCTACCGTACCCGGCCCCGATTCGAACTGCGACCGATAGGCCGACAGCGCGCGGCGCTTCGCGTCGTACCAATCCGAAACATTGACGATCAGATCGACTTCCGCCACATCATTGATATAGTAGAAATACATTTGCTCCACCTGGACCGGTTCGAGTTCGGGCATGTACCGGCGCAGCTTCGCATTGAAAACCGCCTCTTCCACGAGGCGGCTCGCGGCGTTATGGTCGGGATGGCGGTCGTTCCAATACGGCGCGAACACGATCCGCGGCCGAAGTTTCCGGATTTCGCGCACGATGGACGCCATCTGATCCGGCGAACCGGTCAGCCCCCGGTCAGGCAATCCGAGACAGGAGCGATACGCCAGCCCGATCGCCTCGGCGGCTTCCGCGGCCTCGCGCTGCCGCAGTTCCACCGTCCCGTTCGACGACATTTCCGCGCGGGTCAGATCGCAGATGCCGAAGCGGATGCCGGCCTGCGTATGCTTGGCGATCGTCGCGGCCATGCCGATCTCGACATCGTCCGGGTGGGCGCCGAACGCCAGCATGTCGACGGCAGCCGTCATGACCGCCAGTCCTCCGGCTTGTATTTGTGGACAAGCTCCCGCCACGCGAATTCGCCGCGCTCGAGCGCTTTGACGAGCAGTTCGGCCGTGGCGACGTTCGTGGCGACGGGAATGCCGTACACGTCGCAGAGGCGCAGCAGCGCGTTGATATCCGGTTCATGGGGTTGCGCCATCAGCGGATCACGCAGGAAAATGATCAAATCCATGACATTCTCCGCCACCAGCGCGCCGATCTGCTGGTCGCCGCCGAGCGGCCCCGACATGAACCGGTGCACCGTAAGCCCGGTCTGCTCCATGATCCGCTTGCCGGTCGTGCCGGTGGCATACAGATCGTGATGGCGGAATACATACTCATAAGCGATGACGAAATTGACCATTTCGTCTTTCTTCCGGTCGTGCGCAATGAACGCAACCTGCATCCGCGCCGTCATGAACGTTTCTCCTCTCCGCCGTCCATCAGATGCTCGAATCCGTAGACGAGGCCGGTATAAGTCATCACTTTCTGCACCGCGGTCTTGACCCCCGGCATGTAGCCGGCGCGGTCATACGAATCATGCCGGATGCGCAGTGTCTGTCCGAAAGCGCCGAAGATCACTTCCTGCTGGGCGAATACGCCGGGCAGCCGGACGCTGTGGATGCGGAATCCGTTGTAATATCCGCCGCGCGCGCCTTCCAGTTTCTCTTCCTCATCGGGATGCCCCTGTTTGAGCTCACCGCGCACTTCGGAAATCAGTTCCGCCGTCTTGATGGAGGTGCCGGACGGCGCATCCAGCTTCCGGTCCCCGTGATACTCGATAATCTCCAGATGCGGGAAGTAGCGCGCCGCTTCCGCGGCGAACCGCATCATCAGAATGGCGCCGATCGAGAAGTTGGGCGCGATCAGGCCGCCGATACCGCGGCTTCTGCACAGCTTGTCCAGTTCGTCAATCTGTTCCGGCGTGAAGCCGGTCGTGCCGACAACGGGACGCACACCGTATGTAATCGCCGTCTTCGTGTTGTCGTAAGCCGACTGCGGCACCGTAAAATCAACCAATACGTCGACTGCGCCGCCGCGCAGCGCTTCCTCAAGGTCGCCGGTGATCGTGACGCCGCAGGCGGGCAATCCCGCAGCGGCGCCCGCATCCTGACCGGCCGACGTGCGTCCGACGGCGGCCGCCAGTTCAAAAGCCGGTTCTTCCAGCACCATTTTGACGACTTCACGTCCCATTTTGCCGCTTGCGCCCGCAACCGCGACGCGAATCTTGTCCGTCATGCCTTCCAACTCCTGTTCCCACTTGAGTAATGAATTAGTTCAATGCAGCGTGCGTTTTTGCTTTCTCCGATGACGCCGGCGATAGTCGGCAAACAGCCGCTTGGCTTCTCCATGCGCGGGATTCAGCCTGAGCGCTTCCCTTGCCGCCTGAGCCGCTTCATCGAACCGTCCGAGCGCCCCGTATGCCGCCGCCATGAGCAGCCAGGCTTCATCGAGCAACGGATCCAATTCCAGCGCAAGCTTCAGCCGGCCGATGACGGATGCATAGTCGGGATCGGCTGCCGCCAGCTCATTTTTGGCTTCCTCGGCCGCAATTCGCGCCTGAAGCGAAGCGAGATGGTAGCGGTAATCCGTCTGATCCGGCGCCAGCCTGACCGCTTCCTCCGCGTGCCGGAGCGCCTTCGTCCACAGGGCGCTGCGCATGCAGGTAATCGAGCATTTGTGGTGATATGCAGGATTGCCGGGCTCGGCAGCGATGGCCTGCTCGAACGACCGGATCGCCTGTTCGTAGTCGCCCGACAAGATCGAAGCATAAGCCTGTCTGATATGCTCTTCCCCGGCCATCCTCCACGCCCCCTCGCACATATGCTTATCGATCAGCATATGCACAAGGCAAGCGCCGGGTATGGGCGGGCAAGCCGCCGCACTATTCGGCCGGCTGCTCGATGCGCGTCCAGCGGTCCTTGTCGCGCGTCGAGATTTTCGCCATCACCTTGTCATGCGCTTCCGTCAGATCGATCCCCAGCGAATTGGCAAAGCAAATGAGAATGAAAAGCAGGTCCCCGAGTTCCATCTCGATGGAACTGTCCGGCTCGTCGGGCTTCTTCGGCTTGGGCCCGTAGTGATGGTTCACTTCGCGCGCCAGTTCCCCGGCTTCTTCCGTCAGCCGGGCCATCAAGGCGAGCGGACTGAAGTAGCCTTCCTTGAACTGTGAAATATATGCATCGACTTCACGCTGCATGTCGGCGAGTGTTTTGCCCAACACTAAGCACGATCCTTTCCATGAAAGATAAAAATTGATAAGCTTAATATCGACTTATCCTTTTACGCCGAACGGTTGTGTCCGCCCGCGGACACGGCGCCGGCCGTTTTGCTTATCCGACGATTCTTTCCTTATGTTAGCGCAAAGCACAGGGGAACACAATCCTTGCACCTTCCCGGGCTTCGATGCGTTGAAGCCCGATATCGAGGAGGTTGAAACGGATGTCCCGACGGGCAGCCGGCGGACTGCGCGTCCTCGTCCCCGTTGCGGCGGGAACGGCGATCTATGCGTTCGGCCTGCATTACTTCGTCCTGCCGAACACGTTGATGGAAGGCGGCGTTACCGGTGTCGGACTGCTGCTCTATTACATATTCGGCCTGCCGCTTTCCTTCACGACGCTGCTCCTGAACGTGCCGCTGTTTCTCGCGGGATGGAGACTGCTCGGCTGGAAATCGATGACGATGACGCTTTACGGCACGCTCTGTCTGACCTGCTCGCTGTGGCTGATGGAACGCGCGGTCGATGCCCGGCTCATCGTCCCGCTCGCAAGCGGGCGCGATCTGATTCTGGCCGCGCTCTATGCCGGCGTGACCCTTGGCGCCGGTCTCGGCATCGTCTTCCGGTTCGGCGCGACGACCGGCGGCATGGACATCGCCGCCCGCATTCTGGTGCGAAAATACGGCTGGAGCATGGGCCGGACCATACTCGGCATCGATGCCGCCATCATCGGCTCATCCCTGTTCTTCGTACCCGTCGAGCGCGTGCTCTACACGCTGGTCGTCGTCTTCATCGCCGCAAGAGTCATCGATTTCGTGCAGGAAGGGGCTTATGTCGGTAAAGCGTTCACGATCGTGACAGACAAAGGCCAGGCGATCGCCGACGCCGTTACCCGCAAACTCGACCGGAGCGTGACGATACTGCAGGCGACCGGTGGCTATTCGGGCGCGTCCAAGCAGGTCGTCTACTGCATTGTCGGCCGATCCGAAGCCCGGGCGCTGCGCGAGATTGTGCACGAGATCGACCCGAAGGCGTTCTTCGCGATCAGCGATGCGCACGATGTCGTCGGCGAAGGTTTCCGCGAAAGATGACGAAGCGCCCGCGGCTACAGCGGGCGCTTGACAGACGATATGCCCCATCGGTCATGACGGTACTTGCGGTACCCTGCGTACCCGAGAGCGGCACACAGGATGGCGGTCATGGCCGCAATCCATGCCGGCGACGGATCATCGGCTCGCGCCGGCGACAACACTTCCTTCGAACCGAACAAATCCGCAGCAGCCTGTTCGATGCCGTCGAACGCTTCCTCGATCCAGACCCGGTTCGCTTCCCCTTTCGCTGCAGCCGCCAGCAACCTCTCCGCATACCGGATCCGCTCCTGCAGCAGCTGAACGGACGGCTGCGGTCGGGCGACAGCTGCCGCCGCCTCCAGACGCTCGACCCGCTCCTTCAGGAGCTGAAGCGAAACGGCGGCCGCGGCGGCTCCCACCGTCCCGCCGCGCTGCCAGCCGCGGCGCATCCGGTCGAGATCGTCGCCGATGAGCCGCCCGTACTCGAGCCACAGCGATTCGCGGCCGGGCGTCAGTGCGTCGACGGCGAGAAGCAGCCGGGATGCCTCCGCCCGCCACCCGTCCGGGTTGCGGCCGCGGGCAAGCGCTTTGCGTGCCGCGCCGAGCGAATCATCAATCCGTCTCCACCCGGCCGGTTCTCCGATCGCATGCAGTTCGGCCGATGCAGCTGTTTCTTCTATTTTCAACAAATAGGCGTAGGACAGTTGACGATTACCGTCCAGGGACGCGAGGTAGAAACTGTGGGTCAGAATCTCGAGACGGTCCAATCGGTCTTCAGCCGCCGCCGGCGCATCCGCAGACAATGGCAATCCGCCGGCGGTCAGCAGAAGCATGAGCACCAGCAGTATCTTCAGGCGAACGGACATGGACAATCCCTCCTAGACATCAGTCTATGAATGGATTGTCCGGTTCAGAACCGCAGCCCGAACCTGCTGCTCACCGGCGATCGACAGCACCGGCTTCGCCAGGAGATCGGTATTGCAGCGCGATCAGCGTCAGAAAGTAGCTGACGACCGACAACACGAAGGTGAACCCGGCAATGACCGTCATATCGTCTTCCAACACCGACGGCAGCCACGGATAGATGCCGACGCCGTAATCCATCGTATCGTTCAGCAGCATCCATCCGAGAGCGAGCAGCGCCGCCATCCTGCCGAACCGCATGAACCGCGCATAGAGCAGCCCTTCGACGGCCATCGCTGCATGCGATGCGATGAGCATCCAGTTCTGCCAGTCGAGCGGATCACCCTGCAACCCTTGCGCGGCGTTCATGACGACCGCCCAGACGCCGTATTTCACCAGCGTCAGGACGGCAAGCGCTTCCACCGCGATTCGGAAGATCCGGTAAAATCCGCTTTCCCTTTCCGGACGCATCAGGATGAGCACCAGCCAGATCGTGAAGAACAGGCTTGCCGTCGGACTGTCCGGGACGAACACGATGCGCCAGAGCGGATGAGACCCAAGTGTCCAGCGCAGCTGCTCCCCGTACCAGACATAGCCATACGCCGTGCCGAGCGCGTTGCAGATGAAGAGCAGCCAGAGCAGCCGGCGGTCGAGCAGAAACGCACGGCTGGTGAACCATGTGAGCGACATGTGCGGCCCTCCTTGTCCGTCCATTCTTGACGCAAAAACTAAACCTGACCGCCGGATGGCGGTCAGGTTCGCTGATGCTTCCGCAGCCTGAAGCCTCAGATCGGCCGCGGCATTCAGATTGCTGTCTTATTCCGCTTTCTTCTGTTTCGCCAGCCATTCTGCGATCTGATCGATCTCTTCAGCGCTGAGTTGACCGCCGAACGGGGGCATCATGGTGCCTTTGCCGTTCGTCACGATCTCGGCCAGCTCTTCCTTCGAATACTTGTCACCGACGCCGGCCAGAGGCGGAATCGAGCTTTGACCCTGGTAGTCCGTGCCGTGACAGGAGAGGCAGTTCTGCTGAATGACCGACGTGATCGGATCGTTCGCGTCAACGACGGCGATCTTCTTGTCCTCGCGTTTGACGGGATTCGGACGCTCTTCCCCGCGCTCAGCCGCAAGGCGCGCTTCCTCTTCACGCTTGATATGCTCCGGCACAATGCCGTTCACTTCAAGCTGATGCTGATAGTGATCCCATGCCACATAGGTCAGGTAGACGCAGGAAATCAGCGACAGGAACATCAGCGTCGAAGCGATCGGACGGCGGTAGAAGCGGCGCTCCTTGCCCCGATCGAGGAACGGCGCGCACAGCAGGGCGCCGAACATGATGAGCGGGACGCCGACCGTTCCGAGCACGACGTAATCGCCGGACACATACGGATACTTCAGGAACTGGTACAAGAACAGGAAATACCAGTCCGGCATCGGTATGAACGACGTATTGGTCGGGTCCGCCGGATAACCGAGCGGCGCCGGATGGGAAATCGTCAGGACGAGGAACCCGACCAGCACGACGACGCCGACCATCCATTCTTTCAGCAGGAAATTCGGAATGAACGCTTCCGACTTGCCTGGAAACGCCGAATAATCGGGCGGTATGTTCGGCATTCTCCCGGACTTGCGGACCCGGGAGTCGCCGACGTATACCACTTTCTCCTGGCTGTCCTTGGAGTTATGGGCCATCGGTGAAAACTCCCTTCAATTATAGTGGTCCGGAGATGCCTTGTCTGCGGATCATGATGAAGTGAGCCGCCAGCAATGCGAGCAGCGCGCCGGGCAGGAAGAAGACGTGGATCGCGAAGAAACGCGTCAGCGTCTGCGCTCCGACGACATCGCCGCCTTGCAGCAGTTCCGCAATGTACGGTCCGATGTACGGCACCGATTCCGCAATCTGGATGCCGACCTTCGTCGCGAAGTAAGCCTTGTTGTCCCACGGCAGCAGGTAGCCGGTGAATCCGAGGCCGAGCATGACGAAGAAGATGAGCATGCCGACAACCCAGTTCATTTCGCGCGGCGCCTTGTATGCGCCGGTGAAGAAGACGCGGAGCGTATGCAGGAACATCATGACGATGACCAGGCTCGCGCCCCAGTGGTGCATGCCGCGCACGATTGCGCCGAACGCAACTTTATGCTGCAGATAGTCGACGCTCGCGTAAGCGTTGATGATATCCGGCACATAGTACATCGTCAGGAACATGCCGGACAGAATCTGGATGACCGTAATGAAAAACGTCAGACCGCCGAAACAATATACGAAGGCGGAGAAGTGATGCGCCGGGTTGACATGTTCGGGGACCTCGTGATCCGCGACGTCTCTCCACATCGGCGTGATGTCCAGACGCTCGTCAATCCAGTTGTAGATTGCTTTAAACATCGGATATTACGCCTCCCAATCAGACTCGCGAGTTCGGTTTGACCGGTCCGAGGTACACCCAGCCATCTCTCACTTCCACTTCGTATTCGTCAAGCGGCGCCGGAGCCACTCTCAGGTTCTTGCCGTCAATCGAATACTTCGCCTCGTGGCACGGGCAGAAATATTGATTGTCGTTCTGGCTGTTCCAGTTGACCGTACACCCGAGATGCTTGCAAACCGGCGACAACGCGAAAATGGTGCCGTTCTGGTCGCGCGCGATCCATGCGGAACGCTCGGGATCGCTCTCGTACCAACCGTCAACCTGGTGGATCTGGTACTTGAATTCCTTCGGTTCACTCGTAATCGCGCTTTCTTCGGCAACTTTGACGAACGTGCCGCCCGTCTTCTTCTGAAGAATCGGGTCGACCGCAAAGCGGATCATCGGCAGCACGACACCGCCTGCCATGAATGCGCCCGCACCGCCGAGCGTATACGACAAAAATTGGCGCCGGGACATCGTTTTTCTCATCACGGACGAGTGTGACTGCTCATGCTGCTCGTGGTTGCTCATCTCCTGCTCTACCCCCTTTGCCAATCGTTATGCGGGTCTTGTCATGCCGACAACTACCATGACGAACCAAACCATAACTAATAATATCCCAGGCCCTATTGAGCGTCAAGAACGCGGAAATGAAAATGAAACAGCGCCTAAAATCGTTCTGAATTTTGTTGAAGATTTGTCACAATTGCCGCATCCCAGCACATTTTTCCCTTGCCCCGGACATTCTATTCAGCGCTGCGGTCAGGCTCTTCCCGCCTGTTCCGCCACATCGCCTGGACGGCTTCCGACACAGCCCGCGCTGCCGGCAGCGCCCCGTCCGGCTCCGGGACGATCCACAGATCAACCGAAGGCAAGTCCGCCTGATAGGAACGGTTCATCGAGACGATGATGACGTGTCGAAAACCGCCAGCCTTGAGACCGGAGGCCACCCGTTCGATCGTCTGCGCCCCTTCCGCCGCATAGTGCAGCGCGGGATAGGTGACGGTCCGGCCCTTGAACGGCATTTCGACGAGGTCGAGCAGATCGCGCAGCCGCGTCAAAGCCGCCTCCGCTTCATCCGGCGATTCGCTGCCCGTCAGGCCGGTGACCGGCAGGATGCCGGTGTCGAAATAAAGCTGCAGTTCCGCCCATCGTTCGCCGCTGAATTCACTGAATTTCATGAGCTTCATGATCCTCCGATTTCAGACAGGTTGTTCTTCCCGGACATCTTACCATATCCCGCAGCCGGCCGAAAACCGACAGCAGCAAAAAAACCCGCCCCCTGGCCAAGGGGCGGGCCATCGTTCAGATCGTTCGCAGCTCCTCCGCAAGCCTGCGGAATCCGTCCACATCGCCGTTGTCCAGCGCTTTGTCGATTTCGGCATAAATTCTTTCCTTGCGATAGATGCGCAGCGCTTCGTCCAACACCATTTCCGCAGCCAGCGAAAGCATCGCCTCATAAGATTTCATTCTGTCCACAGGACACACCTCCTGGAATAGCGGTGATCGTTCCACCGGATGTCTGTCCTTCCTGCCGACGTCTTACTCAAGCATATTCATGAGCGGCCGCCCTGTAGCGGACGAATGTCCCCGGGCCGGCTGAATGTACCGTTACCCATCCGGCTATCAGCCGGACAGAATCGGTTCGAAGTCCCGGGGTCCGGAACCGCCTATCGCCTGCCGGCCGGCTCTCGTCAGCCTGAGCACCGTGCGGCCGTTCTCGTCTTCCCCGATTCTGAGCAATCCCAGATGCACCATCATCGCGAAAATGCGCTTGTCGAGCACGGACGCCGGATCATCGTAGTAGAACGGCCGGACAAAAGGCTGAAGCGCGCCGCGCAGCGAGTCTGCCGTCACCCAGCGGTCCGCCAGCCGCTCGATGAGCCGGACGATCGCGGGCAGATTCGGAATCGCCGCGCGGTAGAGCCGGACCCAGAACCGGTACAGTTCCTCGGGTTCTTCGATTGCGCGGCTCGCCAGTCTGCTTGCGCCGGCTTCGGTCAGCCGAAGCTGGCCGTCTCTCTCAGACAGATACCCTTTGTAGTGGCAGTAATCGTACAGAAGGGCCAGCCGGTCCGGATAGTCTTTGAATCGTCTGCCATAGCCGAAACGCCAGCTCCCCCGGGCCGGCGGTTCTTCACGGACGGCCAGCGCTTCGAGCAGCTGGAGCAGATTCCGCTTGTACATCACGCCGTCCTGGGTCAGCGGCACCACGTGGCGCGCGGCATAATCCAGCAAGACGAGCACGTCGTCCGCCATGAGCTCCTGCTCGTCACGATACGCGAGCGGCTCCCCCGCATAGACAAGCCGCCTGGCCAGACGCTCCGCCAGCACATCGCGGAACCGCTCCTTCAAATCTTCCGGTACGCGAAACAGATAACGGTTCGTGCCGTTCGTGCCGTTGAACAGCCACCCGTATTGTTTGAATCGCGAGATCGTCTCGCGCAATCCGGATGCGGATGAGCCGCCGCCTTGCGCGGGTTCGTCCTTTGGCGCCGCCGATTTCCGCTTCCGCTTCGTCCGCCTTTCCGGGGGTGGGACGACCGGATCGAATTCGAGCCGCACGGCCGCCACCTCCTCGGGCGAACCCGGTTTGGCCTCCGCATCGAACCGGCTGCTGCGCACGCGCGCGAGCAATTCTTCCAGGCTGAACGCATCGCGGTCATCGAAGAGCAGCGAGTGGAGGAACCGTTCGTCCTCGAGGGACAGCCCGTCGAGCAGCGCCTCAAACCGATTCTTCTCCAGGGCGGCAGCCAGAATCGTCTGCATCAGCTCATGCTTCGAATGCCCGTCGCATTCCAGGCGGTACATTTCCGCGATCCGCATCAGCTGCGCGATGTCCGCATAGCCCAACATTTCGGCCAGCAGCATGCCATCCCCTCCGTTCCTTGGGTCTATTCCCATTATGGGAAGAACGGAAAAAAATAAAACGTGATGCAAGCCGCCCGCCATTACCGTGATTTTGCAGGATATTCGCCCGAACGCGCAAAAAAAGAGCCGCCCCGAACTTGCTCCGGGTCAGCTCCGTGTTTCCAACGTATCCAGATGTTTCGAACAGTTGTGCAGAAGTACCCGCCAGTCCGAGCCGGCCGATTCAAGGATGGAAAGCGACATGTTGCCGATGCGCCGATCTTCCAGATCGCTGCATAATGCCCGGAGCAAAACGGCGAGGATGCTGCCGTGGGATACGACCAGCAGCCGGATTTCCGGGCTGCGGGCCTGCCAGTCGGCTATGAACGCCAGCCCGCGCTTCTGAACGCTGTCATCGCTTTCCTGTCCGACGTCCCGGGAACGCCAATCCGCTCCCCAACGCCGAAGCCGCTCCTCTTCGGTCGTTCCCTCGGCGAGCCCGAAGGATCGTTCCCTTATTCTCGGGTCGGGCGGCAGAAGCGGAATGCCGAGCGCATCGGCCAATATGCGCGCTGTCTCCCTTGCGCGCTTGAGATCGCTCGAGACGACCGCGTCCCATACCCGATCTTCCGCCTTCAGCCGGGCCGCAAGCGCACGCGCTTGCCGGATGCCCGCTTCGTTCAGCGAAATATCGGTCTGGCCCTGAATGCGGCCGACGGCATTCCATTCCGTCTCGCCATGCCGAATGAGTCCGATGATCAACGACATACCTCCCGATAAGCGATCGCCGTCAATGCCTCGTGCGCGTGAACCAGTTGATCGTCAGCAGCGTCATGATCATGCCGAGTATCGACAGCGCGATCCAGTACTGCGGATAAGTCGGCACGACAGTCAGCACGACCGGACCGCTGATGCTTGCAACGGGCACATCCTGATAGAACTCGATGCTGATCGGTTCTGCGCCGTCCACCGAGCTGATCGTATCGATCATCCCTGTAAGCCTGGCAATTTGCGCATCGGCTGCATCCTTCTCGGGAGCACCGATCGCCATATAGATGAAGGCGCTGACGAACATGGCGAAGCAGCAAGCCATCGCGGCCGCCACGCCGCGGCGGAACGATTCGGACCAACGGTACGTCCGGTCCTTGACCGGCAGCAGCCAGAAGTCTTCCTGGTATATCCGCTCCATGACGGCGCGGTTGATGCGTTCATCCGGATCCTGTTCGGCGTCCGCAATCTGCAGCCGGCGGAGCATCGATTCGCTCTCTTCCCAGATCCGGAATTCTTCCGCGCAGCTGTCGCAATCCGCAAGATGGGCCTCAAATCTCAAACGATCCGGATCGTCTTCCGGCAGGTCCCAGACGAGACCGAACCATTGCTGCGCTTGCTCGCAATTCATCGTGCTTTCATCCCCTCGTATTCCACGTAAGACGAATCAAAATACGGCTCCAGCTGCGATTTCACACTGGCCCGGGCGCGGAACAACAGCGATTTGACCGCGCTGACGGACTGTCCGAGAATCGTTGCAATCTCCTGATAGTCCAGCTGGTCGTACTCGCGCAAGATCAGCGCCGAACGCTGTTTCTCCGGCAATCGGTTGATCGCTTCGCGTACGAGGTTCATCCGCTCCCGCTGCAGCAGGCGCTGTTCCGGCGCCGCCTCAGGCGGCGCAAGCGGCACGACGCCGGATTCGTCGAGCGAGACATTGCCGCCTCTCTGCTTGCGCAGTTCGCTCAGCACCGTATTGCGTGCGATCGTATAGAGCCAGGTGGAGAACGATGCGTCGCCTTCGCGGAAGGAATGCAGACTGCGATATGCTTTGTAGAACGTCTCCGAGCACAGATCCTCGGCCATCAGGTCGAGCCCCGCGCCTTTCAGCATATGGTAGATGAAGGCCAGTATTTTGCGTTGATAACGCCGCATCAATTCCGAATATGCCTGGACGTTGCCGTCCTTGATTTCACGGATCAATTGGGAGTCGGTCATGGGCTGTGCCCCTCCTTGGGCTGCGGTGATCGCCCTCCCGGATCCGTCACTACATTGTACCGATCCGGAAGGCAAAAGTTGCGCCGCCCGGCCGCATCATTTCGCCAGGCTTTTGCAATATGGCGATTTCCCGCCGGCCGATGTCCGCGCCTCCGGCGCAGGAAGCACTCGGCCTTGACTAGATCAATTCGAGTCGGAATGGTGAAATCCTGCATTATGTACCGGGCCGCACGGGGACCCTAGTATTTTACAGAGCACATACAGACATTGTATCACAGATTTGTGATTTGGGGAGTTCAAGTTTTTTCCGGCCGCAGCATGACGCAATGTTATAGACGATTGAAACAAGCGATTGGTGGCATAGATGAGGATTTTTTAAACAAAAAAAGACCACCCTTCCGGGTGGCTGCACGATGGGTGCAAGAATTTGGATAGGAGTGGAGAGAAACCATACTGTATCTTCAGTATATGTATCCGTTTTCAAAATGTCAAGTATGCGTTTACAACATTTTTGCGTCCTACAGGCGGCCGGCAAGCCGAGCGCGGGAACCCCGCCCGGTTCCGACTCGGCCTTGCGCTTACATGTTGACTTCGAATCCCATCGAGGCGAGCAGTTGAACCGCGCGGTCGAAATCCGGCTGTGTCCGGAACGACAGCCGCAAGATGCCCGGCACGTCCTCCCGGCTCTCGATGATTTGCAGGTTGCTGATGTTGATCCGCTCGTTGCCGAGCTCCGTCGCGATTTTGCCGATGATGCCCGGATGGTCCGGCACGTCGATGTAACATTCGTACAGCGGGTCGATGACGCCCCGGCGCCGTTCCGGCAGACTGCTGCGGAACTCGCCGGCCGTACGGAACGCTTCCTCCACCATCCGTTCATCCATCCGCTCCAGCATTTCGATAAATCCGCTCACGCCCTCCTGCCACTCTTTCAGCAGCCGGATCAAAACGCTGCGATTGTTGATGAGAATATCGCGCCAGATGACGGGATCACTCGATGCGATCCGCGTAATGTCGCGGAACCCGCCGGCGGCCAGCGCGGAATACAGCGGATTGGTTTCATTGTACGCCCGGATCTGATTCACGAGCTGCACGGCAATGACATGCGGCAGATGGCTGATCGCGCCGACAATCGTGTCGTGCTGGTCGGGATCGACGAACACGATGTTGGCTTTCGTATGGCGGATCAGACCGGCCAGCCGGTCGACCGCTTCCTGCGGCGTGTCGGGCTCCGGCGTCAACACGTAATAGGCGTTCTCGAACAGCAGCGAGGTAGCCGCTTCGACGCCGGATTTCTCCTTGCCCGCCATCGGATGACCGCCGATGAACACCGCGTCGCCGAAATCCAGCGATCGCGCGCAGGCGGCGACCGACGATTTCGTGCTGCCGACATCCGTGATGATGCAGCCGGGTTTCAGCTTCATGGCGGCCAGCCGGCGGAGATAGTCTTCCAGGTTGCCGACCGGCACGCACAGAAAAATGAAATCCGCGTCAGCCGCCGCCTCTTCCATCGACGTCGTCGCCGCATCGACGACGCCTCGGGCGAGGTAACGTTCAATCGAGGATTGACGATGGGAATGCCCGATGACGTGCAGGCCGGGTTTCCCCTTGAAGCAAAGCGCAAGCGAACCGCCGATGAGTCCGACGCCGAAAATCGCGATCTTGGTCATGGAGTCAGATTTGCACCGCCAATTCCTGCAACACTTGTTCCAACGCCTCGATGAACTTGCGGTTCTGTTCAGCGCTGCCCACCGTGATGCGGATATGCGTCGGGTAATGCGTCCAGCGCGCGCGCGAAATGATTCCTTTGCGGAGCAGCGCATCGAATACCTTCTGCGACGGTATGCCCGTATCGAACATGACGAAGTTGCCGTATGGTTCGAAATAGCGCAGATCGAGCCGGTCGAACTCGGCCTTCAGATAGGCGAGCCCTTCGGCGTTCCGCCGCCTGCATTCCGCGATGAACGCCGTGTCTTCGAGGGCGGCCTTCGCCGCGGCCTGGGCGTAGCGCGTCGTATTGAACGGTTCGCGCACCTGATTGATGTAACGGATAATTTCCGGCGTGCCGATGCCGTATCCGATCCGGAGCGAAGCGAGTCCGTAAATCTTCGAGAACGTGCGGAGCGAAATCACGTTCGGATAACGCTTCACATATTCGATACCGTTCGGATAAGCCGGATCGTCGATATATTCGCAGTACGCTTCGTCCAGCACGACGAGCACATGCGCCGGCACCTTCGCCATGAACGCATCCAACTCGTCCTTCGTCACAATGGTGCCCGTCGGATTGTTCGGATTGCAGATCCAGACGATCTTCGTCTTGTCCGTCACCTTCTCCAGCATGGCGGGCAGGTCGTGACGGCCGTCCTTCAGCGGCACTTCGATGATCTTTGCGCCTTCGATCTCCACGTTGTGCCTGTATTGCGGGAACGTCTCGTCGGCCATGATCGTCTCGTCGCCCGGCACGAGGAACGCGCGGGCGATCATCAGGATCACTTCGTCCGAACCCGCCCCGAAGATGATCTGATCCTTGCCGACGCCGAGATGCCCGGCCAGCGCCTCCGTCAGGGCGACGGCAGCGCCGTCGGGATACAGGCTTGTGTTGGCCAATTCATTCATGATGGCTTGTTTCGCCGCCTCGGAACAACCGAACGGGTTCTCGTTCGACGCAAGCTTGATCACTTCCGTCAGGCCGAGCTCCCGCTTCACTTCTTCAATCGGCTTGCCCGGCTGATAGACCGGCAGATGAACGATATTGCTTTTGGGCTGCACAGCGGTTCACCTCATCATCGGGGTTATTCAAAACGGCCGGCACTGTTCCGCCGAATCGGTGCTTCGCCACGACTCCCGGCCCGGCCGTTTCGCACGCTTGTCATAGAACAAATTGTCGCACATCCGCCGGCAATCGGCAAGTGATCACACGCGCAGGGAACGGATGAATTGTTCCACCTGCCGCACGCCCTCGGCCCGCTTCCCGGAATCTCCAAGGAGCGGCAGCGCCTCTTCAATCTTGCGCACGATCGCGCTGCCGACGATGACGCCGTCCGTCTTCCCTTCGAACCTGAGCACCTGTTCCCGGTTCGAAATGCCGAACCCGACGCAGATCGGCACCGGCGAAGCGCTCCGTACGGAGGCGAGAAAATCGTCAATGGATGCATGAAATTCGGACCGCATGCCCGTTACGCCGAGCGAAGAGACGCAGTAGACGAATCCGCGTGCCCTGGCGGTGATCCGGGCAATCCGCTCGTGAGACGTCGGCGCGACAAGCGGTATGAGGTGGATGCCCGCCGCTTCCGCCCGGTCGCGCAATTCCCCGTCTTCCTCCAGCGGCAGGTCCGGCACGATAAGTCCGCTGATGTCATGTTCTTCAAGCAGCTTGAAGAAGCGGTCGAGCCCGTACTGGAGCACCGGATTATAATAGGAAAACAAAATATAAGGTATATCCGCCCCCAGCCTGCGCGCTTCCGCGGCGGTGCGGACGACGTCCTCCAGCGTCACGCGGTTTTGCAGCGCGCGCTCGGATGCCCGCTGAATGACCGGGCCGTCCGCGAGCGGATCGGAATACGGCACGCCGAGCTCGATCATGTCCGCCCCGGCCGCCGCGCACGCGGCGATCAGTTCCGCGGATGCGGCCAGATCCGGGTCGCCGATCGTCAAGAACGGAATGAGCGCCGACTTCCCTTCCCGGCGCAGTCTCTCGAATGTCGCGTCAATGCGGTTCACCGGTTTTCCCCCTCCAGATACGACATGATCGATTCCACGTCCTTGTCTCCCCGGCCGGACAGATTGACGACCACGATCGCGTCCTTCGGAAGCGTCGGCGCCAGCTTGATGGCTTGCGCGACCGCATGCGCCGATTCGAGCGCGGGAATGATGCCTTCCGAAGCCGACAGCACCTGCAGCGCTTCAAGCGCTTCGGCGTCGGTAATCGGCACGTACTCGGCCCGTCCGGAATCTTTCAAATATGAATGTTCCGGACCGATTCCGGGATAGTCGAGGCCGGCCGAGATCGAATGCGCCGGCAGCACCTGGCCGTATTCATCCTGCAGGACGTAGCTGAGTGAGCCCTGGAACACGCCCTGACGGCCCTTCGTCAACGTCGCCGCATGCTCGTCCGTATCAATGCCGCGTCCGCCCGCTTCCACGCCGATCAACTTCACGTCCCGATCCTCCAGGAACGGATGGAAAATGCCGATGGCATTGCTGCCGCCGCCGACGGCCGCCACGATAACATCCGGCAGCCGGCCTTCCGCCGCGAGAATCTGCTCCCGCGCCTCGACACCGATCACGCGCTGGAAGTCGCGCACCATCATCGGGTACGGATGCGGACCGGTCGCGGAGCCGAGAATATAATAGGTATCTTCGACATGGCTGACCCAGTAGCGCAGCGTCTCGTTGCACGCGTCCTTCAGCGTCCGCGTGCCGCTCGTGACCGGCACCACTTCCGCCCCGAGCAGGCGCATCCGGAAGACGTTCAGCTCCTGCCGCTTCATGTCTTCTTCGCCCATGAACACCTTGCACTCGAGGCCGAGCAGCGCGGCGACCGTCGCCGACGCCACGCCGTGCTGGCCGGCGCCCGTCTCGGCGATGATCTTCGTCTTGCCCATCCGCTTCGCGAGCAGCCCCTGCCCGAGCGCGTTGTTGATTTTGTGCGCTCCCGTATGGTTCAGGTCTTCGCGTTTCAGATAGATCTTCGCTCCGCCGAGGCGCTCCGTCAGCCGGCCGGCGTAGTAGAGCGGCGTCGGCCTGCCCGAATATTGCCTGAGCAGCCCGTCCAGTTCGGCTAGAAACACGGGATCTTTCGAAAATTTCAAATACGCGTCTTCGAGCTCGAACAACGCGTTCATCAATGTCTCCGGCACATAGCGGCCGCCGAAACGGCCGAAGCGGCCGTGCTGGTCCGGCACCTGATTCATCCTTCTGCCACCCTTCCGACAAAGCTTCGTATTTTGACCGGATCTTTTACGCCGTCCGTCTCGACGCCGCTTGACACGTCGACGCCGTCCGGTTCGTGGGCGTCGACCAATTCCCTGACATTGTACTCGCTCAGACCGCCCGCGACGTAGAGCGGCACCCCGATGGCCCGGGCCGCCGCCTTGTAATCGGTGACGAGCCGCCAGTCGAACACCGACCCGGTGCCGCCGCCGGCGGTGTCGATCAAGGCGGCGTCGATGGCGCCCGCGTAGGGCGCGATCCGCTCGGCCGCGGGGGCGTCTCCGCCGCGGATGGCGAACACTTTCCATACGCGGACGCCGAGCTCCGAGCGGATCCGCCGGCAATATTCCGGCGTCTCCGAGCCGTGGAGCTGCACGATGTCGAGCGGCGCCGCCCGCAGCACATCGCGCAGCGCCTCCGGCTCGGGGTCGACGAAGACGCCGACCGTCCGCGGCGGCATGCCATCCGCGCAGCGCAGCGAACGCGCCGCGCGGATCAGTTCCGCCGCCGCTTCCGCCGTGACCTGGCGCCGGCTCTTCGCGAACACGAAGCCGACCTCGTGGATCGGCAGACCGTCCATGGCGCGGATCGTCTCGGCGTCCCGAAGTCCGCAGATTTTGATCCGCGTGCTCATCGCGCGATCGGCTCCATCAGCGCGAGGACCGCTTCGCCGACATCCGGCTGGCGCATGAAATGCTCGCCGATCAGCACGGCGCGCGCCCCCGCTTCCCGCACCCGCCGGATGTCGTCCGGCGACGAAATGCCGCTCTCGCTGACGAGCGTCGCGTCATCCGGCACGAGCCGGGCCAGCTCTTCCGTCGTCTTCAGATCCGTCACGAACGTGCGCAGATCGCGGTTGTTGATGCCGACGAGCTCCGCGATGCCGAGGTCCAGTACCGTTTCCATCTCCCGCCGGTCGTGAACTTCCACCAGCGCATCCATGCCGAGGTCCTTCGCAAGCCGGTAATAAGTCTTGAGCTCGTCCGGCGTCAGGATCGCCGCGATGAGCAGGATGGCGTCCGCGCCGATCAGCCGCGCTTCGTAGATCTGCAGCGGATCGATGGTGAAATCTTTGCGCAGCAGCGGCAGGCTGACGGCATCGCGGATCCGGGTCAGATAGTCGTTCGCCCCCTGGAAGAATTGGCGGTCCGTCAGAACGGACAGACAATCCGCGCCCGCCGCCTCGTAGCTGCGGGCGAGCCCGACCGGATGGAAATCTTCGCGGATCAGCCCCTTCGACGGCGATGCTTTCTTCACTTCCGCGATCAGGCCGATTTCCCGCCGCCGGCCTTCCGCAAGCGCGCGCCTGAAGCCGCGGCAAGGCGGCAGCGCCGCGATGCGACGCTCCGCTTCGGCCGGATTCAGCTGCGCCTTCAATTCCTCAACCTCGCCGCGCTTCACGGCAACGATGCGATCAAGATACATGTGCGAATTCCCCCGTCTTCCGGATCAGTTCGTGCAGCTTCGACTCGGCCGCGCCCGAGTCGATGACGGCAGCGGCCGTTTCGACGCCCGCCTGGAGCGTCTCCGCTTTGCCGCCGAGGTAGATGCAGGCTCCGGCGTTCGCCAGCACGATGTCCCGATAGGCGCCGCGCTCCTCGCCCGCGAAGATGCGGCGGACGATCGCCGCATTCTCCTCCGGCGAGCCGCCGACGACTTCGCTGAGCGGGCGGCGCATGAGGCCGAGCGCTTCCGGCGTCAGCACGTAAGTCCGGATTACGCCGTCCTTCAACTCCGACACCTGCGTATCCTGCGAAATGCTGATCTCGTCCAGTCCTTCGAAACTGCCGACGACGAGCGCCCGCCTGATCCCGAGCTGACGCAGCACTTCGGCGATCGTCTCCGTCTTCGTCCGATCGTACAGCCCGAGCAGCTGCCGGTCGGCGCCCGCCGGGTTCGTCAGCGGGCCGAGCATGTTGAAGATTGTACGGACGCCGAGCTCCCGGCGCGGTCCCGCCGCATGTTTCATGGACGGGTGGAACAACTGCGCGAACATGAAACAGATGCCCGTCTCGGCCAGACATTCCGCCGCCTGTTCGGGCGTCAGACGAATGTTGACGCCGAGCGCTTCCAGCACGTCGGCGCTGCCCGCTTTGCCGGACATCGCCCGGTTGCCGTGCTTCGCCACGCGAACGCCTGCCGCCGCCGCGATGATCGCGGACGACGTCGACACATTGAACTTGTGGATGCCCGACCCGCCGGTGCCGCACGTGTCGAGCAGCCCGTCCTGGGCCGTCTGCACCCGGTTCGATTTCTCACGCATAATTTTCGCAAAACCGGCGATCTCGTCAACCGTCTCGCCTTTCATCCGGAGCGCCGTCAGCACGCCCGCGATCTGGGCCGGGGTCGCTTCGCCGTCCATGATCCGGTTCATCACGTCTTCCGCCTGCTCGCGCGTCAGATCGTTGCCCGCGATCAGATGCGCGAGCGCCTCCTGCATCGTCATTCCCGTAACCGCCTGTTCCATGTTCAACCTCTCCCTTCCATGCCCGTCATCACGCGTAATCGAGATTCGGCGCAACCGCAACCGCCCCGGCCGGTCCCTTCGCCGGGAACGCGGTTTCCGCCGTGCGGATCGCCTTCAGCAGCGCCATCGCCTTGTTCACCGTCTCCTGGTATTCGTTCTCCGGCACCGAGTCCCAGACGATGCCGGCGCCGGCCTGCACATATGCTTTGCCGTGCTTGAACACGATCGTCCGGATCGTGATGCACGTGTTCAGGCTGCCCGCGAAGCCGAGATAACCGATCGCTCCCGCGTAGGCGCCCCGCGCTTCGCGCTCGAGCTCGGCGATGATCTCCATCGCCCTGAGCTTCGGCGCGCCGGAGACGGTGCCCGCCGGCATGCAGGAGACGAACGCGTCGAAGAAATCTTTATCTTCCCTAAGCATGCCGGACACATTCGAGACGATGTGCATGACATGCGAATACCGCTCGATCTCCATATACGCGTCAACCTTGACCGTGCCGAATTCGGCGACGCGGCCGATGTCGTTGCGGCCGAGGTCGACCAGCATCAGATGCTCCGCCCGCTCCTTCTCGTCGGCGAGCAGTTCGCGCTCAAGCGCCAGATCTTCTTCCGGCGTCTTGCCGCGCGGCCGCGTGCCGGCGATCGGCCGCGTCTCGACCTTGCGGCCATCCACCTTCACCAGCGCTTCCGGCGACGCGCCGACGATGGTCTCGTCGTCCAGCTTCAGATAGTACAGATACGGCGACGGGTTCATCGTGCGCAGCACCCGGTAAACGTGCAGCGGATCGACGTCGGTTTCGATGCTGAACCGCTGCGACAGCACGACCTGGAAAATGTCGCCCGCCCGGATGTATTCCTTCGCCCGCTCCACGTTCGCCATGAACGCCTCTTTCGTCACATTGGAGCGGATCTCGCCGAGCTCGGGACTCTCCGGCGGCGTCACACCGGCTAAGATCGGCTTCGGCAGCGGCTGCCGCAGCCGTTCGATGAGCGCGTCGATCTTCCGGTTTGTCTCTTTGTACGCCGCCTCGATGTCCCGGTCGGTCGCACCGTCCTGCACATGCACGTTCGCAACGATCTGAATCTGCTGCTTGAAATGATCGAACACGATGAGCTGGTCGCAGAACATGAACTGAAGGTCGTCCATTTGCAGATCGTCGACCTGGTGCGCGGGCAGCCGTTCGTAATATTGAAGCAGATCATAGCCGAAAAATCCGATCGCTCCGCCGGTGAACGACGGCAGTTCGGGCAGCGCCGGACTTCGGTACGTACGGAGGTGCGCCTTGAGCAGTTCGAGCGGCTTGCCCTCGTGAACTTCGATCTTTCCGTTCTTCTCGATCGTCATGCGGCCGTTTTTGCCGCGGATGACCATGAACGGATCGGTGCCGATGTACGAATAGCGCGCCCATTTGATGCCGCCTTCCACGCTCTCCAGCAGAAACGCGCGCTTTTCGCCTGCGAAATGCTGGAACAGCCGGATCGGCGTCTCCGTGTCGGCCATGACGCTGCGGACGATCGGAATGAGATTGTACGTTGACGCCAGGCGGATGACTTCCTGAAGTTCGCGGGACATGCTTACTCCTCCTCATGCAGAGCAATCGGCTGCACCGATTCCGCCGGCAGAGCTGTGCGCGAGCCTGACGGACACGGCGGGCATCAAAAAGCTCCTGCCGACGGCAGGAGCCTGGAATGCGTTGACAGACGATATGACAGCAGCCAACCGGGCAGTCCCCGGGACATGCCGCACAAAGACCTGCTGCATGCGCAGCGGCCGCAAGTTCGCCCTCGTCTCGTCTCATCTCATCCAATGCTCTGCTCGTCTCGTCTTCGTCCGCGCCAGCCCTCCGGCTGCGCGGAGAATATCTTCACTATACCGAATACTGAAGTCCTCGTCAACCCGAAACCGGTCTTAATCGTTTCATCACGCAAGAAATGAGGCCAGCCCGCATGCAGGCTGACCTGATGTTTGACGAAGAATTATTCCTTCTCCGCGAGATCCGGACGAAGCGTGCGCGCCCGGCCGAGGAAAATGTGGCGGATTTCGTCCTGCCGTTTGTCCGTGTTCACGTGCACCATGAGCCGGATGCATTTCTCCAGGCTCCCCTTGACCGACACTTCCAGCGCGCACATAAGCGGCACCAGATCCCAGCCGGGCAGCTCCCGGATGGCGCGGGCCGGAAAAGCCGCATCCAGATCCTGCGTCACCGTGATGATAATGCTGGCGATATCCTCCGGAACGATGCCGTTGGCATCCACCAATTGCTGAAAAAGTTCCGCCGTCGCTTCGAGAATGAACTGCTCCTCGTTCGCCTCGACTGTCGTCGCTCCGCGGATTCCCCGCACGCTCATTGCGCCTGTTCCTCCTCTTTCAGCTGCTCCACGATGCGGCGCACCCGCTCCGCGGACATGTTCTTGTCGATGACGACGTCTCCGATCGCCGTCGGGACGATGAACACCATCCGGCCTTCCTTGAATTTCTTGTCATGCCGCATGGCGTCCATGATCGCGTCGGTATCGAAATGCGCCGGCAGCCGGACCGGCAGCCCGCATTTCGCCAGCACCCGCTTCGTCACCTCGTACACTTCCCGCGGCGCGCCGAGCTCCACGCCGATGCGCGCCGCGCCGACCATGCCGATCGCGATCGCTTCGCCGTGCAGCAGCTCGCCGTATCCGCCCACCGCCTCGAGCGCGTGGCCGATCGTGTGGCCGAGGTTGAGAATGGCGCGCAGATCGTTCTCCCGCTCGTCCTGCGACACGATTTCCGCTTTCACGCGGCAGCCGAAATACAGCGCGTATCCGAGCGCTTCCGGATCAAGCGCGCGCAGCTTGTCCGCATTCTCGTCGATCCAGGCGACAAACTCGGCGCTTCGGATCAGCCCGTGCTTCACCACTTCCGCAAGACCGCTGCTCACTTCGCGCGGCGGCAGCGTGCGGAGCGTCTCCAGATCGTACAGCACCATCGCCGGCTGGTGGAACGCGCCGATGATGTTTTTCGCGAGCGGATGATTGACCGCGACCTTGCCGCCGACGCTGCTGTCATGGGCGAGGATCGTCGTCGGCATCTGAATGAACCGGATGCCGCGCATGTAAGCGGCCGCCGCATAGCCGGCCAGATCGCCGACGACGCCGCCGCCAAGCGCGATGATCGCCGATTTGCGGTCAAGTCCGGCTTTGAGGGCAATCGTGATCAGTTCTTCGAACTGCAAAAGCGATTTCGCCTGTTCGCCCGCGGGAACGACGGCGCTGACGGTTCGATAGCCCGCAGCCCGAAGCCCCGACTCCAGCTTGTCCAGATACAGCCGACCCACCTGTTCGTCCGTCACGATGAGCAGCGGCGACTGCTTGCCGATGCCGTGCTTGTCGAAATAAAAGGCCGCCTGGTCAAGCAGTCCTTCGCCGATGTAGATCGGGTAGGACCGCTCGCCAAGCTGCACCGTCAGTTCCCGCATCAGTAAGCCCCCACCTGCTTCAGATAGTTGTCCAGGTTGGCGCGGATTTCTTCAATCGAATCGCCGCCGAATTTCTCGAGGAACGCCTTCGCCACTTCCCAGGCCACCACATGTTCCATGACGACGCTGGCGGCGGGCACCGCGCAGCTGTCAGAACGTTCGACCTGGGCGGTGAACGGTTCCTTCGTGTCGATGTCGACGCTGCGCAACGGTTTGTAGAGCGTCGGAATCGGCTTCATGACGCCGCGCACGACGATCGCCTCGCCGGTCGTCATGCCGCCTTCGATGCCGCCCGCCCGGTTCGTCGCCCGGTAGAAACCGCGGCCTTCCTCATACATGATCTCGTCGTGGACCTGCGAACCGCGCAGTCTGGCCGCCTCGAAACCGATGCCGATCTCGCAGCCCTTGAAGGCGTTGATCGACACGACCGCCTGCGCGATCCGGCCGTCCAGCTTCCGGTCCCATTGCACATGGCTGCCGAGGCCGACCGGCACGCCTTCGACGATGCACTCGACGATGCCGCCGATCGAATCGCCTTCCTGCTTGACCTGGTCGATGTGGGCCATCATTTTCGCTTCGGTCTCCTTGTCGACGACGCGTACCGGAGACTCTTCCGTCAGGCGAATGATTTCATCAAGCGGAAGATTGTGCTTCGGCGCTTCAATCTCGCCGATGCGGATGACCTGTCCGCCGACCTTGATGCCGAATTCGGCCAGCAGCTGCCGGGCCAGCGCGCCGACGGCGACGCGGGCTGCCGTCTCGCGGGCGCTCGAGCGTTCGAGCACATTGCGCAGGTCGCGCAGGTTGTACTTCAGCCCGCCGTTCAAGTCCGCGTGGCCGGGACGCGGACGGTGAACACGACGCTTCGTCTCGTCGGAACCTTCGATCGGCTCCACGTTCATGACGGTCGTCCAATGTTTCCAGTCGTTGTTTTCGATGACGATCGCGACCGGCGCGCCGGTCGTGCGGCCGTGGCGCACCCCGCCGACGATCTTCGCCGTGTCCTGCTCGATCTGCATCCGCCTGCCGCGGCCGTGGCCTTTCTGGCGGCGCTGCAGTTGAAAATTCAACTCGTCGAAATCAATTTTCAGATTGCTCGGCAGACCTTCGACAATGGCCGTCAGCTGCGGCCCGTGCGTCTCGCCTGCCGTCAAATACCTGAGACTCATCCGTTTCCCCCCAGCGGCCGTCCATGCCGCGCAATTCTTCCATCACTTCCGGTTCTACTGCTCGTTGCCTTCGCTCATTATAGTATAGCGCCCGTTCTTTTGACAAGGAATCGCCGGGACGCCTCCGTCAGCCTTGAAACATGACAAAGGGCCGGCTTGTCCGCAAGCCGGCCCGTCGAATATGCGATGGACTTCAACCGTGAGCATGGCGCGTAGGCCGCAAGGCTGTACGGCGGCTCCCGGCCTCCCGCTCGGCGCTCAGGATGCCTGCGATCTGCGCGGCGTCCAGCCCGAGGATCTGCGCGCATTCTTGGATCGTAATCCACCCGCGCTTGTAGGCGGCGATCACCACACGCTTGTCCATTCCAACCCTCCAAAAATGTCGGATATCGTCAGTATGGGAAAGATGGACAGCGGCTATACATGCTCCGGCTTGCGCCGATAGAAGAAAGTCTCCGTCGATTCCAGACCGTATTGGGCCGGCGTGAAAATCTGCTCCGTGCTGCCGACGAACAGCAGACCGCCCGGTCTGAGCGCCTTTGCGAACTTGTGGTACAATTCGTGCTTCGCTTCTTCCGTGAAATAGATCATGACGTTGCGGCAAACAATCAGATCGTAGTCGGAGCCGAACGGATCGTGCAGCAGATTGTGCTGCTTGAAGCGGACGGCGCGGATCAGCTTGTCCGACACCCGATAGCCTTCGCCCGCCGCGGTGAAATAAGCCCTCCGGTATGCGTCGGGCACTTCCTTGAGCGATCGATCGGGGTACAGCCCGTTCTTCGCCTTCTCGATCACGTTCGCGTCGATGTCGGTGGCCAGAATGTCCGCGCGCGCCAGGGCGCCGAGCCGATCAAGAATCATCGCGACCGTATAAGGCTCTTCCCCCGTCGAGCAGGCGGCGCTCCAGATGCGCAGCGTCCGGCCTTCCCTCAACATCGCCGGGATGAAACGCTCTTCCAGGACCGCCCAGCGATTCGCGTTGCGCCAGAACTCGGACACGTTGATCGTCATCCGGTCAAGAAACTCGTTCATAAGCCGTTCATCGCGCTGCAGCGCTTCCCAGTAAGATGCGAACGTGCCGTAGCCGTGCTTCAGCCGCAGCGTCGTCAGCCGCCGCTTCATCTGCGTTTCCTTGTATTGCGACAGATCGATGTTCGTCTTCTGCTTCACTTGCCGGATGAACAGCGCGAAATCCGCATCTTCCATGACGTCCCACCCTGCCGCGCCTCGGTCAAATCCAGCGCTGGATTGTCAGTTCGTAATCGACCAGCTCTTCCGGGCGGAAGAAGTTCGCGATTTCGCGCTCGGCGTTCTCCGGCGAGTCCGAACCGTGGATGAGATTGAAGTTCGTATGTACCGCATAATCCGACCGAATCGTTCCCGGCGCCGCCTCCACGGCGTTCGTCTTGCCGATCATGGCGCGGGTCAGGGCAACGGCGTTGTCGCCTTCCCATACCATTGCGAACACCGGACCCGACGTGATGAAGCGGATCAGCGGCGGGTAGAAATCTTTGCCGACGTGTTCCGCATAATGCTTTTCGGCCAATTCTTCGGATACGCGCATGAATTTCGCCGCGACGAGCTTGAGCCCTTTGCGTTCGAACCGCGACACGATCTCCCCGATCAGGCCGCGCTGCACGCCGTCCGGCTTGATCATCAGAAACGTCCGTTCCATCCTTCCCATCCCCCATCCGGCCGGGCCATATGCCCGGACTTCAATAATTTCGCTTGCCGACGAACCGCGCGATGTCATTCAGCGTGCTTCGCGCCGGAATATCCGGCAGTCCCTCCAGCAAACCGACCGCTTTGTCGATGTACCGTGCGGCAAGCCGGTCCGCTTCCTCAATGCCCCGGCTGGCGCGGATCAGCTCGATGGCGCGCGTGCAATCCGCCTGGCCGTCCGAATCGCGGATCCGTTCAATCTCGCGCAGCAATTCGTCCTTCACCGCGGTGTCCCGAAGCGCGAGCAGGACCGGCAGCGTCATGTTGCCCTGCCGGATGTCCGAACCCGGCGGTTTGCCGAGCTGCCGCTCCGTGCCGAGCAGATCAAGCAGGTCATCGCGGATCTGGAACGCCATGCCGACGTTGTAGCCGTAGCGGTACAGCCGGTTGTACACCGCCGGCGGCGTGCCGGCCGCCGCCGCGCCGAGCTGGCAGCTGATTGCGATGAGCAGCGCGGTCTTGCGGCGGATGCGCAGCAAATATTGGCGCACCGTCTGCCTGGTGTTGAAAAAGTCGCGGATCTGCTCCATTTCGCCGATGCACATCTGCACGATCGCCCGCGACAGCGCCTGGTGGAGCACCGGATCGTTCAGCTCGGCGATGATCGTGAGCGCTTTCGCATAAATATAGTCGCCGGTGTACATCGCGATCCGGTTGTCCCACTTGGACTTGACGGTCAGCTGGCCGCGCCGCGTATCCGCGTCGTCGATCACGTCGTCGTGGACGAGCGACGCCATATGGATCAATTCCAGCGGAACCGCCACTTTCTTCAGCACGTCGAGACGGTAATCGCCGAATTTGCCCGCGAGCAGGACAATGGCGGGACGGATCCGCTTGCCGCCCGCCTTGAGCAGATGAACGGCTGCTTCGCTGAGCAGCGCGTGGTCGCTCGTCACGCTGCTTTCAAGCTCCTGTTCGATTACGTTCAGATCGTTTTCCAGGCTTGCATACAGATCGGTCAGTTTCATTCATTCACCCGTGCCGCTGCGTGATCCGGCCACGTCGCCGGAGCGACCCGCCGCTCAAGCAGCCCCATCCGGAACGCGCAGTCGTAATAATAGCTCAGTCCTTCCTGTTCCTGCGGACCGAACCCGTATCGCAGCGTGCGGAAATACCGCTCCCAGTAGTCTTCCCCGCCGCCGAACCGCCCGGCCGCCTTGCGCGAGAGTCCCTCGATGTCGGCGAGCGCGCGCCGTTTGCTCTCGGCCAGCGCTTCGTAGACGCGGCGGACCGTCTCGGGCGCCTCCCGCGCGGCTTCCCTGCGAACGGCGAACACCGCGAACGTCATGCCGAGCCCGGTCCATTCCTTCCACATGCGCGCCGCATCCAGCACTTCAATGCCCGGACCGGGCCGCCAGGAAGCCCGGATCGCCGGATCGCCGATGAGCAGCGCGCCGTCCGCACGCTCCAGCATCGCCTCCAAATCCGGTTCCATGGCGATCAGCTCGGGGCAGCGGCCGTACCGGCCCTGCATCACGATCCGGAGCAGGTTGACCGAAGTCGCGGAGGCCGTCGTCACCGCGATCCGTCCGCGCAGCGCTTCCTCGAGCGGCCGCTTCAGGAACAGCAGAACGGACATCACTTCACCGTCCGCGCTGACGGACAATTCGGGCAAAAGCTCGTACTCGTCAAACCGTTGTCCGTAGGCGAACGACGAGATTGCGGCGATGTCGATCGTCCCTTCGGACAGCGCGCGGTTCAGCGTCGCCGGCACGCCTTTCGCGACGCGCACATTCCGGACGCCCGTCTCGGCCAGGCATTCTTCGAAGCGGTCGAAGATCGGCCAGACATTGGCATAATCAATCCGGCCTACCGTGATCTCGCGCTCCGCCGCCATGTCCGTCATCTCCCCATCGTCTGTACAAGTCGTGGTCGATTCCCATGTTGTCCAGCAGTTTGCCGACCATAAAATCGATCATATCACGGATCGAAGCCGGATGGTAGTAAAAAGCCGGCATCGCAGGAACGATCCGGACGCCGAGCCTCGCCAGCTTCAGCATGTTCTCAAGGTGGATCGCATGGAGCGGCGATTCGCGCGGCATGAGCAGCAGCCTGCGCCCTTCCTTCAGGGCGACGTCCGCCGCGCGTTCAACCAGGTTGTCCGAGGCGCCGTTCGCGATGGCCGACAACGTCCCCATCGAGCACGGCGCGATCACCATCCCTTCGGTGCGGAACGATCCGCTCGCAACGTTCGCGCCGACATCGGCGGAAGGATAGTAGCGCATGCGGCCGTCCGTCAGCGCGCCGCCGAACCGGCGGTCCAGTTCCTCCGCGCGCCGGGCCGAGTCCCATCCGGCCTCCTCGCGCAGCACTCTCCAGCCCGCATCCGAGATGACGAGATGCACTTCGAAGCCGCCGGCGAGCAGCGTCTCGATCAGCCGGATGCCGTACGCGCATCCGCTTGCTCCCGTCATGCCGACCACCCATCTGCGCGGCCGTCCGCTCTCCGTGATCCCGCTCACCACTTGTGAAGCACCACCAGGTCAAACAAAGTGAACGCAAACAGAACGACGCTCAGCGTGCCGTTCATCGAGAAAAAGGCGATGTTGACGCGGCTCAGATCTTCCGGTTTGACCAGCATATGCTGGTACGCCAGAATGCCGAGCGAGATCAGGGCGCCAGCCAGGTAGCCGAAGCTGAGATCCGTCATCCAGAACAGCGTGAGAAACCCGAAGGCCGGGACGATATGGAAGAGCCGCGCGATGAGCAGCGCGTTCCGGACGCCGAAACGGGCCGGAATCGAATGCAGCTTCGCCTCCCGGTCGTACTCCGCATCCTGGCAGGCGTAAACGATATCGAAACCCGCGGTCCAGAAGGCGACGGACACATACAACAGATAGGCCGCCGGGCTCGCTTCTCCCGTAACCGCCAGCCAGCCTCCAAGGGGACCGAGCGCAATCGTGAATCCGAGGAACAGATGGCAGAGCCAGGTGAATCGTTTGGTATAATGATAAAATACCAGTGCGAAAACGGCGATCGGCAGCAGCTTGACGACCAGCGGATTCAGCCGGAACGCCGCGAGGAACAGCAGCGCGAACGATACGATGATGAAGACGACCACTTCACGGATGCCGAGCAGCCCGGCGGGGATGGCACGGCCCGCCGTACGCGGATTGCGCGCGTCGATCGCCCGGTCGATCAGCCGGTTGAGCCCCATGGCCGCGCTGCGCGCGCCGACCATCGCGACGGTGACCCAGCCGATCTCGCTCCAGGTCGGAAGCCGGTCCAGCATCATGACGGCGCCGAGGATGGCGCCGACGAACGCGAAGGGTAGCGCGAAGAGCGAATGTTCAAACTTGATCATTTCGAGGAAAATGCGTATCTTGCGAATCATGCCTTTCCGCCCCGTTTCACGCCGATATGCAGTGCGGCCACGCCGCCCGACAGCGGGTAAGCCTGCACCTCCACAAGCCCGACCTCGCGGAAAATCTCCGCCAGTTCATGCCTTCCGGGGAATTGGGACAGCGATTCGGGCAGCCATTTGTACTGCTGGTAGCGGCTGGCGAATATTTTCCCCAGGAGGGGCATCAAATGCTGAAAATAGAGATCGTACAACGCCTTGAACGGCTGCCAGGTCGGCTTCGAGGCATCCAGGCTGACGATCAGCCCGCCGGGCTTCACGACGCGGGTCATCTCCCGCAGCACCTGGCGAAGATCCGGCACGTTCCGGAGCCCGAACCCGATCGTCGCGTAATCGAACGCGTTGTCCTCGAACGGGAGCGCCATCGCGTTCCCGTGATGCAGTTCGATCCGGCCGGCCAGCCCGGACTGTTCAACCTTGCGCCGGCCGATCTCCAGCATCGCTTCGCTGAAATCCAGCCCGACGACGCGGGCGGCTCCGGCCCGGGCCAGCGCGATCGTCCAATCGCACGTGCCGCAGCACAGATCGACGGCCGACGTGCCGGGCCTGACGCTCATGCGCCGCATCGCGAACGCGCGCCACGCCTTGTGGCGGCGGAAGCTGATGATGTCGTTCATCTTGTCGTACTTCGGCGCGATGCTCTGGAACACTTCGTGAACGTACTGTTCCTTCATCTTGCCTTCCAAGTCCTTCACCTCGTCTCGTTCGTCACGGCGTGCTGCAAGGCAAAGGATGGATGCAGCTTTCTGCCGATCTGCGCCAGTTCCGCCGCCAGCTTGTCCGAGTCCAGAAGCCGGAGAACGGCCTGCACCTGCGCAATGGACTGGCGAAGCAATTCGGTCAGCTGGGCGCGCAGGTTGTATTTGGCGATCAACTGACGGATCAGCCCTTCTTCCCGGGGATGCTGTGCAAGCTGCCGGCGCTCGTCCTCGGTGCCGTCCTGCATGATGCGCCAGTATCCCCAGCTGCCTTCGAAGTGACCGGGCGATTCCACACGTTCGAGTTCGTTCAGTACGACCTCGCAGCGGGTAAACCCGCGCAACAGATCCGGATAGAGCGCCGACAAGCGCTCGTCCAGCAGGCTGCCGAACAGTTCGAAGAGACCGGTCTTGAGCTCGGTGTGGATGCCGATGTATTCATCGGCCGTCACCTTGCGCTGCTTCATGCGCGTATAGAGGTTCATCTTCAACCGGTTGACCTCGCACACCGCGTTGCTGATCCGCCGGACCATCTCGATCTGTCCGGCCTGCGACAGCAGATGGTAAAACCGGCTGCTGAAGTAATTGCCTGCAAGCACCAGAATCTGGCGGGCGCGCATCTCACGCTCCGGACGTTTGCCGGAGTGATTGTCCACCAGGTCATGCGTGTCCAGGCCGAGCTGAACGAGCCAGACGACGAGGGCGTAAAGCTCGCTCCGCTCGGAGGGGTGCTTGCCGCTCGCAAGCAGCGTATACAACAAACGAGCCCGGGAATCCGGGAATGCGGGCAATTCGGTATGCTTGCGGATCATGTCGTACTCGATATATTTCTTCGCGATTTCGGGAATGCGGTAAGCGTTCATCCATTATGCCTCCGGGCCGCGGCCGGCGTTTCATGCCGCGCCTTGGCCGTATAAATTCGAAACCTATTATAGCACATTGTGAAGCCGAACACATCCGAAGGACACACAGCTATCACGATTCCGGCGCCACGCGGCCGAATCGTTCGTTCCAACGGCTTGTCGCCGTCAACCTGAGCCGTTTGCGCCAGACCGCGTCGCGGCCCAGATCCGCGTCTTTGAGCCCGGTCCATTGCTCCGCAATCCAGGGGTCGGATCGGCGGACGTCGGCTGCCAGCAGCAGCCTGCCCCGGCCGGCGGCTGACCCGGCTTCATTTTCTTCGAAACGGACGAGCAGGCGCTGAACGTTCGTCGTGTGACCGAACGCCTGCAGAATCAATTCCTTCAAGTCCGAGAAAACGGCTTCCGCCGCCGCGTCATCGTCCCGAACCGCAAAATCGACGGACAGCACGGATCCGGACCAATGCACCCGCTTAATCTTCTGTCCGAATTCGGCCGAAGCCAGCAGATCGACCACATTGTTGCTGTCCAGCCGGACGGATCGATCCTGGCGAAATACCGCCAAATGCCGTCCATCGGGCTGCACGGCTTCCGGTTGCAGCACCGCAAGCAGCAAGGCTGCGGCGGCCGCGCAGCAGGCTGCGGCAGCCAGCGCTCTCCAGGCGACTGATTTCATCCCGATCCCTCCGCCATTCGCTTCTTGCCGGGATGTCCCCGCCTGTATAGTGTACAAACAAAAAAAACAGGCTATGCCTGCTTTCTCCGCCGCAGCCGCGAGGGACCGCGCCGTTCAGGTTTATTGATCCGTCTCGATCGTGCCGTACTTCGTCAGAATCGTCGCCTTGCCCCGGACTTTGATCGCGGACGTATGCTCGGTGAACTGCGCAATCAGCACTTCGCCCTTGTCAAGTTTCTCGGTGTGATGAAACTTCGTGTTCTGACCCCGGGTAAGTCCGATGACAACGACGCCCTGATCCTTCGCCTTGATGACCACGTAATCCGCCATGCTCGTGTCCATTCCATCGCCTC
Organism: Thermobacillus composti KWC4; assembly: GCF_000227705.2. Lineage (GTDB taxonomy): Bacteria > Bacillota > Bacilli > Paenibacillales > Paenibacillaceae > Thermobacillus > Thermobacillus xylanilyticus. The sequence continues at coordinate 1,952,984 of NC_019897.1, forward strand.
CGGCGTCTTCGTGCGCGTCGGCCGGTGCCGTGCGCCGGCAAGCCAAGCGGCTTGCGCCGTCCTTCCGGGAGGGCGCACCGCTTGCGCTGTGAAGGTATTGTCGTTGTACAAAGAAAACTGCTTCCTGCCTTGCGGAAGCAGTTCCTCTTCGAGAAGAAATGGTCGGGTGTACCGGATTTGAACTGGCGACCTCTACCACCCCAAGGTAGCGCTCTACCAAGCTGAGCTAACACCCGACAAACGCAAAGATGATTCTAATCGATCGCCGGCCCGCTGTCAATAGCCGGCGCGCACAAAAATGATATCGTCCGAATGGACGCGCCATCCGGACGATCACGGCATCAGGGGGCTGCTTACTCCCCGACCATTTCCTTCAGCGACTTGCCAGGTTTGAAGGCGGGCGTCTTGCTGGCGGCGATTTCGATCGGTTCGCCCGTCTGCGGATTGCGGCCTTTGCGTGCAGAACGTTCGCGGACTTCGAAATTGCCGAAACCGACAAGCTGCACCTTTTCTCCGTTTTGCAGAGCTTCGGCAATCGCGTCAAATACGGCATCGACCGCCTTGGCAGCGTCTTTCTTGGACAGTTCGGTAATCTCGGCTACTTTGTTGACGAGTTCGGATTTGTTCATCGCATTCACCTCCCCTGGCTGCGGCTGACCGTTTTCCTATCATACTGTTTAACCGTTCCAAGCCAATTTATACCTTTGACCGCACAATTTCTATACTAATACAGGGCATTCCGATTTTCAAGTAGAAACCGGGCGCCGGGCGCGGCGGTTCAGGCATTCCCCGGTCATTGACGTCCTGATCGCATCCTTTCGTCCGAACGTGAAAAAAGCGCGCCGTATCAAGCGCGCTTCCCCGGTTCAGAGAATGATGGCAATCAGGCCGCCGGAACCTTCGTTGATGATGCGGCCGAGCGTCTCCTGCAGTTTGTAGCGCGCATTGTCCGGCATCATCGCGATTTTGCCCTGGATTCCTTCGCGCACAATGGAATGCAGCGACCGGCCGAAAATGTCCGATTCCCAAATCTTGATCGGATCGTTCTCGAAATCTTGCATCAGATAGCGCACCAGTTCCTCGCTCTGCTTCTCCGTGCCGATGATCGGCGCGAATTCCGACTCGACATCGACGCGGATCATATGGATCGAAGGCGCCGTGGCTTTGAGCCGGACGCCGAACCGGGAACCCTGGCGGATCAGTTCCGGCTCGTCAAGCGACATCTCGGACAATGTCGGAGCGGCAATGCCGTATCCCGTCGTCTTCACCATTTCGAGCGCTTCCGCGAACCGGTCGTATTCTTTCTTGGCATGAGCGAATTCCTGCATCAGCTGCAGCAGATGGTCTTTCCCGCGGATCTCGACGCCGACGACTTCCGTCAGGATCTGATCGTACAGCTCATCCGGCGCATACAGATCGATCTCCGCCACGCCCTGGCCCAGGTTCATGCCGCTGAGGCCGGCGCGCGCGATGAAGTCGTACTCGAGGAATTGCTGCACGACCCGGTCGACATCGCGAAGCCGCCGGATGTCCTGCACCGTGTCGCGGACCGACTGCTCGTAGCTCGTTCTGAGCCAGTGGTTCTCGTTCAGCACCATGACCCAGCTCGGGAGATTGACATTGACTTCGTGCACCGGGAATTCGTAGAGTGCTTCACGCAGTACGGACAGGACGTCTTCTTCGCCCATCGTGGCCGCGCTGAGCGCCATGACCGGGATATCGTATTTCGCCTGCAGCTCGCTGCGAAGGGCTTGCGTTTCGATGGAATTCGGCCGCGTCGAGTTGACGATCATGACGAACGGCTTCCCGACATCCTTCAGTTCCTGCACGATCCGCTCTTCCGCTTCCAGATAGGCGCTGCGCGGAATTTCGGCGATCGTGCCGTCCGTCGTCACGACGATGCCGATCGTGGAATGTTCCTGGATCACTTTCCGCGTGCCGATTTCGGCCGCTTCCTGGAACGGGATCGGGTCATCGAACCAGGGCGTCGTAATCATGCGCGGACCGTTCTCGTCCTCGTATCCTTTGGCCCCGTCCACCGCATACCCGACGCAATCGACGAGCCGAACGTTCACTTCCAGTCCTTCGGATACGCGGATCTGCACGGCATGGTTCGGGACGAATTTCGGCTCGGTCGTCATGATGGTCCGCCCGGCGGCGCTCTGGGGCAGCTCGTCGATCGCGCGGATCCGGTCCGCCTCGCTGGTGATGTTCGGCAGCACGACCGTCTCCATGAACCGTTTGATAAAGGTCGATTTGCCGGTGCGGACGGCCCCGACGACGCCGAGGTAGACGTCTCCGCCCGTGCGTTCGGCGATGTCCTTGAAAATGTCGACTTTTTCCACTCGATATCCCCTCCATTCGATTTTCCGAGAACACGGAGTGCGTCCGGGCGCACCGCCGGCAGCGCGGGACCTCGGATTCGTCGGCGCCCGGCCGGACCATCGCCGTGCTCCTTGAGCCGCCCGTCGCCGCCGATCGCACCTCTCCGCGCCGCACCGGACCGGGAGCATGGCCGGCCCGGCATCGTCCGGCGTCCGCTGTTCGAACCGTATTGGACTGGTATCATCCTATTACAGACACGTCCCGAATATGACCCCGTCCGAGAATTTGTCAGCACGGCGGCCGCATGCTTTCCTCTGCTGGTATATGACGTGAAATGATCGTCTATGACTGTTAAAAATTAAGAAAGGCGGAGCCTCATGCTCCGCCTTTCGCACAGGAACAACCTTTATTCAGGGTATCGGGCCGTCGGGTCGCCGTCGATCCAATGATAGACGGGAGATTTGACCGGAACGAACAGCGTCTCCCGCGTCAGCAGCTCGCGCAGGTCCGCATCCGGGTCCGGCGCGGTGCCGCTGCTTTCGACCAGCCGCCGCACGTCGATGCCGTAATCGGCGAAGACGGCGCCGCTGTCATGGACGAGCACCGTGATCGGATGGCCGCTGAAGACGCTGCGGATATCCGGTTTTCTGCCGCCCAGCTTGTCGAAATCGAGCGCGGCGAACGACGGATAGACCGGCTCTCCGGCCGGCAGAGCGCCGCCGTTGGACGACCTGTATTCATCCACGCGGCTCTGGAGATCGTTCAGCTGCTGCAGGACGGCGATGTTCATCAGTCTGACGATCGGTTCCGTCTCTTCGTCCAGCACGAGAAAATAATAGTTTCCGCCTTTCTCGTAGGCCGCCGCCGGCAAGTCCGACAAATAGCCGGTCCGCTTGAGCTTGGCCAGATCAACAACATATTTCTCGTATCGGGGCGTTTCCGGACCCGCGTTCTTGATCGGCAAGAGCCCCGTGTCCCTGCGGTAGTCGTCCACCGCCGCCTGCACGAGCCTAACCGCGTCGCGCGGCGGCATGCGGTTCTGGGCAAGCTGGTCTTTCGGATACAGGCAGCCGGTCAGCAATACGGAAATGATGAGCAAGGCGGCCGGGACGCGGAACCAGGCGCCCGGTCGCCGCCTGACGAACCTTGTCATGATTCGCAGCCCGCCCTTTCCTTCCGATGTCTCGCCGCTGCGGACAGCAGCGATTCCACCTCTGCAATCGCCTCGGGAGTGAAGCGGCTATCAGCCGTCAAGGCGCGGAAAGCTCGCAAATGACGGTCCGGATCCGCGGCGATGGCGTCCGCGGCCAGCTCCAGACGGTCCCTTCGCCCGCGCAGCCAGTTGAACCACAGCTCATGCGCGAGCGGGACGATGGCCGCGCCGGTGCCGCAAGGCTCCAGCGTGCGGCGCTCCGCTTCCGGCAGCAGAATGTCCCGCACGCGCACCTCGTACCGGCAGCCGCGGTCTTCGACGACGAATCCGCCGACAAGCTCCACGTGGACGTCTTCAATGCGATAATGGCTCAAAATGGACTCATAGCGCTCCGTCACACTGCGGACCGGTCGATCGACCGCCCAGACGCTCAAGGCCTCGTGCATCGCCTCCGCATCCGTCGGATCCGCGTACAGATCAAGATCGCGCGGCGGCGCCGGCAGCGGCAGCCCGCGCAGCATCAATCCGGCGCTGCCGCCGACCACCCAGGCAACGCCGGTTCCGTCCAGCCGTTCCGCGATCCGGCACAGCGCCCGTTCGATCCGGGACTCATGATCCATGGCGCTCACTCCGCGGTCAGAAATACGGGCGGTTCACGACGCGGATCTCTCCGGCCCCCGCCCGCACGACAGCCTGGCAGGCGAGCCGGTAGCCTTCGTCGAATTCTTCCGGCTCCAGCCTGTCCCATTCGGCGTCCGTAATGTCTTCCAGCCATTCCGCTCCCGCCTCGACCCTGCACCGGCAGCGGGCGCAGGTGCCGCGCGTGCAGGAGAATCCCCAGTCAACGCCGGCCTTGAGCGCGTGCTCCAACAGGGAAAGCCCCGCTTCGGCAGGGACGGAAGCTTCCTTCGTTCTTCCGCGCAAATAAATCATGATTTCATGCTCCTTATGTACATTACAGAATGGAGATCAGTCCGAGCAAAAAGCCGATCATCAGCAGAAGGAAAGCGATCAGTGAAAGAACGCCCCGCACAAATCCCTTCGTCTTGAGTCGCGCGAACGTAATCGCGACGGCCGACAGCGCCATCAACCCGATTCCGATCAGCGAGACCCACATTTTCGTCATGGCATCCATGTCCGTTATCGTCTCCAGTTTCGCATAAAGTTCCTGAACATTATACCATCGGTGCGGCGATACAAGCAAAAACGGCCGGCACCCCGCCGCGGAGGGATGCCGGCTGCCCCGGTTTTGCGCTCACCTGCGGATCATCGTGCGGATGAGCGACTCCAGCTGCTCCATATTCATGCCGCTTTTGCGGACCGCGTTCACGATATCGTTCACCGTATCCTCCGATACGGGCACGTTCGCGACCGCCGACACCTGTTTGATCAAGCGGCGCAGCTCGGCTTCGTTCTGGAACGTCTTCGCCGTCACGCTGCCGGCCAGCTTCTTCACCTGCTGCTCGCTGATCGGCTTGCCGGTCTTTTTCTTTACGACGTTCAGGACGTCTTTGGACAAGTTCTTGCCGCTCATAGCTCCCCTCCTCCGTTGTGCTGAATGCATCATATGCGGAGTCGGGACACATGGTGCGGCCTTGTTCCATTCGCGTCATCCGCGGACGAGAAACGTTCGCAGCTGAGCCTTCACTCGGCTTCCAGCCAGGCTTTCGCCACTTCTTCGCTTTCGTGCGTCCGGACGCGGCCCATCAGCGCTTCCACCGCCGCCTTCGGCGGCTTTCCTTCGAACAATACGGCATGCAGCTGCTCGGTGATCGGCATCGGCACGCCATACCGGCGGCTGAGCGCATAGGCGGCACGCGTCGTGCCGACGCCCTCGACGGCCATGCCCATCGATGCAAGCACTTCGTCCAGGCTCATGCCGCCGGCAAGCATCGAACCGGCGCGCCAATTGCGGCTGTGCCGGCTCGTGCACGTCACGACCAGATCGCCCACGCCGGCGAGCCCGGCGAACGTCAGGAGCTGGGCGCCCATCGCCTGGCCGAGACGTCCGATCTCCGCAAGACCGCGCGTAATCAGGGCGGCCTTGGCGTTGTCCCCGTATCCGAGGCCGTCGGACAGCCCGGCGCCGAGCGCAATGATATTTTTGATCGCGCCGGCGACTTCCACGCCGATGAGATCCGGATTCGTATAAACGCGGAAATAGGCGTTCATGAAATAGTCCTGCACCGCTTCCGCCGCTTCCTTCGACATCGATGCGGCGACGACCGTCGTCGGACAGCGCCGGACGACTTCCTCCGCGTGGCTCGGTCCCGACAGCACGACGATGGAAGATTCCGGCCGCGCGAGCTCTTCGGCGAGAATGGTGCTGATCCGTTTAAGTGTATCGCGCTCGAACCCTTTGACGGCATGGACGACATAGGCATTCTGCGGGATGCAGCCGGCCGCCTTTCTCGCCACTTCCCTTACGGAGGATGAAGTCGCGGCGAACACGACGATGTCCGCGCCGATCAGCGCCTCGGCCATGTCCGTCACGGCCCGTATCCGTTCATGCAATACAACGTTCGGCAGATAGGTGCTGTTCGTATGATGCCGGTTGATCTCGTCCGCCTGTTCCGCCCGCCTTGTCCATACTGTCACGTCGCAGCCGTTGTCGGCAAGGACGGTCGCAAGAGCCGTTCCCCAGCTCCCGGCGACGAGTACGGCAGCGCGCTTATTTCCCATTCGGCACTCCTTTCCCGGCTCCGAGCTTGTGTTCCTGCCCCCGGACCAGTTTCACGATATTCGTGCGATGCCGGATGAATGCATAGACGCAGATCAGCAGACTGACCCAGAACAGCTCATAAGGCATGGACAAAACAAGAATGAAAACCGGCAAAAGGGCGGCAAAGATCAGCGAGCCGAGCGAAACATACCGCGTAATGGCGATTGCGGCGATCGCGATGATGCCGGCAAGGAGCGCGGGCCAGAACGCAAGCGTCGCCATGACGCCGATCGTCGTGGCAATGCCTTTGCCGCCCTTGAAGCGGAACCAGATCGGCCAGTTGTGGCCGGTGATCGCAGCCGCACCGCACAGGATCGGCACCCAGATCTCGCCCTCGCCCAGCCATTGCCCGATCAGAACCGCGGCAATTCCCTTGGCCACGTCGAGCAGGAAAACGGCGGCCGCCGGGCCTTTCCCGAGCACGCGCAGCGTGTTCGTCGCGCCCGCGTTTCCGCTGCCGTGCTGCCGGATGTCAATGCCCTTGACCCAGCGCGCGATCAGGATGCTGAAGGATATCGAGCCAAGCAAGTAACTCGCCGCGACTGCAATAATCGATGCCAACAACCAGACTTCCCCCTAATCCTCGTCAGACTTCTTGCGCACAATGATGCGGAGCGGCGTGCCTTCGAACGCGAACGCCTCCCGGATCTTGTTCTCCAGATAACGCGAGTAGGAGAAATGCATCAGTTCGGGATCGTTGACGAAAAGCACAATCGTCGGCGGCTTGACCGCAACCTGGGTCGCATAGTTGATGCGAAGCCGTTTGCCTTTGTCCGTCGGCGGCGGATTGACCGCGACGGCGTCGGCGACAATATCGTTCAAGAGATGCGTCTGCACCCGCATCGCATGCTGTTCGGCCACATGTTCGACGACGGGCAGCAGCCTGTGCAGCCGTTGCTTCGTCTTGGCCGACAGGAACACGATCGGCGCGTAGGACATGAATTGGAACTGGTCGCGGATGCGCAGTTCGAACTGCCGCATCGTCTTGTCGTCCTTCTCCACGGCATCCCATTTGTTCACAACGAGCACCGAGGCCTTGCCCGCTTCGTGGGCATAGCCGGCAATATGTTTGTCCTGCTCGATGATGCCTTCTTCCGCGTTGATCAGCACCAGCACGACGTCGGATCGCTCGATCGCTTTAAGCGACCGAAGCACGCTGTATTTCTCCGTCGTCTCGTAAATTTTGCCCCGCTTGCGCATGCCGGCGGTGTCGATCAACACGAACTTCCGCCCGTCTTTCTCGAACGGCGTGTCGATCGCATCGCGCGTCGTGCCCGCCACGTCGCTGACGATGACGCGTTCTTCGCCCAGGATGGCGTTTACCAGCGATGACTTGCCGACATTCGGGCGTCCGATGAGCGCCACCCGGATCACATCATCGTCGTACTCCTCTTCCGAAGGTTCAGGCAGCGCTTCGACAACCCGGTCGAGCAGATCGCTGATGCCGGTGCCGTGCGATCCGGAAATCGCGATCGGATCCCCGAAACCAAGGCTGTAAAATTCGTAAATGGAGTCGATTCTCCCGGGGTTGTCGACCTTGTTCACCGCGACGACGACCGGTTTGCCCGAGCGGAACAGCAAGCGCGCAACCTCTTCGTCGGCATGGGTAAGCCCCGCTTTGCCGTCGACCATGAACACGATCGTATCGGCTTCGTCGATGGCCAGTTCGGCCTGCGCCCGAACCGAGCGCATGATCTCGTCTCCGGCGTCGATCTCGATGCCGCCGGTGTCCACAATGCTGAACGTCTTTCCGTTCCATTCGCTTGTACCATATATGCGGTCGCGGGTTACGCCGGGCTTGTCTTCCACGATGGCAAGCCGATCACCGATGATGCGGTTGAAAATGGTGGACTTGCCGACATTGGGCCGCCCGACGATCGCGACAACGGGTCTTGCCATCCTTGCCCACTCCTTGATCATCATTCGACCAGCATTCAGCGATCGAAAAAACTGCACTTAACTTATACAATATACCATAGAAACGCCTTCATCCGGAAATGGATCATTCGGCACCGCGGTTCGCGTGCGGCCGCAGACGGCCGGCCAGCGCCGCGGCGCCGCGCGCAAGCACCGTAACCGCCCGCGCCGCCGAGAGCGATGCGAGAAATCCGTCCAGCCATGCCCATCCGCCGTCCGCGGCGGGAACAGCCCATTCGGCCGCGATCGCCGCGGCAGCGACGGCCGCGAATTGCGCCCGGAAATGTCCCGCCGAGGCAGCGGCGAGTAAGCCGGCCGCCAACGGCCCGTCCAGCTGAGCGTCCCAGAGAATGAACACCGGATCGGCCGCATACAGCTTCCTCAGCCATATCCAGGCGATGCTTCCGAGAACGGCGCCGGCCAACGCCTGAAGACGCTTGCCTGGCTCGGCCTTCCGCAGCAAGGCGCAGGCGCCGAAGACCGTCAGCCATTGCGGCAGCGCCGACCCGGCCAACCCGGTCCATACGCCGGCAAACCCGCATGCGGCCAGCAGCGCAGCGGCCAGCACGGCTGCGCGAAGGGGCGGGACATCATCGAGGAGCTGCTTCTTCCATCCGGTCGCGAGCAATATGCCGGCCGTTACCATCACCCAGGCCGTCGTCCAACCAGCATTCACCGGCTATCCCTCCTCGCCCTATTATGCGCCGGAAGGCCGCATACGTTGCGGGCGACGGAAGAGCCGCAAAGAGGGCCGCCCCCGCACGGATCGGCGATCCGGTGAAGACGGCCCCACTGTCGACGTCGGGTTTATTTAAGTTTGCTGAGTTTGTCGCCGAAACGTTCGCCGAGCGTGAAGCTCAGGTTCTCTTTCGGGATGGATTCAACCTGATCGCGGCCGCCTCTGTTCCGCTCCGAACGGGACGGCTGCTCCGGCGCTTCCTCGGTCTCCTTGATGCTGAGCGAGATCCGCTTCTCGGCCGGGTTGAAGTCGAGCACCTTCGCTTTCACTTCCTGGCCTTCCTTCAGCACTTCATGCGGCGTCGCGATATGGCGATGCGCGATCTGCGAGATGTGAACGAGGCCTTCCACACCGGGCGCCACTTCAACGAACGCGCCGAAGCTTACGATGCGCTTCACGGTGCCGGTGACGATGTCGCCGTTGTGGAACTTGTCAGCCGCAAGCTCCCACGGACCGGGCTGCGCCGCTTTGATGCTCAGGCTGATCTTGCCTGCTTCGGGATCGACCTTCAGCACTTTCACTTTCACTTGCTGTCCTTCGGAGACGACGTCGCGCGGATGGGCGACATGTTCCCAGGCCAGCTCCGAAACGTGCACCAGACCGTCGATGCCGCCGATGTCGACGAACGCTCCGAACGGCGTCAGGCGCTGCACGGTGCCTTCAATGATCTGACCCGGCTCAAGCGATTCCATGATGCGACGCTTGTTCGCTTCGTACTCTTCTTCGAGCACTTCCTTGGCCGACAGGATGACCTTGTTCGTCTCCCGGTCAAGCTCCTTGATTTTGACACGCAGCGTTTGGCCTTTGTAGCTGCTGAAATCTTCGACGTAGTGGCGCTCGACCATCGATGCCGGAATGAAGCCGCGGACGCCCACGTCGACGACGAGACCGCCTTTGACCACATCGGCGACCGTCACCTCGAGCACTTCGCCTTTCTCGAATTGCTCCTGCAGCCGATCCCATGCTTTCCCGGCATCGACCTGGCGTTTCGAGAGGACGAGGCGCTCCTTGTCATCGTCGATGCTGATGACCTTGAGCTCCAGTTCCTGGCCGACCTGCACGGCATCCGCCGCGTTGTCGAGTTGTACAGCCGACAGTTCCCGAAGCGGAATGACACCGTCATATTTATATCCAAGGCTTACATAAGCCTGGTTGTCCTCGATCTTGATGACCGTGCCTTTCACAATATCGCCTTTCTTCAGGGTGACCATCTGATCCAGATTTTGCTCCGTAATGGTCTCCGCCGCGGTTTCGGCTTGAGTTTCCGCTGCCGCGGTTTCCAGGTTTTTCGTTTCTTCTGACATGGACACTAACCTCCTCGATTCTGCCCCAACTTTATTTAAACCCGCCGGCCGCTGTTGAAACGGTCGGCGCATTTAAAACGAATGAATGATTCATCTGCCTATCCGACTTGCAACTCGCGGATGCGTTGCATGATGAGCTCAGTCGCCTGATCCAGCGCTTCGCCGTCCGTACCGTCGGCATACGGCGAAAGGTCGACCGGCGGCCCGTAGATGACGTATGTCCTTCGGAACAGCCGGTAGCCTCCGACGATTCGGCACGGTACGACCGTCGCTCCGCTCCGGATCGCGAGCAACGCGGCTCCGCGTTTGGCGGAGGAAGCGTCCGAATTGCGTGTTCCTTCAGGAAACATGAGGATTGCATGACCATCCCGCAGCAGCTGCAGAGACGTCTTGATCGCTTCTTTGCTGACGCCGCCCCGCTTGACGGGAAATGCCCCGAGCGCCGTAATGAGCGCGGCGAACGGTTTGAACTTGAACAACTCCGACTTGGCCATGTAGTGAAGGCGCCGCGGCACGTAAATGCCGAGCGTCGGCGGGTCCAGCACGCTGATATGGTTCGAGCATATCAGCACGCCGCCTTCCCGGGGCACGTTCTCCACGCCGTAGGCTTTGAGCCGGAACAGCAATGTGTAGAGGATCCGCAGCACAACCCGGGCGATCTCGTAGAGGTTCATGATCTGCCCGCCTCCGCGATCGATCGTCCGGCGAGCGCGGCGATGCGTTCCGCCGCCTCTTCGGCCGTAAGCGTCGTCGTATCCAGGACGATCGCGTCCTCTGCCTTGACGAGCGGGGAAATTTCCCGGCTTGCGTCCTGCCGGTCCCGTTCGGCGATCTCCTCTTCAAGCATCTCGAGCGTCATCCCCTGCGCCCGCCCGCTTTCCTCGTACCGTCTTCGCGCACGCTCCTGCACGCTTGCCGTAAGAAAAACCTTGAGTTCCGCGTCGGGCAGCACGTGGGTGCCAATGTCCCGGCCGTCCATGACGACGCCGCCTTCCCGGGCCATGGCGCGCTGCAGTTCCACCAGTCTGGCCCGCACAGCGGGCACCGCCGCATAGGCCGGGACAACCGATGTCACTGCGCGGGACCGGATCTCATCCGTCACGTCCTCGCCGTTCAGGCGAACGCGCTGCACGACATCGCCCGGTTCCAGCCGGATGTCCAGCTCCGACACCAGTTTTTCAAGCTCGCCCGTCATCCCGGGCTCGACGCCCGCGCGAAGCGCAGCCAGCGCAACCGCCCGATACATAGCGCCCGTATCGATGTAAACGTAGCCGAACCTGCCGGCTACCAGACGGGCAACCGTGCTCTTGCCGGCCCCCGCCGGACCGTCGATGGCGATCGCGATGCGCCGCGGACTGCTGTCCTGCGCAATGTTCGTCAGCGTAAACCCCTCCAGCGACCATCATGAAAAAAGCAGGCACGATGAAAAAAGCAGGCACGGCCTGCCAAACGCGAAAATTATACCACATACCGCAGCAGGATGCAAAATTATCTGTCCCCGTGCGGCACGCCTTCGAGGCGTTCCGTCTTTGACAGAAACGGCCGTATGCCGTCCATATGCAGCGCCGTCTGCGCCGCGACAATGAGCGCGATCAGTACGGCGATGATGACGGCCAGCCGCATGCAAATCCTGTCCGCAGCGGCCGTCCACATCCTGCGACCGCTCCGACCGGCATTCCGTTGATCCATCCGCCGCTCCCCCTTCCTCGGAATGGGCAGTATTCCCGAATATCGGGAATCCGATGCGCGGCGGACGGACGCACGTCAACGTTTGCGGAATTCGAGCTGGCGCTCGAAACAGTATCGGATAATTTTCTGTCGTTCGCTGTCCGAGATTTCGATGAACTTGGCCATGACCTGATTCCGGCCGGACTCGAGCTTCTTCAACCGCACGACTTCCGGTTTGAAGAAAGCGTGCTCGATCGTTCCGTTCTTGTAGGGCAACAGCAGCCAGCACTCCATCACATCGCCGGCATTGAACGCCCATCTGGGGTCCGTGGTGAAAGAGATGCCTCCCCCGCCGATGTCGTCCGTGTATGCCAAGAACCGGACCTGGTTCGCAAGCTTGACGGCCAGCTCCAGCACCGCCGGGACGCGGAGAAAGCTTCGCCGCTGCACCTTTCGGATCGAATCGGGATCCGGCCTGCGGACGGCGACCAGCTGGATGACATCGTCGCGGAAACCGAGCACGTGCGTGTTGAAATAATGCTTCACGCCGCCTTCCGTCAGGTAGTAAGCCGATAGTTCGTCCCCGGGAAACAGCCGTTTGTACCGGCCCGTCTGTTCCTCGAGCGGCACCTCGATGTACAGTGTATCGTCCTGAACGTCAGCGATGCGCGATTTGTACACGGCCTTCGCATCTTCTTCATCCGATGATGCCACCTGCAGATACAGGAACGTATTGACTTTCGGCTCCAATTCGGTCTTCCCCCCCATTACATGAAATTATATCATGGGAAGAAAGACACAACCAGCAGGAATTGCGGCGCGAAAAGCTTTTTATCCGGCTAGCGCCCGCTCACGCCCCGCTCCGGCGTCTTCTGCCGTCTGATATCGTTCGATTTTCTCCTCCACCCCGTTCTCCGCGTTGATATAGATTTTGTACCGCCCACCGTTGATCCGCCCGGCGAACTCGTGGCAGAGCACATCTTCGTCCAGATCGTTCTTGATGACAGCAAGCTGCGACCGTTCCATCCGGAATTCCGGATTCAGCCTTGCCCGTGCCTCCGCTTCGTCGATCGCCGGTTTCGGCAGGTTCCGCTCTTTGTGCTCGTAGACATAATCTGCCGCCTGAAGTCCGATCACTTCGCCGCGGTCGAGCGCCACCTTGACCGTCAGCTTCTCGGGGTAGATGACCGCACCATCCTGAACCGGCGCATAGGTCAGATTCACCGCGTTGTCATACGGGTCGACCGCGATCGCCTTCATTTCCGGATAGCCGCGCTCCTTCAGAAACTCGCGCGCCGCCCGCTCGGCGTCGTCCAGGCTGACGGTCCGCTGATTGCCGATCTCGCGCGGATTCATGTACCAGATCAGCTCTCCACCCCGCTTCGTAAAGTCCATCTGAATCGTCACGCCGTCCCCCGTGTTCACGGTGGCGGAATAGACGGCATATTCCGTGCCACGCGCGTTTTCCGTCACCTGCACGGCGGACGGACTGTCAAGACCGAGCAGCCTGGCTGCTTTCTTCCGCACGTCGTCGACGGAGACGGGATTGCCCGACAGAATGTCGACCGTCCGTTTGCGATACATGGCGGCCACCGGACGTCCCCAATCCAGCTCCGCGTATTTGGCAATCTTGTTGTCCACCGTCTTGAAACCGTCAATGATCGCATTGTCCCGCGGCGAATCTTCGGAAGCGAGCGCCAGCTCGACATCCATCCAGCGCAGGTTATCGGCCAGCACCTTCTGCTGCACCGCGTGCAAATCCTTGGCGATATCTTCAGCCGACTGATACAACGTTTTCAGCGTGGCCAACTCCTGTTCGGTCAGCGGCTGCTTCGTCAGATCGCGGATCGCCGTCTTGTACGAAAAATTGGCGATCCTCGACAGAAATTCCTCGGTCTGGTTGAACGGCAGCAGCGTAAGCGGCAGCTGGTTGACCTCGCTCTGCGCCTGGCTCGTGATGCGCCAGATGTTGATCAAGCCCTTGCGCTGGTACGAATGCGAAGACGCATTCACCGCGAGCGTATTGCCCAGCTGCTCGTGCAGTTGGTCGATATGCGCGTTGAGCTCGTGGAAAGCGCGTTGATACTGGTTCTCCGCCTTGATGAGCAGACTGTTCTTCTCCTGGTGTTCCCTGTATCCCCAGAAGGCTGTGCCCGCAAGCAGAACGGCGAAGACAGGGAACAGCACCGCGCTGAGACGCGTATACATAAGGCAAAGCTCCTTTCGCTGGCAAACTTGGCTTTAGTTTGCTTGGGCGGAAGGAGCTTTATGCACCGCTGACGATCACTCCCAGTGCTCGTCGATCTCGAAATCCTCGGTATTGTCGCACAGGCATTGGCGGAAGCCGGTGTCGATCCGGCCTTTGTCCCGCCTGCCGCGAAGGATGAATTTCTCGCCGCACCGCCTGCAGCGGATGCGCACTTTCACCCGGTTCGATGACGCCGTCGTCACTTGCGCTACCCGTCCTTTCATGTCTTCTTGGCCCATTATGGACGGATCCGCTGCATTTTAATCTCGTCTTCGCGCGGAATGGAGCGGAAGGGCGACCGGTCGTTGGCGCGCCTTATTTTCAGCCCGCCCCGGAACCACAGGTAGGCCATGAGCGGAGCCATCAGCATCATCCAGTATTGCTTGAACACGAGCAGAATATAATCGAACGCGCCATGCCAGAATAACGGTATCAGGAATGATGCGGCGAGATACCTGCCGGATTTCGCGCTTGCGAACTTTGCCTTGCCGATATAGTAGCCCATCAGCACCCCGAACAGCGCATGGCCGGACACGGGCAGCAGCGCCCGCAGGAGGAGCGATCCGAACGAAGCGGGCAGGAGCAGCGCGTACAGCGCGTTTTCGAGCGTGGCGAACCCGAGCGAGACTGCGACGGCGTAGACGATGCCGTCATAGGGCTCGTCGAATTCGGTGTGGTTGTATATCATATGATAGAGCACGAACCATTTCATCGTTTCCTCGATGCCCGCGGAAATGAGGAAAGCCTGCACGAACGGGGACTCGCCGAGTTCGAGCGTGAGGCCGCGCTGGATGACGGCGATGGGAAGCACGATGAGCGCTCCGACGATGAACATGCGCGCGACCATGTGAATCGGTTCTGCATCATATCGGTCTTTCAGATAGAAATAGGCGAGCAGCGCGATGCCCGGCGCGACGGCCGCCGTGAGCATCGACAACATCCACATGCGGCCATCCCTCCCTTCACCGGGGCGCTGCCGCCCCGCACAGCCCGCATGAATGACAGAAGCGCGCCCGAAAGCGGACCTTCGCCTTCGGATGCGCTTCAATATCGGACAGCCGATCGACAAGATCAGAACCGTGCGTTGATCTCTTTCACGGCATCGGATGCGAAGATGACTTTGCCGTATTCCTCAAGCACGGCTTCCGTCACGGACGCCGCTTCGCCGTATTCGGCGAGCACCGCGGTTATCGCCTGATAACGGGACTGCTCGACTCCCGACGAGTCGAAAGCAAGCAGGTACAACCCCTTGTAGGCATAGAGCTTGCCGCCGATTTCCGGACCGGCTGCGGCAAGCCTGCGCGCCGCGGCGACGACGTCTTCGAAATCCCGGAACGCATAGAGGATCGTATCGCTGATCTCCAGCGTCAGTTCCATCTCGTACAACTCGTCGTCGTGTTCACGCTCGTCATCATCCGCATAACCGTGATGATCGACGTCTCCGCTGCCTCGGGTGACGATGACAACCATCCCTTGCGCCGGAAGTCCGATCACTTCGACCGCCAGGGGACCGCTCGCTTCAAATCCCAGTTCGCTGTAAGCCTGGTCCATCATTTCGCTGAACAGTTCATGCACCTTGGGAATTTCGCGCCACAAGTCCTCCTTCTGAATCCCCCGTTCAAGGAGGTCGTCCAACGTCAGGAAGATGCGGATCTTGTCCTGACTGAGCCGCTCAATCTTCATGATGGCTCTCCCCCTCTGCAGCATCGTACATTTCTGCCCTGCGACCCTGCCGGACGAACCCATGTCCACAGGCAAGATCTTGCTTCTATGTTATCATGGATGCCGGCGAAATGCACCAGGAAACGAGGAAGAAAGCAAACCCAATTCCCCGGGAAAGCAAACAACGGGCTGCGGACGAGCCCGGACGGCGAAAAAAGCCGGAACAGAAGCTATGTACCAGCCGCTTCCGCGGGCTGCGCGCGCCTCGGCGGTGCGGCATTCGCGCTGCAATCACCGCGTCGGGATTGTCCGAAAGCCATCCCCCGCGATGACTTCCAGGCCAATCCCGACCGGCCATATTCGCGGGCGGCTGCGCGCCGTCAGTGCGGTTTGTCCTGTTCGGACGCCGCATCGCCGGCTTCGGTCAGAATCCGCTCCGCTTCATGTTTCACGCGGGCATCCGCGTTGATCAACGAACGGATCGTGTTCCAGGACGAACCGGATTCGGATTTGCAGGCATGCTCGCCGCTGCGCTCCTCGGCGCCGAACCGGCGGTTCAGCACCTGCTCGATCATCCTGTGCTTCGCGCTGGTCATCAGTTGATCCGCCCTGCGGACGAACCATTCGACCGAACCCGGTTTTCTGCGGGACAGAATGATGCCGGCCGCGATGCCGATCAGGCCGCCCGCCACAAATCCGCGCATGCGCATTCGCGGGTCCCTCCTCGTGTGTCAAATGGATTGCGTACCTAGTGTTGCCCGAGCCAATGGCGCCAATCCGGATCAAAATCAGGAAGCCCGGGTCGATGGATGGGCGGGATGCCCCGTGTTACAATGTTGGGGACACCCAAGGGAGGCGATGACGATGCGAAAACCGGCGCTTGCGCTTGCGGCCGCAATGCTGCTGATGACATCCTGCGGACAGGGAACCGCGGACAGTAACGGCGCGGAGATCCAAATGGACGATGCAGGCTTGGGCAATGCCGGCGCGGCGGATGAAACGGTGCAGCCGGGAGCGGAAAACGCGGCGGACAGCGGGGCCGGCGAATCCGATGAAAGCGAAGATCCCGGTTCATCCGAAGGAGAGACCGGAGCCGATGGCGATGAAGACACCGCGAGTGCTCCCGCCGCTCCGCAATACCGGATGAACGGCGCGTACCGTTTCGAACCGATCGATGAAACGGCAGCTTCGAAGGTTGTGCTGCTGACGTTCGACGACGGGCCCAAGGATCGGGCGATTCTGGAACAGATGCTGGATGCGCTGGACAACCACCAGGCGAAAGCGGTCTTCTTCGTGAACGGCTACCGCGCGGTGAAGCAACCCGAACTGCTCGAGCTGATCCACGAACGGGGCCATATGATCGGCAATCATTCCTGGGGCCACATCGACCTGAAGAAGGAAAATGAAGAGACCGTGCGCGACCAGATCGGCCGCGTCCAACAGCTGGTTGAGGAGACGATCGGCGAAGCGCCGAAGATGTTCCGGCCGCCTTTCGGATCGGGCGGCGAGTATGTCAGGGGCATCGCGCTGGAATTCGGCCTGCTCTTCACGACGTGGTCGAACGGATCGCTCGACTGGGATTCCAGCACGAAGAACAAGCCGGATGCCGTGATCCAAAACGTGCTCGACCAGCTCCATCCCGGAGCCAACATTCTGATGCACGAGCTGCCCTGGACCGCGGAAGCGCTCGATGAGCTGCTCGGAAAAATCGAGGAGGCGGGATACGGCTTCCTCGATCCGGCGCTCATCGAGATTCCGGACCCTGACCTGACGAACGGTGAAGGCAACGGAGCGTGAACAGATGGGCTTCCGCCGGCGCCGACAGGCGCAGCGGAAGATGCGACGTGCCATAGCCGCAGCTGACGAACAACCGGGGGCGTCCGGCGCCTCCGGTTGTTTTGCGCCGCGGCGGCGTCCGCCAGCCGCGCAGATAGCGAAGATGGCCGCGGGCAAGCGGTCCGATGAGCGGAAGGACGATTTGGCCGCCGTGCGTATGCCCGGCGAGGATGAGATCCGTCCGGCGCGCGTCCTCGGCCGTCATCCGTTCGACGATCAGCGGGTCATGCGCCAGCAGAATGGTGAAGGCCGGCCGGCGGCCGGGGCGAGTCCGGCCGCGCAGCGCGGCGCGGACATCGTCCCGCCCCGCGCTCAGATCATCCACGCCGGCCAGACGGATCGCCTGACCATCCCGTTCGATGATGCGCGATTCGTTTCGAAGCAGGGCGACCCGTTCTTCCCGAAGCAGTTCGGCAAGCGATTCGGCGTCCTCGTCATAATCGTGGTTGCCGAATACCATGAACACCGGCCCGATGCCGGACAGAAGCCTGACATTCGCTCGGACCCGTTCAGCCGGCACGCCGCCCTCCGTCAGATCGCCGCCGATCAGCACAAGATCCGCGCCTCCCGCTTCCGCGGCAAGCCGGATCAGCGACGGATGGACGGTTCGCCGGTGAATGTCGCTGATGAAGAAGATTCGGAAACCGTCAAACGCGGCGGGAAGCCTCGGCAGTACGACCTCTTCCCGGCGCAGCCGCACGCGGAACGCTTCCCGCACCATGACGGCCCCGAGCACTGTGCATGCCGCGGCAGCCGCCGCGGCGCACCACACGATCACGCAACGTCCTCCTTCCCCGCCGAAGGTCTCCCGGCAGGCCTGCTTCATCCTCCGGACAATTCACGCCCGTACAGGAACAGCGCCGTCATCAAAGCCAGGAACAGTGCGATGAGCACATTGTAGAACCAACGCGCCGTCTGATATTTGTTCGACGGAAATTTCACCCGGCGCGGCGGCAGCGGCGTCTCTTCCGCCTGTTGCTCGTTCACACGGCGGCCATCAGGCGACGAATGCGAAACGGAGTAAGATTTGGAGCGCCGCCTGGACAACGGAAATTCGTCTCGTTGATCCTTCATGATTCCCTCCGAAACCGAATTATCAGACCGCCCGCGGCGTCGATCAGAAAATGCGCGGCGATCGGCGCCCATAGCGTTCCGGTCTCGATATAGATCCATCCGAGCCCGTAGCTGGTCAGGAAGACGAGGCCCGTCGGAATCCAGTGCTTCAGATAGCGGACATGGATCGCCGCGAACACGATGCTGGTCCAGTACGGACCCAGATGATGCTGCACCGCCCCGCGGAACAGCAGTTCTTCGCACAACGCGGCCGTCGCCGAGATCAGCAGGATATGCCAGACCGGCCGGCTGCGGAACAGCCTGTCGTTGACGCCGCCGTCGTCCGCCGCTTCTTCGGGCATCCAGCGTTCCGCGGCAAGATTGACCAGGAGCGCCATGGCCGCAAGTCCGGCGCCCCAACAGAGAAATTGCAGCCCGTCCGGCCAAGCCAGAAGCGCAATCGGATTCTGCCCCTGAAAAATCAGCCAGGCCGTTCCGATAATAAGCATAAGGGCTTGCGTCGCGTACAGATTGAGCAGCAGCAGACGATCATCCAGATCATGGACGGTGACGCGCCGCAACTTGAAGTTGCGCAGGTTGAATTTTTTCATCGTTCGACCGCATGTTTCCTTTTTCGAAAATTTCCCCTATACTGGAGAGCGTTTGACTCTATCATACATCGTATGAAGGAGACTGTCATGGAGAAGCGATTGCCACGGACGGAATTGCTGTTCAGCCTCGGATTTCTTTTCATGCTTGCTGTAGCCGTCGCCACCTTCTTTCTGGGCATGAAGATCGGGACGGAGCGAACCGAAACGCGGTATGCGCCGAAGCATTCGGAGACGTCGCCGCCCGCCGTTGCGGCCTACCAGCAGCAAGATCTTTTGTCATATTACTATACGGTCTATCAGCCGTTCCGTTCCTTCACCGGCGAATGGATCCGGGAAGCGTCGAACATGAAAGCCGGACAGGCGCCGGATCCGGCCAAGCGGCTCAAATCGCTGGCCGCTGTCGCGAACGACCGCTACAAGGAAGCGGAGCGCGCGGACATTCCGTCGTCCTCCCCGCTGCTCGTCGATGCCCAGACGAATGTGTTGAAGAGCCTGAAGCTTTTCTCGGAGACATTCAGCCGCCATGCGAACGGTGAGGCCGCGGATGCCCGGACCGTCATCCGCCGGATCGGTGAAGACGCGATCTACCGGCAGGCCCTCGATTATGCGCTGCTGGCGGAAAAGCAATATTTTGACGCCATGGTGAAGTGGGGAGCATCCCTCGAACCCGACCTTCCGGACCAGGTGCCGGATAGTCCCGGCATGACGCTCGAAACGTGGAACAGCCAGCCGCTTCTGATGAAGAACGCGATCGCGGCCGGTCTGCTCAAGGAACGCCGGGTGCTGCCGGACTATTATCCGCAGGATCTGGCCGCGCGGGTCGATCACTTCTTCGATTCCGGCCAGGCGGCGGGCTTCGGAATCTTGTCCGTGGATCGGGCCGTGGAGATCCTCCTGCGGACGGAAGCCGTCCGCAGCGGCGACTTCCTGGAGAAACGGGCCGTCTACGGCGGTGAACTGCTTCCGCAGCTTCCGATGTTCAGCGGAAGTTGAGACACCTCCCGGATTCACCCTGATTGTTGCTGAAATTTTCATATTTAAGCAACAATGACAATTGCACGAAAACGATGTTTGCTATAAAATAGTTAAAGTCTGCAAGCCATATCGGTGCAGTGCGTGATATGAAACTCTCGTCCGAGACGGCAGACGGCATCGGGCGGGGGTTTCCTTATTTTGCATTTTG
Organism: Thermobacillus composti KWC4; assembly: GCF_000227705.2. Lineage (GTDB taxonomy): Bacteria > Bacillota > Bacilli > Paenibacillales > Paenibacillaceae > Thermobacillus > Thermobacillus xylanilyticus. Next base: position 1,973,405 of record NC_019897.1, read on the forward strand.
GCACGGGAGGTTCATGGGGGCATGTTCAGAATTCTCGTAATGGATTCGATCAGCGACCACGGCATCCAGCAGCTGATCGATGCGGAAGACGTGACCGTCGACAAGAAGACGGGCCTGAGTGAAGACGAGCTCGCCGCCATCATCGGCGATTACGACGCGTTGCTCGTGCGCAGCCAGACGAAGGTCACCGCCCGCATCATGGACGCCGGCAAAAAGCTGAAAGTCGTCGGACGCGCGGGCGTCGGCGTCGACAACATCGATCTGGCGGCCGCAACCGAGCGCGGCATCGTCGTCATCAACGCGCCGGACGGCAACACGATCACGACGTGCGAGCATACCTTCGCCATGATGATGGCGCTCGCCCGCCATATCCCGCAGGCTTACGCCAAGACGATCTCCGGCGCATGGGACCGCAAATCGTTCGTCGGCGTCGAGCTGCGCAACAAGAAGCTCGGCATTCTCGGCATGGGCCGGATCGGCAGCGAGGTGGCCATCCGCGCGAAGGCTTTTGGCATGGAAGTGCTGGGCTACGACCCGTTCCTGACGGAAGAGCGGGCGGACAAGCTGGGCGTCAAGCTGTCCACCGTGGAAGACATTGTGCGTACGGCGGACTTCATCACGGTCCATACCCCGCTCACGCCGGAAACCCGCCACATGATTTCGCGCCCGCAGTTTGAGATCATGAAGCCGGGCATGCGCATCATCAACTGCGCGCGCGGCGGCATCATTGACGAGCAGGCGCTGGTCGAAGCGATAGACAGCGGCATCGTTGCCGGCGCCGCCTTCGACGTGTTCGAGTCCGAGCCGCCGGCGCCGGATCATCCGTTCCTCCGCCATCCGAAGATCATCGTGACGCCGCATCTCGGCGCATCGACGGTCGAGGCGCAGGAAAACGTGGCGATCGACGTGTCGGAACAGGTGCTCCACATTCTGCGCGGAGAACCGTTCAAGAACGCGGTGAACATGCCGTCGATTCCGTCGGAGGTTCTGAACAAGCTGCAACCGTACTATCCGCTCACCGAGAAGCTCGGCAAAGTCGCCGCCCAGCTCGCGGAAGGCGCGGTGGAAGAGATCAGCGTCAGCTATTCGGGCGAAGTTGCCGACATCGACACCTCCTCCCTCACCCGCTCCGTCGTCAAGGGCGTGCTCTCGCACCATCTCGGCGATGATCAGGTGAACCTGGTGAACAGCCTTCATCTCGCGAAGACGCGCGGCGTCAACATCGTGTCGAACAAGTCGTACACGCACAAAGGCTTCACCAACCTGATTACCGTGAAACTGCGCACGAAGGGCGAGGAACGGCTCGTCTCCGGCACCCTGCTGAACGGTCTCGGCGCCCGCATCGTCCAGATCGACCAGTTCCCGGTGGACATCGCGCCGGAAGGCAATCTCTTACTCGTCAGCCACCATGACAAACCGGGCATCATCGGCCGCGTCGGCACGCTGCTCGGCTCGAACGACGTCAACATCGCGACGATGCAGGTCGGCCGCAAACTGGTCGGCGGCGAAGCGATCATGGTGCTGTCCGTCGACAAGCCCGTGCCGAAGGACGTGCTGGCGGAAATCTCCAGACTGCCGGATCTGAAGAATGCAAAAGAGATCCACGTGTAAGCCATAAATGCAACGAGGGCTTGATCCCCGCCGTTCGATGAACGGCTTTCGGATCAAGCCCTTTTACGATTCAACCACGCAACGCCTGTTCCACGACGAACAAGAAAACCCGCAGCGATTCGACGGGCGCGGACGGCTACGGCTGCGCCGGTTCGACAGGAAGCAGCAGCGTGAACGCCGTGCCCCGCCCGACCTCGCTCTCCACGCTGATCCGGCCGCGGTGCGCCTCGACGATGTTCTTCACGATGGCGAGGCCGAGGCCCGTGCCGGAGCTTGCCCCGCGCTTGCGCGCCTTGTCGGCTTTGTAGAACCGCTCGAAGATGTACGGCAAGTCTTCTGCCGGAATGCCCTGTCCTTCGTCCCGCACAACAACGCGGATATGGCGGCGGCCGTCTATGGCCGCCGGATCCGCCTTCAGTTCGATCGCCGCACCGGCCGGCGTGTGGCGCATCGCGTTGTCGAGCAGGTTCGTGAGCACCTGTTCCAGCCGGTCTTCGTCGGCGGCCTTCAGGATCAGCGGATGATCCGGAAGCGCGCTGCTCAGCCGGATGTCCCGTTCCTTGGCGTAGACGAGGAATTTGCGGTGCACGCGCTGGATAAGGTCGCTGATGTTCACCACTTGCTGCTTGATCTCGAAATGGCCGTTCTCCATCCGTGCGAGGTCGAGCAGGTCGTTCACCAGCCGGCCCATCCGCACCGACTCGTCATGGATGATGCGGGCGATGTCGCGCCGTTCCTCGGGCGACGCCGCGATGTCGTCCAGCAGCGCCTCGCTGTATCCCTGCAGCATCGACAGCGGCGTGCGGATCTCGTGCGAGACGTTCGCGATGAAATCGGCCCTGAGCTTCTCCAGCCGGTATTCTTCCGTCACGTCGCGCAGCACGGCGACGGCCCCGCGCACGCCCTGCTCGGATTTGAGCGGCGCCATGACGACCGACCAGACCTCGTTGTGAACGTGAACTTTGCCGCTCAGATCGCGTCCTTCCCGCAGCACGGCGTCGTACAGCTCGCGCAGCGGCCCCGGCACGCCGCCGTGCCGCTCGTCCGCATCCGGTTCGCCTTCCCACACGATGCCCGCCCATTGCTTCAGCAAGTCTTCTCCCTGCGGGTTGGACTGGATCGTCTGCCCCCGGGCGTCGAAGGTGATGACGGCGTCCGTCATGCTGCGCAGAATGCCGGCAAGATGGTCCTTCTCATGCTGCAGATCGCGGATCAGCTTGTCGACTTCGGCGGCCATATGGTTGAACGTGCCCGCGAGCTCCCCGATCTCGTCGGTGGAGCGGATCGGCAGGCGCATCCGGTAATCGCCCTGCGCGATCAGATCCGCCGCCCGTTTCATTTCCAGCAGCGGCTGGGTGATCTTGAACGACAGGAAGAACGCAAAGAACGTCGTCAGCAGAAAGCCGATGACGCCCGTGATGACAAACAGCAGTTTGATGTTGTAGGCGTTGTTCGAAAACGCCAGATCGATGTATTGCAGCAGGAACATGCCGAGAATGACGAGGACCACCGCGACCAGTCCGATGATTGTCGCCCACAGCTTGAAGACGACGCTCCGCACGAAGCGCAGGATCATGTCACTTCGGCACCTCGAGTTTGTATCCGACGCCCCAAACCGTCGTAATCATCGCCGCCGCTTCCGGCGACACCCGGTTCAGCTTCTCGCGCAGCCGCTTCACGTGGGTGTCCACCGTGCGCAGGTCGCCGAAGAACTCGTAGTTCCATACATCTTTCAGCAGATCTTCCCGGGTGAAGACTTTGTCCGGCGACAGGGCCAGGTAGTGGAGCAGCTCGTATTCCTTCGGCGTCAGCTGGACTTCCTGCCCGTTTGCCGTGACGCGATGCGCATCATGTTCGATCATCAGGTGCGGGAACACGATGTTGTTGCTTGCGTGCGTCTCCCGCGTCAGGTAGGCGGTCGCCGAAGAGCGGCGAAGGATCGCCTTCACGCGGTAGATGACTTCGCGCGGGCTGAACGGTTTCACGACGTAGTCGTCCGCGCCGGCTTCGAATCCCTGCACCCGGTTCATCTCTTCGCCCTTGGCGGTCAGCATGAGCACCGGCGTCGCCTTCGACTGCCGCAGCTTCGAGCAGACCTCGATGCCGTCCATGCCGGGCAGCATCAGATCGAGAATGACGAGATCGTAGTCCCGCTCGAGTGCCATCCGGAGCGCCTGCTCCCCGTCCTCCGCTTCCTCGATCTGATAGTTCTCCTTCTCGAGATACATGCGCAGGAGCCGCCGGATGCGCTCCTCGTCATCCACGACCAGAATCCGTTCCGTCTGTTCCGACACCGTTCCCACACTCCTTCATGGTGAATCAGACGCCGGCGTACGAATGAAGGCCGGCGATGATCAGATTGACGCCGATCAGGGTGAACATCACGATGAGAAATCCGATGACCGACAGCCATGACGACTTGAGGCCATGCCACCCGCGCGACAGCCGCAAGTGAAGATACGCGCTGTAAAACAGCCACGTGATGAGCGCCCAGACTTCCTTCGGATCCCAGCCCCAGAACCGCCCCCACGCCTGCTCCGCCCAGATCATGGCGAAGATGAGGGCGCCCAGCGTGAAGATCGGGAATCCGATCGCGATCGCCCGGTAGCTGATCTCATCCAGATCGTCCGGATCGATGCCGTCCAGCAGCGGATGGATGACGGCGCCGAGCGGCTTGCGCGCCAGGAGGCGGAGCAAGCCGTACAGGATCGTCCCGCTCAAGACAGACCAGATCACCGTGTTCAGCTTCCGTCCCGCGTTCACGCCGTTCATCCAGCCCGGCGCTTCGAACAGCGGCCTGTCGAGCCCCAGGAACGGCTGGATCGATACGGTCTCGCTGGCGTGCGGTTTCACGATCGGCGGCAGCTGGTATTCAACGGTCTGCGTCGTCAGCTGTTCGTTGCCGCGCGCGTCGATCGACAGCTTTTCCTGCAGAAAAACGGCTTCGTAGCCGGCTCCGCGGAACGCGAAGACCGTGATGATAAAGCCGGCGACGACGATCAGCACATACAGCGAGAACTCCAGCCAACGCTGCGATCTGCGTGCGGAAGCACTCTTGTCGTTATAATCGGTTACGCGCAGCAAATACATGAGGCCGGCGGCAAAGCCGACGGCGAAAAACGCCTCGCCGAGCGCAGCGCCCGTCACGTGCAGCCTCAGCCAGTTGGACTGGAGCGACGGCACGAGCGGCTGCACCTCCTGCGGGAAGACCGCAGCATACGCGATGATCAGAATCGTCAGCGGCAGCGCGAACATACCGAGCAATGGGGATCGGTAGATCGCGAACAGGATGGTGAACGCGATCATGATCGCCATGCCGAGCAAAGTCAGGAACTCGTACATGTTGCTCGTCGGAATATGGCCCGCCCCCGCCCAGCGGGTGAAGAAGAACACCAGATGGGCGGCGAGGCCGAGCGAAGAGAAGACGAACGCGATTCGTCCCCACTTGCGCAGATGGCCTTCCGGCTCGCGATTCTTCCATTTTCTCCCGATGACAGCAATCACATATAGCAGAAACGCGACGCAGTAGAGCGCGAACGCGGTGATGAACGCTCCGCTGCTGATGGATAGCCAGTTCACTCTTTTTTACCTCCGTTATCCAGCGACTTCGGGTCGACGTCGAGGCCCGCCCCGCGCAAGGCGGCGGCGACTTCCGCCCTCAGACCGTACCAGTTTTTGTTCGTATGCGCGCCGAGCGTCAGCCGGCCGTCGTCGATGCGCAGCCATACCCGGCGATGCTGCCAGTAGAATCCCATGACCAGCCCGATCAGCGAGATGAAGGCGCCGACGAAGACGAACGGCAGCGCCCGGTCGACGCGGACATTGAGATAGCTGACGTCGCCGGCGAATTCCACGTTCGCCATGTCCGTCACGCGGATGTCGAACCGTTCGGCCATTTCGCCGTTGATCAGGTCCTGGCCGAACCGCTCGCGGTCGGTCTGGATCGGGAAGTAGAAGAACGTCTCCCCTTCCGCCGGAAGATCCGGCCCCTGGATCAGGAACAGGAACGCCGGCGCGTTCGGCTGGGACGACAGGTTCGCCGGCTCGCCGTTTGCGTTCACCGTGAAATCGAGGAACCGGGTGATCAGCTTCAGCCGGTACGGGCCGAGTTCATACTCCGATTCCGGCTCGAGGATCGACAGCTCGAAAGGTCCGTACGATTCGCCGCTCTTCAGATCCATCAGCACCGGACGGACCGCCTTGAGCCTCGGCGTCGTGTCGTAGTCGAACTGGTACAGCTTGAGCCCCTTGTATTCGAGCGGGTCGTTGACGAGAATGTCGTGCGTTTTCACCTTGCGCAGGACGGGTTCCAGCGCCGTGCTGCCGCAGTTCGCTTCGCATACGTACAGCTCGGCCTTCGTCTCGAACCGCTTCGGGCGCATCGTCCCCTTCAGCCGATCCGGCATTTCGTCATCCGAGTAGTACTCAACCTCGAAATCGATGTTTTTCACATAATAGTTCGTTTCGGGAATCGGCACGGCCTCGCCTTCCCGCACGGCCACATATTCATCCAGCTGCCAGCCGGGGATGGCGCGGGCGAGGACGGCCAGCAGGAAAATGATCAGCCCGATATGGTTGATGTACGGCCCCCACCGGCTGAACCGGTTCTTCTCGGCGAGCAGCGCCGTCTGTTCCGCCGCGACGCGGAACCGCTTCTTCCTGAGCTGCTCCGCCAGCTTCCGCGTCCATTCCTCGTCGCCGCCTTCCAGATCCGCGGCATAGGTCACCCGCTGGCGCGCCAGGAACTGGAGATGCTTCCGGATCTGCTGCTTGTTCAGCGCCCGATACAGCGGCAGCACCCGGTCCAGGCTGCAGATGACGAGCGAAGCGCCGATCATGACGAGCAGCGTGATGAACCACCACGACTCGTACGTATGGGACAAGCCGAGCGCATAGTAGATTTTGCCGGCCAGCCCGTAGTTCTCTTCGTAATATGCGGGATCGAAATTGATGAACGTGTTCTCCTGCGGATAGATCGTGCCGAGCATCGCCCCGATCAGCGTGATGACGATCAGGACGACGGCCACCTTGACCGAGGAGAAGAAATTCCAGATGCGGTCGATCAGGTTCGGATTCGCCTTCTGCGACCGGCGCGCCACGCCGTCATACCGCATCTCGAGCGGGCGGTTCGACAAGGCCTCCTCGCCGAGCGGCTTCCCGCAAGATTCGCACAGCGTCGTATCCGGCGGATTCTGGTGCCCGCATTCGCATTTCGTGTTTTCAAACAATGCCGCCAATGCTGCCTGCTCCTTTCCGGATGTCACGCCTCCATCAGTTTCAGAATGCGCTGTTCAATGTCCTCTTCGGTCATTCCGCCGACTTTGATGTCCTGAATTCGTCCGTCGCGGCTGATGAAGAACGTTGTCGGATAGGAACGCAGCGCATATTTCTTCTCGATCATCCGATTCTTGTCGCGCAGGATCGTATAGTGCAGATCGAACCGTTTCAGAAAATCCCGCACGGTGATGTCGTCCTCGCTCAGATTGATCGCAAGCACGACGAGCCCTTGATCCCGGTATTTCAAATATTGCCTGTCGATCGCCGGCATCTCCGCCACGCACGGCGGGCAGAAGCTGCCCCAGAAATTAATGACCACGGGTTTCCCCTTGTAATCGTCAAGGCTGTGCAGATTGCCTTCGATATCGGCCACATTCTCGAACGACGGCGGACGTCCGCCGATCTTGGGCTTGTCATCGTCCGACACGAACAGCGTCTTGCCGACCGCGTAACCGCCGAGCAGCAGAATGCCGATCAGGATGACGTATTGGATCATCTTGCGCTCCCGGCCTTTCATCCGCTGTCCACCTTTCCGTGAGTTAACCGTTATTCTCCATCATTATAACGAATCCCGGCGCCTTGGGGCTCCGGGGCTGAATCGTTATTTATGAACTTTATGTGACCTTTCGGCTTCCATTAGCAGCGCCTTCACCTCTTCGGGCTTGAGTTCGCGGTACTTGCCGCGGGGAATACCCTGCAGGGTAAGACTGCCGAAGCGCACGCGCCTCAGCCGCTTCACCGGATGGCCGATCGCTTCGAACATCCGCCGCACCTGCCGGTTGCGTCCTTCGTACAGCGTAATCTCGATGGTCGCCTCGCTCTTGTCCATATCCACGTCCCGGTACTCGACTTCCGCGGGAGCCGTCATGCCGTCGTCCAGATTGATGCCTGCCGCCAGCTTCTCAAGGAGCGTGCCGTGCGGGATCCCCTTCACGACGGCATGGTACGTCCGCGGGATATGGCCGGAAGGATGCGTCAGCTTGTTGGCGAAATCGCCGTCGTTCGTGACGATGAGCAGACCTTCCGTATCGTAATCGAGACGTCCGACCGGGTACACCCGTTCCTTGACGTCGCGGAAATAATCAGCCACCACCCTGCGCCCTTCCGGATCGCGGGCGCTCGTGATGACGCCCTTCGGCTTGTTGAACGCGAAGTACAGCTTTTTTTCCAGGCGGATGGGGCGTCCGGCGACCTTGATCTCGTCGACGGCCGGATCAGCTTTCGCCCCGAGCGTGCGGACGACCTCGCCGTTCACTTCCACCTGGCCGGACAGGATCAGTTCTTCGCATTTCCGCCGCGATGCAATCCCTGCGCGGGCCATGATCTTCTGCAGTCGTTCCAATCGTTGTCACCTCTCGTCAACATCATACCCGTCTGCGGGCAAAATCACAAGCGGACCGCCCATTGGCATACGAAAACGGGAACTCCGGCGCTTAGCCGAAAGTTCCCGCTTGTCACCGAATGTTTCATCCGAAAACGATCATGCAGACGGCGATGGCGGCGACGAATCCGACCAGATCCGAGAACAGCCCGACCTTGAGCGCGTAGCGCGTACGGCGGATGCCGACCGCGCCGAAATAGACGGTGAGCACATAGAGCGTCGTGTCCGTGCTGCCCTGGATGGTCGACGCGATGCGGCCGATCATCGAATCCGGCCCGTACGTCTTGATGAGATCAGTCGTATACGCCAGCGATCCCGCGCCGGTGATCGGCCGAAGCAGGCCGAGCGGCACGACTTCGCTCGGCACGCCCAGCCGCTCGAACAGCGGCTTTACCGCCGCGAGCATCAGATCCATCGCACCCGAAGCGCGGAACATGCTGATGGCCGTGATCATGCCGACCAGATGCGGAATGAGGCCGACGGCCGTCCCGAAGCCGTCCTTCGCGCCTTCGACGAACGTTTCGTACACCGGCACCTTGCGGTAAGCCGCGTACAGCGGAATGAAGGCGATCATGGCGGGGATCATCCAGGCGGAGAGCGTCGTGACGAGCGCGTACACCGGCGCTCACCCGCCTTCCGCATGCGGCGGACGGCCAGAACCGCCGGCTGCCGGCGGCAGCGGTTCTTCCGCCGGACGCCGGGATCTCCCCGCGCGTGTCGTCCGGGGCAGCCCGGCCGGCGGATCCGACCGGTGCGGCGGCCGCAAGGCGCGGCTGCGATACCAGCGGTCGGCCAGCAGCGCCGCGCCCGTCGCGATCGCCGTGGCGGCGATGGTCGTGCCGACGATTTCCGCCGGATTCGCGGAGCCGAAGTTCATCCGGATCGCGATGAGCGTCGTCGGCACGAGCGTAATGCTCGACGTATTGATCGCAAGCAGCGTGCACATGGCGGGCGTGGCCGTCTTCGGATCGGGATTCAGCTTCTGCAGCTCCTGCATCGCCTTGATGCCCATCGGCGTCGCGGCGTTGCCGAGCCCGAGCAGATTCGCGCTCATGTTCGACATGATGTATCCGATCGCCGGGTGATCCTTCGGCACGTCGGGGAACAGGCGCCGGACGGCCGGACCGAGCAAGGCCGCCAGCTTCCCCAGCAATCCCGCGTCCTCGGCGATCCGCATCAGGCCCATCCAGAACACGAGCACGCTGATGAGCCCGAAGCATACGGTAACGCCGGTCTGCGCGCCGTCGAACGCCGCCTTGGTCAGTTCGTCCATCCGGCCGGTCGCGGCGGCGGCGATGAAACTGAGCACGATCATGCCGAGCCAGATCAGATTGACCACGGCTCACACCTCCCGCATCAGCAGCGTCAGACCGACCGTCCGCAGGGCGGAGAGCAGGGTGCGCGCCGCCGGCCGGGCTTCCGGCTGCGGCCCGGCGCCGGACGAAACGGCCTTCCGGTCAGCCTGGCCGCGCGACAAGCCGGGCTGCTCCAGCAGCTTCAGCGGCACCGAACCGATCGGCACGCCGCCGAGCTCCAATTCAAGCCGCCCGGCATCGCCGAGCAGCGTCCGGACATCGTCCTGCGGGCGGACGACGAGCCGCGTCGTGATCCGCTCCCGCTCGCCTTCCGCCAGCGGGTAACGGAACGTGCGTCCGGCCGCCAGACTGTAGCCCGCGATCTTGCGGCCTTCTTCCACAATGGTTTGCAGCGGATAATGCCGGAACCCCCAGTCGAGCAGCCGCTGATGATCGGCCCAATCGTCTCCGTCATTGAGCGTGACGGCCGCGAGCTGCTGTCCGCCCCGCGTGGCCGAACTGACGAGGCAGCGGTGCGCCAGTTTCGTATAGCCGGTCTTGACGCCGTCCGCCCCTTCGTACATGGTGAGCATTTTGTTCTTGTTCGTCCATATGTAGTCCCATTCCGCGTTCGGATTCGGCACCTTTTTGACGCGGGTCTTCACGATTTCGCGGAATACCGGATTGCGCAAGGCGTATGCGGTGAGCCTCGCCAGATCGTTCGCGGACGAATAATGATCGTCGTGGTCAAGTCCGTGCGGGTTCATGAAATGCGTGTTCGCAAGTCCGAGCTCGCGGGCTTTCTCGTTCATCATCCAGACGAACCCTTCCTCCGAGCCCCCGACATGCTCGGCGATCGCGACGGCGGCGTCGTTGCCGGAGCGAAGCATGAGGCCGTACAGCAGGTGGTGAAGGCTCATCTCCTCGCCCGCCTTAAGGTAGATCGACGATCCTTCTTTGCCCGCCGCGCGGCTGCTCGTCTTGACGATATCGGACAAGTCGCCGTTCTCGATGGCGACGATCGCGGTCATGATCTTCGTCAGACTGGCGATGCGCATCCGTTTGTCGCCGTTGTGGCTGTAAAGCAGCCTTCCCGATTCGACGTCGATCAGCGCGGCGGCTTCCGCGTTTGTCTCGATCGGGCGGGGCGCGGCGGCGGCTCCCGGCGAGACGGCCGATGCCAGCAAAGCGGCGACGGCCAGAATCCATAGCATGCGCGGCTTCATCCTGCGGCTTCCTCCTTCGCGGACTGGCGGATCGGGCGCGAGTCAGGCCGCGCCCGACCCCCGGGTCTTGTACCATCGTATGTCCGAGCCTCCGCCCGAATGCTTCGGTCCTGCAAAAGCCGAAAAAAAAACTGCCCTTGAACGGGCAGTTGCCATCAGACGACCGGGGTGTTCGCCGTTGTTGCTTCCGTCTCGATCTGCGCGTCCGAAACGTGCTTGTGCGAGCCGGATTTCATCATGGCCGAAAGCTTGTCGAGCATCTTCGGAGCCGAGTCGATGACGCGCTCCCACAGGTGGGTCTGGTTGTCCAGCGAAACGATCTTGACGCCCTGCGAGCCGACGACCAGGAACGCGATCGGCGTAATCGACACGCCGGCGCCGCTGCCGCCGCCGAAAGGAAGCGAGACTGTCGCGTTATGCTGATCGACCGAAGCGTGCGTCGGTTCGGAATTGCCGTCCAGTTTGATGTCGGAGCCGCCGGCGACAAAGCCGAAACCGACTTTCGAAATCGGCAGGATAACGCTGCCGTCCGGCGTCTGCACCGGATCGCCGACGATCGTGTTGACGTCCACCATCTCCCGGATGCTCTCCATGGCGGTCTCCATCAGCCCTTGGATCGGGTGCTCGAGCATGGTTCATCCTCCTTCGTCGGTTAATGCTGCTGCTCACGCATGGTTAGGTTGCCCCGGGCCGGATTCTTTATGCCGCGCGATTCAACGGGCGTGCGGCCCGCATGGCAAAGCGTTCTGTGAACGCTGTTCCCGCAGCGCTATGTACGCTGAGGCTCGGCCTTGTCCGGCTTCGTCAGCAGCTTTACCCAGCCTTCGATTCCGCCGCGCACGCGCAAGATCCGGCCAAACATGCTCAGGCCGGCAAGCAGCAGCAGGCCTGCGCGGATCCGGGCAGTGAAGGTCAGATTTGTCTTGAACACGGATGAACCGAACAGCGGCTCCACGCGCAGCACCGGCTTCGCGCAAAGGCGCAGACGGTGCGACAGGAAGCCCGTCAATCCCGCCTGGAGCGACCAGGCGGCCCCGGTCAACATCGCCGTCCAGAACGCGTCGCGCAAGCCGATGACCGTATGCCATTCCCACTCGGTCAATCTCATTCTGGCTGTCAGCCGCTTGACGACATCGGTCAAATGGAAGGTCAGCCGGAGGGCCACCCTGGTATTCCGGAAAAACCGCTCCACATCGTCCCGGTCGATATGCGCGACGCCCTGCTGTCCGCGCTTTACGAGAAATTCCGTGCCGGACCAGGACCAGTCGAACGCCTTCACCACCGAGCGCCGACGGATCAATCCGTACAGCGCGCGGATTTCCAACTCGGCTTCATCATCCGCGCCGACGCGGCGGTAACGCCCGCGCACTACGACATCCGAACTGCAGACGGCTGTGAGCAGAATGATTGCGGCGACAGAAAACCAAAACCAGGCAAACGGCATCGTCGATCCCCCGCTTTCCGACGCGTTGCCATGGATAGTATGCTCTTCCGCTGCCGGATTATGCCGCAGACCGGACGGCTGAAAAAACGGCAGACCGAAAGCGCCGCCTGGGCGCGCTCCGGTCTGCCGTCGTCAGGATTGATATGATGGTGATCAGGCCTTGATCAGTTTTCGTCCCTGAATTCGTCCAGCGTCATCTGCATGCTGTCAAGCTTCTCGAACAGCATCTGCGTCTGCTCGGCCAGCAGATCCTGCTCGGCTTCTTCCGGCTCGGGCAGGGCGCTCAGATCCGGCAAACCGAAATAGTCGAGGAAAGCTTTCGTCGTGCCGTACAGGATCGGCCGTCCGATCGCGTCCGCGCGGCCGACTTCCCGGATCAGTTCCTTGTTCACCAGCGACTGCAGCGCGCGATCGCTCTTGACGCCGCGGATTTCCTCGATCTCGACGCGCGTGATCGGCTGGCGGTAGGCGATGATCGCCAGCGTCTCCAGCGCGGCCTGCGACAGACTCTGCCGGCCGGGCGTATAGGCCAGCTTCTCGAAATAAGGCGCATGCTCCGGCACGGTGGTCAGGCGATAGCCTCCGGCCACTTCGGCGACGCGCAAGCCCCGGCCCTCGCGGACCATGTCCGCCTTCAGTTCTTCGGCGGCGTCCCGCGCCAGGGCGGGGTCGCAGCCGAGGATCTCGCCGAGCTGCTTCGCGCTGATCCCTTCGTCGCCGGCCATGAACAGCAGCCCCTCAATAATCGATTTCAAGGTCTTGTAATCCACTCGCCGCCGCATCCCCTCTCCATTGAATGACGATATCGTCGAACAACCGATGCTGGAAACAGTACACCGCCCGCCGCTTCATCAGTTCCAGGATGGCGAGAAAGGTCACGACGATCTCATGGCGGTCCATTTCCCGCCGGATGAGCTTCGAGAACTTGACGGTCGAATGCTCCCGCAGCAGTTCGGCAATATCGCGGATCCGGTCCTTGACCGAAATTTCGTCGCGCCTCACCGTGGAGACGATGTTGCGGCGCGCCTGCCGGCGCAGCGCGCGCATATAGGCCGCGGCCAGGTCGGCCGGCACCAGTCCCTGAACCGGATTTTCCGGCTTGGACGGCATGTAGGGCGTCAGATCTTCGGGCTCCTTCGTGTAGACAAGCCCGCGGTCGGTCTCCAGCTCGCGCAGCTTCCCGGCGATTTCCTTGTATTTGCGGTATTCGACCAGCCGCCGGATCAGCTCTTCGCGCGTATCGATTTCGTCATCCTCGAAACCTTCGGGCCATTCTTCCTCCACGACCGGCGGTTTCGGCAGCAGCTGCCGGCTCTTGATGGCCAGCAGCGTGGCGGCCATGACGAGAAATTCGCTCGTGATCTCGAGTTCGAGTTCCTGCATGGCGTTCAGATACGCCAGATATTGGTCCGTGATCTCGCTGATCGAAATCTCGTGGATGTCGATTTCCGCCTGATCGACCAGATGGAGCAAGAGGTCGAGCGGCCCTTCGAATGTCTCGAGTTTGTAATGGATCGTCACGCTTAGAGTTCCCTTCGCTTCGGCTGTATCAATTTTCAGGCCTGGATAGCCCGGGTCAGGTTCGCCATTTCAATGGCCGTGACGGCGGCGTCCCAGCCTTTGTTGCCCGCTTTCGTGCCGGCCCGCTCCACCGCCTGCTCGATCGTGTCGGTCGTCAGGACGCCGAAAATGACCGGCACGCCCGTCTTCAGCGAGATCGCCGCGACGCCCTTGGACACCTCATTGCAGACGTAATCGAAATGCGGCGTCGAGCCGCGGATGACGGCGCCGAGCGTAATGACAGCGTCGTACTTGCCGCTTTCCGCCATCTTCTGCGCGATGAGCGGAATCTCGAACGCGCCGGGCACCCAGGCGATCTCGATCTCCGAATCGTCCGCTCCGTGCCGCTTGAGCGCGTCAAGGGCGCCCGACACCAGCTTGGATACGATAAACTCGTTGAACCGTCCGGCGACAATGCCGTATTTGAGCCCTTGCGAGACCAGCTGTCCTTCGTACACTTTCACCATTGCATCCGTCATCCTTTCTCTCCACCCAGGGAATTCAGATCGAGCATATGCCCGAGTTTCGTCTGCTTCGTCCGCAGATAGCGGACATTGTCTTCGTTCGCTTCCATCTGCAGCGGCACCCGCTCGACCACCTCGAGGCCGTAGCCTTCGAGACCCTTGATCTTGCGCGGATTGTTCGTGAGCAGCCGCATTTTGCGCACGCCCAGATCTTTCAGAATCTGCGCGCCGATGCCGTAGTCGCGCAGGTCGGGCTTGAAGCCCAGTTTAATATTCGCGTCGACCGTGTCGAATCCCTGCTCCTGCAGCTTGTATGCCTTCAATTTGTTGATCAGCCCGATGCCCCGGCCTTCCTGGCGCATATAGAGCAGGACGCCGCAGCCGGCCGCGTCGATCTGGCGCAGCGCCGCCTCGAGCTGCGGACCGCAGTCGCATCGGTGGGAATGGAACACGTCGCCGGTCAGACATTCGGAATGGACGCGCACGAGCACCGGCTGGGAAGGATCGATCTGCCCTTTCACCAGCGCGACGTGCTCTTTCGAGTCGACATCGTTCGTATAGGCGATCGCGCGGAACACGCCGAAATCGGTCGGCATCCGCACCTCGACGACGCGCTGGACCAGATTTTCCTTCTCGTTCCGGTAGCGGACCAGGTCCCGGATCGTGATCAGCTTCAGCCCGTGCTTCTCGCGGAACTTGAGAAGATCCGGCAGTCTCGCCATCGTGCCGTCGTCTTTGATGATCTCGCAGATGACCGCCGCGGGATAAGCGCCGCACATCCGCGCCAGGTCGATCGCCGCCTCGGTATGGCCGGCGCGCCTCAGCACGCCGCCTTTCTTTCCGATCAGCGGGAAGATGTGGCCCGGCCGCCGGAAATCGGTTGGCTTAGCCTTCGGATCGATCAGCGCCTTCACCGTTTGGGCGCGTTCGAACGCCGATATGCCCGTCGTCGTCGAAACGTGGTCGACCGAGACGGTGAACGCCGTGCCGTGATAATCGGTATTGTGGCTGACCATCGGCGGCAGGTCAAGCTCCTCCGCGCGTTCCGGCGTAAGCGGCACGCAGACGAGGCCGCGGGCCTCCGTGATCATGAAATTGATCACCTCCGGCGTCGCCTTGTCCGCCAGCGCGATCAGATCGCCTTCATTTTCCCGGTCTTCGTCGTCCACGACGATAACCGGCTTGCCCAGGATGAGATCGTATATCGCATCTTCGATCGCATCGAATTCCGGTTTCATCGCACTCCCTCCGTTTCTTCGCGTATCCGTTTGTCTATCAGATAAAACCGTTCTCTCTGAGCAGCGCCTCCGTCAGGCCGCTTCCGCCGCCTTCCGGTCTCTCTCCCGGCTTGCGTGCGAATCCGAGCAGATGTTCCACATATTTGCCCAATATGTCGCACTCCAGATTGACGCGGTCGCCGGGCCGCTTGTACCGGAGCGCCGTCATCGCCAGCGTGTGCGGGATGATGGAGACGTTGAAGCTTCCGCCGTCGACCCTCGCGACCGTCAGGCTGATGCCGTCCACCGCGACCGAACCGCGCGGCACGATGTAGCGCATCAATCCGGGATCGTCCGGCCGGAAGCCGAACCAGACCGCGTTGCCTTCGTCTTCACGAGACACGATGACGCCCGTGCCGTCGGCATGGCCCTGCACGATATGGCCGCCGAACCGGCCGTCCGCCGGCATCGCCCGCTCCAGATTGACCGGGCTACCCGGCTTCAGACTGCCCAGCGTCGTGTGCCGGTAAGTCTGCGGCGTCACGTCCGCGGTGAACACGCCGCCGCCCATCGACGTCACGGTCAGGCAGACGCCGCTGACCGCGATGCTGTCGCCGATCTTCGTGCCTTCGAGCACCCGGTCCGCCTCGATCGTCAGCTCCATCGACTCGCCCTTCTTCACAGCCCTCACGAGCCGTCCGACTTCTTCCACCAGACCGGTGAACATGATCAATCCCCTCCCTGCGCGGGCTGCTCCGGATAACCGGTGACACACCAATCGTCTCCGTACTGTTCGATCACAATCCGGGTCAGTTCGACCGCTTCCGCCATCCGCTCGGCAATCGGCCAGTCGAACAGCGGAATTCCGCCGCTGCCGACGATTTTCGGCGCGAAGAAGACGGCGATCTTGTCGACCAGCCCGGCCTGAAGCATCGCGCCGTTGAGTCTCCCGCCGCCCTCGAGCAGGACGGAACCGATTTCGCGCTCACCCAGCTTTCGCATCGCGTCGCGCAGATCGACGCGTCCGCCTTGCGCGGCGCAGCTGATCACCTCTGCGCCCGCCGCCTCTAGTGCGCGCCGCCTGCCGCTGTCCGCGTCCACCGCGGCGAGCACGATCGTCGGCGCCTGACCGTCGGTGAACAGTTTCAGGTGCAGCGGCAGCCGAAGCTGCGAGTCGACGACAATGCGCACCGGATGGAGGCCCGGAACCGGCGTCCGCGTCGTGAGCGACGGATCGTCCTTGAGCGCCGTGCCGGCGCCGATCATGATCGCGTCATGCCAATGCCGCAGCGTATGCACAGCCGCCCTCGACTCCTCACCGGTCACCCACCTGCTGTCACCTGAACCCGCGGCCAGCCTTCCGTCCAGCGTCGCGCCCGCCTTCAGCGTCACGAACGGCAGTCCGGTGCGGATATATTTCTCGAACGCTTCGTTCAGCTTCCGCGACTCGGCTTCGAGGACGCCGCTGACGGTCTCGATGCCGGCGGCCCGCAGCTTCGCGAGGCCGGTCCCCGACACCTTCGGGTTCGGATCCGTCGCCGCGGCGACCACGCGGCCGACTCCCGCTTCGATCAGCCGGTCGGCGCAGGGCGGCGTGCGGCCGTAGTGGGAACACGGTTCGAGCGTCACGTAGACGGTCGCGCCGCGCGCCTCTTCTCCGGCCATCTTCAGCGCGTGGATCTCGGCGTGCGCTTCGCCGCGCCTCAGGTGGCTGCCGAGGCCGACGATCCGGCCGTCCTTCACGATGACGCAGCCGACGACCGGGTTGACGCCGGTCTGACCGCGCGCCTTCGCGGCAAGCTCAAGCGCCAGCCGCATGTAGTATTCGTCATCCAATCGGTCAATCACAACAAGAAAACCTCCGAAGTTCGTTCCTTCGGAGGCTTGGAGAATGCGGACAATTGTGCGCACGCAAGGAGCGTCCGTTACCGCGAGACTTGGGTTCGGTCGGATACTATTTTCGACACGGAGAGGACGGAATGGCACGTTGTTCACGGACGTGCCAAGGCGTCGGCTGCCGGAAGCAGCGCATGCCTTGTCCGGCGGTGCGCATGACGAACCGGATGCTGCGGGTTCCGGATTCGCGGCCGCATATGCCCATGCACGGATATACCGGTCATTCACGGTCAGGACGGTGTGTGCCCGGTCATGGCCGAACAGGTGCAAACCCGCCATTCGGACATGCCCGAACCGCCTGACCATCGGCCGGCGCCGTTCGCCGAACTCTCCATGTGAAAAAAAGTACAATCCTTGCTGTCTCAATGCAGTTGCGCTTCTGCCCGCTTCCTTCTCCCATCCAGACTGTTACTGTCGGCTCCGGAATTGCACCGGATCCACCGTGCCGCCGTCCGGCCAATGTGCCATCCGTTTTCGGCCCGGGTCACGGGCTGACGCCGGTTCCGCGGCATTCCGCCGCACATGGAACCGCGATCACCGCCGGTAGGGACTTCCACCCTGCCCCGAAGGAAACGTTCATAAATGCGTACAGATGAATAGTAGCACCGTTGCCGAGGATTTGCAAGAAACGCCGAAAGAGCGCCCGGCTGTGGCTGCCTCTCGGCGGTCTCACGATGGCTGTCGGTTCGCCAGGTGCCGCGAAGTTCGCCCAACGGCCGACTCTAACGGCATTTCGTGCCGTTAATGTGTCGCCCGGGCATGTTTCCGGGCTCAATAACGGCAATCTGTGCCGTTAATAGCCGACTGAAGCTGCCAGGGACGCCCGACAGCAGGTTCTAACGGCATTTCCTTCCGTTAATCCGCCGCTCGGGCATGATGCAAGGCCCGCTAACGGCAATCCGTGCCGTTATAGGCCGACTGAAGCTGCCAAGTGCGCCCGACAGCCGGCTCTAACGGAACCACGTTCCGTTAGAACGCCTCGCAACCAGATGACGGATACGCTAACGTTACCACGGAAGCTGTCGATTAACTGTGCACAACGATCGTGCGACAGATAATCAATTTTTGCGAAATACTTTGGAAAATACGATGTTTTCTTTTCCGTTCTCACGATTACACCCGTTTTCGTGGTATAATGGTAGCAAGGTGTTTACAGGAGGCGACGCATATGACTTTTTCGGTTCGGTACAAAACGTTCGACCAACTTTCCTTTGCCGATGTGCAAGTGTACACCAAGCTGCCGCCGCATCCGTTCTGGAGCCATGTCGACAGCAAGGTCGACTTTTCGTTCGCCGATCGGCTGTGCGCGGTGCTCTATTCCGGCAGAGGACAGTACCCGTATGCGCCGTCTCTCAAGTTGAAAATCCATCTGGTTCAGGCCTACTACGGTCTGTCGGATCGTCAGACCGAAGAAAAAATCATCGGTGACCTGTTCATCAAGCGCTTCCTGCAACTGCCCGTGGATTTCATCGGTTTCGACCACAGCACGATCGGACTGGATCGCAGCCGCATGGGAGCCGCCATGTTCCGGGCCTGCCATCTCTACATTCTGGCCCAGATGTACCAGTACGGACTGTGGGGCGACCGGAACGAACAGTGGATCATCGACTCGTTCCCGACCAATGTGAACCTGAAGTTCCCGGGCGCCTATCGGCTGATTCAGCATGCCCTGATTCGTCTGGCGCAACATTTGCGCAAGCACGGGACAAAACCGATGCTTGAGGCGTTGGAGGCTTTGCCGCTGGATGGCGCAACCGTTCGGCTGAGCAAGTCGGCCTCGGCGTCGGCTCGCATGCTGGCCTTCAGCAAGCTGGTCTCCCAAGCCTACGGGTTGTTGGCCTGGTTCGAGAACGAGAACATCAAGCCGCTTCTGGCGGAGTGGAAGCATCTTAAGCGTTCGCGGGAGCTGCAAGCGATCCTGCGGCGCATTCTCCAAGAGAACAGCTCGCCTGTCGACCCCGGCGATGGAGCGGATGAAGCGTCCGAAGGCCGGAACGAGGAGACCGGGACGAACGTTCCCGAGCTCGTTCGGTTTCAAAAGATTCCGCTAGCCGAACGCCCGAAAAACCGCATCGTGAGCGCGGTTGACCCGGAAGCGCGCATCGCCAAGCGGTCGAAAACCATCTACGGGTACAAAACGCAAAACCTCTGCACGACGGGCGGCGTCATTCTCGACGTGCGCACTATTCCGGCCAATGAACACGATCAGGATGCGACAGCCGACATGACCGCGACGATCAAGCGTTTCTTTGGCGTGACGCCTTCCGCTCTGCTGGGGGATTCGGCTTATGGCCACGGGAGAAACCGGGCGCGACTGGCCGCACTGGGGATCCCCGTCGTCGCTCCGGTTCCGATTGCCGAAAACCCGACCGGTCTGTTTCATTCGTCCCGGTTTGTCTACGATGCGGAGAAGGATGTGTACATTTGCCCGGAAGGCCAACAAAGCGTCGGCAAGCAATATATCCGCCAGTCGGAAGGTCACCAGTACAGCTTTGCACCGCACGTTTGTCTTTCCTGCCCGTCGCGCAAGGCGTGCACGAGCAGTGAAAAGGGGGGCCGGCGTGTATTCCGGAGCGATTACGCAGACCTGTACGAAGCCGCCCGGGTATACAACGACAGTCTGACCGGGCGAGCCGAGTTGCAAGAGCGGCTCGTCGTCGAACGGAAGAACAAGGAACTGAAGAACGACTGCGCTCTGGATGGAGCGCGAACCCGCAGCCGCGTTACCCTGCAAATCAAGGCACAGACTTCGGCGATGGTCGTAAACCTCAAACTCCTGGTCCGAAAACTCGGAAACCCCAAACCCGGGTTTCTTCGTCGTGCGCCAATCGCGGTCGGATGAAGCAAAGCACACGAAAGGTAAGACCCATGATGATGGCGGATATCCCCCCAATCCGACCCACAACGGCTTGTGGACGAGAATTGCAAGTTTCAGTAGGGGATGGAGCCTTGTTTTTCCACAGTGAATAGACAGCTTCCCACGTTCCGTTAGCCGGCACGTCCCGCCCGCGGACCAGCGGCCCCGCAGCCCGCGGTAATCGAATCACACCTCGTAAATTTCGACTTTCTCCATGACGTCGCGCCCTTTGAACGCGTCGACATGCTCCATTCCTTTGATCACTTTGCCGAACACCGTGTGCTCGCCGTCCAGATGCGGCTGCGGCTGGTAGCAGATGTAGAACTGGCTGCCGCCCGTGTTCCGCCCGGCATGCGCCATGGCGACCGATCCGCGCTCATGTTTGTTCGGATTGATCTCGCAATTGATCGTATAGCCCGGGCCGCCGGTGCCATTGCCGTTCGGGCAGCCGCCCTGCGCGACGAATCCCGGAATGACTCTGTGGAAAGTCAGCCCGTTGTAGAATCCTTTGTTCGCGAGCGTCTCGAAATTTTTCACCGTGTTCGGCGCGTCTTTCTCGAACAGTTCGATGATGATCTCCGCGCCGTTCTGCATTTTGATCCGTGCCTGCTTGGCCATGTTCCGGCGTTCAACTCCTCTGTCCAACGTATGCACCCATCATACTACAAACCGCCCAACGGCGCAAAAAAGCCGCCCGCCGCTCAGAAAAAAACTTCCCCGAACCGCCGCCAGACCGCCGAATGGTCGACAGCCGGCTTGCGGCCGAGGAAGCTCAGGTGCGGCCTGTCAGTTCGCCGCCGGCGCGGCTTTCAGCCGCTCGGGCAGCAGATCGTTGCCGACGATGTCTTCGTACGTTTCGCGCCGTACGACGAGCGACGCCTGGCCGTCCTTAACGAAGACGACCGCCGGACGCGGAATCCGGTTGTAGTTGCTGGACATCGCGTAGTTGTAGGCGCCGGTGCAGAACACGGCGAGCAGATCCCCCGGCTTCACGGCCGGAAGCTCGATGTCCCAGATCAGCATGTCGCCGCTCTCGCAGCATTTGCCCGCGATGGATACCTTCTCGGTCGCCGGATCGTTCATCCGGTTCGCCAGCACCGCTTCGTACTTCGAGCCGTACAGCGCCGGACGCGGATTGTCCGTCATGCCGCCGTCGACGGCGACGTACTTGCGCACGCCCGGAATGTCCTTCGTCGTGCCGACAGTGTAAAGCGTCGTCCCGGCGTCGCCGATGATGCTGCGGCCCGGTTCGATCCAGATCTCGGGCAGCGGATACTGTGCCGCGGTGAAGTTCGTCCGGACCGCATCCGCGATCGCCTGGACATACGTTGCCGCTGGAAGCGGCTTGTCCTCGGCCGTGTAGCGGATGCCGAAACCTCCGCCCAGATTGATGACGCGGAACAGGATGCCGAGCTCGTCCCGCACCTGGATCGCAAACTCTGCCGCTTTGGCCGCCGCCAGACGGAAGCCTTCCACTTCGAAAATTTGCGAGCCGATATGCGAATGGATGCCGAGCAGTTCGAGATGCGGCTTCGCCGCGGTGCGCTTCACCGCTTCGAACGCGGCGCCGCCGGCCAGGTTGAAGCCGAACTTCGAATCCTGCTGACCGGTCGAAATGTATTCATGTGTATGCGCTTCGACACCGGGCGTGATGCGCAGCAGAATGTTCACGCGCTTGCCCCGTTCGCCGGCCAGCGCGTCGAGCAGATCCAGCTCGACGAAGTTGTCGACGACGAAGCAGCCGATGTTCGCGTCAAGCGCCAACGCGATCTCGTCCGGCGTCTTGTTGTTGCCGTGGAAATGGATCCGCTTCGCCGGGAAGCCGGCCTTGAGCGCCGTGTGCAGTTCGCCGCCGGAGACGACGTCCAGCGACAGCCCCTCCTGCTCGGCGACGGCGCAGATCGCCATCGTGCAGAACGCCTTGCTGGCGTAAGCGACCTGGAACGGAATGCCGGTGGCGCGGAACGCGTCCATGTACTCGCGCATGCGCTGCCGGACGAGCGCTTCATCGACAATATAGAGCGGCGTGCCGAATTCAGCCGCCAGAAGCTGAACGTCGCAGCCGCCGATTTCAAGCCGTCCTTCGGCATTGATCTTGCTGGTTCCGTGCAAGTGCATCAAAGATTCTCCCCTTGCGCTGGTTCATCTGATTTGCAGCATATGCACTAGTATATCGCATTCGGAACCAGTGAGAAATGGATTTTTTGCAACAACCTTTGCACTTTTCTGCCGGTTCTTTGCACTTTTTTACCTATTCTCCTGCGAATCCGGGAGCCGGTCCAGTTGTTGCGGCTTCAGCAGCGGATTGCGCTTCTTGTTCTGCAGCTCCGGCGGACGAATGAGCAGGGCGGCCAGCGACCTGCCGTCGAACGGGATGAACGGCCACAGATAGGGCCGGTTGAACGACCGGGTGCAGGCGAGCAGCACGACGAACAGCGCGGTGCCGACGACGAATCCCGGAATGCCGAAAATCGCCACGGCGATGATGAGCGCCAGCCGGACGATCCGGTTCGCCAGCCCAAGCTCATAGTTCGGCGTGGCGAACATGCCGATCGCGGCGATTGCCATGTACAGAATGACCTCGTTGTTGAACAGCCCGGTCTTCACGGCGATGTCGCCGATCAGAATCGCCGCGATCAGGGACATGGCGGTCGACAGCGGCGACGGCGTATGAACGGCGGCCATCCGCATCAGGTCGACCCCGATCTCGGCGAGCACGAACTGCAGAAACAGCGGGATTCGCCCCATCTGCTGCGGGCCGAGGAAGTCCAGCTGCGGCGGCTTCAGCTCCGGCTTCAGTACGAGCAGAAACCAGAGCGGCAGCAGGAAGAGCGAGAAAAAGATGCCGATATACCGCACCCAGCGCAGGTACGTGCCGATAAACGGCGTCTGCCGGTTCTCTTCCGCGTGCTGGGTCAAGTCGAAGAACGTCGTCGGCAGCATCATGACGCTCGGCGTCGTGTCGGTCAGCACCGCGACGCTGCCTTCGAGCAGCTGCGCCGCGACGACGTCCGGCCGCTCCGAATAGCGGACGAGCGGGTACGGATGCCAGCCGCGGTTGACGGTCGTCTCTTCGAGCTGCTTGTCCGCGAGCGGCAGCCCGTACACGTTCACATGCCCGATTTTCCTCTTCACTTCTTCGACCAGTTCGGGATCGGCGATGTCGCGGATGTAGGCGATGCAGACGTCCGTCTTCGTCCGCGCGCCGACGCGGATCAGTTCATACCGCAGGTCCTTGTCGCGCAGCCGGCGGCGGATCAACGACACGTTCGTCATCAGCGTCTCGATAAAACCGTCGCGGGAACCGCGCACGACCCGTTCGAGCGAAGGTTCTTCCGGCGTTCGGTCCGGGAACATCTTCGCGTCGATGATCAGCGCCGCGCGCTCGCGGTCGACGAACAGGGCGGCGCAGCCCGCGAACACGCTGTCCAGCATGTCGTCGAACACATCCGTCTTCGTCACCTGGACCGCGGGCACATACGTCTCGAAGAAAAGTTTCAGCGCGTCCGTATCGAGATCTTCCGCCGTCAGGTACGACAGCCGTTTGAGCACTTCCGTCAGCGCCGCCGAATTGACCAGCCCGTTCATGTAAAAAAGCGCCGTCCGCCGGCCGCCGAACGTCATCTCGCGCAGCACGACGTCGAAACTGGTGTTCAGCCCCGCCTCGCGTTCCAACAGCGGCTTCAGCTCATCGATGCTTGCCGGAATCAGCTGCTTTTCCGCCGGCTGCGATTGCCCGTGCTGTTCCCGGTTCTGCGAGCCGGCTTGTCCATGCCGGGCTTGACTTTGCTCCTCCCGGTTGCGGGCACCGCCTTGCCCCGGCTGCCCCAGGCTTTGCGCACGGGTCTGCCCCTGCCGCTCTCCGTTCTGCCCGCGGGCTTGACCATCCAGGCTCCGCGCCGCCAGGCGGGATCTGCGGCCCGATTGCCGCCCGCGTCCCCGCCTGGAACGCTCATCTTCCGCGGCATGCTTGCCGGAACGATCGTCCTCCGGTTCTTCCCGCTCCGGACGAATCAGCTTCCGCCGGACGGGACGATCGGTGCTCGCTCCCGGTTCCTTCGGCGGTTCGGGCGGAACGACGGGAGGCTGCCATCCGCCATCCTGCTGCATATCGTTTCGTTCGTCCATGGGGCTGTTGCGCACCTCCTGCCGGAATGTGCCGGAAGCCCGGCCTCAGCGATGATAGACGAGCCAATCGAACAGCGAACCGGCCAGCTTGCCGAGCACCAGCGCCCAGACGAGCGCCGGCAGTTTCGACTCCAGCCTGAGCCGCTTCGCCATGATGGGCAGGACGTTGACCACTTCCGTCAGCGCG
Organism: Thermobacillus composti KWC4; assembly: GCF_000227705.2. Classification (GTDB taxonomy): domain Bacteria; phylum Bacillota; class Bacilli; order Paenibacillales; family Paenibacillaceae; genus Thermobacillus; species Thermobacillus xylanilyticus. The sequence goes on from NC_019897.1 coordinate 1,997,948, forward strand.
GCCGCCAGCATGCCGACGAACAGCCCGGTGAACAGGCCGGCCAGCGCGGCAAGGATCTCGGCTGCGCCCGTATGCGGGCTCCGCCAGTCGCCGAAATCAGCCGACATCCAGTACACCGTGCCGGCGATGATGGCCGTCTCGTACCATGCCGCCAGCCGGTATCCCCGGGACAGCTGCGCGAGCCGCGGAATCAGATCCAGAATGACCAGCAGCGCGATCAGGCCGCTTCCGACCGCGAGTCCCCCGGACAGGCCGAGCAGAGCGGCTGCGCCGTTCGCGAGCCATTCAGCCACGGCCGCCGCTCCCTTGTCCGCCGCCTCCCTGATTCCGGTGCAGTTTCCGTATCTCGTCGGCGACGACGTAGGCGTCGACGTTTTCCTGGTACAGATACAGTTCGACCTCGAGCGGACTGGGCTCTTCGCTGAGCTTGCGCCGGATCACGCGGTTGAAGAACAGCACCATGCCCAGACCGACGCCGATCGAATACGGAATCTGGAACCAGAGCGGGCGTTCCGGCCTCGTGCCCGTAATCAGCTCCGTCATGCGCCGATGCACTTCCAGCATGCCGACGTCGGCGTGGAAGTTCATGATGGCGAGCCCCGAGCCGAAGAACAGGAGGAGCCACGCCACAATCAGCATGCCGGGCAGCGGCTTCTGCGGCCGGGCGGCGACCGTGACGAGCGTCTGCGGCTCGCCGACGAACTCGACATCAAGCCCCGGCTCCGCTTCGGACACGGCGCGAATGACGTGCAGCATGTCGATGACGACGCGGTCGCCGTCTTCCGGCTTGTGCCGGTATAGGACCAGCTCCTTCAGCCGCCGCTCCCGCGCTTCGTCGGCGAGCAGCCGGGCGGCGTCGCCGAGCCGCACGTCATCGCCGGGCCGGATGACCAGCCGCTTGTGCAGCCGGACGTACAGCGTGTTCGTTCGCACGGTCGTCATGGACTCACCCTTTCGCGGCGTTCCTGTCAAGTTCTAGTATGAGTGGGAAACGGCCGGCCTAACCGGGAGCCTCCCTGACAAATGCGGGAAATGAGGACGCTGCGGCGGAAATCGAGTAGGAGGGGGCGGCAAGCCCCCGACCTCTCACACCACCGTACATGCGGGTCCGCATACGGCGGTTCCGAAGGTTAACAAAGCTCAAGGTAACGAGAAAGCAGACTTTTCAGCCCTTTCGCTTCCCAGTAGGAAGTCGGAAGGGCATTGTTTGTGTTACGGGACATTTCCCACGGACCACGGCGTGAGTTCGCCATCATTCGAGCCGCCCATTCGGGCACGCCGAGTGCACGGAGATTACGCAATCTGGTCCTGGGTCTCTTCCATTGTTTCCACAGACACATGCGTAGTCGCCTGCGCATCCATGCGTCGAGGTTACCACAGTGGTTCTTGGCGGCAGCCAGACGGAAATAACCGATCCATCCCATCATGAAGCGGTTCAGTCGGTTAATCCGTTCTTCCATCGTCAGCGGGCGCGAGCGGTCCGTTATCTCCCGGACTTTCTTCTTGAAACGCTGAATCGTCTTGGGTGCCAACCGGACCGTTGCCTGCTTGTTCGACAGGAAGCTGAAGCCGAGGAACTTTCGGTTCCACGGCCGGTCTACCGCGCTTTTGTCCCGATTCACTTTCAGTTTCAGCTTTCCTTCCACAAATCGGATCACCGATTCCATGACCCGTTCTCCGGCCCGCTTGCTGGCCACGAAGATGTTGCAATCGTCCGCATAGCGGACGAAGTGCAGTCCTCGTCTGGTCAGTTCTTTGTCCAAATCGTCCAGCAGGATGTTGGCGAGAAGCGGACTGAGCGGGCCGCCTTGCGGCGTGCCTTCTTCCGTTCTCACGACCACACCCCCGGCCATAACCCCGGCATTAAGGTAAGCGCGAATCAGGTTGAGCACGCGCTTGTCGTCTATCCTCCGCGCGACTCTCGCCATCAGGATGTCGTGGTTCACACGGTCGAAGAACTTCTCCAGATCCATGTCCACGACCCAGCGGAGGCCGCTTTGGATATACTGCTGCGCTTGCCTTACCGCATCATGCGCGCGCTTCCCCGGCCGGAAGCCGTAGCTGTGCCATGAGAAATGCGGGTCAAAGATCGGTTCCATCACTTGCAGAAGCGCTTGCTGGAGAAGACGGTCCATCGCGGTCGGGATGCCGAGCAGCCGTACGCCGCCTCCGGGTTTGGGGATTTCCACCCGTCTGACGGGCAAGGGGCTGTACGTTCCCGCAAGGAGTGCGGCTTTCACCGCTTCCCAGTGTGTGTTCAGGTAAGCTTGTAACTCCGTTACCGTTACCCCGTCCACACCGGGGGCTCCTCCGTTCTGTACCACTTTCCTGTAGGCCTTCAAGAGGTTCTCCCTTTCCAGCATCTTCTCCAGCAAGTCGTCCTGTGCTTTGCGAGAGGAAGGGGCGATTTGTGCCGGCAACGGACTCGGCACTCCAACGGTCCCTTGCGGCTTCACCGCTACCTCCCGCTGGCAGCCCTCTTGCGAGGTATTCTGCTGTCTATGCCCGTCGTGCGAACGCATCGGTTTCCTCTCTCCTTTCGGTTTGGCCCTTCCGCTTTCCTTACGTCCCGTACTCGCGTACTATGGCCTCTGCTGACTCCTGCGGATTCAGCGCAGCCTCCCGGCTGCGGTTACGAAGTCACTTCGCGCATGAAGTCACTTCGCGTATTCCGCAGGCCTCCCCGGATAAGAGCGTCATCTTTCCGCCCGCGACCACTGGAGTTTACAGGATTAGTCCTTGGCGGCTTTGGATTTCGTTGTGTGATGGCAACTCATCCGACTAACCCTGCCTCGAATCCAGTTCGTGTACCTTGGCCCGTGCGTTTGCCTTAGGCTTCCTTCAGATTCGGCCTCGCGACCGACACCCTTGCCCTCGGCTAATGGTAGGCGCTCGCCAGCCCCCATTCCGGACTTTCACCGTAGAGATGACGCCCATGCCGGGCGTACACCAAAAGACCAGACCGCCTAAAGCGCGATCTGGTCCTTGATCGTCTGCAAGATTTTCTTCTCGAGCCGGGACACTTGCACCTGCGAGATGCCGAGCCGGCTGGCCACTTCCGATTGCGTCTGGTCGCGGTAATAGCGGAGATAGACGATCAGCCGCTCCCGCTCGGACAACGTCTCGATCGCTTCGCTGAGCGCCAGCCGGTCAAACCACCGTTCTCCTGATTCGTCGGCGATCTGGTCCATCAGCGTGATCGGGTCGCCGTCGTTCTCGAACACGGTCTCATGGATCGACGCCGGCGGCTTGTTCGCTTCCTGCGCGAATACGACTTCTTCGGGCGATATGCCGAGCCTCTCGGCCACTTCGCCGATGGTCGGCTGCCGGCCGAGCCCCTTGGACAGCTCGTCCTTCGTCTTCCGCACCTTGTTCGCAAGCTCTTTCAGCGAGCGGCTCACTTTCAGCGTGCCGTCGTCCCTGAGGAACCGCTGGATCTCGCCAATGATCATCGGCACGGCGTAGGTGGAGAATTTCACGTCGTAGGACAGATCGAATTTGTCGACCGACTTGAGCAGGCCGATGCATCCGATCTGGAACAGATCCTCCGGTTCATACCCGCGATTCAGGAACCGCTGCACGACCGACCATACGAGCCGGATGTTGGCCTGGACCAGCTTGTCGCGGGCATCCGCGTCCCCGGATTGGCTAAGTGCGATGAGCCGTTTTACCTCGGCGTCCTCCAGGTACGGCTGCGACTGCTGTCTCCAATCGACTTCCATGCGGTCCAACCCCTGTGCGCGCTTAGTTGTACAGCGCCTTTTTCGATTCGATCCGCTTCATCATCCGGATCTCCGTTCCTTTGCCAGGTTCGCTCGCCGCTTCGAATTCGTCCATGAAGTTTTCCATGATCGTGAAGCCCATGCCGGAACGTTCCAGCTCCGGTCTGGAGGTGAACAGCGGCTGCCGCGCCAGTTCCAGATCTTCGATGCCCTTCCCTTCGTCGCGGACAATGATCGAGACGGTGTCGCCCTCGATGTGCGCCTCGATCGTCACCATGCCGTCGGGATTGCCGTCGTATCCGTGGATGATGGCGTTCGTCACCGCTTCGGACACGGCCGTCTTCAGATCGTTCAGTTCATCGACCGTCGGGTCGAGCTGCGAGACGAAAGCGGCGACGGCGATGCGCGCGAACGCTTCGTTCTCCGAACGGCTGGAAAACGTCAGGGTCATGCGGTTCGATCCGTTCATGATACTACCTCCAGACTGCCGAGCGCTTCGCGCTCATTCTCGTACAGCGCGACAATCTTGAGCAGACCAGACAATTCGAACAGCCGCCGGACGGCCGGATTGACGCCGCAGATGATCAGTTTTCCGCCGCGGGCGGTCACCGTCTTGTAGCGCCCGAGGATGACGCCGAGGCCCGAGCTGTCCATGAACGCGAGCTCACTCAGGTTGAGCACGACGTGCGTTGCCCTGCCCCTGAGCAGCGCATCCTCGAGCCGCTGCTTCAATCCGTCAGCCGTATGATGATCCAGTTCGCCTTTCAGCCTGACGATCAGCACATTGCGGTAATGCTCCATTTCCTCACGAAGCCGCATTGCCGTTCACTCCTCTCCCTGCTTCAGACAGTCATTTCTACGCAGTCATTTCTACGCGTCCGGCCGACGTTCCTGCCCTGCGACAAAACTAGAACCTGCCGGACAAATTCCGCCGCCGGACGCGTCCGGATTCGCGGTTATGCGATCAATTCCGCGCATGTCCGCTTGAAGAGCGTCCACCAGTTCGCCCGTCCCACGTTCTCCGGCGCTTCGACGTCGAATTCGGCGAGCACGTTCGCGCCCTGATAGACGATGACCTTGCCGATCTTCTGGCCGGCTTTCACCGGCGCCTTGACCGGTTCGTCGAGACGCAGCTCATGGCGGATGTCCTTCATGTTCGCGCCCTTCTTCATCAGCACGCTGTACGGATGCCTTGCCTTCAGCTCAAGCCGCGGCACTTCCCCTTTGGCGATCCGCACCGTGCCGATCGTGTCGCCTTCCTTGTAGATCGGAACGTTCGTGTACATGGCGAACGCGTAATCGAACATCTGGGCCACTTCGGCGTTGCGCGTTTTCGTGTCCGGCTCGCCCATGACGACGGCGATGACGCGGAAGTTGTCGCGCTTTGCGGTCGCGCTCAGACAGAACTTCGCCTCGCTCGTGTACCCCGTCTTCAGTCCGTCCGCGCCGGCGTAGAACCGGACGAGCTTGTTCGTGTTGACGAGCCAGAACGGACGATCGGTGTCCTTCCGCAGATAGTCCTGGTACAGTCCGGTATATTTCGTAATCTCGGTATGCTTCAGCAGTTCCCGCGACATGACGGCGATGTCGTAAGCCGAGGTGTAGTGGTTCTCGGCGGGCAGCCCGTTCACGTTGACGAAATGGGTGTTCTTCAGGCCGAGCTGCTGCGCCTTCTCGTTCATGAGGCGCACAAATTCCTGCTCGGTTCCCGCGATCTTCTCGGCGAGCGCGACGGACGCGTCGTTGCCGGACGCGATGGCTACGCCTTTCAGCAGATCCTCGACCGTCATTTCTTCGCCTGCTTCGAGGAAAATTTGCGACCCGCCCATCGAAGCCGCATATTCGCTCGTCGTCACCTTGTCCGTCAGCTTGATCCGGCCTTCATCCAGCGCCTCCATGACGAGCAGCATCGTCATGATCTTCGTGATGCTGGCCGGCGGCAGCCGATCATGGCTGTTCTTCTCGAAAATGATCGTGCCGCTGTCGGCATCCATCAGAATGGCCGAGCGCGCGGAAGGCGCCAGCTTGACCGCTCCGTCCTGCGATGACGCGGGCGCGCCTTTCGTCTTCTCCTCCGCGGCCGCCGCTGCGGGCAGCGCCATGATCATGGATAAAACCAGCAGCAGTACGGGGCGTAATCTCCTCACCATCATGGTCCCTCCTAAGTCTCTCCGCCGCCCGAAAAAGGGGCAGGCTTCTTCTTGTTAGTTATTACCTAGTTTCCCCTGAAAAAGTCGGCTGTTTTAAGCAAAATAAAAGGAATTCATCTCCTCCATGTGGAAATAGGAAGTTGCCGAGACAACCTATCCCAAGAGGCGAATTCCTTTGTCTTAATAGTTCAACATCGCCCCTTGGGAATCCTTCCTTGAGGTGAAGAAAATTGTTGAAACTTCGCGACGAACAATTAACCCTGTGGGATACGATTCTTCCAGAAGAAATACGGAAACTGCCTGCCGAATTGGCGATCATCGATGAACTGTTGGACGACGAAAGCTTCCTGCAGCCGTTTATGGAAAAGCATCCAACCAAGACGAAGATGGGCCGTCCCACCTACCCCATCGAGAAATACTTGCGCCTCATGGTGCTCAAACGCAAGTATAACCTGGGATACGAGTCCTTGATCAAAGAAGTCGGCGACAGCATCACTTGGCGCCTGTTCTGCCGAATCGCGATCGATGAACCGATGCCGGATCCTTCGACGCTCATCTACGCCCGCAAACGCTACGGCGACGAAGTCGTCGAACAGTTGAACGAAGCGCTCCTGCACAAGCTGAAGGAAAAGGCGGTGCTGAAGCATCGCAAATTGCGCACCGATACGACGGTCGTGGAGTCCGACATTCACCACCCCACAGACGCAACCTTGCTGCAGGACGGCGTCAAAGTCATCACCCACCTGGTGCGGAAGATCCGCCAAGTCGCTTCCCATGCCGCGCAAGGCTTTGAAGACCGTACCGCCGAGATCAAGGAGAAGATTCTGTCCATCGCTAAGGTACTTCGCCGCCGCAGCCGGGAGTCTTGGGAAGAAGTCGACCGGATCACCGAAAGCGTCATCGAAGTGACGGAAGCCGTGGTCGAGCAAGCAAACGCGGTTGTCGCAAAAATACGGGAGACCGGCAAACGGATGGCGCAACAGAGCAAAGGGCGGCTTCAAACAGCCATCACGCTGACCGGCCAACTGATCCGCCAAGCCAAGCAAGTCGTATCGGGGACGCGGGTCATCCCGGATCGCATCGTCAGCTTTTTCGATCCGGAAGCCCGGCCGATCAAGAAAGGCAAGTTAGCCAAAGGAACGGAGTTCGGGTATAAAGTCCGGATTGACGAAACGGAGAGCGGCTTCATTACCGGATATGCCGTGTACAATGGCAACCCGGCGGACGATGAACTGCTCATTCCGGCGGTCAAAGCCCACATCGAAACATTCGGCGTCGCCCCAACAGCTGTCGCGACGGATCGCGGTTTTTCCAGCAAGAAAAACGAATCGGCAGTGACGGCGCTCGGCGTCAAACGGGCCAGCTTACCCCGAAAGGGCAAGAAAGGCCAGGCGAGAACGGAACATGAAAACCAACCTTGGTTCAAAGACTTGCAGCGCTACCGTGCAGCAGGAGAGGCCAGGATCAGCCTCCTCAAGCGAAAGTACGGTTTAGGCCGCAGCAGGTACCGGGGCCTTGTCGGCTCAAAAAGCTGGGTCGGGTTCGGAATCCTGACCCACAACCTGGACAGAGCGGCCAAAATGCTCGCGAAGGCAGCAAAATAAGGAAGAATAAGGTAAATGGGCAGTCCTGAAAAAGGATGGGGATGAGGTGATGTTCACGATCGGACTTTTTCAGGAGCAACTACCTAGGATAAGGTGGATTATTCCTTTTCAAGCAACTCTCCGCTCTCACGCCACAATCCACGAAGGTCAGCATTTATAAACACTCTGGTTTCAAAATGCAGTCCGAACGGACGTTGATTGTACCAGAATCGCATTCACTTCAGAATCGTCGAATCTGTTCTTCCAGATAATCGATGTAAAAAATCGTGACGGATTACCCCAAAAAATCGTGCTACTGGTAATTGGGAATTTCCAGATTTGAAGACAGGCTTTACAGGGAGAGGCAGGCGTGATAGGCTTGCAAGCCCGCGATGATTCCTCTCCCACCGCCCCTTCGCGAGAATCACGCCTGCAGAGGCTCCCTGTCAAGCCTGTTGTCGTTTTTCCAGCGAGTGCTGAATAACTGGAAAATGACTGACGATTAAGTCAATTTCATAATTGAAACCCCTTGTGGCAATTGGATATTGGGACATAAAAAAGAGGAGTACCTCCCCAAATTCTCGAAGTTTTAGGTGACCAAACCAAAACCGAGAAAGGAGTACTCCTCCATGTATCATATTCGACAAGAAGAACTGTTTTCCTTCGAGCAACTGATGGAAATGGAGATTACCCCCAAAGCGGATACGGTGTTGGAACAGTTGCCGATTGGAAAAATCCTTCATGCCATTGGTAGCCACAAGACCCGCGGTCGTCCCGAAACCTTGAACACAAGAGCGATGATCTACTCTTTGATCATCGCCAAGCTGGAACATATCCGTTTCATCAAGGATTTGGTTCGCCGATTGAAAGAAAGCCTTGAGTTTCGCACCCGGTGCCGCTTTACTGGATCCGACCGGATTCCGAGCGAGGCCTCCTATTCCCGATTGATCACCAAGCTTCAGCAAGCGGATATTTTGCAAAAGATTCAGGAGGACCTGGTGAACCAGGCGATGGAGGAAGGGTTTGTTGCGGGGGATGTACTGGCCGTCGATTCTTCCCATATTGAGGCCTTTGACCGCAATCCTCGATTGGACAAGAAGGGCAAATCGACACCAAAGCCTGCACAAGAAACCGATACCCCCGTCTTGTTTGACGAATCCGTCGTGATGAAACCGGAAGAACGCAAGCCGGAAAAACCGAAACGGAATAAACGCGGCCGCATTCCGAAAGCGGAAAAAGCGGAATGGGAAGCCCGGCTTGAAGCGTACAAGGCTTCCCTCAGCCTGTTTGAACGAGAGGTTGCCGACATGCTTCATGCTCCCCGCCACGTACAAGGAGCTTCGAGCGGACCTGTCGCAACATGCAAGTATGGGGGTCAAGGGTGATCCGCGCGGAACGGGGCAGGTGAGGTTTTGGTACGGCTACACGTTGAACCTCCTGGTGAAACTGCAAGAGCCAGTATATTATCGCCAGTGAGACCTGCTCCGCCCATGTCAACGACCAGCGTATGGAGATCATGCTTCTCCAGTACTGTAACCGTCAAGTACCTTTGAACAAATTTCGCGAATTTATTTTCAACAACTAGAAATTTCCAAATATGGTTTGGCGGTGCTTGAGCCGGTAGCTGTCTCCTGTCAGGTGAATCACCTCGCTTCGATGCAGGATCCGGTCCAGAATGGCGGTTGTGACGGCCGGATCCCCGAGCAGTTCTCCCCAATCTTCCGGTCCTTTGTTGGACGTCAGGATGATGGAGGCCTGCCCATACAGTTTGTTGATCAACTGAAAGAACAAGTGAGCCTCCTGCCGATCCAGCGCCATGAACATCAGATCGTCCAGAATCACCAGATCGGAACGGATGATCCGATTCACCCGCAGCTGGGCGTTTCGGGAAATCTCTTGCGTCTTCAAGAGATGCAACAACTGATCCATCGTGACGAAACTGACGCTATATCCTTGATTCAATGCCTCGACGCCCAGTCCAATCGCCAGATGCGTCTTCCCGACGCCGGGCGGGCCCAGAAAGAGCAAGTTATAATGCTGCTCCAGCCACATCAGTTCCCGAAGTTGCTGCAACTGACGTTGTCCCAGGGACGGTTGTTCGTCGACCCGAAATTCGTCCAACGTTTTCAGTTCCGGGAACGCGGCGCGTTTGTACCGACGGGCAAACTGCTTTTCTTCCCGTTTTTTCAACTCGTACGAAAGCACGCGCTGCAAACACTGGCGGTAACTCCACTGCCTGGTTGTTGCCGATCACGTAATTTGACGGTGGAACAACCACCGACAATGACGTGATCGTTTGTACGTCAGCCACGTCACCCATATGAGAATTGGGTCGCCAATCATCAACCGGAAATGTGAAAGCGGCAGGTTAGCCTGCCGCTCCACGCTGCTTGTCCAAATCCGCCAACACGCGGCCAATGTGTGCTTCTTCGACAACCTCATGCCCTTTCCCTTCTGCATCATACAATGCATGGGTGCAAATCAGATTGATCACACGAGGAAGTCCTTGGCTTGCCGCATGGATCATCTGCACGGCGCTTTCTGAGAATACCGGACGCTCCAAACCGGCCGTCCTCATGTGATGCTTGATGTAGGCGCCGGCTTCCTCGCGCGTCATCCCGGTCAGATGGTACTGCATGCCGATCCGCTGTGCAATTGCCTCGAACTTCTTCAGGCGCAGCTTCTTCCGCAGTTCCGGTTGTCCCGACAGGATGATCGGAAAGTAGGAGCGCGCGTCCATCTGGGCCCCCATAGCAAAGCGAAGTTCGAGCAGCATTTCTTCACTCATCTCGTGAGCTTCGTCCACAACCACAAGCAGCGAACGCTCCCCCTGGGCTTCCCGTTGCTGAAGAACCTCTTCCCACAGCCGCTTGGCTTTCGGCAGCGAGTAGGGCGGCACTTCGCCGACCTGCCTCAGCAATTCGCTGTAAAAATCACGCGGTTTGAGGTTGGACTGGCTCAGGTACACCGGCAGTGTCATCATTGGATCGAGCGAGCGGAACAACCGACGGATCAGGGCAGATTTGCCGCTGCCCACCTCACCGGTCAGCACTCCGAGCTGACGCTGTGCCACAGCCACGCTCAGTCGGGCGAACGCCTCTTCATGACCGCGAAACGAAAAACAGTCCACCATATCCAGCATGCGCGTAAAGGGCCGGATCGCCGTGCTCACCGCTTCTCACCTCCCATGGTGGTGCACGCATAGCGGATTTCTTCTTCCTTCCACTGTGCTTTTCGTTTCTGTTCCGCCAAATCGAGAAAGGAGAGCTGCACGTCCGCTTCTTCTGCCGGCGCGACCTCGTCGGCGGGGACCCGGCGGTCGCGGTAACGCCGCAGTTCGACCGGCTTGGCATTGCCGCGGCGAACGCCTTCGAACCAGACCTGAATCTCCCGCAGGTCGTACGGATCGTAACGCAGCGTCACCTGCCGGCTGCCGAGATCGCCGTCCACTTCATACGTATTGCCCCAGGAGGCGGACACAGCCGGTCGCATCCACCTTGCGTGTTTCTTCCCACAGAAAGATCTCGTTCAATTCGGCGAGCGACACCCGCCTCGGCCGGCGCGAACTGCCGTTCCAACGGGCCTGAGGGGTTTCTTTCGTTCCGCCATGCACCCGCTGGTGGTAATAGCCGTCGATCCACGCCCAAAGCGCGTCGTTCAGCTCCTCCAGCGTCGTCAATTGGCCCGCCTCGATGCGCGCGTACACTTCGGGAAGGAAACTCGTGTCGATGAACTGAAAGCTCCTCTCAATTTTCCCGCGTCCACGGGGCTGGAAAGGGCGCGTATGACGCAGGTCGATCCCCAGCTTCCCGCAGATGCGGGTCAGGTGCTGGGACGAAAACGCCGCTCCATTGTCCACGTACAGCATTTCCGGAACGCCGCAGCGCAGGATCGCTTTCTTCAGGCAATCTTCCAGCCGCGGCAGCTTCTCGTCGAAGTAAAACTGGGCATGCAGGATATACCGGCTGTAATCGTCGAGAACGAGGCACAAGATCGTCTTTCTCCGTTTCTTCGGGTTCCTCGGGTCAGGCAGGTAGACGAAATGCTTGAAGTCCGCCTGTACCAGAACCAGAATATCCTCCGCTTCGAAGCGGCGGTGGCCGGATGCCGCGTTTTCTTTCATGACGCTGCGGCGGCTGAGACCGGCCTGGCGAAGGTGGCGCGCCAGTGTGCTGGGTGCAACCGTTCCCGGCGGGACCAGTGCGCCTTCCTCGAGCAGAAAGATGATTTGTTCGACGCTCCGTTCGGGCCTTTCACGTCTCAATTGTTTGGCCTTCTCCAGCACGGCCCCGTCCATGCGCAAACGCCCCTTGGAACTGCGGACGCGCGGCTTCAGCGCATCCCAGCCGCCCTTGCGATACGCCTCTACCCAGCGCTCCAGCGTCCGAATGCTCACGGTGCGCGAGCGTCCGCCGGGGACTTCATAGACGCAGCGGGACGCCTCCTGCAGCAGCGCCTTCATTTCTCCGGGCGCCAGCGGAGTTTGCCGGCTGACGATCGGCGCAATCAGTGCATACCGGGCAGCGGCGATGCTTTCGGGATGTTCCATCGGCAGAACCCTCCTCGGAATATGGATTCGGGGAATCTCCCCAGCCTCCATTGTCGCCGCTCCCCCGGGCTTTCATCGACAGCCAACGTTTGTGGGATCATCAACCGGGCACCGTCACCGACAATGGCCGTGCCCATCGGTTCAGCCGATGCAGCAGCGACCCCTCCTGAGCCGATGTCCGAAGCCGTTCCCAGCAGGCGAACCACAAAGACCAGCCGGCTCCCCGCCCACGAGGCAACGCCACCTGCGGGTGCCGGGAAAGAAGCCACGCAGCCAACCGATCTTCCAGCTTGGAAAGCATGTCCTTCCAGCGGCGGCACCACCGCCGGATCGTGCGTACGGACCACGGACCGCCGGGCCAGGCGGCGGATTGCTGCGCCATGGTTATACGTGAAGCGCCATGGGTCTCTCCCCGGACGACCTCTTCCTGGATGTCGACCGCCGTTTGCTGCTTAGGCAGAAGGAACGCCGGCAATACGCTCGTCGTTCTGGAACATTGGGGGCAACGAAAACGAAAAATGGGAATGACGAAACGTTCCGTGAGAGTAAAGACACATCGGAAAAACCGGCCGTGCCGATGCAACATCACGGTTTCGGAGCAGTGCGGACACACACGCGGCCGGTCTGCTTCGGGAATGCCGTCAGAGCAGGACTGAAGATACCGCTTTACATCCAAATTCCAATCCGTTACGATAGACATAGCGATTTATTCGCAGGGCAAATAGGAAGACTTGGGCGCCAACCTGAGGGTCTTCCTATTTGCGTTTTCTGCGAAGATTGCATCCTCCTGATGATTGTCGTCTCAACTCCCATCTACTTACGACAACCAACGGTTTATTTCCTCCGCCAACATACATAACAAAAAATCGCCTTTCTCACGTCAAATTACGTGAGTGGCGACACCTGGTTTCGGCTTCCATCAGGAGTTCGTCCAGCGCCCCAGCGGCGGCGGTTAACTGCAGCGCGCTGAATACGGACTTCAGTTCCATCGTCGCTTCACTCATCGGGCTCCCTCCAGGATGGCTTGATATACGTCAAACGGGCGAACTTGCGGCTTCATCTTCAGTTTCTGCCGTTCCGGCTCGCTGAGCAACCGGACATCGGTCGGAACGGCTGGTGCCGCGGCCGATTTCAGAGCCGCGTAATAGTGCAGGGCATCCACGAAATCCGTGGCCTGGTAGAGTCGATGTTTCAGACAATAGGCCAACGCTTGCGCCAGCACATCCGGATCCGCGTCTTTGGCGTGTCGATCGATCCATTGCAACTGGTCCCGAATGTAACGCGGTTTTTGTTCCCGGATGACCGCCAGATAGGATCGGGCTTGCGCCGGTTCTGGAAAGCGGGCGGCCACGTGTTCCATATAGGCGCCAATCCCTTTGGAACGATCCCGGGCATGGTTGGTGTTTTTGATGAGTTTGCCTTTACCCGCATGCAGCGGATGGCGGGCCAGTTCCTCGCCGGTTGCCGGATCGAACGCCACCAACTGCTTGTCCGGCGTCACGCGAATCTCCACAGACGTGTCCGTGCCGGTGTAGGTGCCAAGCGGCAGCGAGTACCGGTTCCCCTGAAAGACAATCGTATTGTCTTTTCGCACCCGTCTTGTTATACTGGGTGCAGAATTGGTTTGTATTTTTTCGGGAACCGGCAGGAGATGGCGCCGCTCTTCGGCGAACACGTCCGCCGGTATTTTTTTGGTCGTGTGATGCATCCGCCCGTTTCCGGTTCGGTTCAACCAAGCCAAACAGTCTTCGTTCCACCGGTCGATGTGGGTAAACGTCCGATGGCGCGCAAAGTTGCGTTTGACGAAACCGACGACGTTTTCCACCCGCCCCTTGCTTTCCGGATCTTGCTTGCGGCACATGCGAATCTGAAATCTGCGCTGCCGGACGTAGGCGGCAAATTCGGCCGTCAGAATCAGATCGCCGTGGTTTTCGCTTACAAGCAGAAGATGATCCTGGTCATAGACGATCTCGCGAGTCATGCCGCCGAAAAATTCAAAGGCGTTCTCGTGGCAGCGGATCACATCCGCCGTGGTAAACGGTCGATCCTGCCATTCCACGTATTTGTACCGGGAATGGGACAGGACAAACGTGATGCACCATAACCGTACGGGATGCTGATGAAGATCGTGCGTTCTCGTTTCGCCGAAGTCAACTTGCATCTGCTGTCCCATGGGCGGGTCTTCCACCGCTTCGTACTGGCGCATCGGTTTGCTTTTCGGGATACCATGCCGCTCACGCAAGTGCCGGACGAAGTGCCGAACGGTGCTCTCGCAGACGTTGGCATCCAAGCGCCGTTCCTTCAACCAGTCATGAATCTGAGCGGCCGATAGGTCCGGATATTCCCGCAACCATTGAAGAACTTGGGATTCAAACGGATCCAGCTTCTTTCGCCGCGTCTTCACCGATTCGATGAATGCCTGCATTTCTTCCGGCGACATGTTCAGATATTTGTACACGGTGTTTCGAGAAATGTTCAGTTTGCGGGCTATCTGTGAAACATTGAGCCCCAACTGTTTCAGTTGATAGATTTCAATGTACATAGGCCACCTTTCCGCAGATTTCATTCTCCTCACCCTACACTGATGAATTTCCAGCTTGATTATATCGGGTGAGGGAGAATCAGGGAATTCGTGTTCAAGATTATTTCGTGTTTCTTGTTAATTTTATTTTAGCGGTTACACAGGTACTTGAAGGAACAATTTCCATCTCTCAAACCGAAACATGTACTGGCGGACAGGGATATGACGGCGAACCGGTATATCGCCAAATCCGGGAAATTGGAGCGTTTCCGATCATCCCGCTGATTCATCGTGTCAAGCAGCCGGAAGGCGAGGATGAGCATCTGCTTCCGACTTGCAAACAAGGTCACGCGTATGTTTACGACAGTTACGACGCCAAGCGGGATACGGTGAGATTCACAAGGCCGAAGGAATGTGCCACTTGCCCTTTTCAAGCTGACGGTTGCCGGAAAGTATTCAAATTTCGCGTGGAAGAAGATGTTCGCCGATTCACTGCACCCGGACGCGGGAGCGAAAAATGGGCACAGCTATTCAAGCAGCGAACCGCGATTGAACGCGTATTCGCCTACTTGAAGCTGTACCTGGAGTTGGGTTCAACCCGAAAACTGAAAAAGCGTGCGTTAATGGATGTTCAATTGAGTTGCTTGACTTACAACCTGTGCAAACTCGCACTGGACCGGTGGAATAAAACGATGCTGCAGTCTCAAGTTGCCTAATTTTTTTGAAAATGCATGTCGATTATTGGACTGACTCAGCCTGTTAAATGATTTATGAAATTGACTTTTCTATAGAATTGAACCTAAATTTCGAAAGCCCGTAATATCAAACGCTGTATATAGTGGAACTGCCAAACTAGCTGTAAGAATGTGGCGATTTCCCAGTTCGTTCGGTTCAAGTCAACATTATGTGGATACACTTTCCCCCTCCCCAATGAAGAGGCTGCGATTTCTTCCATGTTAAATTTAGGGGTTTTCATTCCAAAAGTGCGATCCTGGCTTCTATTCGTTGCCATGCATACCGGTTTGCAAAGTCTTTCGCCAGCTTGAGAATGATGTTGCGGCTATGCCGAATAATCGTTGCTGCGCAATGGAAGAACTCTAATCGGAACCGTGCGATTGTGTAACCTTGATGTACCGGTTCGCAGCAGCTTCGCTTGAATCGCTCGAACAAATTGTAGGCGAGTAATTTGATCAACAAGTCGAGTTCATTCGCCTCAAATTCGCTCGTCGCAATTCTATCAATGGAGAAGCCGTTCTTCGCTTCCTTGATATAGTTCTCCATGCAACAGCGTTGGTTGTAGAAGCGCCACAGATCAAGCGGCTCCCATTCGAGATTGGTGACGATCGCTTCGTATTGCCAATCCGAATCGAACACCATGCGGGTCTGGCCTTCATCGACGATGTGTGCCTTGCGAACAATCGCTACGCGGCGCGCCTTCTCCCAAGATGTCGCTTTGTAGATGATCGTAATCCCTTCGATGATCCAGTCTTCATCGACGAATCGTTTCCAGTACCGGCAGGCTGCGACTTGTTCTGCAAGGCGCTTTGTCCATTTCAACTTTCCGACGTAACCGATTCCTTTGCCTTCCCACAGGCCGTAGAAATCTTCACCGCCGAAGCCCTTATCGAACCTCGCGTACTTCACCGGATGCTCCCTCAGCAGTTCGAAGGTTTGGTGAAGAAAAGCTGACGCATCCGTGGAGGAGTGCGTATTGCCCGAACGTAGAACGGCATTCAAACATAGACGAGACTGTCCTTCGAAGGCCAGCAAAGGATGATAACTCTTACGGCCGGGCTTATGCGGGTTCGTGCCTTTAGCCGCTCCGCCCTGATCGCCATATACGGTTTCAACGGTGGAGTCAAGGTCCAGAATGAGAGCCTCTGGTAAACAAGGTCCAATGATTTCCTGATTGAGCGACCGCAGCTCAGTCAACAAGTTCGGGTGCGATTTGCTAAGACGCGACAACTCTTTGTATAACAGCGAATGGTGCGGACAGCGTCCACCGAGAAACCGCTTTAGAAGCGAGTCTTGCTGTAGCTTGCGGAAATGGAAGAGGCGTTCGCAGCCGAGCATCCAGCCGACGACGAGATAAAGCAGAATACGGTAGACGGGGAACAGCGAGTTGTTTGCTTTCATGCATGACAGCCTTTGTAAAGCAGCGGCAAACTTGATTTTTTCGAGGTATTCCAGGAAGATTTTGATGCCGCCGAAACTGGTCGCGTTCTGTAGGGAAAATTCGGTCTTGATTTTGCTGATGGGTGTGGTAGACTTCACCTAAAAGGTGCTCCTCTCTTTGGGTGTAGTGTTCTCGATAAACACCATTCTACCAAAGATTTGGGCACTTTTTTATGTTTTCATAGGATCGCACTTTCGAAATTCAGGTTGAATTATATCAGACTCGTCTTCTTGACCTATATTTTCTCTCAAATGTAAAACAAAGTGTTTCATCCTGCTTGTAAAAGGACTATAATTTTCGAGATCTTTTCTTGCAATTATCCATGCTAACGCAAATATTAGATCTAAATAATAGAAGGGCTCACAGTATATTTCATAGTGAAACCTCCCTTGTTCGCTCCAGCATCCTGTAATAGTCTCCATACTTGCTTCGAAGCTCACTATCAGTTGCGTTTTCAAGTATATAACCTTCATGCATAAACAAAACTTTATCAAAAGGCCTGATCCATGAGTAATCATGAACAACAATTATCAATATTTTATCGGAAAAAGCTTTTTCTGTATCTTTTATAATCTTATGCTCTGTTTTTTGATCAAGGTTCGCTGTAGGTTCATCCATAAGAATGATTGGTCTATCGGTAAATAATGCTCTCGCTAATGCAATTCTCTGTTTCTGTCCACCGGACAAATTTGACCCGTTTCTGTCTAAAACTGTATTATACCCGTTTGGCAGTTGACATATGAAATGATGCGCATTTACAGCCTTGGCTGCGTCTATAATTCTATTCATCCTGAATTTCGAAAGTGCGATCCTATGAAAACATAAAAAAGTGCCCAAATCTTTGGTAGAATGGTGTTTATCGAGAACACTACACCCAAAGAGAGGAGCACCTTTTAGGTGAAGTCTACCACACCCATCAGCAAAATCAAGACCGAATTTTCCCTACAGAACGCGACCAATTTCGGCGGCATCAAAATCTTCCTGGAATACCTCGAAAAATCAAGTTTGCCGCTGCTTTACAAAGGCTGTCATGCATGAAAGCAAACAACTCGCTGTTCCCCGTCTACCGTATTCTGCTTTATCTCGTCGTCGGCTGGATGCTCGGCTGCGAACGCCTCTTCCATTTCCGCAAGCTACAGCAAGACTCGCTTCTAAAGCGGTTTCTCGGTGGACGCTGTCCGCACCATTCGCTGTTATACAAAGAGTTGTCGCGTCTTAGCAAATCGCACCCGAACTTGTTGACTGAGCTGCGGTCGCTCAATCAGGAAATCATTGGACCTTGTTTACCAGAGGCTCTCATTCTGGACCTTGACTCCACCGTTGAAACCGTATATGGCGATCAGGGCGGAGCGGCTAAAGGCACGAACCCGCATAAGCCCGGCCGTAAGAGTTATCATCCTTTGCTGGCCTTCGAAGGACAGTCTCGTCTATGTTTGAATGCCGTTCTACGTTCGGGCAATACGCACTCCTCCACGGATGCGTCAGCTTTTCTTCACCAAACCTTCGAACTGCTGAGGGAGCATCCGGTGAAGTACGCGAGGTTCGATAAGGGCTTCGGCGGTGAAGATTTCTACGGCCTGTGGGAAGGCAAAGGAATCGGTTACGTCGGAAAGTTGAAATGGACAAAGCGCCTTGCAGAACAAGTCGCAGCCTGCCGGTACTGGAAACGATTCGTCGATGAAGACTGGATCATCGAAGGGATTACGATCATCTACAAAGCGACATCTTGGGAGAAGGCGCGCCGCGTAGCGATTGTTCGCAAGGCACACATCGTCGATGAAGGCCAGACCCGCATGGTGTTCGATTCGGATTGGCAATACGAAGCGATCGTCACCAATCTCGAATGGGAGCCGCTTGATCTGTGGCGCTTCTACAACCAACGCTGTTGCATGGAGAACTATATCAAGGAAGCGAAGAACGGCTTCTCCATTGATAGAATTGCGACGAGCGAATTTGAGGCGAATGAACTCGACTTGTTGATCAAATTACTCGCCTACAATTTGTTCGAGCGATTCAAGCGAAGCTGCTGCGAACCGGTACATCAAGGTTACACAATCGCACGGTTCCGATTAGAGTTCTTCCATTGCGCAGCAACGATTATTCGGCATAGCCGCAACATCATTCTCAAGCTGGCGAAAGACTTTGCAAACCGGTATGCATGGCAACGAATAGAAGCCAGGATCGCACTTTTGGAATGAAAACCCCTAAATTTAACATGGAAGAAATCGCAGCCTCTTCATTGGGGAGGGGGAAAGTGTATCCACATAATGTTGACTTGAACCGAACGAACTGGGAAATCGCCACATTCTTACAGCTAGTTTGGCAGTTCCACTATATACAGCGTTTGATATTACGGGCTTTCGAAATTTAGGTTCATATCAATCGTGCCTAATCCAATATTTTCCGCTATGGTTCCATCAAAAAATGCTGCATCCTGTTCTACATAGCTAACGTAGTTCCGTAACTCCAGCACATTTTCTACCAATTCATTATTGATATAAATTTTTCCTTTTATATCGGTCGTTAAACCTGCCAAAATTGACAAAAGTGTAGATTTACCTGCGCCACTTTTCCCTATAATGAAAAGTCTCTCACCCTTAGCAAGATCGAAACAAACATTTTTTAGTTCAAATCCTTCGCGCTTCAAGCAGATATTTTCCAAACGCAAACGATCAATTTGTCTGCTTGTAACCTGAACCGGCGGTTTGCTTTCAGGAAGCGCAAGAATTTCATTCAATCTTTTTGCGCATGCAGCTCCTTCACTGATCATGCTCATTTGGCTGCCTATACTGACCAAAGGAGTCAGAAGATTGTTATAAAGCATTATGAATGCGGTTAATTCTCTAATAGTTAAGTCTCCTGAAAGTACCAACCATCCTCCGACAAAAACATTAACCAACTCAGGTATTGCCCCCGTAAATCCCCTTACTCCAAAAATGGTGGCGTTAATCCTTGCCTTTTTAACCCGTAAAGTATGATATTCATCCTGAATTTCGAAAGTACGACTCTTTGAAAACGTGAAAAGGGCTCCAAATCTTTGGTAGAATGGTGTTTGCGAAGACAACATCACCCAAAGAAAGGAGCACCTTTTAGGTGAAGTCTACCACACCCGTCAGCAAAATCAAGACCGAATTTTCCTTGGAGAATGCAACCAGCTTCGGTGGCGTCAAAATCTTTTTGGAATACTTGGAGAAAATCAAGCTTTCTCAGGCATTACGCGGATTGTCGTGTGTGAAAGCTCGCAACTCATTATTTCCGGTTTATCGCATTCTGCTTTACCTCATCGTTGGATGGATGCTCGGCTGCGAGCGGCTCTTTCATTTTCGCAAACTGCAGCACGACTCGCTTCTCAAGCAATTTCTCGGCGGTCGATGCCCGCACCACACCTTGCTGTATAAAGAACTGATTCGTATGCGAACATCTTGCCCCCACCTGCGATCGGAACTGCGAACGCTCAATCAGACCGTCATTCAGCCCTGCCTGCCGTCAGCGCTCATCCTGGATCTGGACTCCACGGTGGAAACCGTATACGGCGATCAAGTCGGCGCTGCGAAAGGCACGAACCCGCATAAGCCCGGCCGCAAAAGCTACCACCCGCTGCTGGCATTTGAGGGGCAGTCCCGTCTGTGCCTGAATGCGGTCCTCCGATCAGGGAACACGCATTCCTCTACGGATGCCGCTTCGTTCTTGAACGAAACATTCGAACTCCTTGGCAAACGCCCGGTGAAATATGCCAGATTCGACAAGGGCTTCGGCGGCGAAGATTTCTATAGCCTGTGGGAAAGCAAGAACATCGGCTATGTCGGCAAGTTGAAGTGGACAAAGCGCCTTGCGGCAGAGGTTGCGGCCTGCCGGTACTGGAAACGATTTGTCGATGAAGACTGGATCATCGAAGGGATTGCACTGATCTACAAGGCGACATCCTGGAAAAAGCCTCGCCGCGTTGTAGTTATACGCAAAACGCAAGTCATCGAAGACGGGCAAGCCTGTCTGGTGCTGGACACCGATTGGCAATATGAAGCGATCGTGACCAATCTGGAATGGGAGCCGATTGACCTATGGCGGTTCTACAACCAGCGCTGCTCAATGGAGAACTATATCAAGGAAGCCAAACATGGTTTCTCGATTAACCGGATCGCGACCAGCGATTTTGAGGCGAATGAAATCGACCTGCTCATCAAGCTGCTGGCGTATAACCTGTTCGAACGGTTCAAGCGTGACTGCTGTGAGCCGGTTCATCAAGGTTACACGATTGCCCGTTTCCGGCTGGAGTTCTTTCATTGCGCCGCGACGCTGATTCGGCACAGCCGCAATGTGATTCTCAGGTTAGCAAAAGATTTTGCAAACCGGCATGTCTGGAAGCGAATCGAAGCCAGAATCGCCATACTGGAATGACTTCTCCCTTAATTTTACATGGAAACCGAGAAGCCTCTTCAATGGGGAGGGGGAAGAACCATCCGCATATTGCTGATCTGGTCTCGCTTCGCTGGGACATTACCCTTTTTCTTACAGCTCATGTGCCGCTCGGTTCAAAACCGATCCTTGATATCATGGGCTTTCGAAATTCAGGTTCATTTAAATGTTCATGCCCTTTCTGAAGTAAATAGACTTTCAACTGATCAAATACCTTTGTTAGTTTGTTCATTCTGAGAATATCCATAAACAAATTGCTAACGGAGGATAGCTTGTTTTGCATGGAATTTGTCATTATTTCCAAGGACTTTCCAGTCTTTGACGCAAGAAATAGTACAAATATCGGAAAAAACAAATCAATACATGCCAACAACCAATTCATGTTGATCATTAGAGCGAATGTGGATATGGCATAAACACTATTCGAAAGTATTGCAATCACACGCCAACCAACCAATTGTGATGAGCCTTCGATATCCGATTGGAATCTGGTAATCCAATCGCCTTGTTGATATTTTGAAAATTGATCGTGAGAAGTATCAATTGATTTTGATAAGATTCTTTTTCTCACCGAATTCGAATATCCACTTTGTACTTTTTCCACGCAAAAATATTGTAATGACGCACCAATTTGTACAATAAGTGCCAATAAAGCAAATTGAAGCGCCAGAATAATGATCTGGGAATTTTGCATATTCCCTTTAGTCAAGTAATCTACCAACTCTTTAATAATTCTTACTTGCCAAACATCACTAAGATTAAATGCGGCAGTAGCAATTATCGCTATCAAAAGCCAACCCCAGTATGACCTTGCCCAATTAATAGTTCTAATCCATATCCAGATTATTCCTTGGTATTTGCTGTGTTTCATTCAGTTGACTCCTTACTAATTTTATGATTGTATCAAAATTTGCAAAGTTGTTTTCAGTTATTTTTTCTGCATCGAGTTTGATGTCCATTATTTCCTCTAATCCAACAACAATTTCATATACCGCCATTTTGTCAAGTTCACATTCCAATGAATACCCTAAACAGCAATCTTTTTTCTTTGGACAACTTTCCATCATGATGGTTTTCACAGCCTCATCAAGCGACATAAAACCACCCTGTAGCGAAATCATAGTTTAAAAAATTCATGAATAGGCCAGAAACACCCTGAAGTGTTTCTGGCCTAATATGCGTCAATTGTCACTTAGAGCCTATCCGAAAACCATTATAAGCAAGTAGGAAAAAGTGGCCGAGTTGGGATATGTCCTTCATTTGCGTTCGCGCGGCGAAGAGAAAGAAGAAAAAGCGGCGATTCCCGGATACCGGGCCAGACGATGGGTGGTCAACACTCCTGGATGAATCGCTTTCGCCGCTTGCTCATTCGTTGGGAAAAGAAAGTGGAGAACTACGAGGCCATGCTCCATTTTGCCTGCGCCTGGATTTGTTTCCGCTGCGCAGAGGTTTTCGGATAGGTGCTTAGTGAGATAGACTCATCAGTAGAATTCCTTTTATGATATTGATGATAGTTTATTGCATGTTTATTTATTTTTGATGGTTCCTTTATTTTTTTGCAATCGATATACGAGATCTGTGTCCTCCATTCCCCAACCCTTATAGTTCTCATCGAAATATCCTGCTTCATCTAAAAATTCGCGTCTTACAGACATGTTTGCGGTTGTGCCCAACAACCATTTAAAGCGGAACCCCTCAAGATCTTTTCCGAATTCTTCATAAAATTCAAGGAAATTATCAGGTGCGTCATGAACAATATATTGATAGATCGACTCGTTTTCGAAATCCAATAATTGATCATCAATGATTTTTGTTAATTTTTCAGGAAATAAATCTATTTCAACTAATTTGTTATTCTTTTTTAATAAATCATATAAATGATTTGTCCGTATATTTAAGTCTCTTTCAGCAAACGTTAAAATATTCCCTTTTCATCCTAATGCAACTATATTAGGTTTATCATGTGTTTTTATTTGCTCATTAAGAAATTGTGGTGTTACAATTCTGTCGTCGTCATTAAAAAGTATAATCTCGCCTTTAGCGTTTTCAATCGCCACATTTCTTGCTGCAGAACGCCCTTTGTTTGATTGCTCAATGTATGTAATTCTCAACTTATCCAGAAAGCTCTCGACAATTTGTTTTGTGTG
The DNA here is from genome assembly GCF_000227705.2 of Thermobacillus composti KWC4. Classification (GTDB taxonomy): domain Bacteria; phylum Bacillota; class Bacilli; order Paenibacillales; family Paenibacillaceae; genus Thermobacillus; species Thermobacillus xylanilyticus. The sequence continues at coordinate 2,021,209 of NC_019897.1, forward strand.
ATCAGTACTCCCATCATTCACGATTACAATTTCATAATTGAAATTACAACGTTGATATTCAAAAGACCTAAGCGTTAAGTCAAGGTAAATCAGCTTTATCAAATGTTGGTATAATAACGCTTACAATTATTTCGGAACTCTTTCCATTCACCGGGTAACCACCCCACGATTTCTATTCTCGAATAGCATTATATATACCAGATCACAATGCCGGTAGTTTATGTTTCTTGTTATTTACCAGTTTACTATGATTAATCGTGTTGTCAATAATTTTTGGGTCTATGATTATTATATTCCAATAACACATGTTCTTGACTGTATTTAATGAAATAGGCTTCGAAACGTCTTAATAAACAGATACGTTCGAAGCCCGTAATTCATCTCTACCTTTAATTATATCTAACTGATTAAGGTGCCCGTATCAATCCATCCGCCGGATGCCGTCCTCCGTGACGACGGACAGGATGAGCGGCCGCACCGCCGGCGGCTCGCCGCCGATCTCGAACGCCTCCGCGGCGAGCCGCATCGCTTCGGCTTCGGCATCGCCTTCGCGCGCGGCGTGCAGCTCCGCCAGCGGTTCGCCGGCGCCGACCCAACTGCCGAGCTTCTGCGCGAGCACGACGCCGACCGCGTGGTCGATCGGCGCGTCCTTCACCGCGCGCCCCGCGCCGAGCATCATCGCCGCAAGGCCGAGCTTCTCCGCGTCGATGCGGCGCACGTACCCGGCGCGCTCCGCCTTCACGCAGATCCGGTGCGGCGCCGAGGGCAGCCGATCCGGATCGTCGACAACCGCCGGATCGCCGCCTTGCGCGGCGACGAAAGCGCGGAACTTGTCCAGCGCTTCGCCGGACTTCAGCTTCCGCTCCAGCAGCAGGAGCGCTTCATCGATGCCGGCCGCCTTGCCGCCGAGCACCGTCATATGCGCCGCCAGCGTCAGGCAGAGCGACGTCAGATCTTCCGGGCCATCACCGCGCAGCGCGGCGATCGCTTCTTTCACCTCGAGGGCGTTGCCGATCGCCCGTCCCAGCGGCTGGTCCATGTCGCTGATCACAGCCGCGGTCTTGCGGCCCACGAGCCGGCCGATCGCGACCATCGCCTCCGCAAGCCGCTCCGCATCCTCCAGCGTCTTCATGAACGCGCCGCCGCCCGTCTTCACATCGAGCACGATTGCGTCGGCGCCGGATGCGATTTTCTTGCTCATGACGGAACTTGCGATGAGCGGAATCGATTCGACCGTCGCCGTCACGTCGCGGAGCGCGTACAGCTTCTTGTCCGCCGGCGCCAGATCGCCGCTCTGGCCGGCAACGGCCAGCCCGATCTCCCTGACCTGGCGGAAGAACGCCTCGGGGGCAAGCTCCGTGCGGAACCCCGGTATCGACTCCAGCTTGTCGATCGTGCCTCCGGTATGGCCGAGCCCGCGGCCGGACATTTTCGCAACGGGAACACCCGCCGCTGCGGCCAACGGCGCGACGATGAGCGTCGTCTTGTCGCCGACGCCGCCCGTGCTGTGCTTGTCCACCTTGATGCCCGGAATGCCGGACAGATCGAGCTGGCTGCCGGACCGGGCCATCGCCAGCGTCAGCTCCGCCGTCTCTTCCGCGGTCATCCCCCGGAAGAGCACGGCCATGGCGAACGCGGACATCTGATAATCCGGAATGTCGCCCCGGCAGTATCCATCGATCAGGAACGCGATTTCCCCGGCGGTCAACTCCCCGCCGTCCCGCTTGCGCCGTATGATGTCAACCGCACGCATGCCTTTCCCTCCTGATCGTCAACATTTCTGTTTTCTCGGAGGCCGCTTCATGAGCTGAACCAGCACGATCAGCTCGTCAAGCGACTGGCTCAGTTCCAGCACTTCGCGGTGCTGCATGTCGTTCCTTGCCCGGAACGCCGTGTTCATTTGATTGCGCAACCATTCGACTCGTCCCAACAACTGCTTGTCCATGATGAAAATTCACACTTCTCCCTCTTTCGGATTCACGGGCCATTATACGACGAAACGGAGGGAAGAACGTGTCGCACCCGGTCGAGTCGAACGGTGCATTTTCGCTTCCTGCAAAGTCCTACAAACGGGGGATGACGCCTGTGACCAGAGCCAGAAAACGGGACTTCACGCGCTCGGTCGTCTCCATCACTTCGTCATGGGACAGCGGTTGATCCAGTATGCCTGCCGCCATATTGCTGATGCAGGAAATGCCCAGCACCTCAAGTCCGATGTGGCGCGCGGCGATGACCTCCGCCACCGTCGACATGCCGACAGCGTCCGCGCCCAGCGCGCGAAGCATGCGGATTTCCGCCGGCGTCTCATACGATGGACCCAGCAGTCCGGCATAGACGCCTTCCCGCAGCTTGAGGTCCTGTTCCCGCGCCGTTTCGGTTGCGATGGCGCGCAGCCGCCGGCTGTAAGCTTCCGACATGTCCGGGAACCGGGGGCCCAGTTCGCCGTCGTTCGGCCCGACCAACGGATTGCGTCCGGTCAGGTTCAAATGGTCGGCAATCAGCATCAGATCGCCCGGTTCGAAAGACGTATTGATGCCGCCCGCCGCGTTGGTCACGACGAGCGTCCGCGCGCCGAGCGCCTTCATGACGCGAACCGGGAACGCCGTCAGCTCCGGTCCGTATCCTTCGTACATGTGGAACCGTCCGCGCATGATGACGACCGTCCGTCCGGCCAGCCGGCCGATGACCAGCTCGCCCGCGTGTCCTTCAACGGTGGAGAGCGGGAAATGCGGAATGTCCTCGTATCGGATCACGGCCGCGTCTTCCACATGATCGGCGAGCACGCCGAGGCCGGAGCCGAGAATCAGTCCGATCTCCGGCACAAGCGCCGTCTTTCCGCGGATCGATTCCGCGGCTTCGCGAATATGCACTGCCGTCAATGTCATGGGATCATCCTCCTGACTCAGGTTGCCGCGCCGGGTCTCAGGCGAGGCCGAGATCGTTAAGAAAGCTGGTGCCGTGCGGCGGGCGCTGCACGCCGAACAGTTCGGCGATCGTCGCGGCCAGATCCGCGAACGTCGAACGGGTGCCGAGCGGTCGGCCGGCCATGCGCGGGTTGTACAGGAGCAGCGGAACATATTCCCGCGTATGGTCGGTGCCGTGGTGAACCGGATCGTTGCCGTGGTCGGCCGTAATGATGAGCAGACCGTCATCACCGGTCAGCCGTTTCAGACCCGGTACCGCGCGGTCGAACTCGGCGAGCGCCTGCGCATAGCCGGCGGGGTCGCGCCGGTGGCCGTACAGCGAATCGAAATCGACGAGGTTCGTGAACACGACGCCCCTGCACGGCTTCTCCATCAGTTCCAGCGTCCGCCGGATGCCGTCGGCGTTGCTCTTCGTCGACCAGGCGGACGTGATGCCTTCCCCGCTGAAAATGTCGTTGATCTTGCCCACCGCCCATACGTCATACCCGGCATCCTTCAGCGCGTTCAGCACCGTCGGCTGCGGCGGTTTCACCGCGTAGTCGTGCCGGTTCGGCGTGCGGGTGAACGCGCCGGGCTCCCCGACATAGGGCCGGGCGATGACGCGGCCGACCGCATGCGGTTCGTGCAGCGTCAGCTCGCGCGCAATTTCGCACGCCCGGTACAGCTCGTCCAGCGGAATGACTTCCTCGTGCGCGGCGATCTGGAAGACGCTGTCGGCAGACGTATAGACAATCCATGCCCCGGTCCGCATCTGCTCTTCGCCGAGCTCCTCGATGATCGCGGTGCCGCTTGCCGGCTTGTTGCCGATGACCGGACGGCCCGTCCGCTTCTCGAACTCGCGGATGAGCTCCTCCGGAAAGCCGTCCGGGAACGTGCGGAACGGTACGGGAATGTGCAGGCCGGCCAGCTCCCAGTGGCCGGTCATCGTATCTTTGCCCGCCGATGTCTCGGCCATCTTGCCGTAGGCCGCTTCCGGCGCCGAATGCGGCGCCCAGTCGGCGATCCGCGCGATGTTGGCGAGGCCGAGCCTGCGCAGTTCGGGCAGATCGAAACCCGGCACCGTTTCCGCGATATGGCCGAGCGTATGGGCGCCCGCATCGCCGAATGCCGGCGCGTCCGGCAGCTCGCCGATGCCGACGCTGTCAAGCACGATCCAGGTCACTCTTGTGATCTTCACGGGTCAGCGCCACCTCTTGTTCTCACATTTTCAAAGGTATGAATCGATGCGCAGTCAGGCAGTCAAGCCGCCTGCCGCAAGGCGTCAACGCGCCCTCGGATGGGCCGATTCGTAGACCGATTTCAGGCTCGGCCGCGCCATCTGCGCGTACGCTCTCGTCGCCGAGATGTCCTTGTGGCCGAGCATCTCCTGCACGGCGCGCAGGTCGGCGCCGCCCGCGACCAGGTGCGCGGCGAACGCATGCCGCAGCATATGCGGGCTGACGCCGCCCAGGCCGGACGTCTCGGCATGCTTCTTCATCAGCTTCCAGAACCCCTGCCGCGTGAGCCGGCTTCCGCGCCGGCTGACGAACAGCGCGCGTTCGGGCCGATCCGGGCGGACCAGATGCGGCCTGCCGTCCTTCAGGTAGCGCTCCAGCGCTTCCGCGGCCGCCTTGCCGAGCGGGACGAACCGCTCCCGCCCGTCCGGGCTCGCGCAGCGGACATACCCGAGGGAAGGATTGACGTCATCAACGTCCAGCCCGATCAGCTCGCCCGCGCGGATGCCGGTCGCGTACAGCAGCTCCAGCATCGCCCGGTCGCGCAGACCGGAAGGACCGCCGCCGTCCGGCGTCTCCAGCAGCCTGGCCGTTTCCGCCTCGGTCAGGATGCGCGGAGCTTTGCGTTCCGGCTTCGGCGGCCGGATATGGGCCGCCGGGTCGGCCTCGATCGCGTTCAGATCGGCGGCCAGATAGCGGAAGAACGCGCGAATGCTTGACGCGGCGCGGGCGACGCTCGCCGGCGCCTTGCCTTCCGCCTTGAGTCCGGCCAGATAGGCCGCGATATGATGCGGCTTCACCCGCCCGGGATCGCCGATGCCATGCGCTTCCATCGCGCCGGCGAACGCCTTCAGATCGCGGGCGTACGATTCCGCCGTCGAGCGCGAAAAGCTGCGCGATTCCATGCGGCTCGCGAGAAACTTCTCCAGCAGATCCGGCAAATCCGGCATGTCCGTATCCCTCCTTCCCGCCGAAGCGGTTCTTCAGTCGCCGGTCAGATAGAACAGGCGCAGGCGGTCAAGGACGGACGGCGCGGACCCGCCGTCCGGGTCGTTCACGAACACTTTGACCGCCCGGCCTTGCGGCGCGGCATAAGGGTCCGGTATCCGCAGCCATTCGGCCAGGAGCCGGAATGCCGCCGCGATCACCAGCGTCAGCACCAGGAACAGCGCGGCGAACAGCAGTCTGCGCAGCATGCGGCGCAGCGACACCACCATGCAGGATCACCTCCGCCGCCCGACGGGACGGGCTTGCTGCTAACACTCTATGTATCCGTTCCGCCCGCCAGTACCGCGAAGGGAGCTGCAGATGGGATCGCGGCGGTCTTTTTTTCAAAGTCGATGCAAAAAACTCCCGAACGGCCCCGCTAGGGTCCCCGTCCGGGAGCATGCGCTGCGGTTTATTCGTCGGATTCGCGGGATTCGCGGCAGCGGCGGCAAATGCCCTGGAAATCGAGCCGATGATCGATGACATGAAAGCCGTACTCCTGCTCCAGCCGTTCCTCGAGCGGGATGAGCCAGTCTTCCATGATCTCTTCCATCGAGCCGCATTGCACGCAAATCAGATGATGGTGATGGTGCTTGGAACTGTCCGTCCTCAGATCATAGCGCGCGACGCCGTCGCCAAAGTTCAATTTCTCCACGACATGCAGCTCGCTGAGCAGTTCCAGCGTCCGGTACACGGTGGCCAGACCGATCTCCGGCGCGATCTCCTTCACGAGCATAAAAACGTCTTCCGCGCTGAGATGGTCTTCCTCGTTCTCCAGCAATACGCGAACGGTCGCTTCCCGCTGCGGGGTCAACTTGTAGTCCTGCGACTGAAGCTGCTGTTTGATTTTCTCTATCCGGGCTTCCATGTTCTCCCCTCCGCGAATCGGCAACCTTCGCTGTTACGATGTTTGGAATCATTATCATTATAGAAGGAGGTTCGAACGAAAGTCAAACCTTCCGGCGCAGTCCGTGATGCGAAGTCAGGATGCAAGCAGCGGCGCCGCCCAGCCGATCAGATTCGGCGCGACATAAGCTTCGATGAACGCGCCGCCGGTCATGACGGCAAGCAGGATCAGCGCGGCGGACGTATGGGCGAGCAGCGGCTCCCTGAGGCTGCCGGACGGCTGCACCAGCCGGTACCTGAACACGTGCAGCGCAAAGGCGACGGACGAGACGCTGGCAAACAGAAGCGCCGGAAGCACCAGCAGGTTCCCGGGCACCATCGCCGCCAGGGCGAACAGCATCCCTTTCCACCCGTACGCCTGGACAAGCACGCCGAGGCTGAAGCCGATCAGCACGCCCTTCAAAAAATCGAGCACCAGCACGAACGGTGCCCCGATCACCGTCACACCCAGCAGCCAGACGGCCAGCAGCCATTTCCCGTGCAGCATCGCCCGGTCGCTGAGCGTATCCCCGGCGTCCGCCATCTGCCCGGCTTCGGCCGTCAGCGCGTACCGCGCCAGATCGGAAGCCAGATTGTCCTGCTGGTCGAGCGTCAGCGTCCGGCTGGCCAGCACCCCGAACACGATGCCCGCCGCCGTAAGCACCGCAATGAAGACCAGCAGCGTCTGCCGGTACGCCGCCGTCGTGAAGCTGAATTCCGCCCGCATCGCCGTCCTCCCGTCCCCGAAAAATCAGACATGCTGTACCATTGTATGTCCGGGCGCGAAAGGGTATGCGCTTCTGCGGGCGGCGTCTAGCCTGAAAGCGCCTTGCCGTAGCGGCCTCCGCCGCCCGCCTGGAGGTCCAGCCGCCCTTCCCGGGCGGCGAGGATCAGCGCCGCCGCCTTTTCCCCGGCGGTTTCGGCCAGCGCTTCCGGCGATGCTTCGTGCAGCACGTTCATTTCCGTGCCGAAGCGGTCCAGCAGCCGGTCGAGCAGTTTCGGTCCGACGCCCGGGATGAACTCGAGCGGCACCTGGCAAATGTACGGCGGCCTCTCCGCATCGATCCGCGGGACGTTGCGTCCCGCGAGCCGGCCGAGGGCGCGCACGCGCCCGGACACGCCGCGGATCAGCTTCGCCGATCCGCAGAGCGGGCAGCGCATTACAGCGTCCGGGCTTGCCGGCATCTCGCCGTCCTCCACGTCCAGCGTCGTTCCGCAGCCCGCACAATGCGTCCGGTGGTACTTGCCGAGGCGCGGATCAAGGCCGTAGTTTGCGGCGATCCCGCGGCCGTCTTCGCCGCGCAGCGCCTTGCGCAGCTCGTCGAACGACGGTTCGCCGAGGATGAGCGAGTTGTATTCCCGGCCAATGCGGGCAAGCGAGTGCGCATCCGAGTTCGTCAGGAACGGATACCGGTCCAGCTCGGGCACGAGACCGGCCATCGCCGTGTCCGCGCTCAGGCCGAGCTCGACCGCGTCGATGAGGTCGGGATCGAGCACGTCGGACAGCCGGTCCGTGCAGCTGCCGTACAGGCTGCGGTGCGGCGTGAAAATGTGGGCGGGGATGAACAGCCCGCCCCGCGCCGCCGTCTCCCGCTGCAGTTCCGGGCCGCTTGCGCGGATGCGCTGCGAGCTGAGCCCGACGTTCGTCATCCGCTCCTTGAGCCAGTCGGTGAACGAGCGCATCGCCTCGAAATCGCGCAGGAAAACGAGGTGATGCGCCGGTCCCCGGCCGGGTTCCTTCACCTCGATCTCCGTACCGAGCAGCAGCGTGACGTCCCGGTAGCGGATGCCGCCGCCCGGCGCCTCCGCCATCTCGCCGCGGTCGAGCAGTTCCGCAATGTCCCGCTGGACGCCGGGCGAATGGGCGTCGATGACGCCGAGCAGCCGGATGCCCTTGCGGCAGGCGGCTTCATGGGCGATGTTCCGGAACGTCAGCGCCCGGCTGGCGCTGATCTTCACCGGCTCGCCGCGTCCCGTGGAGCCGATGTGCAGATGCAGATCGGCGAATACGCGGCGCAGGCCAGCGCCCGGGCCGTGCTTGAGGGTTGTGCCAGTGCCGCCCATGTCAGACGAACGACCCGGTGAGCCGCTTCAGCCGCCACGCCTGCACGGCGATGATCGTCTTCGCGTCGCTGATCCTGCCTTCGCGGATGTAGCTTTGCGCCTGCTCGAACGTGATGGCGTCCACGTTCAGATGTTCGTCCTCGTCCGGCGCGAAGTTTCCGCGCGAGAGGCCGTATGCCGCGTACAAATACAGCCTCTCGTCGGCGAATCCGGGCGAGGTGTAGAAGGCATAAAGCGGCTCGAGCCGCTCCGCCCGCCAGCCGGTCTCCTCCTCGAGCTCGCGCCGCGCCGTCTCCATCGGATCTTCGCCGGGTTCGAGCTTGCCCGCCGGAATCTCAACCTGCATCTTCCCGAGCGGCTTGCGGTACTGTTCGACGACGATCAGCCTGTCGTCGTGCAGCGCGAGCACCGCGGCCGCGCCCGGGTGTCTGACAATCTCGCGCGTCGCCGTCTTCCCGCCGGGAAGTTCCACCGTGTCCACCTGCAGGGAAATCAGCCGGCCCTGAAAGACCGGCTCCGTGCGGACGGTCCGCTCGGGTTCCGGCCGCTCCTTCTCTCCGCTCCTGTCGTTCATTTTTGTTCTCTCCCCTGTGTGATAACTTGTCCGCTCCGCGCATAGGATGGGGCATACCCACCCCGAAACGGAGGTTTGATGAATGAAACAGTACAACGATCCGAACGGCATCCGCCTCGTCGGCAAAGCGTGGGAAATCCGCCACAGGCTCCGCGTGCTGGCGGGCGTGCGGAAAAAGCTGTCCGACTATGTCCGCTCGCATGGCGGCCCGGCCGGCTCGAAGTAAGCGCCGGGGCTTGCTCCGCTTTCCGCGCAGGCCGACCGAAGTGGCGGTGCGCGAATGCCCCGCTTCGCGCGGGACGCCGGGCGCGCTTCACCGCCTTGCGTCGAACAGGACGAGGGCGGCCGGCGTCGATGTCGGCTGCTCGCTTCCGCCTTTCGGCTCGGCGCTGAGCGAAATCATCTCGGCATTCGGCAGAAGAAGCGAACGAACGTGCAGATGGGCGATGCCGTCGACCAGTTTGAGCACGCCGAGGCTGTCCGCGTGCGGTCCCCGAACCGCCCAGGCCTGATAGTCGACCAGATCCGTGTCGGGCAGACCGTACAGATAGAGCAGCGCTTCCTGCGCGTCGCCGCTCAGCCAGATATAGCCCTCGCCCGCCGGTCCGAAGGAATGGACGACCTTGAACTGCGTCGTGTCCGGAGCGGTCAGGACGGTGCCCGCCTCCGGCTCGCGCATCAGCAGGTATTCGCCGGGCGATTCATGCCGCGCGGACGGCGCGAACGGATCCGCGGCCAGCCCCGCGCGATGGAGCAGTCCGGCGGTCAGCAGCACGACGGCGGCCGCCGCGGCCGCGGCGATCGCCGGACCCCGCAGCCTGCGGCGCAGACCGATCGCGCGGACCGCCCGTCTGAGCGACCGCCGGCGACGCTCCGACGGCAGCGGCACGGACGGCGCATCCTGCGGCCGGCCGCCAGGCGCGGGCGCAAGCCGCAGCCATTCCGCCCGGCGTGCGGCGCAATCACCGCATGCGCCGGCATGCGCCTCCATCGCGGCCGCATCCTTCGCATCCAGGAGCCCCAATGCGAAATCCGCCCACTCCCGATCGGTAAATCCGAGCGCGCACCGTTTCAGATCGAAGCCGCCTTCATTTCGCATCATGCCGCGTACCTCCTTCCCCGCCGCTCAGCCAGCCGCGCACGGCCAACTGTTTCCGCAGATTGGCGATGCCGCCGCGTATCCAGGACTTGACCGTGCCGAGCGGCACGTTCCACTCGTCCGCCATCTCCCGCTGCGTCTTCTCCCGGTAATAGGCGGTCGCCAGCGCGCGGCGCTGCTGACTCGGCAGCGCGGCGAACGCTTCCCGGACAGCCGCCTGCTGGAATCGCAGGACGACCGTATCCTCCAGCGCGGACGCAGCGGTCTCCAGACCCGCGATCCGTCCGATGGCCGCGTCCGCCCCTCCGGGAACGGCGCGCCGGGCCCGGCGCAGCCGATCCAGCCCGCGGCTGCGCGTCAGGACGGCCAGCCAGCTCTCGATCGACCCCCGCGAGCGGTCAAAACGTCTGCCGGTCCGCAGCACTTCGAGGAACACATCATGGCAGAGGTCTTCCGCTTCCATCCGGTCATCCATCACCCGGAGGGCGATATGCATGACAAGCGGCGCGTACCGTTCGTAGAAGAGGTCGAATGCCTCGACGGAGCCGGCGCACATCGCTTCCAGCACCGTCGCCATGTCATCTCCCCGTCTGTCCAATCCGCTATCCTCCCCGCCGACAGCATTTTCTGCTTGTTATTTTAGCAGAAGCAGGGATGGGCCGGAAGTTTCGCCGGGCGCCGAAAAAATTGGTTTGAACTCATTAATCCGCGCCCGCCGCTCGTTCGTAATGTAAGCGGAATCGCAATTTTTCAATTCAGAAGGGGGATTGGAAGCATGCTTGCCGCATGCCGCAACATCTGGATCAAGCTTGGGCTTGCCGCCCTGATCGCGGCCGGAGCGGCCGCCTCGTCCGCGGGTCAGGCCGATGCCGCGGAACCGTTTGAACTGTACACAACCTACGTCAACCTGGCCGCGCCGCCCGGGGAGTCGATCACGTACTCGGTTGAAGCGATCAACCGCAGTGATGCGACGAAAGTGTTTCCGATCACACTGGAGACGAACGGCAACAACTGGGAGTACAAAATTACGTCCGGCGGACGCACGGTCCGGGAAATTGCCGTCAAGCCGGACGAGTCGGAATCGTTCAACGTCCAGATCGAAGTACCGCTCGAAGTGAACAAGGGCGAATACCGGTTCACGGTCGTCGCCGGCAATCTGGCCCGGCTCCCGCTCGTCATCAACGTCACCGAGCAGGGCACGTTCGCGTCGGAATGGACGGTGGAGCAGCCGAACATGGAAGGGTACGCCGACGATACCTTCACGTTCTCGACCGAGCTGCGCAACCGGACCGCTGAAGAGCAGACGTATGCGCTGGCCGCGGCGGTGCAGCCGGGCTGGGACGCCCGCTTCTCGGTCAGCGGCGACAGCGTCCGTTCCGTGACGGTGGAGCCGAACGCGACGAAGACGATCTCCGTCCAGATCATTCCGCCGGAGTCGATCGAAGCCGGCACCTATCAGATTCCGATCGCGGCGACGAACAATTCGACGCAGGCCGAAACGACGCTCGAAGTCGTCATCACCGGCACGTACGGCATTGACCTGACGACGGCGGACGAGCGGCTGAACACGAAAATCAAGGCCGGCGGCACGCGCACGGTCGATCTTGTCGTCAAGAACACCGGCACGGCGAAGCTCGAAGACGTCAGCCTGACGTCCAACTCGCCCGTCGATTGGGAAGTGACGTTCGAGCCGTCCAAGATCACGTCCATCGAGCCGGGTCAGACGGCGACCGTTCAAGCCACGATCAAGTCGACGGACAAGGCGCTCGCCGGCGACTATGAAGTGGACATCACCGCCCGCTCGGCGCAGAAGTCGGACACGATCGCGCTGCGCGTCGCGGTGCAGTCATCCGTGCTGTGGGGCTGGATCGGCATTCTGATCGTCATTGCCGTTGCGGGAGGCGTCTACTACCTGTATCGCAAATACGGGAGGCGGTAATCGTGGACGTGCGCAGCGGTGAACGCGAGCCGGTCATCGAACTGAAAGGGCTGACGAAGATGTACGGCGAGCACGCGGCCGTGAACCGTCTCGACCTGACGATCGGCCGCGGCGAAGTGTTCGGCCTGCTCGGGCCGAACGGCGCCGGCAAGACGACGACGATTCTGATGATGCTCGGGCTGACCGAGCCGACTTCCGGAACGGCCCGCGTGCTCGGCCTCGATCCGACCCGCAGCCCGCTGCAGATCAAGCGACGCGTCGGCTACATGCCCGACGACATCGGCTTCTATGAAGACCGGACCGCCATCGACAACCTGATCTATACGGCGCGGCTGAACCGGATTCCGCCGGCGGAGGCCGAAGCCCGCGCGCGCGAGATGCTCGAACGCGTCGGTCTGGCCGAAGCCGCCGATAAGCGGGTCGGCGCCTTCTCCCGCGGGATGCGCCAACGGCTCGGTCTCGCCGACGTGCTGATCAAGAAGCCCGAGATCATCATTCTCGACGAGCCGACGCTCGGCATCGACCCGGAAGGGGTGCGCGAGCTGCTGGAACTGATCACGCGGCTAAGCCGCGAAGAACGGATTACGGTGCTGCTCTCGTCCCACCATCTGCATCAGGTGCAGCAGGTGTGCGACCGGGTCGGCCTGTTCGTCAAGGGACGGCTGATCGCCTGCGGCGACATCGAGTCGCTGTCGAAGCAGCTCGACGAAGACGGCACGATTACGGTCGAGCTCGAGCTCGAAGCGTGGCCAGACGCGCTGGACGAGGCGCTGAACGGACTCGGGGGCGTCGTATCCGTGAGGCGCGGCGAAGGCGGCAAAGCCTCCGTCATCTGCAGCTCGGATCTGACCGCGGACATCGCGCAGGCGGCCGTCGGATGCGGCGGGCGGCTCTTGGCCATCAGCCGCCGGAAATACGGGCTGGACGACATCTATCATCGCTATTTCGAAGGAGGGGAAGCCCATGGCGCTTGACGGCAAGGCGATTCTCGGCCGGCTGACGCGCCGCGCGGGACGGCGGGACGGCGCCGAAGACACCGGCGCCAGGGAAGCGCAGGGCGCCGCGATCTCTCCTTTCTGGGTCATCGTGCAGAAGGAATTCGGCGACCATATCCGCAGCTGGCGGTTCACGATTCTGCTCGCCATCATTACGCTGGCGTGCATCGGATCGATCTACTCCGCCGTTTCCGCCATTCGGGGCGGCGCCCTGAAGGACGAGCTGGACTTCCTGTTCCTGCAGATGTTCACGATCTCGGACGGGACGCTGCCGAACTTCATTACGTTCGTCTCGTTCCTCGGCCCGCTGATGGGGATTGCCCTGGGGTTTGACGCCGTCAATTCGGAGCGGAACCGCGGGACGCTCAGCCGGCTCATGTCGCAGCCGATCTACCGGGACGACTTTATTCTGGCGAAGTTTACGGCTTCTCTGCTGCTCGTGACGGTCGTCATCTTCGCCCTGGGCCTCCTCGTCATGGGGCTCGGCCTGTTCACGATCGGCTATCCGCCGACGCCGGAAGAGTTCTGGCGCGTCTTCTTCTTCCTCGTGCTCGCGGTCGTCTACGTCGGGTTCTGGCTCAACCTGTCCATCCTGTTCTCGATCCGGTTCCGCCAGGCCGCGACATCCGCGCTGTCGAGCATCGCGCTGTGGATCTTCTTCACCGTCTTCTACGGGCTGATCCTGAACCTGATCGCGCGCGCGATCGCGCCTTCGTCGGACGCCGCGGTGCAGCGCATCCTGAATTATCAGGAGACGATGCTGTGGCTGAACCGGCTGTCGCCGGCGGAACTGTTCTCCGAGGCGACGACGACGCTGCTGACGCCGAACGTCCGGACGCTCGGACCGTTCACGCTCGAGCAGGTGTATCTCGCGATCAAGAGTCCGCTGCCGCTCGGCCAGAGCCTGCTGCTCATCTGGCCGCATGCGACCGGGCTCATCGCCGCGACGGTCATCTGCTTCGGCATCTCTTACGTCATGTTCATGCGGCAGGAAATCCGTTCGCGCTCGTAAAAGATGCCGCGCGGATACACGAAAGCCGGCCGGGAATGGCTCCCGGCCGGCTTCATTGTGCCGTTCATGCTTTCATATCGGCGGCCCGCTTGATGATCTCCACGACGAGCTCCGTCGTCTTGACGAGGTCGTCGGCGCGGATCCGCTCGCGCGTCGTGTGGATTTCCTCGTAGCCGACCGCGAGGTTGACGGTCGGCACGCCGTGGCCGTTGAAAATGTTCGCGTCGCTGCCGCCGCCCGAATGGAACGTCCGCGCCTTGCAGCCGATCGCTTCAATCGCTTCGACGGCGAGCCTCACGACCGGATCGGCTTCCGTATAGCGGAACGACGGATAGAGAATCTCGCTCTCGAATTCCGCCCGGGCGCCGAACTCCGCGGCCGCGCTCTCGAGCGCCTGCCGCATTGCTTCCACCTGCCGGTCCAGCTTCGCCTGGTCGATGCTGCGCGCTTCGGCATCAAGCTTGACGAAATCGCAGACGATGTTCGTCGCGCCGCCGCCTTCGAACCGGCCGATGTTGGCGGTCGTCTCATGATCGATGCGGCCGAGCGGCATGCGCGAGATCGCCCGCGCGGCTACTTGGATCGCGCTGATGCCGTCCTCGGGGTTGACGCCCGCGTGCGCCGATTTGCCGTGCACCTTCATCGTGATCTTCGCCTGGGTTGGCGCCGCGACGGCGATGTCGCCGATGCTGCCGTTCGAATCGAGCGCGTAGCCGAACGCCGCCTTGAGCCGGCCGCGGTCCATGGCGCGCGCACCGTTCAGCCCGGCTTCCTCGCCGACCGTGATGACGAACTGGACCGGTCCATGCGGAATGTTCCGTTCCTTGATCACCCGGATCGCTTCGAGCATCGCCGCAAGGCCCGCCTTGTCGTCGCTGCCCAGAATCGTCGTGCCGTCGCTGCGGATATAGCCGTCATCGTCCAGCCGCGGCTTGATCCCCCGGCCCGGCGCGACGGTGTCCATGTGCGACGTGAAGAAAATGACCGGCGCATCCTCCGCCCCGTCGGCTTCCAGCATCGCGAACAGATTGCCCGCGCCGTGTCCCGTCTTCTCCGCGGCGTCGTCTTCCTCGACGGCAAGACCGAGACCGGCGAACTTCGCCTTGAGCACGCGGCTGATCTCCTGTTCGTGGCCGGTCTCGCTGTCGACGCGGACGAGTTCCATGAACTCGTCAATCAGTCTCTGACGATCAATCATCGCTTTCCTCCCGTCTCGCATATCGGATAAAATAGAATCTGTACAGCCTGGCTGAAAGGAGCGTTCAGCAAACCATGATCAACCGCAAATGGATCCGGATCACCGCCATTGTGATCGTCGCCGCCATGCTGCTCTCAACCGTCGTGGCCGGCATCGGCCTCCTCTTCTATTAAGGGCCCGGCGCTCCTGCCGAATACGCGGCAGAAATGCGGCACGATCTCCCGCGCCGCCCGCTCCGGCGGCATCTCCATCCCCGTCAAATCTTCGAAACTGGTGACGCCGTATTCGCGGATGCCGCACGGAATGATCCCCGAGAATCCCTCGTTGCCGATGCCGGCGCGCAGGTTGAGCGCGAAGCCGTGGCTTGTGATAAAGCCGCGGCGGCTTCGCGCTTTGTTGAATTTGACGCCGATCGCCGCGATTTTTTCCTCCCCGACCCACACGCCGGTGTAGGCTTCCTTGCGGCCGCCTTCAATCCCGTAATCGGCCAGCCAGTCGATGATAACCTGCTCAAGCGCGCGCAGATAGCCGTGCAGGTCGAGCACCGCCGGATTCAGGTAGAGCAGCGGATAGCCGACGAGCTGGCCGGGTCCGTGATAGGTGATGTCGCCGCCGCGGTCGATCTGAAACACGCGGATGCCCCGCGCGTTCAGCTCTTCCTCGCTCAGCAGCAGATGCTCCGGATGCTTCTGCGACCCGATGGTGTAGGTCGGCGGATGCTGGAGCAAGAGCAGCGTCTCCGGCCGCTCGCCGCGGTCGATTCCGCGCACGATTTCCTTCTGTCGGTCCCACGCCGCGGCGTAATCGATCATCGGGATGTAGCGGATATCGAGCAGTTGGTTATCGTTCATGGCGAGCCTCTCAATACAATGTGGTCGTCTCGATGCTGTAGCTTTCGAGATTCTCTTTCACCCGCTGCAGGAACCGTCCGCAGATGACGCCGTCGAGGATGCGGTGGTCAAGCGAAAGACACAGGTTCACCATCGAGCGGATCGCGATCATGTCGCCGATGACGACCGGTTTCTTGACGATCGATTCGAACGTGATGAGCGCCGCCTGCGGGTAGTTGATAATCGGCTGCGACAGAATCGAGCCGAACGAGCCGGTGTTGTTGACCGTGAACGTTCCGCCCTGCATGTCGCTGAGCGACAGCCGGCCTTCCCGCGTCTTGCGCGCGAGGTCGTCGATCTCGCGGGCCAGCCCGGCGATGTTCTTCTGGTCGGCGTTCTTGATGACCGGCGTCCAGACGCCGTCCTCCGTGCCGACGGCCAGCGAAATGTTGATGTCGCGCTTGACGATGATTTTGTCGACGGCCCACACCGAATTCATGATCGGATAGTCCTTGATCGCGTTGATGACCGCCTTCAGGAAGAACGCGAGATATGTCAGGTTGATGCCTTCGCGCTTCATGAACTCGTCTTTCAGCTTGTTGCGCAGCGCGACAAGATTCGTCACGTCCGCCTCGATCATCGTCCAGGCGTGCGGAATCTCCGTGACGCTCTGCCGCATCCGGGTCGCGATCGTATGGCGGAGCGGCGACACGTCGATGAAGTATTCGCCGCTGCCCGGCGCCGCCGCCTCGACTTCGATCGCGGGCAGCTTCGGCTCTTCCGACAGATGCAGGCCGCTGGACCGGACCGGCTGGCGCGCCGGATCGGCCGAACGGCTGTCCGCGGGTTTGCCGGATGCGCGGCCGGATTCGATGTAGTTCAACACGTCCTTGCGGGTAATGCGCCCGCCGAGCCCGGTGCCCCGCACCTCGGCCAGATTGACGCCGTGTTCGGCGGCGAGGCGCTGCACCGCCGGCGAATAGCGGCCGCTCATAGGCGCCGCGCCTTCATCCCCGTCCGATGCGGCCGCCTGCCGTGCCTGCGGCTGCGCCGCATCTCCCGAATCCGGCGCGGATTCTGCCGGAGCGCCGGCCGACGCCGTCTCGACGAGACAGATCGGTGCGCCTACGTCCACGGTCTCGCCTTCGCCGGCCAATATTTTGACCAGTTTCCCGGTGACGGTCGACGGCAGCTCCGCGTTCACCTTGTCCGTGTTGATCTCGCAGATCGGCTCGTACATGTCGATCCGGTCACCCGGCTGCTTCAGCCAGCGCTCGATCGTCGCCGACACCAGCGATTCCGCCAGCTGCGGCATGACGATTTCCTGAAGACCCTCTCTCACGTTCTCAACTCCTTCTTCCCATCCCGGATTGGACCATAAGGTCATCAATAAAGCGCCAACTGCCGCATCGCATCCCGCAGTTTCTCCCGATTCAGCATGAAATGTTTCTCGCCCGGCGCATGAATCGGCATCGCCGGCACGTCCGGACCGCACAGCCGCATGATCGGCGCGTCCAGCTCGTACAGCAGCTCCTCGGCGATGATCGCCGCCACTTCGGCGCCGACGCCGCCCGTCTTGTTGTCTTCGTGGACGATGAGCACTTTACCCGTGCGGCGGACCGCTTCGAGGATCGCTTCCTTGTCCAGCGGCTGCAGCGTGCGGAGATCGAGAATGTGGGACGAGATGCCTTCCGCCTCCAGATCCTCGGCCGCCTGCATCGCGAAATGAAGCGGCAGGCTGTATCCGATCACCGTGATGTCATCGCCTTCGCGCAGCACGTTCGCCTTGCCGATCGGCACGATGTAGTCGTCCTCCGGCACTTCGCCGGAGACGAGCCGGTAACATTTCTTGTGTTCGAAATAGAGCACCGGGTCCGGATCGCGGACGGCAGCCTTGAGCAGCCCCTTCGCGTCGCAGGCGGTGTACGGTGCGACGATTTTCAGGCCCGGCGTGCCGAAGAAGACCGATTCCACGCTCTGCGAATGGTACAGGCCGCCGAACACGCCGCCGCCGATCGGGGCGCGGATGACGACCGGGCACGTCCAGTCGCTGGCCGAACGGTAGCGGATTTTCGCCGCTTCGCTGATGATCTGGTTCGTCGCAGGGAAAATAAAGTCCGCGTACTGCATCTCGGCGATCGGCTTCAGGCCGTACATGGCGGCGCCGATCGCCGCGCCGGCGATCACCGACTCCGCAAGCGGCGTGTCCAGCACCCGCTCCGGCCCGAACTTCTCGAGCAGTCCTTTCGTCGTTGTGAAGACGCCGCCCTTATAGCCGACGTCCTCGCCGAGCACAAACACATCCTCGTCGCGGGCCATTTCTTCTTCCATGGCCAGCCGGATCGCGTCGATGTAATGCATGACCGCCATGTTACCGCCCTCCTTCCGCATCGCCGGCATAGACGTGGTGCATGATCGATTCCGGAGAAGGGTATGGCGCCTTGTCCGCATACTCGGTCGCTTCGTCGAGCATCTGGCGGATGTTCGCGTCGAGCGAACGGTCCAGCTCTTCGTTCCACAGCCCGCAGTCAATCAGGTACTGTCGATAGCGCGGCAGCCCGTCCTTCGCCCGGTGCTCCTCGACTTCTTCCTTCGACCGGTAGGCCAGGTCGTTGTCGGATGTCGAGTGCGGCGACAGCCGGTACATCACGGCCTCGATCAATGTCGGGCCTTCGCCGGCGACCGCGCGCTCGCGCGCTTCCTTGACGGCCTTGTACACTTCCAGCGGATCGTTGCCGTCAACCCGGACGCCGGGGAACCCGTAACCGACCGCCCGGTCGCAGATCCGCCCTGCAACCTGCCGCGAAATCGGCACCGAAATGGCGTACTGGTTGTTCTCGCACATGAAAATGACCGGCAGTTTGTGCACGCCCGCAAAGTTGCAGCCCTCATGAAAATCGCCCTGGTTGCTTGAGCCCTCGCCGAACGTCACGAACGACACATAGGGCTGCCGCTTCAGTTTGAGCGCGTATGCGATGCCGACCGCGTGCGGCACCTGGGTCGTCACCGGGCTCGATCCGGTGACGATGCGCAGCCGTTTGCAGCCGAAGTGGCCCGGCATCTGCCGGCCCGCGCTGTTCGGATCTTCTTCCTTCGCGAACAAGGACAGCATCAGCTCGCGCAGCGTCATGCCGACCGCCAGCACGAAGCCATAGTCACGGTAGTAGGGAAGAAACCAGTCGTTCTCCCGATCCAGCGCGAAGGCGGCCGCCACCTGCGCGGCTTCCTGTCCGATTCCGGAGATGTGAAAATTGATCTTGCCGGCCCGCTGAAGCAGCAGTGCCCGCTCGTCGTATCGTCTTGCCATCAGCATCGTCGCGTACATCTGCACCGCTTCGTCGTCCGTAAGACCGACCTCGCGGTGGCGGAACGTCCGCTTGGTACCGGTATTGGCCATAAAATGCCTCCTTCTCCCGGCTGCAAGAGAGCCGCCCGTTCGAGGTCAGCTCTTAACACCAGGTACTAAAGGTAAGATGCATCCATTATACCCTGTTTTGCCGGAAAAAGAAATGAACCGATCGCCCCGAACCTTCGAGTCAGAACGACAAGGACACGCCGTCGATCGCCAGCATCGCCTCGCCGAGCATTTCCGACAGCGAAGGGTGCGGATGGACGAGCTGGCCGGCTTCCCATACCGAAGCGTTCAGAAGATCCGCGAGGCCCGCCTCGGACAGCAGTTCCGTCACATGCGGTCCGATCATGTGGACGCCGAGGATGTCGCCGGTCTTCCGTTCGGCGATCACTTTCACGAAGCCGTCCGTCTCGCCGAGCACGATCGCCTTGCCGCTCGCCCGGAACGGAATCCGGCTCGTCTTCACGTCATGGCCGCGGGAAAGCGCCTGGCTCTCCGTCAAGCCGATGGAGGCCACTTCCGGCCGCGAGTAGATGCAGCGCGGAATGCGGTGCGGCTGAAGCGGCTCAGTTTTGAGGCCGGCGATATGTTCGGCCGCGATCACCCCTTCGCGCGCCGCCGCGTGCGCAAGCTGCACGCCGCCGATGACGTCGCCGACCGCATAGATGTGCGGTTCGGCCGTCTGGTACGACGCGTTGACGGCGATAAAGCCGTCCTTGACCGCCACATCGGTCGCTTCCAGGCCGATCCCGTCGACGTTCGCCGTCCGTCCGATGGCGACGAGCATCCGCTCGGCGGACAGCGCGACCGCCCCCTCGCCGGTTTCGATCTTGACCGCCACGCCGTCGTCTTTCCGCTCGAACGTGTCGGTGAGCAGCTTCGCCGAAGTGATCACGCGGACGCCGCGTCTGCGGAGCAGCCGCTCCATCTCGGCAGACACGTCGGTGTCTTCCCCCGGCAGCAGGCGCGATGCCGCTTCGACCAGCGTCACGGCCACGCCGAAGTCGTTCAGCATCGACGCCCATTCGATACCGATGACGCCGCCCCCGACGATCAGCATATCGCGCGGCAGCGTCTCCATGTTCAGCGCATCGTCGCTGCTCAGCACCCGGATGCCGTCAAACTTCAGTCCCGGCAGCTCGCGCGGACGCGAACCGGTCGCGATGATCAGCTGCTGCGGCACGACCGTCTCCATCTCGCCGTTCTCCAGCTCGACCGCGACCGAACCGCTGCGCGGCGAGAAGATCGACGGCCCGATGATTCTCCCCTTCCCGTGGATCACCTCGATGTTGTGCTTTTTCATGAGCGACGTGAGTCCGCGGTAAAGCTGCTCGACGGCGGCGCGCTTCCGCTCCAGGACAGCGTCGTAGCGCAGCTCCGGCTCGCCCTGGACCGCAATGCCGTAGCGGGCGGCTTCCTTCACCGTATGGAACACTTCCGCGCTGCGCAGCAGCGACTTGCTCGGAATGCAGCCCCGGTTCAAACAGACGCCGCCAAGCCGGTCCTGCTCGATAATGACCGCTTTCTTGCCGAGCTGGGCGGCCCGGATTGCGGCCGTATAGCCGCCGGGTCCTCCGCCGAGCACCGCAACGTCCGCATGTATCGTCATGTTCATTCTCCTCTTCCCGGTCTTGGGTGTTGATCCGTACTCTACTATTTTACCTTTCCCGTGCGTCATATAACAGACCTGTCCCGCGCGTTGGACAGCGAATACGCTTTCGCGGTATGATATAATGTGTAGGGATTTGCGCCGCACGTTGGACAACGGAAGGATGGTAGAAGCATGAGATTGGTGCTCTCGCGTTTTCTCGCCGTGCTGCTGCTTGTCATTCCCGGCATCGGGGCGGCTTACGGCTTTCTGCAGATCAAGAACACCCTGTTCGATTATTTCGCTTCCTTCGGACCCGACGATCCGGTTCCGGTCTTCAACTGGCTTCGGTTTATTTTCGGCCTCATCCTGTTCCTCGGCGGCGTTGGCTTCATCGCCGGCTGGATTTTCTTCCGCGACCGGAAGCGCAACTACGTCGCGCCGCGCTTCAGGAAGAAGCGTCCCCGCCCGCCGAAGCCCGTCCGGCTGCCGGACAACGAGCAAACGTGACAAAAACGCCGCATCCGGGGCTTGCATCCCGATGCGGCGTTTGTCATGGCTATGCAAGCAATCCGCGCCATAACGCGGTCGACCATCCGTGTTCATGCCGCAGCTCGAACCTCGCTTCTGCGCGGCTGAACCGGGTCTTGTCCATCCACGTGAAATCGACAATGCTCCGGCTGACCGTCGCATCCAGCACGACTTTGCCGTCACGGACGAACACCAGCTTCTGGAGCGAGTCATCTTCGATCGGATGCCTGCCGAACGGCGTGCGGCGCTTCAAGTAATCGGAATAGGAGTTGTACCAGGTTGTTCCGATCTGCTCCTCCATCTCCTTCCGGGTTGTATAGGGGCCGAATATGTACAGGGTATCCCATTCGAAATCCGCCGCCTCCGCCATCACGAACTGATCCGCCGTCAGCGCGATAACCGAAAGCTCGCGAATGAACCGGCTGTCGTCGTCATACATCGTCTTGGCCCGCGTGTATTCGCCAAGCGACGCCACAACCGGAATGGCGAGCAGCACGATTGCCGCTGCGATGGTATAAACCGCAATTCTTATCATTTCAAACCCTCGTTTCCGATCCTCATTCGAATCAGACGAGGGCGGCGCGGGAAAAGTTGCAAGCCGGGCCAGCCCCACAGGCTCCTTATTCTCGGCCGGCCGGCAGTCGGATGCCGCTCCACCCGCTGACGTCGCATTGGCCGTATTCGTTGCTTCCCGCGGCAACGACGGTGCCGTCTGCCCGGAGCGCGACGGTATGGGCGCACCCTGCCGCAATCGCCACAATATCGCGCCATTCGTCAACATTGCATTGGCCGTACGCATTGTTTCCCGCGGCAACCACCGTGCCGTCCTCCCGGAGACCGACGGTATGGCGTCTGCCCGCCGCCAGGACGTGATTGAGCATTCCGGGAATGCGCCCCATTCCGCATCGCATCCGCGTTTCCCTCTTTCTTTCCGATCCGTCATGCCGCCTGAAAAGCAGAAAACACCACACTTCCATTGGTCATGCGACCAACGAAAAACCGTGGTGTTTCGAGGCTCCATCGCTCAAGCCGCCGCTACGACACCTTGTGCTCGATCCGCAGTTTGTCGGCCACCATCGCGATGAATTCTCTGTTCGTCGGTTTCGACTTGCTGATGTTGATCGTATAGCCGAACAGATGGCTGATCGAGTCGATGTTGCCGCGTGTCCAGGCGACTTCGATGGCGTGCCGGATGGCGCGTTCGACGCGGGATGGCGTCGTCTTGAACTTCTCGGCGATTGCCGGATAGAGCGTCTTCGTGATCGCGCCGAGAATTTCGATGTTGTTGTACACCATCGTGATCGCTTCGCGCAGGTATTGATACCCTTTGATATGGGCAGGCACGCCGATTTCGTGGATGATGCTCGTGATGTTGGCGTCGAGATTTTTGCTCTTGCCGATCGGCACGACGTTGGTTGTCTTCGGCAACACCGAGCCGTAGCTCGCGGCCGGCGACAACACGGGATTGTTCACCAGCTGGCGGATGCGGTTGGCCAAGATTTCCATGTCGAATGGCTTCAGTATGTAGTAGGACGCGCCGAGCTGAACCGCCTTCTGCGTAATATTCTCCTGACCGAATGCCGTCAGCATGATGATTTTCGGCATCGGATTGAGATCCATGTCGCGCAGCCGTTCAAGCACGCCAAGGCCGTCGAGATGCGGCATGATAATGTCCAGGATGAGGACGTCCGGCGCCTTGCGGGATTCCTCCAGCAGCCGAAGCACTTCTTCGCCGTTGTAGGCTACGCCCGTGACTGTCATGTCGCTCTGTTCTGAGATGTACTCGGAGAGCAGATTCGTAAATTCACGGTTGTCGTCAGCCAGCAATACTTCAATTCTTTGCAAGGTGTGAGTCCTCCTTATTCGAATGGGATTCACTTGTGGAAGGTCTGTTTCCTCCCCGATATAATACCGTTTCGACATGGGAAAGGAATTTCCTTCATGTTAAAAATTTTTTCTTTACTTTTTTTGTGACAATGAATATAATAAAAATTTATTCCAAAATATTCGTGATTTCTGGGATGTTCAACATTTTTCGACACGGACGGAAACAACGAAAGCTTAGGGCGTTATCCCGCCTTAAGCTTCCGTTGATGCGCGTTGGGCAGAATGCCCGCATCGCCGAGCATCCATTCGATGTAGCAGCCGTATCCCGATGACGGATCGTTGACGAATACGTGGGTGACGGCGCCGACCAGTTTACCGTCCTGGATGATCGGACTGCCGGACATCCCCTGCACGATGCCGCCCGTCCGTTTCAACAGCTTCTCGTCGGTGATCCTGATGATCATGCCTTTCGTGGCCGGCTCGGTCTGGCGCATCGCACGCGTTATCTCGATATCGAACTTCTCCACTTTCTGACCGTCGACCACCGTCAAAATATGCGCCGGCCCTTCCTTCACTTCATCGGCAAACGCGACCGGAATCGCCTTGTCGATGTAGCTTGGCTTCGGCAGTTCACTCATCCGGCCGAAAATGCCGAATTGCGTATTGCGCTCGACGGTGCCGAGCACCTTGCCTTCCTTGACGAAATGCGCTCTTTTCTCGCCGGGTTCGCCGCTGGAGCTCTTGTTGATCGACGTGACGCTCGACTGCACGATCTGCCCTTCTCCGACCCGGATCGGCGCCTGCGTGTCCATATCGGTGATGATGTGCCCCAGAGCGCCATATACGCCCTGTTCCGGTGCGTAGAATGTCAGCGTACCTACGCCGGCAGCAGAATCCCGGATATAAAGGCCGAGCCGCCACGCCCGGTCTTCCGCGTCATAGACCGGCTTGAGTTCTTTCTCAAATTTCTCGGTTCCACGCTCGATCGTGAGGCTGAGCGTCTTCCCTTCCTTGCCCGCCTGCTCGACCATCTTGGCCATCTGGCTGACTTCCTTCAGCTTGACGCCGTTCGCGCCCATGATCAGATCGCCAAGGCGGATGCCGGCGGATTGTGCGGGCGACAGCGTTTCGCCTTTTTCCGTCTTCACCTGGTGATGGCCGACGACCATGATGCCGTCCGATTTTACCTTGACGCCGATCGTCTGGCCGCCGGGTATCACTTTCAGCCCGGGAACGACATGGACGGTGACCGTCTTGAAAGGAATGGTACCGAATAATTTCATTTTCAGCTTGGCCATGCCGCTGGACTGCGGAACGATCGACAGCGGCTTGCGCAGGTCAACCTTGACCGAACGGTTGTCCGAACCGTTGATGTTGACGATGGATGGATCGACCGTGATGTCAGCGTGCACCGGCATCGTGTAATCGAGCTGTCTGTGCTGGCCGAGGAACAGATTCAGCTCACTGGGGAAGGCGGCATAATGCCGGAACGGGGCGGTGAAACCGGCCGCGCAGACGAGAATGGCGAGCAGAAGACCGAACCAACGGATCCGTGCGCTGTCATTCAATGGATTCACGCTCCCTAAGGAATCTGGATGAACAGCGGGCGGGATGCGGACGGCGCATAGAAAAAAGCCGCCGATGAACCGCATGTCGGAACTAGCCCGGCATGCGGTTCTCGCGGCTTCGTCGGCGCGGGCGTGGGAACAAAGGCCGCCCGATGCGATTGAAGCCGCGGAAGCTGCCGCTCCCGTGTCTGTCGCTTCGCCCTGTTGGCGTACCTTTAAGGTAACCCCGCCCCTTTTCTTTTATGACCGATAAAACATTCCCGGACTGGCTTTCAAGCGCCCTTCTTCCGTTCGGCCAGATCCAGCATCTCCCGGGCGTGATGGCGCGTCATATCCGTCACTTCCACGCCTCCGAGCATGCGTGCCAGCTCCTCGACCCGGCCGATGCCTTGCAGCGGTTCGACCGTCGTGGACGTGCGCTCGCCGAGCGTCTGCTTGCGAATGCCGTAATGATGGTCCGCCATGCAGGCCACCTGCGGCAGGTGCGTGATCGCGAACACCTGGCAGCGTCGGGACAGCTTCGACATCTTCTCCGCGATAGCCTGCGCGGCACGTCCGCTGACGCCCGTGTCCACTTCGTCGAACACGAGAACCGGCACCCCGTCGATCGCGGCGAAAACCGTCTTCAGCGCCAGCATGATGCGCGACATTTCGCCTCCGGAAGCGATCTTCGCGAGCGGCTTCGGCGGTTCGCCCGGATTCGCGGAGAACAGGAAGACTGCCTCGTCGATTCCGTGCGGCGCCAGCTTCGGCGCGCCATCCTCGCCCGGCTGCTGATCGAGCTGCACCTTGAACGTCGTGCGCTCCATCTGCAGCTCCTTGAGCTCGCTTTCGATCTCCTTCGCCAGCCGGTCCGCCGCAAGCCGGCGCTGCTCCGAAAGCCCGAGCGCCAGGCGCTGCGCCTGCTCGCGCAGCTTGCGCTCTTCCTCGCGCAGCCGCTCAAGATGCTCGTCCCGGTTCTCCATCTTGTCGATGGCGTCGGCGATCTTCGCCCGGTATTCGAGGATATCTTCGATGCGCTCGCCGTATTTGCGCTTGAGCCCCCCGATCAGATCAAGCCGGTCTTCGATCTCGGTCAGCCGCTCGGGATCGGACTCGATGCGTTCGCGATAGTCGCGGAGCTGGTACGCCGCGTCTTCCGCCTGATAATAAGCCGACTGCAGCTGCTCCAGCAGCGGCTCGATGGCCGGGGCGTCGTACTTGCGGATATCCTCGAGCCGCGAAATCGCCCTGGCCAGCGCATCCAGCCCGGCATTGCCGTAAATGAGCTCATACGCCTCGGATGCGTTCTGCATGATGCGCTCGGCATGCGCCAGCCGCCTGCGCTCATCCTGCAGCGCCTCGTCCTCGCCGGGCTTTAGCCGCGCGTCGTCGATCTCCGCGAGCTGGAACTTGTACAGATCGAGCATCTGCATGTTTTGCCGCGAAGCGTCTTCGAGTTCCCGCAGCTTGTTCCGCGTCTCCGTATATCGCCGGTAGATCTCCTGATAATCCCGCTTCAGGTCGGCCAGCTTCCCGCCCGCATAGGCGTCGAGCCACTCGAGGTGCCGCTCCGTCTTGAGCAGCGACTGATGCTCGTGCTGACCGTGAATGTTGACGAGACATTCGCCGATCTCCCTGAGCATGGACAGATTGACGATCCGGCCGTTCACGCGGCTTACGCTCTTGCCCTGGACCGACAATTCGCGCCGCACGACAATCGGCTCATCCGGTTCCGCTTCGATGCCGAGCGATTCCAGCACTTCCCGCACCGGATGGCCGGCAGGCGGGTCGAACAGCGCTTCGATCTCGGCCTTCTCGCATCCGTAGCGCACGATGTCCGCCGCGCCGCGGCCGCCGATGACCAGGCTGAGCGCGTCGATCAGAATCGACTTGCCCGCGCCGGTCTCGCCGGTCAGCACATGGAACCCCTCCGCGAAAGATACGGATACGTGTTCGATGACAGCCAGATTGCGTATCGACAGCTCGCGAAGCATGACGTGTCCCCTTCCTGCCAATAAATACGATGGCTATTTCCGCCCCGGTTCATTCAGCAGTCCGATCAGCCGGTCGACGACGGTCTTGCTCTGCGCTTTGGTCCGGCAGATGATCAGAATCGTGTCGTCGCCGCAGATCGTGCCCATGACCTCGTTCCATTCCATCGCGTCGATGAGCGAACCGATCGCGTTCGCCGTGCCGGGCAGACATTTCATGACGATCAGATTGTCCGCGCTGTCGATATGGACAAAATGATCGAGCATCGCCCGTTTCAGCTTCTGCAGCGGGTAGACGCGGCTTTCCGCCGTCAGCGAGTATTTGTAGCGCCCGTCCTCGGTCGGCACCTTGACGAGCTGCATCTCCTTGATGTCGCGGGAGACGGTCGCCTGCGTCACGTTCAGGCCGGCTCGGCGAAGCGCCTCGACGAGCTCGTCCTGCGTCTCGATCTCCTGTTCGCCGATAATCTCCCGAATCTTCATCTGTCGGAATCCTTTCATTGCCTGGGCCTGCCTCCTTAAGCTTCCGTTCCGATCGCGAACGTGATCGTTCTCAGCCACCGCTCCCTCGGATCCGCATACACGATGCCTTCCGCCGACGGCACGAGCAGCGCGTATACGAGAAACTTGTCCCGTACGCCGGCTCCGGTCCAGTCGATCGGCATCCGGTCGCGC
Organism: Thermobacillus composti KWC4; assembly: GCF_000227705.2. Classification (GTDB taxonomy): domain Bacteria; phylum Bacillota; class Bacilli; order Paenibacillales; family Paenibacillaceae; genus Thermobacillus; species Thermobacillus xylanilyticus. The sequence goes on from NC_019897.1 coordinate 2,048,444, forward strand.
GCCGTCTTCACCAGCCACGTCCGTCCGTCCTTCACGGCGACATAGTCGATGAACAGCCGCGACTGCATCAGCTCGCCGTCCACCTCGATCTCGATCGGCACCCGATGCTTGCCCGAGACGACCTCATAGCCGCTTGCGGTCAGGAAACGCACCGTCTCGTCGCCGGGGTCCGGCTCCGATCCTTCGCCCAGCCGGTAGACGCGGCTGGCCGGCGGCTCATGGAGCCAGACGTAGAACCGGCGAAAAAGCCAGACGGCGATCAGACCGCCGGCGGCGATCATGAGAAACCAGTCGGCCGCATTGTTCACATTCGCCGCCCCTTTCACGCGACAAGCACGCATGGAATTGCATGCCTATTAGGTTCTCGCTTCGGGACGGGAATTCCTTCCATGACATTAATAATATAAACGGGAACGTTTGTTTGGTCCCAGTATACCAGAAAATTCATTTTTGCGAAAGACGGGGCGCCAAGCTTTATCAAAACAAAGAGGCCAACCGATTGGATCAACCGATTGACCTCGCACGCTGTCGTGATCTGGTCCTCCGCCGACAATAAGCGAAGAAATTGCTTCAATTTTGTCGAATATGGAGAATTTGGAGGATTTGAAGAAATATCCTCTAATCCGCGGAAACGGCGTCAAAACCGAGAGATTCCGCAAAATTGACGAAATGATTTCGCTTGTTTTGGACTTGTTGCTCAATTCGGCCGAAACAAGCGAAATTTCTTCTCCTATCCATGACGGACAAACCGCGACCGCAATCCAGCCTCATCCGTCAAGCCCGCCGGAACGCCTCGTGCGCTTCCGCCACAAGCCGCGCAACCGCATCGGCTGAAGCCTGGAAGGCCGCGGGCTCGCCCAGCCGCCAGTAAGCCAGAAACTCAATATTCCCTTCTCCGCCCGTTATCGGCGAGTACGTCAGCCCCTGCAGGCCGTACCCTTCGGCTTCCGCGAAACCGCACACCCGGGCGATGACCTCTTCATGCACCGCCGGGTCGCGCACGACGCCGGACTTGCCCACGGCTTCGCGCCCCGCTTCGAATTGCGGCTTGATCAGCGCGACGACGCCCGCGCCGGGCGGAAGGAGTTCCTTGAGCGTCGGCAGGATGAGCCGCAGCGAAATGAACGAAACGTCGATTGCGGCAAAATCCGGCTGCGGGCCGCGCAAATCTTCCGGTTTCAGGTAGCGGAAGTTCGTGCGTTCCATGACGCACACCCGGCTGTCCTGACGCAGCGACCAGTCCAGCTGATTGTAGCCGACGTCAATGGCGTAGACTTGAGCCGCGCCGTTCTTGAGCGCGCAGTCGGTAAAGCCGCCGGTCGACGCCCCGATATCGAGCATGACGCGGCCTGCCATCGCGATGCCGAATGTCTCGATCGCCTTCTCCAGCTTGAGGCCGCCGCGGCTGACATACGGATGCAGCGCGCCCTTCACCGTGATCGCGGCCGTGCGCGGCACCTTGGCGCCGCTCTTCTCGATCCGTTCGCCGTCCGCCAGCACCAGCCCGGCCATGACCGCCGCCTTCGCTTTCTCCCTGCTCTCGAAAAACCCTTGCTCCACGAGGAGCACATCAATCCGTTCCTTGCCTTTGAGATCCTTGTCCGACATGTGATTTCCGTTCGCTTTCCCCGCGTCAGCTGCGGATGACGCTTGCGCGCCTGCCCGGCCGGGCCCGCAGCTGTTTCGCTTCCGTTACAATCCGTTCGACGGTCAGTCCGATCTCCGCGCGCTGCTCCTTGATCGAACCGTGCTCGATGAACCGGTCCGGCACGCCGATCAGCCTCACCCGCATATGATCGATGCCGCGCAGCGCATAGAATTCCAGCACCGCGCCGCCCAGTCCGCCGTGCACCGCGCCTTCCTCGAGCACGATGACGGGCAGCCCATCGCCGGCGAGGGCGAGCAGCATCGTCTCGTCAAGCGGCTTCAGGAACCGGGCGTTCACGACGCGCAGCTGCATGCCGTCCCGCTTGAGCTGCTCCGCCGCCTCCATCGCAAGGCCGACCATCGGGCCGCAGGCGAGCACGACCGCCCCGTCGCCCTCGCGGACCGTCTCCCACTCGCCGATCGGAAGCGGCTGCGGATCGGAGTCGAGGCTCACGCCGACTCCCGCGGCCCTTGGATAGCGGACCGCAATCGGGCCGCCGTCGTAATCGACGGCCGTGCGGAGCATGCGCCTGAGCTCATTTTCGTCCTTCGGCATCATGAGCATCATGTTCGGGATATGGCGCAGAAACGCCACGTCGAACACGCCCTGATGCGTCTCGCCGTCCGGACCGACCAGTCCGGCCCGGTCGATGGCGAAGATCACGTTCGCGTTGTGGCGGCAAATATCGTGCACGACCTGGTCGTACGCCCGCTGCAGGAACGTCGAATAGACGGCGAAGACCGGCTTCATCCCTTCCAGCGCGAGCGCGGCGCACATCGTCGCCGCATGCTGCTCGGCGATGCCGACGTCGAACATCCGGTCCGGGAACCGTTCCGCGAACTTCAGCAGCCCCGACCCTCCGGGCATCGCCGGCGTTACCGCGACGATGCGAGGATCGCGCTCCGCCAGTTCCACCAGCGCTTCCCCGAACACGTCCGTATAAGTCGGCGGACCGACCGCCTTCAGCACCTGGCCGGACTCGATTTTGTACGGCGTGATGCCGTGCCATTTGTGCGAATCCGCTTCGGCCGGCTCGTACCCCTTCCCCTTCACGGTGAGCACATGAACGAGCACCGGCCCTCCGACCGATTTCGCCTGCTGGAGCGCTTCGAGCAGCTTGCGGATGTCATGCCCGTCCACGGGGCCGAGATACGTGTAGCCGAGCTCCTCGAACCACATGCCCGGCACGACCATATACTTCAGGCTGTCCTTCAGCCGCTCGGCCGTCTTCGCGAGCTTGCCGCCGATCGCCGGGATCCGGTTCAGCAGCTGCTGCAGCTCTTCCTTGGCTTTCAGATAATGGCGGTCCGAGCGGATCCGGCCGAGATAATTGTGCAATGCGCCGACGTTCGGCGCGATCGACATCTCGTTGTCATTCAGGATGACGATCAGATCTTTCTTCTCGTGGCCGATATGGTTCAGCGCCTCGAGCGCCATGCCGCCGGTCAGCGCGCCGTCGCCGATGATCGCCACGACCTGATGGCTTTCGCCCTTCAGATCGCGGGCAAGCGCCATGCCCATGGCGCCCGACAGCGACGTGCTGCTGTGTCCGGCTTCCCAGACGTCGTGCTCGCTCTCCGCGCGCTTCACGAAACCGCACAGCCCTTTGTACTGGCGCAGCGTATCGAACCGGTGCATCCGGCCGGTGATCATCTTGTGCACATACGCTTGGTGTCCGACGTCGAAGATCAGCTTGTCCTTCGGGCTGTCGAAAACATAATGCAATGCGAGCGTCAGCTCCACCACGCCGAGATTCGACGCCAGGTGGCCGCCGGTGACGGACAGTTTCTCGATCAGAAACTGCCGCACTTCCGCCGCCAGCTCGTCGAGCTGGTCGACCGGCAGCGCCTTCAGATCTTCCGGTCCCCGGATATGTTCGAGCAGCATGCGTAAACCTCGCTTTCGTCTGACAGAACAGCTCCCGGCATGCCGGTTCAGCCGCCGGACCGTGAGCCGGTCCGTCGAGCATCGATCGCCTTCCGGGCTGTCAAATGCCCGCGTTTCACAACGAGAAATCAATTTCAAATCATGTGCATTTAGGGCCATTATACCATAACCGGATCGCGACGGCACTCGACGGAAGGCCGGCCTGCCGCTTGGGCCGCAGGCGGACGGCGCCTTCATCAACGGTCGCGGCTCACCAAATATTCGGCAATGCCGAGCAGCAGATCGGGCTTGCGCAGGCTGGCGTCCAGCAGGACCTCCTTCGCCTCGCGCGTCAGCCGCTCGACCTCTGCCCGGCTGGCATCCAGGCCGATCAGGTACGGATAGGTGACCTTCAGCCGCCTCGCGTCGCTGTTCGTCTTCTTGCCGAGCACCCGCTCGTCGCCGACGACGTCGAGGATGTCGTCCCGGATCTGAAACGCCAGTCCGATCCGCATGCCGAATGCCGCCAGCGCGTCGATCTGCGCGGCGTCGGCGCCGCCGGCCCGGCCGCCGGCCGTCAGCGAGAAGGTGATCAGATCGCTCGTCTTGTGCAGGTGGATGTAGCGCATCTCGTCCAGCGACGTGACGCCCTGCTCGCCGAGCATGTCGGCCGCCTGGCCGCCGACCATGCCGGATGCGCCCGCGAGCCGGGCCAGATCGGCCGTGATCGCCAGCGCGGCGTCGGCGGGCAGCCTTCCGGAGAGGGCCGCTTCCGCGATCAGATGGAATGCGTGGGTCAGCAGCGCGTCTCCGGCCAGAATGGCCATCGCTTCCCCGAACACTTTGTGGTTCGTCAGCTTGCCCCGGCGGAAGTCGTCATCGTCCATCGCCGGCAGATCGTCGTGAATCAGCGAATAGGTGTGCACCAGTTCGACGGCGCAGGCGGCCGGCATTGCCGCCTCCGCCGCCGATTCGTCTCCCCTCACCGCTTCCGCGGCAGCAAGCACCAGCACCGGACGGATGCGTTTGCCCCCCGCCTTCAGCGAATACATCATCGCTTCGCGCAGCTTGCCCGGCACATCCCATTCCACCGGAATTGCGCTGTCCAGCGCCTGTTCGACCGCGGCGGCCAAACGCGCGATATACGCCTCAACAGACATGTCGCTCATGAACTCCATTCAACCTCATCTCAACCCGTATCTTCCCCCGGAGCGCGGAAAACGCCGCGGCACACCGCCGATTATTCCTCCGGGGCGAACGGTTTGCGCTGCAGCCCCTGCTCCGTCTCGATCAGCATCTCGATCTTCCGCTCCACCTGCTCCAGCTTGCTGCCACAGAGCTGCGACAGCCGCATGCCTTCCTGGAACAGCTCGATCGCCTGCTCGAGCGGCACATCGCCCGATTCGAGCTTCGCGACGATCGCCTCGAGCTGCTCCATCGCTTCCTCGAAGCTGACGGACGCCTCCTGCGGCGCGCCGCCGGATTCACCGCCATGTTCGGGCATGCCGCCGCCCGTTCGCTCAAAGCCCGTTTCCGCCAAAACCGTCCTCTCCTCTCATGGACCAGATATGGCATTCCAACCGCCCGTCCGCAAGCCTCACGTTCACCATGTCGCCCGGTTGCACGTCCCGGATCGACCGGATCAGCCGCTCCTCCCGCTCGTCGTAGACGAGGCTGTAGCCGCGCATCATCACCTTGAGCGGGCTGAGCGCGTCGAGCTGGCGCATCGACATCGCCAGACGCTGCGCGCCGTCCTTCACGGCCGCCCGCATGGCGGCCGCAAGCCGGCGCTCCGCCTCGCGCCGCCGGGCGGCGGCCATCTCCACCCGGCCGCCCGGATGCGCCGCGGCCAGGCGCCCCCGCGCGCCGAGCAGCCGCTGCCGGCTCTGCTCGGCCCGGCGCCGCATCCGCTCGCGCAGCCGCTCGCTCGCCCGGTCGAGCCGCTCCGCGTGCGCGAGCAGGTAGCGGCGCGGATAGAGCAGCACCGGCGAGCGCCGGACGCGCGCGAGCCTTTGCCTGCGTGACTCGATGCAGGCCGACAGCGCGCCGCGCATGCGCCGCCTGAGATGCTCCAGCGTCTCCCGCAGCTCCGCGATGTGCGGCACCGCCAGCTCGGCCGCAGCCGTCGGCGTCGGGGCGCGCAGATCCGCCGCGAAATCGGCGATCGTGAAATCCGTCTCGTGCCCGACGGCGGAGATGACCGGGATGCGGGACGCCGCGATGGCGCGGGCGACGATCTCTTCGTTGAACGCCCACAGCTCCTCGAGCGAACCGCCGCCGCGCCCGACGATCAGGACGTCCGCCTCGCCGATCCGGTTGAGCAGCTCGATCGCCCGGACGATCGACGGCGCCGCGCCCTGCCCCTGGACGAGCACCGGGACGAGCGTCACCGCCGCCTGCGGATACCGGCGGCCCAGCGTCGTCAGAATGTCGCGGATGGCGGCGCCGGTCGGCGACGTGACGACGCCGATCGTCCGGGGCACCCGCGGCAGCGGCCGCTTGCGCGCCGGATCGAACAGCCCCTCGGCCTCCAGCTTCTTCTTCAGCTGCTCGAAAGCCAGATACAGGGACCCGATCCCGTCCGGCTGCATCTGCGTCACATAAAATTGATAATTGCCGTCCCGCTCGTAGACCGAAACATTGCCGCGGGCGATCACCTTCGTCCCGTCGCGCGGCATGAAAGCGAGTTTCCGGTTATGGGCGGCGAACATGATGCACTTGATCCGGCTGCCCTCGTCCTTCAGCGTGAAATACATATGCCCGCTCGAATGGTGGGTGAAGTTCGAGATCTCCCCGCGCAGCCACACGTCGCCGAGCAGTTCGTCCGATTCCAGCTTCATCCGGATGTATCGGGTAATCTCCTGGATCGAAAAAATGCGCGCCTCTCCCACAGGATCACTCCCCCGGTTCCCGCGGCCGATCAACCGATTCCGTGAATCCGCTTCGCCGCGGTCAGCGTGTTGCGAAGCAGCATCGTGATTGTCATCGGTCCGACGCCGCCCGGCACCGGCGTAATCCAGCCGGCGACTTCCGACGCGCTCTCGAAATCGACGTCCCCGGCCAGCTTGCCGTCCGGAAGCCGGTTTACGCCGACGTCGAGGACGACGGCGCCGGGTTTCACATACCGGGCGTCAATCGCCTTCGGCTTGCCGATCGCGACGACAAGGATGTCGGCTTGCCGTGCGATCTCCTCCAGATTCGCCGTGCGGGAATGGCAGATCGTCACCGTCGCGTGCTCGCGGAGCAGCAGCATGGCCGCCGGCTTGCCGACGATATTGCTGCGGCCGATGACGACCGCGTGCTTGCCGGCGATTTCAATGCCCGTCCGCTTGAGCAGTTCGATGCAGCCGGCCGGCGTGCAGGGAAGCAGACTGTCGTCGCCGATCATGAGATTTCCCGTGCTCACCGGATGGAACCCGTCAACGTCCTTGTCGACCCGGATCGCGTCGATGACGGCCTTCTCGTCGATATGCTTCGGCAGCGGAAGCTGCACGAGGATGCCGTGGATGGCCGGATCGCCGTTCAGCCGTTCGATCAGCGCAAGCAAATCGGCCTGCGGCGTCTCCGCCGGCAGCCGGTGCACCTCCGAATGAAACCCCATCGCCTGACACGCTTTCTCCTTGTTGCCGACGTACACCTTCGACGCCGGATCGTCGCCGACGAGGACAACCGCCAGCCCCGGCACGATGCCGCGCGCTTTGAGCGCCTCCGTCTCCGCGCGAATCTCCTCCCGAATCGCGCTTGCAATCTGCTTCCCGTCAATGATGGATGCCGCCATGCTCCCACTCCCTTTTCAAATTGGACGGTTCTGCTTCAATGTGTCGAGCTCGTCAAGGACCCGGCCAAGCACACCGTTGACGAACTTGCCCGAATCCTCGGTCCCGAAATGTTTCGCCAGCTCGATCGCCTCGTTCACCGCCGCCTTGGGCGGAACATCGTCCCGCCAGACGATCTCGTAGGCGGCCAGCCGCAGAATCTGCCGGTCGACGCGGGACAGCCTGTCCATCTGCCATCCGGTCAAATATTGCTGCAGCATTCCGTCGATCGCGGATCTTGCGCCGGTCACGCCTTCGACCAGCTCCAATGCCCGCGGCACCGCCTGCCGGAGAGCGGACCGCTCCGCGCCGAGCTCGCTGTCCTCCTGCGACGCTTCTTCCGCGATCATCGCAACCGCGTCCGCGGCGGTCACGTTGTTCATTTCCATCTGGTACAACGCCTGAACGGCGATCTCGCGCGCCAATCTTCGTCTCATACTGCCTCCCGATTGCTAACGGCCCGGCCTTGGAACCCGCGCCGAATCCTTGACTTTAACGAAAAAAACCTATGATCTCCTCCCTGCACCGAACGTAAGGCTGCCACCTCCGGCGCACGGAGGAAATCACAGGGTCTATCGGAACCAGCGCCACCTGTCGCCCAGCCATCCGGTCAGCCGATCCCAGGGAATCGCCGGTCCGGTCCGCTCGTCTTTCATTCTGCCTATGTAATACCCGATCCAAACGAGCAGCGCGAAAAACAGCATATCCCAGAAGCCCGCGATCAGATAAATGATGCCGAAAAACACGCCGGCCAGAACGCCGGCTGCCCGTCCCCCGTGCGTCGTCAGGAGATCCCTCCAGAACATGGCAGACTCCCCCTCTTATTCCACGCGGTTCTTGAACGTCTGGGTCCGCACGATGTTCGCGACAAAGACGGCAACATTCGCCACGGGAATTCCGGTAATTTCCTCAACGTAATCCTTGACGGACCGCTGGATTTCCTCCGACAGCGACGGAATGGGGCTGTCGCCGTCCACGACGGCGCGGATCGAAATGTCGATGCCGGCGTCGGTGACCCGGATGCGCGCGCGCAAATCCTGTACGCCGCGCTGGCGGGATGCCGCCTTGAGCGCCAGATTCTCGACGGTCTCGAGCGAAATGCGGATGTCTCCGAAGTCGGTCCGCTGATCGATCGACGGCGCGGCGCCTCCCCCGCGGCGAAGCGCAATATAGAGGAAGCGAAGGCTGATCAGCAGCGAGACGGCGGAGACGATGATGACGGCCGTGCGGACGCCCCATCCGTCATACAGCGAGCGGACCGACGCGATCGCATCCGAACTTTCGATGATGCCGGAAGCGGCGCCGAGCGCGGCGAACGAAGCCGCGAGGATGATCAGACTGTAGATGAACAGAAGCAGCTTGTCCAATACTCTGGCCAATTCGTCATCTCTCCCCATAATTAAAATCCCCCCGACGGGCGGCATGCCGTCCACGAGGGGAAAACCCGTGTAAAGCCGTTACTTCACCCGGTGTGTCTCTTCATCCTCCGTCTTCTCGGCCGTCTTGAAATGCACGTCATGGATGTGCACGTTCACCTCGACGACCGACAGGCCGGTCATCGTCTCGATCGACCGCTTCACGCTGCGCTGGATTTCGGAGGCGACTTCCGGAATCCGGTAACCGTATTCGACGACGATCGAGACATCGACCGCGGCTTCCTTCTGACCGACTTCGACTTTGACGCCCTTCGCCAGATTCTTCCGGCCGAGCAGCTCGGCGATGCCGCCGGCAATGCCGCCGCTCATGCCCGCAACGCCGCTGACTTCCACCGTCGCGAGTCCCGCGATCACCCCGATGACCTCCGGCGCGATCTGGATCGTGCCGATCTCCGTGCGTTCGAATTCGGCAGCTTCCGCAATGCTTTCCATGCTGCACCTCCCGCTTCATGCTCTGACGCTTCCGGATATCCGGCACTGTGTATGCCGGATTTGCCGGAAACGTGTATTCAAGGGCTTATCCGCGTTTATTTCTATACTATAACATTCGGCGGGAATTATGACAAACCCGTTTCGTCCGCGAACAAATCGTGCTCCTCGAGGAACTTGATATCGAAATCGCCGCGGACGAACACCGGATGGTTCAGCACCCTGAGATGGAACGGGATCGTCGTCTTGATGCCGTCGACCGCGAACTCGGCCAGCGCGCGCTTCATGCGCGCAATCGCCTCCTCGCGCGTCGGCGCCCAGACGATCAGCTTGGCGATCATCGAGTCATAGTGGGGCGAGATGACCAGCCCCGGATACGCGCTGCTGTCGACGCGCACGCCGATGCCGCCCGGCGGCAGATAGAACTGCAGCGTGCCCGGAGACGGCATGAAGCCCCGTTCCGGATCTTCCGCATTGATGCGGCATTCGATCGCCCATCCGTCGATCGAAAGATCCTCCTGCGTGAACGAGAGCGGATGACCTTCCGCGACGCGGATCATTTCGCGGATCAGGTCGACGCCCGTGATCATCTCCGTCACCGGATGCTCGACCTGGATGCGGGTGTTCATCTCCATGAAATAGAACTGCCCGTCCGGTCCGAGGAGAAACTCGAGCGTACCGGCCCCGACATAGCCGACCGCCTTCGCGGCGCGCACGGCCGCCTGGCCCATCCGCTCCCGGAGCTCCGGCGTCAGCACCGGGCACGGCGCTTCTTCGATCAGCTTCTGCCGGCGGCGCTGCACGGAGCAGTCGCGCTCGAACAGATGGACGACATTGCCGTATTTGTCGGCCATGACCTGGATCTCGACGTGCTTCATGCCCGTCAAATATTTCTCGATGTAGACGCCGCCGTTGCCGAACGCCTTCTCGGCCTCCTGGCGCGCGGTCTCGATCCCGGCGATCAGCGCTTCCTCGTCTTCCGCGATGCGGATGCCGCGGCCGCCGCCGCCGGCCGTCGCCTTGATGATGACCGGATAGCCGATCTCGCGGGCGATGCGGACCGCTTCGTCCACGTCGCTCACCAGCCCGTCGGAGCCGGGAATGACCGGCACATCCGCTTCCTTCATCGTCTGCTTCGCCGCCGATTTGTCGCCCATGCGGGCGATCGCTTCGGCCGGCGGGCCGATGAAGGTGATATTGCAGGACTCGACGATTTCCGCGAAATCCGCGTTCTCGGACAGGAAACCGTAGCCCGGATGGATTGCGTCGCACCCGGTCAGCGTCGCGACGCTCATGATGTTCGCGAAGTTCAGATAGCTGTCCTTGAGCGGCGTCGGCCCGATGCAGTACGCTTCGTCCGCCAGCCGCACGTGGAGCGCGTCGCGGTCCGCCTCCGAATAGACGGCGACCGTGCCGATGCCGAGCTCGCGGCAGGCGCGAATGATCCGGACGGCGATCTCGCCGCGGTTGGCGATCAAAATTTTATCAAAGCTCAATCGTTGTTACCCCTTTCGACGATGCGTAAGCCGCCGCCGGCATCACTCCGGCTTCACGAGGAACAGCGGCTGTCCGTATTCGACCAGCTGCCCGTTCTCGACGAGCACCTCGACAATCTCGCCCCGCACTTCGGCTTCGAGCGGATTCATCAGCTTCATCGCCTCGAGGATGCAGACAACGGTCTTCTCCGTGACGCGGTCGCCCACATTGACGAACGGCGGCGCATCCGGCGAAGGCGCGCGATAGAACGTGCCGACCATCGGGGATACGATCTGGTGCAGATTGCCCGCCCGGTCCGGAGCTTTGGCCGGTTCGGCGGGTGCGGCGGCTTCGGGAGCCGGCGCGGAAACGGCGGCCGCCGGGGCAGCCGGTGTATGCGCAGGTACGGCTTGCGGCGCCGGAACATAGGCGACCTCGGCCTTGCCCGGCTTGCGGATGACCAGGCGCGAGCCTTCGTTTTCGACCTCCAGTTCCTGCACCGAAGTCGAATCGACCAGTTTGATCAATTCTTTGATCTCACTGAGTTTGAACATGAGCGCGTTTCACTCCTTAAGCGTCTGTACGCGGATGCGGCTGGCCGGTCCGCGCACCGGTTCCTTCACTGAACGTAAGTATTATAGCACAAACCTGAAGGAACTCGTACAATCTTTTTCCTGCCCTGCTATCCGTCCAAGAAAAAAGCCGGAGACGCGCTCCGGCGGCCGTCCGGCCACACCCCGGCGGGCATGCCCCGTCAGGGCACATATTGCACCGACACCCGGTCGGCCGACACATCCATCGTCTTCATGACGAGGTCGACGATGTCGACCGCATCCTTCGTCTCCAGCTTCTCGCTCTGGACGACGACCTTGTACCGGTCGTTCTCCTCCGTTACGACGACGTTCGGGAAGCGGGACTGCAGTTCCTCCTCGATGCCGGTCAATTTCTCCTCCTTCTCCTCCAGACGGCTGAGCTGCTCCATCGCCGCCGACGATTCGCCCGGATCCAGGCTCGTGTCCGAGATGATGCCGTACAGCCGTTCCGCCTCTTCCGCAAGCGCTTCGGTGCGCGCGTATTGCAGTTTCGCAATGTAATCGCCGCCCGACGAGTCGATGCCCTGCGCTTCAAGCTGGCGGAGCACTTCGGCTTCCTCCTCCGTCAGACCGTCCGAACCGTCCGCCGCCCATTCGCTCCCCGGCTCCACCTCGTCGACGACGATGCCGTGATCGTCCGCCGCCGTATGCCGGCCGTCGGGCGAACCCGTGTCAAGATCTTCGGTGAACAAATAATAAGCCGACAGCACGACCATCAGGCTCAACATCGATACCAGCCAAATCGTCTGCCTTCTCGTGTTCATGATTCCTTATCCTCCCCCGTGAATGCATGGTATTCAACCCGTCTTCCGCGGCACGACCGAGATGCGGCCGACCGGCACGCCGGTGCCTTTCTGCACGGCGTCCATGATCAGCGCGCGGACCGTCTTGTTCTCCGCGCCCTTGGCGACGACGAGGATGCCGCGAATTTTCGGCTGGATCCGCTTGACGACGACCGGCGTCTGATCGCCCGACACTTCGTAGAGGACGACCGAGCCGTCCTGCGTGATCTGCGTGATGTGCCGGGTTCCGCCCTGCCCGTCCGTCTCGTCGGTCTGCTGCCGCGTTATCCGGCCGTTCTTCTCGTACACGATCTCTTCCGTCGAATCCACGGTGACGAGCACATCGACCGTGCCGACGCCCACGATTTTCTCCAGCATCTCCTTGAGCCTTGCCTCAATCGGCTGCTCGATCGCTTCGAACGGCGATGCGGCCGCCGGCTCGCGGCTCAGGAATACCTCTTCGCCCTCCGGGGGCGGACCGGCTGCGCCTTCATTCGGCTCGACGCCGCGCAGCGAGATGAACGAATTGACGAGCAGAAGCGCCGCCCCCAGACCGCCGATGAGCAGCAGCCAGCGCAGCGATCGGACGCGTTTCTCCCCGTCCGGCCCTCCGCCGACAATCCGTTCAAGCCCATCCAGCCATTTCGCCACCCGGAATCCCTCCCGCTAAGCTTCCTGCCGGCCGCCTCAGGCCGGCATCCACACTGTTATCCGTTCCGGCTCCACCCCCCAACCTTGGTGAACGACCGCCTTGATGACGGCGGCCGCTTCGGCGGGCGCCGCCTTGAGCCCCTCCGGCGCCCGACCGGCCTCGCCGGTCTCGCCGGCCTCCGAACCGAATGCGGAGACGGCGCCTCCTGCGCCGATGCTGACGCGCACGGCGTCCACCGGATCGACGGGCTCGATCGGTCCGATCCGGATTTCTCCGCCGGTTCGATCCCCGTCTTCGCCGTCCGCTTCATCCGCGGCCGACCCCTTTTCTTCCGCCGCAGCCTGTTCCGTCTCACGCCCGGCCTCCAGCACGACCATGACCGACACGATCTCGGCGCCGCCTGCGCCGTTTGCGATCTCGGCCTTGACTTCCCGCGCCTTCGGGCCGTTCAGCCGGTTCACCGCCTCGCGGATCGATGTCTCGAGCGCCTGCTCCGCAAGCCGGGCCGTCTGCCGATCCTGCCGGTCGCGCAGCGCATCGGCTTCGCGCCGGATCTCATCCAGTCCCGGCATCCGTGTCGACGCGCCCGCCGATTCGATCCATCCGGCAAAGCCCCGGCCGAGCAGCCGCTCCGGATCTTCCTGGAACAGTTTCAGCAGCGGGCCGAGCATCGCCGTCAGGACAATGAGGCCGAGCGCAAGCCTCGTGTACCGCTCGTACGCCTTGCCGGGCACGAGCAGGTCGACGATCGCGGCGAGGAGGAGGACGGCGAGAATCTGCTTCAGCCAATCGCTCAGCCATGCCATCATGCGGCCTGCCTCCCCTCGGATTCAGCGCTCCGATTCACCGGATCATGAGCGCCGCGTTGCCCGCGGCCAGCATGATCGTGACGGCGAGGAAGAACATCATGCCGACCGCGGCCACGGCGGCGAACACGTACACCATCGTCTTGCCGATCGTCTCGAGGCAGGTCACGATCGGACTTGATCCGAGCGGCTGCAGCACGGCCGCCGACAGCCGGTAGATGACGGCCAGCGCGATGATCTTCACCGCCGGGAACAGGCACAGAAACAGCAGAATGACGACGCCCGCGATGCCGATCGCATTCTTGACGATGACCGAAGCGCTGAGCACGGTGTCGGCGGCGTCTGAGAACATCCGGCCGACGACCGGCACGAAGTTGCCGGTGATGAACTTGGCGGTGCGGAGCGCCACGCCGTCCGTGACCGATCCGGTCGCGCCCTGCACCGTGATGACGCCGAGAAAGACGGTGAACAGCGCGCCCAGGGTGCCGACGCCGATCGAGCGGAGCAGATCCGCCAGCTGGGTCGCCTTGAACCGTTCCGACAGCGAGCTGGCGATGTGCAGCACCGCCGAGAAGAACAACAGCGGGAACACGACCGTGTGGATCAAGGCGCCGACCGCGTAGATCATGAACACGATGAGCGGATGCATCACCGTCACGGTGACGACATTGCCCATGGAAGCGAGCAGCGTGAGCAGCAGCGGCACCATCGCCATCATGAACTGGACCATCCCGCCGATCGCGTCCCTGGCGTAGCCGATCGCCGCATTGAAGCTGTTCGCCGCCAGCACGAGCAGCACCATGTAGGCGACGGCGTAGGCGGCCTTGCTGACCGCGCCGCGCTCGAACGCGGACTGGACGGTCTCGAGAATCATGCAGAAGACGGTCAGCAGCACGATCGTGCCGATCAGCCTCCCGCTGTAGATCACCTCATGCAGCAGATAGCGGATGATTCCGGTCAGCGCGGCGCCGATGTCGAGCTTTTTGCCGCCCGGCATGATGAGGTCCATGAAGCCCGGCACTTCGCGATCCGGAAAAAATCCGCCGTATTCGCGCATCAGTTCGGTCCAGTACGCTTCGATCGCGCCGGTGTCGATCGCCTCGAGCTGCTCCTCCGTCAGCCGGCGCGACAGTCCGCCGTCCGTCCGGTCCGCGTCCGTCTCCGCGCCGTCCCCGTAAGACGAAGACGGCAGGCTGGCGGGAGGCGGCTGGCCCGACGCCGCGGCTCCCGCCGGTTCCGCGCCGGCCGCAAGGAGGAGCCAGAGGACCGGCATCGCAAGCAGCAGCAGCCGCAAGCGCCTTACCCCCCTTCGGGCAGCATCCCGATGACCGTCTCGATGATGACGCCGATGATGGGGATGGCCAGGACGAGGATGAACACCCGTCCCGCGGCCTCGATCTTCGACGCCACGCTTTCCTGGCCTGCGTCCCGCACGATCTGGGCGCCGAATTCGGCGATATAGGCGATGCCGATGATCTTCAGCACCGTCTCGAGATAGATGCCCGGAATGCCCGAACGGTCGGCCAGCCGCTGCAGCATGGCGATGACCTCCTCGATCCTGCCCGCCAGCGCGAGAAAAACGTACAGTCCGGTGAACGCCGCGAGGAGGAATGCGAACAGCGGTTTCTGCTCCCGGATGACCAGAATGAGCACCGCTGCGACCAAACCGAGCCCGACCAATTGGATGATGTCCACGCGCGTTCACCCGTCCCATGCGTCCTTGCCGGCTGCCGGAACTACTGAAAGAGAAAGATCGCCTTGATCTCCCGGAAAAGATCGTTCAGCAACCGGACGACCATAAAAAGCACGACCACGAATCCGATCAGGGTTACCCAATGCGCCATGTCTTCCTTGCCCATCTGCTTGAGCACCGTATGAATCATCGCGATGATGATGCCGATGCCCGCGATCTGGAAAATGGCGCTGACGTCGATACTCATTGCCCGGCCTCCCGCTACAACATGAGAATGACGACAAGCAGCGCAGCCATGAAACCAAGGCTTCTCCACATCTTGCCGTAGCGGGCCTGCTCGTCCCGCGCACCGGCTTCTTCGGCCTGCAGCAGCGCGGCCGCCAGCCGCAGATGCCGAATCTGGTCCTCCCGGTCGCTGATGCCGAGCGCGTCGCCGAGCCGGATGACCGCCGACCGCTCCGGCTCGCGCATCGCGGTAAGGGACCAGCCTTCGTCGACCGCCGCGCGCAGCGCGTCGCGGACGGCGGCGCCGCCTTCGCGCAGCCGCTCCGCCGTGCGGCGGAAAAGCGCGGCGACCGGTCCCGCCGCGCCCGCCGCGGCGCGCTCGAGCGCTTCCGGCAGCGGCGTGTGGCCGAATCCGATCTCGGTCTCCAGCCGCTGCAACACATGGAGCAGCTGGCGGATCTGCGCCGTGCGGTCCGCGTACCGGGCGGCCTGGCGGAAGCCGATCAGCGTGCCGGACAGCAGCACGAGAATGGCGCCGGCCAGCTTCAGCATGCTCCAGCGCCTCCCGCAAGCCCGGTCGGCTCGCGCGCCGCCGGAATCGGCCGCACAACGCGGAACGAGGTTGCGGCGCCGCGGCGCCTCAGCTCGACGACGGCCGCGAAGGTTCCCTCGTCGATGAGCCGGCGGATCGCCGTGCGTCCGCGCGCGTCCTGCAGATCGCTTGCGTGCGCCGTCGCGATGACCGGCACGCCGGCGTGCGCCGCCTCGCGGATCGCTTCGGCGTCCTCCGGCCGCCCGATCTCATCGGCGGCCAGCAGTTCGGGCGACATCGAACGAAGCAGCATCATCATCCCCTCCGCCTTCGGACAGGCGTCCAGCACGTCGGTGCGCGGCCCGACGTCGAACACCGGCACGCCCCGGACGCACGCGGCGATCTCGGACCGCTCGTCGACGACGCCGACCTTGCGCGCCGGCCAGTCCCGCGCCTCCGGCATCGGCCAGCTGCCATAGCTGACGGACCGGATGATGTCGCGCAGCATCGTCGTCTTCCCTTGCTGCGGCGGCGCGACGATCAGCGTCGACATCAGGCTGCGGCGCGCGCGGTCGGCGATGTGCGGCAGGAGCCTTGCGGCGGCGCCGCGGACGTCGCGGGCGACGCGGATGTTGAACGCGCCGATGTCGCGCAGCCCCTTGACGGAGCCGCCTTCCAGCACCGTTCTTCCCGCCAGGCCGATCCGGTGGCCGCCGGGCACCGTGACATACCCGCGGCGCAGCTCTTCCTCCATCGCGTAGAGCGAGTGGTTGGTGATCCGCTCGAGCAGGCGGGCGCACAGCTCCGCGGTTGGCCGGTAGCCGGCCGCCGGGTCGTCGGAGACCGTTCCGGCCGCCGTTACGAATGCGAAGCCTTCGCCATGGCCGATCTCGAGCGGCCTGCCCTGCCGGATGCGGATCTCTTCCAGCCCGCCCAGAACGGATGCGGGCAGGGAGCGGATCAGCGACGCAAGCTCCGCGGGCAGAAGATTCAGCAAGCCGTCGAGCATCTTTCTCCCCCCTTTGAGGGCCGCTTGCCGCTGCGGTACTTGTCTCATCTATATGCCGCCGGAATCGCGGATTATGCCAGGCACGTCCGGGAATGCCGGACGAGATGCTATTTTTTGAGAATGCCGATCAGGAGACAGGTGACGCCGGCCGTAATCCACACCAGCTTCGACGGCGACAGCTTGTCCGCCAGGCCGGCGAGCCCGACCGCCGTTGTCGTCAGCAGCACGATCGGCCCTACAAACGCCAGCGACGAATTGACGACGAGCGCCTTGTCCACCTGGTTGAGCCTGAGCATGAGCAGCGCGGCGAGCATCTCGATGCTGCCCGACAGGAGCCGGAGCGTCGCCATCGCCAGCACGAATTTGTTGATCATGTGGCCCACCTCCGTTGGACCGTACCGTAAACGGCCGGTCCCTACACTGTATGCAGGCTCGTCCCGCCGCATGCCGGGCACCTGCCCTCGCCGGGATGCATATATTGCTCGCGAGGTTGGCGATAGGCCCATAACGATAGGCCCATAATTTGAAATGCAAGGAGAATCGGAGGATGAAACTTACCCCACGAGGGGCGTGGTCCCCCCTGCTGTTCGACCCGGTCGGCGAACGCTCGGGTCTCCGGGCTGACAGCGCAGACGGTCTTGACCTTAAGCGTTCAGGCGGCAAGACGATGGTGATCGACAAGGGCGTCGGCTGGCATGCCTACTGCGACATGATCGACGCCGCCGGTGCCTACATCGACATCATCAAGCTGGCATTCGGCACGTCCGTGCTCTATCCGACGGACCTGCTGCTCCGGAAAATCGGATATGCCCGGCGGAACGGCATCACCGTCATTCCCGGCGGCACCCTGCTGGAGACGGCGGTCCGGCATGACGCCGCATCGGCGTTTTTCGACGCGGTCTGCGCCCTCGGTTTCGACGGCATCGAAGTGTCGGAAGGCACGATCGAGCTCGGCCGCAGGGAGCGGACGGCGCTCATCCGCGAAGGACGGGCGCGCGGGCTGACCGTCTTTGCGGAATTCGGGAAGAAGGAAGCGGGGTCGGCGATCAATCCCTATGCGCTTGCCGACGCGGCCGAGGCGGACTGGGACGCGGGGGCTTCGCTGGTGACGATCGAAGCCCGGGAATCCGGCACGGTCGGCGTGTTCGACGGCGACGGACGCCCGGATCCGGCCGTGTTCGAACAAATCGTCAAGTTGATCCCGGACACGGATCGGCTCATGTGGGAAGCGCCGAGGAAGGAACAGCAGGTGTTTCTCATCCGCGCGGCCGGGCCGAATGTCCATCTCGGCAACATCGCGCCCGGGGATGTGCTGGCGCTGGAAGCGATGCGGAGGGGACTGCGGAACGATACGTTCATGATGCAGAGGGAACTGGCGGTCTGCGATTATGTCATCTGACCAGGCGCGATGCCCGCCGTGCTTGTGCCGGGATGGCCGGCCGTGCCGCATGCCGTGCGCGGCCCCGGTCCGGGTCACGCGCCGGGACGCGGCGTTCGTCACCGTGCTCGGCGGGCTTTCGCGCTGTTCAGGTTCACGGATGTGATGTGCTGATCCCGGGTATCGCGCCGTTCGGGTGCCGGATACGGCCAGCGGCTCGCCACTAAGCGCTGCGCGGGACGTTGGCCGGCGAGTGCAGAGTGCCGGAGGCATGCCGATGCCGGCTTGGACATAGAATGGAACGAAGCCGCCGCAATCAGGCCGAAAAGGCCGGCGCCATTCTTCCGGAAGACACGTCCGTTTTGCGGCGATAGACAAGCCGTATGGCCAGCGTGAACCGTGCAAGGGTTGGGCCGTCGGAGAAAACCAGGCGGCTTCGGGAGAGAACGCCCGTGACCGGAGAAATCATCCTCGTCGCCCTGATCATCGTCGGCATCGTCGGCAGAAGTCCGATCATCTCGACGGCCGCCTGCATGCTGCTCATCATCAAGCTTGTCCATCTGGACCGTTACCTCCCGCTGCTCGAGCGGCGCGGGCTCGAACTCGGCCTGTTGTGTCTCACGTTCAGCGTGCTCGTGCCGTTCGCGACGGGACGCATTCAATGGAAGGAGATTCTCGCCGCCTTCTCGTCCTGGCCGGGATGGCTCGCGCTGCTCGGCGGCGCCCTCGCCACCTATGTCAACGGCAAGGGGCTGGAGATGCTCCGGTTCGATCCGCAGCTCATCGTCGGCATGGTCATCGGCTCGATCCTCGGCATCGTCTTCCTGCGCGGCATCCCGGTCGGCCCGCTCATGGCGGCTGGCATTACCGTCATTTTGTACAAGCTGCTCACGTTCATCGCGGACAGGGTGACGTAATATAAGTGAAAAAGAAAAACCGCCCGCTTCGGAAAAGCGGACGGTTGGCCGGAATGCGGTGTATTTCACCTCAGCCCCGCCAGGCGGATGCGTCTGCCGCAGCCGGCTCGGCGGCTTTCGATCAGCGGCGAACCTGCGGGCCGCCGACAAACGCTTGCTCGTTCGTGTCCAGACCGTAGGCGGTGTGCAGCGCCCGGACGACATCGTTCAGCGGCTCCGCGTCGATGACGCAGGATACTTTGATCTCGGACGTGCTCACCATTTTGATGTTGACGCCGAGGCCGCTGATCGTCTGGAACATCTGCGCCGCGACGCCGGGATTCGAAACCATGCCCGCGCCGACGATCGACACCTTCACGAGGCCGCTCTCGCTCGTCGCTTCGCGGTAGGGCACCGCGCCCCGCACCTCTTCGATGACGCGCATCGCCGCGTCAACGACATCGCCGGAGACGGTGAACGAGAAATCGGCTTTGCCGTCCTGCACGCCGCTCTGCACGATAATGTCGACATCGATGCCGGCGTCGGCGAGGGCGCCGAACACTTTCGCCAGCACGCCCGGCACGTCCTCCACACCCATGATGCTGATGCGGGCAACATTTTTGTCATAGGCGATGCCGCGGACGACAATGCCTTGTTCCATCGCTGCTTCCTCCTTCACTTGCGTACCTTCGCGGTCCGTGAAGCTCGAGCGGACGACGAGCGTCACGTTGTACTGCTTCGCGTATTCGACGGCGCGCGGATGGAGCACCGCGGCGCCGAGATGGGCGAGCTCCAGCATTTCGTCGTAGGTGATGGCGTCCAGCTTGCGGGCGTTGCGGACAACCCGCGGGTCGGTCGAGTATACGCCGTCGACGTCCGTGTAGATCTCGCACAGATCGGCATTCAGGGCGGCGGCCAGCGCAACGGCCGTCGTGTCCGAGCCGCCGCGGCCGAGCGTCGTGATCTCGCCCGCTTCCGTCACGCCCTGGAAGCCGGCCACGATGACGATGCGGCCTTCCTTCAGTCCGGCATGGACCCGATCCGGCGCAATGTCAGCGATCTTCGCCCTGCCGTGAACGGGCTCCGTCGTGATGCCGGCCTGCCAGCCGGTCAGCGACATCGCTTCGCCGCCCATCGCCCGGATCGTCATGGCGAGCAAAGCGATCGACACTTGTTCCCCGGTCGTCAGCAGCATATCCATCTCGCGCGCCGGCGGGTTCGGATTAAGCTGCTTCGACAGGTCGATCAGGTCGTCCGTCGTATCCCCCATGGCCGACACGACGACGACGATGTCGTGCCCCTCACGCTGCCGCGCCAGGATGCGCCCGGCGACGTGCCGCATCCGATCCGGCGTGCCGACCGAACTGCCGCCGAATTTCATTACGATCAACGACAATGCTGTCTCACTCCTATCCGAATCAATCACATACAGGTCAATATTATAGCATCAAGACAGATGTCCGGTATAGAAAATTTCACACCTTGCCGCGCCGGCTGCATGAGAAAGCCGTCCGGCGTTCCGGACGGCCATGCTTCCGCACATCAGGCGCGGGAAATGTATTTGCCTTCGCGGGTGTCGATCAGGAGCACGTCGCCTTCGTTGATGAAAAGCGGCACCTGAACGTTCAATCCGGTCTCCAGCTTCGCGTTCTTCGTCGCGCCCGTCGCCGTGTTGCCGCGGATGCCGGGCTCCGTCTCGACGACTTTGAGCTCGACGCTGTTCGGCAGGTTGATGCCGATGATTTCGCCCTGATAGCTGACGATGTGGACGTTCATGTTCTCTTTCAGGAAGTTGATCTCCCATTCAAGCTGCTTCTTGTCCAGCGTGAACTGGTCGAACGTCTCGTTGTCCATGAACGTATATTCGTTGCCGGAGTTGTACAGGTATTGAACCTCGCGGTTTTCGATCTGCGCCCGGTTCACGTTCTCGCCCGCGCGGAACGTTTTCTCGACGATGTTGCCGTTGCGCAGATTTTTCAGTTTCGAACGGACGAACGCCGCGCCTTTGCCCGGTTTCACGTGCTGGAATTCGAGAACGGAGAAAATTTCACCGTCCACTTCAATCGTAAGACCGGTTCTGAAATCGTTGACTGAAATCACTTTTTCTCTTCCTCCCTGCATCATTGGAGCCGGCGCTGCCGGCCCGCCTTGCCTTGGCCTACCCCGTCGCGAAGAACGCTTTCGGGGATGAAGTTAACACGCGGATCCCGGTATCCGTGACGACGACGTCGTCTTCGATCCGTACGCCGCCGAATCCCGGTATGTAGATGCCGGGCTCGACGGTCACGACCATGCCGGGCACAAGCACCGCATCGCTGCGCTGCGACAGCCTGGGCGCCTCATGGATCTCCAGACCGATGCCGTGACCCGTGCCGTGTCCGAAAAACTCACCATAACCATACCTTGCGATGATGTCCCTCGTCAAGGCGTCCGCCTCTCGCCCCGTTATGCCGGGCTTCAAGTTCGCCAGGGCATGTTCCTGCGCCTCGAGCACGATGGCGTAAATCTCCCGATGGCGGTCGGTCGGCTCGCCGACGACGATCGTGCGCGTCAGATCGGAGCAGTAACCCTGATAGTACGCGCCGAAATCGAACGTCACGAACTCGCCCGGCTGCAACTTGCGGCTTCCCGCGACGCCGTGCGGCATCGCCGAGCGCTCGCCGGAGGCGACGATCGTGTCGAACGACGGGCCGGAGGCGCCGTTCTTGCGCATGAACGACTCCAGCTCGGCGGCGAGGTCCAGCTCCGTCACGCCCGGGCGGACGAAATGGAGGATGTGCGCGTAGGCCGCGTCCGCGAGCTTCGCCGCTTCCCGGATCACGGCGATCTCGTCCTCGTCCTTCCTGACCCGGAGCTTCTCGGCGAGCCCGTCGACGGGCACCAGCTCCACCGGCGCGAGCGCCTTCGACCAGGAGGACCAGTCGGCGTACGACACCTGCCGCTCCTCGAATCCGAGCTTCTTCACGCCCGCTTCGGCGAGCAGCCCCTTCACGGTGTCCATCATGTCCGGCGCGTGCTCCACAACCCGGTAATCGGGCGCTTGCGCCGGCGCCTGCGTCATGTAGCGGAAATCGGTCAGCAGATACTGGCCGCGCGGCGTGAACAGCAGCGCGCCGGCCGTTCCCGTGAAGCCGCTCAGGTAGCGGCGGTTGACGGCTGAAGCCACGAGCATCGCCTCGAGGCCGGCCGCCTCGAGCGCCTCGCGAAACGCGGCGATCCGTTTGCCTGTGTTCATCCTCGTCACGCTCCCCCGCCGCCCGATGCGGCCCGCGCTTCGATCTCCCGGACGAGCGCCATGAGCCCCAGCTCGTAGCCGAGGGCGCCGAAGCCGGCGATCTGGCCGGCGGCGACCGGGGCGATGACCGACACGTGCCGGAACGGCTCGCGCTTGTGGATGTTCGACAGATGCACTTCGACCACCGGCAGCGCGACGGCGCTGAGCGCGTCGCGCAGCGCATAGCTGTAGTGGGTCAACGCGCCGGGATTGATCAGGATGCCGTCCACCCGTCCGAACGACGCGTGGATCCGGTCGATCAGGGCGCCTTCGTGGTTCGACTGGAAGCATTCGATTTCGACGCCGAGCCTGCCCGCCGCCTCGCGCAGCGACGCTTCGATCGACTCCAGCGTGACCGTCCCGTAGATGCCGGGTTCCCTGACGCCGAGCATGTTCAGGTTCGGTCCGTTCAGCACCAGCACTTTCGGCATGTCGCACCTCTCGCTTTGCAGCCTGCACAAAGATACAAGACATTTTATCACAGTCCGGTCACTTTTGAGAAGCGGACACCGGCGGCGGCGGGGCGTAAACGGCTCGAAGGCCCGGGCGGACGGCCCGGGCCTTCGCGCTTCACGCTTCGAACAAGATTCGCTCGGTCTCCCGCATCATGCGGTTTCTGAGCTCGTGGCTTCCTTCCCGCTCCTCGTTGCTCATGTAAATGACGACGATGTCCCGGTCCAGCCAGCGGTCGAATTCGGCGCTGTATCCGGGCCAGTAGCCGGCGTGCGACACCTTCCTTCCCCGCCGCGAATCGTCCGCGACGAACCAGCCGAGCCCGTTCCTGGCGGACGATCCGTCGTTAAGCCGCGCCGGCCGGTACGCCTCCCCGAGCGCGGCGCGGCCGAGCAGCTCCTCCGTCCGGAGCACCCGGTCCCAGCGCAGCAGCTCGGCGGCCGAGGCGTGGACGTTGCCGTCGCCCTGGATCGCGTCGAGGTACCAGACGAACTCCCAGCCCGGCACCGTATGGGGCGGGACGGCTTCCCCGTCTTCCCTTATCCAGTGTCCGACCGCATAGTCGGCTAGCCGCTCCGCGCGATCGGAATGCCGGCATTCGGTCAGCCGCGCAAAGCCGCACGGGCGGAAGATGCGCCGCTCGAGAAAATCGTGGAACGGGACGTCCGCGACTTTCTCGATCAGCATCGCAAGCAGCATGTAGCCGGTGTTGCTGTAGCAGTTTCTCTCCCCCGGCGGAAAATCCGGCTCCGGCTGCGCCTCGCAAATGTTCCTTAGCAGGCCGGCGTTGTCCGCCTGGACGGTTCGCTCCTTCGGCGTTTCGATCAGACCCTTGCGCACGAGCGGGATATAGTTCGGAATGCCCGACGTATGGGCAAGCAATTGGCGGATCGCGGCGCCCCGCCAGGGAAGTTCGGGAAACCAGCGGTCGATCGGCTCGTCCAGACGAAGCCGGCCTTCCTGGACGAGCAGCAGGACGGCCGCCGCCGTGAACGTCTTGCCGACCGACGCGACGTTGAACATCGTGTCCGCGGTCAGGCGGCGCCGGCGGTACCGGTCCGCCCAGCCCGCGGTCACGTCGGCGATCGGCTCGCCGTCCTTGGCGACGAGCAGCCTGCCGTTGAACCATCCCTGCTCCGCACAGGCTTCGAACAGACGCCGGATGCGTTCGCCTTTTTCCGTCCAGGCCGGCATGCGGTACGGGCCCGCGCCGACGCTTTTGCCTCTGCCCATGACGCCCGGCCTCACGACGTGAAGCTCCTGACGAGCTCGGCGATCGCGTGGCGGATTGCGAACGGCCCGTTCGTCGCCGCGGCGATGTCGATGAAATGGACGTTGCCGTTCTTCACGGCCTTCAGGCTGTTCCAGACGCCGTTCTTTTCGAACTCCGCGATCTTGGCCTCATACTCCGACGTGTACTCGAAGATGACGAGATGATCAGGGTCCATCCCGGCGAGCCCTTCCAGGCTCACCACCTGCCAGGTTTCCGGATAGCCTTCGGGAGCCGTGAGCCCGAGCCCGTCCTCGACTTCGTAGTAGAACTTGTACGGTTTCGTCCCCATCGCCCCGAACTGCTGCGGCCCGGCGATCCTGAGCAGCGCCGTCGTCTCGCCGCGGTACGGCTCCAGTTTCCGGTTCGCGTCCCGCATCGCCTGCTTCAATTCGGCGATGTAGCTTTCGGCCTTGTCCTCCTTGCCGATCAGCGCGGCGTATTCCCGGAGCCGGTCGTCCCATTCGCCGGCGCTTTCGAACATGACGACGGGCGCGATCGCGTTCAACTGGTCGTACACTTCCTCATGGAGCCCGAGCGTGCCGATAATGAGGTCCGGCTCAACCTCCAGCAGCTTCTCCAGATCCGGCGACACGACGTCGCCGAGATCGGCCACATCCGCGTTCGCGGCGTAATCGCCGATCGTGACCCTGAACTCCCGCAGAATTTCCGCTGCCAGCGGGGACGCCACGGGCGGCACGTCGAGCGCGAAGAAATATTCCATCTCGGCGAAATGGCCGACGGCGATCCGCTCCGGCTGCTTTTCGATCATGATCTCCTTGCCGGTGTCGTCGACGAACGTGCGCGGGAACGCCGCGGCTTCCGCTTCCGTTCGCATCCCGCCCGACGATTGCGCCGCGTCGGACGATTGCGCCCCGACCGATGTCTGCGCCCCGTTCGCCGGATTGGCGGCCGCCGGTTCGGTCCCGCTTCCGCCGCCGTCCGTCTGCCCCGAAGAGCAGGCGCCGAGCAGGGCGGCCAGCCCGAGCGCCGCCAGTTTGCCCTTCGCTTTGCCTAGGTTCAGCATGTCTTCTTCCCTTGCTCCTTCGATTGTGGATCTCTGATAATGATTCTCATTTCCATCAAGAGGATAGTCGATGGAGGCGGCAGGGTCAATGTCCGAATCGGACCCGTCATATGGACGATTCGCATATGGATGCGCGGCAATCGGACGCTCCGCGCCCGGATGTTCCGCGACGGGATGATCGGCGTCCGGCATCGCGCGCGCCATGAGCCGGTATCGGTTCGGCGGCATGCCGGTCAGCCGCTTGAACAGGCGCATGAAATAGAACATGTCGGCGTACCCGACACGCTCGGCGATCTCCTTCACGGACGATTCCGTCGTGCGCAGCAGCCGCTTCGCGTGCTCGATCCTGCACCGCGTCAGAAATTCGAGCGGCGTGTACCCCGTCCTGCGCTTGATCAGCTTCGCCAGATGCCGCTCGCTGTAATGGAACCGCTCCGCGATTCCGGCGACGCTGATCGGCTCGTGGTGGTGCAATTCGATATAGCGGATGATCCGGTCGGCGACGGACTGCCCGCTTCCCCGGGCGTGGCTCTCCGCCTGCTCGATGATTTCGTGGAACAATTGGTACAGCCGCCCCTTCAGGTTCAGGCCCGCGACCATGGGCCGTTCCCTGTCGCTCCATCCCTTCAGGATCTCTGCCACCTGCTCCTGGATCGCGAGCGGATTCGGCGGCGGAAAACCGAACGTGACCGCGGCGTCCGGCATTTCCCCGTCCGGCTGCCGGTACGGGAACGCGGGCCAGCACTGATAGTCGATCCCGCAGATTTCCACCGCGTCGGAAAGCAGCCGGCAATGGACCGCCTGCCCCCTGCCCGCGTGGATCACGCAGCACCCGTCCGCGTGGAATTCCCGATCGCCGACGCGATGGACGGCCCGGCCCCGCATGTGGACGATGAACCGGTTCGCCCGCAGCAAGACGGGTTCCGGCGGCGCGAGACGGTCCAACCTGCGGAAATCGACGCCGACCAACCGGATATAGGACTGGTTCCATACTTTCAGCAAATGATTCCATTCCATTCGGTCGCTCACCCTGCGGCCAAGCTTCACCACTAACAAGAATGATAATCATTATCATTGCAATCGTCAAATGAAAGTCCGGGCCCCTTCCCGCCCGGGCTTTCCGCATTCACCCCGCCGTCGCGGGTTCGCCGTGCGCCGAGTCATGAAATTCGAAGGCGATCGTGTAGCCGATGAACAGTCCCCACAGCATATGGATGCTCCATTCCGTCCAGATCGTGTTCCAGCCGATCCGGTTCAGCGGCTCCGTCATCCCGGCGAACGGCCCGACCGCCGTGAAGATGGCGGCCCACCAGGCCGTGCCGTAGACGATGCCCGCCCACGGGCCGCGGAACCGGATGAAGAGCGCCCGGTACAGAAGCGCCGCGATGACGGAGAACAGGATGAACGATCCGATGCCGGCCGCATGTCCAAGCGGCGATACGAGGAAATCCCGCAGGAAAAACGGCTCGATCCAATACCCCGCGTGCACGGAGGTGAATTTGAGCAGCTCGCACAGCCAATGGAACAGCCCCCAGATCAGGCCGGCCCAGAAGCCGGTGGAGGCCGCGTGCGCCCACGCGTTCGTCCCGCCCTTGCGCCTGCGGCTTAGGGCTTCATGCCAGATGCCTGACACGGGCGGACCCTCCTTTCCAGACGTCTTGCGCGCGATGGATATTATGCCTTGCCATCCGTGCTTCCATTCTAGCCCCGCGCCGCTCGCGGGACGTTGGCAATTGCGGCCCGAATCAAGTACAATGATGCTGCATGCCACTAACGGATTCGGCATCAGGAAAGGTGGAACGCGCTTTGCCACAAGACAAACCCGCCCTGTACGGCGGCCAGGCCGTGATTGAAGGCGTCATGTTCTCCGGCAAGCATGTGAACGTGACGGCGGTCCGCCGGAAAAACGACGAAATCGTATTCTACGAAGTGCCGAAAACGACGAAGCCGTGGGTCAAGGCGCTGCTCAGGATTCCGTTCATCCGGGGCATCGTCGGACTCATTGACTCCAGCGCCAAGGGCTCGCAACACCTCAATTTCTCGATCGAGCAGTATGCGGAAGACGAAGCCGGCGAAGAAGGCGCGGAGACGAAAGCCGAGGACGGGAAGAAGGAGTCGGTCTGGAGCCTGTCGATGATCTTCGGCGTCGCGGTCGCGGGCGTCATTTCGTTCGCGCTCGGCAAGCTGGCCTTCACGGTCGTGCCCGCCGCCGTCGAAGAGCTGCTGTTCGGCAAATCGTTCGACAACATCGTACTGCACAACCTGATCGAAGGCCTGATCAAAATCCTTTTCCTGCTCGGCTATCTGTACGCGATCTCGTTCACGCCGCTCATCAAACGCCTGTTCCAGTATCACGGCGCGGAGCACAAGGTGATCAGCTGCTACGAGGCCGGCGAGGAGCTCACCGTACAGAACGTGCAGAAATATACGCGCCTGCACTACCGGTGCGGCAGCAGCTTCATCGTGCTGTCGGTCATCGTCGGCGTCATTCTCTATTCCATGCCGTTCTTCGAATGGAACAGCATCTGGGAAAGAATCTACATCCGCATTCTGTTGCTGCCCGTCGTGCTCGGCGTCTCCTACGAGGTGCTGCGGCTGACGAACGCGGTGCGCGACATTCCCGTGCTCCGCTATCTCGGTTATCCCGGGTTGTGGCTGCAGCTGCTGACGACGAAGGAACCGACGGACGATCAGGTCGCGGTCTCGATTGCATCGTTCAACCGGATGCGCGAGCTTGACGCCCAGATCTCGGAACAGCCGGGACAAGCTGCTGTCAATGCGTGAAGTTGAAGGGGGAACGCCCATGCGCAGGAGACTCACCCCGGTGTCGGCCATCCTGCTGACGCTTGCCGCGATCGGCCTCGTCGCAATGCTGATTGACAGGCCGATCGATCTCATCATCCCCGCCGTCGTCTTCGGCATCGTGTTCCTGCTCTACAAGTTTCCGCCCGGCCGCAGCCGGCGGGAGTACCGGCCGCCGCGGCCGTCCGCGCGCGAACGGCGGAAGACCGGCGCCGCGTCCCGGCGCAAATCCGCGCCGTTCAAGGTGATCGAAGGCGGCCGGGACGATGACGAGGACAGGCCGAGATACCACTGAAACCGCCGCATGCGCAAAGCGACCCGCTGACGATGGATCGTCGGCGGGTCGCTTTGTCGCATGCGGTCATTCGTTTTCCAGTTCGCGTCTTACGGCGGCCAGCTCTTCCAGCCGCTTCGGATCGCGCTTGAAATATTCGACGAGCGTCTCGATGCAGGTGATCGAGTCCCAGCTCAGGTGATGTTCAATGCCTTCCACGTCCTGGTAGATGTTCTCTTCCCGGACGCCGATCAGCTCCAGAAACGTCTCGAGCAGCTTGTGGCGGTCGACGAGCCGCTTGCCGATCCGCTTGCCTTTGGCCGTCAGGACGAGACCGCGATATTTCTCGTACACCAGATAATCGTCCTTGTCGAGTTTCTGGATCATCTTCGTGACGGACGACGGATGGACGTCTAGACCTTCCGCGATGTCGGAAACGCGGGCGTAGCCTTTCTCGTCGATCAGTCGATAGATGCGCTCCAGATAATCTTCCATGCTCGGCGTGGCCATCGGCAACCTCCTTGATTCCCCGTCGCACTCGCCCGCGGCTTAAGCTGACGGTATTGGACGAATAATCATTGTACCATATCGCACCGGGATGCGCCACCGTCCGTCATCCGCCTGCCGCCGTCCGGATCAGAAATTGGCCTTGAGCCAATCCGGCGTGATGCTGTTCAGATAAACGGTGATGAGCGTCATTTGATCCGTGAACAGCAGGATGCCGAGCACGACGAGCAGCACGCCCCCGGTCTTCATCACCGCGTTCGAATACTTGAGCAGCGCCCGCGCAGATCCGAGGAAGAACGCGAGGATGAAGAACGGAATGGCGAACCCGATTGCGTACGCGGTCGTCATCGCGAACCAGGAGCCCGGCGAAGAAGCCTGCAGCCCGAGGATCGCTCCCAGAATCGGCCCGGCGCACGGCGACCAGCCCATGGAGAAGCCGATGCCGAAGATGAACGAGCCGAGGTAGCCGGCCTTCGGACCACCGAGTTTCAGTTTCCGCTCCTGCATGAGAAACTTCGGTTGCAAGACGCCGGCGAGAATCAAACCCATCAGGATGACGAGCAGCGCGGAAATTTGCCGGATGAGCTGCTGGTTGTCGCGGAAGAAATCGGCAAACGCGTTGACGCCGTATCCGAGCGTATAGAAGAGCAGCGAGAAACCGAGCAGGAAGAACAGCGTGTGCGACGCCATCTTGACCCGCATCTGGCGCGTATGGGCGCCGGCCCTCAGATCGCTTACCGAAATGCCGGTGATATAGGACAGATAGGACGGATACAGCGGCAGGCAGCACGGTGAAATGAACGACGCGAAGCCGGCGCCCAGCGCGATCCAGACGTTCAGGTCCATGGCGGGTGAGCCTCCTTGTAAATACTTACAGACTGAGCCTTCGTTTGATGACAAGCTGCGCCAGCAGGACGGCGATCAGCAGCAGCACGACCGTCCCCCCGGGCGCGAGGTTCCAGTAGCCCGCGGCGAGCAGACCGGCGAGCACCGCCGCTTCGGCGATGCCGACCGCAAGCAGCACCGACTGCCGGAAGCTGCGCGCGGCGAGCAGGCCGCACGCGGCGGGAATCGTCAGCAGCGCGGAGACGAGCAGCGCGCCGACGATCTTGATCGAGACGCTGATGACGAGGGCGGTCAGCACGCTCATGATCAGGTTCAGCGTCCGGGTCGGCAGCCCGCCCACCGCGGCGGCGTCCTCGTCGAACGTCATCAGGAACCATTCCTTGTACTGCAAGAGGACCGCAGCCAGCACGAGAATCGTCACGGCGGCGATCCAGATCAGATCCGCGGTGTCCAGCGTGTAGATGCTGCCGAACAGATAGCTCGTGATGTTGACGCCGAATCCCCGGTCCAGCGAGAACAGCAGCGAAGCGAGCGCGATGCCGCCCGCCATCATGATCGCGATCGACAGTTCGGCGTACGTCTTGTACGCTTTGCGCAGACGCTCGATGGCGAGCGTCGCCAGCAGCGCCGCGGCCATGCCGCCCGCAGCGGGCGAGCCGAGCCCGAGCAGGTAGCCGGCCGCCACGCCGGCCACCGACACGTGCGAAAGCGTGTCGCCGATCATCGAGAGCCGGCGCAGCACGAGAAACAGCCCGAGCAGCGGGCCGGCGGCCGCGATGAGCGCGCCGCCGATCAGCGCGCGCTGAAAGAAATCCATGGTGAGTAGTTCCACGTTGTTGGGGCATCCTCCCTGTATCGGACCGGTCAGCGGACGAGCGCCGGTTCTTCCGCAGCGCGGCGGTATTCGCGCAAGCTGTGGGTCAGATCCGTCTCGACGCAGTCTTCCCGGTCGTGCGAGTGGCGGACATAGAATTTCAGTCTGCCCGCTTCCGCCGCGGGCGCATCATCCAGATAGGAACGGAATCGCTCCCGGTCGTGCGACACCATCAGAAACGTGATGTTGTGATGCTGATGCATGTGCCGGATCAAATGATAGAAGCTGTCCTGCGTCTCCGCGTCGATGCCGACCGTCGGCTCGTCGAGGATGAGCAGCGCCGGGCTGTTCACCAGGGCGCGCGCGAGGAAAACCCGCTGCTGCTGCCCGCCGGACAGCATGCCGATCCGCTTGCCGGCCAGATCTTCAATCCCGAGGGCCTGCATCGCGTCATCCACCTTCTGATAATCCGCTTTCGTCAGGCGACGGAACAGCTTGTGCCGCCCGTACATGCCGGACAGGACGACTTCCCGCACCGTCGCGGGAAACAACGGATTGAACGCGTTCTTCTGCGGCACATAGCCGATCCGCTCCCGCTGCCGGAAGCGCCGGGCAGGTTCGCCGAACAGCCGGACTTCGCCGCCGTTCGGTTCGAGCAGCCCGACGATCAGCTTGAGCAGCGTCGTCTTGCCCGCCCCGTTCGGCCCGGCGAGCAGCGCGAAATCCCGCTCCCGCACGGTGAAATGGAGATGTTCGATAATCGGACGCCGCTCATAGGCGAACGAGACATCCGACAGTTCAATGACCGGCTGATGGCAGCCGGGGCCCTCCGGAATCCGTCCGGTCGGCACGGCGCGTCACCTTCTTCCGAATGCGAGGCCGGCCTGGACGGCCGGCTGTTTCAAGATTCATTGTAAAGCCTTCTTCAGATTTTGCAAATTCATTTCCATAATCGTCACATAATCGTCGCCATTAGCTTCCTGCTCGGGCGTCAGCCCTTCGACGGGGTTCAGCACCAGCGTCTCGGCGCCCGCTTCGTTCGCAAGCGTCCGCGCGAGCCGGTCCGAGACAAGCTCCTCGAAGAAAATGTACCGGATGCCGCTTCCCTTCACGAAATTGACGATCCGCTTCAGGTCCTGCGCCTTCGGCTCCGCTTCCGGCGTGAGGCCCATCACGGCGATCTGGTTCAGCCCGTAATCGCGGCACAGGTAGGCGAACGCCTGATGGGAGACAACGATGTCCCGCCGCGGCAGGCCGGACAGCTCCCGCTCATACGCTTCGTCGAGCGCCTCAAGGCGGCCGGCCAGCGTTCCATAGTGCTCCTCATAGACGGCCGCGTTCGCCGGATCAACCGCGGCGAGCGCATCCCGCACGTTCTGCGCCATCCGAAGCATCGATTTCGGGCTGACCCAGACATGCGGGTCGACGGACCCGTCGTGCCCGTGATCATGCTCGTCCTCATGCTCGTGCGCTTCGGCTTCCGGATCGAGCGGAATCAGCTCGATCCCTTCGCTCGCCTCCACGATCATCACGCCGCTGTCCGATTCGATGCCTTCGAGCAGCTCGTCCGTCCATCCTTCGAAGCCGGCGCCGCTGTACAGGAACAGATCGGCCCGCGAGATGTTGACCAGATCGCGGCTCTTCGGCGTCCAGTCATGCGGCTCCACGCCCGCCGGCACGAGATTCGAGACGTCGACCCGATCCCCGCCGATTTCGGAAGCGAGGAAAAACAGCGGGTAAAAACTCGTCACGACGCCGGGTTTCCCGCCATCCGAAAGGCCTCTTCCGCCGTTTCCTCCGCTTTCGCCGCCGCCCGCGCTCCCGCCGCTTCCTCCGGCTCCGCCTGCTCCGCCGCAGCCGGCCAGCAGCATCGCCGCCGCCAGCAAGGCGGACGCCAAGGCATACCGCTTGCGCTTCACACTGCGTCTTCCGGCATCATGCATGTTTCCAACCACTCCCATCCAGACCAGGTTGCCGACATGCGGCTA
Organism: Thermobacillus composti KWC4; assembly: GCF_000227705.2. GTDB lineage: Bacteria > Bacillota > Bacilli > Paenibacillales > Paenibacillaceae > Thermobacillus > Thermobacillus xylanilyticus. Next base: position 2,080,935 of record NC_019897.1, read on the forward strand.
CCCGGTCTTTTCTCTTAATCGTAATCGTTACTATTACGGTCTCAGTATATCCGCCCGCCCGCAGGCTGTCAATACGCAGCAAGCAGGCTGTCAGCCGTGACAGGACGGCCGGATGCAGCCTGCTTGCCAACCTTGCATTATTTTACAACAGCGCCGTTCGGCATATCCTGCGGCACTTCCACGACCGCCAGTCGGCCGCCTTCGGAAGCGGCCAGGATCATGCCTTGCGACAATTCGCCGCGCAGCTTCACGGGCTTCAGATTCGTCACGCAGACGACTTTGCGGCCGACGAGCGCTTCCGGCTTGTAATGCTGGGCAATGCCGGACACGACCTGGCGCTGTTCGGAACCGAGGTCAAGCTGCAGCTTGAGCAGCTTGTCGGCGCCTTTGACCGGCTCGGCGGCGATGACCTGCGCCACGCGCAGCTCCACCTTCGCGAAATCGTCGATCACAATTTCCGGCTTGCCGGACGAAGTCTTCTCCCCGCCGCCTGCCGGCTCGCCCTTGGCACTCGCATTTTCGGCCTGCGCCGCCGAAGCCGCCGGTTTGCCGGTAATCGCGGAAGCGATATAGTGCACCTCCGCTTCGACATCGAGCCGCGGGAAGAGCGGATCGCCCTTGACGACCCGCGTGCCGGCGGGCAGCGTGCCGAACGTTCTGACCGTATCCCATTCGGTCAGCGGCCCCTGCTCGATGCCGAGCTGCCGCCACATCTCCTTCGGCGCGCGCGTCAGGAACGGCTGGATCAGAATCGAGATGATGCGCAGCGACTCGGCCAGATGGTACAGCACCGACTTCAGCTGCGGCGCCGAAGCCTCGTCCTTCGCGAGCAGCCACGGCTGCGTCTCGTCGATGTATTTGTTCGTCCGGCCGATGAACTGCCAGATCGCCGCGAGCGCGACGGAGAACTCCATCTTCTCCATCGCCGCCTCCATGGCCTCGATCGCCTCCCGCGCAGCCGCTTCGAGCGAGGCGTCGTAGGCCGTCACATGCCCCTCGTACGCCGGCACGACGCCTCCGGTATATTTCTCCATCATCGCGACGGTCCGGTTCAGCAGGTTGCCGAGGTCGTTCGCCAGGTCGAAGTTCGTCCGTTCGACGAAGCTTTCCGGCGTGAACACGCCATCCGAGCCGAACGGCGTATCCCGGAGCAGCCAGTAGCGCAGCGCATCGAGCCCGTAGCGCTCGATCAGCACGACCGGATCGATGACGTTGCCCTTCGACTTCGACATCTTCCCTTCCTTCGTCTGGAACCAGCCATGGCCGAACACCTTCTTCGGCAGCGGGAGATCAAGCGCCATCAGCATGATCGGCCAGTAGATCGTATGGAAGCGGACGATCTCCTTCCCGACAAGATGGACATCCGCCGGCCAGAACGTCTTGAACAGCGAATCGTCGTCCGACCCGTAGCCGAGCGCCGTAATATAGTTCGTCAGCGCGTCGATCCAGACATAGATGACGTGCTTCGGATCGCCCGGCACCCTGATGCCCCAGTCGAACGTCGTCCGCGAGACGGCCAGATCTTCCAGCCCCGGCTTGATGAAGTTGTTGATCATCTCGTTCCGGCGCGACTCCGGCTGAATGAAGTCCGGGTTTTCCTCGTAATACTGCAGGAGCCGGTCGACATATTTGCCCAGCCGGAAGAAGTAGCACTCCTCCTTGAGCAGCTCGACGGGCCGCCCGCAGTCCGGACAATTGCCGTTCACGAGCTGCCGCTCGAGGAAGAATGACTCGCACGGCGTACAGTACCAGCCTTCGTACTCGCCCTTGTAGATGTCTCCCTGCTCGACCAGCCGGGCGAAAATTTTCTCGACCACCCGCTTGTGCCGGTCTTCGGTCGTGCGGATGAAGTCGTCGTACGAAATGTCCAGCTTCCGCCACAGCTCCTGGATGCCGGCCACGATGCCGTCGACGAACGGCTTCGGCTCCATGCCGCGCTCCCGCGCGCGGCGCTCGATCTTCTGCCCGTGCTCGTCCGTTCCCGTCAGGAAATGGACGCGGTAGCCGCGCAGCCGCTTGTATCGCGCCATCGCGTCGCCCGCCACGGTCGTGTACGCGTGGCCGATATGCAATTTGTCGCTGGGGTAATAGATCGGTGTCGTCAAATAGAACGTTTTGTCCGCGTTCGCCATTCCATTTGCCTCCTGTCATGAACTTCCTCATGCATGCAAAAAAGCCCCCGCCCGACATGGGACGAGAGCTTCGCTCACGTGGTACCACCCAATTTCCTCCCGGCCGACCTGAAATTTCAGCCGGAAGCTCGCTTTCGCCTGCATCCGCAGACTGTTCCCTTAACGCGGGGCACGTCCGCCCCTTGCGGCCCGCCTCCGGCTGACTCAAGCCGGCGCCGCTCGAAGCGGAATCCTCCGGGACCATCTTCCGAAGCCCGCGCCATGCCGGTTCGCAGCCCCCCGGCTCTCTGGAATGGGCGGCATCTCCGTACTCATCCCTTCATCGGAAAGGGTATGGAAAGGATTGCTCATTATCCTAACGGATCGCGGCACTTCTTGTCAAGCCGGCGGCTTCCCCGGCGGCGGCACGGGATCGATGCCGCCCGGATGGAACGGATGACAGCGCAGGATGCGCTTGATCGCCAGCCAGCTGCCGCGCAGCGCGCCGTGCACTTCGATCGCTTCGAGTGCGTACTCGGAACACGTCGGATGGAAGCGGCAGGTCGGCGGCTTGAGCGGCGAGATGAAGCGGCGGTAGAAGACGATGCCCGCCTTCAGCAGCGTTCGCATGTCCGACCCTCCCGCCGTCAGCGGTTTCCGGCCGCCGTCTCGGCGCCCGCGCAGTCGCCGCAGTAGCCGAACACTTCAAACTTGTGCTTCACGATGACGAAATCATCGGGAACGTCCGTCGCTTCCATCGGACAATGGGTCAGCGGGTACGTCTTGCCGCATTGCAGACAGATCAGATGATGGTGATGGTCGTGCTCGCGGCAATGCAGCTTGAACTTCACGCCGTCCTCGAAGACGACCTGTTCGAGCACGCCCAGCTCGTCGAGCAGCCGCAGGTTGCGGTAGACGGTGTCGAAGCTGAGGCCCGAATAGAAGCGGCCCATATAGTCATAGACGTCCTTCGGCGACAGATAACCGGGCGTGTCGGCGAACAGCCTGGCCAGCGTCCGCCGCTGGTCCGTAATGCGCAATCCCTGGCTCGCCATCATCCGAATGATGTCATCCGTATCCAATGATCTGACCTCCGGAAGGTTTGTTCAAAGACAAGAATTTATAAGCCTGGCGTTTATCAATCGATCTTGTCTTTTTGCGCAAAACGGATGCGCCTTGTCAGGCGTACGGCGCAAGCCGTTTTTCTTACCTTCCATCATGCCTGAAAACGTGGTTAGCGTCAAACCCGCGGACCTCGCCGCGCCTTACGTCCGCTCTTCCGGCAGCGGCTCGAACATGAGGGCGATCGGCAGATTGCTGCCGGAAGCCGGCGTGAACACGATCTCGACCGTCTCGGCGCGGTTGCCGCTCCGATACAGCACGCACGCTTCGTCCTGGTTCTTCAGGATGCTGCCCTTCGTCACTTCGACGACGCGGCCGCCCACGATGAACGCGCCCGTATAGTGGCCGCCCCGCGCGTTGAGCGAAATCAGCGTGCGCGGCGCGACGTTCACCTTCATCCGGTAGAGCACGCCGTAGTTCCCGACGTTGAGCTCGTTTTTGCCCGTGCCGTCGTCAATGCCCCACAGGTTCGGGTCATACTTGTTGTCGCCGAACATGAGGCGCTGCTTCGTCTGGCCCAGCTGCTCCTCGATCGTGATGCTGCGGTCGGTGTAGTCGAACGAGCCGCGCACATGGACGCCGTCGCGCGGCAGCATCGGCAGCTTCTCGAGCTCCTGCAGCGGATCGACGCCTTGCGGCACGATCACCACGCGATACCGGACGTAATCGTTCGACGTAATGTCCGCGTAGGCGGAGAAAATCTGGTTCGGCTTGATCGGCACGGCGGACAGTTTGTCAGCGAGCAGGACGGCCGATTCCTTCGGCCGCAGGCGAAGCGTACCGGCCTGGACGCCCCGGTTCACCGCATCCAGATAGCGAAGCGTCGACATCTTGCCCGCGTTCGTCGAGTACGGGTCCGGGCCGCCGGCGCCATGGGCGCCGATCGAGATGTCAACGGCCGTTCCGTTGAAGTTTGTGGCGACGAGATACACATTGACGTTGTAAGACATCGCGTTCTGGTTGTAGATCAGGAACCGCGTTTTGCCGGTCTGGATCGTGTCGTAGGCGATGCCGGTCTCGCGCAGCACTTCCGGGCTGTTGCTCCTCACGAGCCGCACGTTTTCCCTTTTGAACGTGTACTCCACCGGCGTGTAGCCGAGCACCTCGGAACCCGACAATGCGTATTTGCCACCGATATCGGTGAACAGCTTGTCGTACTCTTCCTTCGTGTACAGCACTTCATCCGTAACCGTGATGAATTTCGACACCCGGTGCGTGAGTCCGTGCTTGTCTTCCACTTCCAATTCGACCAGCTTCTCGCCGGATTCGAAGAAGACCGGCTCGTTGCCGACCCAGGTGCGGCGCACGATCGCGTCTTCGTCGTCCGCGCTGAGATCACGGTACTCGATGTGCTCGCCGATCCGGTAGGTCTCCTTGTCGGTCCTGAAATCCGCGACAGGCGGAAGGTTCGGCGGCAGAACTTCAACGGTAACCGAGTATGGTTCGCTCCAGTTGCCGGCCGCATCCATCACCCGGCGCGTGACGGTGTACCATCCGGCTTCGGGAAACACGTCATAACGCCCTTCCCAGACGTCCTGCACGATGGGCAGTCCGTTCGGATGGCTCGCCAAATCCTTGTAGAAGACGACCGTCTGCCCGGCGTGGATTTCGTCATCGGCTTCGATCTCGAACGCGGCGGACGGCACGGCGATGCTCCAGCTGAGCGTAATCTGCCGGCCGGACACGTTGATGCGGCTGTCCGTCAGGTCCGCCCACATTCTGAGCGGCACCATCATGTAGCCCTCCTGGGCGAATACCGGTCCGGGGCCTTTCACGGCCGATCCGTTGACCTTGATGAACGGGCTGTCGGCCTTGAATCTCAGTTCCAGGACGTTCGACTTCGCCACCGCTTCCTTCGTCTTCGCATCAAAGTACAGCGTGAAGCCGTACACCGAAGCGATGCCGTTCAGCGGAATATACGCCGCGCCGTCCTTGTACGTGACCGGCTGCGCGGCCCGGATTTCCTCGCCGTTGAACAGCATGATGTCGCTGTCCTTCGCCAGCTGCAGCACGTTGAATCCCCCGGCTGACGACGAATCGGCACGGGCAGTTGCGAATGGAATGATCAATGCGATAACGGTTAACAGGACAATTGCAATTTTGAATGGTTTCGATCTCATGCTTCTTCTCCTTCTCAAGCCGGCATTCTTTTTTGTTTCGATAGACACTGTTATAGACGCGGACGGACCGGATTGGTTGCGCCCCCCGCCCAAAATCGACGCCCGGGGATGCGTTCAAGATGAAAACCCCCGCCGTCCGGAACGTGCGCTCCGGTCTGACGGGGGCGGCATGGCGTTTTCGACATTCAGACGTACCAGCGATCGAGGATCAGGAAGAAAACAACCGCGCTGATCACGGCCCCGCCAAACGAAATCCATCCCGCGCGGAACCGCTGCTGGAACATGCGGAGAATGCCGAGGCTGAGCAGCGAGAAAATCAGCAGGATAAAAATAACGCCAAGGATGAACAGATCGGCGGATATATCCGACACATTGGTGACCGTCACTTGCGCACACTCCCGACGTAATGGGGTTTCGGCGGGTTCCATGTCCCTGTCCTAACCGCATTATAGCGGAAAAGCACGGGGATCCGCCAGCGGACAGTCCATCCGAATTGTAACCAAAGTGTGACAATTCTATGCGGCCGCGAACCCCCGCGCCGGGCGGAATCATCCGGGGTGCGTCCGCCCGCATGGGCATTCGCGCAATTCATCTTGATGCCGGTCAAACGTCCAAAAGGTACAGCCGGGCAAGGCATAGACTACAATCGTGATCCCGCATCACACCATTATGAATAGAGGCTCGGAATTAAGCAGGTGTTCTGAGTCTGAATGAGGGGTGAATGAGGCAGAAGCGCCGATGAAATGGCATGTTTGAAAGCTGTTTTCAAGAATGTGCATGCCGAAGAACCCTAATCCAGGGCATTTTAAAAAAATGCTATATAAACCGTGCTTCATCAAGCGGCTGTTAAGCCTTTCAGCCACTCCTCAATGGACATCGGCTGGCGTTGCTTCTTTGCTTCTTCCAGCCATGCGTCAGCATGCTGGCACATAGCGATCAAGTACACGCGAATGTTCCAGTGACGGGAACTGCGCCCGCGCGAAGCTTCCAGGTTGTAATCGACTTTCTGGCGCTTGATGCAGCGTTCGACGCCGGTTCGTAATGCGTAACGCGCTCTCCACTCCTTGCTGTCGCGTCGGATGCGCGGAAACAGGCGTGGATTGTCCGCCGTGGATGTGTAGAACGTTCTTCCGTACGCGGAAGGCGAGCATGGAGTCGGACATTCCCATTTTCCGACTTTGGCAGGACAGCGCCACTTGATGCGCTGTCGTCCTGGACACTTGCCCCAGCAGACCATCTTGCGTCCGATCGGGCAGACAGGAACGCCGTCGGAATCAATTTTCATTTCATGGTATACCGTTTGCCCGGAGCGCCTGAGATTCAGGTCGATGATGGCGGAAACATCATCATGCTCCAGCATGGTATAGATCGGGAGGGCGTCGTGGGCGGAATCCAGGATCGCCTCTCCCACCTTCCAATCCGAGTACCAGTAGCGAAGTTCACGGTAACCGCAAATCCAGGACACGGCATCGTGCTGGCTGGCGCGGAACAGTCGCGGGTACACGGGCAGATTGTAAGGACTATCCGCTGACGTGAACATGTAGAGCGTACGCCCGTAGTAATATTTTTCGCGATAGCTGTCCCAGCCCCAATCGGCATCCGGATCGGAAAATTGCCGTTTGCAGGAACATTTCCAGTTGCCCGACTGGCGGCAATCGCAAAGGAACTTGCCGTAGGATCGCGCGCCGGTTTCAACCGGAGAGCCGTCGCCGATGACGCGAAAAGAACGGGTATCGCCAAGTAATCCTTTCGCCGCAGAAGGCAGGACGAACATCGTTTGGAATAGTTGTTGCAAGAGATCATGTTCTTTGGGCGTGTAGTGGATCTGGCCTTCGCGCAGGATGCGGGAGACGAGTTTCTCCGTAATTTTCGGATTTTTGGGTTCCTGCTTTTCGTTCTTTTTGCCTTTCTTTCGCGGCTTCTTCAAGCGGCGTTTGAGTCGTCCTGTCTTATGCGGAGTGGATGCCCGCCAGAGCCGCGGGAAAAAGTCGTAGAACGTCCCGACACCCGGCGACTGTCCGGGTTTGAAGCCGCAGAGAATGGCATAGACCGGCGTCGTACGAATCGCGATGACCCCCTCATCGACGCTCAACCCGAGCTTGGTCATGAGAAGCAAGCAGCGGAGCATGTCGGCGGGGTCGTGAGGCTTGCGGCCTTTGGGATTGGCGGAGTAAGTCGAACGCATCAAGGAAGCGGTGGCGGACAGGTCGATCGCCGTGATCCAGAAGATCAAGTCGCCGTAGAAGTGCTGCAAGAACAACATGGCTTCCGGTGTGTCGTACTCCTTTCGCAGTTGTTCGCATACGAAGGTCAAGTAGTCGTGATGAGAGCGAGAAACCAGTTTCAAAACGATCACCCAATTCTCCAAGAGGTAGGCAAAAACTGCCTTCTCGGCGATTATTGGGGCGTTTTGAAAAAGTCAAGAGGAAAGTTTGTTCGCATCCCTTTTTGGGGGTGAAACAAAACAAGACCCTGGCCGAAAGGCCAGAGCCGATGCGGGAATTTTTATTCCGAGAGGCTTATTATGAAAATCAGGAGGGAAGCAACCCATGAGCTACGCAGGAGGTTGCGGCGGTTTCTTCAGAACGAGCACGGCCGTCATTCTGGTGCTCTACATCCTGCTGGTCATCGTGCTGCGCTCCGGCTGGTTCTGATCGACGGGCATGAAGCGCGGGCTGCGCGGCGGCATCTTCCGCCTCGCGGCCCGCGTCTTTTATTGGGAACCTCAGACGGCCGGTTTCCCTTCCGGCCGGGCGAATTGACTGTAATACAGTTCGGCATAGAAGCCGCCCTTCGCCAGCAGTTCCTCGTGTGTGCCCTGCTCGATGACGCGGCCGCGGTTCATGACGAGAATGACGTCCGCGCCGCGGATCGTCGACAGGCGGTGGGCGATGACGAAGCTGGTCCGTCCCCGCATGAGGCGGTTCATCGCGTCCTGGATCTGGTATTCCGTGCGCGTGTCGACGTTGCTGGTCGCCTCGTCCAGGATCAGGATGGCCGGATCGGCCAGCACCGCCCGCGCGATCGTGAGCAGCTGCTTCTGCCCCTGCGACAGATTGGCCGCTTCCTCGTTCAGCACCGTGTCATACCCGTCCGGCAGCGTCCGGATGAACCGGTCCGCGTACGCGGCTCTCGCGGCCGCGATGATTTCCTCCTCCGTTGCATCCTCCCGGCCGAATGCGATGTTGTCCCGGATCGTGCCGCCAAAAAGCCACGTGTCCTGCAGCACCATGCCGAACAGGCTGCGCAGCCTGCCCCGCTCCATGGTGCGGATGTCGCGGCCGTCGATCGAGATCGAGCCGCCCTGGATGTCGTAGAAGCGCATGAGCAGATTGACGAGCGTCGTCTTGCCCGCTCCGGTCGGCCCGACGATGGCGACCGTCCGGCCGGGCTTCACCTCGAAGCTCAGATCGTCAAAAAGAAGCTCATCCGGCGCATAACCGAACCGCACGTTCCGGAACGCCACCGCTCCCCGCGGTCCGTCCTGCGCCGCAGGCTGATCCGCCGCGGCATCCGGCGTCTCTTCCGCTTCATCCAGCAGCTCGAATACACGCTCGGCCGAGGCGACGGTCGACTGGATGATGTTCGCGATCCCCGCAAGCTGCGTAATCGGCATGTTGAACTGCCGCGCATACTGGATGAACGCCTGCACGTCGCCGATCGCGATCCGCGACCCGGCCACGAGAATGCCGCCGACCACGCAGATGATGACATACCCCAGATTGCCGATAAAACCGGTCAGCGGCATCAGAATGCCGGAGATGAACTGCGCGCGCCAGCCGGAATCGTACAGACGGCCGTTGATGCCGTCGAACTTGCGCATCGCGTCTTCCTCGCGGCCGAACGCCTTGACGATGCGGTGTCCGGCGATCATTTCTTCCACATGCCCGCTCAGTTCGCCGAGCGAACGCTGCTGACCCGCGAACTGGACCTGCGAACGCTTCGCGACGCCGGCCGCCGCCCACGCGGAAAGCGGCAGCGTCACCAGGCAGACCAGCGTCAGCAGCGGGCTGATGTACAGCATCATGGCGATGACGCCGACGATGGTCACGAACGACGTCACGAGCTGCATCAGGCTCTGCTGCAGCGTGTTGCCGATGTTGTCCACATCGTTCGTGATGCGGCTCAGCGTCTCGCCGTGCGGCCTGGCGTCGAAATAGCGGAGCGGCAGCCGGGACAGCTTCTCATTCACTTCCCGCCGCAGCGTGTAGACGGTCTTCTGCGCGATTCCGGCCATCCAATATTGCTGAATCCAGGTGAACACCGAACTGACGGCATAGAGCGCCAGCAGGATCAGGATGATGTTCCCGATGCCGCGGTAATCGACCTCCGCCGGCACACCGGCGATGCGTGCCGTCACCACCTCGAACAGCTTCGTTGTAATGTCGCCCAGCAGCTTCGGCGCGATGATCGAGAACGCCGTCCCGAGCACGCCCATGACGAGGACGGCGAGCAATTGGCCGGAGTACGGCTTCAAATAGCCGGTCAGCCGCTTCACCGTTCCCTTGAAATCTTTCGGCTTCTGGGGCGGCATCCCGAAGCCCGGAAATCCGCCCCGCGGGCCGCCGAATCCCGGGCCGCGGGGTCCGGGGGGCCGGTAATTCGTCTGCGATTCGCGGCTCCCTTTCATGCGATCTCCTCCTCCGTCAGCTGCGTAGCCGCAATTTCCCGATAAACTTCGTTCTCCCTGAGGAGCTGCTCATGCGTGCCGATGCCCGCGATCCGGCCGCCGTCCAGGACGATGATCTGATCCGCATCGACAACGGTGCTGATGCGCTGGGCGACGATCAGGACGGCCGCATTCCCCGTCTCGGCTTTCAGCGCCTTGCGCAGTGCGGCGTCCGTCTTGTAGTCGAGCGCCGAGAAGCTGTCATCGAACAGATAGATGCCGGGTCTGCGCACGAGGGCGCGCGCGATGGCCAGACGCTGTTTCTGGCCGCCCGACAGATTCTTGCCGCCCTGCGCCACCTGCGCGTCGAACCCGCCTTCCAGACCTGAGATGAACTCGAGCGCCTGCGCCGTCTCCGCCGCGCGCCGCACTTCCTCGTCGGAAGCGTCCTCCTTGCCCCAGCGGATGTTGTCGGCGATCGTGCCCGTGAACAGCATCGCCTGCTGCGGAACATAACCGATCCGGGCGCGCAGCATCTCCTGCGGCCAGTTCCGCACGTCCACGCCGTCCACCAGCACGCTGCCGCTCTCGGCGTCATAGAAGCGCAGGATGAGGTTGAACAGCGTAGTTTTGCCCGAACCGGTGCCGCCGATGATCGCCGTCACCTCTCCCGGCTTCGCGGTGAACGAGATGTTCGCGAGCGCCGGCTGCTCGGCGCCGGGGTACCGGAAGGTGACGTCCCGGAATTCGATCAGGCCGCCCGCTCCCGCCTGCTCCGGCCGTGCGGGGCGCGCGGGGGAATCCGCGTCGCGGACGGATGCGGGAAGCTCCAGCACTTCCCGGATTCTGCCCGCGGACACGGCGGCGCGCGGCAGCATGACGAACAGCATCGACATCATCATCAGCGAGAACAGAATCATCATCGCGTACTGGATGAACGCCATCAGATCGCCGACCATCAGTTCACCCCGGTCGATGCGGATGCCGCCGAACCAGACGATGGCGACGGACGAGAAATTGACGATCAGCATCATGGCCGGCATCGTGAACGCCATGAGCCGGGTGGCCTTGAGAGCCGTATCGGTCAGTTCCCGGTTCGCGCCGTCGAACCGCCGCCGTTCATGCTCCGTTCGGTTGAACGCGCGGATGACGCGCACGCCGGTCAGGCCTTCGCGCTGCACCCGATTGAGCCGGTCCAGCCGGGCCTGCATCGACCGGAAGAGCGGCATCGCCTTGCGCGAAATCACAAAGATCGTCAGCGCCAGCACCGGGATGACGGCGATGATGACAATGGCCAATTGCGCGTCCTTGGCCAGCGCCATGATCATGCCGCCGACGGCCATCATCGGCGCAGCCGCCATCATGCGCAGCATCATGATGAGCGTCTGCTGGACCTGCGACACGTCGTTCGTCACGCGCGTCATGAGCGACGCGGCGCCGAAACGGTCAAACTCCCGCATCGAGAATCCGCTGACATGCCGGAACAGCCTGCTGCGCAGATCCCGCCCGAACCCCGACGACTCCCGGGCGGAAAAGTAACTGGCCGCGATATTGCAGGCAACGCCGAACGCCGCCGTCAGCAGCATGAAGACGCCCGTCCGCATAATGTAGGCGGTGTCCCCTTTCAGCACGCCGATATTGACGATGTCCGCCATAAGCGTAGGCAGATAAAGTTCGGACAGCGACTGCAGCAGGACCAGCAGCAGCACGAGGACGGCGAGCCGGCGATACGGCTTGAAATAACGAAGAATTCCGGTCACGTTCGATCACCTTTCCAGCGAGAGTCGTTGCAGCGGGTTTGCGGTCGGGTGAGGCGGCATGCGGATGTTGCGCGATGCCCTGTGCGCGGCGTCAATTGCCGCCTTCTTCCGCCGTCTGTCCCGGGACGGACCGGTCGGTTGTTCCGGTCCCGGACGGCGCATCGTTCGCCGAAGCCGGGCCGGATGCGCTTGACAGGTCCGGTGCAGGCTCCCCGGCCTGAACGGACGCGCCCGCCCGGTCAGGCGTTTCCTGCACCGGTCTGTTCGGCTCTCTGCCCGCTGCCGCTTCATATTGCCGCCAGAACGCCCGCTGTCGTTCCGACAGATAGGCGTTCACTTTCCTCATTGTCCGGATGAGATGCAGGCACTCCTCTTCCCCGAGGTAGTCCGCCAGCCCGGCGAACATTTCGAGACGGGATTGATTCATGCGCTCGACGTATTGTCGTCCCTGGTCGGTCAGCCGGATCCGTACAACCCGGCGGTCCGATGAATCCGCGAATCGTTCCGCGAGGCCCTGCTCTTCCAGCCGGTTGATGTGCTGCGTCACTGTCGGCGACGTGACGCGCAGCCATCCGCCGATCTCCGACACCGTGACGCCGCGGCCATCGTCCCGGGAGTGGATGACGTGCAGCACCATCAGCTCGCCCGGACGGCGCATCGCCTCTCCGCCGCCCGTCCCTTTGAAGCATTGTCTGGAATGCGCGAAGGTTTCCATGAGCAGCCTAGCAATCTCTTCCCGCTTGTCCGGCATCATGCGGGTTCCCCCCTTTCGCAAGTTTGCAGTCCGCCATGCATCCATCCAGACGATACGTCAGGATAGGCATCCGGCAGCCAATTCATTAGGTCACTTATTATTTAGGTTATCTAATTATATATCCGGATTGAAGAAGCCGTCAAGACCGTCCGCATGCAGAGGGCGCCGGAGCGATGCCGGCGCCCGCATTCCCGGAAGCGCCGCGACGGTCAAAGCGTCGCATCGATCAGCCGCAGCAGCGCGAAGATCGCCCCGGCGGCGGCGACAAACGCCGCATCCTGCCGCGTGAACCGGATCGGAAGCGCCCGTTCGGCCGCCCGCCTGCCGCTGTCAAAGCCGCGCAGCGTGAGCGACACGGCCACCCGGTCCGCAATCTGCAGCATGGCGAGCAGGAACGGCACGAGCACGGCGGGCAGCGCGCGGAACGGAATGCGTCCCGGCGGCACCGGATGCTTGCCGCGGGCGACGCCGATCCGCGCGAACCGGCTCCACTCCGCCGCCATGAGCGGAATGAAGCGAAACAGCAGCGCCACCGACAGTCCGACGGCCCAGATCGTCCGCTGCGGCAGACGGACGGCGGCCAGCAACCGCTCCACGGCCTGCTGCAGCCGGTAAGGCGTGATCAGTGCGAGAAGCGGCATGCCGAGCAGCATGACCGCGAGCAGCCGCATCATCAGCCATACCGTATCGAGCGCGGCGCCGGCGTCCAAGTTGAACGCGGGCGTGAATCTGGCGCCGGTGAGGAGCGCAAGCGCCGCGGTGAGCGCGAGATAATAGACGATCACGCCGCGGTACGGGCGAACGAGCCGGCCGACGGGCAGCATCAGGGCGCAGACGACGGCGAGGCTTGCCGCCGTGTCCGCCGGACCGTCCATCGCGAGGACGCCCGATGCCGCCAGCAGGTACGCCGCCCACAGCGCGCGTGGATCGAGCCCGGCCAGGCGCCGCTGGAGCGCGGAAGCCGGCTTCCCCTGCGCGGCGGAAGCCGGCGGCCGTGCCCGGGCCGGCCCGGCCGGTTCGACCGGTTCGGCCGGCGCCGATTCCGGCGGCCCGAAGCCTGCGATGTCCGGCCCGATGCGCCCGGCATCGGCCGCAAGCGCGCAGGCTTCCTGCAGCCGCGCAGGCTGCAGCGCCCGCAGCGCCGCGGCCGTCCGCAGCGCCTGCGGCAGCGCTTCGGGCGGCATGACGCTGCCGCCCGCCAGCACGGCCTGCGCCCAGGCCGACGCCGGCGCCGCCTCGCGGATTTCGCCGCCGGCGACGACGACGACATCGTCGATGAGCGGCCACAGCGCGTCCAGATCATGCGTCGCGATGACCGCGCCGCCGCCCTTCGCGCGGTGGGCCGCCAGCCAGGCGCGCAGCGCGGCCGCGCCGGCGGCGTCAAGCCCGGCCGTCGGCTCGTCCATCAGCAGCCACGGCGCGCCCGCCGCAAGCAGACACGCCCAGGACAGGCGGCGCTGCTCGCCGCCGCTGAGCGTCCACGGCACGCGGCCCATGACGGCCGTTTGCAGCCCGGTCCTTTCAAGCGCCGCTTCCGCCCGGGCCGGCCGCTCGTCCGCCGGCACCGCATACGGGCGCATCGCATAGAACAGCTCGCCGCGCACCGTATCGGCGAACCAGGCCGACTCCGACCGCTGCATCGCCAGGCCTAACCGCAGCAGCCGGTCGCGCCGCGGCCTGCGGCCCTGCCAGAGCGAAACGCCGCCGAGCGTCACGCCGCCGGCGTCCGGGCGGCGCAGGCCCGCCATCGTCTCGAGCAGCGTCGTCTTCCCCGCGCCGTTCGGTCCGACGACGGCCGTTATGCGTCCGCCGCGGAAGACGGCCGAAACATCCCGCAGCACGGCCGCTCCGCCGTCGCCGTACACCGACAGCCCGTCGATCCGCCAATCTTCGGCCGTCCCGCCGCCGGACCCGTCCATGCCGCCCTGTCCGGCGGATCCGCAGGCGGGATCCGGATCGTTCGTCAAATCCCCGTCAAGCTCCGCAAGCATCCGCTCGAGCCCGTCCGGCAGTTCGCCGCGCGCCGCAATCCCCCTCGCCAGCTCTTCCGGTGTGAGCGGAAGCGGATCGAGCGGAATGCCGCGCCGTTTCAAGGCCAGCGCCGTCCGGACGGCATGCGGCGCTTCGCATCCGAGCCGCTCGCACGGACTCTCGGCCTCACCCGCCGGCAGGAAGAACGACTCGGCCGGACCGTCGAAGATGATGTTCCCGTCGAGCAGCCCAACGACCCGGTCGCCATGCGCGATGTCCTCCGCCGCGTGGGAGATCCAGACGACCGCAGCGCCCGCCTCCCGCAGGCGGCGCGCGCCGCTCAGGACATGCGCCCTGCCGGCGCTGTCCAGCATCGAGGCCGCTTCGTCGAACACGATGAGCGGCGCCCCCGATGCGATGCAGCCGGCGGCGGCGAGCATCTGCTTCTGTCCGCCGGACAGCTGCTCGACGGGAACGTCGCGCCGTTCCCACAGGCGGCACAGGCGCAGCAGACGCTCGATCTCGGCCAGTGCCTCCTCGCCGCCGATCCCCCGCGCTTCGAGGGTGAGCGCCAGATCTTCCCAAGGCGTCGATCCGGCGATCGCCGCTTCCGGATCCTGCGTAACATAAGGAAGCGGCTGGTCCCCCGCGAAGCCGCGGGTAATCGTGCCGGCGGCATAAGCCTTCCCGCCGGCCGCCATCTCCGGAATGCCCGCGATCAGCCGGGCCAGCGTGCTCTTCCCGCTGCCGTTCGGCCCGGTGACATGCAGCCATTCACCAGGCGCGATCTCCAGAACATCAACCCGCAGCAGCGGCCGCCCGTCCTCCAGCCGCACGTCCGCCCCGCATATCCGAAAATGTTCCGCCTGCATCATTTTTTTCATCAAACCCCTGTACCGGCAAGTCCATCCATGTTACAATGCAATTGGTTAACCACCCGACCAGATTAAGGTTAACAATCAAGGAGCGAAATTGCAATCATGAATTTTCCGATTCGCGACATTGTCTACACGGCGCTGTTCGCCGCCATGTTCATCGTCATGAGCATGATCAAAGTTCCGCTGCCGTTCTCGCCCGTTCCGATTACGCTGCAGAATCTCGTCGTCATGCTGGCCGGAGCGTTTCTCGGCGCGCGGGGCGGTTTCCTCAGCATCGGTCTGGTCATCGCGCTGACTTCCCTTGGTCTGCCGCTTCTGCACGGACAAGGCGGACTCTCCTACGTGCTCGGTCCGACCGGCGGATTTCTGCTTGCGTTTCCGTTCTGCGCCGCGGCGGTTGGCTGGTGCACCGGAAAGCTGCTGAAAACCGGCCTGCACGGAAGGAACCGCGCCCTTTTCACGCTCGCGCTGTTTTTCATCTTTATCGGCTGCGGTTCGCTCCTGTCCTATCTCGCCGGGGTGCCGTGGCTGGCGAAGGTTTACGATCTTTCCCTCGCCGGCGCGATCGCCGCAGGGTTCACGCCCTTTATCGGCGGCGACATCGTCAAAGCCGTCGTCGCCGCCTTCGCTGCAGCGGCGCTGCTGCCGCATGCCCGCGGGCTGCGGAACCCGGCGCGGCCGGCCGGCGTCCCGGGCAGCGGTGCGGATGCCTGACAGTCCCCCATAAAAAATCCAAACCTCCGGCCGTCTGATGACGTTCAGACTTGCCGGAGGCTTGGTCCCTTGCACGTTCCTCTTAGGCTTCCGCGCGGGACGTATGTCCGCTTCACGGAAGCCTTTCTTCCTTGTATGCGCCTTGCCCTTTCGATCAATCGCTGCAGTCCGCGGGCGCCGCCGGCGCGGGTTCGCCCTCGACATCCAGCTTCTTCGCGACGGTGTCGCGGATGACCGACACGACCAGCTGCAACAGATAGTTGATATCCGACTGGCTTTGCTGGAAATCGACGACGATCGGCATCTGATCCAGCTCGTCCTGCAGCGCCTCGATCTCGGCCTCGATTTTTTTCACCATCTCCGGATTCTGGAACCGTTCGAACGCGACGATCTCCTTCTGTTTCTTCTTGATCTGCGCGATGATCGACTGCACTTTCTCGCTCGCCTTGATCTGCGCCTCGGCCTTGCGATAATGCTGCACTTCGTCCGAGGTGTAGATCATCTCGGCCAGTTCCTTCGCCTTCGCCATGATGTCGGCGCGAATGACGAGATCCCGCGAATCGAATTTCGGAATGCCGCATCCTCCCGCATGGTCATGATCGTGGCCGTGATCAGCCATTCCTTCATCTCTCCTTGCCGCGGACAGCCGGTCAGGAGACCGCTCCGGTCTCCTGCCGCACAGGTTCCGCCTTGATATACCAGGTCTGCGGATCGGTCACCCGCACATGGACGAACGAACCGATCCATTCCGGCGGTCCCTCGAAGTGGACCAGCTTGTTCGTGCGCGTCCGTCCGGACAACACGTTCGGGTTGCTCTTGCTTCGGCCTTCCACCAACACTTCGACGACGCGGCCGCGCAGCGCTTCGTTGCTCCGCTTGCTCAGCTCGGCGACCAGGTCGTTCAGCCGGATCAGCCACTCCTTCTTCACTTCCATCGGCACGTTGTCTTCCATCTCGGCGGCCGGCGTGCCGGCGCGCGGCGAGTAGATGAACGTGTACGCCGAATCGAAGCCGACTTCGCGGACGAGCGACATCGTCTCCTCGAACTGCTCCTCCGTCTCGCCCGGGAAGCCGACGATGATGTCCGTCGTCAGCACTACGCCCGGAATGGCGGCCTTGATCTTGCGCACAAGTTCCAGATACGATTCGCGCGTATATTTGCGGCTCATCCGCTTCAGAATCTCCGTGCTGCCGGATTGCACCGGCAGATGGATGTGCTCCACGAGATTGCCGCCTCGGCTGAGCACTTCGATCAGCTTGTCGTCGAAATCGCGCGGGTGGCTCGTCGTGAACCGGATGCGCGGAATGTCGATCTTCGACAGGTCGGCCATCAGATCCGCGAACCGGTAGTCCCGGTCCGTGAAATCTTTGCCGTAGGCGTTGACGTTCTGGCCGAGCAGCGTAATCTCCCGGTATCCCTGGCGCGCCAGTTCGCGCACTTCCGCGATGACGTCCTCGGGCAGCCGGCTGCGCTCCTTGCCGCGCGTGTACGGCACGATGCAGTACGTGCAGAATTTGTCGCAGCCGTACATGATGTTCACCCAGGCGCGCATCCCTTCGCGCTTCTTCGGCAGATTCTCGATGATGTCGCCTTCCTTCGACCACACTTCGACGACCATCTCTTTGCCGAAATATGCGTCCCGGAGCAGAATCGGGAGGCGGTGAATGTTATGGGTCCCGAAAACGAGATCGACATATGCGTGCTTCTGCAGAATGCGCCCTACGACGGACTCTTCCTGCGACATGCAGCCGCAGACGCCGAGGATCAGCTCCGGCTTCTCGAGCTTCAGCGATTTCAGGTTGCCGAGCTCGCCGAACACCTTGTCCTCCGCGTTCTCCCGCACGGCGCACGTGTTGAGCAGGATGACGTCCGCTTCCCGGCGGTCGTCCGTCCATTCGAACCCCATCTGCTCGAACAGACCTTTCATCACTTCGGTGTCGTGCTCGTTCATCTGGCAGCCGTAAGTTTGGATGATATATTTTTTCCCCTTGCCGAACGTCCGGAGCTCTTCCGGCACCGCCTCTTCGTACAGCACCTTGATTTCTTCCTTGCCGCGCTGCTTCTCCCGGCGGTAGCTCGGTTCGGACATGATGAAAATTTCGCGTCCGCCGATCCGGATCCGCTTGCCGTGTTCGTCTTCGGAGATGATTTTCGCGTCCGAGAAATCGAAATAGCGGCTGTAGTCCTTCGTCTCGTTCGCCACGAACCATCGCCTCGCTTCCATAATCCCGCCTATTATAGCATGAAACGAGGCCGGCGCGCTACCGCAAGCCCGGCATCCCGAAATCGGGTTGTTCGTCCGTCAGGCCGTCAGTCAAGAATCTCGCCCGTATCGCCGGTCTTCAAGCCGGCCGCGTTCGCTTCGTCCGTGTCGATGTGCATGTCCAGCGCGAAGCTGTCCGAGACGCGTGCGATGACGTTCTCGAAGACGAGACCGCGTTCGCCGCCGACCCGGACGCGCAGCAGCTGCTTGTCCGCGATGCCCCAGGCTTCGGCCTCCGACGTATGGAAATGGATGTGGCGCGCCGCAATGATGACGCCTTCCTCCACCGTCACCTGCCCGGCCGGGCCGACGATCGTGATGCCCGGCGAGCCCGCGATGTCCCCCGATTCGCGGACCGGGGGATTCAGGCCGAGCGCGAACGCGTCCGTGCGCGAGATCTCGAGCTGCGTCTTCGGGCGGGCCGGTCCGAGAATCCGCACCTTCGGGAAACGGCCCTTCGGTCCGATCACTTCGACCGTCTCGTTCGCCGCGAACTGGCCGGGCTGACTGAGGGGTTTCAGCACCGTCAATTCCGCTCCTTCACCGAACAGGGCGGCGATATGTTCCTTCGACAAATGAATATGGCGGGCCGATACGCCGATCGGCACTTGTTTCATGGTCGACTCATCCTTTCGAGCGATATTCCATACCATTCTACTGTAACCCGCGGCCCAAAGCGAATCCTGTGACGCAGATCACGGCCCGGGACACAAAAAAGAGCACGCGGCCGCCTGCGGACGCATGCTCTCGGATGGCTCATCAGTAGAATTCTGCCACCAGTTCTTCGAATTGGGACTGATCCAGGCGCAGATCCTGCCGATACAGACCTTCTTCCCGGAATCCCGGAATCAGGTCTTCGTACGACTTGCGCGTCGTATCGCGGTAGATCAGGCCGGTCAGCATGCCGTTTGTCTCCATGATCTTGTTCATCGCGGCGACGCGGTTCGTCGGATCGTAATCCGGGAACTGGTCGAGGTTGACGATGTTCTCCTTGAACCAGTCGTAGGTGTTCACCTTGTTGAACGTAACGCACGGGCTGAACACGTTGATCAGCGCGAACCCCTTGTGCTGGATGCCCTGCTCGATCAGCGACGTGAGCTGCTTCAGGTCGCTGGAGAACGACTGGGCGACGAAGGTCGCGCCCGCAGCCATCGCGATCTCGAGCGGCGACAGCGGGGACTCGATCGATCCCTGCGGCGTCGACTTCGTCTTGAAGCCGACCGCGCTGCGCGGTGACGTCTGGCCCTTGGTCAGGCCGTAGATCTGGTTGTCCATGACGATGTAGGTGATATCCAGATTGCGGCGGATCGCATGGACGGTATGCGCCATGCCGATGGCGAATCCGTCGCCGTCGCCGCCCGACGCGATGACCGTCAGCTCCCGGTTCGCGAGCTTGACGCCCTGGGCGATCGGAAGGGCGCGGCCGTGAATGCCGTGGAATCCGTACGCGTTGATATAGCCGGAGATCCGGCCCGAGCAGCCGATGCCGGAGATGACGGCCAGATTCTCGGGCTCAAGGCCGACGTTCGCCGCCGCGCGCTGGATGGCAGCCTGCACGGAGAAGTCGCCGCAGCCGGGACACCAGTTCGGCTTGACGTTGTTGCGGAAATCCTTGAATGTCGCCATCGGTCATTTCATCTCCTTGCATGCTTGATACAGTTCGGCGGGCAGGAACGGCGTGCCGTCGTACTTCAGCACGTTCCGGATCTTGTCGGCGCCGCCGACATGCAGCTTGATCTGGTTCGCAAGCTGCGCGGTCGCGTTGTTCTCGATGACAATGACCGTCTTCGCCGCCTGCACATACGGCGCGAGCTCGTCGGCCGGGAACGGCGCGATCTGCCGTACCGTGATATGGTTGGACGTGATGCCGTCCTGCGCGAGACGTTCGCGCGCTTCGTCGATCGTGCCGCCGGTCGAGCCCATGCCGATGATGAGCAGATCCGGCGCCGCATGCGGCGCGTCGACGCGGATGGCGTCGCGGATCTTCAAGCCTTTCAGCTTGCCGAGCCGTTTGTCCATCATCTTGCGGCGGTTCACGGCGTTCTCGTTCGGGCGGCCTTCCTCGTCGTGCTCGACGCCCGTCACATGGTGCAGGCCGCCTTTCTCGCCGGGCAGGACGCGCGGCGAAATGCCGTCTTCCGTGAACTCGTAGCGCTTGAACAGCTTGTTCTCCTCAAGCGGCGGCACGTTCGATACCAGCTTGCCCCGTTTGATCTCGATCTTGTTGTAATCGAGCGGCTCGCAGGATTGCTTGCCGAGCGAAAGCTGCAGGTCCGTCATGACGATGACCGGCACCTGGTATTCTTCCGCAACGTTGAACGCCTCGATCATGTCGTAGAAGCAGTCCTCGATCGTCGCCGGCGCGATGACGACCTTCGGAATCTCGCCGTGCGTGCCGTATACCATCGCGTTCAGGTCCGATTGCTCCTGCTTCGTCGGCAGACCGGTCGACGGGCCGCCGCGCTGCGTGTCGACGATGACGAGCGGCGTTTCGGTCATCCCCGCGAGGCCGATCGCCTCCATCATGAGCGACAGGCCGGGACCCGCCGATGCGGTCATCGTCCGCACGCCGGCGTAGTTCGCGCCGATCGCCATCGTAACGGCGGCGATTTCGTCTTCGGTCTGCACGACCGTGCCGCCGAACTTCGGCAGTTTCTTGATCAAATATTCCATAATCTCGGAAGCCGGTGTGATCGGATAGGCGGACATGAGACGGCAGCCGGCCGCGATGGCGCCAAGGCCGATCGCTTCGTTGCCGATGATGAACAGCTTCTTCTTGCCGTCCGCAGGCGCCAGCCGGAATTCCTCCAGCGGGCCGCCGGCCTGCTCGAGAATGAACGCCGCGCCGCGGCGCACCGCTTCGATGTTCTTCTCCACGATGGCCGGACCTTTCCGGCCGAACTCTTCCTCCACCGCCTTGTTGAACACGTCAAGCGGCAGACCGAGCAGCGCCCAGGAAGCGCCGGACGCCACCATGTTCTTCATGAGCGACGTGCCGAGTTCCTCGGCGATGGCCGTGATCGGCACGGCGAACAGCCGCGCGTCAATGCCTTCCGGAACTTTCGGATCGAACTTGGCGTCCGCCACGATGACGCCGCCGGGACGCAGTTCCCGTGCGTTCAGATCGATCGTCTCCTGGTCGAATGCGACAAGGATGTCGAGATCGTCCGAAATCGCCCGCTTCGGCGTCGTGCTGATCCGGATCTTGTTGTTCGTGTGTCCGCCCTTGATCCGCGACGAGAAATGCCGGTAACCGTAGAGATAGTACCCGAGACGGTTCAGCGCGGTCGAGAAGATCCGGTCCGTGCTCTCAACGCCTTCGCCTTGTTGTCCCCCGATCTTCCAAGACAATTGACTGATCAAAATGTCCATCTCCTCAATTGATCGTTCGCAATGATTCGACAACACTTTCGCAGATCAAAAATTTTTTCTCTGCGATCAAATAAATTTTATGACTGTCCGTTGACATTTGCAAGCCATTTCAAGCTTTTATCGCATAGCTCTTTTCGAACGAATCGATATCGTTCCGAGATCGAACCGGAAAGCGGCGTCAGGCCGGCGGAAGCTGGCTCGACAAAAATCGGAAAGCGTTTCCGCGCGCAATGTTCTCCGTCAGTTCCTCACCGTACCGAAGCGCCAGCATGTCCAGCAGCCGTGCCGTGCCGTCCGGTCCGTCGAGCCCCCGGATATGGCGTTCAATGCCATCGTAATCGGATCCAAGCGCGAGGACGCGCTCCCCGCCGAGCTCCAGCACGCGTTCGATATGCGGAATCAAATCTTCCGGCCCGGGATCGTCCCTGTCGCTGACGAACCATGGAACGAATGTCAGGCCGATCAGCCCGCCGGCGTCGATAATCGCCTTGATCTGATCATCGCGAAGATTCCGGGGATGATCGCAGACCGATCGCGCATTGGAATGGGAAGCGATGACCGGCCGCGCACTCTCCTCGATTGTCTCCCGGAATGCCCGTTCGGACAGATGAGACACGTCCACTATTATGCCCAGCTCGTTGCAAGCTCTAACCAGTTCGCGCCCGGCCCGCGTAAGCCCGCCGCCGCGCGGCTCCATGACGCCGTCGGCCGCCCAGTTCGCGTCGTTCCATGTCAGGCCGAGCATGCGGAGTCCGAGCCGGTGGAGCATGCGAAGCGCGGCGAAGCTGCCCTCGAGGCCTTCCGCGCCTTCGAGCGCCAGCAGCGCCCCCGGCCGTCCGGGACCGCAGGCGGCCAGATCGGCCTGCGAGCGGACGAACGTCACATGCGGGCAGGTCAGGACTTGACGGTAAAACCGATCGACCGCCTGGACGACCGACATGAACGTCTGCGGCACGCGCTTCGGCAGGTAGACGGCGAACGTCTGCAGGACGGCGCCGGAAGCGGTCAGCTTGCCATAGGTGACATCCAGCCCGTCCGAACCCGGTCCGTCAAAAGATTCCGCCTCACCGGTCAGCAGCTTGGCGAGCACATCGCAATGCAGGTCCGCAAATTCCCTCATCCCCGACCCTCCGCTTCATTCGGTGGTTTCTCGCCTTTCGGCAGCAAAAAAAACCCGTTTACGGCCGTAAACAGGTTGCATGGATTTCCAATCTCGTTCCTTCGGATCGTTCCGTTCGCCAAGCAACGGATGAAGGTATGCCGTTGTGTTTGTCTGCTGCAGTCAGCGAGGCTCGACGATCAGTTTGATTGCCGTGCGGTCTTCCCCGTCAATGACGATGTCGGTGAATGCAGGAATGCAGATCAGATCCACCCCGCTTGGCGCGACGAATCCCCGGGCGATCGCCACGGCCTTGATCGCCTGATTCAACGCACCAGCCCCGATTGCCTGCAATTCTGCGCACCCGCGTTCGCGCAATACGCCCGCCAGCGCGCCTGCGACAGAATTTGGATTGGACTTTGCTGAAACTTTTAATACCTCCATGGAAAGTACCTCCTCGGGAATGATGGATGGAATCCACTATTCATCTTATTCGAGAGGGGTCGAAAAATTCCTGCTGTTGTACACGCACTTTGCACACTGTTCCGAATTGATTGACAATTTGCGGCGGCAAAAGGGCCGCCTTGCGGCCGTTTTGCTACTGCATCAGCAGCCATTCATCCTCCGTCAGACGAATCTTCGCGATCGATTTCGCTTTGCCGGTCGCGTCGTCAATTTCCGCCAGAACGGCATGGAACTGCCATTTGCCTTCGTCGACCGTGAACCGGGAAGGCAGCTGCGTCAGAAAGCGGTATTCGACGGATGACCGCTCCATCCCCAGCACACCGTCCCGCGAGCCGACCATGCCGACATCGGTGAGGCAAGCCGTCCCGCCGGGCAGAATCCGGTCGTCGTTCGTCTGCACGTGGGTATGGGTGCCGACGACAACCGACGCCCGTCCGTCCAGATACCAGCTCATCGCGATTTTCTCCGAAGTCGCTTCCGCATGGAAGTCCACCAGAATGCAGGGCGTCTGCGCCTTGAGCTTCCCGATCAGCTCATCCGCCGCCCGGAACGGGCAGTCGAGGGGCGGCAGGAAGGTGCGTCCTTGCAGATTGAGAATGCCGAGCGTCTTGCCGTTCGCCTTCACCACCGTCGATCCTCTTCCGGGCGTGCCGGGCGGAAAATTCGCCGGCCGGACGATGCGCGGCTCGTCATCGATCCATTCGAAGATATCTTTGTTGTCCCACGTATGGTTCCCCATCGTGATCGCGTGTACGCCGAGTTCATAGAACTCCCGCGCGATCGCCGCCGTAATGCCGCGGCCGTGTGCCGCGTTCTCCCCGTTGGCCACGATCAGATGCGGCTGATATTTGCTCTTCAGCGACGGCAACACTTGCTTCAATGCGGCGCGTCCCGTGCTGCCAACGATGTCGCCGATGAAGAGTACGATCATGCATTTCCCTCCCAATATGGATAAGAGAGCGGCTGGCAGGTACCAGCCGCTCTCAGGTCGTTCATTTCGCGTATTCCACAGCGCGCGTCTCGCGGATAACCGTGACCTTGATATGTCCCGGATAATCGAGTTCGCTCTCGATCTTCTTCGTGATGTCGCGCGCCAGCCGGAACGCCTCGATATCGTCGATCTTGTCCGGTTGCACCATGACGCGCACTTCGCGGCCGGCCTGGATGGCGTACGATTTCTCGACGCCTTCGAACGATTCCGTAATCGCTTCGAGCTTCTCCAGCCGCTTGATGTACGTCTCGAGCGTCTCGCGACGGGCGCCGGGACGAGCCGCGGACAGCGCGTCCGCCGCTCCGACCAGCATCGCGATGACGGACGTCGCTTCCGTATCGCCGTGGTGCGACGCGACGCTGTTGATGACGACAGGGTGTTCCTTGTACTTCTTCGTCAGCTCGACGCCGATCTCGACATGAGAACCTTCCACTTCGTGGTCCAGCGCTTTGCCGATGTCGTGCAACAGTCCCGCCCGCCGGGCCAGCATGACGTCTTCGCCGAGCTCGGCGGCCATCAGACCCGCCAGATAGGCCACTTCGATCGAGTGCTTGAGCACGTTCTGGCCATAGCTTGTACGATAGCGCAGACGTCCGAGAATCTTGATCAGATCCGGATGCAGTCCGTGAACGCCGACCTCGAACGTCGCCTGTTCGCCGTATTCGCGGATCCGCTCGTCGATTTCCTTGCGGGATTTCTCGACCATTTCCTCGATCCGCGCCGGGTGAATGCGTCCGTCCGCCACCAGTTTCTCCAGCGCGGTGCGCGCGATTTCGCGGCGGATCGGGTCAAACCCGGACAGGATAACCGCTTCCGGCGTGTCGTCGATAATCAGATCGATGCCGGTAAGCGTCTCCAGCGCGCGGATGTTGCGGCCTTCCCGGCCAATGATGCGGCCTTTCATCTCCTCGTTCGGCAGCGCGACGACCGAAACGGTCGTCTCGGCCACATGGTCGGCCGCGCAACGCTGAATCGCCAGGGAGATGATGTTTCTCGCCTTCTTGTCCGCTTCTTCCTTGGCCTGCTGCTCGATATCTTTGATCATCTGTGCCGTCTCGTGACGGATTTCCTGCTCGACATTCGACAGAATGATCTGTCTGGCCTCTTCCGAAGTCAAGTTGGAGATGCGCTCCAACTCCTGAACTTGCTGACGATATATCGCGTCAATCTGTTCTTGCGTTTCCTCGATTCGCTTCTCTTTGTTGGCCACTTGCTCTTCCTTGCGCTCCAGCGCTTCCAGCTTGCGGTCCAGCGACTCTTCCTTCTGCTGCAGACGCCGTTCCAGGCGCTGCAATTCATTCCGGCGTTCGCGTGTTTCCCGTTCCGCTTCGGCTCGGAGTTTGTGTACTTCGTCTTTCGCCTCGAGAATCGTCTCCTTCTTCAGCGCGTCGGCTTCCTTGCGTGCGTTCTCCAGAATCTGCTCGGCAGCCTTCTCCGCGCTCGAGATTTTCGCTTCGGCGATCGATTTCCGTACCCAGTAGCCAATGCCAAAAAATACTGCGCCAACAACGAGAACGATCGGGAGCCAGATCCAGATTTCGATAGGCATCCTCTCACCTCCTCGTTCTCACCAAAGCCGAAGCCATGGATCGTATTCGGTTCTCAGCCGGTGTTCCACCGTTTCTTTCGGTTCATGTCGAAAAAGATCGGTTCGAATCAATTTCTGGAAGGAAAATCGATTCAAAAAGAAGGAATACAGAATCATTTTATCTTTTGTGAAAATCAATTGTCAAGCAATCGCCCGGGCGCCGTCAGTCCCCGTAAAAGCCGTCATCCTCCGCATCCGCCGCCCCGTCTCCGGCCGCGGCGCGGACGGCTTCCCGCACGACGCTTCCGGTATATCCGCGGCGGTACAGAAACTGCGCAAGCTTGCGCGTGCGGTCCCGGAATTCGCCCCGGAGCGAAGGCCATTTCTTGAGCGCCGCCTCGACGGCCGCGCGCCGCTCCGTCTCCGGATGGAGGTTCCGGATCGCCGCATCCGCCTCACCCCGGCTGATGCCTTTCCTCAATAATTCACTCCGGATCAAATTTCTTCCTTTATAATAGCCTTCCGCCCGCACGCGCGCGAACTCCCGCGCATACCGGCTGTCGTCAAGGTAGCCTTCCCGCGCGAGCCGATCCAGCGCCGCCTTCGAGACCTGCTCGGGGAACCCCCGGCGCGACAGGTACAGCGCCAGTTCCTTCCGGGTGCGGCTGCGCCGGCCGAGACTCGCCAGCGCCGCCCCGTAGGCTTCCTGTTCGTGCGCCTCGCGCCCGATTTCGGCCAGCTGTTCCTCATCCAGCTCCGTTCCCTTGAACAGACGATGGCGTATCAGCACATCCTCGTGCACGACGAGCAGCGGCTCGTCTTCCCCATCTCCGTAAATGACGTAGCGGCCTTTCCCGTCCCGTTCGACCGCGCGGATCTTGTGCGGCATGAACGCTCCTCCTCAAGCAAAAACGGCTTGCGCGTCCACAATGGAAGGCGCGCCCGTTTATTTCTTTTAAAGCGACGCGGGCACCTTGGCAGAAGGTGCCCGCGTATCCTTACGCTTCGAAATCGTCTTCGAATTCGTCGTCCTCATCCGGCGAAGCAGCGAAGGCCGACGTTGCCGACGCGCCGATCAGATTGCTGGCGTCGCGGATTTGCTTCTCGATCTTGGCCGCGATGTCGGGACGGTCCTTCAGATATTGCTTCGCGTTCTCCCTGCCCTGGCCGAGCCGTTCGCCTTCGAACGAGAACCATGCCCCGCTCTTCTGGATGATATCCAGCTCCGTGCCGATGTCGATCAGGCTGCCTTCCTTCGAGATGCCTTCGCCGTACATGATGTCGATTTCCGCCTGTTTGAACGGCGGCGCCACCTTGTTCTTCACGACCTTGATGCGCGTCCGGTTGCCGACGAGCTCGCTGCCCATCTTGATCGTCTCGACGCGGCGCACTTCCAGCCGCACGCTCGCGTAGAACTTCAGCGCGCGTCCGCCCGGCGTCGTCTCCGGATTGCCGAACATGACGCCGACTTTCTCGCGGAGCTGGTTGATGAAGATCGCGATCGTCTTCGATTTGCTGATCGCGCCGGACAGCTTGCGCAGCGCCTGAGACATGAGCCGGGCCTGGAGGCCGACATGCGAATCGCCCATCTCGCCCTCGATCTCGGCTTTCGGCACGAGCGCCGCAACCGAGTCGATGACGATGATGTCGATGGCGCCGCTGCGCACGAGCGCTTCCGCGATCTCGAGCGCCTGTTCGCCCGTATCGGGCTGCGAAAGCAGCAGCTCGTCGATGTTCACGCCGAGCTTGCTCGCATAGAGCGGGTCAAGCGCATGCTCCGCGTCGATGAACGCGGCTTGGCCGCCGATCTTCTGCACTTCGGCGATCGCATGCAGCGCGACCGTCGTTTTTCCGGACGATTCGGGCCCGTAGATTTCAATGATCCGTCCCCTCGGCATGCCGCCGACACCAAGGGCAATATCCAGCGCCAGCGAGCCGCTGGGCACGGTCTCGACCGTAAGACCTGCCTGCTCGCCCAGCTTCATGATGGAACCTTTGCCGAATTGTTTCTCAATCTGGCGCAAAGCCATTTCCAACGCCGCACGGCGATCCGACACAATACCACTTCCTTTGCCGTTATGATCCCATATTAAAGCATTTCCGGGCGATTGCCAAGTAGTTTTTCGAACATACATTCGCATTTTTTCTTCGGTGACGCGCCCGACCCGAAACAGAAAAAGAACCGCAGCAAAGCAATCTTCGCTGCGGTTCTTCCGTCAACTGACACCTATTATATCCGCCGAGGGAAGGCTTGGCAATCCTGTTCACGAATTTTTCACAATTCCGTTCAGCCGCTCCCAAAGCCGGTACAGCGCATGCTTGGCGGCCCGCAGACGGATGCCGGCCCGGCCGCCCGACAGCTTCAGCTCATGCACTTCGGTGCGGCCGCCCCGCTCGGCGACGGCAACATAGACGAGGCCGGGCGGCTTCCCCTCCGACGGCGCCGGGCCCGCGACGCCGGTGATCGCGATCGCATAGTCGCTTCCGGCGCGCTCGAGCGTCCGCACGGCCATCGCCTCGGCCGTCTGCGCGCTGACCGCGCCCGGCGCGTCCGGTCCTTCGAGCAGATCGGCCGGCACGCCGAGCAGATTTCGCTTCATCGCATTCGTATAGACCACGAAGCCGCCAGCGAACGCCTCGCTGCTGCCCGGAACGCTGGTGAGCAGCTCGGCGAGCAGCCCGCCCGTGCAGCTTTCCGCGGCGGCAGCGGTCTTGCCGGAAGCGCGCAGCAAATCGACAACCGTCTGCTCCAGCGGCACATCCTCCCTCGCATACAGATACCGGCCGGCCAGCCGTTCGATGGCTGCCGCCGTTTCGCCGAGCCTGGCCGCCGCTTCCGCTTCGCTTGCCGCTTTCGTCGAAAGCCGGATCGCCACCTCGCCCTCCTTCGCGTACGGCGCGATCGTCGGGTCGGTCTGCCGTTTGATCAGATCGATCAGCAAATCTTCAAGCGCCGACTCGCCGATGCCCGCGAAGCGAAGCGTCATCGAATAGAGCGGACGGCTCTCGCCGAGCTGCCGGAGCAGCCACGCAGTCGCCGGTCCGTCGAACATCGGCTTCATCTCGCCGGGCGGACCGGGAAGCAGCACGTAGTGCGTGCCGTCCGCCATGAGCGCGTTGCCGACCGCGAGCCCCGTCTCGTTCGGCAGCGGCTCGCTGCCTTCGATCATGAGCGCCTGGCGCCGGTTGCTTTCGATGAGCATCAGCCTGCCTGCCAGCCGCTCCTCGATCTTCTTCATGGACGGCTCGTGCACGATCAGCTTCCGGCCCAGATAGTCGGCAAGCACGTCTTTCGTCAGATCGTCCTGCGTCGGTCCGAGTCCGCCCGTGAACAGGAGCAGATCCGCCCGGCCCCGCGCCGTCTCGATCGCCTGCCGGATTCGGCCCGCGTTGTCTCCGACGACCGTCTGGAAGTAAACGTCGATGCCGAGGGCGGCGAGTCCCTGCGAGAGATATTGCGCATTCGTATTGACAATCTGTCCGAGCAGCAGCTCCGTCCCTACGGCGATGATTTCGGCTTTCACCGGTCAAGTCTCCTTTCCAATCAAGCGCCGTCCCCTGCCGGGCGGGCGCAAGCGATTTTGCACAGGAATATCAGCTCATCCTTAAGCTTATATGGTCTCGGGCTTGAAAAGCAACTGCCGGACATGAAGCGGCTCACACACGCTACGAACATACCCGCCACAAAGGCCTCATGGAGCGGTTGATATCCCCTTGAAGCATGTAGTGCAAAAATGCACTTTTTTTTGCCTGATATAGGCGTTACATACTTATATGGTGATAATTTTCGATACGTGAAGCGAATGAAGATTTCATTGTGCATCGGCGCCTACCCCGGCAAGGACGTCATCTGGCATCTGGAGAAGATCAGGGAACACGGATTTCACGGGCTCCGCCTGGTGGGACCTCGACGATCTGGACCGCATCGCCAGGGAGCAGGAGCGCATCGCCCGGATCGTCGCGACGTGCACAAGGTTCATCAGCCTGGTGGACGAGACGTGCCGCGAAAGCTTACATCGCCGGCCTGACGGATTTGTCGGCCTCGAGTGCCGATACTCCATCGATACCGACGAGGCGCTGGAGCAGTTCAAGCGGGATGTGCTGGCGAAGGTGTAAACTTGCGAACATGCGGAAGGGCAGAGCCCCCGCGCGAGTCTCTGCCCTTCATTGCTGCACTTATTGCACCGGAATGAGATTTTTGTTCTTGACGAAGTAGTCGATGCCCGAATAGACGGTGATGACGGCCGCCACCCATGTCATCACGATGTCGAACGGAATGCTGACCAGCGCGAACGGAAAGTTGTTGAGCAAGAGGGCGATGATCATCGTAATCTGCACGCCGGTCTTCCATTTCCCCCAGCGGCTGGCGGCGAGCACCTTCCCTTCGAGCAGGGCGACCTGGCGCAAGCCTGTGACGGCGAATTCGCGGCTGATGATGACGATGGCGATCCAGGCGTCGAGCTTGTCCATCTCGACCAGTGAGATGAGCACGGCCGCGACCAGCAGTTTGTCCGCCAGCGGGTCAAGCAGCTTTCCCAGATTCGTCACCAGCTTGTTCTTCCGCGCGATATACCCGTCCAGCCCGTCCGTGCTGGCGGCAATGATGAAGATGAGTGCGGCGACGATCTGATTGTAGGTGATCGAAAAGTTCTCGAACGCGATCGGCTCGAAATCGATTCGGGCGAGCAGGAAGAACATGATGATCGGGACCAGGAAGATGCGGGCCAGCGTAATGCGGTTGGCGAGATTCACACCACTCCCTCCCCCGACAGGTCAAACTCGAAAGCATGCGTGATGCGCACGCGCTGAATCGAACCGATCTCCGGACGGCATCCGGTGATAAACACTTCGCCGTCCACCTCCGGCGCGTCGTAAGGGGAGCGGCCGACGTAGACGTCGCTCCGCCCGTCGTATCTTTCGACCAGCACGTCGATCACTTGCCCGATCCGCTTGGCGGCGGTCTCCTTCGACACTTCGCGCTGCACTTCCATCAGCGCCGCCGCCCGGTATTCCTTCACGTCATCCGGAACATGATCCGGCAGTCTTGCCGCCGGCGTATCCTCTTCCTTCGAGTAAGTGAACACGCCGAGCCGGTCGAACTTCATCTCGCGGACGAAATCGCACAGCCGCTCGAAATCTTCCTCCGTCTCGCCCGGGAAGCCCACGATGAGCGACGTGCGAATCGCGGCGTCCGGCATTCGCGCGCGGATCTTCGCGATCAGCTCGCGGGCGTCGCGCTGCCGTCCGGGCCTGCGCATCCGCTTCAGAATGAGATCCTCGCTGTGCTGCAGCGGAATGTCGAAGTAGTTGCAGATTTTCGGATTGGAAGCGAACGTCTCGATCAGCTCATCCGTGAAAAACCCGGGATAGGCGTAATGGAGCCGAACCCAGGCGATGCCTTCGACTTCGCTGACGCGGTTCAGCAATTCGGGCAGCTTGAACGTTCCGTACAGATCCGTGCCGTAATTGGTGGAATCCTGGGCGATGAGGCAGATTTCCTTCACGCCCTGGGCCGCGAGCGACTCGACTTCACGGACGATCGACTCGATCGAGCGGCTGCGGAACTTGCCGCGCATCAGCGGAATGCTGCAGAACGTGCAGGCGTTGTCGCAGCCCTCCGCAATTTTCACATATGCGGTATAGCGCGGCGTCATGACCCGGCGCGGCAGCGCCTGGTCGTAGTCGAAGGCCGGGTGCCCCACCCGCACCGGCTTCTTCCCGCCGAGCGCATCGGCCACGATATCGGCGATATGATGGAAATCGCCCGTCCCGACGATGCCGTCGATCTCGGGCATCTCTTTCATCAATTCTTCCTTGTACCGCTGCGTCAGGCAGCCCGAAACGATGAGCGCCTTCAGCCTTCCCGTCTCCTTCAGTTCGGCCAGTTCCAGAATCGTATTCACCGATTCTTCCTTCGCCGCGTCGATGAAACCGCATGTATTCACGATAACGACCGTCGCGTCTTCCGGACGGTCGACCAGTTCATAACCGCGCTCAAGCACCAGGCCGGACATAATCTCCGAATCGACGAGGTTTTTGTCGCAGCCGAGCGTGACAACGCTCACTTTCTCTCTCATGCAGCATCCTCCATACCGTACCCGTAGGCTGTCCAATTCAGTATAATATACCGATAAAACGGCTGTCAAAAGCGGCAAAACCCGTCACCGCCGCTTGCTGGCGCGGCCGGACGGGCTTGACCTGGCATCAGGAGCGATAGTTGGTGAACTGGAGTTCTACGCCGACATCAGCGGCTTTCAGCATGCGGATGACCGCTTGCAGATCGTCGCGGCTCTTGCCCGAGACGCGGATCTGATCGCCCTGGATCTGGCTTTTCACCTTCAGCTTCGAATCGCGGATCATCGTATTGATCTTCTTCGCCGCATCCTGGTCTATTCCCTGTTTCAGCCTGATTCGCTGCCGGACGGTGCCGAGGGCGGCCGGCTCGATCTTGCCGTATTCCAGATTGCGGATCGGCACGCCGCGCTTTACCATCTTGCCCTGCAAAATATCGATGACGCTCTTCAGCTTGTATTCGTCATCCGATACGACGACGAGCTCGTCTTTCTCGATCGTGATGCTGCTCTTCGAGCCCTTGAAGTCAAAGCGGGTCTCGATTTCCTTCTCCGCCTGCCGGACGGCGTTGGTGAGCTCCTGCATGTCCACCTTCGAGACGATATCGAACGATGCCTCCGAAGCCATCGGCCGCACTCCTTCCATCTTGTTCCGGTATCTGCTTAACAGCATACCACGTTGCAAGACAAGACGGAAGCCGCCCGGCTGCGGTTTGCAGCCGGGCGGCCAATTTTCGCTGCTGTGCCGGCGGGCCTAACGTTCGCGCGCCGGGCTTCTGAACATGTCGAGAATGCCGAGCACGATATGGGCAAGTCCGAATCCGAGGATGCCGTATCCCCATGCGTTCGGAATGAGATACCAGCCGAGCAAGCTGACGACAACGCCGAGTCCGGTGACGATCCAGCTTGTGGACATGAGATCTGCCTCATTTCGTATGGATTGACGTCTGATGTCGTCAGTGTGCCCGGACACCGCATAAATTATGCACGTTGCGCGGCTCACGCCCCCGGAATGCCGGCCGCGCCTTCCGTCTCCGGTTCGATGAGAAACCGCCGGACGTTGTCGTCGCCGTCCGGCAGCACGACGCCGTCGATCCGGATTTCGACGCTTCGCGTCGAGCCGATGTTCAGGAACACCGGTCCCGAGAGCTCGTACGAAATGACGACGGGACCTTTCTCTTCCTTATAGTGAATCTTCTCGCCGGTCCGGCTGCCTGTCCGGATTTCAACCCAGCTTCGTTTGCCGTCCGCCACTTCCACCTCGTAGCGATGGGTGTAGCCGGGCGTTACCGCATACCGTTCGACACTTCCGGATTTCTCAAGGAAGGTGAGCGTCGTCTGCTGGACTTCCGGCTCATCCGGAATGACCGGTGTGTCCGATCCCGTCTCACCGTTTGCTCCCGTGACGTCCTCCTGTCCCCCCGTCGAGTCTGACGGATTTTCCGCCTCGCCTGTTCCCGAGTCGATGTTGTCGGTAATCGGCGTTTCATTGTCCACCGTTTTCTTGTCGCTTCCGTCCTGCTGGTTCACCACGTAGGTGTAAATGACTGCCGCGATGAGCAGCAGGAACGACCACATGAGCACGCGAAATCCCCATTTGCTCCACCGGTCCGACGAACGGACCGAAGCGCGCCGGGGCTTGACGATCGGCTGCTCAACCGCCGCCTCCGCCGCCGGCTCCGGAAGCTCCCGCTGATAGAGGCGAAACACTTCTTCTGCATCAAGGCCGACCGTCTCCGCATAGTTCTTGACGAAAGCGCGGGCGTAGAATGTGCCGGGCAAAACCTTGTAGTCGCCTTCTTCGATCGCTTCGAGATAACGTTTCCGAATCTTGGTGATGTCCTGCACGTCATCCAGCGAGTAGCCTCGCTCCTCGCGGGCTTTGCGGAGCAGTTTGCCCAGTTCAGACAACTTGCACACCTCCAGGGGACTTGTTTAAAGGTCGTCCAGGAAATCCGGGCTGAACGATTCGTATGTAATCTCCTCATCCGACGAATTGCGGAGTTCAATTATGCAATCGAACAGGCTCGGATCGAAGCCTGTTTCTCTCACGAAAATATCGGGATGCTCGATAACCTTCGTGCAGGGCATGGCCATGATCTCTTCCAGCAGGGCGGCGTGCCGCTCGTTCGAACGCATCGTGCTGACGATGCCGTCGATGATGAAGATGTTGCTCGCGCACCGTTCTTCCTCGGAGAGTTGGCTGCGCACGGTCTGCCGCAGCATCGTGGAAGAAACGAAGGTCCACCGCTTGTTGGCGCAGACGCTTCCGGCAATGATTGACTCGGTCTTGCCGACGCGCGGCATGCCCCTCAGTCCGATCACCTGATGGCCTTCCCGTTTGAACAATTCACCGAGAAAATCGACGAGCAGCCCCAGCTCATCGCGGATGAACCGAAACGTCTTCCGATCGTCGGAATCCCTGTCAATATATCGGCCGTGGCGGATCGCCAATATGTCGACCAGCTTCGGAGGGCGCAGTGCATTGACGGTGATGCTGTCGACCTTCTTGAGCAGATTGCCGAGCAGCATGATCTTTTCGTCATCGTCCGTCTGCAGCAGCATGCCGCGCGTCCGGTCTTCGACGCCGTTGATCGTCAGAATGTTCACTTCCAGCATGCCGAGCAACGAAGCGATATCGCCGAGCAGACCGGGGCGGTTCTTGTGAATCTTGTATTCCATGTACCATTGCTTCAATTCCAAGACGGGAAACCTCCGGCCTGATGTGAGGTCGATCACAAGATTTTCTATTCTTTTTCTACAATTCCCGTCAAATTCCTGCACGAATGAAGAAGATCGCAGGAAAAGCCTCCGAGCTGTCTGGAGGCTTCCCACGACCGAAAAATTATGCGTTCTTCTCCGCAAGCTTCACCATCATGCGCGCGATTGCTTTTCGTTCTTCGGTGTCGCCAACGTCCCACAGTTCCTTGAGCACGCGCTCTTCGTCGTTCTTCGGGTCGACTTTCTCGTCGAGGAACTCGCCGATTTCGAAGGCGAGTTTGCTGATCGTCTCTTCGCTCAGCCCCATTTGTTTGGCCGACTTGACGCGCTCGCCGAGAAACTGTTTCCAATGATCAAATTTTGTCAATACCGTCGACATGCTTTCTGCCTCCTTCATCAGCGTTGTGCGACAAGCATGGTCAACGGTAGTAGTTTGGGCGAGGCCCGCTACAATTATTCGACGATATAAGAGCGGGAAAAGTTTCAACCGCTTCGGCTCAAGTCAGCCAGCCGCCGTTCGGGCTGATGATCTGTCCGGTAATGTAGCCCGACTCCGGCGATGCCAGGAAACGGATCAGCGAAGCGATTTCTTCCGGCCTGGCGAGGCGGCCGGCCGGAATGTCCGCGCGGAGGGCGGCAAGTTCTTCTTCGCTGAAATCCCGTATCATGTCCGTCTCGACGGCGCCCGGCGCGACGGCATTCACCGTGACGCCGGACGGCGCCAGCTCCTTCGCCAGCGCCTTCGTGAAGGCGTTCACGCCGCCTTTCGTCAGCGAATAGAGCACTTCGCACGAGGCGCCGGCAATCCCCCAGACGGAGGAAACATTGATGATCCGGCCGTAACGCCGCCTCACCATTGCCGGCGCAAGCAGCTGCGTAAGCCGGAACATGCCCTTGAGATTGACGCCGACGACATCCTCCCAATCCTGTTCCGTGACGTCGGTGAACAGGCCGTAATGGGAGACGCCGGCGTTGTTGACGAGAATGTCGGGCGAAAGGCCCGCTGCATCCAGCGTGTCCTTGAGCCGATCCAGCTCCGCGAAGTTACGGAGATCCGCCGCCGCCACCATCACGTTCGCGCCGCGGCGCTCGCACTCGCGCGCCGTCGCTTCGGCCTGATCCCGCGCGGCATAATAATGAACGACGATGTTCATGCCTTCTTCCGCCAGCAGCACCGCGGCAGCGGCTCCGATGCCCCGGCTCGCGCCGGTCACCAGTGCCGTCATGTCCTTCAGTGGTTTCATGCCCGGCGGCTCCGGACAATCGAAACCGCCATACGGTTCCAGTCGAAATGCGCGCGCAGCCGTTCCTCGGCTTCATCGATCCCGATGTCCCGGTACAGTTCCGGCAGCCGGAACAGATCGCCGCCGCGGAGATTCCAGCGCAGATATTCGTTCGCGGCAGACTCCGGACGATCGAGCATCCGCAGCAGCGCGCCGATCCGCTTCCGCTTCGCCCGCTCGAACCGCGTCGGATCGAGTCCCGACGCCTTCGCGCGCTCGATCGCCTCGCGAATCCGCGCAAGCAGCGCGTCGGGATCGCGGGTCTCCCCGCCGATGAACGAAAACGCATATTCCGGCGTGCAGTTGTACTCGCTGCCGAACGAATCCGAAATGAGCTGTTCGTCATAAAGCGACTGGTAAAGCCCGGAACTCGAGCCGATGAGCGCTTCGAACATCAGCTTCGTCACCGCTTCCCGGCGCATCAGGCCGTCCGCGTCACGGACAAGATCTGTTTCCTTGAATCCGATCATGCATTTCGGCAGCGATACTGAAAGCTCCCGTTCGACGCGCGGCGAACCGACTTCCGGCGGCTCCGCGTCGAACAGCCGGCTGATTTCCGGCGCGGGCGCGAACGTCTTCTTCGCCTGGTTCTCCCTGACGAGCCGGATCACTTCCCCGGGATCGGCTCCGCCCGCCACGACGAGCGTCATGTTGGATGGATGATAGAACGTTTCGTAACAGCGGTACAGCGTCTCCTTGTCGATGCGCCGGATCGATTCCGCCGTGCCGGCAATGTCGATGCGGACGGGATGACGCTGATAGAGGGCGCCGATCAAGCCGAAGTAGACCTGCCAGTCCGGGTTGTCCCGGTACATGTTGATTTCCTGCTCAATGATGCCCTTCTCTTTCTCGACGTTCTCGTCGGTGAAGTAAGGACGCTGGACGAAATCGAGCAGCGTCTCCAAATTTTCCGGAATCTGCCCCGCGGCGGTAAACAGATAGACAGTGCGGTCGAAACTGGTGAATGCGTTGGCCGAAGCGCCTTGTTTCGCGAATTTCGCGAAGATGTCTCCATCCGGCTCCTCGAACATTTTATGCTCCAGAAAATGCGCAATGCCGTCCGGCACCCGGATCTCTTCACCGTTCACCGCGAAACGGTTGTCGACCGAGCCGTAACGGGTTGCGAACACGGCGTAGGTCTTGCTGCAGCCGGCCTTCGGCAGCACGTGGACTTCGAGGCCGTTCGGCAGCTTCTCCCGCACGACCGTCTCGTCCACGTCCGGATAATGCCTTTCCTCCACCGTCACTCCTCCTTCCCGTCCCGCAGGAAATAGATCGTATCCAACTTCACCCGTTCGGCAACGCGGACGATATCGTCCCGGGTAACTGCTTCGATCTGCCGGACCAGTTCGTCCGCATCGCGGCTGCGGCCCGACAGGACGCCGTTGAAGTGGAAGGCGATCATTTCCGGAGCGGAGTCCCGCAGCTCCCGCAGCTGGCCCGTGATCATGGCTCGTGTCTGCGACAGTTCAAGCTCGCTGATGTCACCCCGTGCCATCGCGTCCAGCTGCTCGCGTATGATGGCGGACGCCCGCTCGAAATTGGCGATTTCGATGCCGGATTGGATCGTCAGGATGCCCTTGTGCCCGTCATAGCGGGAAGCGGCGTAATAGGCGAGGCTGGCGCGCTCGCGCACGTTGATGAACAGTTTCGAATGCGGGAAGGCGCCGAGAATGCCGTTATACATGAGCGCCGCCGGATAGTCGTCATCCGCATAGCGGACGCCTATTCTGAGTCCCATGTTCAGCTTGCCCTGGGTGACGTCCATCCGCTCGACGACAGTCTTGACCTCGCCCGCCGATCCGCATGCCGCGGATTTGGGATACGATCCAGGCGCGCCGTCCGGCAGCCGGAACGATTCCGCGGCGATGGCGGACGCTTCGTCAAGCGTCGTATCGCCGGTCACGTACAGGTCGAAGGATGCCCGCTTCAGCCACCCGGTGTAATAGTCATGCAGCGTCTCCGGCGTCAGCTGCGGCAAATCTTCGATTTTCCCCAAGGCGTTGAGACGGTAGGCCTCGCCGGCGCACATTTCTTCGATACAGCGTTCCGCCGCATAGCGGATCTTGTCGTTGACGATGGCTTCCAGACGCTTCCGGACCGTCGTCTTCTCCGTGTCGACGTAATTCGGCAGGAATGCGCCGTTCTCAAGCGCCGGCTGTGTCACGACCTCGCCGAGCAGCCGCATGCCGGCCGAAAGCAGCGATTCCCCCGCGCCGCGGGCGAAGCGATCCTGCAGCACTTCCAGCTGAAAGACGACGACATGCGAATCGCCGCGCTTCATGACGTCGAAGCCGAATCCGGCGCCGTACAAATCGTCCAGCCGCTCGCGAAACGCCCGCGTCTCGGGCGTGGCGGCCGTCCCGCGCCGCAGCACGAACGGCAGCAGCGCCGTCCGCGTCACGTCCGCGTCGCTCAGCGGAACGCCCGCATACAGCGTGAACTGGTACGTCTTGAACCGTTTCGTGGGCATGACATGCAGCCGGATCCGTCCCGACTGTCCCTGTTCAAACCATGGTCCGGTCAACCGGTTCAGCTCCTTCCATCGGATGGAAACCCCGTTGTTCCCCTTCATTCTACCCGATCGCAAAAGGAAGAAGCAACCTGACACAAGGCTGCTTCCCGCACGCTACATGCAGAAAATATGCTTCCCGATTCGTTTCACCTGCGGCCGCGTCCAGATCCATTTCGATGTCGCGGTCTCCGGGTTGAAATAGTACAGGCAGCCGCCCGTCGGATCCCATCCATTGGCGGCGTCGATCACCGCCTTGCGGGCCGTCTCGTTCGGCGTCAGCCAGATCTGGCCGTCGGCAACGGCGGTGAAAGCGCCGGGCTGGAAAATGACGCCCGACACGGTGTCCGGGAAATTCGGAGACTTGACGCGGTTCAGAATGACCGCCGCCACCGCCACCTGCCCTTCGTACGGTTCGCCGCGCGCTTCTCCGTACACGGCGTTGGCCATCAGGCGAATGTCGTTTTCGGACAAGTTGTGCGTCTTCGCCAGATTCGCGCTTCCCCCGCCGCCGGTTGCGGCGCCTCCGCCTCCGCCGGTCTTCGGCTTGTCCGCTTCCGTCGGCCTCCAGTTCTTGGTCGCTTCCCACAGCTTCAGTTTTGTCTTCGGACCGACGATTCCGTCCACTTTGAGGCCGAACTTCCATTGAAACCAGGTTACCGCGTTCTTCGTTTTCTGGTCGAACGTGCCGGTGATCTCGCCGTCATAATAGCCGAGATAGCGGAGCCGACCTTGCAGTTCCACGACATCCTTGCCGGTGAAGCCGACGGTCAGCACCGCGTCGCTGAACACGTCATCGGATATCCCGCCGCCGAACTGCCTGAGGGTATAGGCTCCGAGTACGAGGCATACGATGACGATGGTCGCTGCCAGCAGTCGTATTTTCATCCTGTCCGACTCCGCCTTTCTGTCGCATGGTGGATTCGCCTCTAGTATGGTTAAGCCGCTGGAACCCTATGCAGGAATTGTCGGTCCGGACAAATCGGCCGGCGCCGGGCTGAACAGCCCGGCGCCGGAATGTGCGCATATCGCCTATGAAGTTCAGGA
This sequence comes from Thermobacillus composti KWC4, assembly GCF_000227705.2. Taxonomy (GTDB): domain Bacteria; phylum Bacillota; class Bacilli; order Paenibacillales; family Paenibacillaceae; genus Thermobacillus; species Thermobacillus xylanilyticus. Next base: position 2,120,327 of record NC_019897.1, read on the forward strand.
GGAGATCTGTCCGGGCGGATACTGCCCTTCGGAAATGAGCACCTCGCGCGGCTTGCTGCCCTCATACGGGCCGACGATGCCGCGCGCCTCCATCTGGTCGATGAGCCGGGCCGCCCGCGCGTATCCGATGCGCATCCGCCGCTGCAGCAGCGAGACGGAAGCCTGTTTCGCCTCGAGCACGACCTGCACCGCCTGGTCGAACAGCTCGTCCAGATCATCATCCGCTTCCTGCGGCTCGTCGTCGACCTCGGGCACGAGGTCTTCCTTATACTCGGCCTGCGCCTGATCGCGGGCGAACTGCACGACGGCCTCGACTTCCTGATCGGAGAGGAACGCGCCCTGCACGCGGATCGGCTTCGACATGCCGACCGGCAGGAAGAGCATGTCGCCGCGGCCGAGAAGCTTATCCGCGCCGGCCATGTCGAGGATCGTGCGCGAGTCGACCTGCGACGAGACGCCGAAGGCGATCCGGGAAGGAATGTTCGCCTTGATGACGCCGGTGATGACGTCGACGGACGGACGCTGCGTCGCAATGATGAGATGGATGCCCGCCGCGCGCGCCATTTGCGCGAGCCGCGTGATCGCGTCTTCGACGTCGCTTGCCGCGACCATCATCAGGTCCGCGAGCTCGTCGACGATGACGACGATGTACGGCAGACGCGCTTCCGGATTGTCCTTCGTCTGCGCGTTGTACCCTTCGATGTTGCGGGTACCCGTCTTCGAGAACGCTTCGTACCGCTTCTCCATCTCGACGACGATCTTCTTCAGCGCGAGGGAAGCGCGCCGCGGATCGGTCACGACCGGCGCGAGCAGGTGCGGGATGCCGTTGTAGACGTTCAGCTCGACCATTTTCGGGTCGACCATCAGGAATTTCACTTCGTCTGGCGCCGCTTTGTACAGAATGCTCGTGATGATGCCGTTGATGCACACGGACTTGCCGGAGCCCGTCGCGCCGGCGACGAGCAGGTGCGGCATGCGCGCCAGATCGGCGACGATCGGCTGGCCGGAGATGTCCCGGCCGAGGGCGACCGACAGCTTTGACGCGGCGTTCTGGAATACGGGCGATTCCATCACTTCACGCAGCGTCACCGTCGCCACTTCGGTGTTCGGCACCTCGATACCGATCGCCGACTTGCCCGGGATCGGCGCCTCCATGCGGATGTCCTTCGCCGCGAGCGCCAGCGCAATGTCGTCCGTCAGGCTGACGATCCGGCTCACCTTCACGCCGGCGGCCGGCTGCACCTCGTAACGGGTGACGGCCGGTCCGCGCACGACGTCCAGCACCGTCGCCTTCACGCCGAAACTTTCCAGCGTCGCCTCCAGCTTGCGCCTCGCTTCGCCGTGATCGGCGGCGCTGTTCTTGCCGGGCTGCGGCCGCGACAGCAGCGACAGCGGCGGCAGCAGATAAGGCCGCGACGGTTTCGGCGGCAGGGCGTCCGCATCTTCGGTATCGCCGGTCTCTTCGCTGTTCTCCCGCTTCACGCCGATCCGGACAACCGGCGAGGCGGGCGCAGCCGCCCCCGGAGCTTCCTCGGCCGCATCCGTCCCATCTCCGGCATCCGCTTCCGGTTCAACCGGATCGGCCGGGTCCTCCTGCCGCAGCGGTTCAGGCTGCCACGGTTCCCGGCCGGCCGTTCCCGCTTCCTCCGACGCTTCCGACTCCGGCTGAATGCCTTGGACCGGCTCGAGCGGGTTCAACTCGCCGGGCATCGCGACCGCCGCGTCCGCAGCCTCCGGATTCCCGTGTTCCGGTTCAGCCGGGGAGGCGTCTTCCTCCTTACGCCCGGCATCGCTCCGCCAAGGGAAGAACAACGTTCGGCGGCGCGCGGTCTGCTTGGGCGGCACGAACGAATCATCGTCGTCCATCAGATCCTCATCATCGATCAGAATGAGCGGAGAGCCCGGATTATCAGCGTCAGGCTTGTCCGCCGGCAGCTCGTCCTCGGCCTGAACCGGAACCGCCTGAGCGGCGGCCGGCCTCCGTCTCCGGGAATCGGCCAGTTTGAGCCGGATGAGCTGAACGAACCGTCCGATCTGCCTGCGCAGCATGAGCGCAAGTTCGACGTACGATTTTCCTGTCGCCAGCATGATGCCGATGAGCAGCAGCACGACGGTAACGAATTTCGCGCCGAAATTGCCGAACAGAAAAAACAGCAGCGCATAGGCAAGGGCGCCGATATAGCCGCCGCTCAAATTTTTCTCGATAATCGGCATGGCGTAGAACTCGCCGGGCGTCGCCAGCTCGCGGATGTCGCGGGCATGCATCATGATCGCGTTGACCGACACCGGTTCGCCCAGCGGCTTCGTTTTCGCTTCCACGTCGCCCGCCGTGTAGGTCAGCAGCCAGAAAAGCAGAATGAGCGCGATACCGGTCATGCGGGACGACCATCTTGACGGCCATTTGCGCTTGATCATCGTCATGAGTCCCACATAAATGCCGGCAAGCGGCACAACGAAATAAAAATCGCCGAAGAACAACCCGAACAGATTGGCCAGCGCCTGGTCGACCGGCCACCCCTGCCCGGACATGGCGATGACGGACAGCGTGATCAGGAGAATGCCGTAAACTTCATATTTCAAAGCTGAGCCGATAGCGTTTTTCTTCCGTTTGCGCTTCGCCAACATCGGTCACCTCAGAGCGATTATACCATATTGGGCGAAGCGCCGGATATTTGTACCGCAAAATGCGGCGAATCGGGACCTGCCGACTAGGGCTGCATGCGGATCAGATTGCCGGGATTGAGCGCCGGGTCGAGATAGGCGTCGAGCGGGCAATCCAGCAGCCGGACGATGCGGCCGCAGCCGTCCCCGACGGGTTCGACTTCCAGCAGCATGCCGCCCGTCCGGATTTCCACGGTTCGCCGCATGCGCTTCGGATCGTCGATGCCGTCAAGCACGATTTCAAGCGGCAGAATCGTATGAAACGTCATTGCAGCGCACCGCCCGTTCCGGCCGGCTGCTTCCGCTGCGCAATCAGCCGGTTCAGCTCGGCCAGCGCGTCGCCGATGCCGCCCACCGCGTCGATCAGCCCGTCCTTCACGGCATCCGGGCCGATGACGGTCGTGCCGATGTCGCGCGTCAGCTCTCCGGTCTTGAACATCAGTTCCTTGAACCGCGCTTCGCTGATCCCGGAATGCGACGTGACAAAACGGACGACCCGCTCCTGCATTTTGTCCAGATATTCGAAGGTCTGCGGCACGCCGATCACCAGACCGTTGAGCCTGATCGGATGAATCGTCATCGTGGCGGTCTCGGCGATGAACGAACGGTCGCCGGCGACGGCGATCGGCACGCCGATCGAATGGCCGCCTCCGAGCACGAGCGTCACTTTCGGCTTCGTCAGCGAAGCGATCATCTCGGCGATCGCAAGCCCGGCCTCGACGTCGCCGCCGACCGTGTTGAGCACGACGAGGATGCCCTCGATCTTCGGGTTTTGCTCCGCGGCGGCAAGCTGCGGAATGAGGTGCTCGTACTTCGTCGTCTTGTTCTGCGGCGGCAGCACGATGTGGCCTTCGATCTGTCCGATGATCGTCATGCAGAAAATGTTCGATTCCGTCTGCGGCACCGTCGTCTGTCCGAGCTGCTGCACCGCCTGGACGGGTCCGGACGCGCGCCCCTGCTCGCCGTCTCCCGGGACCGGCCCCTCCGGCGGATTGACCGGCCCCGTCATGTCGTAAGCTGACATCAGCCCACCCTCCTTCAATTTGGCGCTCCACCTAGTATGAGGCCGGCATGCGGTTTTATGCGCAGCAAAAACCCCGCCATCTGCACAGATGGCGGGGAGATGATCGTTGTCGGCAATGCTGGCCGTCACACTTCCATAATAATCGGAAGAATCATCGGACGGCGGCGGGTCTGCTCGTACAGGAACCTGCCGAGCACATCCTTCACATTCGTCTTGAGCGAAGCCCATTCGTTCACATTGTCGCTCATCAGCTTGTTGAGCGTCTGCGTCACGAGCCGGTTCGCTTCCTCCAGCAAGCCTTCGGATTCCCGCACATAGACGAAACCGCGGGAAATGATATCCGGCCCGGACAGAATCGTGCCGTCCTGCTTGCTCAGCGTGACGACGACGACGAGGATGCCGTCCTGCGACAGCAGCTTCCGGTCGCGGAGGACGATGTTGCCGACGTCGCCGACACCGAGGCCGTCGATCAGCACGATGCCCGACGGCACCTTGTTGCCCTTGCGGGCAACGCCGTTCTGAATTTCGACCGTATCACCGTTGTCGAGAATGAAAATGTTCTCGCGCTCGATGCCGACGCTTTCCGCGAGCAGCGCGTGCTGCCTCAGCATCCGGTATTCGCCGTGAATCGGGATGAAATATTTCGGCTTCATCAGGTTGAGCATGAGCTTCAGCTCTTCCTGGCTGCCGTGTCCGGAAACGTGGACGGCCGACGACGCGGTAGGTCCGTAAATGACATTCGCGCCGAGGCGGAACAGCTCGTCGACCGTGCGGCCGACAAACCGCTCGTTGCCCGGAATCGGCGTCGCCGCGATGATGACGGTGTCGCCCGGCAGGATGTCCAACTTCCGGTGAGCCGAACGCGCCATCCGCGTGAGCGCCGACATCGGTTCGCCCTGGCTGCCCGTCGACAGGATGACCACGCGGTCGGCGGCCATCTTCCCGACTTCCTCCGGCTCAATCAGCATGCCTTCCGGAATGTGCAGGTAGCCGAGCTCCGAAGCGATCGCCACCACGTTCACCATGCTGCGTCCGATGACCGTCAGCTTGCGCTTCGTCGCCATGGCGGCATTGATGACCTGTTGAATGCGGTGCACGTTCGAAGCGAACGTCGCGACGACGACGCGCTGCTTCGCTTTGCGGAAAATATCTTCAAGCTCCTGCCCCACCTTGCTTTCCGAAGGGGTGAACCCCGGCCGTTCGGCGTTCGTGCTGTCGGACAGGAGCGCCAGCACGCCGCGCTTTCCGATCTCGGCCATCCGCTGCAGATCGGCGAATTGCCCGTTCACCGGCGTGTGATCGAACTTGAAGTCGCCGGTGTGGACGACGACGCCTTCCGGCGTGTCGAGGCAGATGCCGACCGAATCCGGAATGCTGTGGTTCGTGCGGAAGAACGACGCTTTGATCGATCCGAGCTGAACGACCGAATCGGCGTTGATCAAGATCCGCTTCGTCTCGCCGAGCAGACCGGCTTCCTTCAGCTTCACCTCGATCAATCCGAGCGTCAGCTTCGTGCCGTACACCGGCACATTGAGATGTTTCAGCACGTAAGGCAGTCCGCCGATGTGATCTTCGTGGCCGTGCGTTATCAGGATGCCGCGCACCTTGTCGCGGTTCTCCGTCAAGTACGTGATATCGGGGATGACGATGTCAACCCCCAGCATATCCTCTTCGGGAAATTTCAGCCCCGAATCCACAACGACAATGTCGTTCCCGTACTGGACGACATACATGTTCTTCCCGATCTCGCCGACGCCGCCCAATGCAAAAATTAGCAGCTTATCCTGGTTCTTCTTTGACAATGGAATTTCGTACCTCCCGTAACTGTTGGACGTCGATCCAAACGCTATTGATTTTTCAAAGATTTGCCGATCCCGATCACTTGTAACCCATTATACATGATGCCGGAGGCGCCACACAAGTTGAACCCCGGCGTCGAGGTCCGCAAGTCCGCACAAAGAAAACCGATGCGGCAAATCGTGCATCGGTCTCTCCGACTACGCTTGCTCCTATTCGCGATTGTCCAGCAGATTGCGCACGAAGGCCGCCTCGGCTTCGGTGAGCGGCACAAGCGGCAGACGCACCCCGCCTACCGGGATGCCGAGATGGTTCAGGGCATACTTCACCGGCACCGGATTCGTCACCGGATGCGGGCAGTTGAACAGCCCCTTGAAGATCGGCGACAACTGCTGATGCAGTCTGGCCGCTTCTGCTGTCCGGCCTTCGACATACGCGTTGATCATTTGTTTCATTTCGCGGCCGATAATATGGCTCGTGACGCTGACAATGCCGTACGCTCCGACGGCCAGCGCGGGCAGCGTCTGGCTGTCATCGCCGCTGTACACCTTGAAATGCGCCGGCGCTCCGGCCGCGATGGCGGTCAGCTGCTCCGTCGGCGCGCAATCCTTCGTCGCGACGATGTTCGGGATTTCGGCAAGCCGCAGCGTCGTGTCGACGTTGAGGTTGACTCCCGTCCGTCCGGGAACGTTGTACAGCATGACCGGCAGTTTCGTCGATTCCGCGATGGCGCGGAAATGCTGATACAAGCCTTCCTGGCTCGGCTTGTTGTAATAAGGCGAGACGAGCAGCACGCCGTCTGCTCCGGCGGCCTCCGCTTCCTTCGTCAGATGGATCGAGTGCGCCGTGTTGTTGCTGCCCGTGCCGGCAATGACGGGTACCCGTCCGGCTGCCCGCTCAACCGCGAATTTGTACAGGGCGATTTTCTCTTCATCGTCCAGCGTCGGCGATTCGCCGGTTGTACCGCAGACGACGATGCTGTCGGTCTGCTGCTCGCCGATCAGATAATCGATGAGCCGACCGGTGGTCTCCCAGTCGATCTTGCCTTCCGCGTCGAACGGGGTGACCATGGCGGTAATCAATCTTCCGAAATCCATTACGACTCCTCCTGTGCCAGTTGGGACGCTTCATGCGCCGCGGCTGCCGGCCGGTCAAGGCCGAACCTGGCATGCAGCGCGCGCACCGCGTCCGCCATATCCGCCTGACGGACGAGCACCCAGATCGACGCGTTCGAATCCGCGCTCTGCAGGATCGGAATGCCTTCGTCGGTCAGCGCTTCGACGATCGCCGCCATGATGCCGGGAACGCCGTTCATGCCGCCGCCGACGACAGACACCTTGGCGCAGTTGCGGATGGCCGAGTACGCGCAGCCCAGTTCGCTGAGCAGCCCGATCGCCCGGTCGGCGTCGGCGTCGAATACCGTGTATACGCATCCGCTCGGCGTCACATTGATGAAATCGATGCTGATTCCGTGCCGGGCCATTGTGCCGAACACCCGGACCTGCATGTCGCCCGGCTCCGAGGCGCCGTACGCGACGGTCAATTGCGTCACGCCGGCCGTATGGGCGATGCCGACGATCGGGCGATCGGGCACCTCGCCCGCGGCGAACATGCCCGGCCCCGTCACCAGCGTCCCTTCGTCGTCCGTGAACGTCGACCGGATGCGGAGCGGAATGCCCGCCTGCGCCGCAACTTCGACCGCCCGCGGATGAACGACCTTCGCGCCTTGCCGGGCCAGATTGCTGATCTCGGCGTAACTGACGGCCTTGAGCGGCCTCGCTTCGGCGACGAGCCGCGGATCGGCCGTCAGAATGCCGTCCACATCGGTATAAATATCGACCCGCTGCGCGCGGAGCGCAGCGCCCAGCGCCGCGGCCGTCGTGTCGCTCCCGCCGCGGCCGAGCGTCGTCGTATCGCCGCCGGGAGACATGCCCTGAAATCCGGTGACGATCACGACGGTCCCTTCATCCAGCCGCCTCAGCACCGGTTCGGTTTCGATGCGCGTAATGCGCGCGGCACCGAAACGACCGTCCGTCCGGATGCCGGCCTGGCCGCCGGTCAGCACGACCGCCGGCACGCCTTCGTTGCAGAGCAGTCCGCACAGGACGACGGCGGCGATCACTTCACCGCAGGACGCGATCAGATCGCGTTCCCGGGCGGGCAAGTTCTCGCTGTCCGGCAAGGCCAGCAGCGTATCCGTCGCATACGGATCGCCCCTCCTGCCCATGGCCGAGACGACGACGACAACGGAATACCCGGCCTCGCGTTCGCGGACGATATGCCGCAGCACATGCCTTCGGGCATCGTCCGTCGCCAGCGAAGTGCCGCCGAATTTCTGGACCAGAATGGCCATGTCCGCTTCACGCCCCTTGCTCTAGGACGACGAACGGCCGCTGTCGCAATGGACGGTTGGCGAATCAGTCTGACGGGGCGGCCGGACCGAAGATCCCGTGCGATCCTCAGCCGCGGCTGTTCACGATGGTTTCCGCGATCTGTACGGCGTTCCAGGCCGCACCTTTGAGCAGATTGTCGGAGACGATCCACAGGTTGAGTCCGCGCGGATGGGTGAGATCCCGGCGAATCCGGCCGACGAAGACATCCGGTCTTCCTTCGGCTTCGGTCGCGAGCGGGTACCGCTGGCTTGCGGGATCGTCCACAACCGTAATGCCCGGTGCGTTCGACAGCAGCGATCTGACGTCATCCAGCTCGTAATCGCTTTTCAATTCGACGTAGACCGATTCCGAATGACCTCTCAGCACCGGAATGCGCACACAGGTTGCCGTGACCGCGATCGAATCATCGCCCATGATCTTCTTCGTCTCGTTCACCATCTTCATTTCTTCGAACGTGTAGCCGTTGTCCTGGAACTTGTCGATCTGCGGAATGGCGTTGAATGCGATTTGATGCTTCACCGGCAGCGAGCTGACCGGCAGCACGTCCGGCTCCGGTTTCCGGCCGGCAAGCAATTCTTCCGTCTGACGCAGCAGTTCGGTCACCGCACGTGCCCCCGCGCCGGATACCGCCTGATAGGTCGAGACGATGATCCGCGCGATGCCGTAGCGGTCATGGAGCGGCTTGAGCGCCGCGACCATCTGGATGGTCGAACAGTTCGGATTGGCGATGACCCCTTTGTGCCGGGCGATTTGCTCCGGATTCACTTCCGGCGCGACAAGCGGCGTCTCCGGATCCATCCGGTACGCGCTGGTGTTGTCGATGCATACCGCTCCGGCGGCCGCTGCATGCGGCACCAGCTTCCTGCTGACGTCGCTGCCCGCGCTGAACAGCGCGATCTCGACGCCTTCGAAGCTGTCCGGTCCCGCTTCCTGAACCGTATATTCACGGCCGCGGAACTTCAACTTCGTCCCGGCCGACCGGGCGGACGAAAGCAGCTTGAGCTCCCCCACGGGGAAATTCCGCGATTCGAGCATCCGGATCATCTGTTCCCCCACGGCTCCTGTCGCGCCGACAACCGCAACATGGTACAGCTTTTGTTCGGACATTGTGTGCTTGCGCTCCTCTCGCCCATGGAACGGGAAACCGGCCGCTGCAGCCGATCAGCCGAACGGTGCGGCCGCGGGCAGGACCGGGGTCTAGTTGCGGAAACGTTCGATGAGCAGCGGCTGAATCTGCCGGCCTTCCAGCGCCGCTTCGCATGTCTCGAGCAGCAGATCCATCTTCGCGACGAGCGAGTTCGGTTTCTGCTGCGGATTGTCCTGGCCGAACGGGACGAAATAGATGTTCTTGGCGTTCAGCAGCTTCGCGATATTCGGCGCGTTCAGGCCGAGGCCGTCATTCGTCGAAATCGCGAGCACCAGCGGGCGGCAGTTGCGCATCTGCGCCTTGGCCGCCATCAGCACCGGGCTGTCGGTTATCGCGTTGGCCAGTTTGCTCGTCGTATTGCCCGTGCACGGCGCGATGGTCATGATGTCCAGCAGTTTGGAAGGACCGAGCGGCTCGGCTTCCACAATGGAAGAGATGACTTCGTTCCCGGTAATCTCCTTCAATTTGCGCCGCCATTCTTCCGCCGTGCCGAACCGAGTGTCCGTCGTAAGCACGCTGTGTGAAATGATCGGCACCACGTTCGCGCCCGCATCGACGAACCGCTGAATCTGCGGCATCACTTCGTCGAACGTGCAATGTGAGCCCGACAATCCGTACCCGACCGTCTTGTCTTGCCAAATGCTCATCGCTTCTCCCTCCCGAGCCGCAAGTCTTCCATCAGGAGCCGGCCGAGACAGTCCGCCATGATGCGGCCGGCGGTCTTCGGAGCCACGATGCCGGGAAGTCCGGGCGCGAGCAGCGCTTTGATGCCGCGCCGCTCGGCGTAGCGGAAATCGGTGCCGCCGGGCTTCGACGCAAGGTCGATGATGACGGCGCGCGATGGCATTTGAGCAATGATCTGTGCTGTGACTATCATAGTCGGAATTGTATTAAAAAGCAAGTCGAGGTTGCCCGCGTGAGCCGCCAGATCCTTGATGTAGAAAGGCTCGAAGCCCATCTCGTACGCCCGGGCAAAATGTTCGTCCCGCCGCACGCCGATCTTCACTCTCGCCCCCATTCCCCTGAGCGTCCGGGCGAGCGTCAGCCCTGTCCTCCCCATTCCCAGCACCAGTGCCGTCGATCCGTGGATCGTAATGTCGGTATGTTGAATCGCCATCATGACGGCGCCTTCGGCCGTCGGTATCGAATTGTAGATCGCCACGTCGTCCCGCTCGAACAATTCGACCAGACCGATGCCGTATTTCGCGCACAAATCCTTTAAGTACGGCTTCGCCATTCCCGTGTAAACCTTGCAATGCTTGGGCAGCCGGGCGATGTAGGCTTCTTCCAGCACAAGCTGCTTGTCGCTGAATACGGCCGTCACCGTGCCGTCGTCGTCGGTGCCGACTGCGGGCAGAATGAGGGCATCGGCGTCTTCGAACAATTGTCCGTCCAGTTCGGCATGCACGGCTCCGTCCAACGGCGTGCTCAGCCCGTCGAAGCCGACGGCCAGCACGGTTGCGTCGAGTTCGGTCAGCTTGCGGATGACTTCAAGCTGCCTCGCATCGCCGCCGACCAGCACGATATTCGCGCCCGTGAGCACATTCCCACTCCTTTCCGCACCTGGGCTATAGACCATCGTATGCGGAAAGCGCTCCGCGGGTGATTCAGGCAAGAGCGGAGGCCAAAGGCATGAAAAAAGGCCGTTCCGGCGGCATGACGCCTTCGGAACAGCCTTATCGCACGCATTATGAAGATAAAATTACGCCCCGGTCCCGGTATGCCCGAATCCGCCGGCCCCGCGGCCGGTGTCGTCCAGCTCGTCCGCTTCGATCAGCCGTACGGGCGGCACCTCCTGGAACACCATCTGGGCGATCCGGTCGCCGCGCCGGATCGTGAACGGTTCGCTGCCCAGATTGATCAGCAGCACCTTCACCTCACCGCGGTAGTCGGCGTCGATCGTGCCCGGCGTGTTGAGGCATGTGATGCCGTGCTTGAGCGCCAGTCCGCTGCGCGGCCGGATCTGCGCCTCCAGTTCGCGCGGCATCGCCATGGCGAAGCCTGTCGGAATGAGACTGCGCTCGCCGGGGGCCAGCGTCACCGGCTCATCGACGGCGGCGTGAACGTCGAATCCCGCCGCCCATTCGGACATCCGCTCCGGAAGCGGCAGACCTTCGCCGCCGGGCAGCCGTTTAATGCGAACTTCGTACAAGACAATCCCTCCTCAATGCGGACACCGCCGAATCGTCCGGTCCGACCGCCGCGACGGCGAACGGAACGGCAAACATCCGGTCGATCATCATCCGGACGTCATCCAGCGTCACCGCGTCGATCCGTTCGAGCATCTCGTCGAGCGAATCGTGGCGTCCGAGCATCAGCTCGTTCTTGCCGATCCGGTTCATCCGGCTGCTCGTGCTTTCCAGGCTCAAAATGAGGCTGCCTTTGAGCTGCTCCTTGCCGCGCTCAAGTTCCGCCTCGGTCAGCCCGCCTTCGGCGAGATCGGCCAGCTGTTCGAGCGCCACGTCCAGCACTTCTTTCGTCTGCTTCGGCGCCGTTCCCGCATAGATGGTGAAGATGCCGCTGTCGGCACAGGACGTATGATAGGAATAGACGGAGTAGGCCAGTCCGCGCTTCTCGCGGATTTCCTGGAACAGCCGCGAGCTCATCCCGCCGCCGAGCGCGTTGTTGAGCAGCACCATCGCATACAGCTTCGGGTCGCCGATCGGGCAGCCGGGAAACGACAGGCAGAGATGGTGCTGTTCGGTTTGCTTATGATGATAGATATAATCGCCCCGGAATACCGGCGGAACCGGCTTCGTGCCTCCGCCGCGCCGGTCGAAGCGGCCGAAATGGCGCTCGAGCAGTTCCGGCAGCTTGCCCTCGTCCACGTTGCCGGCGATGGCGATGACCGTATTGTCCGTCCGGTACTGCCGGGACATGTAGCCCCTGAGATCATCCGGCTGCATGGCGCGCAGCCGGTCTTCCAGCCCGAGAATCGAATAGGCGAGCGGATGATCGCCGAATGCGGCCCGCGACGCCTCGTCGTGCACCTTGTCGTCGGGCGTGTCTTCGTACATCGCGATTTCCTCGAGGATGACGTTCTTCTCCTTGGCCAGTTCGCACGAATCGAACTGCGATTCGAAGAACATGTCCGCCAGCGCTTCCACCGCGATCGGCAAATGCCGGTCCAGCACCTTCGCGTAATAGCAGGTGTACTCTTTCGACGTAAACGCGTTCACGTTGCCGCCGATGCCGTCGAAAAGGTCCGCGATATCCTTCGCGCTGCGCTTCGCCGTTCCCTTGAAAAGCATGTGTTCAATCAAATGCGAGATGCCGCTGATCTCCGGCGTCTCATCGCGGGAACCCGTCCTCACCCAGATGCCGAACGAGACGGAACGGCTGGTCGGGATGGGTTCGACCACGATGCGCAGACCGTTCTGCAGCGTATAACGATTCACCGCGTATCCCCCTGACGAAGTCAATGATTCCACTATACCAAAATCAAAGTGCGGGCTCAACCGGCGGCACCCGGGCGGTCGACAGCGTCCGGGACACCGTCCCGGGCTCGATGCCCTTGCTTCGCAGCACGTCGATCATGTCCGCCAGCGCGGCGCTCGCCGATGCGGTGGGATGCATCAGAATGAGCGACCCGGGGCCGGCGTCTCGCCGAATCTTCGCCACGATGTTTTCCGGCGGCGGACTTTTCCAGTCCACCGTATCGACCGTCCAGAGCACGGTCTTCAGCCCGAGCTGGGCGGCCGTCCGGACGGTCGTCGCATTGTATGAGCCGGAAGGCGGCGCAAACCACTTGTTGTCCCGCACGCCGAGTTTTTCTTTCAGCAGCGCTTCCGTCCGCGCGATCTGCCGATATTGCTCGTTTCGTCCGAGCTTCGCCATGTCCGGATGGGAATAGGCATGGTTGGACAACTCGTGGCCGCCTTCGGCAATTTGCCGGGCCAGCGTTTCGTTCTTCTCCAGCCACGATCCGTCGAAGAAGAAGGTTGCGCGCACGTTCTTCGCCTTCAGCGTCTCCAGCATGGAAGGCAGATGTTCGTTGCCCCAGGCGACATTGATCATGAGCGCCGCCATCCGCTTCTTCGGATTGCCGCGGTAGATCGGATGGGGGCCGAGATCGTCCAGTCCGACCTTCGGCTCGATCTCCCGCAGCACGGGCCGGATCGGCGCGCCTTCCGGCAGCAGGCGCATCGCCGCGTATGTACGCTCGATATCCAGTTCGACCCCGTTGTATCCGGGGATCGCATGCCAGACGCGGTCGACGACCGCATCGACGGGCGGTTCCGCATACTGCGGCGCAGCCGCTTTGATCCGTTCAAGCAGCGCATCGGCCTTGCCATCCGCCGCCGCTTGCGGAGCGGCATACGTGCGCACGCCGGCCCCGGCCTGCGCCTTGACCGCCTGAACGTAGTCGGCCATCGCCCTGACCGAAGCCGCAAGTCCCCAGACGGCGGCCGCGCACAGGGCGGCAGCCGCCAGCTTCTTCCATTTCATGACCGCGCTCCTTCGCCTTTAGTCTCCACCATTGTATGTAAAGCGGGACAAGAATATAACGCGCGGCATTCCTCAGTCCCGGGCCCCTGTGCCGCATAACGGCATAAAAAAAGAGACAGACGGTAATCTGGCTCTTTCTTGGGGCTTTGCCTAAGCTCATCGTTTCGCGCCTTGCGCGACGAGCACCGCTTTGCGGGACAGGTTGATCCGGCCCATCTGGTCGATCTCGGTGACTTTGACCGTAATCTTGTCGCCGATCTTCACGACGTCTTCCGTCTTGGCGACCCGTTCGGTCGACAGCTGCGAGATGTGCACCAGCCCTTCCTTGTTCGGCAGAATCTCGACGAAGGCGCCGAATTTTTCGATCCGTCGGACTGTTCCGACGTAGATTTCGCCGACGACAACATCCTTGACGATCCCCTCGATGATCTGGCGTGCTTTTTCGTTCGCCGCTTCATCCGCCGAAGCGATGTACACCTTGCCGTCCTGCTCGATGTCGATCTTGACGCCGGTATCTTCGATGATCTTGTTGATAATTTTGCCGCCGGCCCCGATCACATCGCGGATCTTGTCCGGGTTGATCTGCATGATAATGATCTTCGGCGCGTAAGGCGACAGCTGCTTGCGCGGCTCCTTGATGACCTCGAGCATCTTGCCAAGGATGTACATCCGGCCTTCGCGGGCCTGCTCCAGCGCCTGGGACAGAATTTCGCGGTCTATGCCGTCGATCTTGATGTCCATCTGGATCGCGGTAACGCCCTTCGCCGTCCCGGCCACCTTGAAGTCCATGTCGCCGAGGTGGTCTTCCATGCCCTGGATGTCCGACAGGATGGAGAACTGGTCGCCGTCCTTGATAAGCCCCATTGCAATGCCGGCCACCGGGGCCTTGATCGGAACGCCCGCATCCATCATGGCCAGCGTGCTGGCGCAGATCGAAGCCTGCGACGTCGAACCGTTCGATTCCAGCACTTCGGACACGAGCCGGATCGTGTACGGGAACTCGGATTCCGGCGGAATGACCTTCGCCAGCGCCCGTTCGCCGAGCGCGCCGTGTCCGATTTCGCGCCGTCCCGGAGCCCGGAGCGGTCTCGCTTCCCCGACGCTGAATGGCGGGAAGTTGTAGTGGTGCATGAACCGCTTCGACTCTTCGAGATCGATGCCGTCGAGAATCTGGACATCGCCGAGCGCGCCGAGCGTGCAGATGCTGAGCGCCTGCGTCTGACCGCGCGTGAACAGTCCGGAGCCGTGGGTGCGCGGCAGCAGCCCGACCTCGCATTCGATCGGACGGATCTCGTTCAAGGCGCGTCCGTCCGGACGAATCTTCTCGTGGGTGATCAGCCGGCGAACTTCTTCCTTGACGATGTCATGGAGCACTTCTTTCACATCGGCCATTTTCTCCGGCGTCTCGGCATAGACCTCTTCAAAATAGGCAATGGCGTCGGCGTTCACGGCGTCGATCGCATCCTGCCGCGCCTGCTTCTCCGGCACGCGGATCGCTTCGATCAGCCGCGCGCTTGCGAATTCGCGGACGGCGCGATTGACTTCCTCGTCCACCGCGTGCAGCTGCACTTCCATCTTCGGCTTGCCGGCGACGCTCACCAGTTCTTCGATCATGTCGACGATTTTCTTGATTTCCTCGTGGCCGAACATGATCGCTTCGAGGATGACCTCTTCCGGCACTTCATCGGCTTCCGCTTCGACCATCATGATCGCGTCCCGCGTGCCGGCGACGACGACGTAAATGTCCGACCGTTCCTCCTGCTCGACCGTCGGGTTGATGACGAATTCACCGTCCACGCGGCCGACGATGACGCCGCCGATCGGACCGTTGAACGGAATGTCGGAGATGGAAAGTGCCGCGGATGTGCCGATCATCGCGGAAATCTCCGGCGAGCAGTCCTGGTCGACGCTCATGACGAGGTCAACGATCTGCACTTCATTCCGGAAGCCCTCCGGAAACAGCGGCCGGATCGGACGGTCGGTCAGCCGGCTTGCCAGAATCGCTTTCTCGCTCGGACGGCCTTCGCGCTTGATGAATCCGCCCGGAATTTTGCCGACGGAATAGAGCCGCTCTTCAAAGTTCACCGTGAGCGGAAAGAAACCCAGATCCTTCGGCTCCTTCGATGCGGTCGCCGTACACAGGACGACCGTGTCGCCGTAGCGTACCGTCACGGCGGCGTTCGCCTGTTTCGCCAGCCGGCCGGTCTCCAGCACGAGCGGACGACCGCCGAGCTGCATCTCGACTCGATGTACCATTTAACTCCTCCTTCATAGCCTTACAGCACAATGCGCCTGCCTGTCCAATGGCAAAAAGCAACCAGACGCCGACGTCCGTCCCGCGGGACGGCTCGGGCAGCCGGTTGCTTTCTTACCGCTTGCGTTATCGGCGCAAGCCGAGTTTTTCGATCAACGCGCTGTACCGATTGATATCCTTCTTCTTGAGATACGCAAGCAGCTTTCTGCGCTTGCCGACCATCTTGAGAAGTCCGCGACGGGAATGATGGTCTTTCTTGTGTACCCGAAGATGCTCGGTCAGATTCGCGATGTTCTCGGTCAGGATAGCGATCTGAACTTCCGGAGAACCGGTGTCGGAAGCGTGCGTCTTGTGCGCTTCGATCACTTCGTTCTTCCGTTCTTGCGTAATGGCCATCCCTGTTCACCTCCTTATGAAAATCGCCGACAGCCTCGCCGCCGATGGTGAGGTCGCACAGCCAAGCTGCGGTTCAACAAGTTGCGGCGCTCCGGCCGCAACGACAACAAGTATAGCATATGCGCAGGATGAAAGTAAACTGTCGGATTATTGCCGGACGAAGGCGAGAAGCCGCCGCGCCTGCTCCGCGTCTTCCCGGATCTGTGCGGTCAGTTCGGCGACGCCGTCAAACCGCAGCTCCGGCCGGATGAAGGCGACGAAGTCCACGGCGAGCCGCTCGCCGTACAGATCGCCGGAGAAGTCGAGCAGATGCGCCTCCAGCTTCGGCGTTCCGCCCGTGCCGTAGAACGTCGGCGCGACGCCGACATTCATGACGGCCGGATAAGATGCGTCGCCCCGGCGCACATTCACCGCATACACGCCATGCCGCGGCAGCACATAGCGGCCGTCGGGCTCGATGTTCGCCGTCGGGAAGCCGATCGTCCGGCCGCGGGCCGCGCCGTGCACGACCGCCCCGGAAATCCGGTAAGGCCGTCTGAGCAGGCCGGCGGCAAGCGCCACATCGCCCAGTTCCAGCGCTTCCCGGATGCGCGAGCTGCTGACTTTGGCTCCGGCCGCCGCCACCGGCTCGACCGTATGGACGGCGAGATCCGGCGCGCCGAGTTCCGCGAGGACGGCGGGATTGCCCGCGCCGCCGCGGCCGAACGTAAAGTCGAACCCGACGACCGCATCGGACACGTTCAGGCGTTCGATCAGCAGTCTGCGGACGAACGTTTCGGGCTCGAGGCTGGAAAATTCATGGTCAAATACGGCCACATACACGATGTCGACACCGAGCTCGCCGAGCAGCCGGATTTTCTCCGGCAGCGGTGTCAGCGATGCGGCATACGCCTCTCCGTGCCCGAAGAACGCGCGCGGGTGCGGATCGAAGGTCATGACGGAAGCCTGCTTCCCCGCCGCGCGCGCCAGTTCGACCGCTTTGCGGATGACGGCCTGATGGCCCGGGTGAACGCCGTCGAAGTAGCCGATGGCCATCGTCTTCGGCAGCCGGTCTTCCGGCGCCCCGGGCTCATCGGACGGGTAACGCAACGTGATCGTGATCAAGGCATTGCACCTGCATTTCCTCTCAATTTGCGGGTCGGAAGTTCACTTGAGCAGAATGCTTCGTCAGAATTCGTCCGCGGAAGCGAACACCTTCACCGGCCGAAGCACGCCCGCATCGCCATCCGCTTCGAACAGGCCGACGAATCGGCCCGCGCCGTACAATCGGACAAGCCCTTCTTGTTGCGGGGATGCCGGCTTGACCCGCTGCCCCCGCACCGCTCGGGCCGCCGCCGCCGCTCCCACATCGATGCGCGGGTAATGGCCCAGCGCCCGGTCGACCGGCAGCAGCGCATCGGCCAGTTCGCCGGATGCGGCCAGCGCTTCGATCCGCTCCATCGTCAGACAGTCGGATTCACCGAGTCCGGCGGACATCGTTCGCACGAGCGATTCCATCGCGGCGTGAACCCCCAGCGCGCGGCCGATGTCGACGCACAGCGTGCGGATGTAGGTGCCCTTGGAACAGACCGCCCCAAAGCCGATGCGCGGCCGCGGCACGCCGAGCTCGGCGAACCTGAGCTCCAGCGAATGAATCGTCACCTTGCGGGCCTTGCGCTCGACGGTCTTGCCTTCGCGGGCCAGCTCGTACAACTTGCGTCCGCCGACCTTCACGGCCGAATACATCGGCGGCACCTGTTCGATCTCGCCGATGAACCGCGCGAGCGCCTCCCGCAACATCGCCTCGGTCACATGCGACGCGTCCGACGTATCAAGCACCGTACCGGTCAAATCTTCGGTATCGGTCGCGACGCCGAGCTGCATGACCGTTTCATACGCTTTCGGCAGTTCCTGCATGTATTCGACGACGCGCGTCGCGCGGCCGAGACAAAGCGGAAGGACGCCGGTCACCTGCGGGTCCAGGGTGCCGGCGTGCCCGATGCGCCGCATGCGCGTCCATCGCCTCACCTTCGCCACGACGTCGTGCGACGTCCAGCCGGCCGGCTTCCATACGGCGAGAATACCTTCCAGTTCCTTAGATTGCTCCATTTGTTGTAGCCAACGCCTTTCCTGCATTACAACGAACGGCGCACCGTGTCCACGACGAGCGGCATCGCCTGATCCAGCGGCATGGACATCCGGCACCCGGCCGCCCGGATGTGGCCGCCGCCGCCGAACTGCTGCGCGATGGCAGCGACATCCGCCTTGCCGGCGGAGCGGAAGCTCACCTTCACGGAGCCGTCGTCCATCCCCTTGAACAGCATGCCGACTTCCACGCCGTCGATGTTTCGGGCGTAATTGACCAGCCCTTCCAGATCTTCGCTGGACGCCCCGGTCTCCTCAAGATCCTTCGGCTCGATGTACAGCCAGCCGACCCTCCCGTCTTCCGTGAACCGGAGGCGGGAAAGTCCCCGCTGGAGAATCTTCAGCTGCGGCATCGTCATCCGCTCGAGCAGCCGGTCCGCCAGCTGGTAGGCGTCCACGCCCGCGGTCAACAGCTTCGAGGCGGCGGTCATCACGTTCGGGCTCGTGTTCGAATAGCGAAAGCCCCCCGTATCCGTCAACAGGCCGGTGTAGATCACGGTTGCCGCATCCTTGTCGAACGCGAGGCCGGCATGTTCAATCAGTTCAAACAGAATTTCGGCCGTCGCCGCCGCATCCTGGCGAAGCAGATTCACGGTGCCGAAGCCGTCGTTCGTCGGATGATGATCGATATTGAGCAGTTCGCAAGGTTCTTCGAACAGTTCGCGGACAAGGCCGATCCGGGAGAAATCGGCGCAATCGACCGCGACGACGGCTCGGAATTTGCGGTCCGGCTTCCGTTCACCGTAATTGACGATTTCCCCGGCATGCGGCAGAAACTCCAGGCGGGACGGAATCCACCCTTCATTAATCATGAGCGACCGCTTGCCCAGACGGTCAAGCAGCCAGCGGACGGCGATGGTCGAGCTGATCGCATCGCCGTCCGGCTGCACATGCGAAACAATCAGAAAGTCGTCGTGTTCACGCAGGAAGCGGAGCGCCTCGTCGAGCCGGGTTCTGTATTGATCGCCGACGGACGCCATCTTACGTCTCCTGCTCCCGGTTGAGCTGCTCCAGCAATTGTTCGATGCGGCTGCCGTATTCGATGCTGGAGTCGAACTTGAAGGCCAGTTCCGGCACATGGCGCAGCTGGATGCGCCGTCCGATTTCGGTGCGGATGAACCCGCGGGCTTTGCCGAGCGCCGCAAGCGTCGCTTCCTTCTGTTCGTCATTCCCGAGGACGCTCAGATAGACCGTTGCCTGCGACAGATCGTTCGTCACGTCGACACCGGTGACGGTTACGAAGCCGATGCGCGGATCCTTCAGCTCCTGCTGCAGAATCTGGCTCATCTCCTGTTTGATTCGTTCCGCGACGCGGCTGACGCGGACTCTGGCCATCTTCGATCACCTCTCAACGGTTTCCATCACGTACGCTTCGATCGTGTCGCCTTCCTGAATGTCGCTCACGCCGTCGATCATCAGGCCGCACTCGTACCCTTGCGCCACTTCGCGGACGTCGTCCTTGAACCGTTTGAGCGAGCCGATCTTGCCCTGGTGGACGACGATGCCGTCGCGGATAAGCCGCGCTTCGGCCGTCCGGGTGATCTTGCCCGACGTCACCATGCAGCCTGCAATCGTGCCGACCTTGCTGACCCGGAACACGTTCCGCACTTCCGCGTGGCCGATGACAACTTCGCGGACGACCGGATCGAGCATGCCTTTCATGGCCTGTTCGATCTCGTCCGTCACGTTGTAGATGATGTTATGCAGCCGGATGTCGACGCCTTCCTGTTCGGCGGTCGCTTTCGCCTGCGTCTCAGGCCGGACGTTGAAGCCGATGATGATCGCGTTCGACGCGGATGCGAGCGCGACGTCCGATTCGGTTATGGCGCCGACGCCGGAGTGAATGATCTTCACCCGCACGCCTTCGACGTCGATCTTGAGCAGCGAGCCTTTGAGCGCCTCGACGGAGCCCTGAACATCCGCTTTGATGATGACGTTCAGATCCTTGATCTCGCCTTCCTTGATCTGCTTGTACAGATCATCCAGCGTTACGCGGGCGTTCGCGCCGCGTTCGGACTCGCGCGCCTTGGCGGCGCGACGCTCCGCGATGGCGCGCGCCTTGCGCTCGTCTTCGAACACCATGAACGGATCGCCGGCTTGCGGCACTTCCGTCAGACCCGTGATCTCGACCGGCGTCGACGGCCCCGCTTCCTTGAGCCGGCGGCCGCGGTCGTTCACCATCGCCCGGACGCGGCCGAAGCAGTTGCCCGCCACGAAGGCGTCGCCGACATGGAGCGTGCCGTGCTGGACGAGCACCCGCGCGACCGGACCTTTGCCCTTGTCGAGTTCCGCCTCGATGACGGTGCCGCGCGCCCGTTTGTCCGGGTTGGCCTTGTAGTCGTTCACTTCCGCGACGAGCAGGATCATCTCGAGCAGCTCTTCCAGGTTGATCCGCTGTTTCGCCGAAATGTTGACGTAGATCGTGTCGCCGCCCCATGCTTCCGGCACCAGGCCGTACTCGGTCAGCTCCTGCATGATCCGGTCCGGGTTGGCGGTCGGCTTGTCGATCTTGTTCACCGCGACGATGATCGGCACGTTCGCCGCTTTCGCGTGGTTGATCGCTTCGACCGTCTGCGGCATGACGCCGTCGTCCGCAGCGACGACGAGCACGGTGATGTCGGTCACCTGCGCGCCGCGGGCGCGCATCGTCGTGAACGCTTCGTGGCCCGGCGTGTCGAGGAAGGTGATCTTCTTGCCATTCACTTCCACCTGATAAGCGCCGATGTGCTGCGTAATGCCGCCCGCTTCGCCGCTCGTCACGTTCGTATGGCGGATTGCGTCAAGCAGCGTCGTCTTCCCGTGGTCGACGTGGCCCATGATCGTGACGACCGGAGGACGCGGTTTCAGATCCGCCGGGTCGTCCTGTTCTTCAACCGTCTCGAAGGCGTCTTCGTCCACCGGCAGCTTGATCTCGACTTCGACGCCGTATTCGCCGGCGACGAGCTGGATGGCGTCGAGATCGAGCACCTGGTTGATCGTCGCGAGCACGCCGAGGAACATCAGCTTCTTGATAACGTCGGAGACGTCCTTGTGCAACAGTTTCGCCAGTTCGCCGACGGTCATTTCGCCGCGGACGATGATCTTTTTCGGCGTGTTGTCGACCTTCTCGCGGCGTTCCTGACCTTTCTTGCCGCCCTTGCCGGCATTCAGCTTGCCCTTGAAGCCGCCGCGCGGCTCTTCGAATTTCCGGCTGTTCTCGCCGTTCTTGTTGCGGCGATCCTTGTCCTTGTCTTTGCCCGAGCCCTTCTTCCGGTCGGGTTGCGGCGGTGCCGCCGGTGCCAGCGCCGCGCCGCGGAAACCGCCGCCCGCGCCGCCGCGCATGCCGCCACCGCCTTGCGGACGGCCGCCCTGCGGACGATCGCCCCGGCCGCCTTGCGGACGGTCGTTCCGGCCGCCTTGCGGACGGTCGTTCCGGCCTCCGCCATGAGCCTGGCCGCTCTGCGGGCGGTCGCCGCGGCGATCACCCTGCCCGCCTTGCGGACGACCTCCTTGCGGGCGATCGTTCCGTCCCCCCTGCGGACGGTCGCCCCGTCGTTCACCCTGACCGGCTTGCGGACGGTCGCTCCGGCCGCCGCCCTGAGCGTTCTGGCCGCTCTGCGGGCGGTCGCCGCGGCGCTGCGCGCCGGCCGCATTCGTCTGCGGCGCCGCGTTCACCGTCGCCGGCCGGTTCGCGGACGGCGCACCTTGCTGCCGCGGCGCTTCCTGCGCCTTCGCCTGCCGCTGCTGAGCAGCCTGCAGTTCCTGCTGCGCCCGCTTCGCCGCCGCGTTCTCCTTGATGCTGCGGAAGAAACCTTCCACTTTCTCCACCATGTGGTCTTCCATGACGCTCATATGATTGTTGACTTGCAGGCCGAGCCGTTTCAATATGGTCAGGATCTCCTTGCTGCTCATGTTTTGGGATTTGGCATATTCATATACGCGAAGTTTGTCCTTGTTCTCCTGTTTACTCAATATCTTCCACCTCCGATAGTTCGCCGAGCCGGTCCGCGACGAGCGCCGCCAGCCCCGCATCCAGCACGGCAACGACGACGCGTTCCGCCTTGCCGATGGCGGCGCCAAGCGTCCGGCGGTCGAACGCCTCGATGCGCCTCACACCGTAAGCCCTGCATTTGTCCCCGTACTTCTTCTTCGCCTTGTCCGACGCGTCGGCCGCCACGACGACGAGCTTCGCTTTCCCGCTGCGGATTGCGCGCAGCACCGTCTCGTCGCCCGAAGCCAGCTTGCCCGCCCGCGCGGCCATGCCGAGCGCGTTCAGCGCCCGGGCCGGATCACGCATCTTCTTCACGGGCGCCGGCTGCCTGGAATTCATCTTCCACCCGGATGAAATCCTGTTCGAGACGGTCATAGATCTCCGGGTCGACGGAGACGGCGAGCGCCCGATCGAATGCCTTGCTCTTCTTCGCCAGTCTGAAGCACGACGTTTGTCCGCAAAGGTAAGCGCCGCGTCCCGATTTCTTGCCGGTCAGATCAATCGAAACTTCGCCTTCCGGAGAACGCACGATGCGGATCAGACTCCGCTTCGGCTTCATTTCCTGGCAGGCGACGCATTTGCGAAGCGGCACTTTGCGCTGCTTCATGTTCGGTAACCCCCTCCATGCCCTTCAGGCGATGCCTGCTCAACCGTCGTAGGATACGGAATCCTGGTGCATGGCCTCGCCTTGCGATCTCGGACGGTCGAATTCAACTTCTGCCTGCGACTCGCTCTTGATGTCGATCTTCCAGCCGGTCAGCTTCGCCGCCAGCCGCGCGTTCTGGCCCTTGATGCCGATCGCGAGCGAAAGCTGGTAATCCGGCACGATCACCCGCGCAACCCGCTCCTGCTCGTAGACGATCACTTCGAGCACTTTGGACGGGCTGAGCGCGTTGGCGACGAACTCCTCCACATTTTCCGACCAGCGGACGATGTCGATTTTCTCGCCTTTCAGCTCGTTCACGATCGTCTGGACGCGCATGCCCTTCGGTCCGACGCACGCGCCGACCGGATCGACCTCCGGATTGCGCGAATGGACCGCGATCTTCGAACGGAACCCGGCCTCCCGCGCGACGGAGCGGATCTCGACGATACCGTCGTAGATCTCGGGCACTTCCAGTTCGAACAGCCGCTTGAGCAGCCCGGGATGCGTCCGCGACAGGATGATCTGCGGACCTTTCGTCGTGTTTTCGACCCTCGTGATGTACGATTTGACCCGGTCGCCGTGCTTGAATTTGTCGTTCGGCATCAGCTCGGTCAGCGGCAGCACCGCTTCCACCTTGCCGAGATCGACGTACAGGTTGCGCGCGTCCTGGCGCTGCACGATGCCGTTGACGATGTCTTCTTCCTTGTCGATGTAAGCATCATAGATAAGACCGCGTTCAGCCTCGCGAATGCGCTGCGTGACGACCTGCTTCGCCGTCTGGGCCGCGATGCGGCCGAAATCCCGCGGCGTCACTTCGATCTCCGCGATGTCGTCGAGCTGGTAATGCGGATTGATCTCCCGGGCGGCGTCGAGCGAGATCTCGAGCCGCGGGTCCAGCACCTCCTCGACGACCGTCTTGCGCGCGTACACCTTGATGACGCCGGTATTGCGGTTGATGTCGACGCGCACGTTCTGCGCCGTGTTGAAATTGCGCTTGTAGCTCGAAATGAGCGCAGCCTCGATCGCCTCGAGCAGCACATCCTTCGAGATGCCCTTCTCCCGCTCGATCTCCGCCAACGCTTCGATAAAATCGATGTTCATGGGAACTGGATTCCTCCTCTCGACTGATTGCGGGATTATTCGAATACGATGGCCAGGCGCGCCGAGGCGATTTTCGCCCAGGGCAGCGCGTGGCGCTTCTTGCCGATTTCGACGACGGCCGTGCCGTCCTCGAACGAGACGAGCCGCCCTTCGAATTCCTTCATGCCGTCGATCGGCTCGTAGGTCGTCACGAACACGTGCCGGCCCACCGCTTTCGCCATGTCTTCCGGCTTCTTCAGCGGCCGCTCGGCTCCGGGCGACGAAACCTCCAGGAAATAGGCTTCCGGAATCGGATCGAGTTCGTCGAGCCGCGCGCTGAGCCACTCGCTGATCCGCCCGCAATCGTCGATGTCGATGCCGCCTTCCTTGTCCGCGAAGACGCGCAGAAACCGGCTGCCGCCTTCTTTCACATATTCGATGTCGACAAGCTCGAAACCGTTCTCTTCCAGATACGGCTTCACCAGTTGCTCGACAACGGATTCAATCTGGGCACGATTTGCCGCCACCTCTCGATTCCTCCCGGTACGCTTCAATATCCGCAGACAAAACGTAAAGAGTGGGTTTCCCCACTCTTTGTCGTCGGCGAACCTTCAGTTACAACATTACCGGAAAAATTATAGCACAGTCGGATGAGCATGACAACTGTCTGCGCAAATGCAGATTCGCCTCAGAACAACGACAACTGGTTCGTCTCCGGCAGTCCGCGGAAGCATCCCATGGCGGCAAGCTGTTCGACAATCGTCTTCGTCGCGCGCGAACGCGTCTGGAAGTCCTCGATCGAGAGGAACGGCCCCTCGTCGCGCGCGGCCGCGATGTTGCGCGCCGCGTTCTCGCCGATGCCGCTGATGGCTGCGAACGGCGGGATGAGGGCGTTGCCGTCGATCTTGAATTTCACCGCGTCCGAGCGGTACAGATCGATCGGCTTGAAGACGAAGCCGCGGGCCGTCATCTCGAGCGCCATCTCGAGAATCGACACGCTGTTCTTCTCCTTCGTCGTCACGTTCAAGCCCTTCTCCTCGATCTCGTTGAGCCGGCGCAGAATGGCGTCGTATCCCTGGCACAGCGTCTCGAGCTCGAAGTCTTCGCACCGCACCGAGAAGTAGGCGGCATAGAACTCGATCGGATGGTACAGCTTGAAATAGGCGGTCCGCACGGCCGAGATGACGTAAGCGGCGGCGTGCGCCTTCGGGAACATGTACTCGATCTTGAGACAGGAATCGATGTACCATTCGGGGACGCCGCACTTGCGCATTTCCTCGATCCATTCCGGCGTGAGCCCCTTGCCCTTCCGCACGCTTTCGGTAATCTTGAACGCCAGCCCGGCATCCATGCCCGCCTTGTAGATCAGGTACAGCATGATGTCGTCGCGGCAGCCGATGACCGTCTTGATCGTACAGGTGCCGCTCTTGATCAGTTCCTGCGCATTGCCGAGCCAGACGCCGGTGCCGTGCGACAGGCCGGAAATCTGGAGCAGGTCGGCGAACGACGTCGGCTTCGCCTCGCTCAGCATCTGCCGGACGAACTTCGTCCCCATCTCGGGCACGCCGTAGGTCGCAACCGGCGTCTTGATCTGCTCCGGCGTGACGCCGAGCGCCTCCGTCGAGCTGAACAGGCTCATCACCTTCGGATCGTTCATCGGAATCGTCGTCGGATCGATGCCCGTCAGATCCTGCAGCATCCGCATCATCGTCGGATCGTCGTGGCCGAGAATGTCGAGCTTGAGCAGATTCGCCTCGAAGGCGTGGTAGTCGAAATGGGTCGTCTGCCATTCGGCGCTCGTGTCATCCGCCGGATACTGGACCGGCGTCACGTCTTCGACTTCGATGTAGTCCGGGACGACGACGATGCCGCCGGGGTGCTGGCCGGTCGAGCGCTTGACGCCGGTACAGCCCATCGCCAGCCGCTTCAATTCGGCGCTGCGCCATTTCTTCCCGTGGTCTTCCTCGTATTTCTTCGCGAATCCGTACGCCGTCTTCTCCGCCACCGTGCTGATCGTGCCGGCGCGGAACACGTTTTTCTCACCGAACATGACCTTCGTGAAGTTGTGCGCGTGCGGCTGGTATTCGCCGGAGAAGTTCAGGTCGATATCCGGCACCTTGTCGCCCTTGAAGCCGAGGAACGTTTCGAACGGAATGTCCTGTCCCTCGCCCTTCATCGGCTGTCCGCACTTCGGGCAGTTCTTGTCCGGCAGGTCGAAGCCGCTCGGCACGCTGCCGTCAAGGAACCATTCGCTGTGCTTGCACGCCTTGTTCTTGCATATGTAATGCGCCGGCAGCGGGTTGACCTCGGAAATGCCGAGGAACGTCGCGACGACCGACGAACCGACAGAGCCGCGGGAACCGACCAGATAGCCGTCCTCGTTCGACTTCTTCACGAGCGCGGCCGAGATCAGGTAGTTCGCCGAGAAGCCGTACTTGATGATCGGGTTCAGTTCTTTCTCCAGCCGGTCGACGACCACCTGCGGCAGCGGATCGCCGTACATGTCCTTGGCGAAGGCGTAGCATTTCTCCCGGATTTCCTGGTCGGCGCCTTCGATGATCGGCGTGAACAGCTTGTCCGGGAACATGTCGTACGTCTCGAACCGTTCCGCCAGCTCCACCGTATTCTTCACGACGACTTCGTACGCCTTCTCCTCGCCGAGGAACGCGAATTCCTGCAGCATCTCGTCCGTCGTGCGGAAGTGGGCGTCCGGCTTGCGCTGCTCTTTGAGCGGGCTGTAGCCCGTGATGCCGTGGATCGTAATGTCGCGGAAAATTTTGTCGCGCGGGTGCAGGTAATGGACGTTACCCGTCGCGATGACCGGTTTGCCCAGCCGCTCCCCGATCTCGCAGACGCGCCGGATCGCCTGTTCGATTTCAGCACGGCTCTGTACGAGCCCTTTTTCCACCAGGTGCATGTAAAAATCGATCGGCTGGATCTCCAGCACGTCGTAAAATTGCGCGACTTCCTCCGCCTCTTCCACCGTCTTGTTGAGCACCGTCTCGAAAAACTCGCCCTTCTCGCATCCGGACAGGATGAGCAGCCCGTCGCGCATCTCGTTCAGCTTCGACTTCGGCATGCAGGCTACCTTGTTGAAATATTCGGTATGCGAGAGGGAAATGAGCTTGAACAGGTTCTTCTTGCCCTTCGCATTCAGCGCGTAGACCCCGCAATGGAACGGGCGGGCGTTCGACAGGTCTTTGCCGGCGTGGTCGTTCAGCTGATGGAGCCCTTCGATGCCCCGCTGTTTCGCGTCGGCGATCAGGCCGAACAGGATGCCGCCCAGCGCCGCCGCGTCGTCCACCGCGCGGTGGTGGTTCTCGAGGCTGACCTTGTATTTCTCAGCCAGCGTATTGAGCCGGTGGTTCTTCAGCGTCGGATGAAGCATCCGCGCCATCTCCAGCGTATCGAGCACCGGATTCGGCAGTTCCGGCAGGCCGATCGCCTTGCAGTTTGCCTGGATGAAACCGATGTCGAACCGCGCATTGTGGGCCACGAGCACCGCGTCGCCGACGAACTCGACGAATTCGCGCAGCTTCGGTTCCAGCTCGGGCGCGTCCTTCACCATGTCATCCGTAATGTTGGTGAGCTGCTGGATATTGTACGGAATCGGCTCATGCGGATTGATGAACGTCTCGAACTTGCCCGTCACCTTGCCGTCCCGCATCTTGACGCCCGCAAGCTCGATGATCTTGCTGTTCAAGATCGAAAGACCGGTCGTCTCGATGTCGAACACGACGTATTCCGCCGAAGCGAGGGGCTCCTCCCGCGGATTGAGGACGATCTCCACCTGGTCGTCCACGACGTTCGCCTCGACGCCGAAGATGACCTTCATATTGTGCTTCTTCGCCGCCTTGAACGCCTCCGGATAACAATGCACGTTCGCATGGTCCGAGATGGCGATCGCCGGATGGCCCCATTTCGCGGCCGTCTTGATGTAAGCGTCAACCGGCGTCACGGCGTCCATCTGGCTCATCGTCGTATGCAGGTGGAATTCGACGCGCTTCTGCTCCGCCGTATCCATCCGCTCCGGAGGAGCCGGCACTTCGTGCAGGTCGTTCGGCATCATGACGAGCTCCGGCTCGGCCATGAACTTGTCGTACTCGACGCGGCCGCGGGCGCGGATCCAC
This sequence comes from Thermobacillus composti KWC4, assembly GCF_000227705.2. Taxonomy (GTDB): domain Bacteria; phylum Bacillota; class Bacilli; order Paenibacillales; family Paenibacillaceae; genus Thermobacillus; species Thermobacillus xylanilyticus. Next base: position 2,148,398 of record NC_019897.1, read on the forward strand.
ATGCCGTCCTTGAGCAGACTGAGCACGGCGGCATCGTCCTTCGACTTCGCGAACACCTTCATCATGATCGAGTCGGTGTAGTCCGTGACGTTGAACGTGTACAGCGTATTGCCGTTCCGCAGTTCCCGCGTCTCGAGGCCGAATACGGTCCCCTGTACCGTGATTCTCTTCTCTTCTTCCGTGATGTTCGAGATGGGCACCGGCTCATCGCGGACTTCGTAACCGTACACCAGCCGTTCCGCCGCCGGACGTTCCGGCGGAGCGGCCGCGGCGGCGCTCTGCATCAACGCCTGCACGAGCTCGCGGTCGGCCTGCTCGCGTTCCTGCAGGAACCGCTCGTATTCGCCGCGGCCCGAGTCGCCGGCCATCAGTTTGACCTTGCAGGAGCGCCTGAACCTCCGCTCGAAGAACCGTACGGCCGCCTCGTCGATTTTCCGTTTGCGCGCCAGCTCCAGCCCCATCTCGTCAAGCAGGACGACCGTCAGCCGCCCGCCGTCCGTCTCGATGCCGGCCTTGCCAAGCCAGCCGTTGACGGAGACGTTCTCGCTCGCCGCCCATTCCACGAAATTGTCCCAATGGGCGCGCAGCACCTGATCCGTATCCGTCTCCGGATCATATTCGAGCACAAATTCGACGTCGGCTATCGGGCCGAACGTTTCGCGCGCACGGCTGACCAGCAGGCTGTACTGCCTGGCCGGCAGCACGGACTTTTTCCGGATGAAGAACGTCCACCGTCTGCTGGCGGCGGACACTTCCACGCGGTCGAGCAGGCCGTCGGCGAAATCCGAAGCGGCTTCCTCGCCGGTCAAGCCGATTTTCTCAAGCAGAAGCCCGAGTTTCTCGCGTCTGCCGTCGGTACGGTTCATTCCCCATCCTCTCCCGTTCCTTAAGAAAAACAGATGGCGCCATCCTCCCGGAAGGCGCGTCCGCTCAGCTGTTGAAGAAATGCCGGTTCGCCGGCGATCAGTACGCGCGTGCGAACACGACGGTATGCACCGCTTCTTCGCCGCATACCAGACATTTCGTCTTGCGCGACGACGGTTCGAACGGAATGTTCCGGCTCGTCGCGCCCGTCTCGTCCTTCACCTGACGTTCGCAAGCTTCGGAGCCGCACCAGCCGGCTTCGACGAATCCGCGCGACTCTTCCATGAATGCCTTGAGCTCGTCCAGTGTATCCGCCGAACGCGAGTGCTCTTCCCGGAACTTCTTCGCCAGCTCGAACATCGTGTTGTGGATCTCGTCAAGCGCCTTGATGACTTCCTCGACGAGCTTGTCCTGCGGCACCGTCCGCTTCTCGCCGCCGACCCGCGGAGCGAGCACGACGACGCCGTTCTCCATGTCCCGCGGTCCGAGCTCGATGCGAAGCGGCACGCCGCGCATTTCGTACTCGTTGAACTTCCAGCCCGGGCTGACGTCGTCGCGGTCGTCGACGCGCACGCGCACGCCCGCAGCTTTCAGCTGCGCGTACAGCTCGTCCACTTTCGCGATGACCTGCTCGCGCGTCTTCGGCGGACCCACCGGCACCATGATGACCTGGGTCGGCGCGACCTTCGGCGGCAGCACGAGCCCGCGGTCGTCGCCGTGGACCATGATCAGGCTGCCGATGAGACGCGTTGATACACCCCACGACGTCGTATGAACGTACTGAAGCTGATTGTTCCGGTCCAGATATTGAATGTCGAACGCTTCCGCGAATTTCGTGCCGAGGTAGTGGGAGGTGCCGGCCTGCACCGCGCGGCCGTCCTTCGTCATCGCCTCGACCGAATAGGTGTTGACGGCGCCCGCGAATTTCTCGGAAGGCGTCTTCTGGCCGGCGATGACCGGAATCGCCAGGAAGTTCTCGATGAAGTCGCGGTAAATTTCGAGCATGCGCATCGTCTCTGCGCGCGCGTCTTCTTCATTCTCGTGCGCCGTATGGCCTTCCTGCCACAGAAACTCGCTCGTGCGGAGGAAAGGCAGCGTTCTTTTCTCCCACCGGACGACGTTCGCCCACTGGTTGATCAGCACCGGCAGGTCACGGTACGACTTGATCCACTTGGCGTACATGTGGCCGAACATCGTCTCCGACGTCGGACGGATCGCCAGCCGCTCCTCCAGCTTCTCGCCGCCCGCTTCCGTCACCCACGGCAGCTCGGGATTGAAGCCTTCGACGTGCTCCTTCTCCTTCTGGAAGAAACTTTCCGGGATGAATACGGGGAAATACGCGTTCCGGTGGCCGGTTTCCTTGAACCGGCGGTCCAGCTCGCGTTGAATGTTCTCCCACAGTTCATAGCCGTCCGGCCGGAAGACGATGCAGCCCCTGACCGGCGAATAATCCATCAGTTCCGCTTTCCGGATGACGTCGATGTACCAGCGCGAGAAATCTTCGCTCTGGGGGGTAATCTCGGTTACGAACCCTTTCTCCTTCGACATAAGCGCCTCCTGCCATGAACCTTGATCCGCTTCAGCCGCGGATCAGATTCAGAATGTCGTTGTACGTGACGGCCAGCATGAGCAGCATCAGCATCGCGAACCCGATGAAATGCACCATGCTCTCCCGATTCGGATCAATCGGCCGTCCGCGGACCGCCTCAAGTCCGAGGAAGATGAGGCGGCTGCCGTCGAGCGCCGGAATCGGCAGCAGGTTGAAAATACCGAGATAGAGGCTCAGGATCGCCGTCCAGCTCGTCAGCTGCTCGATGCCCCGCGCCGCAATCTGGCCAGTCACCTGCGCGGTCCGGACCGGTCCGCCGAGGTCGTCCAGATTGAATTTGCCGGTCACCAGCATTTTGAATCCTTCGAAAATGTTGATCGTCATGTTCTTCATCGCGGAGACGCCGAATTTCACCGTCTCAACCACCGTCGCGCGCCGCATCGGATAGCCGGTCAAAATGCCGACCTTGCCGGTGCCGCTCTCTTCGTCGTACGCGGGGGTTACCGTAATGGTCATCGGCTTGCCGTCGCGCACGATCTCCCAGGTCATCGGTTTGTCCACGGACGAGCCGATGAGCTGCAGCATTTTCTCCGAATCGGTGCCGATCGTCTCGCCGTTGATCTTGATGATTTCGTCACCGGCTTTCAGGCCAGCCTTGGCTGCGGGCGCTTCATCGCTGATCACTTCGCCCACGATGAGCCGGTCGGGGTTCTCCTTCGGGACGCCGACCATCTGCACATACGCCATGAACAGCACGAACGCCAGGATCATGTTCATCATCGGGCCGGCGAAAATCGCCATCGCCCGCTGTCCGACCGTCTTGCCGCCGAACTGCCGGTCAATCGGCGCGATCTGCGTCTCCTGCCCGCGCGCGATGACGAGCGCCTGCGGGTGAACCGCATAGGATTCCCGCACACCGTCCGCGTTCAGGACGATCTTCAGTTCGCGCTCGAGATCGATCGCGTCGATCTCGCCGCGCACGACATTCGTCCGCTGCTCAAGCCGGTCGAGATAGATCCGGTCGATGACGCCGTCCTTGAGGCTCACCGCGATCGTCTGGCCCGGCCGGGCTTCGATCACTTCCGGATCCTCGCCCGCCATGCGGACGAAACCGCCCGCAGGGATCAGCCGCAGCGTATAGCGGGTCTCTCCCCTTTTGAACGACAACAGTTTCGGCCCGAAGCCGATTGCGAACTCGCGCACGAGTATGCCCGCCCGCTTGGCGAAAAAAAAGTGTCCCCATTCGTGGATCGAGACGATCACGAAGAAGACGAGAACGGTCATCAGCACGACCTGAACCATTTCCATGCAAGGAGCCTCCGTTCGTTACGGCCTGTACATAGATTATCATTATTCCGCCGCACGAAACAAGAGAACTTGACGGTCGCTCGGCCTGTACGGATGTGGCTGAGCCTGCAAAGCCACATCCGTGCAGAATGCGGCCGGTAAGCGGCGGCAGATCGCTCGAGCGGCGCCGATCAGAGCAGCTTGCGGCACCCCGCTGGCGGAGCTACCGGAACACGGCTCAAGTAACGCTGTAACGCGGTATTCACGTTACAGCCGCTTCAGCGCAGCTCCGGGCAACGTTGTAACGTGGTATTCACGCTACAACCGCTTCGGCGCAGCTCCAGGCAAGGCTGTAACGTGGTATTCACGTTACAGCCGCTTCAGCGCAGCTCCGGGCAACGTTGTAACGTGGTATTCACATTACCGACGCTATCGCAGTGCCGTTACCGGACCCGGCGCCGGACCGCTATCCAAGATCGATCGCAGTTAACGGAACGCCGTTACCGGACCCGGCGCCGGACCGCGATCCAAGATCGATCGCAGTTAACGGAACGCCGTTATCCGGTTCCGGCGTTGAGGCAGCGGCCACAAGCTACCCGCTGCTACAACGCCGTTACACGGTTTCCGGCGCTGCAGCCTCGGAGTCGGGCAATCCGACGCTATCGCAGCGCCGTTACCTCCCTGCGCACCCGTGCATCCAATTCCGCAATCGCCTCGTATGTATCCACCGGTTCCGGCGGAAAACGGTCGAGCATCGCCGCGATCGTATCCTCGATCTCGAGAAACGCGATCTCGCCGCGCAGAAACCGTTCAACCGCCGCCTCATTCGCGGCGTTGAAGACAATCGGCGCCGAGCCGCCGGCACGTCCCGCTTCGTACGCCATCCGCAGGCACGGATAGCGCTCGAGATCCATCGGCCTGAAATGCAGCCGTCCGATTGCCGCCAGATCGAGGGCGGGCGCAGGCGAAGGCCGCCGCTCCGGCCAGGTGAGCGCATACTGGATCGGAATGCGCATATCCGGCACGCCCAGCTGGGCGATCACGCTGTTGTCCGTGAATTCGACCATGGAGTGGATGATGCTCTCCGGATGGAGCAGCACGTCAATCTGCTCATATGGCATGGAATAAAGCCAGTGGGCTTCGATGACTTCGAGTCCCTTGTTCGCCATCGTAGCCGAATCGACCGTTATTTTCGCTCCCATCGCCCAATTCGGATGGGCCAGCGCCTGTTCGACCGTCACATCCTTCAGTTCCGCGCGCGTCCGGTCGCGGAATGCGCCGCCGGATGCGGTGAGCGTAATCTTCTTTACATCCGCGCGCCGCTCACCGTTTAAACATTGGAAAATGGCGGAGTGTTCGCTGTCCACCGGCAGGATCGATACGCCTCGCGCTTCCGCAAGCTTCGTGACGAGATGCCCCGCCGCCACGAGCGTTTCCTTGTTGGCAAGGCCGACGGCCGCTCCCGCTTCGATGGCGGCGATCGTCGAACGGATGCCGCGGCTGCCGACAAGCGCCGTTACGACCAGTTCGGCACCTGCGCCTGCCGCCGCTTCGATCAGCCCTTCCTCGCCATGCAGCACCCGGATGCCGTCCGGCAGCATCGACGCCGCCCGTTCCGCCGCCTCCTTCGTCGCCAGGCTGACGACCGAGGGGCGGAATTCAAGCGCCTGCTGCACGAGCAGCTCGACGTTCCCGCCCGCCGCGAGCGCCGCCACGCGGTATCGCTCGGGGTCATGACGGATGACGTCGAGCGTCTGGGTGCCGATCGAACCGGTCGATCCGAGTATCGAGATCGTCTTCATCCTGTCCTCCAAATCCGATTGTCCGATGTGGGATCAACAAGCCATGCTATGCCAGGGGAATGAGACCGGTCAGGACGAGCAGCGGAAAGACGATCAGCCAGCTGTCGCAGCGGTCGAGCACGCCGCCGTGTCCGGGGAGAAGGCGGCCGGTATCTTTCACACCCCGCAGCCTTTTGTACGCGGACTGGATCAGATCGCCGAGCTGGCCGGCGACCGATGCAGCGAGGCCGATGGCAAGGGCTCGGCCGACGGACAGCCATTCCGGTGCGGCCAGCGCGAAGACGGCCGCGACAGCCAGCGCGGCCAGCACGCCGCCGGCGGCGCCTTCGACGGTCTTGTTCGGACTGATGGCAGGCCACAGCTTCGTCCGGCCGAGCCATCTGCCCGCGAAATACGCGCCGGTGTCCGACGCCCAGATGCAGCCGAACGCCAACGCCGTCCAGAACAAGCCGTTCGGTTCGGTATCCCGCACATCGATCATGGCGGCGAAGCCGAAGCCGATGTAGACGGCGCCCATCAGGAGCAGCGCCGCTCCGTCGAGCGTCGCCTTGTTCTTCGTCAACACGGTGATCGCGAGGAGCAGCGCCGCCAGCGGCCAGATAACATTCTGGTTCGGGAAGGCGGAAAGCCCGGCCTGCTCCCACGGGAAGACGATGACGACCAGACCGGCGTAAGCGCAAAGAACGAGCGGATGGCCGAGCTTCATGTCGTTCAGCCGTACGTATTCGTAAAAACCGATGAGTGCAAGCAGCAACAGCAGGACGTTATAGTACCATCCGCCGAGCACGGCTGCCGCGGCAAACAGCAGACCGGCCAAGAGACCGGTGGCGATCCGTTGTTTCATTCCCGCTTACGCCTCCATCCTACAATCCGCCGTAGCGGCGCGTGCGGCGCTGGTATTCGCCGACCGCTTCGTAGAAATGCGCTTCCGTAAACTCAGGCCAATAGATGTCGGTGAACCACAGTTCACTGTAGGCGAGCTGCCACATCATGAAGTTGCTGATCCTCAGCTCTCCGCTCGTCCGGATGAGCAGATCCGGTTCCGGCATGCCGCAGGTCTGCAGGCGCGATTCGAAATCGGACTCGGTGATCGCTTCGGGATCGAGCCGGCCTTCCGCCGCCTCGCGGGCAAGCGCGCGGACAGCTTCCAGCATCTCCTTGCGGCTGCCGTAGTTGAGGGCGAAATTGAGCACCAGGCCGGCGTTGCCGGCCGTCCGCCGGATCGCTTCATCGATCGCTTCGAGCGTATGGGCCGGCAGACCTTCGCGCTGGCCGATCATTCTGACCTGGACGTTGTTCTCGATCAGTTCATCCAGCTCGATCGCGAGGAATTCCTGCGGGAGTCGCATGAGGAAATCGACCTCCGCTTTCGGCCGCTTCCAATTCTCGGTGGAGAACGCGTACAGCGTCAGAAAACGTATGCCCAGCCGGTTCGCCGCGCGAACCGCACGCTTGACCGCTTTCATGCCGGAGCGGTGCCCCGCCGCGCGCGGCAATCCCCGCTCTTTGGCCCATCGCCCGTTCCCGTCCATAATGATCGCCACATGCTGCGGCAGATTGTCCGGACACAGCGCTTCCGGCCCCACCGAACGCGATCCAATCCGTCCGCGAATTCGCTCGAACATGCGCACCCTCCCCACAGGCTGTCTTCGGCCCGCCGCAAGGCCGCCCATAACTTCAGCAGCCCCGCCTGCCGGAGGGGCTGCTTAAGCCGCACTACACTTCCATGATTTCTTTCTCTTTGGCCGCGATGATGCGATCCACTTCCGCAATGAACCGGTCCGTCAGCTTCTGGATGTCTTCCTGGTGGCGGCGCGATTCGTCTTCCGACAGTTCGCCTTTCTCCAGTTTCTTGATGTCGTCATTCGCATCCCGGCGGACGTTGCGAATCGCCACTTTCGCCTCTTCGCCGAATTTCTTCGTCTGCTTCACCAGATCGGTCCGGCGTTCTTCCGTCAGCGGCGGCACGCTGAGCCGGATGATCGAGCCGTCGTTTGCCGGCGTCAGGCCGAGCTCGGACTTCATGATCGCCTTCTCGATCTCGCCCAGCACCGATTTGTCCCACGGCTGGATGACCAGCGTACGCGCATCGGGCGTATTGATCGTCGCCAGCTGGTTGACCGGAGTGGGAGCACCATAGTAGTCCACCAGAATGCGGTCAAGCATGGCAGGCGTAGCCCGTCCCGCGCGCAACGTCGCAAGATCCCGGCGCAGCGCGGCGATCGCCTTGTCCATTCGTTCTTCGGCATTCTTCTTGATCGTTTGCGGCATTATTTCACACTCCCTTTCACGATCGTTCCGATTTTCTCGCCCATGACAACCCGCTTGATGTTTCCTTTCTCCGTAATCGAGAAGACGATGAGCGGAATATTGTTATCCATGCAGAGCGACGATGCCGTCGAATCCATGACGCCCAGATTCTGGTTCAGCACATCCAGATACGTAAGCTCGTCGTACTTCCGGGCGTTCGCATCTTTGAACGGATCGGCCGAATAAACGCCGTCAACCTTGTTCTTGGCCATCAGGATGACTTCCGCCTCGATCTCCGCCGCACGCAGCGCGGCCGTCGTGTCGGTGGAGAAGAACGGGTTCCCCGTCCCGGCCGCGAAGATGACGACGCGTCCTTTCTCCAGGTGGCGGATCGCCCGGCGCCGAATGTAAGGCTCCGCGATCTGCTGCATCGCGATCGAAGTCTGCACGCGCGTCGGGACGCCGATTTGTTCGAGCGCATCCTGAAGGGCAAGCGAATTCATCACGGTTGCAAGCATGCCCATGTAGTCCGCGGTTGCGCGGTCAATTCCCTTCGCCGAACCCGCGATGCCGCGCCAGATGTTGCCTCCGCCGACGACGATCGCGACTTCCACGTTCATCTCGACGACTTCCTTGACCTGTTCCGCGATCGACGAGACCATGCCGGCATCGATGCCGTATCCTGTCTGTCCGGCGAGCGATTCTCCGCTTACCTTCAGCACGATCCGTTTAAATCTCGGTCGCTCCAATGGGATTACCTCCATCTTGCACCTCTGGCTGAGGCTGTCTGTGTTGGGAATAGAGCGACGGCGGAGCGGACCGTCCGCCCCGCCGTCGCTTGAAAAGAATTACTTCTTCACCTGAGCCATGACTTCTTCGACGAAATTGTCTTGTTTCTTCTCAAGACCTTCGCCGAGTTCGAAGCGGGCGAAGCGGCGGATCGAAATATTTTCGCCGATCGTGCTGATCTTCTCGTTCAGCAGTTCCTGCACCGTCTTGTCCGGATCTTTCACGAACGGCTGCTCCAGCAGGCAGTTCTCTTCGAAGTACTTGCTGATCCGGCCTTCAACGATCTTCTCGACGACTTTCTCCGGTTTCCCTTCATTGAGCGCCTGCGTGCGCAGGATTTCGCGTTCCTTGTCCAGTTCTTCCTGCGGCACTTCCTCGCGGCGCACATACTTCGGATTGGAAGCCGCGATGTGCATCGCGATGTCGCGTACGAATTCGCGGAATTGTTCCGTCTTGCCGACGAAGTCCGTCTCGCAGTTCACCTCGACGAGCACGCCGATCCGGCCGCCGCCGTGGATGTACGATTCGACAACGCCTTCCGTCGCGATCCGGCCAGCTTTCTTCGCCGCTGCGGCCAGACCTTTCTCGCGCAGAATTTCCGCGGCGCGGGTCATGTCGCCGTTCGCTTCTTCCAGCGCCTTCTTGCAATCCAGCATGCCTGCGCCCGTCTTTTCGCGCAGTTCTTTCACTTCTGCTGCAGATATCGCCATATGGTGAACCCTCCCGATTTTCGATGCTTCATGAAGCGCCGTGTCGGCGCCGAAATTTGGTTGCAAGCAAAACGGACGCGCCTGCCCGGGAGGACGGCGCAAGCCGTGTTGCGGTGGATAAGCCGATTACAAGCTTACGCTTATAAACGCTTATGTTCTTACAAAAAGGGCGGCGAGAGGTTTGCACCTTCCAACCGCCCTTGCTGCCGGGTCCATGGCCTCGACGTCAAGCGGACGTCTCTTCCCCTTGATTCGCTTCCACGATCGCATCCGCCATCTTCGAGGTCAGCAGTTTGACCGCGCGGATCGCGTCGTCGTTGCCCGGGATGACATAATCGATCTCATCCGGATCGCAGTTCGTGTCGACGATGCCGACAATCGGAATGCCGAGCTTGCGCGCTTCGGCTACCGCGATGCGCTCCTTGCGCGGATCGATGACGAACAACGCGCTCGGAAGGCTGCGCATGCCCTTGATCCCGCCGAGGAACTTCTCAAGCCGCTCCTTCTCCTTGCGGAGCAGGATGACTTCCTTCTTCGGCAACACTTCGAACGTGCCGTCCTCTTCCATCTTCTCAAGCTCGCGCAGACGGTCAATCCGCTTCTGGATCGTCTGGAAGTTCGTCAGCGTGCCGCCGAGCCAACGTTGGTTGACGTAGAAATGGCCGCAGCGTTCCGCTTCTTCCCGAACCGAATCCTGCGCCTGCTTCTTCGTGCCGACGAACAGAATCTTGCCGCCGCTTGCCGCGACTTCACGGACGAAGTTGTAGGCTTCCTCGACTTTCTTGACCGTCTTCTGCAGGTCGATGATGTAAATCCCGTTCCGTTCCGTGAAGATGTATTTCTCCATCTTCGGGTTCCACCGGCGCGTCTGGTGGCCGAAGTGAACCCCGGCTTCAAGAAGCTGCTTCATGGAGATAACCGCCATCTTCACAACACCTCCTCTGTGGTTCATAATCCTCCGCCAATCGCATCTTCCGCCAAAACTTCCCGCCGGGAAGCACCATTGACGGAATTGATCGACGTGTGTTCTGGACACCGTCAAATACTATACCATATCTTGTGCGGGGGTGCAAGGCAAAGGCCAGCGCAGCCGGCGTCAATCCGAAGGCCGGCTCGTGATGATCGTCCGCACCTCTTCCAGCGTCTCGTTGCCGGTAAACGTATAGTAGCCGGCCCTGATCCTGGTGCTCATGCGGGCCATCAATTCCATCAGCGCATCCGCGTCGTCAATGACGCCCTTCGATTCCAATAGACCGGCCGTCTCCGTGAGCGTCATGCCCGGCTTGATGCGAATCTTAATGTTAGCGTTCACACCTTCGTCCGTATTCCCGGCCTCCGCTTCACCGGTCTGCTCTCCGACATTCGCGGACGGTTCGCCGCTTTCGGCCGAGGGCGATTCGCCGCTTTCGCCCGCGGATGAAGCACCGCTGTCGTTCGTTCCGTCGGCCGCCGGGGTGTCATCCGTTATTCCCGCATCCGCTTCTCCGGCGACGACCGCCGCCTGCTCGTATTCCCGCCGCACCCGCGCTTCCGCTTCCGCAATGCGCGCGTCGAGTTCGGACTGCGTGTAGAGCGCGTCTTCTCCGGTGAGCCTGCCGATATCCGCCAGCCGTTCGGACTGCTCCCTTCCGGCCAGCATGAGCTGCAGCAGCACAGCGCCTGCGATGAGTCCGATCCCGAGTCCGAGGAGCAAGGACCGCTTGTCAACCATGCCGTTCTTCCTCCTGCTTCGCGAACTGCAGAATCAGCATCACTTCGCCTTTGTTCATGCCGGTCTGCCGGGCGATGGCGTCAACGGACTTGCCTTGATCATGCAGGGCGAACAGTTCGGCGTACCGGCTGCGGATCGTCGGTTCGTCCCGGTCTTGCTGCTCCTCGCCGCCTTCCGTTTCCGTCTCCGCGGCCTGCGCGTCAACCGCCGGCGCCGGCTCGGCCGGCGCGCCGGGCCGAAGCCCTTCGATCCGTTCTTCCAGTCTGCGCTCGGTCCGGCTCACCCGTTCCTCCAGTTCGGCCGCGCGTCGTTCAAGCGCGGCGATCCGCTCGTCCCGGTCCGCATTTTCTTCCCGGTTGCGCTTCTGCATGCCGGCGATCGATTCGGCAATCTCCCGGTTGTCCGCTTCCATCGTCTCCATGAATTGCTCAAGCGCCGTCTGCAACTGCACGGCGCTTGCTTCGTCGGGCCTGGAGCCGGCATTGCGGCGCGGCATCAGGAACGCGGCCGCCGCGATGACGGCCCCGAGCAGCACAATCAGCTGCCATGGATCCACATTCAATCCCCCGCAATCATCGTTCAGAACGAAATATCGATATGCTTTCCTTTGTACGGATGCGGAGCATCCTTCGGCGGGCGAGGTTCATCCGGCCTGCTCTTCCCCTGCTGCTGCCGCCGGCTGCCTCCCTGCTGCCTGGGCTGGCCGTCACGGATCGGACGGTTCTCGGTTTCTTCCGGCGCGGCGCTTGTCTGCCGCATCCGTTCCGTCTCTTTTTCACTTTGCGCTGCCAGCATCTGCTGTTCGGCCGCCGGCCTTGCAAGCTGATTGCCGTAATAGCCCGAAACCTCGGGTGTGCGCGGGATTGCGATTTGAAAGTCGATCGGTTTGAACGGCATCGCCATGCCCTCCATTCATCCGGATCGTCCTTGCCACAAGTGCAGCCGGCCTTGCATCAGTACAGCGGCAGCATGGTGATTTCGCCGTCTGCGAACTTGAAATAGACGCGCGAACAAGGCTCTTTCACGAAACGGGTGTACCGGCCGATGACAATCTTCGTGCCGCCGTAAATGGTGTTGATGACTTCAACGCGCGCGTTCTCCGTATCTTCCAGCAGTTTCTCGATTTCGAGAATCCGCTCTTTCACGATTTCGATCTCTTCCATCGTCTGACGCTTCGTCATCGCGAGCTTCGACCGCATGAGCAGTTTCTCGCCGGTGAGCTGTCCGGCGGCCGCCATCTGGTCAAGCAGGGCGAGCGCCTTGTTGGTCTTGTCGAGATTTTCGCTTTGCTGGCGCTGCTGCGTCCGCAGCTGATTCAGCTCGTACCGAAGTTCCGGCGCGACTCCGACTTCGATCGTCGTTGCCGTGGACAGCGTATTGCCGATCGTTCTGGCTCTCACTTTCTCGCCGGCCTGAATCGATCCGCCGACGATCAGCCCTTTGGCTCCATAGCAGATGACGCTGCGCGCCGCCCGGATGTTGGAGTGCATGATGCTCTGCGATACGATGATGTCTTCGCCGGCGAACACATTGCCGTCCTGGATGAAGGAACATCTCACATTTCTGCCGGCTTTGACGGCCCCCTTGTTACCGGCCATGATGCCGCCCGTAATCTCGACGGAACCTTCCGCTTCGATCTCGGCGCCTTCCACGCCGCCGTTGATGCGGATGTCGCCTCCCGCCTTGACGCGAAAACCGGTCAGTACGTTGCCGCGGATGACAACGGTGCCGACAAAATCGATGTTGCCCGTCTTGTAGTCCACGTCGCCGTTCACTTCGTAGACAGGAAAGACGTTGATCTTCTCCCGCTCCGTCTTGGCCACCATGCCGTCGATGGCGGCGTACATCGCGGTCTGTTCGGCATTGACCACGACGTTCTTCCCTACGCGAAAGCGGGCTTCCTTGCCGTTCTTCGCCGGGATCGCTTCGCCGTTCACCGCTTTGCCCGGAATTCCCGGTTCCGCCGGCACGCGTTCGGCAATGAGCTGGCCTTTCTTCACGTTCCGGATCTTCGTCAGTTCCTTGAAATCGACGGTGCCGTCCTCGAGTTCGGCGGGCTTGCGCTCATCCTCGTCCAGATCGATGACGAGCCGGATCATGCCGTCCTTGCCGTCAATCGGCGGATGCCCGGCAGCAACGACGGTCTGGCTGTAAAAATAGGCTTTCGGATTGCATGCGATGCTCTCGAGAACATCGCGCCGAATGCCTAATACAATGCCGCGGCTGCGCAGATATTCATCCAATTGTTCAGCTGTGCACCTGAAGTTGTCCACCGCCTTGTGAAAGTAAAGGACGGCGGACAGGTTGTCCGGCGAGATCGTCACGCCGATCGCCGATTCCAGGTCGGACGGCTCCATAATGATCACTCCCATCTGAAGATCAGTTCTCGAGCAGCTGCTTCTTCTGCTTGTCGAGCGCCCCCCGCAGACGCAAAATGGCTTTCGAATGCAGCTGGGATATGCGTGAAGGCGAAAGCGACATCACTTCGGCGATTTCGCTCAGCGAAAGCTCTTCATAATAAAACAGCGAGATGACGATGCGCTCCTTCTCCGTCAACCGTTCGATGCCTTTGATGAGCGTCTCCTTCAGGAAATGTTCTTGCACTTTGTAGTCCGGATTTTTCGCCTTCTCATCCACCAGCATGGACAGCCGCGTCTCCGACTCTTCTTCGCGGATCGGATCTTCGAGCGAACAGACCGTCGTCACCGCAATCTCCTGCAGCATCTGCTGAAACTCCCGTTCCGACACGTTCAGGTAGGCGCTCACTTCCGCGTCGGTGACGGAACGAAGAAGCTGCTGCTCCAGATGCGCGTACGCCTCTTCGATTTTCTTGGCTTTCTCGCGGACGGACCGGGGCACCCAGTCTCCCTGGCGGAGGCCGTCAATCATGGCGCCCCGAATCCGCCAGGAAGCATAGGTCTCGAATTGCAGCCCCCGCCGGTGATCGAATTTCTCGATGGCATCGATCAGCCCCATGACGCCGTTGCTGGTGAGATCGTCCTTGGATACATTCTTCGGCAGGCCGATCGCCATCCGGTTCGACACATATTCCACGAGCGGCAAATAGTATTCGATCAACTGCTTCTTCGCTTCGATATCGCGGTGCTCTTTCCACTGCTGCCACAGTTCGACGTTGGACAGACGGGACGTCTTCGGTTGAATCATCGTCCTCTCACCCCTTCCTGCTTTCCTCAAGTAAAACGGCTCGCGCCATCCACCTCCGGCGGCTCGCGCCGTCCTGATCAAGCGAGCGCATCCGATTTGCGTCGGGAGATAAGCCGATTGATAAGCGGGCAGCTTGTCCGGATGATCGCGTTTTGCTTAAGGAAAGCGTTCCTGGCATCCGCATGCGGTCAATGATCGCCTTCATGCGCCAGATGGCGCACGGCTTGCGCCAGCTCTTCCGGGTCTTTGCCTTCAATGGAGAAAACGCGTTTCGGCTCGAGCGGACGGAATTCCGCGGCCGCCGCGTTGCCTGACTGGCCGGATTCCCGCTGTGCCTTGAGCATCTCGCTTAGTTCGGACTCGTCGTCCGGCGTCTTGAGATCGACGTGCGCGCCGACTTCCTGCGGATCCGCCGTCGGGCCGAATCCCCGCTCGGCATCAGCCGAAGCGACGATCAGCTGCAAAGCACCGCGCAACAGGTAACCGGCAGCGAAAAATGCGGCGAATGCGTACAGTGCGCGCAGACACGAGACGGCAAAACCGTTGTTGCCCAGCGAGAAGAAAAACGTGAGCAGCATGCCCGCCAATCCCAACACGAGATTCCAGCGAATGGATCCCAGCATCTCAAAGCTCCTTTGTTCCGTACTGTATGCTCCGTATGGTCAAAACCCCGGTCGTGCTGTCCAGTTCGATCGTCCGGCCGTAATTGGCGCCGGTGTCTTCGGCAACCAGCGGAATGTCCAGCGATTCAAGCATCATCTTGCATGTTTCGACATTTCGCGGCCCGATGCGCATCGTATCCTGTCCGGCGAAAGCGAACATCTGGGCGCCGCCGGCCAGTTTGGCGACCAGCCTCCTGCGTGAAGCGCCGGCCGCGATCATCGCTTGCAGCATGTCCGGCAGCGCGGTGTCTGCATATTTCGCGCGGTTGAACTGCTCTTCGCGCGCGATTTCTGAGGATGGCAGCATGATATGGGCCATGCCGGCGATCTTTGCGGCACCGTCGTAAAGGGTAAGACCGACGCAGGAACCGAGCCCGGTCGTCTTGAGCACATCGCCCGACGAGGCAATTTTCCAGTCGGCCATGCCGACCTTGATCAGTTCTGTCATGAGCCCGGCACTCCCAGCGCGCGGAAGATCTTCTCGAACGACTCCGGATCCGGGATCAGGAAGAACTGACCTTCCACGGTGTCGCGGTCCTCGAGGAACTTCGTCTCGATCAGCAGGGCGGCGTCGCCCATCTGACCGAATTGCAGCAATCCGTAGCTCAGGATGGCTCCCGCCATATCGATGGCCAGCGAAGGCACGGTGGGCGTCATGGCCAATTTGGTGAAATCCGCCAGCGACGACAGGTAGGATCCTGCCAGAATATTGCCGATTTCATTGAGCGCGGACAATTCCATATCCGAATAGGCGCCTTCTTCCGTGTCGATGGACAGCAGATTCCGGAGAAGCCGTTTTGCCGAGTCTTCCCGGATGATGAAGAACATGTTGCCCGGCGCGTCGCCTTCGACGCGGAGAAAAACGGCGATGACGACCTGTTCGGCGCCGCCGACGCGGTCCGCGATTTCTTCGAACGGCACCAGACTGACCGTCGGCACGGACATGTCGACCGGATGGTTCAGGATGCGGGACAATGCGGTCGCCGCATGCCCCGCCCCGATGTTGCCGACTTCCTTGAGCACATCAAGCTTGAACTCGTCCTTGAACTCGTTCCAGAGACTCACGCTTCAGCCCTCGAACTGTTCAAGCTGGATGATTTCATCCTTGTTCAAAACTTCAACCAGGTTCAGCATGATGAGCAGGCGGTTGTCGTCCATTTTGGCGACGCCGCGCAAATATTTCGCCTTGATGCCGCCGACGACTTCCGGAGGCGAATCGATGCGGTCGCTGTCGATGTCGATGACGTCGTTCGCGGCATCGACGATGAACCCGACCTCGAGGTCACCCACCTGCACGATGATGATCCGCGACGTCTCCGTCGGCTCGGTCTCCGGCAGACCGAAGCGGCCGCGCAGATCGATCACCGGAATGACGACGCCGCGCAGGTTGATGACCCCCTTGACGAATGCCGGCGTCTTCGGTACGCGCGTAATGGGCATCATCCGCTCGATCGTCCGTACCTTGTCCACCTCGATGCCGTACTGCTCGTCCGCCAGCGCGAAAACGATGACTTTCAGTTCTTCACCCATGGGAAGACCTCCT
This sequence comes from Thermobacillus composti KWC4, assembly GCF_000227705.2. Taxonomy (GTDB): domain Bacteria; phylum Bacillota; class Bacilli; order Paenibacillales; family Paenibacillaceae; genus Thermobacillus; species Thermobacillus xylanilyticus. The sequence goes on from NC_019897.1 coordinate 2,164,730, forward strand.
TGATATGGTATCAGGCAGAATCGGCGGTGTATTTTACTTGATCAGCGCGTTGGGATCGATGATCAGCGCCACCTGACCGTCGCCCAGAATTGTCGCTCCGGAAATGACGCTGTATCCGGACAGATATTTGCCAAGCGGTTTCAGCACGATATCGCTCTGGCCGATGAAATCGTCGACGAGAACGGCGGCCCATTTGTCGCCCTTCCGGATGATGACCGCTTCGCACTCCTCTTCCCGGCTGTCGTCGTAGTCCGGCGAATCGATCAGTTCCGCCAGCGAGACGACCGGGATGATCGCCCCGCGGAACTCGGTCATCGCGCTGCCGTGAATGTTGTGAATCTGGCTGCGTTTCACGATCGTCGTCTCCATGATGGAAGAAAGCGGAATCGCATACTTCTCGGAGCCGAGCTTCAGCAGCATGGCCGAAATGATCGACAGCGTCAGCGGCAGCTGGATCGAGAAGACCGTTCCTTTGCCGAGTTCCGAAGTGACGGTCACCGAACCGCCGAGGGCATTGATCTTCGACTTGACGACGTCAAGTCCGACGCCGCGGCCGGAAATGTCGGACACTTGCTCGGCCGTGCTGAAGCCCGGCGCGAAGATCAGCATGTACACTTCCTCGTCGCTCATCGTCTTGCCTTGCTCTTCGGTGATGATGCCCCGTTTCACCGCCGTTGCCAGCACCTTGTCCCGGCGGATGCCGCCGCCGTCGTCTTCGATTTCAATGAAGACGTTGTTGCCGCTGTGGAAGGCGCGCAGGTGCACGGTGCCCGTCTCCGGCTTGCCGGCTTCGAGTCGTTTCTCGACCGGTTCAATGCCGTGGTCGACCGAGTTGCGGAGCAGATGGACGAGCGGGTCGCCGATCTCGTCGATGACCGTCCGGTCCAGTTCGGTCTCCGCGCCGGTGATGATCAGGTCGACTTTCTTGTCCAGCGACTTCGCAAGGTCCCGGACCATCCGGGGGAACCGGTTGAAGACGGTCTCGACGGGAACCATCCGGAGCTTCATCACGATATTCTGCAGATCGGCGCTGATCCGGCTCATGTGTTCGACCGTTTCGGTCAGTTCGTTGCTCCGGATTTCGCTGGCCAGCTGTTCAAGCCGCACGCGGTCGATCAGCAGTTCGCTGAACAGGTTCATCAGCACGTCCAGCCGCTCGATATCGACGCGGATCGTCTTCGCCACGGCGCCTCCGGCCGCCGGCGGACGCTTCTCGGCCGAACCAGCGACTGCGCCGGCCTGCGGCTTGTCCGCCTTCCACTCCGGTTCGGACGGCCGCGAGGGGCGGGACAGCGCGGCCAGGGCATCGGCGTCCAGCTCCGTCACTTCGACCGATTCAATCTCCGAGATGCCGCCGATCTGCTGCTTCAACTCGTCGCTTGTCCATTGCGAGATCAGGAAGACGGTGATGGAGCGGTCGAACTTCTCCTGCTCGATGTCCTGAACCGACGGCCGGGATTTCACCACTTCGCCGGCCTGCTCCAGCACATTGAACACCATGTAGGCCCGGGCGGACTTGAGCACGCAGTCTTCCCGGATCGTTACGACCGTCTTTAATACACGGTGTCCGGAACCGATCGACTGCTGCAGGACGGAGAACTGATACTGATCCAGTTCAACCTCTCCCGCCTGCTGCGCCGGCGCCTGCGCCGATGCGGCCGCCGAAGCGGCGGCGACTTCGGAATCGGCCGTCATCTCGCCGCTCACGATCTTCTTGAGCACGCCGACAAGCTCCGAGACATCGGCGCTGCCCGTTCCGCCGCCTACGATGTCCTGCACCATCGACTCGAGCGCGTCCAATCCCTTGAAGAGCGTGTCGAAGATGAAACTGTTCATGCGCAGCTTCCCGTTGCGCACCAGGTCGAGCACGTTCTCCATTTCGTGCGTCAGATGGGCCAGGTCTTCGAATCCCATCGTCGCGGACATCCCTTTGAGCGTATGCGCGGAGCGGAAGATGTCCTGCACGATCGACAGATCATCCGGCGAACTTTCCAGTCTGAGCAAGTTCTCGTTCAAAGATTGCAGGTGGTCGTTCGATTCGTCGATAAACATCGACAGGTACGCGTTCATATCCATGGCCTTGCACCTCCTGGTTGAACTCGGTTCACAGCGGAAATCGGGTTAACGCTATCGCCTGACGGCCTCGGTCAGCCGAGCCGGTATGTCGTGCAGCGGCAGCACGATCGAGGCGGCGCCTTCTTCGATTGCGGAGCGCGGCATGCCGAATACGACGCATGTCTCCTCCGCTTCGGCTATGGTCGTGACGGCGCCGTGATCCGCAAGTGCCCGCATGCCTTTGGCTCCGTCGCTGCCCATGCCCGTCAAGATGACGGCGTGACGGGCTAGTTCGGTGAAAGGTACAAGCGATTCGAACAACACATCAACCGACGGGCGGTGACCGTTCCGCTGCGGCCCGTCCGTCAGTCGAATGACATACTGACGGCCGCTTGCCGCGAGCTCCATATGGCGCCCGCCGGGCGCGATATATGCGAAGCCCGGCCGAACCGGTTCGCCGTCTTCCGCTTCCTTGACCGTCAGGGCGGAATGGCTGTTCAGCCGCTGCGCAAGCGAGTAGGTGAACTTCGGCGGCATATGCTGCACGATCAGAAGCGGTGCGGGCAGGTCGCCCGGCAGCTCGCTGAGCAGACGATGCAGCGCCCTTGGGCCGCCGGTCGACGTTCCGATCGCGATGATATGCCGGAACGCGCCCGCCGTTTCCGCGGCAACCGGCTTCGCAGGCGCAGGAGGCGCAGGCCGGACGGCTTCCGGCCGGATTCCGGAATCCGGAATCCGCGGAGATTCCGATGCGGGCGACGGAGACGGTGCCGCGCTCTCCCGCTTCGCCGGCGGCTGCTCCGGCCGCTTCGGCTGCTTCAGCTCCTTTGGCTGCTTCGGCTCCTTTGGCTGCTTCGGCACGGGTGCCGCCCGGGCAGCGCCTTTCGTCTTCGCGGCCGGACGGCTGGCCTCCGGACGTTCTTTCGCTTCGGGAGCCGCCTGCCGGCGGATCGCTGCCGCCGCTTTCAGCCGAAGCATGAGCTCTTCAGCCGTCTTGCGAATATCCGCGCCCGGTCCGGAAGGTTTGCGGATAAAATCGAACGCGCCGAGTGCGAGCGCCGCGATCGTCTCCCGGGTATGCTCCTCGCTGATGCCGGACAGCATGATGACGGGCGTGCTTGCTTCGGCCATAATGTGCTTCAGCGCTTCGATCCCGTTCATCTCCGGCATTTCCAGGTCGATCGTAATGGCGTCCGGCTTCAGATCTCGATGAAGCTCCACCGCCTCCCTGCCGTTCTTCCCGACGGCGATGACGGTGAACGCCGGATCGGATTCAATGATGTCCGAGAACAGTTTCCTCATGAAGGCCGAGTCGTCTACGACGATGATCCGGTAACGCTTCATCGATGTTCACCCCACTGGCGCTGGATCGTTAACGCTGCCTGAACATGCGTTCAAAAAATCCCCGGATGCCGCCGGACTTCTTCGCGGACGGTGTGGATATGAACGCCCTCGCGATTTCCTCGACCGCCTTGGACGCGCTGCCGCCCGGGTAGGCGATTGTGAACGGCACCTGCCGCTTGACCGCCTTCGGCACGTGCGCGTCGTCCGGGATGATGCCGAGCAAGGGCAGATCGAGCGACAGAAACTGCTTGGCGACGAGACTGATCTTGTCGGCCGTCTGCCGGCCTTCGCGGTGGTCTGCCGCGCGGTTGACGACCAGTTTGAAATCGACGTCGTGGTTCATGGACCGGACCATTTTGATGAGCGCATACGCATCCGTGATCGAAGTCGGCTCCGGCGTCGTCACGACGACCGTCTCCTGCGCCGCCGTGATGAACCGGACGGTTTCCTTCGACAGGCCGGCCCCGGTATCAAACAGGATCAGATCGTAGTGGCCGTGCAGCTTGCTGATCTGTTCGCCGAAATAGTCCAGTTCGCGGTCCGAAAGATTGAGCAGGTCATTGAAACCGGAACCGCCGGCAATGAAATGAAGGCCGAGCGGCCCTTCATGGACGATCTCCCGGATGGCTTTCTCGCGTCTGAGCAGATGCACCAGATTGTAGGGGGCCGATGTCCCCATGAGCACATCGATGTTGGCCATGCCTATATCCGCATCGAACACGAGCACGCGCTTTCCGAGCTTCTGCAGCGACAAGGCGAAATTCAGGCTGAAATTCGATTTGCCGACTCCCCCTTTGCCGCTGGTGACCGTGACGACCCGCGTCTGAAGGGGCTCTTGCTCCCCGTTGTGAAATTGGCGAAATTGCATCAGACTGCGCAACGCATCCGCTTGATCAGTCATCTCCTTGCGCCCCCAAGAGTTGCGCGACATAACGGTCGGAGCGGAAAGGCTCGATGTCGTCCGGCACGTTCTGACCGGTCGTCACGTAGGCCGCTTTCAGATGGTGCTGCATGGCAAGGTTCAATACGGACCCGATCGCGTCCGTCTCATCCCGCTTCGTATAGATGACTTTCGTCACCCCGTAGGCCACGAACCGGGATGCAACCGCCTCCAGATCCCGCGTCTTGCCGGTCAGGCTGAGCACAAGGAACGTGTCGCAGTCTTCATCCCGCTGGATCAGACTGTTGACTTCGGACACGTACAGATCGTTGCGGAAATTCCGGCCGGCCGTATCCATGAAAATGATGTCGCGGTCTTCCAGCTGCTTGAAGGCGCGCGCCAGTTCAAGCGGCGAGAATACGACTTCCATCGGCACATTCAAAATATTGGCGTATGTACGGAGTTGATCAACGGCGGCGATGCGGTACGTATCCGATGTAATGAAGCCGACTTTGCGCTTGGAGCGAAGCACTTGCTCAGCCGCCAGCTTCGCAATTGTGGTGGTTTTACCGACACCCGTCGGTCCGACGACGTGAACGACGCGGGTACCGTCGCGGATGCCTGCCGGCTCGCCCGGATTCACCCACTCCCGAAGCAGCTCGGCCGCGATCTCCCAGACGGCTTCCGGCCCCGTATCGGGGCTGTAGCCGGGGTGCGCCTTGATCTTGTCAATGAGCAGCTCGATCCAGTCCTGTTCGACATCCTGCTCTGCCAGCCTCTGCCGCAATTTTCCGAGTGCGGCAGGCTCCGCATCCCGTTCGCTGCTCCGTGCGAGCTTCGCCATCATCGCCTTCATCTGCCGGATTTCTTCCAGCACGGCATCTTGGTCGACGGCGATTCGGGCTGACGAACGGACCTCGGATTCGGGAGCGGCTTGACCGTTCCGGGACGCCGGTTCGGCCGGCGACACTTCTTCCGGATCGGCCGGGACGGCGGCTGCCGCGGACCGTGCAACCTGCTGCCGCTGCATGCCTGCGGCTTGCGGAAGCGGAGGCGCCGCCTCCGCAACCGCGGCGGCCGCTCCGGGCGGTTTGGCCAACACCGGAAGCGGGTTCTGCGGGACGTTCCGGACGCCCGGCGCATTCGTCTCGACGGCGGCGATCACTTCCATCTTCTTCTTGCGGAACAGGCCGAGAAACCCGCCCACGTAGATTTCCTTCGTGTTCAGGATCACCGCGTCCTTGCCCAGCTCGCTGCGGATGATCGGCAGCGCCTCCGGCACCTCGTCCACGACATAGCGTTTGACCCTCACAGATTCACCACCCCGACACTTTGAACTTCAACACTCGGTTCAAGTTCGCTGTATGACAGCACCGGCACATCCTGCATCGTGCGTTCGACGATCTGCCGCAGGTACATGCGGATCGTCGGCGACGCCAGGACGATCGGCTGCTGTCCGGATTGAATCTGGCGGGTGACTTGCTCGTTCAGCTTCTGATAAATCTGCTGCGTTGAGACGGGATCAAGCGCAAGATAGCTGCCGTGTTCCGTCTGTTGCACCGATTCGGCAATCTTCTTCTCCAGCTGCGGACCGACCGTAATGACCTTGAGCGTCTCGCCGGGATGCGCGAACTGGTTCGTGATCTGGCGCGACAACGCCTGACGGACGTACTCGGTCAAAATATCGGGATCCTTCGTGTATGTACCGTGGTCGGCCAGCGTCTCGAAGATCGTCACCAGATCGCGGATCGACACCTTTTCTTTCAGCAGCTTGACCAGCACTTTCTGCACGTCGCCGATCGACAGCACCGACGGAATCAATTCGTCGACCAGAGCCGGGTACTGCTCTTTCAGGTTGTCGATCAGCGCCTTCGTCTCCTGGCGGCCGATCAGTTCATGCGCGTGGCGCTTGATCACTTCGGTCAGATGAGTCGCCACGACGGAAGGCGGATCGACGACGGTATATCCGGCGAGCTCCGCCCGCTCCTTCACGGAATGTTCGATCCAGAGCGCCGGCAGCCCGAAGGCCGGTTCCTTCGTCTCGATGCCGACGACGGATTCGTCGTCGATGCCGGGGCTCATCGCAAGATAATGGTTGAGCAGCAGCTCTCCCCGTGCCACCGTGTTGCCTTTGATCTTGATGACGTATTCGTTCGGCTTCAGCTGGATGTTGTCGCGGATCCGGATGACGGGCACGATGAGCCCGAGTTCCAGCGCGCATTGCCTGCGAATCATGATGATGCGGTCCAGCAGGTCTCCTCCCTGCTGCGTATCCGCCAGCGGAATGAGACCGTAGCCGAATTCGAACTCGATCGGATCGACCTGCAGCAGGCCGACGACGCTCTCGGGACTGCGCACTTCCTCGATCTGCTGCTCCTCGACCATGAGCTCTTCCTCCTGCTTCTGCCGCTCCATGTTCTTGCTCATCCGGTAACCGGCGAAAGCAAGCACGGCGGCGAAAGGCAGCGTCGTGGCCCAGCCGATCGGCGTGAACAGTCCGAGCATCGCCACGGTACCGGCGACGATGTAGAGCAGCCGCGGGAACTTGAACAACTGGTTCGTCAGATCGAAGGCGAGGTTGCCTTCCGAAGCCGCCCTTGTCACCACCAGGCCGGCGGAAGTCGAAATGAGGAGCGCCGGAATCTGGCTGACGAGACCGTCGCCGATCGTCAGGACGGAATAGGTCTCCAGCGCTTCGCCGAACGACATGCCGTGCACGGCCATCCCGACGACGAATCCGCCGATCAGGTTGATGAACAGAATGACGATGGCGGCAATGGCGTCGCCTTTGACGAATTTGCTCGCACCGTCCATCGCGCCGTAGAAGTCGGCTTCCTTCTCGATCTTCTCGCGCCGTTCGCGCGCCTGCTGCTCGTTGATGAGTCCGGAGTTCAGATCGGCGTCAATGCTCATCTGCTTGCCGGGCATCGCATCGAGGGTGAAGCGCGCCGCCACCTCGGCGACCCGTTCCGAACCTTTCGTGATGACGATGAACTGCACGACGACCAGAATGAGAAAGACGATGAAGCCGATGGCGATTTCATTGCCGGCCACGAATCTTCCGAACGTCTCGATGACGTGTCCGCCCTCGCCTTTCGACAGAATGTTCCGGGTCGCCGAGATGTTGAGCGCGAGCCTGAACATCGTCGTGATCAGCAGGAGCGAGGGGAAAATGCTGAAATTGAGCGCATCGTTCGTGTTCATGGCGATCAGCAGAATCATGAGCGCCAGCGAGATGTTGACAACGAGCAGGAAGTCGAGAAGCCCGAGCGGGACGGGAATGACCATCATGAGCACGATGCCGATGATGCCGATCAGAATGACCAGATCTTTTGATTTCATGCGGCTTCCCACCTCCCCGGTCAGGATGTTTTGACGCGTCCTTTCAATCTATATATGTAAGCCAGAACTTCCGCCACAGCCTGGAACAGGTCGACCGGGATCGTCCGGCCGATCTCCGTCCGTTCGTAGAGGGCTCTGGCGAGCGGCTTGTTCTCCATGATTGTGACATCATGTTCCTTCGCAACTTCGCGGATGCGGAGGGCCAGATAGTCGACGCCTTTGGCCACGACGATCGGCGCGTCCATCTCCGCCGCGTCATATCGAAGCGCGACCGCATAGTGTGTCGGGTTGGTGATGACCACGTCCGCTTTCGGCACTTCCTGCATCATCCGCTGGATCGCCATGCGACGCTGCTTCTCCCGGATTCTGCCCTTGATGAGCGGGTCGCCTTCCACTTTCTTGTGCTCGTCCTTGATGTCCTGTTTGGACATGCGGATGCTTTTCTCGTGCATGTATTTGCGGTACATGAAATCGAGCAAAGCCAGCACGACAAGCAGTACGGCGATCTGGATGCCGAGCGAAAGCGTCAGCGATGCGGCGAAAGCCAGAATCTGTTCGGGCATCGCATGGTCCAGCATCACGATCGATTCCAGTTCGCCCCAGATGGTCATATAGACCATAAGCCCTACAATCAGCAGCTTCAGAATGCTCTTGACGAACTCGACCAGCGACCGGCTCGAGAACAACTGCTTCACGCCTTGAATCGGATCGATTTTCTTGAGTGACGGCTTGATCGTCTCGAAGGTGAACAGCCATCCGAACTGGAAATAGTGGCTGGCCAGGCCGACCACCAGGGCAATGGCGAAAATAGGAAAAAGCAGAAGCGCAACTTCGGTCATCCATTTCGACACGAGCCAACCCAGCGATTCCGCCGTAATCTCCATCGTCAGCCCGCTTTCGAACGTGTCGCCGAACATGCGGTACAGCCGGTCTTTGTAATAACCGCCGAGCATCATGAAGCTGAGAAAGACGAACAGCAGAATGAATGCCGCCGGTATCTCCTGGCTGGACGCGACCTGGCCTTTGCGCCGGGCTTCCTGCCTTTTGCGCGGCGTTGCCGGCTCGGTTTTCTCCTGGTTGAACAGCTGCAGGTCAAGGATGAGCCGATACCGATGCATGCATGTCCACCTTTCCCGGATTCAGCCTGTCATGACGGCCATCAGCTGCCGGAGATGATCGAACAGAACGGACATCAGATACGAGCAGAACGACGCAAATCCTGCAAGGCAAGCCATCATGACGAGCAGACCGACCAAAATCTTGAGCGGCAGCCCGATCACGAACACGTTGAACTGCGGCGCCGTCTTGGCGAGAAAGCCGAGCCCCGTGTCGGTCAGAAACATCGCGACGATGATCGGAGCGGCCAGCTGAAACCCGAGGATGAACGTCGTCGCGACCGTCCGGGTGAGCAGTTCCGTCACGCTTCCCGACGCGAGCGCCGTGTACAGCTCTCCCGCGAGCGGCAGCCATTCGTAGCTGTCCATCAGCGCGGACAACATGTAATGGTGCCCGTTCATGGCCAGGAACACGGCGAGCAGCAGAAAGTACTTGAAATTGCCCGTGAGCGGAGCCGAAACCCCGGTCATCGGATCGATGATGTTCGCCATCCCGAAGCCCATCTGCAGATCGACGAAAGCGCCGGAAATCTGGGCAACCGCAAAGAACAGGTAAAATATGTATCCCAGCAGCAGGCCTGCCAGCACTTCATGGATGACATACAGCAGATAGCCCGCATCCATCGGTACCGTATATTGAAACCCGCTTGCGAGAAAGACGATCAGCGAGACGAAAAATCCGAGCCCGATCTTGAACGGCGCCGGCACCTGCCTGATGGAGAACAGAGGCGAAACGACGAAAAACGAAGTAATTCGACAAAACATCAGCAAAAAAACAGAAAAACCCTGAAGAAAGCCGTCCATGATCCGCTAGCCCTAACCGATATATTTGTACAGGTTGTTCAACAGATTGTAGGCAAAATCGACGACCGTGTTCAGTATCCATGGGCCGAATACGAGGAGCGCCAGCAGCACCGCCGCGATTTTCGGAATGAAGGCCATCGTCTGCTCCTGGATATGCGTCGTTGCCTGAAAAATGCTGACGATCAGGCCGACGGACAGGGCGATGACAAGCAGCGGAGCGGACGCCTTGAGCACCGTATAGATGGCCTGACCCGCCAGGCCGATGATAAAGTCCTCGCTCACCGCTATCGTCCTCTCCTTCTATCGGCTTATGGATTGAAACTGAGCAGCGCCGATTTGACTACCAGGTACCAACCGTCCACCAGGACGAAGAGCAAAATTTTGAACGGCAGCGAAATCATCATGGGCGGCAGCATCATCATCCCCATCGCCATGAGCGTGCTTGAGACAATCATGTCGATGATCAGGAACGGAATGAAGATCATGAAGCCCATCTGGAACGCCGTTTTCAGTTCGCTGATCGCGAACGCCGGCACAAGCACGGTGAGCGGGATATCCTCGACGGATGCCGGCCGTTCCATTTGCGCATAGCGCATGAACAGCAGCAAATCTTTCTCCCGCGTATGCTTGGCCATGAATTCTTTCATCGGAACGGCTGCCGCTTCGAGCGCTTCGGTCTGCGTCATTTCGCCGCGCAGATAAGGTTGCAGCGCGGTGCTGTTCACTTCGGACAGCGTGGGCGCCATGATGAACAAGGTCAGGAACAGCGCAAGTCCGATAATGACCTGGTTCGGCGGGCTCGTCTGCGTGCCGAGCGACATGCGGACAAATCCGAGCACGACGACGATCCGCGTGAAGCTCGTCATGAGCACCAGAATCGCCGGTGCAATGCTCAGCACCGTGATGAGCAGCAGAAGCGACAGCGCGGAAGTATTCGGCTCTTCCGATTCTCCGCCGATCGATATGTCGATGTTCGGCAGAACGGCTGCGGATGCCTGATCGCCGAACAAGAAGATCGATGCCATCAACAGGAATGCGGCCAGCCACAATTTGCTTCTCATTCGTCCATCAACCGATCTTTCGACTGCGAGTCGTTCACAAGCGACTCGAATTGTTGTTTTCTGCCGGCTTGCCGCTCCAGATTGCTGCGCAGCATGGCCTCGAACTCGGAGACGTTCCAGCTGTTGTCCGATTCCGGAGTCCGGCGGCCGCCGCGCAACCGGTTCAGCCATTCACCGATCAACGGGACGCCCATCGGCTGTGATGCCGGGTTTTCCAGGACGGCGATCAATCGACCGGCTTCCTCCGCGTCGTCAATCCGGTCAATGAGCGTCACATTCTCGCCGACACCGAGGAGATACAGCTTTCCGCCGACCTCGATGACCTGCAGCGATTTGTTCTGCCCCAGCGCGATTCCGCCCAATGAACGAAGCGATCGGTTTTGCCCCCATGTGCGGGCCCGGGAAGACAGGAATCGCAGCGTGAACACAATGAGCACGATGACGATGACAAGTGCGACGATCATCCACACTGCGCTGCCGATGGCGTCCATGCCGTCGGGAATGTCCGGCGGAGCGTTCTCCTCGCCCGGCAGCCCGTCTTCCAGACTTGTCCCGAACGCGGCCGCAGGATGCAGAATCGCCGCCGCTGCCGGTGACAACGCGGCGATATACGGGCGGATACGCATTGCTTCACCCAAGCGTCTTCTTGATCGCTTCGATGACACGATCCGCCTGGAACGGCTTGACGATGAAGTCTTTTGCCCCCGCTTGAATGGCATCGATGACCATCGCTTGCTGGCCCATGGCCGAACACATGATCACTTTGGCACCGGCGTCAATTTTTTTGATCTCCTTGAGCGCCGCAATGCCGTCCATCTCCGGCATCGTAATGTCCATCGTGACCAGATCCGGCTTCAGTTCCTTGTAACGCTCAACCGCCTGCGCACCGTCCTGCGCCTCGCCGACGACTTCGTAGCCGTTCTTCGTCAGAATGTCGCGGATCATCATTCTCATGAATGCTGCGTCGTCAACAATCAGAATGCGGTTTGCCATCGTACTTTTCCTCCCGGGGTGATTATTGTAATTTTTGGATCCGATCCCATTGGCTGACGATTTCGGTTACGCGTACGCCAAAGTTTTCGTCAATGACGACAACCTCGCCTTTTGCGATCAGCTTGTTGTTGACGAGAATATCCACCGGTTCGCCCGCCAGCTTGTCCAGCTCGATGACCGATCCTTGGGACAGTTCGAGAATTTCCTTAATTTGCTTCGACGTCCTTCCCAATTCTACCGTCACTTTGAGCGGAATGTCGAGAAGCAGATTCAAGTTCGTATCATCAGCCTGCACGTACGACGCACCGCCGAAGTTCGGGAATTGGACCGGCTGAACGTTCACGCCGCGTGTCGGAACGGAACCGTAGGTCTGCGGTCCGGACGGCGGCGCAACCGGCGGCTGCATGTACGGCTGCTGCTGTTGCGGCGGCTGCATATACGGCTGCTGCGGAGGCTGCTCCTGCGCATAGCCTTGATGGGATGCCGCCTGCGGCTCCGCATGGGACTGTTCCTGGGAAGCCGTCGGCGCCGGTTCCGGTGCTGCTTGCGACGACTGCGCGGACGGGTCGCCGCCGATCAAGTTCCGGACGAGCTCCTTGACGAACGGAACCGGAAGCAGCTGCATGATGGTCGAGTCGATCAGATCGCCGATCGTCAGCCGGAACGAAATCTTGACGAACACGTCGACCGGAGGCAGGCTGCTCACGCCGTCGCCTTTCATCACGTCCAGAATATTGACGGACGGCGGCGAAATGTTGACCAGACGGTTAAAGATGGTCGACATGGACGTGGCGGACGAACCCATCATCTGGTTCATCGCTTCCTGCACGGCGCTGACGTGAATCTCGTTCAGCTCTTCCTCGTCCTTGACTTCCCCTTCGCCGCCGAGCATCAGGTCGGCGATAATTCGCGCGTCCTTCGTCTTGATCACGAGCGAATTGATGCCCTGGAATCCTTCGACGTATTGCACGTGAACGGCAACATGGGGCCTCGGAAATTCGGTTTCCAGATCTTCGCGGCGGATGATCGACACCTTCGGCGTCGTAATGTCCACCTTCTTGCCGAGCAGCTGCGAGAGCGCCGTCGCCGCGCTGCCGAACGTAATGTTGCCGATTTCCCCGATCGCATCCTCCTCAACCGGATCGAGCGTTTCTTCCTGCGCGTCCTTCGAGGCCGGCTCCGCTTCATTTGCCTGCCGCAGCAGAGCGTCGATCTCTTCCTGCGACAAGTAATCTTTACTCGTCATTTTCCTCCGCTCCTTCCACGATCTCGTCAATTTGCACGGCCATGCGGTCCCGGATCGTGCCGGCCGAGCCGATGAACTTCAGCTTCTCGCCGACCCTGATGTGCAGCCCGTCATCGGTGCGCGTGTTCAGCGTGATGACATCGCCCGGCTGCAGACTCAAGAATTCACGGATCGTGATCGTCGAACTGCCGAGCTCGGCAATGATCGGCAATTTGGCCTTGCTGACCCGGCTGTTCAGAATGTCGATCTCTTCAGGCGCGCGGGTCTTCTTCTGCGCGACGAACCAGTGATGCACCGAGAGACGATGCATGATCGGTTCGATGACCACGTGCGGGATACACAGGTTGATCATCCCCGTCGTATCGCCGATCTTCGTGCTGAGCGAGATGAGCGCGATCGTCTCGTTCGGCGACACGATCTGCATGAACTGCGGATTGGTCTCCAATCCTTCGAGCCGCGGGTTGATGTCCAGCACCGTCTTCCACGCTTCCGCCAGGCTGTCCAGCGCCCGGTTGAAGATGCGCTCCATGATGCTGTTCTCGATATCCGTCAGCGCATTGATCCTGGTCGGAGCGTTGCCTTGCCCGCCCAGCATGCGGTCAAGCATGGCGTATGCGACGTTCGGGTGTACTTCGAGCACCATCCGGCCTTCCAGCGGATCGGCTTCGAATATGTTCAGGATCGTCATCTTCGGGATGGACCGAATGAATTCGTCGTACGGCAGCTGTTCGACCTGCACCACGTTGATCTGGACGAACGTTCTCAGCTGTGCGGAGAAATAGGTGGTCAAGTAACGCGCGAAGTTCTCGTGAATGCGCGTCAAGCTGCGCAGATGGTCTTTCGAAAAGCGGACGGCGCGCTTGAAGTCGTAGTTGCGAATCCGCTTTTGCGTTTCTTCTTTCTTCAATTCTTCCGCGTCCATCTCGCCGGATGACAGCGCCGCCAGCAGCGCGTCTATCTCATTCTGCGAAAGTACATCCACCACAATGCTCACCCCCTGGAAGGAACCGGTGCGGCCGTCCGCCGCGATCAGATTCGCTGTATGATGATGTTGGTGATCTCGACCTTGGTCAGTCTGCCGTGCGTCAGTTCGGGGTTGATCAGATTGAACAGCCTGGCGTTCAATTCATCCTTGCCCTTGGAACCGCGCAGTTCTTCCTCCGTCATGTCGGACAACGTGCGGATGACGATCGGCTTGATGGAAATATCCTTGATCTTCTCGAATTCTTCCTTGGCTTTCTTGCTGTCAAGCCGGAAGGCGAGACTCATGACGACGACATAATTGGTATCCAGCAGATTGGTGCGGATGTCCTGGATTTCTGCGGTCATGGCAACCCGTTCATCGGCCGTCAGCTTCTCCGGTTCCACCTGTTCGACGATTCTGTCGATTTCGCCGGAATCGCTGCCCGAATCGTTGAACAGCCGGTCATAGATGAAGAAGGCCGCAACGACGATCAACGTAATGGCGAGCAGAATGGTGATCAACCATGGCAACAGTCTCTTCATGTCTCAGGCCCCTCCAATTGTTCGCTGCGAATGACGGACGCCACCAGGCCGATTCCGCGCAAGTATTCCTGCGTTCTCGCGATGAGTTCGGCCGCGGGTTCCGAAGCCATCACTTTCTTTCCGGTCAAGAGCGTAATCAGGGTATCCGGAACTTCTTCGATCGTTTCGATCAGAAGCGCGTTGATGACAACCTTCGTCCCGTTCAGGCGCGTCACCTCGATCATGAGTTTCCCCCTTCGCCGCCGCCGTGCGGGGAGGCGGATGGGCCGCCTCCCGCCCGGCCTATTGAACGCGAAATTAACGTTTCAGATTGACGACTTCCTGAAGCACTTCGTCGGATGTCGTAATGATGCGGGAGTTCGCCTGGAATCCGCGCTGCGCGACGATCATTTCGGTAAACTCCGTCGTCAGATCGACGTTCGACATCTCAAGCTGCCCGGCGATGATGACGCCCGTGCCGGCTTCCGCGTCGCCCGGCGCGGTGAACTCGATCTCGCCTTCCGGGTTGGCGTTCGGCGTCACGCGATACAGGTTGCCGCCGATTTTCTCGAGGCCGGCGGGGTTCGCCACCCGGATGACCGCAATCTGGATGCCGGTATCTTCCATCGTGCCGTCCGCGGCGATGGAAATGATCGAGCCGTCCTGTCCGATCGTGAAGGCCGTAATCTCCGGATCAAGGACGATCGGCTCGCCGTCAACGCTGAGCACGAACATGCCGTCCGCGTTCACGAGCTGGCCCGCCGCATCGAGCATGAAGTTGCCCGCGCGGGTCAGATACGGAACTTCCTGGTCTTCCGATGCGAAGACGGCGAAGAATCCGTCACCGTCAATGCGCAGGTCCGTCGCGACGTTCGTCGTCATCGCGCTGCCAGGCGTGTGAATCGTGTCGATCGCCGAGATCGCGACGCCGAGTCCGACTTGCTTCGGATTGACGCCCCCGGTCACGCCTTCTTCCGGCGGCGTGACGCCCGCAACCGTCTGGCTCAGAATATCCTTGAACATGACGCGACCGGCCTTGAAGCCGACGGTATTGACGTTGGCGATGTTGTTGCCGATGACGTCAAGTTTCGTCTGAAAACCGCGCATGCCGGATACGCCGGAATACATGGATCTCAACATGGGAATCGTTCAACCTCCCGCTTCATCAGGTTTGAGTCAGCCGCTTCCATCGATCCGCGGCTGAAGGGCCTCCTGTTCAGGTCCAGCCCTTGATCACGAAATGACAACCGCGCTGTCGATCCGGGTAAAGACGTTTCCTTCCGCAGATCCGCTGTCGATCGCGGTAACGACCGTCTTAGACGGCACGTTGACGATCATCGCAATGTCCCGGTACAGGATGAGGGAATCCTTCGCGCCTTTCGCCTCCGCCGCTTCGACCGCCGAGACGATCTTGCTGAGCTGCTCGGGCTTCAGGCTGATGCCCCTTTGCTGCATGCGCATTTCCGCATGCCGGCTGAACTTCAGCTCGCCCGCCTTGAGCAGCTTCTCGAAGGATACGGCTTCATCCGGTGTCCGCTGCGTCCGGAACTGCGCCGGATTTCCAATGCCGAGCGGCTGTCTTGCCGGATACAGTTGCCCGATCCGGATTCCGTCAGCCATCGGTGCCGCCTCCTCCCGGCAGCGACATCGACGAGATCGAGTCCAGGCTGAGCTCCCGGTCGCCGACCTTGGCCATCGTCACGCCGTCACGGACAATGATGGAATCGACGATGCCCCGGTAGGTCATCAACTGTCCGGTCGCTTGATCCAACTCGCTCCATGTGACGCTCATGCCGATCATGCCGGAAGCGATGCCGAGATTGTTCCTCAGCGCCGACATCTCGGTCACCAGGTTCATCAACTGTTCAACCGACGTGAACTGCGCCATCTGGGCGATGTATTCGGTGTTCGACAGCGGTTCGAGCGGGTTCTGGTTCCTGAGCTGGGTGACGAGCAGATTCAGAAAAGCGTCCTTGCCCATCACATTTCTGTCCGTGTCGGCCGCCGCCGCCCTGACGTTGGTGACATGATAGGACGGCCAGACAACACCTGCCATTCGTTCTCACCTCCGCTTGAGGCTGTCAGGGATCACCGTCAAGCCTTCACATTGATTGCGCGTCCGTAACCGAGCTCCCGGATCGCGGTCTGTTCGAGCAGCTCCGTTTCAAAGACGGGAACCGAATCATCCGCGCGGTTTCCTCTGCCGCCCTCCTGCCGGTTCTGTCCGCCGCGCTGCCGCTGCTCCTGGAACATCTGGCTCTGCGCCGCGTTGCCGTAGGTCACTTCCAGCCGTTCAACCTGGATGCCCTGGCTCTGGAGGGCGCCGCGAAGCACAACGAACTGGTTCTCGATCAGGTCTTTCGCAACCGCGCTCTCCGTCATGAACTGCGCCGTCAGCTGTCCGTTCTGCAGGGTGATGCGGACGGCCACCTCGCCGAGATGCTCCGGCACGAGCAGGATGCGGGCTTCCGACACCCCGTTCGAAGCGCTCAGGTTCATCTGTCTGACCGCCATGCCCGAGATGACTTCATGGAACCGTTCCACCGGAACAGTGTGCACGGGCTGGCGAACAGCCGCCTCCGTCCGGGCGGTCTCAGCCGCTGCACTTGCGGACTGCGGCCCGACGGCCTGCGTGATCGGCGTCAGATCGGCCGTTTCGGCTGCGGCAGCCTGAACCGCGTCCTCAGCGGCAATGGTCTGCAGCTGTGCGTTCGCTGCCGGACCGTTGACGTTTGCTCCCGTCAGCGCCGCGGTCTGAACCGTTCCGGTCTGCACGCCGCTCTGCCGCTGCGCCTCCGTCACGACCGCTGCAACCGATGCCTGCATCGGCCGGGCAAGCCGCGCCAGCAAAGCTTCCGCCGAAGAGCGGGTTTCCGTTCCCGTCGTCTTGATGTCTACGGTCTGCCGGGCTTCGGCTGCCGCGTCCCGGTTCGCTTCATCCGCCGCGGTGAGCGCTTGTTGCAGCCGATCGATCAGCGCTTCAAACCTCGCGCTCTCCTGCCTGGTGAGCGGCCGAAACGCTCCTTCCGCGAGGAAGGCCCGCACGAAGGCAATCGTCTCATGCAGCCCTCCGCGGAATGCAACGCCGTCCGCGGTGTCCGCTTCCGCCGCCATGTCCGCCGGCTGTACCGGCGCTTCTTCCGCCTGGCCGGCATTCGGCAGCGGCAGCGGGATGCCGAACATCGCCATCATGACCGCCTGCAGCTCTTCCAAAGCGGCGTCAATTTCCGCTTTCTGCTCTTCCGTCAGCGGTTCCGCGCCGTTCTCCGTCAACTGAAGAAGCGCGTCCAGCTTGTCGAACAGCGATTTGCCCGTCGCCCCGCCCAGCAGGTCCGCCCATTCTCCGCTTGACAGTTGGCAAGCGATCCGTTGGGCGGCTTGCGTCTGGCTATCCTGACGGACGGCGCCGCCGGCGTCCGAAACCTGCGCCACGAGCATGCGGCCGAACGCGCCGCCGTTCTGTCCGGACTGCGGATTGGCTTCCGCCGTCTGACCCGTTGCTGCCAGTTGCTGCGCCGATGCTCCCGCAACCGAAGCGGCAATTATCATAGCCGGATTCATTGACATCTGTGTTCACCCCCTTTCAAGCGTTTCGCCGCAGCCGGCCGGCTGCCGGTCAACCGATGATCAGCGGTCGACCAGCTTGTTGACCAGCTGCGCGGTATATTTCGCGTTCTTCTTCTGCATGGCTTCCAGAATGTCCGCCCGCGAAGCCGCCGGGAGCGAACCCAGCAGATCGAGCACTTTGCCCGGATTCAGATCGGCCATTTGCAGCAGGATTTCCGCCGCGCTGTCCGGACTCATCGAACTGAACGTCGCGCTGATCTGGCTCTCATCCAGGCTGGTCGAGCTTTCGGCCCGCACCGTTTCATATTCCTCCAGCCTTGCCTGCAGCGCGGCGATCTGCCGGTCTTTCGCCGTAACCGTATCTTTGAGGCGCACCGTCGCTTCCGCGGCCACCTTCGGCGTCATTTTCTCCATCACGGTGACGCGGATCTCCGGACGCATCGCATCCATGATCAGCACCATTTCTTCCATCGTCATGCTCTCGAGAATCGGCGCTGCCTTGCTCGGCGAGATTTGTCCGAACATCGCGGCCAGCTCGCCGATGCGCGCCTGATATTCTTCGTCGGACAACTGTCTCTCCGCGCTCGCCTGCGTCAATTCCTCAATCCGGGCCTCAAGCTGCACCACCGTCTGTTCCAATTCGGCACGAATGCCGGCGAGCTCGGCCAGTTCGGCTTCCTTCTCCGCGAGCTGCGATTCCAGCTCCGCAATTTTCGCTCCCTGATTCCTTTCACGGATCGCGTTCTCATTCAGCGTCTCTTTGCCGGCGGGCGCATCGGGCACGATCCGCTCAAGCACCGGCACCCGGTTCGCCGTTTCGAGCATCCGGTTGCGCAAATCGGGATTGAACAACGTGAGCAGCACCCCGACGAGCACCAGCGTGAACAGGATCGGCGTCAGGAAGAACATGAATCGTTCCAGTCCGCTGTATGTTTTCTCCGCCTCCACTTCAGCCAAGCGCGTCCCCTCCTTACCTGCCGACGGCGGCCGTCAGTTCGTTGTGAAGACGAACCGTACGGCTGCGATCTCATCCAGTTCGTTCTGTTCCGATCGTTGCTGCATGCGCATGAAGTGTTGGAACGCCTTCTCCTTCGCTTTGAGCCATACTTTTTCATCGACCATCCGGTCGGCCAGAACCGCCCGGCACCGTTCTTTCTCGGCAGCGGCGCGCTGCACATTCTCCTGCTGTTTCCGGATGGCGGCATTCAGATATTCAACATAGGATTGCATCATCTGCAGTTCGGCCAGACTGGCGCCGGACTCGGCTTCGGTCTGCAACCGCCCGAGCCATGCGGCGAGTTCCTCCTGCAGCTGCCCGAGCGTTCTTTCTTCCTGTTCCAGCTTGCCGACGGCGGCGGCCAGCATCCATTCCGCCTGCGTCTTCTCGCTTGATTTCAGGTCGACGATCTTCTGATACGGGTACCGGTATCTCGCCATCGCACCGCTCAACCTCCCAGGAACTCGCTGAGCAACCGCTGCTGCGACTCCTCGAAACTGACTTTCTCATCCGTCCGCTGCATGGCGTAACTGCGGATGCGATCGTAATATTCGATCGCGCGATCAATTTCTGCATTTGATCCCCGCTGATACGCCCCTATATTGATGAGGTCCTCCGAATCTCTATAAATGGAAAGCAGGCGTTTGAACTGATTGGCCGCTTCCAGCTGCTCCGCAGGCACGATGTCGTTCATGACGCGGCTGACGGAAGCCAGAATGTCGATTGCCGGATAATGCCCCTTGTTCGCCAGGCTGCGGCTGAGCACGATGTGGCCGTCGAGGATGCCGCGTACGGCATCGGCAATCGGTTCATTCATGTCGTCCCCGTCCACGAGCACCGTGTAGAACGCCGTGATCGAACCGGTCTTGCCGGTTCCCGAGCGCTCGAGCAGCTTCGGCAGCATGGCGAAAACCGACGGCGTGTACCCGCGCGTGGCCGGCGGCTCCCCGATGGCGAGGCCGACTTCGCGCTGGGCCATCGCGAACCGCGTGACCGAATCCATCATGAGCATGACGTCCAGGCCGCGGTCGCGGAAATATTCCGCAATCGTCGTGGCAATCAGCGCGCCTTTGATCCGGATGAGTGCCGGCTGGTCGCTTGTCGCGACGACGACGACAGAACGCGCAAGCCCTTCCGGGCCGAGATCTCTCTCGATGAATTCGAGTACTTCGCGGCCCCGCTCCCCGATGAGCGCGATGACGTTCACATCGGCGGACGTGTTGCGGGCGACCATGCCGAGCAGCGTGCTCTTCCCGACGCCGGAGCCGGCGAAAATGCCGACCCGCTGTCCGCGTCCCACGGTGAGCAACCCGTCAATCGCGCGCACGCCGATGCCGAGCGGTTCGGTCACCCGCGGGCGGAACAACGGATTGGAAGGGACATTGTGCGTCGAGTAATGCGTCATGCGCGCCGGTATGCGCGAACCGTCGAGCGGCTGTCCGAGCCCGTCAAGCACTTTACCGAGCAGCTCGCTGCCGACCGGCACGGTCAGCGGTTTGCAGGTGCTGACGACATCGCAGCCCGGACCGACGGCATGCAGTTCGCCGAGCGGCATCAACAAAACCTTGTTGTTGCGGAAGCCCACGACCTCCGCCTTGATCGGCTTGCCCGATTTGGCGGGATAGATGAGGCAGACATCGCCGATGCTCGCATCCGGTCCCTCCGATTCGACGGTCAGGCCGATGACCTGCGTCACCTTGCCGTTCATCCGCACCGGATCGACGGAACGGAGCACTTCGAGATAGGGCTCACTGTCAAGCCGATACGCCTTCATCCGCGTGCCCCCGCTCTCCGGCCTCCGCCGCAGCCTGCAGCAGCGCCCGTTTGATCTCTTCCAGCTGGGTGTCGATGCGCGCGTCAATGCTGCCGAAAGAAGTGCGGATGACGCATCCGCGGTCCGTCACGGTCGGATCCGGCACAATCTGCAGCTCGGCCTGCGAATCGACGGCCATCTCCAGCTCGTCGCGCGCCGCCATGACGAACGACAGTTGATCCGGAGCCACGCACAGCGTAACAAGGCCCTGTTCCCGCCGCCGCGCCAGCGACTTGCGGATCAGTTCAATCGTCCATTCGGGCGAGCGTTCCAGTTCGCGGTCGATGATCTTGCCCGCGATGGCGACGCTGAGTTCGACCAGGAACGGTTCCGCTTCCTGGATGATTTGCTCTTTGATACGATAAGCTTCTTCGAGCAGCGCCTTCGCTTCGGCGATTCTGCCCGTCCATTCCTGCCGGACGGCTTCCTCGGCTTCGGCGCGGCCTTCCGCGTACCCTTGCTCGTAGCCGTCCCGGCGGGCGGTCTCCGTAATCTCGAGATCTTGCGCGCGCCGTTCCTGCCACCACTGCTCGATCTGTTCTTCGGCGCTGCGCCTCGCCTGCTCGGCCTGTTCCGCCGCCTGGCGGATGCGCTCTTCGGCCTCGGCTTCGGCGTCGCGCAGAATCTGTTCCCTTAAAGCCGCCGTCTGGGGGTCCGGCCCGTTCGGATCGGCGCCTTCCTGCGGCTTCGCGGGAGGCTGGTACTTCCGGATCAATTCCAGCCGCCTCAGGTCATCGAGCGAGACGACGTGGGACGATTTGATCAGGTTAGACAATGATGTCGTCACCTCCGCCGCGCGCAATGATGATCTCGCCGGCTTCTTCCAGCCTGCGGATCGTCGCTACGATGCGCGTCTGCGCTTCTTCGACGTCACGCAGCCGGACGGGTCCCATATATTCCATTTCTTCCTTGAAGGTTTCGGCCATCCGCTTCGACATGTTGCGGAAGATGACCTCGCGGACTTCTTCGCTGGCCACCTTGAGCGCAAGCTGCAGGTCCGAGTTCTCGATGTCGCGGATGATGCGCTGGATCGAACGGTTGTCGAGGTTGACGATGTCCTCGAACACGAACATCCGTTTCTTGATCTCTTCCGCAAGCTCCGGGTCCTGGATCTCGAGCGAGTCGAGAATGGTCCGTTCCGTGCCGCGGTCTACGCCGTTCAGGATCTGCACGATCGATTCGATGCCGCCCGCCATCGTATAGTCCTGGGTAACGGTCGACGACAGCTTCTGCTCGAGAATCCGTTCGATCTGCGTGATCACTTCCGGCGATGTGCTGTCCATCAAGGCGATGCGCCTCGCCACATCGGCCTGTTTGTCCTGCGGCAGTGCCGACAGGATTGCCGCGGCCTGCTCCGGCTGCAGGTACGACAGCACCAGCGCGATGGTCTGTGAGTTCTCGTTCTGAATGAAGTTGAAAATTTGCGCCGGATCGGCTTTCCGCGCGAAATCGAAGGGCCGGACCTGAAGCGTCGCGGTCAGCCGGTTGATGACTTCCATTGCCTTGTGTTCGCCGAGCGCTTTCTCCAGGATCGTCTTCGCATACTGGATGCCGCCCTGCGATATGTATTCCTGGGCCATGCAGATCTGGTGAAACTCGGTCAGGATCGCCTGTTTCTCGGCGCTGTCGACCTTGCGGACATTCGCGATTTCCAGCGTCAGCTGCTCAATCTCTTCGTCACGCAAATGCTTGAAAATGTGCGCCGACACCTCCGGACCGAGCGTGATCAGCAGAATGGCCGCTTTCTGTCTGCCCGTCAATGCTTGCGGTGTCGCTGCCCTTGCCATCGTTCCACCTCTATTCATCCACTAGCCACGTGCGGAGCAGATTGACGAAATCGTCCGGTTTGCGTTTCGCGAAATGTTCCAGTTGTCTGCGCATTTGCGTCTCGGTCGTCACCTGATCGAGATCGATCGTCGGCAGTTCCACCTTCGGCTGCTCGGCTTCAAGCGCAGCCGCTTCCTCTTCCGCCGCAATCCGGTCAAGTCTCCGCTTGCGCAGGTAGAGGAACAGCGCGACGAGCAGGATGGCAGCGAGCGCGCCCGCGATGGCGAGAATCGTCGGAAGCGTCACACCGGACGAACCGCCTGCGGTGTCCTGGACGAACGGCTGCGAGATAAGGGAAACCTTGCTCGCGACCACATCGTCGTTCGACAGGTCAAGTCCCGATTGCGCCAATTGCGTACGCACCAGCCGGGTCAGATAATCCATGACGAAGGCGCGGTTTTCTTCGGTCAGCACGCCTTCCTGGATGCCGATGCCGATCGACAGATCCTTGACGACGAACGGAGCCGACACGATCTGGTTCTGGATCCGGCTGACTTCATAGTTCGAAATGCGCGAATTCTCTTCCGAGCTGCTCGTGCTGGACCCGTCGATGGCATCATAGCCGGGAATGTCGGTTTCGCCTGTGCCGGCGACGCCTCCGGGTCCCGTCGTGCCCGTGGTCGAGCTGGAGCGGATCTCTTCGCTGATCACGACGCCGGTCGTGCTTCCTTCCTGCGGTTGAACGAGATTCTCCACCGATGTTTTCTGGTCGAAGTTGAGCGTGCTGTTCACGCTGACCGCGAGATTCTCGGCGCCCACCATCTGGCCGAGGAACTGCTGGATCTCCCGCTTCAGGTCGGACTCATATTTGCGCTGGATCCTGAATTGCGCTTCCGCTGCCGACGAGGCGAAATTGACACCGCCTCCCGCTTTCTCGGAAGCGACGAGTTCCCCTTGCGGGCTGGAGATCGTGATGTTCTCGACGCTCAAGTTGGGAACCGCCGTTTTCACCAGGTTGTAATAGGCGTCAATCTGGTCCTGCGTGGGGCGGAATCCCCGTTTGAACTCGATCGTGACCGATGCCGAAGCCTGATCCCTTTCATCGTTCAGGAACACGGACTCTTCCGGAAGATTGATGAGCACGTTGGAGCGCTGAACGCCTTCCATCGAATTCAGCAGCCGCTGCACTTCCCCGTTCAGAGCGTCGCGGTAGCGAACGTTGAACTCGTTGTCGGTCATCCCGAACTGGGAACCGGAATCCCTGAACGATTCAAAGCCGATCGAGCCGTTGCGGACGATGCCCATGGAGCCGATTTCCACTTTCACCCGCGAAGCGGCGGAAGCGGGCACCGAAATGCTCGTGCCGTCGTTGCCGAGCTTGTACGGAATTCCTTCGGCGTTCAGATGTTCCATGATGGCCGCGGCGTCCGTGGCGTCCAGATTCTGAAATGCCAGCTCGTATTCGGTCCTGGAGAACAGGTAGATCAGAACGATTGTCAGCAGGATGAGGCCGCCCGCTGTCGCGGCAAGATAGATCCGCTGTTTCTTGCCGAATTGCTGCCAATATTGCGCGACGCGTTCGCGGTATTGGGCAAGTCTCTCGTTCACGTTTTCACCTCACCCGGTATCTGTGCTATGACGTTTGGTGCGATCAGACCTGCATTCTCATAATTTCTTGATACGCTTCGATCACCTTGTTGCGTATCTGAGCGGTGAGCTGAAGACTGAGCTTGGCCTGTTCGGAGACAATCATCATTTCCGACACATCCGCTTCGCCGACAATGAACCGTTCGGTCGTCTGCCGGACGGCGTCTTCCTGCTGCGCCACACTGTCAATCGCCTGTTTCAGATAGTCGCTGAATTGTTCCACCGATTCGGCGGGCGACTGTCTGTTCACCCCGCCGGCGGTATTCAGCAGCGATCCGGCGCCGGTCAATCCCTGAATCATACGCGATTAGCCCTCCCTTTCAGATCAGGTCTGTCTGCCGATTTCCAGCGCTTTGGTGAACATGGCTTTCGATGCGTTGAGCGCCGTCACGTTGGCTTCATACGAACGGGTCGCGGAGATCATGTCCACCATTTCCTTCAGAATGTCGACGTTCGGCATCCGGACATACCCGTTCTCATCCGCATCGGGATGGGACGGGTTGTACGCCAGTTTGGCCGGCGTGGAATCTTCCACGATGCGCGCCACCTTGACGCCGGACATCCGGCGCTCGCCGCCGGACAATTTCGCGTTCAGCATGTTCGAGAACGAATTCCGGATCGGTTCAAGGACGACCATCTTGCGCGCGTAGGGCTCCCAACGGCCGTTCACGAACCGTCCGCGGCTTGTCTCCGCGTTCGCGATGTTCGACGAGATGATGTCCATCCTGAGCCGCTGTGCGGTCAGCGCGGAAGCGCTGGCTTCAAATCCGTCATTCAGTCTCAAGGCGGTTATCTCCCTTCAATTCCGATCCGAAGCATCGAGATCTCATGATTGAGCTGTTGGACCAGGGCGTTGTAGCGCAGCTGGTTCTTGGCGAGCAGCGCCATTTCGCGATCAATGTCGACATTGTTCGCGCTGTTGTGCATCGACGTGCTGTCATCCGTCACCAGCCGCGGTTTGACAACGCTTCCTGAGCCGCCGAACGGAATATGCTTCTCATGCGTCCGCCTGGCGACCAGCTTGGGCGCCTGACGGCCCAACCGGCTGGCCAGCAGCTCTTCAAACAGTACTCCAGACCGTTTGAATCCGGGGGTGTCGACGTTGGCGATGTTGTCGGCGATAACCTGCTGCCGCAGTTCCGCTGCCGATATGGCCCCCTTGAGCCTGGCCATATCGGCCCCGCCCAGCACATTCATCAATAATCCCCGCCTTTCTGCATGGTTTTTTCCGGCTAATCTTTGGTACCTAATTCAACAAATAATGGGTAATTCCTGCTTCATATCGACAAATCCCTATAAAAATCAACAGTAGTCTTGTCGATATAGAAAAGATTGCGACAGCCGGTATCCAAAACTTGCCGACATTTCTAATGATGATTTTTTTTAATCTTGTCACAATACGAAAAAAGCACTATCTTCGCATCCGAAGAAAGTGCTTTTTATAGCCGATGCGGTTATCTTACAAATGTCTTACGACCTCATTTTGTCGAGTTCTTGCAGCAATTGAGGATTAAGAATCTTAATATATGTGCCTTTCATCCCAAGGGATCGCGTCTCAATAACGCCCGCACTTTCCAGCTTTCTCAGCGCATTGACGATAACCGAACGTGTAATGCCTACCCGATCTGCGACTTTGGAAGCAACCAGCAGTCCTTCCTGCCCATCCAGTTCTTCGAAAATATGTTCGACTGCTTCCAGCTCGCTGAAGGACAGGGAATTGACCGCCACCAGAACGGCCGCTCTGCTTCTCGCTTCCATTTCAATTTCCTCTGCCCGTTCGCGCAGAATCTCCATGCCGACAATTGTCGAACCGTATTCCGCCAGAATGAGATCGTCCTCTCCGAAAGGACCGGTGTCTCTGGTAAGAACAAGGGTTCCGAGCCGGTCGCCTCCGCCGATGATCGGAACGACCGTCATGATCCGGTGTTCGGACATCTCGGGAAACGTGACGGCAATGCCGGGATCGGGCTCGGTATTTGTCACCGTCTCCTGCATGTTCATGAACCGTTCGTTCGTCTCCGGCGGAAAATGGATTTCGCCGGTTGATGATACAGCGCGTATATGATCATTTTCCCAGGGACGCGCGGCCGCGCAGCCGAGCAATTTCCCCCTTCGGCTGACGACGAATACATGGGCTTGAATCGTCGAACCCAGCACCTCGGCCATCTCCCGAAAATTAAGCGGCTTTCCGGCTGCTCGCTGCAACAGCCGGTTCAGCGCCCTGGTCTTTGCTAACAATGTCATGCCTGATCCTCCCGAGATCTCCGCAGCCGGCAGCATTCCGCCCGGGCGGCGTTGCCGGAGCATTATAGAATATATTGGCTAAGATCGCGGTTCTGCGCAATATCGCCGACTTTCTCCCGGACATATTCCGGCGTGATCGCGAAATGCTCCAGGTTGAGCTCCGGCGCCTCGAACGACAAATCTTCGAGCAGCTTCTCCAAG
Source organism: Thermobacillus composti KWC4 (assembly GCF_000227705.2). GTDB lineage: Bacteria > Bacillota > Bacilli > Paenibacillales > Paenibacillaceae > Thermobacillus > Thermobacillus xylanilyticus. Next base: position 2,191,291 of record NC_019897.1, read on the forward strand.
ATCGTGTGAAGCCGCCGGGCGCCGATATTTTCGGTCCGCTGGTTCACGTCGGCCGCGATTTGCGCCAGTTCGCGGATCGCTTCTTCCGTAAATTCGATGTGAATTCCTTCCGTTTCGAGCAGCGCGGCATATTGCTTGGTCAGCGCGTTCTTCGGCTCGGTCAGGATCTTCACGAAGTCGTCCAGCGAAAGGCTGGACAGTTCCACCCGGATCGGAAATCTGCCCTGCAGCTCAGGGATGAGATCCGCCGGTTTGGCGATATGGAAAGCCCCTGCGGCGATAAAAAGCACGTGGTCGGTCTTCACCGGACCGTACTTCGTCATGACGGTCGAACCTTCGACGATCGGCAGAATGTCGCGCTGCACGCCTTCGCGGGACACGTCGGGGCCCGTACCGCGGCTGGGGCTTGCGATCTTGTCGATTTCGTCGATGAAAATGATGCCGGATTGTTCGGCTCGGCGCGTCGATTCCGCGATGACGTCGTCCATGTCGATCAGCTTGTTCGCTTCTTCCTGGATGAGCACCTTGCGCGCTTCCTTGATCGGAAGCTTGCGTTTCTTCACCCGCTTCGGCAGCAGATGGCCGAACAGTTCCTGCATGTTCATGCCGAACGTCTCCATCCCCTGCCCGGGCAGCATGTCGAGCATGTTGGGGCCCGCGTCCTCCACCTCGATCTCGACCAGTTCGTTTTCCAGCTCGCCCGCAGCCAGCCGCTCGCGCACCACCCTCCTGCGCTCGGCAATGGCCGAATCCAGCTCGGGCTCTTCCTGCGTCGTGCCTCCCTGCTGGCCGAACAACATCTCGAGCGGATTGCGGTTGCTCTTCGGTTTCTGCCCGCTCGGCACAAGCAGCTGAACGAGCCGTTCGTTCGCCTGACGCTCCGCCTTGTCCCGCACCTGTTCCGTCCGCTCGGCCTTGACCATCCGGATCGCCGTCTCCACGAGATCGCGCACCATCGACTCCACGTCGCGTCCCACGTAGCCGACTTCCGTAAACTTCGTCGCTTCCACCTTGACGAACGGCGCGCCGACCAGCTTCGCCAGTCTCCGGGCGATCTCCGTCTTGCCGACTCCCGTCGGACCGATCATCAGAATATTCTTCGGCACGATCTCATCCCGCAGCGACTCATCCAGTTTGCTGCGGCGGTAACGATTGCGCAGCGCAACCGCAACGGCGCGCTTGGCGGCTTTCTGCCCCACGATGTACTTGTCGAGTTCCGCGACAATCTGACGCGGTGTGAGCGCTTCGCTGCTCATCTGGTTCCCTCCGATCGCCTGCCGCTTGACCGGCAAGGAATTAGATTTCTTCAAGGATGATCTGCCGGTTCGTATAAACGCAAATATCGGCGGCCGTCTCCAGCGCCGCCCTGGCCATCTCGCCCGCCGTAAGGCCCGGCGCATGCCGCTTCAGGGCGCGCGCAGCCGCCAGCGCGAATCCGCCGCCGGAACCGATCGCCAGAATGCCGTCGTCCGGCTCGATGATCTCGCCGCTTCCGGACAGCAAGAGCAGTCCGGAAGCATCCATGACGATCATCATCGCTTCCAGCCGCCTGAGCACCCGGTCGGACCGCCAATCCTTCGTCATCTCGACGGCGGCGCGCTGAAGGTTGCCCTGATGTTCCTCGAGCTTGCCTTCAAACTTCTCGAACAGGGTGATCGCATCCGCCACCGCGCCGGCGAATCCGGCGACAACCTGCCCGCGGTACAGCCGACGCACCTTCTTCGCCGTATGTTTCATCACCATGTTGCTGCCGAACGTCACCTGGCCGTCGCCGGCGATGGCGCCGCGGCCTTCATGGCGCACGGCGCAGATTGTGGTGGCGTGGAACGTCGTATCCATCGCGTCTCACTCCTTTCGCTGTCTCTTGCAGCGGATAATGCCATCGTCAGGCCAGCGCGCGCTTGAACGCCTCCAGCGTTTCAAGCGCGCGCCGGGCAATCGCTTCGTTCTTCTCCTTCTTCCCCCGGATGCGTTCCGCAAGCGGCGGGAACAGCCCGAAATTGGCGTTCATCGGCTGAAAATTACTGAAATCGGCGGTCGTGATGTAATGCGCCATGCTGCCGTGCGCCGTCTCCTGCGGCGGCACGACCGGATCGAGTCCGCGCGCGAGCCGGCCCGCGTTGATGCCGGCCAGCAGCCCCGAAGCGGCGGATTCGACGTAGCCTTCAACACCGGTCATCTGACCGGCAAACAGCAGCGTCTCCCTGCCCTTGAACTGGTACGTGGGCTTCAGCAGCTTCGGCGAGTTGATGAACGTGTTGCGGTGCATGACGCCGTAACGGACGAATTCCGCCTGCTCGAGCCCCGGAATCATGCCGAACACCCGCTTCTGTTCGCCCCACTTGAGGTGGGTCTGGAAGCCGACAAGGTTGTACAGCGTGCCGGCCGCATTGTCCTGCCGAAGCTGCACGACGGCGTAGGGCAATTTCCCCGTTCGGGGGTCGGGAAGGCCGACCGGCTTCAGCGGTCCGAACAGCAGCGTCTGGCGGCCGCGCGCGGCCATCACTTCGATCGGCATGCAGCCTTCGAAATAGATCTCCTTCTCAAATTCCTTCAGCTCCGCCTTCTCCGCCGTCACCAGCGCGTCGTAGAAGGCGTTGAACTGCTCCTCCGTCATCGGGCAGTTCAGGTATGCGGCTTCCCCTTTGCCGTACCGGGACGCCATGTACACTTTCTCCATGTCGATCGAGTCCCGTTCGACGATCGGGGCGGCCGCGTCGTAGAAGTAGAAGTACTCTTCGCCGAGCAGCTCCCGGATGCGCTCCGAGAGCGCCGGAGACGTGAGCGGACCGGTGGCGACGACAACGATGCCCTCAGCCGGAATCTCCGTCACCTCTTCGTTCCGCACCTCGATCAGCGGATGGTTCCGAATGCTGTCGGTCACCGCCGCCGAGAAGCCGTCCCGGTCGACGGCCAGCGCGCCTCCCGCCGGTACGGCATGGGCGTCGGCCGAACGGAGGATGAGCGATCCGAGCCGGCGCATCTCTTCCTTCAGCACGCCGACCGCGTTTGTCAGCCCGTTCGCGCGCAGACTGTTGCTGCATACCAGTTCTGCAAATTTGTCCGTGTGATGCGCGGGCGTGCTTTTGGCCGGCCGCATCTCATAGAGGGTGACCGGCACGCCCTGGGAAGCGATCTGCCAGGCGGCTTCGCTTCCCGCAAGTCCCGCGCCGATCACGGTCACATGTTTGCTCCCCACTGTCGCTATGCTCCTTTCACAGACGCCGGACAGGACAGCGGCATCGGGCATTGCCCGATGCCGGCTAGGCTTGTTCCTGTTCTTCCGGCATCTCCTCGCTGTGGCCGCATTCCGGGCACAGCAGCTTGCCGCCGGAGCGGCTGCGCTTCTCGACCAGCCGGCTTTCGCATACGGGACACGATTTGTCCGACGGACGGTCCCACGACACGTAGTCGCAGCCGGGGTACTTGTCGCAGCCGTAGAAAATTCGGCCTTTCTTGCTTCGCCGCTCGATGATTCGGCCTTCCCCGCACTTCGGGCAGGAGACGCCGATATCTTTCAGAATCGGCTTGGTGTTCCGGCATTCCGGGAAGCCGGAGCAGGCGAGAAACTTGCCGAACCTGCCCATCTTGTAAACCATCGGCCGGCCGCATTTGTCGCAAGTCTCGTCCGATACTTCTTCCTGCAGCTCCACTTCCCGCATTTCGTCTTCGGCGATCTTCAGCCGCTTCGAGAACGGTTCGTAGAACTCGTTCAGCACCTCGACCCAGTCTTTCTTACCTTCCTCGACATGGTCGAGATCATCTTCCATGTGGGCGGTGAACTCGACGTTCAGAATTTCGGGGAAAAACTCCTCCATCAGCTGGTTGACGAGCAGGCCGAGTTCGGTCGGAACGAATTTCTTGTCCTCGATCGCGACGTAGCCGCGCTTGTGGATCGTCTCCAGCGTCGGCGCATACGTGCTCGGCCGCCCGATGCCGAGTTCTTCAAGCGCCCGGACGAGACGGGCTTCCGTATAACGCGGCGGCGGCGACGTAAAATGCTGCTTCGGCTCAATGGCCGTGCGCTCGACGGTCATGCCTTCCCGCAGCGGCGGCAGCAGATTTTCCTCGTCGGAGGGGCCGTCGTCGCTCCCTTCCACGTACACCTTCATGAAACCCGGAAACTTGATCTTCGAACCTGTCGCCCGGAACGTCGCGCGTCCCGCCTTGATGTCGACCGTCATCGTGTCGAGCACGGCGGAGCTCATCTGGCTGGCGGTGAATCGTTCCCAGACCAGCTTGTAGAGGCGGTACTGGTCTTTCGTCAGATAAGGCTTCACCGTTTCCGGATCGCGATGGATCGACGTCGGCCGGATCGCTTCGTGGGCATCCTGCGCGTTCGAATTTCTCTTCGCGTAGACGCGGAACTGTTCCGGTGCATATTCCGCGCCGAATTTCTCCACAATGTAGGCTTTCGCTTCTTCCTGGGCGACAGGGGAAATGCGGGTCGAGTCGGTGCGCATGTACGTGATCAGACCGACCGATCCTTCCCTGCCGATGTCGACGCCTTCGTAGAGCTGCTGGGCGATCGACATCGTCTTCGCCGCGCGGAAGCCGAGTTTGCGCGCCGCTTCCTGCTGCAGCGTGCTCGTAATGAACGGAGGCGCCGGATTGCGGAGCCGTTCGCGCTCTTTCACCTCGGAGACGACGAACGGCTGGCCTTCGATCGCGGCCAGCACCTGCTGCACTTCCTGTTCGTTCGGCAGCTCCTTCTTCTCGTTATCCAGCGCGTGGAATTTCGCTTCGAACGGCAGATTGTCCTGGACCAGCCGCGCGGTGATCGTCCAATACTCTTCCGGCACGAACGCATTGATCTCGTTCTCCCGGTCGATGATCAGCTTGACCGCGACCGACTGGACGCGCCCCGCGGACAGGCCTTTCTTCACTTTCTTCCATAATAATGGACTGATCTTGTAGCCGACGAGCCGGTCGAGGATGCGCCGGGCCTGCTGGGCGTTGACCAGGTCCATGTTGATCGGACGCGGCGACTTGAACGCATCCTTGACCGCCTGTTTCGTGATCTCGTTGAACACGACGCGGCAGGCTTCCCCCTGGTCCAGTTCGAGATAATGGGCGAGATGCCAGGCGATCGCTTCGCCCTCGCGGTCGGGGTCCGCCGCAAGATACACTTTCTTCACTTTCTTGCTCGCGTCTTTCAGCTCTTTCAGCACGCTGCCCTTGCCGCGGATCGTGATGTATTTCGGCTGGAAGCCGTTTTCGATCTCGACGCCGGTCTGGCTTTTGGGCAGGTCGCGGATGTGGCCCATTGACGCTTTCACGATATATTTGCTGCCGAGATATTTGCTGATTGTCTTCGCCTTCGCCGGCGATTCGACAATGACAAGCGAATCAGCCATAGATCAGCCTCTCCTCTGCGGGTTCAGATTCCGATCTCATCGGACGCTGTACAGGGAACCCGGATGCTGCTCGATTTTGCGTTTTAATGTTAAATTTATCAGAAGAGCATGTAAATGTCCAAACGGAATGCCGGTGAGCTCCGCCAGTTCGTCGGATGTCTTCGGCCCTTCCTGCAGAAGCTGCACGATGCGGCGCTCCTCCTCCGTCATGCCTTCCTCCGCTTGGCGCGCCGCTTCAAGCACCCTGCGCCGGCTCTCGAGGCCGGCCTCGGAGAGCCACAGATCGGCCATCACATCTTCCGGACCCGTGAGCAACTTGGCCTTCTCGCTCTTGATCAGCATGTTCGTGCCCTTGCTCTTCGGCGAGCCGATCATGCCGGGAACGGCGAACAGCTCGCGGTCGAAATCCCTCGCCAGATCAGCCGTGATGAGCGAGCCGCTCCGTTCCGCCGCCTCGACGACGATCGTGCCCCGCGTCATGCCGGCGATGACCGCGTTGCGCGCCGGAAACAGGCCCGGATGGCCGGGCGTACCGAGAGGAAACGGCGAAACGAGAAGCCCCTGCTCGGCGATCCGCTGGTAGAGCGGCGCGTTCTGCGGCGGATAGATGGTGCCGATCGGCGTGCCGAGCACCGCGATCGTGCTGCCGGAGCCGCGCAGCGCGCCTTCGTGGGCGCAGGCGTCGATACCGCGGGCGAGTCCGCTGACGATCGTGATGCCGACGTCGGACAGCCGCTCGGCGAGCATCCGCGCCGTCTGCCGGCCGTATGCGGTCGGGAGGCGCGTGCCGACGACCGCGTAGGCCGGATAATTCAGCAATTCCTTGCGCCCCTGCACGTAGAGGATGGCGGGCGGATTCTTCAATTGGCGCAGCAGCTCGGGATAATCCTCATCCTCGACGGTCACCCATTCCACGCCCATGCCGGCGTAAAGCCGCTTCCGCTCCTCCGTGAACGAACGCGACAGCGAGCGCCGGACGGCGTCCGCGCGCAGCGGGGGCAATCCGAATTCGATCCACTCTTCTTCCGAGTAATGCACGCAGGCCTCCAGGAGCTCCCGCTCCCGAAGCTCCCGGATCGTGGCGGGCCCCACGCCCTCCGTCTCGTGAAGGGCAAGCAGAATGTCCCGCCGCGTCCAACCCTGACCCATGACATGACTCCTTTCCATGGGCCGCACGCATTCTCATCCTATTGTGCGTCACGCGGAAACAGAATGCAAGCGGCGCATCAAGATTTGGGTGATGGCAAAGCAAACAGCCTTCCCTTCTCCCGTACATGCGGGAGCCGGGAAGGCTGCCTGCCTTCCTGCGGTTTAAGCAAACCGCGGAACCGATAAATTGTACGCTGATCCGTTCAACCGCTTATTTGCGGGTGATGCACTTCTCGAGCAGTCCGCGCTCTTCGAGCACGGATACAAGCGTTGCGCCCATCTCGGCCGGCGTCGGCGCCACCTTGATGCCGCACGATTCGAGCTTCGCGATCTTTTCGGCTGCCGTGCCCTTGCCGCCGGAGATGATCGCGCCGGCATGGCCCATCCGCTTGCCCGGAGGCGCGGTTGCGCCGCCGATGAAGCCGACAACCGGCTTCGTCATGTTCGCCTTGATCCACTCGGCCGCCTCTTCTTCGGCCGTGCCGCCGATTTCGCCGATCATGATGACCGCGTACGTGTCGGGGTCTTCGTTGAACATCTTCAGAATGTCGATAAATTCCGATCCTTTGACCGGGTCGCCGCCGATGCCGACGGCCGTCGATTGCCCGATGCCGCGCGTCGTCAGCTGATGCACCGCTTCATACGTCAGCGTGCCGCTGCGCGATACGACGCCGACATGGCCTTTCGTATGGATATAGCCCGGCATGATGCCGATCTTGCACGCGTCGGGCGTGATGACGCCCGGGCAGTTCGGTCCGATGAGGCGCGTCTTCTTGCCTTCCATGTAGCGCTTCACCTTGACCATGTCCAGGACCGGGATGCCTTCCGTAATGCAGATGACGAGCTCCAGCTCCGCGTCGACCGCTTCCATGATCGCGTCGGCCGCGAACGCCGGCGGAACGTAGATGACCGAAGCGGTCGCACCGGTTGCGTCCACCGCCTCGCGCACCGTGTTGAACACCGGCAGCTTCGCAACGGTGCCGTTCTCGAGCTGGATCTCGACGGTCGTGCCGCCTTTGCCCGGCGACGTGCCGCCGACCATCTGCGTGCCGTAGTCAAGCGCGCCTTTCGCGTGGAAGAGCGCCGTCTTGCCGGTAATGCCCTGGGTGATGACTTTCGTATTCTTGTCCACCAGAATGCTCATCGAAGGTTCACTTCCTCTATCGTAATGGATCGGTAGGCCTTTACTTTACAAGTTCGACGATTTTCTGAGCCCCGTCGGCCATCGAGTCGGCGGCCGTGATGTTCAGGCCGGACTCGTTCAGCAGCTTCTTGCCGAGCTCGACGTTCGTGCCTTCCAGCCGCACGACGAGCGGACGGTCGAGGCCGAGTTCGCGCGCCGCGGCGATGACGCCTTCCGCAATGACGTCGCAGCGCATGATGCCGCCGAATATGTTGACGAAAATGCCCTTGACCTTCGGATCGGACAGAATGATCTTGAACGCTTCCGTCACTTTCTCCTTCGATGCGCCGCCGCCCACGTCAAGGAAGTTGGCCGGCTCGCCGCCGTAATACTTGATGATGTCCATCGTCGCCATCGCGAGGCCGGCGCCGTTCACCATGCATCCGATGTTGCCGTCGAGGGCGATGTAGCTCAGATCGAATTTGGACGCCTGGATCTCCTTCTCGTCCTCTTCGTCGAGGTCCCGCAGCGCGACGATATCCGGATGGCGGTACAGCGCATTGGAGTCAAAGTTGAGCTTCGCGTCCAGCGCAAGGATGTTGCCGTCGCCGGTGACGACGAGCGGGTTGATCTCGGCGATCGAGCAGTCCTTGTCCACGAACGCGTTGTACAGCGCCGTCATGAACTGGACCGCCTTGCCGACGAGCTCGTTCGGAATGTTGATGTTGAACGCCAGACGGCGCGCCTGGAACGGCTGCAGGCCGACGACCGGGTCGATCACTTCCTTGAAAATCTTCTCCGGCGTGCGCGCGGCGACTTCCTCGATCTCCGTGCCGCCTTCTTCGGACGCCATCATGACGACGCGGCCGGTCGAGCGGTCGACGACGACGCCGACGTAGTATTCCTTCTTGATGTCGCAGCCCTGCTCGATGAGCAGCCGCTTCACTTCTTTGCCCTCCGGCCCGGTCTGATGCGTGACGAGCACTTTGCCGAGCAGTTCCGACGCATACTGGCGAACTTCGTCAAGCGACTTCGCCACTTTGACGCCGCCCGCTTTGCCGCGGCCGCCCGAATGGATCTGCGCTTTCACGACGACGACGGACGTGCCGAGCTCCTTGGCGGCCTCGACGGCTTCGTCGACCGTGAACGCCACGCGGCCTTCCGGCACGGATACGCCGTACTGCTTCAAGACTTCCTTGCCCTGATACTCGTGAATGTTCATGCCGATATCCTCCCTCAAGCGTCAGCGGCAGCGCTTACGGTCCGGATGATCCGGGGGCCTGTGCGCCGCAGCCGAAATACAAGTCACAGTATGTACACAAACAACCCTATTGTATCACGAATTCGCCACGGTTGCCTTATTTTTGTCGGAGCGAACGAACACTTTTTGCTATCGGAATGATCTCATTGCGCGAACAAAAGGGAAAGCGGATTTGACACGAAAGCGCCGCAGATGAAAAGTAACCGCCGCATGTTCGCATGTTACAATCGGTGAGAGAACCGGATTCTTCCGGAGGCCATGCGATGAAATTTTTGTCGATCATCTTGACGGCTGTTCTGGGACTCGCCGTCTTGCCGGGCGGATGCGCGGACTCGCAATCGGAAGTACCGGCGGCTTCCGCCGTTTCGGATTCCGGTGCGGCGGCGAGGGTGATGACCCGAAACCTGAAAGAAGAAATGTACTTCGTCGATTTGATTGTAAGGGGCACCGTGCTGGAGGTCCGGGAACCATTCACGCGGATTATCGGTGATGTTACCCCGTCCGTGATCGAGGTGGAAGAAGTCATTCACGGCGATTTGGATCAGAAAGCGGTCACGCTGTATCAGCACGGAACGCCGAAAACCGACAAGGACGGCGTCCTGGTGTCGCCCGGGGAAGAAGTGATTCTGCTGCTGATGGAAACGACCGAAGATTTTTATTGGCCGTACGACCCCGGAGCGGGCGTCTGGAAGGTGAAAGACGGCCGCGTGCAATCCGGTCCTTATCGCATGTACGGCACGGTGGAGCCTCATCTGTTCGACAGCCTTCAAAACATGAAAGCCGACAAATTCGTCAAAAAAATCCGGAAAGCCGCCGAGAACAAGAAGAAGCCGGAAGGCTTGATGCGGCGGGCGGATTGACAAGACTGCGCGCATCCGCTAAATTTGGAATCGCATGAAATGAATGTGAACACGGAGCGTAAGGAAGCACCTTCATCCGGAGATGGGGGTGCTTTTTTGCATGTATGCGAACGTATGCTGCGCGTCCGTCCAGGGGGTGGAGGCGCTCTGGATCGACGTCGAGACCGATATTTCGCCCGGCCTGCCGCAGGTGAACGTCGTCGGACTGCCGGATCCCGCCGTCCGCGAATCGGTGGAGCGGGTGCGCGCCGCCGTGAAGAACTGCGGCTTTCAGTTCCCGCTGCAGCGCATCACCGTCAATCTCGCGCCGGCCGATCAGCGCAAGGAAGGGACGGCGTTCGATCTTGCGATCGCCGCCGGCATTCTGATCGTCAGCGGCCAGCTGGACGGCGGCCCCTTCGCCGGCACGCTCGTCATCGGCGAGCTGGCGCTGTCAGGCGAGGTGCGGCCCGTTCCCGGCGTGCTGCCGATGGTGGAGCAGGCGAAGCGGCGCGGCATCCGGCGGGTGCTGCTGCCCGCGGGCAACGCGGCCGAAGCCGCGCTGATCGGCGGCATGGACCTGTACGCCGTCACGCACCTGTCGCAGCTCGCAGGCAAAGATTGGGATGCGCTGCGATTCGCCGCTGAGCGACCCGGCCTTGGGCAGATGCGTGCGAACGGCGCCGACGATCCGCTGCAGGCGGATCTCGACTTCGCCGACGTGATCGGCCAGCCGACGGCGAAGCGGGCGGTGCTGACCGCCGCGGCCGGGCGGCACAATCTGCTGCTGTCCGGACCGCCCGGGACGGGCAAGACGATGCTCGTGAGGCGTCTGCCCGGCATCCTGCCCCCGCTGACGGAAGAAGAAGCGCTGAACGTCACGAAAATCTACAGCGCGGCCGGAAAGCTCGGCACCGGCAACGTGTCGCTCATCCGCAGCCGGCCGTTCCGCTCGCCCCATCATACGATTTCGGCCGGCGGGCTCATCGGCGGCGGGTCCGTGCCGAGGCCCGGCGAAGTGACGCTGGCGCACGAGGGCGTCCTGTTCCTCGACGAATTGCCCGAGTTCTCGCGCCAGGCGCTCGAAGCGCTGCGCCAGCCGCTGGAGGACCGCGAGGTGACGATCGCCCGGTCCCGGGCGGTGTTCCGGTTCCCGGCCCGCTTCATGCTGGCCGCCTCGATGAATCCGTGTCCGTGCGGTTTCCATCTGCACGAGACGGAGGACCAGCGCTGCACATGCTCGACGGGGCGCATCGCGGCCTACCGCTCCCGGCTGTCCGGGCCGCTGCTCGACCGGATCGATCTGCAGGTCGAAGTGCCCCGGCCGGTGCTGCATGCCGCCAAGCCCGACGGCTGGACGACCGCGAAGATGCGCGAGCGCGTCATGGTTGCCGCGGAGCGGCAGCAGTTGCGCGCCGCGGCAACCGGCGTCAGGTGGAACTGCGATCTGACCGGCCGCGCTCTGCGGGATGCGTGCAAGCTGCGGCCCGACGCCGCGAAATTGCTTGACTCCGCCTACCGCGCCCTCGGCTTCAGCATGCGCGCCCACGAGCGCGTCCTCAAGCTTGCGCGGACGATCGCGGATCTGGACGAACAGGATGCCGTCGGCGCGGATCATGTCGCGGAGGCGATCCATTACCGTTTCCTCGACCGCAAGACAAACTCCTGAATATGCAATCGCCGCCGGCCCGCGTTCGGACCGGCGGCTACATGGCGCCCGGAATATGTTCGATGTCCATTTCCCCGTCTGATCCGACCGTGCAGGCGATGACGTCGAACCGGACCTGCGCGTGCTGCCGTCCCGTCTGCGCCAGATATACCTGGGCGACCGCGGCCAGTTTGCGCTGCTTGCGAATATCGACCGATTCGGCGGGCGTGCCGAACCGGCCGTGCGCCGCGCGCGTCCGGACTTCGACAATGACAACCGTCCCCTCGTCCTCCGCCACAATGTCCAGTTCGCCCAGCCGGCACCGCCAGTTGCGGTGCAGAAGGCGATAGCCCTTCGCCGCAAGATAGCGGGCGGCCGCTTCCTCTCCGCGCCTTCCGGTCGCTCTCCGCTTATCCATGCGCGGTTTCCCATTCCTTCATCCTGCGGTCGGCCCGGTAGACGAAGCTGAGCACTTCCGCGACAAGCGCATAGAGTTCGGGAGGAATCTCCTGGTCGATGTCGAGCTTGGACAACACTTCAATGAGCGAAGGTTCTTCCTGAACCGGAACGCCGTGTTCGCGCGCCAGTTCCAGAATGCGCTCCGCGACATGTCCCTGCCCCTTGGCGGCCACGACGGGAGCCGAATGTTCGGCCGGATTGTATTTCAGCGCCACCGCTTTGCGCAGCGGCTGCGGCGGATGGTCAGGCTTCTTCATGCGCGGTAGTCCACCCCTCTGTACGGCTTGCCGGCGTAAACCGCCGGGGTCGGGAGGGGCGCAGCCGCGGCGGATTCCTTCGCGGCGTTCCGGCTTGCCGTGTCCGGAAACGGCTTCACGCGCATCGACGAAAGCTGATATCCGGCCCGGCGCAGCGCCTCCGCCGCCTCATCCCGCGCCGATTCCACCAGCCGGCTCACGGCCGGATGGTCGTTCCACAGGTTCAGGCTGACAAACCGGTCCACCACCTGCACGTCGACGACCGTGTCGCCGAGATGCTTCATCCTGAGGTCGAACAGCAGCCGGCAGTTGTCGGGATCGAGCTCCCCTTTCCGCCCGCGCCGCGACTGGATCGTGATCTGGGCCGTCGTGCCGCCGTCTTCCCCCTGGAACGGAATGAACAGCGTCATATGGGAGAACAGCGCGCCGTTCTTCTCCGGCGCAAGCAGCAGCTGCTGGCCGGTGATCTGCTGCACGAGCTGCTGCGCGGTTTCGCGCAGCGCGGCCGGCGCATCGTCGGCCGCCGCAAGCGACAGCAGCGCCTGCTTCAGCGTCTCGCCCGCGCCGCCGGCCGGGGCGGGCTGCTGCTCGGCGGTGTGCGGCAGGAATGGGACGACGCCCCGCCCGATCTGCGGCGCCATCCGCTCCGCCGTGCCCGTCAGGCCGGCGCCCGGTCCGGGCCCGGCCGCCGCGTCCCGGCCGGCTGCCGCTGCGCCGGATGGCGCATCTCCTGCCGTCCGCGGCGCCGCATCCTGCCGCCCGCCGGCGGCTTCACCGCGCGCGCCGGTCAGCTGCGACAGCTGCTTCTCGTAATCGACGCCGAGCCATTTCAGCAGGCCGTGAATCCAGTTGCCGCTCTGCGGTGCGGCCGCTTGCTGCGTCTGCCCGGCGCCCCCTGCGGTCTGGGCGCCGCCTGCGGCTGCGCCTTGCGGCTGCGCGTCCACGGCCCGGGCGGACGCCTGCCGCGCGCCCCCTGCGGCGGGACCGGCGGATCCCGACGCAGCCGGGGGCTGCCCCGCCCCGGAAGCGGCGCCCGCTCCCGCCGGAACGCCGCCGGGCGCACCGCCTCCCTGCGGTGCCGGACCGGGCGGCATCTGGCCGGCAGGAACCTGTCCGGCCTGAGCTTGTCCGGCCGGCACGGACGCGCCCGCTCCCGCAGCGCCCGGCGCGGCGGGCGAACCCGTCGCCCCGCCGGCCGGCGCCGCGCCTGCCGGATTGGCCGGCCCGCCCGCACGGGCGGCCGGGCCGGCGAGCAGCGCCTCGCCTTCGGCAAGCAGCGCGAGCACGCGCGCCGCCAACGCGGGCAGCGTCCCGGCGGTGTCGGGTCCGGCCGCGCCGCCCGCGGCCGATCCCTGCAGGGCGAATGCCGCCAGCTGCCCGCGCAGCGATGCCAGCAGTTCGCCCAGCGGCTTGCCGAACATCGCCTGCCGCAGCGCGGCGACCGTGCTCTCCGTCACGGGAAGACCGCGCTTCCACGCCGTCGCCGCCGCCTGCATCCATTCCGCTTCCGGCACATCCGCCGGACGGGCGGCCGCAACCTGCTTCAGCGCCTCCCCCGTCTCGCGGGTGACCGGATAGCCGCCGCGGCGAAGGTCGAGCGCCAGTTCCGCGGCCCACCGCTTGTCCGGCAGGCCGAGCGTCCGCATCAGTTCGCGCAGCGTCGCCTCCGAAGACTGCGCGTTGCCGGCGTCGGCCTGCCGGAGCACGATCGTGCCGGCTGACGATTCGGGCATCACCTGCAGCATTGCGGACTGCCCGGGAGCCAGCGGCGTTTCCAGACGCGCGCGCACCTGGACGCCGGCGAGCGACACGAGCGCTTCCTGCCCGTCCAGCAGCTGCAGCACGACGCCGCGCACGACCTGGCCGATCCGCAGTTCCAGCGCCTTCGCCTGGTCCGGCTGCGGCTCGCCGAGCATGCCGCGCATCAATTGGCTCACCAACATCGTCAGCATCCCCCTTCATCCTTATGGTTTCTATATCGGCTGAACCCGCTTCGGGCTGAAGAATAAAAAAACCGCCCGCAGGCGGCTTTCGCCCGTCCGCAGGCGGTTTGCGATCAGAACAACGTCAACTGCTCGTCCAGCAGCTTGCCGAGGAACGAACGCCGGTGCATCGGGCTCGGTCCGAACTCCAGCAGCCGTTCGCGGTGCAGCTTCGTCGCGTAACCTTTATGTATGGCGATGCCGTATTCCGGATACATGCGGTCCCATTCGTCCGTGCACAGCCGGTCGCGCGTCACCTTGGCGACGATTGACGCGGCGGCGATGGACTGGCAGCGCGCGTCGCCATGGACGACGGCGAGCTGCGGCACATCCAGATCGATCGTCTCGGCATCGATCAGCAAATGGTCCGGCTTCACGCTCAACGCTTCCACCGCCAGCTTCATCGCGAGCCGGGACGCCTGCCGGATGTTGATCCGGTCAATCTCCTCCGGGCCGACGCGGGAGACCGACCAGGCCACCGCCTGCTTGATGATCGCTTCGTAGCATCGCTCGCGCTGCTTCGCGGTGAGCTTCTTCGAGTCGTTCACATCCGGCAGATGCAGATCCGGCGGCAGAATGACGGCGGCCGCGACCACGTCGCCGAACAGGCAGCCGCGGCCGACCTCATCGACGCCGGCGATCGCCCGGAATCCCCGCTGCGCCAGCTCCCGTTCCTGCGCCAGCATATCCGTACTTTCCATGATGCGTCTCTCCTCCCCCGGAGCCGCTGCCGAACCCGATCCCCGTCAACCGGCAGCGCCCGAAGCCGATCACCGGAACTCTTCCGGTTCCTCCAGCGTGATCCGGCCGAGCTTGCCCGAACGCAGATCGCGCAGCAGCACGCCGGACGCCTTCTCCAGATCGACGCGTCCGCCGCTGACAAGGCAGCCGCGCTTCCGGCCGATCCGCTCCAGCACATCGACGATCTGTCTAGGATCGTCCGGATCTTCCGGCGGACCGCCTTCGAGTCCGAAACGCTCAACGAACGCGTCCCAATACTTCCCGGCCAGCGTCTTCACGGCGAAGAACGCGATTTCCTCCAGGTTCAAAATCTCTTCCCGGATCGAGCCGATGACCGCCAGCCGCATGCCGACCGTCTGGTCGTCGAACTTCGGCCACAGAATGCCCGGCGTGTCGAGCAGTTCCATTTCTCCGCCGACCTTGATCCATTGCTGGCCTTTGGTGACGCCGGGGCGGTCGCCGGTCGCGGCGACGCTGCGGCCGGCCAGCCGGTTGATCAGCGTCGACTTGCCGACATTCGGAATGCCGACGATCAGCACGCGCACCGCCCGGGGCTTGACGACGCCCCGCGCCGCCATGCGCTCCCATTGCGGCGCGACCAGCTTCTTCACCCGCGCGGAGATTTCCTTGATGCCCTGTCCGCCGGCGGCGTCCACGGCAAGGCTGTCCAGCCCGTCTTCGCGAAACGCGGCGATCCATCTGTCCGTCGCCCGCTGGTCCGCCAGATCGGCCTTGTTCAGCAGGACAAGGCGCGGTTTGCCGCGCAGAATCTCGTCGATCATCGGATTGCGGCTCGAATGCGGCACCCGCGCGTCGAGCAGTTCGATCACCGCGTCAATCTGCTTCAGTTTTTCCTGAATCTGCCTTCTTGCCCGGGTCATATGGCCCGGAAACCATTGGATCGTCATGCTGCCCCCACTCTTTCAGCGCTGTCGGAAGAAAGCGGCGCGCATGCAGACCGCCGCTTCACTCCGCAGCCGGAACCGGAGCCGAATGGTTGATAAACCCGACCTTGCCGATCGGCCAGAAGATGAAATCGGCCCTGCCGATCACGTTCTCGAGCGGAACGAATCCGATCATCCGGCTGTCCTTGCTGTTGCGCCGGTTGTCGCCGAATGCGAGAATCATCCCTTCCGGCACGGTGCTTTCCTGAACGATCGCATTCGGGAAATCGTCTCCCAGGTTGAACGCCGGCTCGCCCGCGGCCCGCGCCCGCTCGATCGCTTCACGTATATAAGGCTCCTCGAACTTGACGCCGTTTATGTACAGATCATCGCCTTCAAGCCGCACGCTGTCGCCGGGCACGCCGATGACCCGCTTGATGAAATCGCGGTTCTCTTCCGGCACGTGGAACACGACGACCTCGCCGCGCTTCGGCTCCCGAAAATCATACAGAATCTTGTTCACGATCAACCGCTCGCCGGTTTCAAAGTTCGGCTGCATCGACGGACCGTCCACGATGAACGGCGCGAAAAGAAACCAGCGGATGACAAAGACCAGGAGCCCGGCAATCGCGAGCGCCTTGATCCACTCCACGATTTCCTTGTACAACCGGCTTCCCTCCCGCGGCTCCGCTTGATCCTGCCCGCGATCCGGCTGCCCGCTTCCCGTCTGTTCAGCCTTCGGCAATTCGGCGTCATGCGTTTCGGTTCGGTCCATCCGCCCACCACCTTTCGGCGCCTTGAAATGTCCGTCACAAGCTTATCTTCCTAAAGCAAAAGGGACTTGTCGAAAGCAAGCCCCCTCCGTTTCATCATGCTTAGCGTTCTTTGATTCTCGCTGCCTTGCCGCGCAGCTCGCGCAGATAGTACAACTTGGCACGGCGCACTTTGCCGCGGCGCACTACTTCGATCTTCTCGATCCTCGGAGTGTGCAGCGGGAACGTTCTTTCGACGCCGACCCCGTACGAAATCTTGCGGACCGTGAACGTTTCGCTGATTCCGCCGCCCCGGCGCTTGATGACCACGCCTTCGAACAGCTGAACCCGCTCGCGCGAACCTTCGATAACCTTGACGTACACCTTCAGGGTGTCGCCCGGGCGGAAGTCCGGAATATCCTTGCGGAGCTGTTCTTGCGTAATCGCTTGTACGAGATTCATCGGACGTACCTCCTTCCCCAAGGACGTTCATGCAAGCTCGCCGGCATCTTCCCGTGCCGGGTCTGCGCTGACAGCGGACCGTCCTGATATCGCAAACAACATTTGAAATTTTACCACAGCGCGGCTGCAAATACAACCATTTTTCACTGACCCCGGTCCCGCTCCGTCTCCCGGCCGCTCAAGGATTCGGACGCCATGCGGCGCCGCTCTTCCTCGATGAAGCGCTGCTCCTCCGGCGTAAGATCGGCCTGTTCGAGCAGATCCGGCCGCCGTCTCAGCGTGCGCAGCAGCGACTGCCTGCGCCGCCACTCCTCGATCCGTCCGTGATGGCCGGAGAGCAGCACCTCCGGCACATCCCAGCCGCGGAACGACGCCGGCCGGGTATATTGCGGATATTCGAGCAGACCGGCCTGGAACGAGTCCGCCCAGGCGGATGACTCGTTGCCGAGCACGCCGGGCAAGAGCCGCACAACCGCGTCGATGACGACCATCGCGGGAAGCTCGCCGCCGGTCAGCACGTAATCGCCGATCGACAGCTCGTCCGTCACGAGATGTTCGCGGATGCGCTCATCGTATCCTTCGTAATGTCCGCAGATGAACACGAGGCGCCGCTCGGCCGCGAGTTCTTCCGCCTTGCGCTGCGTGAAGGTCTCGCCCTGGGGACACATCAGGATGATGCGGGGACGCGGCTCGTCCGGCCGGATCAGATCCTCGACCGCGGCGAAAATCGGCTCGGGCTTGAGCACCATGCCGCTCCCTCCGCCGTACGGGTAATCGTCCACCGTGTTGTGCTTGTTGTTCGCATAATCGCGGAAATTGACGGTGTTCAGCTCGACGATCCCCTTCTCCCGGGCTTTGCCGATAATGCTCGCGCCGAACACGCCCTCGAACATTTCGGGAAACAGGGTGAGCACATCGATCCGCATCGGTCAGATCAGCCCTTCCATCAGGTGGATCGTCACCCGTTTTGCCTCAACATCGACATCCAGCACCACATCGGCGATGTACGGGATGAGCACCGGGCGGCCCTTCGGACGTTCGACGACCCAGACATCGTTCGCCCCGGGACGGAGGATCTCGCTGATCCGGCCGAGCTCCTCGCCTTCCTCCGTCACGACCGTGCAGCCGATGATGTCGTGGAAATAGTATTCTCCTTCCGCGAGCGGAACGCGCTGCGAAGCCGGAACTTTGATCGTCCACCCTTTGTACGGGAGCACCTGGTTAATGTTGTCGTACTGTTTGAACTTTACGATGTACAGCCCTTTATGCTCCCGCGCCGATGCGACTTCGACTTCCACGGCAGCGGACGAGTCGGGGGCATGCAGCGTCAGGCGGCTGCCGGGAGCGAAGCGCTCGCCGGGAAAATCGGTCGACGGCAGCACCTTGACCTCTCCCCGGATGCCGTGGGTGTTCACCAGCCTGCCGACCTTGAGCCACTTGTCTGACACGCGTGGGGCCGCTCCTTTCGCACGGCCGGCCCGTCCGATCCTCGGCCGATCGCGTGCAGGGGCCGGGACTCATGCGTCCCGGCCCCTGACCGATCCGGCATCAGACGAGCCGAACCTGAAATCAAGATTCAATATCCACAATGACGCGGCGTTTGTCCCTTGCGGAGGCCGACGAGACGACCGTTCGGATGGCCTTCGCGATTCGGCCCTGCTTTCCGATCACTTTCCCGATGTCGTCGGGATGGACGGACAAGGTATATACCGTGCCGCGGTCTTCTTCACGGACCGTGACCCGCACATCGTCCGGATGGTCCGTCAGCGACTTGGCGATCACCTGAATCAATTCTTTCATCGTCGGCCTCCTCCCGAGAAGGCTGGGCTTACTTGCCTTGCTTCAGTTCATGGAACTTCTTCAGAACGCCGGCTTTGCTGAGCAGGCTGCGCGCCGTATCGGACGCTTGCGCGCCGTTTTGCAGCCATTTCAGCGCTTTCTCTTCGTCGATGTTCAGTTGAGCCGGTTGGGCAACCGGGTTGTACGTGCCGATCTCTTCGATGAAACGACCGTCGCGCGGCGAACGGGAGTCGGAAACGACAACGCGGTAGAACGGTTTCTTGTGCGCACCCATGCGCTTCAGACGAATGCGGACTGCCATGCGAATTCACCTCCTTCAAAAGCTCGGGTCACAGGATCAGCCGAAGGGGAAACGCGGCCCCCGGCCGAGCATGCCCTTCATGCCTTTCAAGCCTTTCGGGCCTTTTCCGCCCTTCGGGCCTTTCGGGCCCATCATCGTCGAGAACTGCTTCATCATGCGGCGCATGTCGTCGAACTGCTTGATCAGCCGGTTCACATCCGCGACCGTGGTGCCGCTGCCCGCCGCAATGCGCTTCCGGCGGCTGTGGTTCAGAATCTCCGGATTGCGCTTCTCCTCGGTCGTCATCGACTTCACGATCGCTTCGACGCGGGCGAGCTGTCGCTCGTCGATCTGGATGTCTTTCAGCTGCTTCAGCTTGCCCATGCCGGGCAGCATTTCCAGCAATTGGTCGAGCGGACCAAGCTTGCGAACTTGCGCCATCTGTTCGAGGAAATCCTCGAACGTGAACTCGGCGGCGCGCATTTTGCGCTCCATCTCGGCCGCCTTCTCGGCGTCGATCGCCGCCTGCGCCTTCTCGATGAGGGACAGCATGTCGCCCATGCCGAGAATGCGGGACGCCATCCGGTCCGGATGGAACGGCTCGAGCGGCTCGATCTTCTCGCCCATGCCGACGAACTTGATCGGACAGCCGGTGACGGCCTTGACCGAGATCGCCGCGCCGCCGCGCGTGTCGCCGTCGAGCTTCGTCAGCACGATGCCCGTCAGCTCGAGCTGTTCGTGGAAGCTTTGCGCGACGTTGACCGCTTCCTGCCCGATCATCGCGTCGACGACGAGCAGCACTTCATCCGGCTTCACGCCCTCATGGATCTGCCGCAGCTCCTCCATGAGCGCTTCATCGATATGAAGCCGGCCGGCCGTGTCGATGATCAGATAATCGCGGCCTTCATCCTTCGCATGTTGCAGCGCCTGCCGCGCGATGTCCACCGGATTCACCTTGTCGCCGAGCGAGAACACCGGCACGCCGATCTGACCGCCCAGCACCTGCAGCTGCTTGATCGCCGCCGGACGGTAAATGTCGCACGCCGCGAGCAGCGGCTTGTGCCCGCCCTTCTGCAGCATCAGCGCCAGCTTCGCGCTGGCCGTCGTCTTGCCGGCGCCCTGCAGCCCCGCCATCATGATGACGGTCGGCGGTTTGGCGGCCTTGGCCAGCTTGGCCTGGGTGCCGCCCATCAGTTCGGTCAATTCCTTGTTGACGATATCGATGATGACCATGCCGGGCGTGAAGCTTTTGACCACTTCCTGGCCGATCGCGCGCTCCTTCACCCTGGCGATGAAATCTTTGACCACCTTAAAGTTGACGTCGGCTTCCAGCAGCGCCAGCCGGACTTCGCGCATCGCTTCGTTCACGTCATCTTCGGTTACCTTGCCTTTGCCCCGCAGCTTCCCGAACACGCTCTGCAGCCGGCTTGTCAAACTTTCGAATGCGGCCATCCGCTTCGCCCCCTGCCGTATGAATCCTCAGCCGTTCTCGACGGCCAGACGAAGTCTGGCCAACGCCGTCCGAACGGCTTCCGCGCCCGCCCCTTCCGGCAGTGCCGCCACCGCCCGCTCAAGCTCCTCGAGCAGCGACGTCAGCCGTTCATGGCGGGCGAGCAGCCCGAGCCGTCCTTCATAGTTTTCCAGCATCTCTTCCGCCCGCTTGATATGCTCGTAGACGGCCTGCCGGCTGATGCTGAATTCCGACGCGATCTCGCCCAGCGAGTAATCGTCGTGAAAGTAATATTTCAGAAACATCCGCTGCTTGTCGGTCAGCAGCGGTTCGTAAAAGTCGAACAACATATTGATCCGGTTCGTCTTCTCGAGGGCTTCCGACTCGCGCATTGCCGAAGTCAGCCCCTCCTTTCCGGCAAACGGCAGGCGCCGTCCTCCCGGGCGGGCGCCAATCCTGTCTTTCAAGGAAAAAAACTTTACACCTTGACCAACTTCCTCATCATACCTCAAGGCGCCCGGCGTGTCAAGCCGATCACCTTGTCAGGTGAAATGCCGGAAAGCAACCGCACTTTGCCGCACCGAAACTGCGGCAAATGCAAAAATAGAGGAAATCAATTCCTCTATTTGCTCGATAAACGAATTTTTGCGATTTTCGCTGAAATATCCGAAGTCCCTGCGTCTGTTTCGGGGCGTTGGCCGCCGAGGCCGCTCAACCCGCGCTTCCGGCTTCGGCTTCCTTGTCGATCGCGCCGGCGAACAGCGCATGGACGAACTGCTCCGCGTCGAACTCCTGCAGATCGTCCATTTTCTCGCCGAGGCCGACGAGCTTCACCGGCAATTTGAGCTCGCTGCGGATCGCGACGACGATGCCGCCCTTGGCCGTGCTGTCCAGCTTCGTGAGCACGATGCCCGTGACGCCGCTTTTCTCGCCGAACAATTTCGCCTGGCTGAGCGCGTTCTGTCCCGTCGTCGCGTCGAGCACGAGCAGCACCTCGTGCGGCGCGCCCGGCATCTCCCGCTGGATGACGCGATAGATTTTGTTCAGCTCTTCCATCAAATTCGTCTTGTTCTGCAGACGGCCCGCCGTGTCGCACAAGAGCACGTCGACGCCGCGCTGCTTCGCGGCGCGGATCGCGTCGTACATGACGGCGGCGGGATCGGCTCCGGGCTGCTGCTTCACCACTTCGACGCCGACGCGCCGGCCCCACTCCTCGAGCTGGTCGATCGCCCCGGCACGGAACGTATCGCCCGCCGCCATGAGGACCGATTTCCCCTCGCTCTTGAAGCGGTGCGCCAGCTTGCCGATCGTCGTCGTCTTGCCGACGCCGTTCACGCCGACGAACAGGATGACGGTTGTGCCCGACTCGGCCATTCTGAGGCCCTCGTCCGCGCCCTCGCGCAGCAGGGCGACCAGCTTCTCGGACAGGATCGGCTGCAGATCGGACGCATCCTCGATTTTCCGCTTCCGCACTTCCTCGCGGAGCTCGTCGGTCAGCCGCATGACGGTCGTCACGCCGACGTCGGCGCCGATCAGAATTTCTTCCAGTTCTTCATAGAACGCTTCGTCGATTTTCTTGCGCCGGAGCACCAGTTCTTCCACTTTGCCCGCGATGGCGGAAGCGGTCTTCCCGAGCCCTTCCCGGAACTTGTTCGTCACCGCTTCGGCCTTCGCCGAGATGCTCTCGCGCAATTTCTTGAAAAAGCTCACCGTTTTACCACCTTTCCATTTCACCCGGACCGGACGGCCCGGCCGCGGTTCCGGCAAATGCCCGGATCACGCCGATACCGGCTCGCCGTTCTCCAGCCGCACCGAGACGAGCTTGGACACGCCGTCCTGCTCCATCGTCACCCCGTACAGCACGTCCGCTTCTTCCATCGTCCCTTTCCGGTGCGTGACAACGATGAACTGCGTCTGCTCGGAGAATTCACGAAGATATTGCGCGAACCGCGTCACGTTCGCTTCGTCCAGCGCCGCTTCGACTTCGTCGA
This sequence comes from Thermobacillus composti KWC4, assembly GCF_000227705.2. GTDB lineage: Bacteria > Bacillota > Bacilli > Paenibacillales > Paenibacillaceae > Thermobacillus > Thermobacillus xylanilyticus. Next base: position 2,213,726 of record NC_019897.1, read on the forward strand.
GCACGCAGAACGGCACCGGCTTGACGTGCAGAATCGCGAACAGCAGCGCCATCGCCGTCAGCGCGCGCTCGCCGCCCGAGAGCAGCTGCAGGTTCTGCAGTTTCTTGCCCGGCGGCTGCGCGACGATGTCGATGCCCGTTTCCAGCAGATTGTCCGGATCGAGCAGGACGAGATCCGCCCGTCCGCCGCCGAACAGCCGGTTGAACACGATGCCGAAATGGCCGCGGATCGCCTCGAACGTCGTGCGGAAGCGCCGGCCCATCTCTTCGTCCATCTCGCGGATGACCTGGTAGAGCGCCGATTTCGCCTCGATAAGGTCGTCCTTCTGCGCGCTGAGAAACTCGTACCGTTCTTTCACCCGCTCGTACTCTTCGATGGCGCCGAGGTTCACTTCTCCGAGCAGCGAGATCTGCCGCTTCAGTTCGCGGACCTCCTGCTGCGCGGCGGCCGGATCTTCCGGCACCGGATACCGTTCCTTCGCGAGCTCGAACCCGAGCTCGTATTCTTCGCTGAGCGAGCGCAGCAGGTTGTCGAGCTCGACGTCAAGCCGGTTTGCGGCAATCTCGGTCTGCCGCACCTGCTCTTCCACCTGCCGGAGCTGCGTGCGCTGCTCCTTCGTCTCGCTTTCCCCTTCTTCGAGGACGCGCATTTTCTCGGCCCGCTCCGCGCGCTTCAGATCGATCGATTCCGCGCAGCGCTCTTTCTGCAGCCGCAGTTCGTTCAGCGTCTCCGTCTGCTTGACCGTTTCTTCTTCCAGCCGCTGCAGCTCGTCCGCCTGCAGCGACGCCGTCTCGCGCAGCGCGGCCAGCTCCTGCTTGCCGCGCGCGATCTCGCCGCGGAGCCGCGCCGTCTGCTCGGCGAGCGACTGCTTCTCCTGTTCCGTCTTCGCGACGGCAACCTTCAGCTCGGTGAGCTGTCCCTGCAGCTCTTCCCGCGCGGACTCGTTCGCCCGGCGGCGCTCTTCCGCATCGCGGATCGCCTGCTGCAGACGCGCTTCTTCGGCCACCATCTCCGCGAGCTTCGCTTCGGCCGCCGCCTTGGCCGCATCCAACGCTTCCAGCTCCTTGAGCTGGCTGCCGCGGTCGTCGGTTTTCAGCTTGAGCTGCTCCTTGAGCCGCTGCTCATCCTGCTCGACCTGCTGAAGCGCCGAGCGGAGCTGCTGCTCCTCGATCCGGCGCGTCTCGGACTGTCCGCGCGCATCCTCGATGTTCTGGGAGCAAATGGACAGTTCCTTGCGCAGATCGTCAAGTTTGTCGCGGAGCTGCCCGAGCTGCGTCTCCGCTTCGCGGATTTCCTCGTTCAATGCTTCGATCTGCCGCTGGCGGCCGAGCAGGCTGCCGCCCCGCTTCTGCAGGCTGCCGCCCGTCATCGAACCGCCGGCGTTCACGATGTCGCCCTCGAGCGTGACGACCCGGAACCGGTAGCCGCAGCGTGCGGCGATCTTGTTCGCCTGCTCCAGCGTCTCCGCGATCAGGACGTTGCCGAGCAGGTTCGCCGCAATCTGCGCATAGCGGGCATCGCATTCGACGAGTTCCGACGCGATCCCGACGTAGCCCTCGACCGATTCCGCGGCGCGCCGGTCCTGCTCCGGCACGCTTCGCCCGCGGATGACGTCGAGCGGCAGGAACGTCGCCCGGCCGAGCTGGCGCTGCTTGAGGTAGGCGATCGCCTGGCGGGCCGACCGCTCGTCATCCATGACGATATGCTGCAGCGCTCCGCCGAGCGCCGTTTCCACCGCGACCTCCAGCTTCTCCGGCACGCGGATCAGTTCAGCCACCGCGCCGTGCACGCCGGCCAGGCCGCCCGCGCCGCGGCGCGCCGCTTTCAACACTTCGCGCACGCCCTGCATGAAGCCGTCCAGGCTGTCCTGCATCTCTTTCAGCGTGTCGCGCCGGGACGCGCTGGCATCCCGCTTCTGCTCCCACCTGCGCAGCAGCGTCTGCGTTTCCTCCAGCGAGCGCTGCAGTTCCTGCCGTCGCTCGGTCTCGGCGATGAGCCGTTTCCGGAGCGCCTCGAGCGCCGCTTCGTTGTCCCGAAGGAGCGCCGAGAGTTCCTCCCGCCGGGCGGCCAGCTTGTCCAGCTCGCCGGCGCCCTCGGCTTCTTCCTCGCCGAGCCGCTGCAGGCGGCGCTCCGCCGCTTCCCGCTGCTGCTCCGCATACCGGATCTCGTTGCGCAGCGAAGCCATCGCGGACAGCACGTCGAGCAACTCGCTCTTCAGCTTTTCTTCCGCGTCCGCGTCGGCCTCGCCGCTTGTGCCGAACAGCTTCGCTTCCTCCTGCGCCAGCTTCTCGCGCTGCCCGCGAAGTGTCTCCTCGAGCGCGGCGGCCTTCGCACGAAGATCCGCCTCTTCCTTCGTCAGCGCCGCGATCCGTTCCGATTGCGCGTGAATCGTCTCCTCGAGCTGCTTCCGGTTCTGTTCGAGGTTGCGGCGGCGTTCCCGCAGCACTTCGCCGTGGCCTTCGCATTTCTCGTATTCTTCGCTGATGCGGAGCAGATCCGCATGCAGCCGCTCGATTTCTTCTTCGATCTGCCGCAGCTTGAGCCGATCCTGCTCGAGGACCGCGTCATGCTTGCTGACGACGGCCATCAGTTCGGCCTGCTCCTGCTGCAGCCGCTCCAACTTTTCGCCCAGTTCCTTCCAGTTGGCATGAACATGTTCGATCTGATGGACGTAGAGCGAGATCTCCTTCGACTTCAACTGTTCGCGGAGATCCTTGTAGCGCAGCGCTTTCTCCGACTGTTCGCGGAGCGGTTCAAGCTGTCCCTCCAGCTCGGACACGAGGTCGTGGATGCGGAGCAGGTTCTGTTCCGTATCTTCGAGCTTCTTCTGCGCCTCGCGCTTGCGCGCCTTGTATTTCACAATACCCGACGCTTCTTCGAAAATGCCCCGCCGATCCTCCGACCGCGTGCTCAAAATTTCTTCGATCCGTCCTTGACCGATGATCGAATAGGCTTCCTTGCCGATGCCGGTGTCCATGAACAGCTCGGTGATGTCTTTCAGCCGGCACGCCTGCTTGTTGATGAGATATTCGCTTTCGCCGCTTCGGTGAACGCGCCGGGTGACCGTCACCTCGTCGTATTCGAGCGGCAGCGCGCGGCTCGTGTTGTCGAGCGTCAGCGACACTTCGCCGTAGTTCACGGGCTTCCGGGAGGCGCTGCCGGCGAAAATGACATCCTGCATGTTGCCGCCGCGAAGACTCTTCGCGCTCTGCTCGCCGAGCACCCACCGGATGCCGTCGGAGATGTTGCTCTTCCCGCTGCCGTTCGGTCCGACGACCGCCGTAATGCCGCGGACGAATTCCATTTCCGTCCGGTCGGCGAACGATTTGAATCCGGCCAGCTCGATCCGTTTCAAGAACATGTCCGTGCCTTCACCTCTGGCATCAATTGTAACAAAGCCGACGCTTGCGGACGCCATGAACCGGCGAACGGCTTCGAACGAATCGTTCGAAGCCGTTCGCCGGCATGCCGGGGGTACCGCCGCTGGTCAGACGGACCGCCTCAAGTCTCGCCGCTTCCGATCAAGCGGCACGCTTCGGCCGCCGCCTGCTGCTCCGCTTCCTTCTTCGTGCGTCCGACGCCGGTTCCGTACCGGACGCCGCCGACCAGTACACCGACGACGAATTCCCGGTCGTGCGCCGGTCCGCGTTCCTCGTCAATGACGTATTCGACCGGTCCGAGCGCCCGATGCTGCGCGCGCTCCTGCAGCCTGGACTTGTAGTCCTTCACCGGCAGATAGTCGCCGCCGTCGATCAGCGGGAAGATGTGCCGCTTCAAAAACTCGCGCACCGCTTCCAGCCCGGAATCGAGATACAGCGCGCCGATGAACGACTCGAACAGATCCGCAAGCAGCGCCGGCCGCGTGCGTCCGCCGAGCTGCTCTTCACCGCGTCCGAGCAGCACGTACCGCCCCAGGTCCAGCGTCTCCGCGAACTTCGCGAACGAAGGCTCACAGACGATCGACGCGCGCATCCGCGTCAGTTCCCCTTCCGGACGCCGGGGATGCATCAGATACAGATGTTCGGACACCAGAAGCTGCATGACGGCGTCGCCCAGAAATTCGAGCCGTTCGTTGTCCTGCGCGTTGCCGCTCTTGTGCTCGTTCACATAGGACGTATGGGTGAATGCCTGCTTGAGCAGTCCGGTTCGCTTGAACCGGATGCCGAGCTGTTGCTGCAGCTGATCGAATCGGTCAGGCTTCATATTTCCTCATCACGATCGTCGCGTTGTGGCCGCCGAAGCCGAACGAGTTCGAAAGCGCCGTCTTGACGTCCGACTTGCGCGCGGCATTCGGCACGTAGTCCAGATCGCATTCGGGATCCCGGTTCTCCAGATTGATCGTCGGCGCGATCACGCCGTTCTTCAGCGTCAGCGCCAGAATGACCGACTCGATGCCGCCGGCCGCGCCGAGCAGATGGCCGGTCATCGATTTCGTCGAGCTGACGGCCAGCTTGTACGCGTGATCGCCGAACGCCTTCTTGATCGCAAGCGTCTCCGAACGGTCGCCGACCGGCGTCGACGTGCCGTGGGCGTTGATGTAGTCGATCGCCTCCGGCTCGATGCCGGCGTCCTTCAGCGCGCGCTGCATGCACCGCGCTGCGCCGTCCGGATCCGGATCGGTGATATGATACGCGTCGCCGCTCATGCCGTAACCGATCACTTCCGCATAGATGCGGGCGCCGCGCTTTACGGCATGCTCAAGCGATTCGAGCACGAGCACGCCGGAGCCTTCGCCCATCACGAAGCCGTCGCGTTCCGCGTCGAACGGGCGGCTCGCCTTCTCCGGCTCGTCGTTGCGGGTCGACATGGCGCGCATGGAGCAGAAGCCGGCCAGCCCCGTCGGGCGGATCGTCGCCTCCGCGCCGCCGCAGATCATCGCGTCCGCGTCGCCGCGCTGGATCAGCTTGAAGGAATCGCCGATCGAGTGCGTGCCCGTCGCGCATGCGGTGACCGCCGTGGTGTTCGGGCCCTTCGCTCCGATGCTCATCGAGATCTGGCCGGAGGCCATGTTCGCGATCATCATCGGAATGAAGAACGGGCTGACGCGCTTCGGCCCTTTCTCAAGCAGAATGCTGTGCTGTTCTTCCCAGGTGCCGAGCCCGCCGATGCCGCTGCCGACAATGACGCCGACCCGTTCGGGATCGACGTTGACGCCGAGCTCCAGACCCGCGTCCTGCACCGCCATCTTGCCCGCCGCAACGGCGAATTGCACGAACCGGTCCATGCGGCGCGCTTCTTTCCTGTCGATATAGTCTTCCGGGTTGAAATCCTTGATCTCCGCAGCGATCTGCGTCGGATATTCCGACACGTCGAACGATTCAATCCGCGATACACCGGACTTGCCGGCGACAAGATTGTTCCAGAACGTCTCCAGGTCGCTGCCGAGCGAGGTTACGATTCCCATGCCGGTAACGACAACTCTGTGCTTCAAATGTTTCACCTCTGTCAACGGCATCTATCCAAAAGGCGGCGCGTTGGCCGCGGGTGCGCTGAGCCGCGCCGACCGTGTGCATACTGCAAGCGCATACCGAAATGCGCGGACGAGCTGTCGGAAATGGAGCGAAGTCCCGTCTTGTCAACGGGACTTGCGGAACTAAGAATGCGATTGTATGTAATGGACGACTTCACCCACCGTGGTGATTTTCTCCGCGTCTTCGTCCGATATTTCCATATCGAACTCGTCTTCCAGTTCCATGACAAGCTCTACGACATCCAGGGAATCCGCGCCGAGGTCTTCCTTGAAGCTCGCTTCGAGCGTCACTTCCGCCTCGTCCACGCCCAGCCGATCCACGACAATACGCTTCACGCGTTCAAAAACGTCGGACATCCGGCTCACCTCCTCTTCTCGGTATTATAAAAGATTGTCCGGGAAATTGCCATAGCCTGTCCGGACTCAGCCCATGTACATGCCGCCGTCGACATGAATCGTCTGGCCGGTCATGTACGATGCGGCGTCGGACGCCAGGAACCGGACGACCGACGCCACCTCCGCCGCCTGCCCGAAGCGCGCGAGCGGAATCTGGCCGAACATCTGGGTTTTGATGTCCTCCGGCAGCTTGTCCGTCATGTCCGTCTCGATGAAGCCGGGCGCGACGCAGTTGACGGTGATGCCGCGGGCAGCGAGCTCGCGCGCGGCCGACTTCGTCAGGCCGATCACGCCGGCTTTCGCGGCGGCGTAATTCGCCTGGCCGGCGTTGCCGATCGCGCCGACGACGGACGAAATGTTGATGATCCGCCCCGAGCGCTGCTTCATCATCGGCCGGGTCACCGCCTTGATGCCGTTGAACACGCCTTTCAGGTTCGTTTCGATGACCTGATCGAAATCTTCTTCCTTCATGCGCATCATTAAATTGTCCCGCGTGATGCCGGCGTTATTCACGAGAATGTCAAGCGAACCGAACGCTTCCAGAACCTGCGCGACCATCTGCTCGAACGCGTCGAGCTTGCCGACATCCGCCTGCACGAGCAAGGCTTTGCGGCCGAGCGCTTCCACGGCGGCCGCCGTCTCGGACGCGGCTTGCGCGCTGCCGGCATAGTTGATTGCCACGTCGGCGCCGGCTTCCGCGAGCGCGATCGCGATCGCGCGGCCGATGCCGCGGGATGCGCCCGTCACGAGCGCCTTCTTTCCTTCCAGAGACGCGAACATATGCGGACCCTCCTCTCGGATTTCGGCGCCTTCGTCAGCTCAGGGCGCCAGTTCGGCCAGCGCGGCGTCCAGCGCGGCCAGGCTGTTCACGGTATGAACGGTTACCGACTTGTCCGTCTTCCGGATAAGCCCGGTCAGCACCGATCCCGAGCCGATCTCGACGAACGTGTCGACGCCGAGGCCGACCAGGCGGGTGACGGTGTCCTCCCACAGGACGGGCGCGGTGACCTGCCGCTTCAGGAGGCCGCGGATTTCTTCGGCCGACGTCACCGGCTCCGCCGTCACGTTGGCGATGACCGGAACTTTGGCGTCCCGCATCGTCAGCTCCGCCAGCACCTGCTCCAGCCGGTCCGCCGCCGGCTGCATGAGCGGCGAATGGAACGGGCCGCTCACTTCCAGCGGGATAACCCGCTTCGCGCCCGCTTCCTTCCCGCGTTCGACGACCGCCCGCACGCCTTCAGCCGTTCCGGACACAACGATCTGCCCGGGGCAGTTCACGTTGGCCAGCACGACGAGCCCCGTCTCGGCGTTGACCGCTTCGCACAGCGCCTGAAGGGCGCCGCGTTCGGCGCCGAGCACAGCCGCCATCGCGCCCTGCCCGCCCGGCACGGCCGCTTCCATGAATTCGCCGCGCAGCCGCACCGCGCGCACCGCGTCCTCGAAGGACAGGACGCCGGCCGCGACGAGCGCGCTGTACTCGCCCAGGCTGTGGCCGGCAACATAGTCCGGCCTGACGCGGCCTGCGATCAGCTCAAGCAGCGCCGCGCTCACCGTAAGGAGCGCCGGCTGCGTGTTCTCCGTCTGCCTGAGCTTGTCCTCGGGACCTTCGAAAATGATCCGGCTGAGCGCAAATCCGAGCGCCGCGTCCGCGCGCTCGAAGACCGCGCGCGCCGCCGGGGACGCGTCGTACGCGTCCTTCCCCATGCCGACCGCCTGCGCGCCCTGGCCGGGGAACACGAATGCGATTTTGCCCATCTCGGTAACCCCCGCTTCCTACCAGATGAGGACGGAAGCGCCCCAGGTCAGCCCGCCGCCGAAACCGACAAGCACGAGGCAGTCCCCTTCGCTTACCCGTCCCTGCTCGACCGCTTCCGCCAGCGCGATCGGAATCGAAGCCGCGGAGGCGTTGCCGTAGCGGTCGAGGTTGATCATGCATTTCTCCTCCGGCAGCTCCAGCCGGCTGAGCGCCGCCTGGATGATGCGGATGTTCGCCTGGTGCGGCACGAGCAGATCGACGTCCTTCTTGTCGATGCCCGCTTTCCGGAGCGCTTCTTCAGCAGCGCTGCCCATGATGCGCACCGCGAACTTGAACACCTCGTTGCCGGCCATGTAGATGTAATGCGCCTTGCTGCTCACCGTCTCGGCCGATGCCGGCATGCGCGAGCCTCCGCCGGCGAGCTTGAGCAGCGGTCCGCCGGAGCCGTCCGCGCCCAGCTCGAACGAACGGAATCCGCGGCCTTCCGGCACTTCGCCGAGCACGACCGCCCCCGCGCCGTCGCCGAACAGGATGCAGGTGTTCCGATCCGTGTAATCCGTAATGCGCGACAGACATTCCGCGCCGACGACGAGCGCGTTCCGGTACATGCCGCTCTTCAGCATGCCCGTCGCCGTCGCCAGGCTGTAGATGAAGCCGGAGCAGGCCGCCGACAGGTCGAACGCCGCGGCCTTGCGCGCCCCGAGCCGGTCCTGCAGGATGCAGGCCGTCGACGGGAAGAACATGTCCGGCGTAATCGTCGCGACAATGATCAGATCCAGGTCTTCCGGCGCCAGCTTCGCCGCTTCCAGCGCCCGGACCGCCGCCTCATAGGCGAGATCGGACGTCGCTTGGGTTTCCGCCGCGATATGCCGCTCGCGGATGCCGGTCCGCGTCACGATCCATTCGTCGTTCGTCTCGACCATTTGCTCGAGATCGCTGTTCGTCAAGATCCGGTCGGGCACATACTTGCCCGTGCCGAGTATGCCTACTGCCTTCATCCGCCAGATCCTTCCTTCCCGCTGATATGGTCCGCGATCGCGCGGATCAGCCCGTGCCGGACCGCGTCGCGCGCCTGGCGGATGCCGTTGCGGAACGCCCGCGCGTCTGACGAGCCGTGGCATTTGACGACGACGCCGCTGAGTCCCAGCAGCGGCGCGCCGCCGTACTCCTTGTAGTCCATCTTGCGCCGGAGACCGCGCAGCCCCGGCATCATGACGGCCGCGGCCAGCTTGGTCAGGACGTTCTTCGTGAACGCCTGCTTCACCTCGCCCATGATGAGCGCGGCCGCGCCTTCGAAAGCTTTCAACATGACGTTGCCGGAAAATCCGTCGCATACGAGCACATCGCACGCCCGCTGCAGGACATCCCGCGCTTCGACGTTGCCGGTGAAACGGATGCCGGCCTCGCCGCTCAGCAGGGCGAACGCTTCTTTCGCCAGCTCGCTGCCCTTGCCTTCCTCCGTGCCGATATTGAGCAGGCCGACGCGCGGCCGCTCCATGCCGTGCACAAGCTGCCGGTACAGGCTGCCCATCACCGCATACATGTGGAGATGTTCGGGGCGCGCGTCCGCATTGGCGCCGAGATCGAGGGCGAGCACGCCGACATCGTCCGCCGACGGGATCGTCTGCGCGAGCGCCGGCCGGTCGACGCCGGGAATCCGTCCGACGACGAGCAGTCCGGCCGTCATGAGCGCGCCGGTGTTGCCGGCGGACAGCATCGCGTCGGCTTCGCCTTCCTTCACCATGCGGGCCGCGACGACCATGGATGCGTCTTTCTTGCGCCGCACCGCGCGCACCGGCTCCTCGTCCGCTCCGATCGTCTCGGACGCGTGGCGCAGCTCCACGTTCGGCGGCGCCTGGCCGTTCAGCAGCGGCTTCACCCGCCCTTCGTCGCCGACGAGCACGAACGACGTGTCCGGCCATTCGGCCGCCGCCTCCAGCGCGCCCTTCACCGCCTCCTCCGGCGCAAGATCTCCTCCCATGGCATCAATCGCGATCCGCAAGCCGATCCCCTCCTCCATCCTGCAGCGCTCCGGCAGATCGAACGATCAGAAAATCGCCTCTGAAAACCGTCTCTTCCCCGACATAGGTGAACACTTCCACTCTCGCCTTCCGTTTGCCCGAGGAACGCACATATGCTTTCGCGATGCATTTTTCCCCCAGCTTCACCTGGCGGATAAACCGGATGTCGGCCGTCGCCGTCAAGGCCACTTCGTCGTTGATGACAGCCACGGCCAGCGAGTTCGCCTGCGCGAACAGATGATGGCCGCGCGCGATGCCGGTGCGGGAGAAGACGTGTTCTTCCCGGATTTCGAAGATCGAGATGCCGCTCTTGTCGAGCTGGAGATCGACGATTTCGCCGATCACTTCGTGCAGCGGCAGCGAGCGGACGGCGTCGAACGACCGCTCGGCCATCAGCTTCATCCGCTCGCGCAGCTCGGGGATGCCGAGTTCCAGCCGGTCGAGGCGGATCGTCTGGATGCTGACTTTCAGCAGCCGCGTCAGCTCGCGGTCCGTGATGAACGGATTGTCCTCGATGAGACGGGCCAGCCGCTGGTGCCGCTCCTTCTTGGGCAGACGTTCCACAGGGAAGCACCGCCTTTTTGGTCTGCGTTTGTTGCAGAATGGGCGCAGCCCATCCGACTGAGGGCCCCTCTTAAAACCAGGTACTAAATCAGTATAATGAAAAGCCGCGCCGGAAGCAATCCGGAAAAACCGCTTCCGCAAGACGGCGCGGATGTCAAAAAAAACAGCACCTCACCGGCTGATGAAGTGCTTGCTTTTCGTTCATTATTGCTTGATGATCTCTTTCGTCTTGTAATAACCGCACACTTTGCAAACGTGATGCGCGAGCTTCAGCTCTCCGCATTGATCGCATTTGACCATGCCCGGGACCGCCAGCTTGAAATGCGTGCGGCGTTTGTCACGGCGAGCTTTGGACGTTTTCCTGAATGGTACTGCCATCTGTCCCACCTCCTTCGAATGACGCGCCAATCGGGATGATCCGCCTGCGGCGTGCCGGACTTCCCCGTCAGCGCGGGAACAGGTCTTTCAGCGCGGCCAGCCGCGGATCAATCGGCGTGCGGTCGCAACCGCACTCCCCTTCGTTCAAATCCTTGCCGCATTCGGGACAGAGGCCTTTGCAGTCTTCCGCGCAGAGCGGAACGAGCGGCAGCTCGAGCTGCACGGCTTCCTCCACATACGGCGTCAAATCGACATCATTGTCCTTGACCGCAATGAACCGATCCGCTTCTTCTTCGGTCTGCGGTCCCGTGCTTACCTTGAAGTGCTCCTGAAACGGTACGGTGACGCTGACCCGAACCGGCTTCAGACAACGCGAGCAGGGCATCGTCACGTCGATCGCCAGCCCGCCTTCGACGACGGCCATGCCTTCTTCGACGCCCCGCGCCTCAAGATCGACATGGAGCGGACCGGCGGAGAGCACGTCCCGTCTTCCCGCGAACAGGGCCGACGCGTCCAGCGTCTCACGAATCGTCCGCGAAGCGCCGCTTGTGATCAGCTCATGCACATGAATTCTCACAGGATCACTCCAAACAAACAAAAGTAATTATAGCGATCCGCTTCGCGTTTTGTCAACATTTTCACCGCGTGATATTGTTATAGCAGATCAAGTCTTGTTATGCGTCGCGAGGGGGAAAACGATGCGGACCGTCGGCGTCATCGTCGAATACAATCCGTTCCATAACGGCCACCGGCACCACCTGGAAGAGTCCGTGCGCGCAACCGGCGCGGATGCGGTCGTCGCGGTGATGAGCGGCCATTTCCTGCAGCGGGGCGAGCCCGCGCTGATGGACAAATGGGCCCGCGCCGAGACGGCGCTGCGCGGCGGATGCGATCTCGTCATCGAGCTGCCCGTTCCTTATGCGACGAGCGCGGCCGAATGGTTCGCATACGGCGCCGTCGGCCTGCTCGACGCGACGGGCGTCGTCGACTGCTTCTGCTTCGGCAGCGAGAGCGGCGACATCGACGCCTTGCGGCGCATCGCGGAGCTCGCCGCGGACGAGCCCGCGGATCTGCGCGGCCGGATCGCCGAAGGGCTCTCCGCAGGCCTCAGCTTCCCGGACGCGTACAGCGCCGCGCTGCGCTTCTGTCTCGCGGCCCGCGGCGACAGCGAGGCTGCCGCGTTCCCGCTGGAGCAGCCGAACAACACGCTCGGCCTCCATTACCTGATCGCATGGAAGCGCCTGGGCAGCCGGATGGAGCCGCATACGATCCGACGCGTGCAAGCCGGCTACCACGACGCCGATGCGCCGGCCGGCTCCATCGCGAGCGCGACGGCGCTGCGCCGGCTCATCTTCGGGCGCGGACGGCCGGAGGCGATCGCTTCTTACGTGCCGCCGGTCACGCTGGACGTGCTCCGGCGCGAATGGGAAGCCGGCCGGGCGCCGGTCGGCTGGCCGGCGCTCAAGGAGCAGCTGTTCCACCTGCTGGTGCGCCTGGGCGCGGAGGAGCTGGCCGGTTATCGCGACATCGGCGAAGGGCTCGAGCACCGGATCCGGCGCGCGCTGCCGGCGTTGGAACGGCTCGAAGTCGACGAGCTGATCGGCCTGCTCAAGACGAAGCGCTACACCCGGACCCGGCTGCAGCGCGCGCTCACCGCCGTCCTGCTCGGCATCCGCAAGGACGACTGGCGCCCGGCCGCGCTGCGGGAAGGGCTCGCCTACATCCGCGTGCTCGGCTTCACGCCGAAAGGGCAGGAGCTGCTCAAGCGGATGCGGAAAGCCGCGAAGCTGCCCGTCCTGCTGAGCGCGGCGGGCGGCGAAGGCGCTGGGCTGGGCGGCGCGGGGGCGCGCTATCTGGAGCTGGACGCAAGAGCGACGGGCGTCTACGCCCTCGCCGCCGGCGCCGCCGATCCGCGGGCGCTGCTGCGCGATTACTATGAGCCGCCGATCATCGTGCGGCCTTCCTGATCGCCATAGTTGCGGAGCAGGCGGACCGCCTCTTCCAGCGTATTGACGCCGGCGACGGCCATGCCGCCGCCCGCGGCTTCCGCTGCCGCGGCGGCTGCCGCCGCGCTTTCCTCCGGCACGAGGAACAGGTCGGCGCCGGCGCGCGAGGCGGCAATCGCCTTCAACTTGATGCCGCCTACCGCGCCGATTTCGCCCGACGGCCCGATCGTGCCGGTGGCGGCGATGCGCCGCCCGCCCGTCAGGGATTCCCCGGTCAACCGCTCATAGATATGGAGCGCAAGCACGAGGCCCGCGGACGGCCCGCCGAATTGGCCGGCATCGATTGTGACGCTTACGGCGGGATCCGCCGGCCGGACGGCGATGATTTCGGTCAGCTCCGCGCCGCCGAGCATGTCCGCCGGCGTCTCCGCATCGGCGCCGTCCACGGCCAGCCGCACGGCTGTCTCGGTGCCGCCGCGCTGCACGGTCAGTTCCGCTTCGCGGCCTGCGCGGCTTCGCAGCGCATCCGTCAGTGCGGCCAGCCCGTCCACATCGGCGCCGTCCACGGCCGCGATCCGGTCGCCGGCTTTGAGCGGTCCGGCCCCCCGCGCAACGTACACCCCGACCGGCTCCGATTCATACCGCACGCCGGCCAGCCTGAAGGCCGCCTCCGCCGCTTTGCTTTGCGATTCCGCCATCAGCACGTCCATCCGCGCCTTGTATTCCTCCGCGCTGCCGCCCTGAAACACCGACTTCTTCGTGTAGGCTTCCCGGTCCGCCTGCCATGCGGACTTTACAACCGACCATAACGTGGCGCGCGGCTCCAGATACACCGTCGTCAGCAGCCATTCGCCTTGAACGTCCCCGTGCGATGGAGCGCGCAGGTCCGGTTGATCCGGCTTGAGGCGCGGGTCTTGGCGGTTCGTTTTGTCCACCGTCACCAGCCCGTCGACGGGCACGACCACGCCCGGCTCGTACAGCACGTAAGGCACCGGCACCGCGAACAGCAGCACGGCCGCCGCCGCGGCAATTCCCCATCGCAGCGCCGCCTTCGCCGCGCCCGATGCGTCCGACCCCGGCATCACCGCTCCCCCTCTCCGCATGGTCTATTCGCCTGCCTGTCCGCGTACATTGAACTAATCTCGTCATTTTGCCGTATGGCTGCACACCCGCATCCGCGAAGGAGGATGGACGCATGTACCGATCCGCCGCGCTCGGCGCCGCCCTGCTGGCGCTTGCCCTGCTGATCGTCCGCTATCCCGGCGATTCGTTCCAGGCCGCGCTGCAGGGGCTGTCCATCTGGTGGAACCTGGTGTTTCCCGGCTTGCTTCCGTTCCTGGCGCTGTCGGAACTGCTCCTTGCGCTCGGGGTCGTCCATGCGGCCGGCGTGCTGCTCGAGCCGGTCATGCGGCGCGTTTTCCGTCTGCCGGGCAGCGCCGGCTGGGCGGCCGCGGTCGGCTGGTCGAGCGGCTTTCCCGCCGGAGCCGGCGCAGCGGCGCGGCTCCATCGGGACGGCGCCCTGACCGACCGCGAATGCCAGCGCCTGCTGGCGCTGTCCCACATGCCCAATCCGATGCTGATGCTGATCGTCGTCGGGGCGGGTTTCCTCAAGCGCCCCGAATTCGGCGCCGCCATCGCCGTCTCCGTCTGGCTGTCCGCCCTGGCCGCGGGATGGCTGCTGGCAAGGCTCGATCGGGCGGCCGGTTCGGCCGCCGTCCGCAGCGCACCGGAGGACGGCCGGCACCTCCTGGCCCGGGCCGCCGCCGCGATGCGCGAAGCGCGCCGACGGGACGGCCGCGGATTCGGCCAGGCGATGGGCGAATCGATCGCGCAATGCGTGCAGCAGCTGATGGCCGTCGGCGGGCTTGTCATCCTCGGGTCGGTGCTGATCCGCCTGCTCGAGCGGGTGCTGCCGGACCTGCTCGAATTCGCCGCGTTCCCGGGCATCTACGAAGCGCATCTCGGCGCTTTCGCGGCCGCCGGGATGATCGAGCGGTTCGGCGCGCCGGCGGGTGCCGCGGTAATCGCCGCCGCCCTGAGCTGGACCGGCATCACCGGCCTGCTCGCCACCCACGGCATCGCCGCTTCGGCCGGCCTCCGGTTCCTGCATCTGGCCGCGGCCAAGCTGCTGCATGCGGCGCTCGCCTTCCTGACCGCCGCGCTGGCATGGAAACCGCTCGTCTGGCTGGCCGGACTCGGCGCGGACGATGCGTCGGCCGCATTCCGCCTGCTGGCCGAACCGTCCGGCGCGGCCCGCCTTGCGCCGCTGCTCTGGCGGGCAATCCCGGCCTGCGCCTCCGTGCTCGCGCTCACCCTGCTGCTGATGCTGGCGGCGTCCCGGCTGCTGGCTGCGCGAAGGCCAGGCCGCTGACGGCCTGGCCTTCCTGTCCGCCCTCAGCCGGAGCTCGGCTTGTCCGACGGCGGTGCTGCGGACGCGAACTTCGTCCTCAGCGCCGCTTCCACTTCGGGCGGCACCAGATCGCCGACATCCCCGTGGAACATCGCGATCTCCTTCACAATGCTGGAACTCAGGTACGAATACTTCGGATTCGTCATCATGAAAATTGTCTCGATGCTACTGTCGAGCTGATGGTTGGTCGACGCCAGCTGCAGCTCGTACTCGAAATCTGACACCGACCGGATGCCCCGGATGATGACGTCGGCGTTCCGCGTCTTCATGTAGCGGACGAGCAGATCGCGGAAACTGTCGACCTCGACATTCGGCAGATCCGACGTCGCCGCTTCCAGCAGCGCCTTGCGCTCCTCGACCGAGAACAGCGGATTTTTGCTCGTGTTGTTCAGCACCGCGACGATCAGCTTGTCGAACTGCTTCGCCGCACGCCGGATAATGTCCATGTGACCGAGCGTCACCGGGTCGAAACTGCCGGGATAGACGGCAGTCCGCCGGGTCGGTTCATGATCCTTCATCGCTTTCCTCCTCGGCCGCATCCGCAGCCCTCGTATAGTGATAGATCGAGACGGCGGTCTCGCCGTATGTCGCCCGCTTGCGCAGCGTCAAGCCGCCGACGGTTTCCGGATAGCGATGATCCGCCTCGTGCTCGACGACGACGATCGCGCCGTCCTCGAGCAGCCCGCGCTCCTCCATCTCGGCCATCAGCTCGCCGGCGCTCTTCATCCGGTACGGCGGATCAAGAAAAACGTAGCGGAACACCGCCCCGCGCTTGGCGAGTATGCGCAGCGCCCGCTCCGCCGTGTTGCAGTAGATTTCGGACCGCTCCGCCATGCGCGCCGCCTCGGCATTGCGGCGGATGACGGCGACGGCCTGCCGGTCCGCGTCGATGAAGACGGCCCGGTCCGCGCCGCGGCTCAGCGCCTCGATGCCGAGTCCGCCGGTTCCGGCGAACAGATCCAGCGCGGCTCCGCCGTCGAAATACGGGCCGATCATGCTGAAGATCGCTTCTTTCACCTTGTCTGTCGTCGGGCGCGTGTTCATGCCGGGTACCGCCCTGAGCGGCGTTCCCTTCGCCGTGCCCGCAATGACCCTCACGTCTTACGCCCCCCGAAAGTCCGCAGTCTGTCCTAATCGTACCACAAAATCACTCCCGCGCAAGGGAAACGGGAACGACGGGGATTTGCGCCGCGCGAAAAAAATTTTTGTCCGGCATGTATATTTTGCCCCGTACAGGACATCATGTAGACAGCGGCGTCGAGAGATGCCGCGAAAACCGCGGAGAAGACTTACGTTTCCCCATAAGCTCTTCGTCCGGTTTCTCCTCTCCCATGCTGGGGCTCCCGTGAGGGAGTCCCGCTTTTTTTGCTTTTCACACGTTTTGTGTTTCACGAGCCCGCCCTGACCGGCTTCGCCAAGCACGACAAAACCCCGCGGCCCAAATGCCGCGGGGTTCGGGATGTACGCCCGGCATGGGCGTCATCTCTACGGTGAAAGTCCGGAATGGGGGCTGGCGAGCGCCTACCATTAGCCGAGGGCAAGGGTGTCGGTCGCGAGGCCGAATCTGAAGGAAGCCTAAGGCAAACGCACGGGCCAAGGTACACGAACTGGATTCGAGGCAGGGTTAGTCGGATGAGTTGCCATCACACAACGAAATCCAAAGCCGCCAAGGACTAATCCTGTAAACTCCAGTGGTCGCGGGCGGAAAGATGACGCTCTTATCCGGGGAGGCCTGCGGAATACGCGAAGTGACTTCATGCGCGAAGTGACTTCGTAACCGCAGCCGGGAGGCTGCGCTGAATCCGCAGGAGTCAGCAGAGGCCATAGTACGCGAGTACGGGACGTAAGGAAAGCGGAAGGGCCAAACCGAAAGGAGAGAGGAAACCGATGCGTTCGCACGACGGGCATAGACAGCAGAATACCTCGCAAGAGGGCTGCCAGCGGGAGGTAGCGGTGAAGCCGCAAGGGACCGTTGGAGTGCCGAGTCCGTTGCCGGCACAAATCGCCCCTTCCTCTCGCAAAGCACAGGACGACTTGCTGGAGAAGATGCTGGAAAGGGAGAACCTCTTGAAGGCCTACAGGAAAGTGGTACAGAACGGAGGAGCCCCCGGTGTGGACGGGGTAACGGTAACGGAGTTACAAGCTTACCTGAACACACACTGGGAAGCGGTGAAAGCCGCACTCCTTGCGGGAACGTACAGCCCCTTGCCCGTCAGACGGGTGGAAATCCCCAAACCCGGAGGCGGCGTACGGCTGCTCGGCATCCCGACCGTGATGGACCGTCTTCTCCAGCAAGCGCTTCTGCAAGTGATGGAACCGATCTTTGACCCGCATTTCTCATGGCACAGCTACGGCTTCCGGCCGGGGAAGCGCGCGCACGATGCGGTAAGGCAAGCGCAGCAGTATATCCAAAGCGGCCTCCGCTGGGTCGTGGACATGGATCTGGAGAAGTTCTTCGACCGTGTGAACCACGACATCCTGATGGCGAGAGTCGCGCGGAGGATAGACGACAAGCGCGTGCTCAAGCTGATTCGCGCTTACCTTAATGCCGGGGTTATGGCCGGGGGTGTGGTCGTGAGAACGGAAGAAGGCACGCCGCAAGGCGGCCCGCTCAGTCCGCTTCTCGCCAACATCCTGCTGGACGATTTGGACAAAGAACTGACCAGACGAGGACTGCACTTCGTCCGCTATGCGGACGATTGCAACATCTTCGTGGCCAGCAAGCGGGCCGGGGAACGGGTCATGGAATCGGTGATCCGATTTGTGGAAGGAAAGCTGAAACTGAAAGTGAATCGGGACAAAAGCGCGGTAGACCGGCCGTGGAACCGAAAGTTCCTCGGCTTCAGCTTCCTGTCGAACAAGCAGGCAACGGTCCGGTTGGCACCCAAGACGATTCAGCGTTTCAAGAAGAAAGTCCGGGAGATAACGGACCGCTCGCGCCCGCTGACGATGGAAGAACGGATTAACCGACTGAACCGCTTCATGATGGGATGGATCGGTTATTTCCGTCTGGCTGCCGCCAAGAACCACTGTGGTAACCTCGACGCATGGATGCGCAGGCGACTACGCATGTGTCTGTGGAAACAATGGAAGAGACCCAGGACCAGATTGCGTAATCTCCGTGCACTCGGCGTGCCCGAATGGGCGGCTCGAATGATGGCGAACTCACGCCGTGGTCCGTGGGAAATGTCCCGTAACACAAACAATGCCCTTCCGACTTCCTACTGGGAAGCGAAAGGGCTGAAAAGTCTGCTTTCTCGTTACCTTGAGCTTTGTTAACCTTCGGAACCGCCGTATGCGGACCCGCATGTACGGTGGTGTGAGAGGTCGGGGGCTTGCCGCCCCCTCCTACTCGATTGATGGACTCGGCTGCAATGTAATTTAAGCGCTTTCTTATTCGGATCCAGATTCGCCGGAGTCGCCGGCGTCATCGCCGTCGGCGGACGCCTCTTCCGCGCCGTCGCCCTCCTCTTCTTCCGCTTCCCCGGAGTCGCCCGCTTCCTCCGCCGCAGCCTGTTCGGCTTCCGCAGCGGCCTGCTCAGCTTCGGCAGCGGCTTGTTCGGCTTCCGCCGCCTCTTCCGCGGCGTCTTCGAGCACGAGGTCGTTCTTTTCCAGTTCTTGTTCGCCCATCGCAATCCCTCCATCTTTTATTCCATCGATTTCCTGCACCTTCATTATAAATAGGCGCATGTGCGGAAGTTGTCGCCCTGTGGAATCGAAGGTTACGGATGGATAACAATTGCGTTACAATTTGTTGCAGAACGATCCGTCGAAGATTCCCCTTCCGCGATCCGGCGAGATCCCGCGGAATTGCAACCGCTCCGGGCATCCGTTATGCTGATAGCGGATAGAATCATCTGCGTCGGGAGGGAAAAAAACGATGCCATCCATGCCAAAACTGCTGATGGCCGCCGGCGCCGTGCTGTTCCTCGTCGGGCTGATCTGGATGCTCGTCGGCAAATCGATTCCGCTCGGCCGGCTGCCCGGCGACATTGCGATCGAGAAGGAGAACGTCCGGTTCTATTTCCCGATCGTCACCTGCATCCTTATCAGCGTCGTGCTGTCGGCCGTCATGTACCTCGTGCGCCTGTTCATGAAGTGACGGCCCATTTCGGCGCGCTCACCGTCTCCAATCACGTCAAATACCGTAAAACCGCTTCGTGACCGCGAGCATCGCGGCGGCCGTCTCCTCCACACCCAGGCCTTTCAGCTCCGCGACAGCGCGGATGACATCCCGCACCATCGCGGGGGTCGTCGGCCGGCCGGCAAACGGCCCTTCGTGCTGCCACGGTCCGTCGGTCTCCGCCATGAGCAGCTCCAGCGGATATGCGCGCACCAGCGCCTGAATCTCCGGCTCGTACACGACGTCCGGCGTCACGGACACATGCCAGCCGCGTGCGATCATCAGGCGGATCGTCGCCTCCGGACCCTTGAACCAGTGAAAATGCGCCCGCTTCATGCCATGCCGCTCCAGAATGTCGCACGCTTTCTCCGCATCTTCGTAGACGGCGTGCAGCACGATCGGCCGGTCCAGCTCCGCTGCGAGCGCCGCGAACCGGTCGAGCAGCGCAAGGTGCGGGCCTTCGTTGAACGGACGGCCGGCCGCTTCCGCTTCGGTCCGCGTGTAGTACGGCAAGCCGACTTCGCCGATCGCAAAGCGTTCGCCCGCCTCGTGGAGACGGCGAATCCAGGCGAACAACTCCTTTTCCTCGTCCGGCTCGGGCAGCGGAATTTCCGGATGATGGCCGTAGGCCGGCATGTACCGGCCGGCATGCCGGAGCGCAAGCTTCCGGTTCTCGCGGCTCGATTCAAGATTCATCGACACGCCCACGACCGCCTCGCCGCCCGCGGCATACGCCTCGGCCAGCAGCCGTTCCCGCTCCTCAGGTTCGTACTTGTCCACATGAATATGGGCGTCGATCCAGCCAAACGCCTCCCGCTCCTTCGCCATGCTTTCCGCCTCCTTCACACCTTGCGCCGGAAAACGGAACCCGCATCCCCGGCACTTGATCCGCAAAAACCGACCCGCATCTTTTCCAGACTGCAGATCCGCTTACGCTCCGTCCGGTCCGCCCGCAGCAGCCGGCTTCAGCAAATCGTAAATCGCGTCCCTGAGCTCGGCGAATTCCGGTGTCTTCCACAGCTTCCCGCCGCGCGGCCGTCCGAACGGCACGGCGAACTCGCGCAGCACGGACGCCGGCCGCGCCGACAGGACGACGATCCGGTCCGACAGGAGCAGCGCCTCCTCGATGCTGTGCGTCACGAGCAGCACCGCGCGCCGGTTCGCTTCCCACATGGACAGCAGCCACTCCTGCATATGCTGCCGCGTCAGCGCGTCCAGCGCGCCGAACGGCTCGTCCAGGCACATCAGCTTCTGCGGGCTGAGCAGCGCGCGGATGAACGAGACGCGCTGCTGCATGCCGCCGGACAGCGTGTGCGGCCAGGCGTCCGCATAGTCCGCAAGGCCGACGCGGCCCAGCCACTCCCGCGTGAGGCTCTTCGCTTCGCCGCGCGGAACGCCGGCGATGCCGAGCGCCAGCTCGATGTTGCCGGCGACCGTCCGCCACGGCAAGAGCGACGCCTGCTGCGGCATATAGGCGATCAGCCCGCGCTCCCCGTTCGTCCGGCGTCCGTCGATGAAAATCTCCCCGCGCTGAGCCGGCTCCAGCCCGCCGATCACCCGGAACAGCGTGCTCTTGCCGCTCCCGGACGGCCCGATCAGCGAGACGAATTCGCCGTCTTCGACCGTCAGCGAGACGCCGGCCAGCACCTCCGTATCTCCGTACCGCTTCACGACATCGCGCACTTCAAGCGCCGGAGGCATGGTCATTCCTCCTCTCCGCCTTGGGCCGCCAGCGGACGACCAGCCGCTCGGCGAGCGCCGCGGCGCCGAACATCAGCATGCTGAACGCGATGATGATGATCGTCCCGGCGAAAATGCGCGCCGTCTCGAACCCGCTGTAGGACAGTTTGATGTAATAGCCGAGCCCGCTGCTTGCGCCGAGCCACTCCGCTGCGACCGTCGTCGTCACGCTGTATGCGGCCGCAATGCGGAAGCCCGAGAACAGGTAGGGCACCGCGTTCGGCAGCTCCAGCTTCGTGAAGATCGTCCACCGGCCGGCGCCGATCATCGCGAGATAGCTAAGCAGCGCCGGGTCGCTCTCGCGCAGCCCGGTCAGCATCGCGACCGTCACGGGGAAGAAGCAGACGAGCATGATGAGGACGATTTTCGGCTCCTCGCCGAACCCGAGCCAGATGAGAAGCAGCGGTCCGAGCACGATGACCGGCACGCTCTGCGACAGGACGAGCAGCGGCGCCAGCGCCCGCCGGGCGCCGGGCGTCAGGTGAATCGCAGCAGCCAGCACAATGCCGCCGAGGACGCCGAGCGCAAGGCCCGTCAGCGTCCGCCAGACGGTGGCCAGCGTGTGCATCTGAAGCCGCGGCCAGACGTTCGGCTGCATCGCTTCGCGCACGATCGCAGACGGGCTCGGCAGAATGTACGGCTCAATCGCGAACAGACGGACCGCCGCTTCCCAGGCGGCGGCGAATAATGCGATGACCGCCAGCGGCGGCCATCCTCTCATCCATTTATTGCCCATCGGGATATTTCTCCAGCAGGCGCGCCATCGAGGCGCCTTCGGTCGGATTGTAGTAAATCTTCACCTGCGAAATAATGGATGGGCATCCCGCCTCGATCAGCGCGTCGTTCATCGCCTTCACGAGCGGAAGCAGCCGGTCCAGATCGCCCTCGATCGTCGTCTCGAGCGGCCCGACCCGGTAGGGCAGCCCCGATGCCTTGATCACGTCGATCGCTCGGTCCACGTAAGGGATGACGCTTTCCCCGCCGGGTGTGTGGGGCAGAATCTGAATGCTCAACAGTGCGTCGGCCATGCCGGATTCCCCGCTTTCTTCCTTTGTGCTTCGAACGCCCTCACCGACTTACTCCGGCAGGAACTCGTTCGTGAATGCCGCTTCCGGATCGAACTCGCCTTCCATCACGCCGTGCTCGGCCATCCATTCGGCATAGTTTTTCCATACTTCCAGCTTCTGCTCGCCCCAGCGCGGCGCATCGTCCTGATACTTCGCGCTGAGCCATTTCTGGCTCGCCTTGACGAGCTCCGCGTTCAGGTCGGGCTCGGCGGCGATCAGCACGTCGGCCGCTTCCTCGGGACTTTCGATCGCGAACTTGTACCCCGCGGCCGCGCCGGCGACGAACGCCTTCACCAGATCCGGCTTCTCCTCGATCAGCTTCTCGCTCGTTGCAAGCACCGGCGTATAATAGTCGAGCTTTTCGCTGTAATCGGTCAGGTAGATCATGTTCAGTTCCTCGCCGCGGAGCTCCGCCTCGATGCCGGTCCAGCCGTAGAAAATCCAGAAGAAATCGACGTCCCGCTTCACCGCGGTGAAGAAATCGGTGTCGCCGACGTTCACGAACACGACTTTGCTTACGTCGCCGCCGTCTTCCTGCATGATCGAGTCGATGACCGCTTCCTCAACGGGCGAACCCCAGCCGCCGTATTTCTTGCCTTCGAAATCTTTCGGCGTCTTGATGTTCTTCTCCGCCGGCGAAGCGAAGCCGGACGTGTTGTGCTGGATGACGGCCGCGATCGACACGATCGGCACGCCGTTCGTCCGCGCGAGGGTGACCGCTTCCTGGTAGCTGACACCGAATTCGACTTCGCCGGAGGCGACCATCTGATCGGCGCCCGCTTCGCCGGGCTGGATGATCTCGACATCAAGTCCCTGCTCGGCGAAAAATCCTTTGTCCCGCGCAACATACAGCCCCGTATGGTTCGTGTTCGGCGACCAGTCGAGCACGACCCGCACCTTCTGGAGCGGCTTGTCCGATCCGTCCGCGGCTCCGCCCGCATTGGCGGCATTACCGCCGTTTTCGGTGTTTCCGCCGTTTCCTCCGTCATTGCCGCTTCCCCCGCCGCAGCCGGCCAGAACAAGCAGCAGCGCGAGTGCGAGCAGACCCCAGCTTTTTCTTCTTTTCCTTCGCATTCCGGTCCTCTCCCGTCCTTGCATCTGTTGTCGCGACAACAGACGACAGGCGCCCCCCTGACCGGAAGGCGCCTTCGATTCGGTGCGCATGAGCGTTGCGGCTCGGCATGCGGTCTGACGCATGCGGCGCGCTGCTTGACGTTTCCCTACGCTGGCATTATCCAGATCAGGTTACAGGGTCGGTATCGCGTCCGGATACCCTCTCAGCCGGCTGTCCCAGCTCCCCGGGGCTTCTGTTCGGTTGTCGTCACGCTCATTATAGCAGACGGGCGCGAATGCGCAAGTGCGGGCGGAGTATCAGGCGCCTTCCCGCAGCTTTTCCTCCAGAATGCGCCGGTTGGCCTTCAGCCCTTCATCGTCCGGCAGCCACCCGAGCGCGGCTTCGTTGTGTCTTGCCGCATCCGCCCAGCGGCCGAGCTGCCCGTAGCAGATGGTGAGCCGCGCATGCGGCAGCCACGTGCGGCAGGCGTTGTTGACGACGCCGAGCCAGCCTTCGGCGAGCGGCGCGTCCAGCGCCCGCTCGTACCAATAGGCGGCCGTCCGCCAGTCCCCCGCTTCCTCGAACCATCCGCCGAGCGCGCAGCACACTTCCGCGTGGGGCGCGTCGAACAGGAACGAGCGGAGCAGCGCGTCGATCCGGCCGGCCGGATCGCCCAGACGCCGGCAGCAGTCGGACAGCCTGAGCGCGGCCGTCACCTTGTCTTCCCGGTAGCCGGCCGGCTCAGCCAGGTACGCCCGATAGGCTTCCGCCGCCTCCCCGAAACGTCCGGCGTCCGCCAGCTCGTTCGCGTAATAATAGAGATCGCGCCCCTTGAGACCGCCGGTTTCGGCCGCGATCCGCTCGTAGATGCGCAGATTCCGGTCCGAATGGTCCCGGGTGGTGCGATAATGCGCGATGCCGATATCGACAGCGATGGCATGGGCGCCTGAGATGTCCAGATACTCGTGCACCCGTCCGTGCCAGCGATAGCCCCGGCCCCGCCGGACGAGCCGGCAGCGGCGCGTCGCGACCGTCGGCCTTCCCGCCGCGTCGAACGCCAGCCAGTACGGCATGAGCACGGCGTCGGCGTGATCCGGAATCTGCGCCTTGAACGCCGCGAATTTTTCCCGCTCCCCGTCGGGCAGCACGTCGTCCGCATCCATCCACATGATGAACTCGCATGACGCCTGGTCGAACGCGAAGTTGCGCGCCGCCGCGAAATCGTCCACCCACTCGAAATCGCAGACGCGCGCGCCAAAGGAGGCCGCCACCTCCTTCGTGCGGTCCGTCGAACCGGTATCGACGATGACAAGCTCGTCGACGACCGGAGCGACCGATGCGAGACACCGGCCGAGCACCGCTTCCTCGTCGCGGACGATCATGCACAGACTGATCGTCGTCACGTCCTCCCTCCTTTCCCGGGTTCGGACCGTTTCTTCCGCGCTTCCGCGAGCTGCCGCTGCAGGTCCCTCAGCTGGCGGATGAGCCCTTCGATCCGGCCGTCCTTCTGTTTCAACTGCTCCTCCAGCGCCTGAATGCGCGCGTTCTGGCTCTGGATCATGCCTCTCATTTTCCCCGCCCCCTGCTGATACTGCCGCTCGTAGGCGAGGAAATGTTCCTCGTCCAGCCGGATCAGACGCTTCAAGCGGTCGGCGTTGTCCGGTCTGCGGAACCTGAGCGACCGCTTGCGGCCGGCATAGCAGAGGTAGCGGTGATGCACTTCCATCGTAAGCTCGTCGAAATACGGGTCGGTCAGTTCCGCGAGCCGTCCCGCGTAGAACGTCTGCTTGTGATCATGGAACGCGTGCAGGCCGAACGGCACGGTGATGATGCAGACGCCGCCGTCCGCCAGCCAGCCCGAGACATTGGCCAGCACCCGCTCCGGCTGGGTGAAATGTTCGAGCACTTCGCCGAGCAGCACCGTGTCGAACGGGCCCCAGTCGTGCGGCTTTGTCGCATCCGCCGTCATGAAGCGGACGTTCGACCGGACGATGGCGGGCTCCTTCGCCAGCTCCGCCCGCGCATAGCGGATCGCCTCGTCTTCCAGATCGATGCCGAGCACCTCATACCCTTCGCGGCCAAGAAGAATCGAGGCGATGCCCTGGCTGCAGCCGACATCCAGCACTCTTTTGCGTCTGGCATGCCTGCACATCCAATGAATGCGGGCGCGCGTCGCTTCGTGCGACGCGCTGGAGCCCGCCTTACCGTAGTACCGCTGGTTGACTTGATCTTCATTGACCATGGATCTCACCCCTGCGCGGCGGGCAGCCCGAGAGACGGCTCTCCCAGCCGGGCGATATGTCCGCTTTCGAAGCCGTCGAGCACATTCCTCGTATCCAGCACGAGCGGCGCATGCTCCGCGATCAGGCGAACGTCGACCGAAGCATGCCGGGTCAGGATAACCGCCAGATCGAGGCCGGCCAGCAGTTCGGGCGTAAGGCTCACCGTCCGGAACGTCCGTCTGCGATGGCGGAACGACGGCACGAGCGGATCGCAGCAGACGACGTCCGCCTGCCGGGCGGCCAGTTCGTCCAGAATGTCCAGGGCGGGCGATTCCCGCACGTCGTCGACATCCGGTTTGTACGCGATGCCGATCAGCGCGATGCGCGCGCCGCGCACCGGCTTCCCTTCCCGGTTCAGCAGCTCCGTCACCCGCTCGACGACGTGCTGCGGCATCCGCCGGTTCACCTCGTCCGCCAGCTCGATCAGCTTCATCGGCCGGCCGTATCGCTTCGCCGTCCAGTTCAGGTAGATCGGGTCGACCGGTATGCAGTGGCCGCCGATCCCCGGACCCGGCCAGAACGGCAGGAAGCCGAACGGCTTCGTCGCCGCCGCCCGCACCACTTCCCATACGCTGATGCCGAGCCGTTCGCAGAGCAGCGCAAATTCGTTCACGAGCGCAATATTGACATTGCGGAACGTGTTCTCGAACAGCTTGGCGGCTTCGGCCGCCGCCGTCGAGCTGACGGGCACGACCTGCTGCACGATCGAGCGGTAGAACTTCACGCCCGCTTCGAGGCAGGCCGGCGTCGCGCCGCCGACGATCTTCGGCGAATTGTCCAGCCGATAGACGCGGTTGCCCGGGTCGATCCGCTCGGGCGAGTAGCAGAGATGGAAATCTTCGCCGACCCGCCAGCCGCGTGCCTCTTCGACGACGCGGCGGATGAGCTCATCCGTCGTGCCCGGGTACGTCGTGCTCTCGAGCACGACCAGCGTTCCCCGCTTCAGATGCGGCAGCATGGCGGCGACCGCCGAGCGGATGAACGTCAGATCCGGCTCGCGCTCCGCCGTCAGCGGCGTCGGCACGCAGATCACAATCGTCTGGGCCCGTGAAACGGCAGCGTAGTCGCCGCCGGCGGTGAATTCGCCTTGGACGGAGCGGATCGTCTCGTCGTCGATACCGATCACCGTCGACTTGCCCGCGTTCAGCCGGTTGATTTTCTCCTCGTCGACATCCAGTCCGTACACCCGGTATCCGGCCTTCGCCAGCGCCACGGCCATCGGAAGCCCGACATAGCCGAGTCCGACCACGGCCGCAGCGGGCCGATCATGAGTATCCATATCGCGCCTCCTCTCCGCCTTGATGGCGCCGTCAGTCCCCATGCCGCCTCAGAACCCGCCGGCATCCAGCAGTCCGGCGATGCCCGCCTTGTCCAGCAGTTCGTCGTCCGAGCGGTACGGCTGCGGCTTCGCCGGCCGGCAGGCGGCATATTTGCGCGCAAGTTCGGGTTCGGGGGACGGCGGCAGAATGACGAGCACTTCGTCGTCGTAATGCCGCGCATGCAGCGCTTCGCGCGCGGACACGAGCGTCTCGTGCAGCTTCTCGCCCTCCCGGATGCCGATTTCCCGTATTCTCACATCCGCGCCCGACCGCTCGATCATCACCTCCGCCAGATCGCGGATGCGGCAGGCCGGCATGCGGATGACGAACGTCTCGCCGCCCAGCGCCGCCTCCGCCGCGCGCAGCAGCAGGCCGATCGCTTCGGGCAGCGTCATGAAGTAACGCGTCATCTCCGGGTGCGTAATCGGCAGATCCTCGCCGCGGCGTATCCGCTCCAGGAAGAACGGCACGACGCTGCCGTTCGTGCCAAGCACATTGCCGCCGCGGATGCAGACGAACCGCGTTGCGTCGGTCAGCCTGTTCGCCCTGAGCGTCAGCTTCTCGGCGATCGCCTTCGTCATGCCGTACACGTTCACCGGGTCGACCGCCTTGTCCGTCGATACGTCCACAACCTTCCGGACCCGCTGCGCAATGGCAGCCCGGATGACGTTCTCGGTTCCGAGCACGTTCGTCCGGAACGCCTCGTCGGGCTGCCGTTCGCAGATCGGCACATGCTTCAGCGCCGCGAGATGGAAGACAATATCGACGCCGCGGCAGGCGTCATGAACGGCGTCGTAATCCCGCACATCGCCGATGATGAACCTGACGCACCCGTCAGAGCCGAGCTCCCGTTCCATCTCGACTTGCCGATGCTCGCCGCGGGAGAACACCCGAACTTCCCGCGGGTCGTATTTGTGAAGCAACGTATGGACGAGATGGCGTCCCCAGGACCCCGTCCCGCCCGTCACCAGGATGGTGCTGCCGCTGTACATGCCCTCGTCTCCCTTCTCAGCCGGCGGGCGGCTTAGATGAATTCGCTCAGCACGGCTTTCATCTGCTGTTCGCTCAGCCTGCCCTTTGCCGGCACTTTTTTCCTCGACGCGTTGGCGCCGTGCACGATGTTCACGTAGTTCCGCCCCGGCAGCAGCTCGTGGGGCAGCTTGATGACAAAGCCGTGGCCTTTGCCGGGGAGCTTCACGCGGTAACCGTCCAGATAGTCCTTCGTCTTGTAGATGTACGTATAGAACTGCGGCGAAAAATGGTACACCTCGGCCATCACGTTCTCGATCGTGTCCCACATGTAGCCGTTCTGATTGATCAGGGCGACGGTGCCCGGCTTCGGCTTCCAGTCCATGAGCAGCTGCACGAACGTTCTGCGGTACAGATCGTCGGAATCGAGCCGCGCCACGAACAATTCGTCATAACCGGATGTGAACGCGCGTATCGCTTCGACGCAGGTCCGCTCCGAGCCGAACCGCACGTGCGGGGGGAAGTCCTCCCAGTCTTTGCGCAGCGGTCCGTTCAGCAGCGGCTCGGATTCTTCCGCAACTTTCAGCAGCGCGAGAAAGTCGGGGTTCGTCTGGCGCTGCAGACAGCGGAGGGTATATCGCCGGAAGATGGCGATCCGGTTGCGGATCCATGCCGGCTTGAGCCGATCCGGGACGATGCCGTAGTTGTTGAAATTGATCTCGATGACGACTCGCCTGGCCATGTTCAACCTCCTTGCTTGTTCCTCGTTCAATGTATGAATGCAAGGCGCCGGCCGCATGGTTGATTGATCTCGTCCATTCGTCCAAATCCGGCCGCAGGCCGCAGTCGGCGGCGGACATCCATGCCCCTCGGCAAGCCGGACATATACTGAAAAATGAATCCCGCACCATCTCTGTCCTTCGGGAGGAATGATACATCGTGGATCGAACGCAGCTGACGCAAGCGCAGGTGCTGCAGCGCATTGCGCATGCGCTCAAGACGAAATCGCCGCTGTCGCTCGTCCGCGTAGGGGACGGCGAGAATCTCGTGCTCGCCCAGCAGACCGTCTGGCCGATCGACGCCGTGCTGAAAGAGCCGTGGGCCGTTAAAGCAAACGAAGGCAAGAAAGGGCTGCGGCTGCCGAACCTGCCCTTGCGCGACGCCGTCGCCGAGTCGATCCGCAAAGTCGACATCGTTGGCATTCTGCCCTTCGGCGACCGGACGATCCACGCGCCGGACTACCTGAAGCGCAAGTTGACGGATCGCGTATTCCGACATTTCCACATCGTGCCGAAAGCGGTCTGCCACGCCTGCGTGAACCGGATGCTGGCGACGGATCCGATGTTCTGGAAGACGCTTGCCGGCAAGCGGATCGCGGTCGTGACGCACCATGCCGACGCGGCGAAGCGGGTCATCGAGAACCGTTTCCGGGGCATCCGCGTCACGTTTGTCTATCCGTTCTCCGACTATTCCCAGATGGAACAGGCGCTCAAATTTCTTTCCGACAACCGCAACCTGTACGACATCGCGCTGTTCTCCTGCGGCGTCAACGCCGTCGTGCTGGCTCAGCGCACCGCCGAACAGACCGGCAAAGTCGCGCTCGACTTCGGCAAAGCGCTCCATATCATCACAAAAGGACGCCCGAACTGAATCGGGCGTCCTTTTGCGCTTGGCAATATGAACAAGAACCCCGGGAGCCGGGGGTCTTCCCGAAAACCGGGGTTCTTGCGCAGGGCGGCGCACTCAGGCGGTCGAGGCGATGCCCCGGAACACTTCCGGGCCGTTCCGCACGGCCGTCGTCGTGCCCGAGATAAAGGCCGTGTAGACCGTCTCCGCAGCCGGCGGCGCCAGCAGATCCTGTGCCGTAAAGGAGTGCACTTCCGTCGTGCCCGTTACGCTCACCGTCCCGGTCAACGTGAAGATGACATTGGCGGGGTTGAACGTCGAGCCGCGGACGATGTCAACCGTGAACGTGTCGCCGATGTCGCCGCTGATGCCGACCATGCCGTCCAGCGCGATAATCGTGTTCGGCGCGTTCTGCGTCTGAAGCCCGATGATGCCGAACAGCGTCGGCGTAGCGCTCAGCGGTACGTTCGGAGCACCGACCGTGTTGGAGTTCATTGAGCTGCGTTGATCGAGGAAAACTCCCATCCCATTCACCCCCTGCTTGCCTGAGATGCTACAGTCTATGGGATTTGGTGCTAAGCGGTATAGACAAACTATGGAGGATAAATGAGGATTCTTTTATTCCGCGCCGATCACATCCTGCATCTTCGCCCACATGTCCCCCAGCGCCGTGCGCAGCCGGATCCGTCCGGCCTGCGGATCGACCTTCGTCACGACGCCCGTCACCTCCCGGTCCGCATACTCGCCGTACAGCTTCAGCGTGACCGGCCGGCCCGTCTCGAGCGATTCGCCGATCCGAAGCGCCAGCTCCTCCATCTCCTGTTCGTCAAGCACGGGGCGCTCTTTGCGGTTCAGCGACTCCCGGTGGCCATTGATACGCTCCTTGTGTTCGGGCAGCATCATCCGGCTCGATTCCCAGAGCAGATTGTACCCGGATGTCAATTTGTTCACGCGCGGTTTTGCCATTGCTGTCCGCCATCCTCTCTTCGATGTCTGATCCTCTGTTGATGATTAGCCGACGTCTGACCCGCACTTGCCGCCTTGCTCGCAGTTGTCTTCCGACCCGCTCCTGTCGCCTTTCCGCTCCCGGGAGCCGGCCCGAACTTTCCGGACCGCCGTCTGCGCGAGGCCGCCGACCGTGCTCCGCCGCCCTGCGCATGCCGCTCCGGCGTCATTTGTAATGGCCGCCGATCTTGCGCGCCCGGTCCTTCGCCTGCCCGGCCTCGGTGAGCGAGACGGCGCGCATGATCGAATCGTCGCCGTACTTGTCCTTGATCCGGTCTGTCGCCCGTTCGAGGGCGCGGTATTTCTCCCGGTGGTCGAACAGCAGCAGCTGATATTCCCGGTCGTCCTGCAGACCGGTCATCGCGACGCCGACCTTCCGCACCGGCAAGCCGTCCCAATGCCGGTCCAACAGTTCGCACGCGAACCGGTAGGCGTCGTTTGTCGCCTGGGTCGGATACGGCAGCGTCATCTGCCGGAAAAAACCGCTCGGCCGGTCGAAGTCGGCGCCCTGGCAGCCGACGGCCAGCGTCCGGCCCATTTTCCCCTTGGCCCGCATGCGCCGGCAGACGAGCTCGCACAGCTCGAGCAGCACGACCCGCAGTTCTTCCCGCGTCTCGTAATCGCGCGGCAGCGTTATCTGGTGGCCGATGCCTTTCTGCCCGATGTGGGTGTCCGGCGTCACCGGCGAATCGTCGCACCCGCGCGCGATGCGCCAGATCATCTCGCCGTTGATCCCCCAGCGCGCCCGCAGCCGGGAAAGCGGCGCCCGCGCCAGGTCGCCGATCGTCTCGATGCCCATCCGGTTCAGGTGCGCCGTCATGCGCGAGCCGATCATGAACATTTTGCCGACCGGCAGCTGCCACAGCGTCTGCTCGAGACGACCCGGATCGAGCCGGAAAATGCCGGTCGGATGCTTCTTCGCGTAGTTGTCGCACGCCATCTTCGCCAGCACCTTGTTCGTGCTGATGCCGAGCCGGACGTAGACGCCGGTCTGCTCCAGCACCTGCTTCTGGATCCGGCGGGCCGCCTCCTCGGGTCCGCCGAACAGGCGGGCCGATCCGGTCAGATCGAGGAACTGCTCGTCGATGCTGTACGGTTCGACCATGTCCGTGAACGACTCGTAGATGCGCGTGATGAGCAGGGAATACTCAATGTATTCCTGCATGCGCGGCTTCGCCACGATCAAGTCGGGGCACTTGCCCAGCGCTTCACCGAGCCGTTCGGCGGTGGTGACGCCGCGCGCCTTCGCGAGCGGGCAGGCGGCGAGCACGATGCCCGAACGGCGCTCGGGATCTCCCGCCACGACGAGCGGCTTCCCCTCGTACTCGGGATGTTTCGCCTTCTCGACGCTGGCATAGAACGACTGGCAGTCCGCCAGCATGATCACCCGCTGTTTCCGCGCCATCGCCCCGTCCTCCCCTGAAACAAGAACATCCGTTCTTATCATAATTTAAAATACACGAACTTATGTTCGTGCATCAACAGTATTTTTCTGTAAGGTTCAGCGGGCGCGCATGCGCAGGCAGTGGCGGCGGCACGCCGCAAGACGCTATAATGGCCTCAAGAGAAGAACGCAAAGGAGAATCGCGCATGTGCGGCCGCTACACGATCACGGTGACGCTGGAAGAGCTGATGGTGCGGTACATGATCGGCGTGACGAACATTCCGTACCACCGGCCGAAATACAACGTGGCGCCCGGTCAGATGGTGCCCGCCGTCATCAGCGACGGCCGGACGAACCGGCTTGGGGAACTGAGGTGGGGACTCATCCCGTCTTGGGCGAAGGATGAGAAAATCGGCAGCCGCCTGCTGAACGCCCGCGCGGAGACGGCCGCGGACAAGCCTGCCTTCCGCGGGCCGCTCAGGACGAAGCGCTGCCTCGTGCCGGCGGACGGCTTCTACGAATGGCGGACGGAGCCGGACGGCAGCCGGCAGCCGCTTCGCATCGTGCTGCGGGGCGGCGGCATCTTCAGCATGGCCGGCCTGTACGAGACATGGACCGCGCCGGACGGGCGGCGCATCAGCACGGTGACGATCCTGACGACGGAACCGAACGAACTGATGGCGCCCATTCATAACCGGATGCCGGTCATCCTGCGTCCGGAAGACGAGGCGCTCTGGCTGGACCGCAGCGTGCGCGATCCCGAAGCGCTGCGTCATTTGTACACGCCGTATCCGGCGTCCGAACTCGAAGCGTACCCGGTCGGAAAAGCGGTCGGCAGCGTCAAGGCGGACGATCCGTCCCTGATCGAGCCGCTCGCCAAATCCTGAGAACGGACGGCTTGCTATTTAAAGAAAAAACTTCCTCCATCCGCGGATCCGTGTGACGAATCCCGGAACAGAGGAAGTTTTTTCGCTGTCTGACCCGCTTGACCCGCAGCGCCCTAACGGAACATGCTCCACAGCCGGAGCAGATGCAGCGTGTTGTTCGGATCAATCCGCTGCGCGATCACGAATGCGATGATCCGCTCTTCCAGGTCGGACGTGAGCGGCTCGTTCAGGATGGCGGCCGCCGAGCGCACAAGACGGCGCACCTTCGCCCGATCCTGAAGGTCGTACTTGGTCACGCCGTTAAGCAGCGCCTTCATCCGCTCCTTGGTTGCCAGATTTTTCATCTTCCGTTTGACGCGCTCGACCAACTCGGGCCGAATGCCGTACTGCTGATAACCCACGCGCGGCACCTCCATCGCATTGACGGTCCGGCCGGGCCGGGGCCGTCATTTCAGGATATGACGTCCGCACCGCGCAGTTGTCATCCGCCGCAAATTTCGGCCGAAAATAATTCAATCGAGCTGTTCGCCCTGAAAGACCGGATCCCGCATCAACATCTCGCGCAGCCGCGCGCAGGCGGGATCGTGCCAGAAGGCCTCCCGCGACACAAATTCCGCCGCATCGTCCCGCGCCGTCTCCAGCAGCGCGTAGTCGGACGACAGATCCGCCACCTTGAAATCCGGCAGGCCGCTCTGCTTCGTGCCGAAGAAATCGCCCGGTCCCCTGAGCTCCAGGTCGCGCCGCGACACTTCGAATCCGTCGTCAGTCTCCGTCATGATCCGCATCCGCTCGAGGCCCGTCTCCGATTTCGGATCGGCGATCAGCACGCAATAGGACGCGTGCGACCCGCGTCCGACGCGCCCCCGGAGCTGATGCAGCTGCGACAGGCCGAACCGGTCCGCGTCCATGACGACCATCAGCGTCGCGTTCGGCACGTCGACGCCGACCTCAACGACGGTCGTCGCGACGAGCACGTGCGCTTCGCCGGACGCGAACTCGCGCATGACCGCGTCTTTCTCCGCCGCGGTCAGCCGGCCGTGCAGCAGCCCGACCTTGAGATCCGGGAAAGCCTGCTGCATCTGCTGATGCAGATCGATGACGTTCTGCACGTCCAGCTTGTCCGATTCCTCGATCAGCGGGCAGATGATGTAAGCCTGCCGCCCCGCCGCCACTTCCCGCCGGATGAAGCCGAGCACGCGGTCCAGCATGTCATGCCGAACCCAGTACGTCTTGATCGGCACCCGCCCTTTCGGACGCTCGCGCAGCGTTGAGACGTCCATGTCGCCGAACGCCGTAATCGCCAGCGTCCGGGGAATCGGCGTCGCCGTCATCGTCAGCACGTCCGGATGGATTCCCTTGCGGCGCAGAATGCTGCGCTGGCCGACGCCGAAACGGTGCTGCTCGTCCGTCACGACCAGGCTGAGGCTGCGGAAATGGACATCCTCCTGAATGAGCGCATGGGTGCCGACGACGACGTCGATCATGCCCATCTGCAATCCGGCGAGCACGTCCCGCCGCTGCCGCTCGGTCAGGCTGCCGGTCAGCAGCGCCACCTGGATGCCATGCGGCTTGAACAGCTTCTCCAGCGTGCGCAGATGCTGCTCGGCCAATATCTCGGTCGGCGCCATCAGCGCCCCCTGATGCCCGCTCTTCACGGCGGCATAGAGCGCGATAGCCGCGATGACCGTCTTGCCGGAGCCGACGTCACCCTGCAGCAGCCGGTTCATGCAATACGGCTGGCGCATGTCGTGCAGAATCTCGTTCACCGCTTTCTTCTGCCCGTCGGTCAGCTCGAACGGCAGTCCTGCCGCGAACTCGCGGATCGCCGCGTTGTCCGCCGTATGCGCGATGCCGTCCCGCTTGCGGCGCGTATGCGCGCGGTAAGCCTGCAGCTTGAGCTGGAACAGGAACAGTTCCTCATACGCCATCCGCCTGCGCGCGGCCTGGCCTTCTTCCGCGCTGCCCGGCGCGTGGATCCGCATCACCGCTTCCCTGCGCGGCATCAGCCCGTGCCGCTGGATCAGCTCGTGCGGCAGCACTTCCGGCACGAGATGGCCGAACTGCTGCAGCGCCTGCGCGATCGTCTTGCGCATCCAGCTTTGCGTGATGCCGCCTCCGACCGAATAGACCGGCTGCAGCGTGCCGGTCTTCGACGCCCCGCGGTCGGGAAACTCCGACTCGGCCACCGTGAGCTGGCGCCGGTGCCGGTCCCATTTGCCCGTCAGCGTAATGTCCCGTCCGGGCGTCAGCTGATCCTTCAGGAAGTGCCGGTTGAACCAGACAGCCGTAATGAGCATCCGGCCCGCCGCCACGCGGCAGGACATGCGGGTTTTGCCGCCGTAGCGCTGCACGACCGGCGGGGCCGCGATTTTGCCCTGTATGGTCGCCTTCTCTCCATCTCCGACTTCTTCCAGCTCCCGCACCCGGTAATCCTCGTAGCGGAACGGGAAATATTCCAGCAGATCCGCCGCCGTACGGATGCCAAAGGCGTGAAGCTCCTCTTCTTTCCGGGCGCTCACGCCTTTGATCTGCCGTACCGGGATCTGGTCCAGCCTGATATTCATCACGTTCACGCCTTGTACATGAAGACGGCTGACGTTCCGGGTCCGACATGCGCGCCGATGACGCTGCCGATGAGCACATGGCGGACGCTCCGGACGTCGAACTTCTCCTGCATCCGCGCCAGCAGCTCTTTCGCCTGCTCGTCGTACTTGCTCCAGCCGATGCCGACATGGACGGGCGAACGGCCGAATTCTTCTTCCAGCATTTCGATGATGCGGTTCATGGCCTTCTTGGTGCCCCGCGTCTTCTCGACCGGCGCAACCACGCCGTCCTGGATCGTCAGAATCGGCTTGATGTTGAGCAGACCGCCGATCAGCGCGGCCGCTTTCCCGATCCGGCCGCCCCGCTGCAAATATTCAAGCGTGTCGACGAGGAAATAGATGCGCATGCCCTTGAGCATCCGATGGGCCGCCTCCACAATCTGCTCCTTCGAAGCGCCTTCCATGGCCATCTCCGCGGCGAGCAGCGCGGCCGCGCCGAACCCGTGGGAAGCGGACCGCGAGTCGATCACCGTGATGTCGTGTTCGCCTTCCAGCATCGATTTGGCGATGACGGCCGACTGGTACGTGCCGCTGAATTCCGAACTGAGATGGAACGAGATGATCTGCGCCTCCGGATCCTTGTCCAAGATGCGCTTGTACAATTCGAGAAAATCGTTCGGCGATGGCTGCGACGTCGTCGGCATGACCGGGGACGCTTCCAGCATGTCATAGAAATTGCCTGGACCGATCGTCACCCCGTCGAGATAGGTCTCTTCCCCGAAATGCACCTTGAGCGGAATCATCTCGATGCCCAGCCGCTGACACTCTTCCGCGGGAATGTCCGATGTGCTGTCCACGATGATTTTCACCGCACACATGCTTGATGCCTCCCGTCTTTCGCGAATGATCGTTCGATTACTCCACCGCAATCAAATAGGGATACAGCGGCTGACCGCCCTCGAAAATTTCCAGTTCGGCATCCGGATACGCGTCCTGCAGCCAGTCGGACAGCGCCGCGGTCTCCGCGTCATTCGTCCCTTCCCCGGTCAACACCGTGACCAGTTCGCCGCCGTCTTCCAGCATCTTCGCAAGCAGCGTGCGGCAAGTCTCCTGCAGGCTGCCGGAAGCCGTGACAATCTCCTTGTCCATGATGCCGATATAGTCGCCTTCCCGGATCGTCAGCCCGCCGATCGTGGAATCCCGCACGGCAAGCGTCACTTCGCCGGAACGGACCGACTCGGCGGCTCCGCGCATCCGCTCCTCGTTCCGCTCGGCCGTCTCCGCTTCGTTGAACGCGAGCAGCGCGGCCAGCCCTTGCGGAATCGAGCGCGTCGGAATGACGGTGACGGAGCGGCCGCTCATTTCCGCCGCCTGCTGCGCGGTCAGGATGACGTTGCCGTTGTTCGGCAGCAGATAGATCCGCTCCGCGCTGAGCGATTCGATCGCCTGCAGGAAATCTTCCGTGCTCGGATTCATCGTCTGCCCGCCCGACAGCACGATATCGGCTTCATGCCGGAGGAAGATGTCGGCGATGCCGCCGCCCATCGCGACGGCGATGATGCCGTACGGCGCGAACTCGTGCACCTGCTCGGGCGACACGCCCTGCACCGGAGCGCCGCCCGTCAGCACTTCGGGCGCCGCCAGTTCCGGCCCGCCGCCGGCGGGCTCCTCCTGATCCAGCAGTTCGCGGTGCTGTTCGCGCATGTTCAGGATGCGGATGTCGATCAATTCGCCGTAAGGCAGCGCGAGATTGAGCACATCGCCCGGCTTGCGCGAATGGACGTGAACCTTGATGATGTCGCCGTCTTCGATGATGATGACCGAATCCCCGTCCTTCTCCAGCGCGCGGGTGAACCATTCCCGATCGAAACGCATGCCGGCCGGCATCCGTTCGGGACGCCGGATGAAAAACTCCATGTCATACGGAAATTCGATCGATTCCGTCGCCACCCGGCTCTGCGCCGGCGCGGATTCCGCACGGCGCGCCGGAGGCGCCGCGGCGGCCGGCGCGAAGACTTCGGCCGCGGCGGGCATCTCGACGGCTTCAACCGTTGCTTCGCCGGACAGGTACGCCGCGAAGCCCTCGTACAGATGGACGAGTCCCTGACCGCCGGAATCGACAACCCCGACCTGCTTCAGAATGGGGAGCATGTCCGGCGTCCTCTGCAGCGTCTCCTTCGCCTTCGCCAGCACCTCGCGCATCAGCGCCGCAATATCGGGCGTGCGGCGGGCGATCGACACCGCGTGCCGGGCAGATTCCCGCGCGACCGTGAGAATCGTTCCCTCGACCGGCTTCACCACCGACTTGTAGGCGGTGTCGACCCCCTGCTGCAGCGCCCCGGCGAACTGCACAGCGTTCAGCTCGTCATGGCCGGCCGCTCCGCGGGCGAACCCGCGGAACAGCTGCGACAGAATGACGCCTGAGTTGCCTCTGGCGCCCATGAGAAGCCCCCGTGAAAGCGCTTCTGCTGCTGTTCCTAAAGAAAGCGACGGGCGGCTCCTCAGTTCCTGCACACCCGAACGCATCGTAAGATTCATATTGGTTCCCGTATCGCCGTCCGGCACGGGAAAGACGTTCAGCGCGTTGATTTGCTGCATGTTTCGCTCCAGCGCGTCCGCGCCCGCAAACACCATTTCCGCGAATGTCTTTCCGTCAAGCACCCGCTTGCTCACCCGATTCCCTCCTACTGCGATACCCTTACGCCTTGCACAATGATGTTCACATAATCCACTTTCAGACCGGTGACTTCATTCAATACATATTTCACGCGCGACTGCACGTTGTGCGCGACTTCCGAAATTCTCGTGCCGTAGCTGACGACGATGTACAGATCGACATGCGTCGCCTCGCCTTCCCGACGGATTTCGACACCGCGCGATAAATTTTCCCTGCCCAGAAGTTCGGCAATGCCATCCTTGAACTGCTTGCGCGACGCCATGCCGACCAGACCGTAGCATTCCATGGCTGCTGAGCCCGCGATCACCGACAACACATGATCCGACACATGGACATGACCCAGTTCAGTCTGGAGTTGCGTAGACATGGCTCCACTCCTCCTCAGGCAAGTATAGGCTAAATTCATTATAAAGATTGCACAAGCAGAATACAAACGGAAATCGCCGATAGATCGTCCATGTTCGCCGAAAATCTCACGCAATCGGCTCCGTTCCCTGCGTTTCGATGACTTGTCCCGTGCCGACTTGCAGCGCCCTATGGATTTTCCTCGCGGGCTGTGGTATGATATTCAAGTGTGCTTGTGAGCACGGAAGCAATCCGCAGGCGGCCGAAGGCTCCATCGCGCGCCGCATCCGGTTGAAGGAGGTGTATGTCGATGTCCCGCAAATGTTTCGTAACCGGCAAAGCGCCGGGCAGAGGCAATCATGTTTCGCACGCCAACAACCGCAACCGCCGCACGTGGGGCGTGAACGTCCAGAAAGTGCGCATTCTGGTAAACGGCAAACCGAAACGCGTATGGGTCAGCACCCGCGCGCTCAAATCCGGCAAGGTCACCCGCGTTTGATCGCGGCCGCCGGCATTCGGCATAACCGAAGATTGAACACGAACTCCCGCATGCACCCGCTGCATCGGGAGTTTGTTGTATGCGCAGGGTCTGAGGATGACGGGGATAAAAAAACAAGCACCTGTCGGTACAGGTGCTTGTTTCGTTGTACGCCCGGCATGGGCGTCATCTCTACGGTGAAAGTCCGGAATGGGGGCTGGCGAGCGCCTACCATTAGCCGAGGGCAAGGGTGTCGGTCGCGAGGCCGAATCTGAAGGAAGCCTAAGGCAAACGCACGGGCCAAGGTACACGAACTGGATTCGAGGCAGGGTTAGTCGGATGAGTTGCCAGCACACAACGAAATCCAAAGCCGCCAAGGACTAATCCTGTAAACTCCAGTGGTCGCGGGCGGAAAGATGACGCTCTTATCCGGGGAGGCCTACGGAATACGCGAAGTGACTTCGTAACCGCAGCCGGGAGGCTGCGCTGAATCCGCAGGAGTCAGCAGAGGCCATAGTACGCGAGTACGGGACGTAAGGAAAGCGGAAGGGCCAAACCGAAAGGAGAGAGGAAACCGATGCGTTCGCGCGACGGGCATAGACAGCAGAATACCTCGCAAGAGGGCTGCCAGCGGGAGGTAGCGGTGAAGCCGCAAGGGACCGTTGGAGTGCCGAGTCCGTTGCCGGCACAAATCGCCCCTTCCTCTCGCAAAGCACAGGACGACTTGCTGGAGAAGATGCTGGAAAGGGAGAACCTCTTGAAGGCCTACAGGAAAGTGGTACAGAACGGAGGAGCCCCCGGTGTGGACGGGGTAACGGTAACGGAGTTACAAGCTTACCTGAACACACACTGGGAAGCGGTGAAAGCCGCACTCCTTGCGGGAACGTACAGCCCCTTGCCCGTCAGACGGGTGGAAATCCCCAAACCCGGAGGCGGCGTACGGCTGCTCGGCATCCCGACCGCGATGGACCGTCTTCTCCAGCAAGCGCTTCTGCAAGTGATGGAGCCGATCTTCGACCCGCACTTCTCATGGCACAGCTACGGCTTCCGGTCGGGCAAGCGAGCGCACGATGCGGTAAGGCAAGCGCAGCAGTATATCCAAAGCGGCCTCCGCTGGGTCGTGGACATGGATCTGGAGAAGTTCTTCGACCGTGTGAACCACGACATCCTGATGGCAAGAGTGGCGCGGAGGATAGAGGACAAGCGCGTGCTCAAACGGATTCGCGCTTACCTGAACGCCGGGGTGATGACCGGGGGCGTGGTCGTACGGTCGGAGGAAGGCACGCCGCAAGGCGGCCCGCTCAGTCCGCTGCTTGCCAACATTCTGCTGGACGATTTGGACAAAGAACTGACCAGACGAGGACTGCGCTTCGTCCGCTATGCGGACGATTGCAACATCTTCGTGGCCAGCAAGCGGGCCGGAGAACGGGTCATGGAATCGGTGATCCGATTTGTGGAAGGAAAGCTGAAACTGAAAGTAAATCGGGACAAAAGCGCGGTAGACCGGCCGTGGAACCGAAAGTTCCTCGGCTTCAGCTTCCTGTCGAACAAGCAGGCAACGGTCCGGTTGGCACCCAAGACGATTCAGCGTTTCAAGAAGAAAGTCCGGGAGATAACGGACCGCTCGCGCCCGCTGACGATGGAAGAACGGATTAACCGACTGAACCGCTTCATGATGGGATGGATCGGTTATTTCCGTCTGGCTGCCGCCAAGAACCACTGTGGTAACCTCGACGCATGGATGCGCAGGCGACTACGCATGTGTCTGTGGAAACAATGGAAGAGACCCAAGACCAGATTGTGTAATCTCCGTGCACTCGGCGTGCCCGAATGGGCGGCTCGAATGATGGCGAACTCACGCCGTGGTCCGTGGGAAATGTCCCGTAACACAAACAATGCCCTTCCGACTTCCTACTGGGAAGCGAAAGGGCTGAAAAGTCTGCTTTCTCGTTACCTGGAACTTTGTTAACCTTTCGGAACCGCCGTATGCGGACCCGCATGTACGGTGGTGTGAGAGGTCGGGGGCTAGCCGCCCCCTCCTACTCGATTGGCATGCTGATGATGCGACGAGCCGCGCCGACGCGCCGGATGGAGCCGGCGCGCTTGTAGCGCCCGGCATTGCCCGGCAGCCGGGGCGGCGGAGGTCAGTTCTTCTGGAACGTATTCAGGATCGCTCGCACGATTCCGCCCAGAAATTTCGGCAGCTTGATCGTATAAAACTTCACGGCTCATCCCCTCCTTCGGCGCGCCCATCGTCAATCCAGTTATATACACGGACATAAAAAATGGTTACAGGTGTCTCGCTCCTGTAACCATCCTATGCATCACCGTTTTGTCCTATTCCGCGGGAGCTTCCGTTTCAATCCGCCGGCGCGATCCGTCCTGTCGAATACAAGATCATGACAAGCACAATCGTGAAGAGGATGAAATAAATGAACGACAGGATGAACAGCCATACCCGCATCGCAATGCGCTCATACCGGGCGAAGAAGCGGATGCCGGCAAACAGCGCGCCGAGCGAGAAAAGAAACCGCCAGAACGTCGGAATCATCGTGAACGCGACAAGCAGCGCACCGATCAGCGTGCTGTAGGCGAACAGCCAGAAGATGTCTTTTCCCCCGATACGTTCCTGATCCGTCATGGCGTCAGCTCCTTATCGCAATTCGGCAATCGCCTGAGCCCGGTCGGAACGTCCGAATACGGCGTTGCCCGCGACGAGCACATCGGCGCCGGCTTCTCTGACAAGCGGCGCGGTCTCCGCGTTGATGCCTCCGTCCACCTGGATATGGACTTCGGCCCTTCCCCGTTCGTTGAGCATGTGCCTGAGCGTCCGGATTTTGTCCAGCACGGACGGGATGAACGACTGGCCCCCGAATCCCGGGTTGACCGTCATGCACAGAATCAGGTCGACATCATCCAGCAGATGCTCGACGAACCCGAGCGGCGTCGCCGGGTTGAGCGCCACCCCCGCCGGCAGCCCGAGCTCCTTGATCTGTCCGACGACGCGATGCAGATGGACGCACGCTTCGGCATGCACCGTAATCCGGTCCGCGCCGGCAGCGGCAAAATCGGCCAGATACCGCTCCGGGCGCTCGATCATGAGATGAACGTCGAACGGCAGCCGGGTCGCGCCGCGGACCGCCTTGATGACCGGCGGACCGAACGTGATGTTCGGCACGAACATGCCGTCCATGACATCGATATGAATCCAGTCGCCGCCGCTGCGCTCGGCATCGGCAATCTCCTCCGCCAGCCGGCCGAAATCGGCCGACAGGATCGAAGGCGCGATGATCGTCATGTCAATACCTCCGCTTCTTCTCGCTCGCTTCCGCCAGAAATGCGGTGTAGCTGTCGTATCGGCTCTGCGCGATCCGCCCTTCGGCGAGCGCCGCGGTGACCGCGCAGCCCGGCTCGTGCACGTGCGTGCAGCCTCTGAACTTGCACTCAGGCGCCAGCTCGCGGAATTCGCGGAAGCACGAGCCGAGGTCCGCATCCTGCAGCTCGCCGAAATCCAGCTGGCTGAAGCCCGGCGTATCCGCGACATAGCCTCCCCTGCCCACCGGAACCAGTTCCGTATGCCGCGTCGTGTGACGGCCCCGGCCGAGCTTTTCGCTGATGGCGTTCGTCTCCAGCTTCAACCCCGGCACCGCGGCGTTGAGCAGCGAAGACTTGCCGACGCCCGACTGGCCGCAGACGACGGACAGCCGGCCGCCCAGCACCTCGCGCAGTTCGTCCACGCCTTCGCCGGTCCGCGCGCAAGTCGCGATCGTCCGGTAGCCGATCGGCGGATAGATGCGCTGAACGGCTTCGAACGCTTCCCGCGCCTCTTCCCCGTCCGGCCCGTCAATCAGATCGCGCTTGGTGAGGCAGATTACGGCGTCAATGCCCGCATGTTCAATGAACGCCAGAAACTTGTCCAGCAGCTGCAGGTTGAGCGCAGGCTCCGCGACGGAGAAGACGACGACCGCCAGCTCGATGTTGGCGACCGGCGGACGGATCAGCACCGATGAGCGGGGATGAATCCGGTCGACGGTGCCTTCCCCGCCGCCGATTTCGGTATAGTCGACCCGGTCGCCGACGAGCGGCGACTCGCCGCGCTTCTTGAAAATGCCGCGCGCGCGGCAGCGGATCGGTCCCTCCGCGCCTTGCTCGTATTTGTCCGGTTCCACGAAATAATAACCTGCTAACGCTTTGACAATGCGTCCGGTGGCCACACATCAATCCTCCTGATGCCCTTCTTCGGACTGCGATTCGGCGCCGGGGTCCGCACCGGGGTCGGACGACAGGACATCCGGGCCGCTTTCCGTCTGCGTGCCCGGTA
Source organism: Thermobacillus composti KWC4 (assembly GCF_000227705.2). Lineage (GTDB taxonomy): Bacteria > Bacillota > Bacilli > Paenibacillales > Paenibacillaceae > Thermobacillus > Thermobacillus xylanilyticus. The sequence continues at coordinate 2,256,487 of NC_019897.1, forward strand.
CGGCCTCCCCGTTCGCGCCGGCCCCCTGCGGGACGCCCGACGCCGGCTGATCCTCCTGGGCCGGTGCGCCCGGCACGGACTGGACGCCCCGGCCGCCGGCTTTCGCTTCGTCATAGGTGACCGAGAATGAATCGGTGAACTGGCCGTCACGGTAGATCGTCACGATCGCTTCCGTATTCGGCGCCAGCACGACCTCGACCGGGAACGATTCCGTCTGCTCGATCCGCCGCGTCCCCCAGTCAATCTTCTCTCCGGTCGCGTCGGAGTACTCGATCCGGATCTGGCTCGCCCGGCCGGCAACGGCCGGCGAGATCGAGATATTGAACGTGTAGCGCAGCGCGTCTTCCGGAAGTCCGGAGCTGACGGTCAGCGTCACTTCGTCGCCCTTGGCGACGGGGTCGCCCGGCATGTACGGGAACTGGTCGATGACGGTGCCTTCGGGCTTGTAGCTCGGCGCGCGCACGATGCCTTCATCCGGACCGAGCTTCAGTTCGTATTGCTCCAGTACTTTTTTCGCCTCGTCCAACGATTTCCCGATCAGCGTCGGCATGTCGAACGTCTCGCGCCCCTTGCTGACAACGAATTTGATGCGCGCCGTCTTCGGATCAAACCGCTCGCCGGCTGCGATCGACTGCTCGATGATGATGCCCGGCTCGGCCTCGTCGAAGACGTCTTCACGTTCGATCTGAAGATCGGCTGCCATGCCCAGCGCTTCCAGCTGCATCTGCGCATCGGCGTACTTGCGCCCGACGAAATTCTCCATCGTCTCGAGCTTCGGTCCGCTGCTCACGGTAAGCTGGATATATGAGCCGGTCTTCACGCGCATGTTCATCTTGTTCTGCGATATGACGACGCCCGCCGGCACTTCATCGTTCTCCTCGTAGATCACCGGGTCCTCGACCTTCAGCCCTTCCGCCTCCAGCCGCTCGCGGGCCGCCGCCTCTTGCATGCCGACGACATACGGCACGTCGACTTCGTCCGTGTCGAGAATGTCGCGCACCATCCGCACGCCCCAGATCGCCAGCGCGGCGAAGACGATCGTCAGAACGAGCGCCGCCACCGGCTTGACCCATCTGCGCGGCTTCGACTCGTCGATCCACTCCGGCTCGTCGGGAAACGACTCATCTTCGCCGTCCTCGCCGCCGCTGCGCGCCGAGGTCTGCGCCTCGGCCGTCCCGCGGATGGCCGGCATGATGCGCGTCGCTTCCGGATCCACCTCGTCTTCGTCGAACGTCAGCTTCGGCTCGTGAAGCCGCTCCGGGGAAAGGCAGGTCTCCAGATCGTTCAGCATCTCCCGGGCCGAAGCGTACCGTTCGTCCGGATTTTTGCGCATCGCGCGCAGAATGACGTTCTCCAGACTTTGCGGGATGAGCGGATTGACCTGGCGCGGTTCCTCGAACCCGTCCTGCAGATGTTTGAGCGCCACGCTGATCGGGCTTTCGCCGAGGAACGGCAGACGCCCCGTCACCATTTGGTACAATACGACGCCGAGAGAATATAAGTCCGATTTCTCGCCCGTGACGACGCCTTTGGCGTGTTCCGGCGAAAGATAATGCACCGAACCGACGACCGATCCCGTCTGGGTGATGGTCGACGACGTAACGGCGCGCGCGATGCCGAAGTCGGTCACCTTCACCCGTCCGTTCTTGCCGATCAGGATGTTGTGCGGTTTGATGTCACGGTGAATGATCTGATTCAGATGGGCGTGGTCGAGCGCGTCGCAGATCTGCACGGCAATCCGCACCGCTTCGTCCGGCTGCAGCGGCGCCCGCTCCTTGATGATGTCGTTCAGGTTCCGCCCCTCGACATATTCCATGACGATATAGTGCGTGTCGTCCTGCTGCCCGACATCGTAGACGCTGACGATGTTCGGATGCGAGAGCGAAGCCGCGGCCTGCGCCTCCCGGTTGAAGCGGCGCACGAATTCCTCGTCGTGGACGAATTGCTGGCGCAAAATTTTCACGGCGACATTGCGGTTCAGCAAAATGTCGTGCGCCCGGTAGACGAGCGCCATCCCGCCTCCGCCGATTCGCTCGATGATCTCGTATCGGCCTCCGAGTTCGTGTCCGATCATGCCGGCTGTTCACCCCCCGGATGCCCGTCACTGTATTCGATCAGCAGGACGGTCACGTTGTCCTCGCCGCCCGCTTCAAGCGCAAGCTCGATCAGCCGGTTCGCTTTCGCGTCAAGATCAAGATCCTCATCCAGCAGCGTCTCGCGGATCTCGTCCTCGGACACCATCGCGTACAGACCGTCGCTGCAGAGCAGCAGTCTGTCCCCCGGCTGCCAGGAGAAGCCCTTGAGGTCGACCTCCACTTCCCGCTCCGTCCCGAGCGCCCGCGTCAGCACGTGGCGGCGCGGATGGTTCGCCGCCTCTTCCGGGCTGATCTGCCCGGACTTCGCAAGTTCATTGACGAGCGTATGGTCTTCGGTCAGCAGCCGGAGCGTATCCCCGCGCTGCTTATACGCGCGGCTGTCCCCGATATGACCGATGAACCCGGCATCCCCGAGCAGAAGCGCCGCCACCACGGTCGTACCCATGTTCCGATAGTGCTCGTTGCGCGCGGCCAGATCGAAGACCGCTTCGTTCGCCTGCAGAATCGCCTGGCAGAGCGCCGTCTTCGCCTGTTTATGCGTAAGATCCGCCTGGACGGACGCGATCGCCTCGCGGAAGGTGTCGACCGCAAGCTGGCTGGCGACGTCTCCGGCCTGGTGTCCGCCCATGCCGTCGGCCACGATCGCGGCCGTCAAGCCGCTCGGCAGCTCGGCGGCCCAGGCGCGGTCCTCGTTGACAAGCCGGATGCGCCCGACGTCGCTTCGGTTAGCCGTTCTCAATCCGATATCACCTCATCGATTCCATATGCTTGGCCCGCAGCTGTCCGCATGCCGCGGCGATGTCATGTCCCTGCTCCCTGCGGATCGTCGCGTTGATGCCGCGGCTTTGCAGAATGCGATGGAACGCGAAAATGTCTTCCCGCGGCGTGCGCACGTATTTCCGCTCCGGCACGTAGTTGACCGGAATGAGATTGACGTGGCACAACATGCCGTTCAGCACGTCCGCCAGTTCTTCCGCATGTTCCGGCCGGTCGTTTACGCCGCCGATCAGCGCGTATTCAAACGTGACGCGGCGGCCGGTCTTCGCAATGTAATACCGGATCGCCTCCATCACCTCGTCGAACGGATAGCGCCGGTTGACCGGCATGAGCTTCGACCGCAGCGCATCGTTCGGCGCATGGATCGAAATCGCCAGATTGATCTGCGTGTTCTCGTCCGCAAACCGGTAAATGTTCGGCACGATGCCGCTCGTGGATACCGTGATATGGCGCTGGCCGATGTTGAGTCCCTTCGCGTGCGTGACGATGCGGAGAAACTTCATCGTCGCGTCATAGTTTTCGAACGGCTCGCCCGATCCCATGATGACGATGCTTGCAATCCGCTCGACCGTCTCATCGAGCATCTGCTGCGCCGTAACCACCTGCGCGACGATCTCGCCGGCCGTCAGGTTCCGTTTCAGCCCGCCGAGGGTTGACGCGCAGAACGTGCAGCCGATCCGGCAGCCCACCTGCGTCGTGACGCAGATGCTGATGCCGTAGTTGTGGCGCATAACGACCGTCTCGATCGCATGGTTGTCATGCAAGCCGAACAAATATTTGACCGTTCCGTCCTTCGATGTGAGCCGCGTGATCTCCGAGAGCGCCACGAACGCGAACGCCTCATCCAGCTTCGCCCGGAGCGCCTTCGGCAAGTTCGTCATGTCCTCGAACGACCGGACGCGCTTCACATACAGCCAGTCGAACAGCTGGTCCGCGCGGAACGCGGGCTCTCCGGCTTCCTTCATCCAATCTTTGAGCTCGTCTAGCGTATAGTCGTATATGAAAGGTTTCATCGTTTCGCTCCATCCGCTGTCAATTGCCGGAACCGTTCCGGCAGCGGCTTGCGCCGCGGACTGCCGGACAGCGCCGCCATTATCCATATATTTTACCACAGCCGGCCGGGTTCGAACCACTTCGGGCCGGCGGCGCCGCTACCAGCGTTTGCGCAGCCGCGCGATGAAGAAGCCGTCCGTTCCCGCCATGTGCGGCAGCAGCGTCACCGAACCGGTCTCGGGCGACGGTTCGGGGATGCCGGCGGCGAGGAAGCCGTCGAGAATCGACTGCGGCCAAACGCAATCCGGCGCAAACTCGGAATGCGAAGCCAGAAACTTCGCGATCTGCTCCTCGTTCTCGCGCGGCTCGAACGTGCAGGTGCTGTACACGAGCAATCCGCCGGGCTTTACGAGCGCAGACGCGGCGGCAAGCAGCCGGTGCTGGACCGCGGCGATCTCGTCGATGTCTTCCGGCTTTTTCGTCCAGCGGATTTCCGGCTTGCGGCGGATGACGCCGAAGCCGCTGCACGGCGCGTCGAGCAGCACGATGTCCATCGATTCGGCGCCGACGCGGCGCGGCAGCTCCGCTGCGTCGCACACCGACGTGCGGACGGAGGTGAGGCCGAGCCGCTGCGCCTGCTCGACGATCAACCGCTCTTTGTGCGGATGGATGTCGTTCGCCAGGACGACGCCGACGTCGCCCATCAGTTCCGCGAGATGGGTCGACTTGCCGCCGGGCGCGGCGCAGCAGTCCAGCACCCGCATGCCCGGTTCCGGGTCGCAGGCTTCCGCGACCAGCATCGCGGCTTCGTCCTGCACCGTCCATTCGCCGTCGCGGTACCCGTCCGTGCCGGCCAGGTTCCCGCCCCGGCGAATGACGATGCCGGCCTGTGTGATCAGCGACAGCTTCGCGTCGTATCCTTCCGCCTTGAGCCGCTCCAGCACCGAACGGCGGCCGCCGCGCAGACGATTCACCCGGATGCTCGTCTTCGGCCGTTCGTTGAGCGCCGCCATGATCTTGTCCGCCGTCTCCTCGCCGTACGATTCGATCCAGCGCGCGGCCATCCATTCCGGAAACGAATGCTTCAGCGACAGCCGGCGGGCCGGATCGGGATCATCCGGCAGCGTCAATTCGTCCCGGCAGCCGGCCAGGCTGCGCAGGACGCCGTTGACCAGGCTGACGACGCCGGGATGTCCGCGCTTCTTCGCGATCTTGACCGCTTCGCCGACCGCCGCGTGCGGCGGAACCCGGTCCAGATAGACGAGCTGATACAGGCTCATCCTCAGCAGCGTCAGCACCCACGGTTGCAGCTTGTCCAGTCCGCGCGCGACAAACCGGGCGAGCCAGTAGTCGAGCGTCAGCCGGCGCTGGATCGTGCCGTACACCAGCTCCGTCGCGAGCCCCGTGTCGGTCCTGGAAAGACCGGCGCTTCTGAGCGTCCGGTTCAGTTCAATGTTGCTGTATGCGCCTTCCCTCTCGACGCGCAGCAGCATGTCGAGCGCGGCTTCCCGCGCCGTTGTGCCGCGTCTGGTCAACATCGTCATCATCCTCCGAATGCGGCGCCGGGCGGAAGGCGCATTCCCTTCAGCCACTCGGCGGCCGGCATCGCTTTCTTGCCGGCGGGCTGCACCTGCAGCAGTTCCAGCCAGCCGTCGCCGGCCGCGACGAACAGCCGGCCGCCCGCCGCCCGGATCGTTCCGGGACGCGCATCCGCCCCGCCGCCGGGCCCGTCTGCGGGCCGGCATTGCCACACTTTGAACACTTCGCCGTTCAAGAGTGTATACCCGCCGGCGAACGGCGAAAGTCCCCGCACCTGGTCATACAGCTGCTTCGCGCCGCGCGACCAGTCGAGGCGCTCGTCCTCGCGCGTCAAGTTCGGCGCATAGGTCGCCTCCGCGTCGTTCTGCGGCACGGCCCGCGCCGTTCCCGCGATGATGCCGGGCAGCGTGCGGACGAGCAGTTCGGCTCCCGCCTCGCTGAGCTTGGCGAACAGGGTGCCGGCCGTGTCGTCCGGCTCGATCGGCACCTCGACCCGGCTGATCATGTCGCCGGTGTCGAGCCCTTCGGCCATGTACATGATCGTCACGCCGGTGACCGTCTCCCCGTTCATGATCGCACGCTGGATCGGCGCGCCGCCGCGGTACTTCGGCAGCAGCGACCCGTGCACATTGATGCAGCCGAGTCGCGGCAGATCGAGCAGCGATTTCGGCAGAATCTGCCCGTACGCCGCCGTGACGATCAGATCCGGCTCATAAGCGGCGATCGCCTCCACCGCTTCCGGACGCCGCACGCGCTCCGGCTGCAGCACCGGAATGCCGAGTTCTTCCGCCGCGGCCTTCACCGGCGTCGGCATCAGCACCCGCTTGCGGCCCTGCGGCCGGTCGGGCTGGGAGACGACGGCCGCGATCCGGTATCCGGACGCGGCGAGGGCGCGCAGCGAAGGCACGGCGAACTCGGGCGTCCCCATGAATACGATGCGAATGTCCTTCATTCTTCCTCTTCTTCCTGCCCTGTCGATTCCGGAATTTTATAAACCTCGTCCGCAATATCGGTGAACAGCACGCCGTTCAGATGATCGACCTCATGCTGGAATGCGCGCGCCAGATACCCTTCCGCTTCGATGGTGAACGGATTTCCGTCCCGGTCCTGCCCTTTGACGACAACCCGCCGGGCGCGCCGGACGATCCCGTTCAGGCCCGGAATGCTGAGACACCCTTCGGGCCCGATCTGCTCGCCTTCCCGCTCGACGATCTCCGGATTCACCATCTCGATCAGTCCGTGCTCGTCTCCGACATCGACGACGATGACCCGCTTCAGAATGCCGATCTGCGGCGCGGCAAGCCCGACGCCCTTCGCGTCGTACATCGTGTCGGCCATGTCGCGAAGCAGCTTGTGCAGATTCGCGTTGAACCTGGTCACTTCTTTCGCGCGCTCCCGCAGCACGGGATCGGGATCTTTCACAATCAGCCTGATGGCCATGCGGTTTTGCACATCCTTCTGGTTACAGAATCAAATTTACAGAATCACTTGAGGATCGACATCGACGCTGATCTGGACGTCCCCTGCGGAACGGTCCCCGGCGAGCGTTTCGGCCGCCTGCCGGATCAGGCCCGCCGCGTCGACGATTCCCCGATATTTTATCATAACTTGCCACCTGTAGCGATCTTTGAGGCGCGGGATCGGCGATGCCGCGGGGCCGACCAGTTCCAGCGCCGCCCCCGAACCGCCGGCGAGCGGCTTCAGCAGCCCGGCGGAGGCGGCGGCGCCGCGCAGCGCCGCGGCGAACCTCTCGGCCGCCTCGGCGAGTTTCGGCAGCTCCGGATGCGACAGCGTCGCAAGCGCCAGCCGGCAGAACGGCGGATACGACAGCAGCCGCCGGGCACGCAGCTCCTCGCGCACGAACCCGTCATAATCGTGGCGCTGCGCCGCGCGGATCGCGTAATGGTCGGGTGAATACGTCTGCACGACCACCTCGCCGGGCAGATCGTGCCGCCCCGCCCGGCCGGCGACCTGCGTGATGAGCTGGAACGTCCGCTCCGCCGCGCGGAAATCCGGCAGATGGAGCGACGTGTCCGCGGCGATGACGCCGACCAGCGTGACCAGCGGAAAATCAAGACCTTTCGCCACCATCTGCGTGCCGAGCAGCACATCCGCCTCGCGCCGGCCGAACGCCGACAGCAATTTCTCATGCGCGCCTTTCGTGCCGGTCGTGTCGACATCCATCCGGATGACGCGGATACCGGGGAACGCGCGGTACAATTCCTCCTCGACGCGCTCCGTCCCGGTGCCGAAATAACGGATATGCGGGCTGCCGCACGCCGGACATTCCTCCGGCTGCCGCTCCGCATGGCCGCAGTAATGGCAGCGCAGCACACCGCTCCGCTGATGGTAGGTCAGCGCGATCTCGCAATGCGGACAGCCGGCCGTATAACCGCAGGAGCGGCACATGACGAACGTGCTGTACCCGCGCCGGTTGAGCAGCAGCACGGTCTGTTCGCCGCGTTCCAGCCGCTGCGTCAGCGCCTCGCGCAGCCGGCGGCTGAACATCGTCCGGTTGCCCGCGGCCAGCTCTTCCCGCATGTCGACGATGTCCACCGGCGGCAGCGGCAGGCCGAGCGCCCGTTCGGGCAGCGGCAGCCATTCGGCGGACCGGAGCGCCGCGCCGGGACACACCCGGGCGGCCGGACCGTCCGCCTGCCCGCCGCTTTCCGCCGCGGCCGCGGCGGGCGCGAGCCGCGCGGCGGCGAAGCTCTCGAGCGACGGCGTCGCCGAGCCGAGGACGACGACCGCGCCGTGCTGTCCGGCCCGGTGCACCGCCGCGTCGCGCGCGTGATATTTCGGGCTCTCCTCCTGCTTGTAGGACGATTCGTGCTCCTCGTCGATGATGATCAGGCCGATCCGCTCAAACGGCGCGAACACGGCCGAGCGCGCCCCGATCGCCACCCGGACGCGGCCGTCGCGGACTTTGCGCCACTCGTCGTACCGTTCCCCCAGCGACAGACGGCTGTGCATGACGGCTACATCGCTGCCGAACCGCCCCTTGAACCGTTCGACCATCTGCGGCGTCAGCGCGATCTCCGGCACGAGCACGATCGCCTGCCGGCCGGACGCGATGCACCGCTCGATCGCCTGCAGGTAAACTTCCGTCTTGCCGCTGCCGGTCACACCCTGCAGCAGCATCGCGGCAGGCTTTCCGCTTTCGAGCGCCTCCGCGATGCGCCGGTACGCGGCGGCCTGCGCATCCGTCAGCGGCAGCGGCCGGGTCGGCGTGAACCGGCGTCCCGCGTACGGGTCGCGGTCTTCCTCCACCGCTTCGATGCTGAGCAGCCCTTTGTCCGCCAGCGCGCGGAATATCGATTCCGAGAACCCGCTTTCTTCCGCCAGCCTGCGCAGAGGCACCGGCTCATTCCGCTCCAGCATATGCAGGAGCGCCTGGCGCTGTTTCGTGAGCCTCGCCGGAAACGCCGCGGCGGCCGCCTCGGCCGCCGCCCGGTCCTCGGGCGGGAAGACGGTCAGAATCTTCTTCACCGACAGCCGGTCCCTGACCTGCGCCGATTCGGCAAGCACGCCGCGCCGCAGCGCACCGCTGACGGCCTGCGCCTCGTCGGGGAACCGTTCCAGCAGGGTGGTCAGCTTCACCGGCCCGTATCGTTTGAGCCAGGCGATCAGCGCATCCGAGAGGCCGGGCGCCGCTTCCGCGTGATCCGCGGCTCCCGGGTTTTGCGCCAGACTGACCATTCGTTCCGCCTTGCCCTTGAGTGCCGCGGGAATCATCGCCTGCATGGCCGCCGTCCAGGTGCAGCCGTAGGTATCCGCCATCCAGCGCGCCAATTCGATCAGATCGGGACGAAGCGGCGGCGTCGGATCGAGCAGTTCGCCGATCGGCTTCAGACGGCCGGGCTCCACTTCCGCTTCCTGCGCGAAACCGACGACGAATCCTTGCACCGTCCTTCCGCCGAACGGCACCGCGACGCGGCTGCCGACCTCGATCCACGCTTCGGCTTCCTCGGGGACACGGTAATCGAACGGCCGGTCCGTCTGCCGCGCGGCAACGTCGACGACGACGCGGGCGATCACGGCGCTTCCGCCTCCCGGTCGGCCAGCCGCTCGGCCGCCAGCCGCATCAGGCGCAGCCCGATCTCCTGCTTCGGCATGACTTTCCATTCGGCCGTCCTGCCGGCCGCGTCGAACACGCTCACCGCGTTCGTATCAACGTCGAAGCCCGCGCCGGGCGCCGTCACGTCGTTCGCGACGATCAGGTCGCAGTTTTTGCGCCGCAGCTTGTCCATCGCGTTCGCTTCCAGGTCGTCCGTCTCCGCCGCGAACCCGATGAGCAGCTGCTTCGTCTTCCGCCGTCCCGCTTCCGCGAGAATGTCGGGCGTTTTCTCCAATTCCAGCGTCAGGCGGTCTTCCTTTTTCTTCATCTTGGACGTCCGGCGTACCGCGGGCCGGTAGTCGGCGACGGCGGCCGCCTTCACGACGACGTCCGCCGCGTCGAACCGCTCCATGACCGCCCGCAGCATGTCTTCGGCGGATTCCACGCGGACGACCTCGACGCCGGCCGGAAGCTCCGCGGTCACCCGCGCCGCGATCAGCGTCACATCCGCTCCGAGATCGCGCGCCGCCTCGGCGATTGCGATGCCCATCTTGCCGGACGAATCGTTCGTGATATAGCGAACCGGGTCGATCCGCTCCACCGTGCCGCCGGCCGTCACGATGACCCTGCGGCCCGCAAGCGGATGCCCTCCGGCAGCTTCACGCGCCATTTCGGCGAGCAGCGCTTCCGCTGTGTCGGCAATGGTCTCGGGCTCGGCCAGCCGGCCTTTGCCGACGTAGCCGCACGCCAGCTGGCCCGTGCCCGGCTCCACGAACCGGACGCCCCGCTCGGCGAGCAGCCTGAGGTTCGCCTGCACCGCCGGATGGGCGTACATGTGAACATTCATGGCGGGCGCCACGAGAATCGGCGCGGTCGTCGCGAGCAGCGTCGTGCTCAGCATGTCGTCCGCCAGCCCGTGTGCCATCTTGGCGATGATGTTCGCCGTCGCCGGCGCCACGATGAACAGGTCCGCATGATCCGCCAGATCGATATGCGAAACGACGGCGGGATCCCGCTCGTCGAAGGTGTCCGTATAGACCGGATTGCGCGACAGCGTCTGGAACGTCAGCGGCGCGACGAATTTGGCGGCCGATTCGGTCATGATCACCCGCACATCCGCGCCCCGCTGCGTCAGCCGGCTGACCAGCGCCGCCGCCTTGTAGGCGGCGATGCCCCCCGTCACGCCGACCACGATCGTCCTTCCCCGCAGGCTGCTGCTCACCATAAACGTCCGATTCCTCCTTTTCGTATCCCGGGGATAAAAAAGAACAACCCGCGTCCAAGGGGTTGTTGCCGTGTCCGTTATTTCGCGTTCGAATCTTGTTCAATGGCGAGGAGATCGTGGTAAATTTCCTCCAGCGCCACGCCGACCGGCTTGTGGGATTTGGGCGACTCCAGCTGCGACTTGGCGCCGTCCCGGAGCATTCTCGCCCGTTTGGCGGCCGCCACGACGAGCGAATATTTGCTGTCGACCTTCTTCATCATCTCGTCAATCGATGGATACAGCATGTGCGTCACCTCTTCACGCTTTATGGATGAAGGGCATCAGTCCCGAATATTCCTTCACGATGCGGTCGCGCCGGCAATGTTCGGCGGTAATGATGCTCTGGATGCGGCGGCAGGCCGCCTCGATTTCGTCGTTGACGACGGCATAATCGTATTCGGTGATCATGCCGATCTCCCTGCTCGCTTCCGACATCCGGGTGTCGATGACGGCGGCCGTCTCCGTGCCGCGCCCGGAAATGCGCTGCCTCAGCTCGTCAAGCGACGGCGGAAGCAGGAAAATGAACACGCCTTCCGGATAATTCCGCTTCACCTGCAGCGCGCCCTTGACATCGATTTCCAAAATAATGTCCTTGCCCTCCGCGATCGTCCGCTCGACGGGTTCGCGAGGCGTGCCGTACAAATTCCCGACGTACTCGGCATACTCCAGCAATGCCCCGCGTTCGATCATCTCCTGGAACTGCTCGCGGGTCTTGTAATAGTAGTCCACGCCTTCGGCCTCTCCGGCCCGCGGCGCACGCGTTGTCGCGGACACGGAATAGACGAGTTCCGGCATCATGCGGCGAAGCGCTCTGCAGACGGTCCCTTTGCCCACGCCGGACGGTCCCGACAACACGATCAACAATCCCTGTTTCATGATACGCCCCAATTCATTCGTCGTTGTCGTCTTCTTTCACGGACAGGCGGTGCGCCACCGTCTCCGGCTGCACGGCAGACAGGATGACGTGGTCGCTGTCGGTAATGATGACAGCCCGCGTGCGCCTTCCGTAAGTGGCGTCGATCAACATGTGGCGGTCGCGCGCTTCCTGGATGATCCGTTTGATCGGCGCCGATTCCGGACTGACGATCGAAATGATCCGGTTGGCCGACACGATGTTGCCGAATCCGATATTGATCAGTTTGATTGCCATTGTGGTCTCCTCCCGGTCGTCATGCCGTTCCGCCCCGCATGCGGGGCTTGCCGCGATGATCCGTCACCAACGGAACAGGCATGATCGCTAACGCAATTCCGGCGCTGCGTATGCGGGCGGCTTTGCACTATTGTTGACATCCGGCGGCCGGAGCATACGTTCGCGCCGCCATCGTTCGGCCTTTAGGCCGCTTACGGCCCGGCTGGGCCGCGGCGTCTTCCGGTCCGATCCGTGGCAGGTGTAACCATTGGACTCTATTTTAATTCATTTTCTCCGGAGGAACAAGAGATAACGGACGTTTTCACGCTCGCTTTCGCGCGCACGTAACCGGTCAATTTCGCCGTCATGTCATAGAACATGAAAGGTGTCATCAGATAGATCCCGTTGAAAAACGAAAGCGCGGCATCCAGCAGCTCTTCCGCGATCCGGACGCCTTCCGTCCGGCCGGCTTCGCCCTCCAGTCCGGCCATCCGCCTGCGGACTTCGTCCGACAGCTCGATGCCCGGCACCTCATTATGGAGAAACTCGGCGTTTCGTCCGCTCGCGAGCGGCATGATGCCGATAAAGATCGGCACGCCGATATGCCGGGTGGCGTCGGCGATCCGCTCGATGAGCGCGGCGTCGTACACCGGCTGCGTCATGATGAAGTCGGCGCCGGACTCGACCTTCTTCTCCAGCCGCCGGACCGCCTTGTCCAAATGTTTGACGTTCGGATTGAAGGCGGCGCCGACGACGAAGCGCGCCCGCTGCTTGAGCGGCTTGCCGGAGAACGCGATGCCCTCGTTCAGCTGCTTGATCATCCGGATCATGTCGAAGCTGGTCATGTCGTAGACCGAGCTCGATCCGGGCAGGTCGCCGAATTTCGCGGGATCACCGGTCACCGCGAGCACATGGTCGATGCCGAGCGCGTGCAGCCCCATCATATGCGACTGCGTGCCGATCAGGTTCCGGTCCCGGCAGGCGATGTGCACGAGCGGCCGGATGCCGACCTGCTCCTTCACGATGGCGCCGAGCGCCAGATTGCTCATGCGCGTCACCGCGAGCGAATTGTCGGCCATTGTAAGGGCGTCCGCCCCCGCATCCCGCAGCGCTCTCGCGCCGGCCATAAATTTGGAGGTGTCGAGATCCCGCGGCGGATCCAGTTCGACGATGACGGTGGGCCGCTGCCGGACGAGCTCGACGATCGTCGGCCCGTCTCCGCCGCCCGGGGCTTCGCCGCCGCCCGTCGGCGCGGGTTCCGCGTTCACCCGGATTTGCGGCGCGGAAGCCTGTACGGCCTCCGCCGTCCGCTCCGGAGCCGCCGCGCCCGGCGTCCAGCCGGCCAGGGAGGCGGCGATCGCCGCGACATGTTCGGGCGTCGTCCCGCAGCAGCCGCCGATCAGCCGCGCGCCGCGGTCCGCGAACCGCCGCGCGCAATCGCCGAAATACGCCGGACCGGCGGCGTACGTATACCGGCCGTCGACGTAGTCTGCGCCGCCCGCGTTCGGAAAGACGGAAATCGGCAGCTTCACCGCGCCGTCCAGCGCGTCGATCGCGTGCAGAATGCCGTTCGGCCCGCTCTCGCAGTTGAAGCCGACGGCATCGGCGCCTGCATCTTCGAGCCGGCGGAACGCTTCGCCGATCGGCAGTCCGGAGTAGAGCAGCCCCGTTCCGACGGCCGCCAGCTGGCAGATGACCGTCACGTCGGAGCGGTCCCGCACGAGGCGAAGCGCGAGCAGCAGTTCGTCGAGATCGTAGAACGTCTCAAGGAGAATGCCGTCCACGCCCGCATCGAGCAGCGCATCGATCTGCCCGGCGAAGGCTCGCTCGACCGCCGGCGTCCCCACGGCGGTCAGCCGTCCGGTGCGGATCGCGCCGACAGCGCCGACGACCCAGGCGTCCGCGCCGACCGCTTCGCGCGCGATGCGCACCCCTTCCCGGTTGATCCGCGCCGCCTCATCTTCCAGCCCGTAACGGGCGAGCCGCTCCGCGTTCGCGGAGAACGTGTTCGTCTCGATGACGCGCGCGCCCGCATCGTAATATTGCTTGTGGAGGGACGCAATCGTCTCCGGCCGGGTCATGTTGAATTCCTCGTATGATACGCCGATCGGATACCCGAGCTGATGCAGATACGTCCCCATCGCGCCGTCTCCGGTCAGCACCGCAGTCCGCAGCGCATCCCGCAAAACCGGTTTCATCCTTAATCCTCCCAGCGGCGCCCGGGAGCCGCAGACAGCAGAAAAGCAGCCCGCATGAAGTCCGGCCGCTTCTCTCCTTGCTTCCGGGGCAAGTCTTATGCCCTTATGTTAACGGTACGGGCGCCGTCAGGCAAGCGTTCCGGTGAACACTTCCGCCGCAGGACCCGTCATGTACACGTGATTGTCCTCCTCGCTCCATTCGATGAGCAGATCGCCGCCTGCGAGCGATACGGTCGCCGTCCGGTCGGTCAGGCCGCCGAGCACCGACGCGACCAGCGTCGCGCATGCGCCCGTGCCGCATGCCAGCGTCGGACCCGCTCCCCGCTCCCAGACGCGCATGACGGCGTGCGTCCGCGAAGCGACGGTGACGAATTCGACGTTCGTCTTGCGCGGGAACAGCGGGTGCGTCTCGAGCAGCGGTCCCCATTTGTGCAGATCGAACGACGCCGCGTCGTCCACGAAAATGACGCAATGCGGATTGCCCATCGATACCGCCGTGAAATGAAACGTGCGGCCTTCCGCTTCGATCGGATGCCCGATCACCGGGTTGAGGTCAATCGTCGTCGGAACGGCGAGGCCATTCAGAATCGGTTCGCCCATGTCCACCCGCACCTTGGCGGCTTTGCCGCCTTCGGCCGCAATCTGCAGCTGCTGCACGCTCGCGCCGAGCGTCTCGATCGTGACCGTATCCTTCGAGATCAGCCCGCGGTCGTACACATACTTCGCAACGCAGCGGATCGCGTTGCCGCACTGCTCGGCTTCCGAGCCGTCCGGATTCATGATGCGCATGCGGAAATCGGCGCGATCGGACGGCAGGATGTACACCAGGCCGTCGGCGCCGATGCCGAAATGGCGGTCGCACAGCTGGACGGCAAGGCCCGACGCGCCCTCCGGAAGCTCACGCTCCCCCGCGACCACGATGAAGTCGTTCCCGAGACCATGCATTTTCACAAACTCCACAGACTTTGCACTCCCTTGGCTTCCGGCGATATCGCCGTATCCGCGTACTATGCTGTCAGCATACCCGGCTGCGCGGGCCAAGAGTATTGATCCATCCGTCGATTGTTTGCACTTATCCGAATGAAGCAGGCATGGTCCCGGAAAACATGCCAGATTGCGTGTCAGATCAGGACGAGACGGGACGCGGACCGCCGTATGTGATGCGCCGCCGCTTGCGGCTGCCGGGCGATCCGAGCACGCTGCCGATGCCCATCACGAATGTCGGGATGCCGGCGGCCACGAACACGAGCGACCAATCGCGGAAACCGAGCGGCACCGTCTTGAAGATCGCCTGCAGCGGCTCGACGTACAGCACCGGAATCATGAGCGCCAGTGAAGAGAGCACGGCCAGCACGAGCCAGCGGTTCTCCAGCAGGTTCCGGTGGAAAATCGAGCGCGAGCTGCGGCAGTCGAACACATGGATGAGCTGGGCCATGACGAGCGTGGCGAACGCGACCGTCTGCGCCCGCTGCAGATCGCCGCTCGACCGCAGCGTCAGGACGAACGCGCCGAGCGTGCACAGGCCGATCAGCAAGCCGCGGCTGATGATCTTCCAGCCGAGCCGGCGGGCGAAGATGCTCTCCCGCGATCCGCGCGGCGGCTGGCGCATCAGATCTTTCTCGGGCTGGTCGACGCCGAGCGCCATAGCCGGCAGACCGTCCGTCACCAGATTGACCCACAGAATCTGGATCGGAACGAGCGGCAGCGGCAGCGCGAACATCATCGCCAGGAACATCGTCAGAATCTCGCCGACATTGGACGCGAGCAGGTAGCGGATGAACTTGCGGATATTTTCGTAGATGCCGCGTCCTTCCTCGATCGCCGCGACGATCGTCGCGAAATTGTCGTCGGACAGGACGAGCGAAGAAGCCTCCTTCGAGACGTCCGTGCCCGTGATGCCCATCGCGATGCCGATGTCCGCCGACTTGATCGCCGGCGCGTCGTTCACGCCGTCGCCCGTCATCGCAACGACATGGCCCTTGCGCTGCAGCGCCTTGACGATGCGCAGCTTGTGCTCCGGCGCAACGCGGGCGTAGACGTAGGTATCCTCGACGACGCGGTCAAGCTGCGCGTCCGTCATCGCCTCGAGCTGCCGGCCGTCGAGCGACCGGCCCCCGCGCGGCAGAATGCCGAGCTGGCTTGCGATCGCCTCGGCGGTGAGCCGGTGGTCGCCGGTGATCATCACCGTCTTGATGCCCGCCTGCCGGCAGGTCGCGATCGCGCCCAGCACTTCCCGGCGCGGCGGATCGATCATGCCGGCCAGGCCGACGAAGATGAGCTGCTTCTCGACGTCCGCTTCGCTGTCCGTCGGATCCTGCGGGCGCAGATCGCGGTAGGCGAGGCCGAGCACGCGCAACGCCGATTCGGCCATCTTCTCCGCGGCTTCGGCCGCCTTCTGCCTTAAGCTGGGCGTGAACGGCACGACATTGCCGTCCCAGAGCACATAGGCGCACTGCTCCATCAGCAGGTCGGGCGCGCCCTTCGTGCAGACGATCCGGCCGCCCTGGTGGCTGACCAGCACGGACATCCGCTTGCGCTCCGAATCGAAGGGATATTCCTTTTCCCTACGGTACAATCCTTCGAGCGACGACACCGTGACGCCCAGCTTGGCCGCCAGCACGATGAGCGCGCCTTCCGTCGGATCGCCCTGCATGATCCATTCTTCCGCGGCCTCCGCCTGCCTGCCCGCGCGCCGCGGCTGCCCGTCTTCTCCGGCGCGGACCAGCCGCGCGTTGTTGCACAGCGCCGCAACCTGCAGCAGCCGGCGCAGCGCGGCATCCCGCTTCAGGTCGGCCGGCGCGCCGTTCTCGAGCACCTCGCCCCGCGGCACGTAGCCTTCCCCGGTCACTTCAAGCGTGCGGCCGCCCGTCCAGAGCCGGGTGACGGTCATTTTGTTCTGTGTCAGCGTGCCCGTCTTGTCCGAGCAGATGACCGTGGCGCAGCCGAGCGTCTCGACGGACGGCAGCTTGCGTACGATCGCCCGCCTGCGGATCATCCGCTGCACGCCGAGCGCCAGGGCGATCGTGACGATCGCCGGCAGCCCTTCCGGAATGGCGGCGACGGCGAGGCTGACGCCTGCCAGGAACATGTCGTAGGCGGGCTGACCGTGCAGGATGCCTGCGATGACGACCATCACGGTCAGCGCGATCGCCACCGCGATCAGCACTTTGCCGAGCTGCGCGAGGCGCCGCTGCAGCGGAGTCTCGGCTTCTTCCGCCTGTTCGATCATGTGGGCGATTTTGCCCATTTCGGTCTGCATGCCGGTGCGGATGACGATGCCGCGGCCCGTGCCGCGCGTCACCATCGTGCCCATGAAGCCGATGTTCTTCAGATCGCCCGTCCCCAGCCCGTCTTCGTCGATCGGCCGGGCAGATTTTTCGACCGGCACCGATTCGCCCGTCAGCGCGGACTCTTCCGTGTACAGGCTGCTCGCTTCGAGCAGCCGGAGATCGGCCGGCACCCGGTCGCCGCTCTCGAGGATGACGATGTCGCCCGGCACAAGTGTCGCGGCCGGGATATCCTGCACCGTCCCGTCCCGGACGACGCGCGCCGTCGGCGCGGACAGAGCTTTCAGCGAGCGCAGCGACTGCTCGGCCCGATATTCCTGGATGAAGCCGAGCACGCCGTTCAGCACGATGATGGCCAGAATTGCGGCGGCGTCCATATATTCGCCGAGCAGCCCAGAGATCAGCGTCGCTCCGATGAGCACCAGCACCATGAAGTCTTTGAACTGGTTCAGAAACAGCACGATCGGCGGCGTGCGCCTGCCTTCCGCCAATTCATTCCGGCCGTGCTCGGCAAGCCGGCGCGCCGCTTCTGCCGCGGACAGCCCGCTCGCCGCATCGCTCCCGAGCGCCTCGACCAGTTCGCGCGGGCCAAGCCGGTGCCACATCTTTTGTTCCATCCGTCTCCCTCCCGTAATCCGCTCTCCGGCCCCCGTCAGGAACGAATGGGCGGACAGCCTCGTTACAGGGATAATGTATTCGGACAACCGGCGAAATATCCCATTTGCGCCGAAGGGGTGTAAATTTGCAAGATAGATTATAATTTTTGCGATGGCAAAATCCGGGCCGAATCGGGCCGGTTCACAGCTCTCTGCGCGGTGCTCGTGATTTCAGGCGGTCAATCAAGGCCGTACTTTCTCCATACCGGCCGCAGAATGCGCTTAAGTTTTTCTCCGAACTATGGCATGATAGAGAAATGTCAAGGCACGCATTACGTCAAAGGTGGTTTTTCTTCCGATGTCACTCGACGGCATTGTCGTGCGCGCGATCGCGCACGAACTCCGGCAGCTCGCCGGAACCCGCATTCATCGCATTCATCAGCCTGATGATCATACGCTCGTGCTGCAGCTTCGCGGCGGCGGACTGCGCGGGCAATCCCGGCTTCTGCTGTCGGCGAATCCGACCTATCCGCGGGTTCACTGGGTCACGCGGCCGCAGCCGAACCCGCTTGAAGCGCCCATGTTCTGCATGCTGATGCGCAAACATTGCGAAGGCGGCGTCATCGAAACCGTCACGCAGCCGGGATGCGAACGGGTGCTGCATATCGACATCCGCCAGCGCGACGAGCTCGGAGACATTTCGCTCAAACGGATCGTCGTCGAACTGATGGGCCGGCACAGCAACATCATCCTGACCGACCCGGCGACCGGCCGCATCTACGACGGCATCCATCACGTCACGCCGGCGATCAGCAGCTACCGGGTCGTCATGCCCGGCAGCGCCTACACACCGCCGCCGGAACAGGCGAAGGCAGACCCGCTCGCCGTCCCGGACTTCGCCCGGTTCGCCGAATCGCTCCGGCCGGCGGAGGGTGACTCGCCTCCGGACAGACGGCTGGTCGACGCTTACGCCGGCATCAGCCCGCTGCTTGCGCGCGAGATCGTCCATCGCGCGGCGGCAGCAGACGCTCCGGACGGCACGGAAGCGCTGTGGCGGGCGTTCCGGGACGTGATGGAGGGCTTTCGCTCGCATGGGTATGAACCGAATATCGTGGATCGAGACGGCCGTACCTTTTTCTCGGTGACCCGGCTGACCCATCTGGACGGCGACGTCCGCACGTTCGATTCCATTCTGGAATGTCTCGAAATCTACTACGGAGACAAGGCCGAACGCGATCTCGTCCGCCAGAAGTCGGCCGACCTGCACCGCTTTCTTCTGAACGAAAAGACGAAGAACGAGAAAAAGATCGAGAAGCTGGAAGCGACGCTGGAGGAAGCGAAGGAGGCGGACCGGTACCGGATCACCGGCGAACTGATCATCGCGAACATGCATGCCATTCAAAAAGGGCAGCCTTACGTCGAGGTGATCGACTACTACGACGAGCGGCAGCCCGTCGTCACGATCGAACTGGATCCGCAGCTGACGCCCTCGGAGAACGCGCAGCGCTGGTTCAAGCGCTACAACAAGGCGAAGAACAGCATAACGGCCGCGGCGGCCCAGATGGAAGCGGCGCGCGAGGAAATTGCGTACTTCGATACCTTGCTTGCGCAACTGGAGACGGCATCGCTGCAGGACATCGAGGAAATCCGGGAAGAGCTTGCGGAGCAGGGCTATCTGAAGCAGCGGGGCGGCGCGGGAGCGAAGAAGCGGAAGCCGTCCCGGCCGGCGCTGCTCTGCTATACTTCTTCGGAGAACGTACCCATCTACGTCGGGAAGAACAATACGCAGAACGAGTATTTGACGAACCGGCTGGCGTCGCCGAACGACACCTGGCTGCACACGAAGGACATCCCCGGCTCCCACGTCGTCATCCGCGGCACCGGATTCGGCAACGCGACACTGGAGGAAGCGGCGATGCTGGCGGCGTATTACAGCAGGGGCAAGGAATCGAGCCTCGTGCCGGTCGACTACACGCTGATCCGCCACGTACGCAAGCCGAGCGGCGCCAAGCCCGGCTTCGTCATCTACGACCATCAGAAAACGCTGTTCGTGACGCCGGACGAAGAGCGGATCAAGGCGCTGCCGGTCCGGACGGTGACGTAAAAGCATGACGGCGGTCCGCCCGCCGTCATCGATATTTCCGGCTCGCCGCCTCCAGCAGATCCGCGACGGCCGCATCCACGGTTCTGCCGCCCAGCGGACCGTGGAATACCTCGCCGCCGCGCGCGCCGTGGTAATCCGATCCTCCGGTGGCGATGACACCGTGCCGCTCGGCCATCGCCGCGTACCGCGCTTCATCGTCAGGGCCGTGGTCGGAGTGATACGCTTCAACGCCGTCGGCCCCCTCGCGCAACAGCGCCTCCACCAGCTCGTCCCGCCCGTACAGCCCGGGATGGGCGATGACCGCCGCGCCGCCCGCTTCGTGAATCCAGTTTACGGCCTCCAGCGGCGTCGGACGGGGAACCCGCACATAAGCCGCTCCCGCGCTGCCGAGGAAACGGTCGAACGCCTCGGCCCTCGACGCGACGTACCCCTTCTCGACCATCACCGCCGCAATGTGCGGCCGTCCGATCGATGTGCCGGGCGACCGTCCGGCGGCGGCGCGCTCCACCTCTTCCATGGTCACCGGCATCCCGAGCGCGTTCAACCGTTCGATGATCATCGCATTGCGCCTCATCCTCGCGTCCCGCTGCGAGGCGAGCCGCTCCTGCCAGCGTCCGTCGCGCCAGTCGAGAAAATAGCCGAGCACATGAATTTCCAGTCCGTCCTGCATCGTGCTCAGTTCGACGCCCGGGACGACCCGGATGCCGAGCCGCTCGCCTTCCGCCAGCGCTTCCTCGAGGCCGGCCGTGGTGTCGTGGTCGGTGAGGGCGACGGCGGCCAGCCCCGACTCCAGCGCGAGCCGCACATTGTCCGCCGGCGATCCCGTCCCGTCCGACGCGGTCGAATGCGTATGCAGATCGGCGCGTCCCGCCGCAAGTTTTACAGCCATTGGCGCAGATCCCTCTCTCTCAGGAAAGTGAGAAATGTCACGGCCGAGATCGGCAGGAGCGCCGATTTCAGATAGATCGAGTAGAATTCCCGTTTGAACTCGGCGTCGGCGAGCGGCACGATCTTGATCAGGCCGAGGGCGACCTCATGCTTCACCGAGGAAGCCGAGACGAACGAGATGCCGACGCCCGCCTCCACAGCCGACTTCACCGCTCCGGTGCTGCCCAGCTCCATGACGATGTTGAGGCTGCGCGGGTCGATCTGCCTCGCCTTCAGCTGCTCTTCCATGACCAGCCGCGTGCCGGAGCCTTGTTCGCGCAGGACGAACGGATACCGGATCGCCTCCGTCAGCGTCACCTCGCTCCGCTGCGCCAGCGGATGCGAAGCCGGGGCGATCAACTTCAGCTCGTCATTCATGACGGGCTCCATGTGCATGTCGGGATGCTGGACCGGCGCCTCGACGAGCCCGAAGTTGAGCTGATGATTCAAAATCTCCTCCATGATCTGCGCGGTGTTCATCACTTTCATGCTGATGGCGATGTGCGGGTACTCTTTTCCGAACGGTCCGAGCAGCCGCGGCAGGATATATTCGCCGATCGTCAGGCTGGCCCCGAGTTGCAGCCGGCCTTTGAGCTGCCGTGTGAACCTGGACATCGCGGCGTCCGTCTCCCGGATCAGTTCAATCGATTGCCGCGCGTAGGGGAGCAGCGCCCGGCCCGCTTCCGTCAGCTCGATCCGTTTCGTCGACCGGTGCAGCAGTTTCGTCCCGAAATAGTCTTCCAGCGACTGCACCTGCATCGTCACGGCGGGCTGGGTCATGTGCAGCGCTTGGGCGGCCGCGGAGAAGCTTCCCTTGTCGACGACGGTGTAGAAAATATGCAGTTGGTGAAAGTTCAGCGCCACGGGCAACCACTCCTTGCGTACATATCCCCATTATACCTGAAACGCGGCGGCCGGCATCATGCCGCTCTTCAAAACGCAAAAAACACATGCGCCAAATCGCGCATGTGCGTGCGTAAGTCCGTTATTTTCGCTTGCGGCTGTTCTTGATGAGCGTCATCCGCCGCGAGTGGCGGAGCCACGAATAATACGATTTCAGATCGCGCAGCTCGATCGTCACGGACATCCTGCCGAGGAAGGTGACGACGATCATCTTGTGCAGCGGCTCGCCGATCAGGTCCCTCTCGTTCGGCATTTCGGTGAATTCGGCCACGAACACGAGATCATCGTCGATCAGGAAAACTTCATTCTCGTTGCGGTAGTACGGTTCGATCCTTCCCTGCTTCAGGCATTCCCACATGAACGCCGCAATTTCGGCAGGTTCCGATCGCGTCGGTTCGATCCGGTCGATCCACCTCATCCTGGCGTGGTTCGTGATGACGATGTCGGCAACTTTTTTGCCGTTGAGCTCGACATAGAACGATTCATACGTGCCCCATCGCTCCGTCGTCTTGTCTTTCATCGCGAACACCTCCAGTATGCGAGAATCTCCGTACCAACCCGATTTCCATTTTATCACAACGCGGCGTTCAGGGCGATTTCCATGGCGCCGGCCGGATCAGATGCTGTATGAGCGCGTCTTGTCCGGCACATTTTTCGAGTATTCCGTCCGGATTTCACCCCTGAAAGAACGTTCTGCCTTTTTTACGTAGGGAAGCCGCTCAATGTTTCGGATCGTATCTTCCGCTTTGTCGGCATCCATGTAGATGACTGCATAGTTCATTCTTCGCGAAATGTAATGCACCGTGCCGTACTTGTCCAGATTGCGGGCCAGGCGATGATCGTTGACCCATACGATATATCCGACCCGTTCCGCAAACGGGGAACCGCTTTCGTTTGCGGCGGAACCGCTTTCTTGCTCATGCGCGTCGTTCATCCGCATTCTCCTCCGTATATTAAGTTGCCGTACAGGCTTCCGCACGGAAATCGGCAGCCGGAGCGGCGGAGAGCCGCGGCCGGTCCGTCAGCCGCAGCTCGCGCAGCCGCCGCTGCACGATCCGCTGCCGCATCCGCCCTGCACCGAGCCGCTGCCCGGCACCTTGATGTCGTCCGACACCGCCCTCGCGAGAAGGACGGCGATCTCATGCAGCATGTCGTCCACGGCTTGCTCGGCCGCCTTGAAACGGCGGACCGACACGCATTCGTCAAGCTGGCGCTGCAGCTCGGCCGCCTCCCGCTTCGCCTCGTGATAATCCGGGTGGAAGCGGCCGAACCTGCTGCATTCCTCGAAACGTTCCTTCGCCTTGCGGAAACGCCGGATCAAAGCCTGCGCTTCCTCATCCTGCGCAAGCTGCGCCTTCCAATATAAATAATCGGCAGCATCGGCCGACTGATTGATCATGTCGCCCAAATCATAGGCGGCTGTCAAAAGCGCCGCCATATCCAGCGGTCCCGCCGCCGGATTGTCCTTGTGCCCGGACGTCCCGGCCGCCGGCAAATGCATGGCCACTGTCCAACACCCCCAGTTATCCCGTCTTGTTCACTATCATACCACTCTTGGGGGGCAAAATAGAATGGTTATTTCCTGCCGCCGATCCATTCGGGAAGCAGAAGCTGCATGTCGGACCAGGAATCCCCGTCCAGCGCGACACGGACCGATTGATCGGGCGGGCAGTCCAAGGCACGGCCGAGCATCCGCCAGCCGCCGTCCGTCTCCTCCAGCCGCTCCGGCAGGATGTCCATCTCCGCTCCTTCCCGGACGATGCGGACGGCCGCGCCGATTTCGATCGCCCGCTTGACCATTTCGCGCCGGGTGGACGGGTGGACGCGGCGCACCGCGCTGAACCAATGTGCGGGCAGGCCGGTCGCGCGGATCGCGTTCATCCGTCCACTGTCGGCACCTGCAGCGGCATGCATCCGTGCGGAACCGGACGCCGACTGCGTCCGTCCGGCTCCGGATGCGGCGCCCGCCGCGGACAGCCGGATGTCCAGATCCGGCGCATACCGTGTGAGCTGCACGCCGGTCAGCAGCCGGACGGCTTTCTCCATGCCGGAACCTCCGGGCTGCTCCGGTTTCAGGCTGTCCGGAGCGCGGTCCGCTTCGCTCGCATCCCGGACGGAAGGGTAAGTCCGGCGCACCTGCTCATCCGCTTCCGGGAGCCCGGAGCGTGCCGGAACGCCGACCTTCGCCAGCCGTCTGCGCAGCTCCGCGATGTGCCGCCGGTCGACCAGGAAATGCCGGTCGCCGATCCGCTCGCCGAGCCGTTCCGCGACCGACGGTTCGGCGGCAATGCGGTCCGCAATCCGCTTGTCGTCGCAAACGAGCAGCAGCGCTTCCTGAAAACCGATTCTGCCGGCCGACGCTTCCCAGTCCCGGATCGACCGCTCCAGTTCGTCCGGCGGGGGGCTGCCGGCGGCTTCTTCCAACAACTGCAGCGCCTCTTCGGCCGTCCGGCCGTTCTCGACCCATCGCACATACGAAGCGGCCGAAAGCCGCATGCCCGTCATCGGTCCGGGCTGCACCCTGTCCGCGAGCAGTTCCAGTTCCCACCGCAGCCGCCAGTCGAGATCGGGCGGCACGGCCAGCTCCGCTCCGGGCATGAACCGGATCGGCGCGCTTGCCGCGGTCATGCCGCCGGCAGTCTCCGGGCTTTCCTGCGGATCGATCACCCACCGGATGACCGTATCTCCGTCCGCCGCTATGCCGGTCTGCATCCAGCCGAAGGCGGCGAGCACCTCGACCCAGACGCGCCAATGCGCCGCGCCGGCCGGAACATGCCGCTTGAGCCACGCGTCGATTTCGCCGGCCGGATACCAGGCGCCGCCTTCGAGACTCCGCAGCAGCGCCGCGGCGTGCATGAACCGCTCATCGCAGGCCGCGAGGCGATCCGTCACGAATGCGAGCAATTCCCGCTCGCGGCGGCCGGCATCCATCGCCAGCCATGCGGTCAGCGCCTCACGGCGCCAGGCCAGCCGGCCATCGGATTCATCGAGCAGGCCGAGATGAAGCGCCGCGGCCAGGCCGAGCTGAAGCGGCGGCTCCTCTTTGCCGCCTGAGGCGAACCGGGCTTCGAACGGGCGCAGCGCTTCCGGCCCGAACGACAGCCGGGCGGCGGCTGCGGCGGCCGTCCGGCCCGGGATGCCGCCGGGCTTGGGCGGCACAAGGCCGCGCTTGCCCAGCTCGGCGAGCAGCTGCATGAGCTGCATGCCGAACGGTTCCGTATAGTCCTGCAGCGGGCGCGCGGACCTCCGGCCGCCCGGCAGCGGCCGGAACTCCGCCGGCAGCAGCGCGGCCATCCACACAGCCAGCGCATCGGACGCGATGAAATGAAGCCGGTCGCCCCATATCTTGCGGACGGTGAAGACGATGCCGGCAGCGCGCAGGCGCTCCAGCTCCCTTGCCGCAATGCCAGCGGGCAAGCCTGCGGCGGAAGCCGCCGCTTCGAACTGTTCCGGTTCGAACGGCAGGGAACCGTACCGGGTCATGATCAATCGGAGCGCGGCGGCCGTTTCCATGGACAGCGCGGCGGCCGCCCGCGACACCGTTCCCGGGTCGGCCGCTTGCGCCGCCCACCCGTCCCGATCCGCCCCGGCGGCGGGCCAGGGCGAAGCGGCGGCAAAGCGGCCGGCGGCATCGGGCGGCAGCCGCCGCAGCCATTCGCGAATCAGCATCCCGCCGCCTCCGTTCTTGCCGCGCCGTCCGTTTCCGGCATGCGCATAATCCGATAGGCGTAACCCTGCTCGGCCAGGAAAAGCTGCCGCCTGCGCGCGTATTCCGTCTCCTTCGTCCCTTCCGTGACGACGGTGTAGAACCAGCATTCGTTCGAACCCGGTTTCGGCCGCATGATCCGGCCGATCCGCTGCGCTTCTTCCTGGCGCGATCCGTAGCTGCCCGAAACTTGCACGGCAACGGCGGCATCCGGCAGATCGACGGCGAGATTGGCCACCTTTGAGACGATCAGAACCGGCTCTTCCCCGCTACGGAAGCGAGCGTACAGCCGATCACGTTCGTCAAGGCCGGTCTCGCCGGTGATCAGAGGCACGTCCCATGCGGCGGCCATCTGTTTGAGCTGGCGCAAATATTGGCCGATGATCAGCACCTGCCGGCCGCGGTGCAGGGCGAGCAGCTCGCGGACGACGCGCAGCTTGGCCGGGTTCTCGGCCGCGATCCGGATGCGCGCCCGCTGGCCTGCGGCCGCATATTCCGCGGCGGCGGACGGATCGAGCGGCACGCGGATCTCCGTGCAGGTCACCCGGGCGATCCAGCCTTTCGCTTCAAGTGTCTTCCAGAACAAATCGAACCGTTTCGGTCCGATCAGCGAGAACACGTCTTCTTCCCTCCCGTCTTCGCGGACAAGGGTGGCCGTCAGGCCGAGCCGCCGCTTCGCCTGCAGATCCGCCGTCATGCGGAATACCGGCACCGGGAGCAGATGCACTTCGTCGTAGATGATGAGTCCCCAGTCCCGCTCGCTGAACAGTATCATATGGCGGTAATCTTCCGTCTTCGAATTCCGGCAGGTGAGAATCGAGTAGGTTGCGATCGTCACCGGCCGCACCTGGCGCTCGCTGCCCGCATATACGCCGATGTCGCGCTCCGTCAGCGTCGTTTTGTCAAGCAGCTCGGACCGCCATTGTTGAACCGACGTCACGCTGGGCGTCAGAATGAGCGCTTCGCAGCGGAGCCTCGCCAGCGCCGCGATGCCGACGATGGTCTTCCCCGCGCCGCAGGGCAGCACGATGACGCCGCTGCCGCCCGCTCCGGCTTCTTCCCGGCAGAACAGGTCGACCGCGCGCTCCTGATAGTCGCGCAGTTGGAAGGGCGCCCCGGACGATGTGGCGGCCTTCAGCTCGACATCAAGCTGCCCGCCCCGGCGGTAACCGGCGAGATCGAGCACCGGAAAGCCGCTTCTCGTCAGTTCGCGCTTCACTTCGCCGCGCCGCTCGGGCGGCACACGCCACCTGATCCTTCCGTCCGGAGCCGGAACCCCGTCCTCCGGTAACAGGCCAAGCCCTTCCAGCTCGGCGGCGAGATCGCGGTCAGCTGCAAGGGCAAGTTGTTCTCCGTCCGCCTCCAGTCGGATTTTGCCGTAACGTCCGGCCCAAGTCCCGATCCGGTCGATCAATCCCGCGGGAACATCGTACCGGCTGAAAGCGATCAGGTCGTCGGTCATCTCATCCGCCGTCAGACCGGATGCCGCCGCATTCCAGACGGACAGCGGCGTAATGCGGTAGGTGTGCAGATCTCCCGGCCGCTTCACCAGTTCGGCAAAGCGGGCGATCGATTCGCGCGCCTGCTCCGCATCCGGATGCCGGACATCCAGCAGCACGGAAGCGTCGCTTCTCACAATCAACGGACCGCCGGCCGCATGCATGGCATCCACCCCTCATGTTTTGGTAACAGTATGAGAGCGGGAGATGTTTTTTATGCCGTCCGGAACGCACAAAAATAGCTGGCTCACGGCCCGCGAAAGATACTGCCGCCCGCGGATCACCCGTACGGGCTGCAAAGTTCGGCTTTAAAACCGGCGGTTCAACCGCCGTTCTTGGGCGCGCGGAATCCCGCCGCTTCCGCTTCTTCCTCGGTGCAAAACCAGACTTCCGCGATCGTCCGGTCGTAATAGCGGCTGCCGGGCACATGGTAGATGCGTTCGCCCCGGGAGTTGATGTTGCCCTTGATGTCGGGGGACGGGCAAGATGCCGCGCTTTCGCTATCCCGTGCGCCGGATGCGGCTTCATCGCCGGACGATTCGCCGCCTTCCGCCGCTGCCGCCGCCTGATCGTCGTATCCCGCTTTCTCATCCGCTGCGGCTGCGTTCGCGCCGGCTGCTTTCCCGCCGCCGTCACCTCCCCACAGGCCCGCACCCTCCGAACGGGCTTCCCTTTCCGCTTCGCGGAACCGGTCCGCCAGGCTGACATCGGGCGGGTAGGTCGCCGCATTCGCGTACCCTTCGCGGACGAGACGTTCATTGAACATGAGCGCATCGCCCGGGATAAAAACAAACCGCAGCAGACGGCCGTACCGGTCGGTCTCCGATACATCCTTGAACATCCATACCGTCTTGCCCGTGAGCATGCGTTTGGTGTAAGCCGCTGCTTCTTCCCCGTAAAACTCCGCGCTGCCCGTGATCTCCGGCGTGTTCACGCCGATCAGCCGCACCCGGCTGCCTTCACGGATCACGAAGGTGTCGCCGTCGACGACCCGTTCCACGACCGCTTCTTCGGCTGTCTTGCCGCGCAGCTCCGGATAGTCGGACCAGACCGTCTCCCACGGCCTCGTCGCGGCGGTCTCGGCGGCGCATCCCGCAACCGCCAGGACAGACAGGAGCAGCGCGATCAGGCCGGCCAGCCGCGCGGCGGGCGGCGATATTCTGCTGATGCTCATCTATGTAGTGCCTCCGCTTGTCTGGATATCGCCTGTATAATTGCGTCTTATCATTTCTGCCCGCGGCCGGGAGGTCCCCTTCGGCGGACCGCCGAAGGGCCTCGTCCGTCAGTGGACCGCGGACGGCTCGCGGTGTTCGTGCTCGGAGATGGCGCTGAGCGCGTCGCCCGCTTCGTTCACGAAAATTTCGCGGATCGCCAGGTCGCCGATCGCTACGACGCCGACCAGTTCGCCGTCCTCCACGACCGGCAGACGCCGGATCTGATTGTCGGCCATCAGACGCGCGCATTCATCGACGGTCATGGAAGAAGGCACCGTTCGGATATCCTTCGTCATGACTTCGGTTACGGACGTCGAGCCCGAATGTTTCTCCGCGTAACCGCGGATGACCAGGTCGCGGTCCGTCACGACGCCGACCAGCTTGCGGCCTTCGACGATCGGAACGAACCCGATGTCGTGCTGTTTCATCAGCACGGCGCACTCGTAGATATTGTCCTGCGTCGTCGCCGTCACGGTGTTGGTCGACATGATCTCCTTGACCGTCTTCGCCATGGGGCATCCTCCTCGCATGGATTGCCGGCCGGTCGTCTCCGCCTCACAGCCTTGCACCGGCCTTCCGTTAGGCTTGCCTGAACGGCTCCGGGGCATTCGATGCGATGAATGCCAGACGTGCCACGGCTTATGCGACGGACGCTGCCTCCCCGGCATAATCGTCGGCCATTGCGGTCAGCAGCCGCGCCGCCGACAGCATGGCCCGTTCGTCGATATCGAAGCGCGGATGATGGTGCGGGTAAACGGCGCCGCAATCCTCGTTGCCCGCCCCGACGAACATGAAGCAGCCGGGAACGCGCTTCAGGTAATAGGCGAAGTCTTCGCCCGCCATGAGCGGACGGATCCGCTGAACCGCATCGCCGCCGAACAGGCGGCGGGCCACCGCGAAGAACCGCTCCGCTTCCCGCTCGTCATTGACGACCGCCGGGTAGCCGTCCCGCCAGTCAAGCGAATATTCCGCTCCGAACTGACGGCACACCGCGTCCGCAATCGCGCGGAGCCGCTCCTGCACCAGGCCGCGAACCGATGCGTCGAACGTGCGGACGGTGCCGGACAGCCGGCAGACTTCCGCGACGATGTTGGACGCGGTGCCGGCCTGGAAGGAGCCGATCGTGACGACGGCCGGCTCAAGCGGATCCACCGACCGGCTGACGATCGTCTGCGCGGCCTGGACGAACGCGGCGCCGACGGCAATCGCGTCGACCGTCTCATGCGGCATGCCGCCGTGGCCGCCTTTGCCCCTGACCTCCAGGAAAAACTCATCCTCGGCCGCCATCACCGGCCCCGGCGCGCTGGCAATCGTGCCGAACGGCAGAGGCGTCCACAGGTGGACACCGTAGATCGCGGAGACACCGTCCAGTGCCCCGTCCCGGATCATCCCGAGCGCTCCGCCGGGCGTCACCTCTTCGGCGGGCTGGAACAGCAGCCGGCGTTCCCCCGTCAGACCGTCCCGCGAAGCGGCGTAATGGGCGGCGACGCCGAGCAGCGCGGCCGTATGCGCATCGTGGCCGCAGGCGTGCATGACGCCGGGCACGGTCGAACGGTACGGCACGTCTTTCTCATCCTGGATCGGCAATGCGTCGATATCGGCGCGCAGCGCGACGACCGGTCCGGGTTTCGCGCCGCGGATGACGGCGACCACGCCGGTGCCGCCGACGCCCGTGCGCACTTCGTCACAGCCGATTTCGCACAGCTTATCCGCAATCCACGCGGCGGTTCGCTCCTCGCGGAACGACAGCTCCGGATGCCGGTGCAGATGCCGCCTCCAGGCCGTCATGTCCGGCATGTATCGCGCAAACGTTCCGGCGGATTCCAGAAAATCCCGCATCCTTCCGCCTCCTCGCTTTGTCTGTCAATGCCGATCTTCATAATTTTAGTGTATCAGAAGCGGCGACCGGTGTGAAATCACGGGCTCTGCGCATCGCAAACCGCAAGCGGCGCAGGCTTGCGCGCATTTGTGAAACATACTAATATGAGAAAGAGAAATGACGGGCCCGCAGGCTGCAGGGCATATTCCGAAGGAGGAACAGCACTTCATGATTATCGAACAATCCGGCCTGAACGGCATGACCAGCGATCTGGCTCATATGGATGAATCCGCGGAAAAACTCGGTTTCGTCCGTTGGCAATGGGAATACAACCGCGCGACCTACGACCTGAAGCTGGAAGACCGCTCAAACGGCGACGAATACTTCCTGCGCATCAGCACGCGGGCTGTCGAAGGCAAGCTGGAGTCTCCCGACGCCATCCTGTCCATCGAATCCGTGTACATCGGCAAAGCAACGTTTCCGCACGGACTCGATTACGAATCGCCGATTCCCGAACCGATCCTGAATACGGCAAAGCAGCGACTGAATGAGTTGAAGACGCTGCTGAGCTGACGCCCGTTTCCATGAACGCGCAGCAGTCCAACGGCCCCCGCGGCAGACCGGATTTCCTGCTGCTCATTCTGACGCTGCTCCTGGTCGGATTCGGACTCGTCATGGTGTTCAGCGCAAGTTCGAACTATACGCTCGCCTCCGATGCGTTCAACCGGGATCCGCTCTATTTCACGAAAAGGCAGCTCGTCTGGATTGCGGCAGGCTCGTTTCTGCTGCTGGTGCTGATGAACATCCCGTACCGCCGATTCAAGACAGGCTACGTGCTGTTCTTCATACCGGCGATGATTCTGCTTGCGCTCGTGCCGTTCATCGGCGAGGAACGCAATGGCGCCCGCAGCTGGTTCGGCATCGGCACGCTCGGCATACAGCCGACCGAATTCGCCAAGCTGGCGCTCGTCATGTACCTGGGCGCCGTCATCTCCAAGAAGGACGAGCGTTTTCGTGATTTCAAGCACGGTCTGCTTCCGGTGACGCTTGTCATCGGGTTCGTCTGCTTCCTGATCATGCTGCAGCCGGACCTCGGGTCCGCGATGGTCACCGCGCTCTTCGCCGCGGTCATCCTCTTCGCCGGCGGCGCCAACATGAAGCATCTCGCCGTCCTCGGTTTGTCGGCCGCCGTCGTCATTACGGCCTTTGTGAGCGTCTCGATGCTCATGAACCCCGGCGCATGGTCATACCGGACTGAGCGGCTCACCTCATACCTTAATCCATTGGAAGACGAGCTGGGCAGCGGGTATCATCTGGTCAAGTCGCTGGAAGCGCTCGGCCACGGCGGTCTCACGGGTGCCGGGTTCGGACACAGCGTGCAGAAGCTGAAATACTTGCCTTTTCCATACAACGATTTCATCTTCTCGGTGATTGCCGAAGAATTCGGATTCATCGGATCGGTTATTTTCCTGTTGACTTATCTGTTCTTCATCTGGCGCGGAATTATCATCGCGCTGCGATGCCCCGATCCATACGGCACGCTCGTCGGCATCGGCATCATGAGCATGATCGGCATCCAGGCCATCATCAATATCGGCGGCGTCATCGGGGCGATCCCGATCACCGGCGTGACGCTGCCGCTCATCAGCTACGGCGGCTCATCCATTATCGTAACGCTCGCCGGGATCGGCTTGCTGCTCAGCATATCGCGGGAATACAACCGGGTGGCGCGGCTCGAACA
Source organism: Thermobacillus composti KWC4 (assembly GCF_000227705.2). Classification (GTDB taxonomy): domain Bacteria; phylum Bacillota; class Bacilli; order Paenibacillales; family Paenibacillaceae; genus Thermobacillus; species Thermobacillus xylanilyticus. The sequence continues at coordinate 2,288,336 of NC_019897.1, forward strand.
GGAGCAGCTTTCACGCGGCGTCAGGCCCGACGCTCCGCGATTCGGATCCGCTCCGGTCCGCCGGAGATGACGAACGTGCGGACATTTCCGATCAAAACGAGCGGGACGGCATCCTGTACGGATCCGTCCCGCTTATGTTCTCAGCCGATTCCGGTCAGTTGACACGCTGCGGCGCTTCTTCCTTCTCCTCGTCCTTGAACGCGACGCCTTCCACTTTCACGTTCACTTCCACCACGTGAAGACCGGTCATGTTCTCCACTGCCTGGCGGACATTGTCCTGGAGCTGCCGGCACACCGACTGGATCGGAATGCCGAATTGCACAATGACGCGAAGATCAATGGCCGCTTCCAGCTGCCCGACCTCGACCGAAACGCCCTTTTGTACATTTTTGCCGCTGAGTCGTTTTGCCAGTCCTTCCGATATGCCGCCCGACATGCCGGCTATGCCCGGCGTCTCCAGCGCCGCCATCCCGGCTATCGTAGCGACGACGTCGTCGGATATGCGAATGTTGCCGCCAAGAACGTCTTCGGTCATCTTCGTCATCTCCCCTGGTACTATATGTACCCATTGTAAAGGAATTGCCCGGCCCGAAGCAAGAGCGCATGAAAAAGACGAAAGGCCGCCTCTCACGGAGACAGCCTTCCTTCGCCGAGCGCTTCGTACAACAGCGCCAGATTGCGTTCAAGCGTTTGGATCATCTGTTTGCCGGTCGATTCGCTGATCAACCCGGCGCGGATCGCGAAATCGACTTCGCGCGAAAACCCGTACATCTGGGTGTCCAGCACTTCTTCATAGAGCGGACATTTGCGCGTCGTCAGATTGTCCATCTGAACTTTGATCAATTTCTCGATTTTATCTGCATCTTCCTGAAGCAGAAGAAGCGCCTTCTGATTCAGGTGAACCATGACATCCGATGAAGACACGGTACTCTCCCCCCTGCGGCCGCCCACGCCGTCTTATACTTGTATATTAGACGAATTCGGGGCAAACCTCAAGCTCGTCTGCCTGCGGGAACAGCCGCGGACCGCGAACGGGAAAGAGGAGACGCGAACGCTGGGAAGATCAGTCCGAAACAATCGTGACGTTCAGATTGTGTTTCGCAAATACTTCGGCCATTGCCGCCTTCGCTTCTTCGGCATCCGGACCGTGTACGTGAAGTTCATACGAATGGCCGCTCACAAGCGTCGTGAACAGACCGAGAATGCTCTTGACATCGATATACTTGTTCTCGGCTTGCAGCACGATGGACGAACGGAAACGGTTGGCCGTCTGGGAAATATCCACGATCGCTGCATTGTTGGACATGTCGATTCCCTCCATAGGAATAGGATGAACTTTTCTCCATGATAGCGTGATTTTACGCCGCCTACAAGAGGAAGCTGCTTATTGGTGTAATTTACGACAAATTTTCCGGATTAAGCCCTTCCAGTTCCGGGACGACAAACCGTCCGTCCTTCCGGATCAGCCGGCCGTCGAACCAGACTTCGCCTCCCCCGTACTCCGGCCGCTGGATGAGCACCAGATCCCAGTGGACGGAAGAACGGTTGCCGTTGTCGGTCTCTTCATAAGCCTGACCCGGTGTAAAATGAAGACTGCCGGCGATTTTCTCGTCAAACAGCGTATCGTTCATCGGATGCAGAATGTGCGGATTGAATCCGAGGCTGAACTCGCCGATGTACCGCGCGCCTTCGTCGGTGTCCAATATTTGATTGAGACGCTCCGGATCGTTCGCGTCGGCTTCCACGATGCGCCCGTTCACGAACGTGAACCGGATTCGCTCGAAGGTGAAACCGCCGCGGTTGCTCGGCGTATTGTAGGTGATCGTGCCGTTCACCGAATCGCGGACCGGCGCCGTGAACACCTCGCCGTCGGGAATGTTCCGCTTTCCCGAACATTTCTTCGCGCCGATGCCCTTGATCGAGAAGGTCAGGTCGGTTCCGGGACCGGTGATCCGCACCCGGTCGGTGCGTTCCATCAGCGCTTTCAGCGGTTCCATCGCCCGGTCCATCATCGCATAATCGAGGTTGCACACCCGGAAGTAGAAATCTTCGAACGCTTCCGTGCTCATGCCCGCAAGCTGCGCCATCGATGCATTCGGCCAGCGCAGCACGACCCATTTCGTCGCTTTGACCCGGCGCTCGAGATGCACCGGTCTCACATACAGCTGCTCGTACAGCCGCATGTTCGCTTCCGGAACATCGGCCAGCTCGCTGATGTTGTCGCCGGCGCGCACGCCGATATAGCCGTGCATCCGGCGCATCCGTTCAAGGTCGAACGCCGCCCACTCCTCGATCTGTTCGCGCGTCGCGTGGCGGAGCAGGGTGCGCCGCACAGAGAGGTCGGCAAGCTCGACATACGGCCGGCCGGCCCGTTTCGCGACCGCTTCAACCAGCGCCTTGGCCAGTTCCTTGTCTCCGCCGATTACTTCAATCAGCACATTTTCGCCCGGCCGGACATCAATCGAATAGCCGGCCAGCCGGTCCGCCAGTTCCGTAAGCCGCGGATCCCTCATCTCTTTCATCCTCCTCTTCTATGGCTGGGAGCTACGCGGCGGACAAGCCGCTCATGATGCAGGCGGTTTGCCGTCGAAGCCGCCCAGCATCATGCGGGTCACCCGCTCCTCCGTGCGCACTCTGCCGCCCGCCTCGTACCGGAGCACGGTCGTCTCCTCGAGCTGAAGCGGCAGCATCGTCTTGCGGTTGATCGTGACCAGCACGCCGGTCTCCGCCTGAAGATCTTTCAACATCCGGGTCAGCGATTCCTTGAAGCGCGCCGTCTCATCCGCCACGGCCCGGCGGTAGGCATCCGCAGCCGCGGCATCCGCGGTCTGGAGGCTCCCGTCAGCAAGGCCGGATTCCGCCTTCTTCGCGGCAAGTTCGAACTGCCGCATCAGCCGCTCCCGCACATCCTCCGCCGCCGCTTCCCCCGACAGCTTGATGCGCAGCGCCACACAGCCGGCCGGCGCCTTCTCGGCAAATTCGACCTCCGCCTCCCGTTTTGCAAGCTCCGCAAGCCGGGAAGCCGGAGTCGCCGCAGGGTCTGCCGCCTTTGCGGAGCCGTCGGACAGGCTGCGAATCATACGCACCGCATGGCCGGTAATCTCGCCTTCGTACGATTCCTCCTCCAGTTCGATACCGTCGAACCGGACGGAGGTCCGGGTGCGGAACGTGTAGCGGTCCACGCCTTCCAGTCCGGCGGAAGCGATGGACAGCACTTCGTCCGGGCGACGGCCGGTCTCCGGACCGGCGCACCCGATTTGCACGGCGGCAAGAAGGATTGCCGCCCCCAGTCCGAGGCGGCGAATCGTCAACCGGCAGCCCATGGGCATCTCTCCCGCTCATCCAGGTTCTCCGCTATAGGCTGTCCCCGGATGCTGCGGGCTTATACGGCTTTCATTTCATGTCCCGGAACAAAAAAAGTCGGCCGGCCTGCCGGGCGGAGCGCTACCCGGCAATCACCGTGTTCCGGCCGCGGTTCTTGGCGGCATACAGCGCCATGTCGGCGCGGTAAAACAACGTCTCGGGACTGATCTTCTCGTCATCCTGCGTCCATTCCGATACGCCGCACGACACCGTAACATCCGGCTCGGTCTCCGCCTCGACGCGCTGCCGGATGCGGTCGGCGACGCGCAGCGCCTGCTCGACGCGCGCCATCGGCAAATACACGGCCAGTTTTTCGCCGCCCCACCGCGCCGCGATATCGGTTTCACGAATGCAGGACTTGATGACATTGCTCACCTGGACCAGAATCTGGTCACCGATCTGGTGCCCGTATGTATCGTTCACCCGTTTGAAGAAATCGATATCGACCAGGATGAGCGAGCCGCCCGGATCTTGACGCTGTCGTTTCTGAATCTGCTCATTGAGGTAATGGCGCGCGTACAGCCCCGTCAGATTGTCCGTGATGGCCATCCGCCGGACGGCGGCATGAAGCGTGGCGTTTGCGATGGCCAGCCCGACGTGCGAAGCGATCACTTGCAGCAGTTTGTAATTGTCGTAGGAGAAGAAGTTCGCGCTCCGGTGGGCGACGAGAATGACGCCGCCGACCTCGCCGCCGACGAAAATCGGCGAAGCGATGAGAGATCTTGCTCCGGTCACTTCCATCAATTTCGACTCGACATTGCCCGAGTCGCGATAATCGGAAATGATGAGCGGCTCCTTCGTCTGCATGACAATGCCGCAGAATCCGTAATCCGCGGGGAAGCTCTCGTCGACCATCGCCGGAATGTTCGACGACATCACGATAAAGCGGTGTTCTTCGCGGTCGTATTGCAGCACGCAGCAAAATTCCGCCTTGAAAACATTCAGAAACTCGCGCGTGATAAACTCGAAGATCTCTTTCGGACGGAGCGACTGGTTGAGCCGTTTCGTCATGTCGTTGATGAGCTGCAATTCCGCGATGAGCAAGTTCGATTGTTCATACAGTTTCGCGTGTTCGAACGCGGATCCGGCTTCCTCGGCAAGCATGACGAACGCAGGCAGCTCCGCTTCGTTCCATTCGCCGGCCTTGAGCTTCAGGTCCAGAACGCCGTATACCGCCTGCTTGCCGGAGAACGGCACGGCGACTTCCACGGATCCGTCCTCTCCGTACGCCGTAATCGGCCGGCTTTCGAGGAACGAGCGCGCACAGATTTCATCGACGCCCTGCTTGAAGACGAGCGGTTTGACGCGCCGGTCGACTGCCGCGTAATCCTGGGACAGATGCAGTTCCAATTCCGCGCCCGTGAACAACGTTTCGATGATGGAAATGGTCTCTCTGAGAAGCGAGGGGACGTCGATCTGGTCGTGCAGCCGGCGCACCGCGTCATGGAGCAGGTCTTTCCGCTTCCACACCCTGTCGGCTTCCCGCTGGAACTTCATGATGCGATGCAGCAAACGGCGCTCCGCCGCGGCGGCCACCCGGCTGCGGAAATGCAAAGAGCCGGCCTCCGCCAGCAAACGGCAGGCGTTCGCTCCCGCAGCCGTCGGCATGACGAAACCGAGAACCGCGCAGATGCCGTATCTCTCAGGCTCCTCGACGGAATAGGCCGCCACGTAACGGCCGTCCGGCATCGAATCCGCTTCCGCGGAGCCCCCGGAACGCATGGCGCGGGAGACGCATTCCCTGAGCACCGTCTCGACTTCTTCGGTCAGATCGCCGGCTCGCGCCAGTTCGCTCCCGTCAATGCCGAAAAGCCTGAACGCGCATCCGGACCATGCCCGGCTCTCCCCGATTTCCTTCAGCCACACCTCGAAACTGTCCGTAAGCAGCGGACGGATCGGCCTATTCCGCTCTTCGTCCGGGCGACCGGCCGGGGAAGGCGAACCGTCGACTTCGTGAACGCGCATAGGCAACCCTTCCTGCCGCACACGGCAATGCAAGATGGAACATGAACCCGACAACAATCAAATAACAACTCTATCATACCGTATTTTTGATCTTTTTGCACTAGTTTCCGTTTTCGCAAGCCGGATTCGGCGAGAAAGGCGGGGACTTTTCTCCTACCGGCACGTTGGAAACCCGCTCCGATCTTTTTCGGGCGTCATGTTTCAAATCGTCCGGCCGCCCCTTGCGGCCGGACGCGCCGAAGTGCAGAAAATGCAGACGCGCCTTGACATCGGGCCGCGTTTATCTATAATATCTATGTGTTGAATAGGGCTACGGTTTAGTGTCACCCTCCCGATGTCTGCCGCCGGCGGGCCGCGGCTGATTTTTGCCCGCCGGGACCGGATCCGCGGTTGCAAGGCGGCGTCGGCGAATCGTTAACCCTTTTTCAAACAACCATTTGAAGAAGGAGCACATTCCACACATGGCACGTTACACTGGACCCAAATTCAAATTGAGCCGCCGGCTCGGCATTTCGCTGAGCGGCACCGGCAAAGAACTGAAACGTCCTTTCCCGCCGGGTCAACACGGCCCCGGCCAGCGCCGCAAAGTGAGCGGCTACGGCGCACAGCTGAGGGAGAAGCAGAAGCTCCGCCACATGTACGGCCTCAGCGAGAAGCAATTCCGCAACCTGTTCGACAAGGCCGTCAAGATGAAAGGCATCGCGGGCGAGAACTTCATGTTCCTGCTGGAAAGCCGGCTTGACAACCTCGTCTATCGGCTCGGTTTCGCGAACAGCCGCGCCGGAGCGCGCCAACTGGTCGCCCACGGGCACGTGACGGTCAACGGCAAGAAGGTCGACATCCCGTCCTACCAGGTATCGCCGGGCGACGTCATCGGTCTGCGCGAGCGCAGCCGCAGCCTGAAAGTGATCAAAGAAGCGCTTGAAGCCCGCCGCCATCTGCCGAACTATCTCGAGTTCAACGAACAGGCGATGGAAGGCCGCTATATCCGGCTGCCGGAACGTTCCGAGCTGACCCAGGACATCGACGAACGTCAAATCGTCGAGTTCTACAGCCGCTGATCTTCGGCGCAACGACAAAGGGCCCCTTCCCTCTTCGCGAGGGGAAGGCGGCCCTTGTGTTTTGCATCCGTTCCGGTCAGACCAGGCGAATCTTCACGAACTTCCGCTTGCCGACCTGCACGATGTCGCCGTCCTGCGGCTGGATCATCTCGTTCGGATCCTCGATTCGTCGCTCGTTCACCCGCACGGCGCCCTGCTGCACGCTGCGCCGCGCTTCGCTGCCGGACTGCTGCAGCCCCAGCGCCGTAAGCAGCTTCACGATGCGGATCGCCCCGTCCTCCAGGTCGCTGAGACGAAGATCGACCGATTCGATGTCATCGGGCAAGGCGCGCTGCTGGAAGACGGTCACGAAATGGCGTTCCGCCGCCTCTGCCGCCTCCTCGCCGTGATACATCCGGACAAAGGTGCGGGCGAGCCGCATTTTCGCATCGCGGGGATGAACGGAGCCGTCCTTGAGCCCCCTCCGCAGCTCCTCAAGCTCCTCCAGCGAAATGTCCGTCGCGAGTTCGTAATATTTCACCATCAGCTCGTCCGGCACGGACATCGCCTTGCCGTAAATCTCGTTCGGTTCTTCGTCGATGCCGATGTAGTTGCCGAGGCTTTTGCTCATCTTGTTCACGCCGTCGAGCCCTTCAAGAAGCGGCAGCATGATCGCCGCCTGCTGCGCCTTGCCGTATTCTTTCTGCAGCATCCGGCCCATGAGCAGATTAAACTTCTGGTCCGTTCCGCCGAGCTCGATGTCGCTTTCCAGCGCCACGGAATCGTACCCCTGCATGAGCGGATAGAAGAACTCGTGGATGCTGATCGGCTGTCCGGACTGGTACCGCTTCGTGAAATCGTCACGCTCCAGCATCCGGGCGACCGTCATCTTGGCGGCCAGTCCCACGACATCGGCGAACGACATCGGCGCAAGCCATGCGGAGTTGTAATGGATCGTCGTCCGGGCCGGATCAAGAATCTTGAAGATCTGTTTCTGGTATGTCTCGGCGTTTCGCTTCACGTCTTCTTCCGAAAGCTGCTTGCGCGTCTCGGATTTGCCGGTCGGGTCGCCGATCCTTCCGGTAAAATCGCCGATGATGAGCTGCACCTCGTGGCCGAGCTGCTGGAACTGGCGCAGTTTGTGCAGCACGACCGTATGGCCGATGTGGATGTCCGGGGCGGACGGATCAAGCCCCAGTTTCACTTTGAGCGGCCTTCCCGTCCGGACGGATTCGGCCACCTTCGCTTCCAATTCTTCTTCCGGCACAATCTCGACGACGCCGCGGCGGATCACCGCCAGCTGACGTTCCACTTCCGCCCGCTGCTCGGGCGAAAGCTCCACTCGATCTGACATGACTGTTCCTCCGTTCACCTGTAACGTTCTGACCCGCAACGCGCGGCATATGCCGCAAAACAGCAAAAAAGCCCCTTCGTCCAAGGGACGAGAAGGACTTGCTGCCCGCGGTACCACCCTCGTTAAAGCGCGCAACCCGGCCGGAGTTCACGCTTTCACTCGCTGCGCGATAACGGGCGCATCCGGGTCCGGCTACTTGTTCCGCAGCATGTTCGCCGAACCGGCTCGGGGATGTAATTCGCCCGCGGCCCGCAACCGGTTCGCAGCTCCCACCGGCTCTCTGGATGCGGCCATCCGCTGGCTACTCGTTCCCGTCATTGCCTGTTTCAAAAATCCGATACCAGCGTTATACCACACGCGGAAGCGGCTCGTCAACCGCGCGCGGCCCGCCGCCCGGACGCGATTCCAAACCTTGCGCGGCAAAAATGTGCTATAATGGTAGTCGTGATTCGGAGGGGGAGATACAACCATATGGAAAAGAGCAATAAGCCTCCCGGAAGAAACGGATGGCTGGTCTTCGGTTATGCCGCATGGCAGACCTTCAAATGGCTCTTCATCTTCTGCTTCATCTTCGCCCTGTTCGCCGGCGGCGCCGTCGCCGGCTATGTCGCTTCCCTGGTGAAAGACGAGCCGGTGCGGTCGCGTTCGTATATCGAAAGCAAGATCGGCGACTACGACGTGACGGGATACGTTTACTTCAACGACGACACGCCGGTCGGCCAGCTTCGCACCGAGGAAGACCGCCAGCTTGTCACGTATGACAAGATTCCTCAGGTGGTCATCGATGCGGTGCTCGCGATTGAAGACGACGATTTCTTCAAACATATGGGCATCGACATCTGGGCGCTCGGACGAGCCGTCAAGCAGAAATTGCTGAACGAGGACACCCGGACGGGCGGCAGCACGCTGACGCAGCAGCTCGCCCGGCAGGTGTTCCTGTCGCTCGAAGTCACGGACAGCCGCAAAGTGCGGGAAATTTTCCTCGCGCTCCGGCTGGAAAGATTCCTTTCGAAGGAAGAGATTCTGACCGCGTACCTCAACAAGGTGCACTTCGGCAACGGCTCGTCCGGTTACAACCTGTACGGCATCAAAGCGGCGGCCAAAGGGATTTTCGGCATTGAGGACCTGAACCAGCTCAATATCGCCCAGGCGGCCTATCTGGCCGGCCTGCCTCAGCGTCCGGCCGCCTATACGGCCTTCACGAGCAAGGGCGAGTACAACGAAGAAGGCATCGGCTATGCGATCAACCGGCAGAAGCTCGTGCTCCGGCGGATGCTCGAGACCGGACGCATCACGCGGGAACAATACGATGAAGCGCTGGCGTTCGACATCCGCGCGTCGCTCGCGAAGCCGGAGAAGAAAGCCTACAATACCTATCCGTACCTGATGCTCGAAGCGGAGCGCCAGGCAGTCGAGATTCTGCTCCTGTCGGAGAATCCGGACCTGACGAAAGCCGATCTCGCCAAGCCGGAATTCGCCTACAAGATCGAGGAAAAACGCGAGGAATTGCTGCGCGGCGGCTATCACATCTATACGACGATCGACAAGGAAGTCTACGATTTGATGCGTGCAATCGCGTCGAATCCGGACAACTTCTCCCCCGACCATAAAGAGAAAGGCATCGAGCAGGTTGCGGCGATGATGATCGACCACAAGACGGGCGCCATCCTCGGCATGATCGAAGGACGCGACTTCTATGTGGAGCAGATGAACTACGCGACGCAGATGACGCGTCAGCCGGGCTCGACGATGAAGACGATCGCCGCCTATCTGCCCGCCATCGATATGGGACTGGTGCAGCCGGCGTCCATCCTGGACGATGCGCCGATCGTGCTCAAGGACGGCCAGAAAGGCTTCCACTTCCCGAAGAACTCGGCCGGCAACTCGTCTCACGGCGGCTACAACGGGCTCGTAACGGCGAGAGAAGCCCTCAACCGCTCGCTCAACCTGCCCGCGCTGAAACTGTTCCTGGATAAGGTGACGATCCCGAAAGCCTGGGAATTCGTGCGCAAATTGGGCATCACCACGCTGCAGCCGGAAGACGACTACGCCCAGACGGGTGTCATCGGCGGGCTCAGCGTCGGCGTTACGGTCGAGGAGCTTACGAACGCCTACGGCGCCATTCCGAACGGCGGCGTGTTCAACGACGCGTACATGATCCGCAAGATTACGGACAGCTCCGGCAAGATCATCTACGAGCACAAACCGCGTCCTCAGCAAGTGTTCTCCGACCGGACGGCGTTCCTCGTCACGGACATGCTGCGCACGGTCATTACCAACGGCACCGGTTCCGTCGTGCGGCGGGAATACGAGAACAAGGAAATTCCGATTGCCGGGAAAACAGGATCGACGCAAAGCTACGGAGACGTCTGGTTCATGGGGTTCACGCCGGATATTACGCTCGGGGTATGGGCGGGACACAAGAAGCCGGTCCATACGCTCACCGGCGACGCGCGCTACCGGGCCCAGCACATCTGGGCGAAGATCATGAACGAGGTGACGAAGGCGCGGCCCGACCTGTTCCCTACGAAGGAGTTCAAGCAGCCGGAGGGCATCGTGAAGGCGACGGTGTCTGGCGTCAGCGGCAAGCGGCCGACTCAACTGACCAAACAGTACGGCAAACTGGTCACCGACTGGTTCAATAAAGACTATCTCCCGAAAGAAGAGGACGATGCGCTCGTCAAGATGAAGGTGATCAACTACAAGGGCATCCCTTACATCGCCCAGCTGACGACGCCGTCCGACTTTGTACGGGAAGAAATTCTCATCGTCCGGGAGAAGCCGCTCGACGTGCTGTTCGAGGAGATTGAAGCCGCGATGGCGCAGATGCCGGCGTCCAGCCGCAGGCCGCTGTCGTACTTCATCCCGAAGGATGCGGCGAACAACGCGCCGTCGAGGGTGGACCCGCGGGTCGACGACGGACGCGATCCTTCGCCGCCCACCCAGCTTGCGGTTGAGGAGCTCACCGATGCCTCCGCCGTTCGGATCACGTTCAAAGGCGCGCCCGAAGCGGATGTTGTCGGCTACCGGCTGTACCGCTCGATGAACGGCGGCCCGTTCGTGAAGACGGGAGAATCGATCTATCATGTCGAAAACATGCGGTTCATCAACTATGTCTCGGCGGCCAATCATTACCGCTATTACATCACGACGGTCGACGTCGCGGGAAGGGAGTCGGCGCCGAGCGCCATCGTCACCTACGGCAGCGGGCCGTCCGTCCAGCAGCCGTCTCCGTACGGTTCCCAAGATCCTCAGGCGGCCTTGCCGGACGGCGAGACTGACCAGGAGCCGCAGGGCGCGGAACCTTCCGTGCCTGGCGGCCTCGCGATCGAGCGGACCGAGATCGGCTTTTCCGTGAAATGGAACGCCAATCCGGAAGCCGAACGCGTGGAGACCTACCGGATCTACTTCAGTGAAGATGGCAGCCTGTACCGACGAATCGGGGAAGTGAACACGAACCGGTTCGAATATGTCTCGCCCATCGCCACGGGCTACATCCGGGTGACGGCCGTGAATGCCGCCGGCGAATCACCGGCTTCAGCTCCGGTTGCCCTTCCCGAATAGCGGACATGACAACGGGCGCCCTCCGGTCAGTGCGATGACCGGAGGGCGCTCCCGTCTTCTGTCCGCAATTCCCGATTGTCAATCCTCAATCGTCGACAAGTCGCCGGTCGGGAGGTTCAACTCCCAGGCTTTCAGCACGCGGCGCATAATCTTGCCGCTGCGGGTTTTCGGCAGTTTGTCCTTGAACTCAATCTCCCGCGGCGCCGCATGGGCGGACAGCCCTTCCTTCACGAACCTCGCGATATCCTGCTTCAGCTCTTCAGACGGCGTATAGCCTTCGCGCAGCGAAATGAACGCCTTGATGATCTCGCCGCGTACCGGATCGGGTTTGCCGATGACGCCGGCTTCCGCAACGGCCGGGTGCTCGACGAGCTTGCTCTCGACTTCGAACGGTCCGACGCGTTCGCCCGACGTGTTGATCACGTCGTCAATCCGGCCCTGGAACCAGAAGTAGCCTTCCTCGTCCACGTAAGCCGAATCGCCGGAAATATACCAGCCCGGAATGCGGAAATATTCTTCGTACTTTGCGGGATTGTTCCAGATCTTGCGCATCATGGACGGCCAGGGTGTGCGGATTGCCAGGTTGCCCATCCGGTAAGACGGCAGCTCATTGCCCTGATCGTCGATGATGGCGGCCTTGATACCCGGAAGCGGGCGGCCCATCGATCCCGGTTTGATGTCCATGCATGGATAATTGCAGATCAACTGTGCGCCCGTCTCCGTCATCCACCAGGTGTCATGAATGCGCTGGCCGTAGACTTTGAGTCCCCAGCGGACAACTTCCGGATTGAGCGGCTCGCCTACGCTCATGACATGGCGCAAGCTCGACAGATTGAACTGCTTGACGATCTCATCGCCGGCGCCCATCAGCATGCGGAATGCCGTCGGTGCGCTGTACCAGACCGTTACACCGTATTTCTCGATCGTGCTGTACCAGTCCTGCGGGCTGAAACGGCCGCCGCGCACGACGTTCGTCACCCCGTGCAGCCAGGGCGCGAATATTCCGTAGCTGGTGCCTGTCACCCAGCCCGGATCCGCCGTACACCAGTAAGTGTCGTCCTCCTTCAGGTCGAGTACGAATTTGCCGGTGACATAGTGCTGAATCATGGCGTTCTGCACATGGTAAACGCCCTTCGGCTTGCCGGTCGATCCCGACGTGTAGTGGAGAATCAGGCCGTCCTCGCGGCCGAGCCATTCGATGTCGGCCTCGTCCGAAGCCTGCGCCATCTCGGCTTCGAAATCGACGAATCCTTCGCCTTCCGGCGCGCCGCCGACCACGATGATGTGCTTCAGGTCGGGCAACTCGTCCTTCGGCACGCGATGCAGCAGCGCAGGGGTCGTCACAATGGCAACGGCTCCCGCATCAAGCAGCCGGTCCTTGACCGCCGTCTCCATGAACGCCTCGAACAGTGGACCAACGACGGCGCCGACCTTCAGGCTGCCGAGCAGGCTGATGTACAGTTCCGGCGTCCGGGGCATGAAGATGAAGACACGGTCGCCTTTCGCCACGCCCAGCTTCCGCAGCACGTTCGCGAAACGGTTCGAACGTTTCGCCAGTTCTGCGAACGTATACGATTCGTCGCGGACGGCGTCGCTGTAAAGGAGCGCGATTTTGTCCCCTTTTCCGGACTCGACATGCCGGTCGATCGCTTCATACGCCATGTTCACCCGGCCGGTCGTATGCCAGGAGAAGGCTTTCTCCGCTTCCTCGAACGAGAAGGAGGCATACGTCTCCTCATAGTTCTTCATGTTCGGGTTTGCTGCGACCGGCGCGATTCGTTCCTGGTGACGGTCTTCCATGCTGGAAATCAACCTCCCATGTGACGATTACTTCGCCGTTACCCGCAAGAATGCGCTTACACGTCGGTTTACCGAAACTGCTCCTGATTCAGCGCGTTATGCAGGCAGACAACGCCATTATAGCACAACTGTCCGCGCATCGCCTATACTTCTCACGGGCTGCGGAATCTGCTACGATGGACGAAGAAACTTCTGAAGCCGGAAATGACTGCGTTTCAAGCGGACAGGAGGCCGCAGACCATGGAGCACCGCAAAATCTACCACTGCGTTCGCGTGACGACCCCGAAGGGCGAGCTGATCGTGGAGGGACCGGTTCCTCCGGAGAGGCTCGCCGGCTTTACGATGCATCCGAAGCTGGACGCTTTCCGCCGTCCTGCCGAGCAGCATGCCGCGCTCATCGAAATCGCGGGTCTGCCCGAAGGGCGAATCATAATTGCCCGCGACGGGCAGACGATCGTCGGCTACGTGACGTTCCATTACCCGGACGAACTGGAACGGTGGTCTGCAGGCGGACTCGAGGATCTGATCGAGCTCGGCGCGATCGAGGTCGCGGACGACTACCGCTCATGCGGGCTCGGCAAGCGGATGATCCGGCTCGCATTTGAAGACGGTCAGCTCGAAAACGCCATCGTCTTCACGACGGAATATTACTGGCATTGGGATCTGGAAGGCAGCGGTCTGAACGTGTAGCAGTACCGCGAAATGATGGAGAGGCTGATGAAGTCCGTCGACATGGTCTGGCATGCCACGGACGATCCGGAGATTTGCGCGCATCCCGCAAACTGCCTGATGGTGCGCATCGGCAAGGAGGTGCCGCTCGAATCGATCGAACGGTTCGACCGCATCCGCTTCCAGCGGCGGATCATGTACTGATCCGGCTTGTCAGAAGTTCAGCGGAAAGGAAGAACGCAGAATGCCGGAAAACGCCGTATTCGTTCACCATGCCGGCGAAATCCGATATAAATTCAACGAAAGCCATCCCTTCAATCCGAAACGGCTGACGCTCGCCATCGACCTTCTGCGGCGGATGGGCGCGCTGAACGACGCGCAGATTGCGGTGCCCGAGCCGGCTACAGATGAACAGCTGCTTCGCATTCACCGCGCCGATTATGTGCGGATCGTGCGCGCCCTCAGCGTGCCCGAGCCCGCGCAGGCCGATCTGGATGACGCGGGACGATACGGGCTGGACACCGAGGATACGCCGTGCTTTCCGGGCATGCATGACGCGGCCGCACTGATCGTCGGCGGGTCGCTGCTCGCCGCCGAGCTCGTCATGTCCGGCAAGGCCGGCCACGCCTGCCATATGGCCGGCGGGCTGCATCACGCGCTGCCTGGCAGAGGCTCCGGCTTCTGCATCTACAACGACGCGGCTGCCGCGATCGCCCACATCCGCAAGCATTGGGGCGCCAGAGTCATGTATATCGACACGGACGTGCATCACGGCGACGGCGTGCAATGGATGTTCTACTCCGATCCCGACATCATGACGTACTCGATCCACGAGACAGGTAAACCTGAATTTCGAAAGCCCATGATATCAAGGATCGGTTTTGAACCGAGCGGCACATGAGCTGTAAGAAAAAGGGTAATGTCCCAGCGAAGCGAGACCAGATCAGCAATATGCGGATGGTTCTTCCCCCTCCCCATTGAAGAGGCTTCTCGGTTTCCATGTAAAATTAAGGGAGAAGTCATTCCAGTATGGCGATTCTGGCTTCGATTCGCTTCCAGACATGCCGGTTTGCAAAATCTTTTGCTAACCTGAGAATCACATTGCGGCTGTGCCGAATCAGCGTCGCGGCGCAATGAAAGAACTCCAGCCGGAAACGGGCAATCGTGTAACCTTGATGAACCGGCTCACAGCAGTCACGCTTGAACCGTTCGAACAGGTTATACGCCAGCAGCTTGATGAGCAGGTCGATTTCATTCGCCTCAAAATCGCTGGTCGCGATCCGGTTAATCGAGAAACCATGTTTGGCTTCCTTGATATAGTTCTCCATTGAGCAGCGCTGGTTGTAGAACCGCCATAGGTCAATCGGCTCCCATTCCAGATTGGTCACGATCGCTTCATATTGCCAATCGGTGTCCAGCACCAGACAGGCTTGCCCGTCTTCGATGACTTGCGTTTTGCGTATAACTACAACGCGGCGAGGCTTTTTCCAGGATGTCGCCTTGTAGATCAGTGCAATCCCTTCGATGATCCAGTCTTCATCGACAAATCGTTTCCAGTACCGGCAGGCCGCAACCTCTGCCGCAAGGCGCTTTGTCCACTTCAACTTGCCGACATAGCCGATGTTCTTGCTTTCCCACAGGCTATAGAAATCTTCGCCGCCGAAGCCCTTGTCGAATCTGGCATATTTCACCGGGCGTTTGCCAAGGAGTTCGAATGTTTCGTTCAAGAACGAAGCGGCATCCGTAGAGGAATGCGTGTTCCCTGATCGGAGGACCGCATTCAGGCACAGACGGGACTGCCCCTCAAATGCCAGCAGCGGGTGGTAGCTTTTGCGGCCGGGCTTATGGGGGTTCGTGCCTTTCGCAGCGCCAGCCTGATCGCCGTATACGGTTTCCACCGTGGAGTCCAGATCCAGGATGAGCGCTGACGGCAGGCAGGGCTGAATGACTGTCTGATTGAGCGTTCGCAGTTCCGATCGCAGGTGGGGGCAAGATGTTCGCATACGAATCAGTTCTTTATACAGCAAGGTGTGGTGCGGGCATCGACCGCCGAGAAATTGCTTGAGAAGCGAGTCGTGCTGCAGTTTGCGAAAATGAAAGAGCCGCTCGCAGCCGAGCATCCATCCAACGATGAGGTAAAGCAGAATGCGATAAACCGGAAATAATGAGTTGCGAGCTTTCACACACGACAATCCGCGTAATGCCTGAGAAAGCTTGATTTTCTCCAAGTATTCCAAAAAGATTTTGACGCCACCGAAGCTGGTTGCATTCTCCAAGGAAAATTCGGTCTTGATTTTGCTGACGGGTGTGGTAGACTTCACCTAAAAGGTGCTCCTTTCTTTGGGTGATGTTGTCTTCGCAAACACCATTCTACCAAAGATTTGGAGCCCTTTTCACGTTTTCAAAGAGTCGTACTTTCGAAATTCAGGGTAAATATTTGTTTCCCGGCACGGGTTTTGTCCACGAACGCGGTGAAGGAGAGGGATACGGCCGGTCGGTCAACATGCCGGTCGAGCCGTACACGGAGGACGAGTCGTGGCTGGAATGTTTCCGCGATACCGTCCGGCGCGCCGCGGAATCGTTCAGGCCCGACGTCATCGTCAGTCAGCACGGCTGCGACGCGCACGCCTACGACCCGCTGTCGCACATTCATTGCAGCATGTCCATCTACGCCGAAATGCCCGCCGTCATCCATGAACTGGCCCATCAGTACGCGGACGGGCGGTGGATCGCCGTCGGCGGCGGCGGCTACGACATCTGGCGCGTCGTGCCGCGCGCCTGGTCGCTCGTCTGGCTGGAGATGACCGATCATCCTGCGGCGGCCGCGACCCGGAAAGGCGGCGACGGCGGCCGGCTGCCGGAAGACTGGATCCGCGCCTGGCAGGCCGAAAGCCCCGTGGCGCTCCCCGGGACATGGCTCGACGATGCGGAGAGCTGGACGCCGATTCCCCGGCGGGATGCCATTGCGGAAGCGAACCGCCGCACGAAGGAGCTCGCCGTCCAATTTCTGTGACATTGCAAGCAAGAACGGCTGGCGCCAAAAAGACCGTTCCAACGTTATTGGAACGGTCTCTTCACATTCGTTATGCCATGTCCCCCATGCGCATGATCATCGCCTCGACGAGCCGGTACGAACGGTTGGACGCTTCGACGGTGAACGCCTCGAAGCTGTCTGGCGCGCCGCCGTCGGCGCGGTCCGACATCGAGCGGATGATGACGAACGGCACGCCGTTCATCGCGCACACCTGTGCGACCGCCGCGCCTTCCATCTCGACGCATGCGCCGCCCATCGTCTCGCGCAATTCCCGCACCGTCTCGCGGTTCGCGATGAACTGGTCGCCGGACAACACTTTCCCCGTCCGGCACCGGCCGGGAAACAGGGATTCGCCCGCGCTGACGGCCAGCCCGACAAGCCTGTCGTCCGCAGCGAATTCCGATTGCTCATGGAACGGAATGACGCCGCGCGGGAATCCGAGCGCCGTCACGTCCATATCGTGCTGCTGGCAGACGGTCGAGATGACGATGTCGCCGACGTTCAAATCCGGATCGAGCGCGCCGGCGACGCCGGTGAACAATACGCAGTCCACGCCCTGATCAATCAGCACTTGCGTGCATATGGCCGCGTTCACCTTGCCGACGCCCGAGCGGCAGAAAATCACTTGCTTGCCGTGAAGTTCGCCCGTCGCATAATCAATGCCGGCTTTCGAACGGGTGCCGGTCACCCGCACATTCCGATGCAGAAGCTCCACTTCTTCTTTCATGGCTCCGATGATGCCGACAGTTCCGAATGTCATGTGCTGCTTCGCCCTCTTTCGCTGTGGTGCAAGACAGAAAACGGCTGTCCGTCCCCCCCAAGACTGGCGAGGACGGAAGCCGTTCAACCTGTACGAATCACGATCGGTTAATGCGCGGCGGCCACGGATTGCCGCGTGATCAGTTCGTGCGGCAGAATGACGCGCAGCTGATCGACCCGCTCCTTCTTCATCAGCTTGGTCAGGAGGCGCATGGACACGGCCCCGATGTCATACATCGGCTGGGCGACGGACGACAGCTGCGGCCGCACCATCGACGCCATGCGCGTGTTGTCCACGCTGATAACGGATACATCTTCCGGCACTCGCAGGCCGAAATCCTGGATATAGTGGATGGCTCCGATCGCCATCTCGTCCGTGGCGGCGAAGACAGCCGTCGGCCGTTCATCCAGTTCGAGGAAATACTTCATCGCCTCGACGCCGGATTCATAGCGGTAATTGCCGACGCGTACCAGCGATTCGTCGTAAGGAATGCCGGCCGCTTCCAATGCCCGCCGGTACCCCTGGAACCGGGCATACCCGTTAGACGGGTCCTGCAGCGTGCCGCTGATCATCGCGATGCGGCGATGACCCGCGCCCGTGAGCGCCGACACCGCGTCAAATGCCGCCGATTCGTGATCGATATCCACGGACGGCATCGAGCCATGCTCATCGGTCGTGGCGCACAGCACGATCGGGACATTCGCGGACTTGAACGCCTGCAGATGCTCCTCCGTCACGGTGCCGCCCATGAACAGCAGCCCGTCCACCTGCTTCTCCAGCAGCGTGTTGACCACGCGGATTTCCTTGTCCTTGCGTTTGTCCGCGTTGCACAGGATGATATTGTAATGATACATGTTGGCGATATCTTCGATACCCCGCGCCACTTCCGCGAAGATCGCGTTCGAAATGTCCGGGATGACAACGCCGACCGTCGTCGTCTTCTTGCTCGCAAGTCCCCGCGCGACCGCGTTGGGACGATAGCCGAGCCGTTCGATCGCTTCGAACACCTTCTTGCGCGTCTGCGGCTTTACGTTCGGGTTGTTGTTCACAACCCGGGACACCGTCGCCATCGAGACTCCGGCTTCACGCGCTACATCATAAATGGTTACCGTCACGTTCCTTCTCTCCATATCTCGATTTAGTCGTCATGCCGCCGTCCGCCGTGAATAGCATTCATTGGTTATCATTTTACGACAAATTCGGGACGAGCGCAACGCAAACCGATCACGGGGATTGGGCAGACGAACATTTATGTATTCGGTGTTCTGCGCGTAATCTGGGACAATCGGCTGCGCAATTCCTCCTGCCAGCCGACATCGCCCAGCGACTGCGCCAGCAAGTGTTGATCCAGCAGCGCATTGACGCGCTCCTCGACCAACCGTTCGACTTCCCGGGCGTCGGGTTCTTTGCCGCCCATCCCGGCCTGCAGCAGCAGATCGGCCCACTCGCTCCATTCGCTGAAGGAAAACGACTGCCTCGGCGGCTTCTCGCCCAGCTTTACGATCAACCCCGTCAAATCCGGCTTGACTTCCGGAAACACTTCGTTGCGGTTGCAGGCCGGACATGAATAAATCGGCACATTGTCAATCTCGACACGTCCCGAATAGATGACGGTGGACAGCCGGATCTTCATCTCGCTGCCGCAGGAACACCATTTGCGCAAGTCTGTCACTCCTTCGTCAACAAAGAAGCGAACGGCCGCGGCTGCCGAACGGCCGCAGTTCGCGTCGGAGTTACTTATTCGACCCGCGCGGACAAGACTCCTGCTGTCCTCATGTATCAAAATTTGTCTGGCCGGGCAGCTTGCACCAGATGCGCCGCACGCCCGGCAGCGCCGTGAAACATACCGCCGCCGCGGCGCCGATGCCGTCGTTCAGCAGATCAAGCGAATCCGGCATCCTCCCGGCAACGAACGACTGGTGATACTCGTCCGTCACCCCGTAGAGCACGCAGACAAGGACGACCGCCGCTTTGACAAGCAGCCGCCGCGACGCGGCGCCGATCGCGAATTCGAACGTCAGCGCCAGAATGAAATAGGCGGCATAATGCCCCCAGTTGAAATCGGTCATGCCGGGAATGAACCTCTGAAACAGCGGCAACATGCCGTCCAGCTCATCGGCGGGCCGGGAGGACAGCGCATAGATGACCGCCATCCAGCCAACGGGCGCCAGCCAGCGCGCGGCGCGCCGCAGCCGCCGGCGCCGGATGTCCGCTTTGCCTTCGGAAGGAGCAGATCCCGCCATCAGGGCGCCCCCGCCGTGCCCGCCGGCCGGGCCGGATTCCGGATGCCCGGCTCCGCCGCGGGAACGTTCGCATCCGGAGATTTGCCGGCAGGCGCGCTCCGCTTGACCGATGCCGGCTTCCCGTCCCCGTTCGCCGCCTCCATCCGCGCTTCGACCGACAGCCGGAACGCCTCCAGGAGCCGAATCGCTTCTTTCTCCGTCCGGCACTCCCACAGCCGGTTGAGCAGATCAATGCTGTCCGAGCGGTGCGTATGGAGCAGGTGCTCTTTGATCGGCAGGATGGAATGGGACGACATGCTGATGCTGTCCACGTCCAGTCCGAGCCAGATCGGCAGCGCGCGCGGATCGCCCGCCATCTCCCCGCAGACGCCGACATGGATGCCCCGGCGCTTCGCCGCATCCACCGTCATCCGCAGCATGCGGAGCACGGCGGGATGGAACGGCTGATACAGGCGCGAGATCCGCTCGTTCATCCGGTCGACCGCCAGGACGAACTGGATCAGATCGTTCGTGCCGATGCTGAAGAAATCGACCTCTTCCGCAAGCAGGTCGGCGATCGTGACGGCGGACGGAAGTTCGATCATGATGCCGCACGGCACATTCGGGTCGAACGTCACGCCTTCCGCCTGAAGCTCCCGCTTCGCTTCCTCCAGCAGCCGGTTGGCGGCGCGCACTTCCTCGACGGACGAGATGAGCGGATACATGATTTTGACCTTGCCGTACGCGCTGGCCCTGAGGATCGCCCGCAGCTGCGTCTTGAACAGATCCGGACGGTCCAGACAGATGCGAATCGCGCGGTAGCCGAGGAACGGGTTGTCCTCTTCCCCGATTTCGAAATAATCGAGGTTTTTGTCGCCGCCGATATCCAGCGTCCGTATGATGAGCGGCCGGCCGGCCAGCTTCTCCGCCACCGCCTTGTACACTTCGAACTGTTCGTCTTCGCCGGGAAACTGATGCCGGTCCATGTACAGAAACTCCGTCCGGAACAGCCCGACGCCGGCGGCGCCGGACTGCAGCGCCACCTCCAGTTCCTTCAGCGAGCTGATGTTCGCTTCCAGCGCGATCTCCTTGCCGTCCGGCGTGACGGAGCGGACGCCGGCCAGCCGGCGCAGCCGGCTGCGATGTTCGGTCTGCCGGCGCTGCTGCTCGGTGTAGATCCGGATCTGTTCCTCCGTCGGCCGGGGGATGACGATGCCGGTGTCACCGTCGATGATCATCATGTCGCCGGTCTCGGCCAGCGTCTCCAGCGGAACGTCCAGCCCGGTGACAAGCGGAAGGCCGAGCGCGCGCGCCATGATGGAGGCATGCGACGTCATGCTGCCGGTGATCGTCACGATGCCGAGCACATGCTGCGGATTGAGATGGACGAGCTGGGAAGGCGAAATTTCACGCGCCACAAGGATGAACGGCTGCGTGTCCGTCGGCAGCGAAATCTCCGGCATGCCGAGCAGATGCTTGAGCAGCCGGTTGCCCACGTCCTTGATGTCGAGCGCCCGCTCCTTCATGTATTCGTCGTCGAGGAGATCGAACATCGTCACGAAGTGGTCGATCGCTTCCTTGACCGCCGCTTCGGCCGCCTTGTACTGGCGCTTGATGATGCCCTGGATCTCGTTCATGAAGACCGGATCGTTCAGAATGGCCAGATGGGCGTCGAAGATACTCCGTTCCTCGCTGCCGACGACATCGGCAAGCTCGCCCTTGATCTGCTCGATTTCCCGCTTCGACGAACGGATGCCTTCGTACAGGCGCTCGAACTCCCGAGCGAGGTCCGTGACGTCGATCTTCTGGTCCGGCACGTCCCACTCCCAGTTCGGCAGAACGAACGCCTTGCCCATCGCAATGCCCGATGATGCGCCTACCCCTTGAATCATCGTCTCTCTCCTCCACCGTCTCTCTCTTCCAACACGACAGACATGACCGATGCCTGCCCCTTCTTGACGGCCGTATACGGGGCGAACACCCATGAACGGACGCGTTCCGGATTGGTGATGACCATCGGCGTGACCGGCGACTTGCCGGCGCTCCGGATATGCCCCAGATCAAACCGGAGCAGCAGCTGGCCGGGGACGACCGTATCGCCTTCTTTCACAAACATCAGAAAACCGGCGCCATTCAGTTCCATCGTGTCGATTCCGACATGCAGCAGCACCTCCAGCCCTTCCGGCGTGCGGATGCCGACGGCATGTTTCGCCGGATGGACATGGATGACGACCCCCCCGACAGGAGCCGCCGCCTCGCCGCGTTCCGGCACGAAGGCGACGCCGTTGCCGACCAGCCGGCCCGCGAAGATCGGATCGGGCACTTCGTCGAGCGGAATCATCCGTCCCTGGACGGGCGACTTGAACTGCACCCGCCTCAGGTCGCGCTTCATCACTTTCAGGATTTCCTCGCGGATCAGCTCGGAGAAGGTGCCGAACACGATCTGCACATTTCCGCCGCCCAGCCGGATGACGCCCGCCGCGCCGAGACTGCGGAGCGCCGGCACGTCAAGCTGCTTGTCGTCGTGCAGTTTCAGCCGGAGCCGCGTGATGCAGGCTTCCATCTGGATGATGTTGTCCTTGCCTCCGATCGCCTGCAGAATCAGCGGCGCGCGGTAAGGAATGTCTCCCGCCCATTCGTCAAGCGGCGAACCTTCCTCCCGTCCGGGCGTCGGGATGTCGAACCGCTGGATGGCCCAGCGGAACAGCCAATAATAGCCGATGCCGACGGCCAGACCGATCGGCAGCAGCATCCAGCCTTTCGTGGAGAGATGCAGGTTGATGAAAAAATCAAATGCGCCCGCGGAGAAGGAAAAACCGTGCAGTATGCCGAGTTCGTAAGTCAGCCACATGATGAGTCCGGACAGAAAAGCATGCAGCACGAACAGATAAGGAGCCGCGAACATGAAGGCGAACTCGACCGGCTCCGTCACGCCCGTCAGAAACGAGGACAGGGCGGCGGATATGAACGTCTTTCTCACCTTCGGCTTCAGGTCTTCCCGCGCCTCGCGGATGATCGCCAGTGCGATCGCCGGCAGTCCGAACATCATGATCGGATACAGTCCGGCCATGTACGCGCCGGCCGAAGGATCGCCGGAAAAGTAGCGCGGAAGATCCCCGTATACGATCATGCCGGCTTCGGTCTCATAGGCGCCGACCTGGAACCAGAACGCGTGGCTGACGAGATGGTGAAGTCCGAAGGCGACAAGAATCCGGTAGGTGAATCCGAACAGAAAAACGCCGAACCCGCCGGCCGCTTTTGCCGCTTCGCCGAGAACGGCCATCCCGTCCTGGATCGGCGGCGCGATCTCGATCATGATGATCGAAAAGGCGAGCGAGACGAAACTGACGAACAGCGGCACGAACCGCGGCCCCCCGAAGAACTGCAGGTACTCGGGCAGGCGGAAATCCTTGAACTGTTCATAACTGTAACCGGCCGCGATGCCGATGACGACGCCGATCAGCACCGTCGGCTGAATGTCCAGTCCCGCGTACGAGCCGGTGACGGCCGTATAGATGAACATGCCCGCAAGCGCCGATACGCCGGCCGCCACGGCATTGCCGGTCATGCCGAGCGCGACGCCGAGCGCGAACAGATAGGGCAGTGCATGGAACAGAATTTCGCCGGCCTTGGTCAAATGACCGGCCATCGGCGACATGCCCCAGTCATCCCAGGGCAGCCCGCTCAGACTGAGGAAGACGGCTGCTGCCGGCAGCGCCATCATCGGGAGCATGAGCGCCCGACCGAATTGCTGCAGATTGCCGATAAGCTTCACGCCTTCTCCTCCTGCGCTACATAAGTCGCTGCATGGAACCCCGCGTATGCCGTCCGCGAGGCCTATTTCGATGGTACGCGTTCGCCCGCGGTTTGTCAAAAACAAAAAAGAGCGGACCTTGGAAGTCCGCCCTGCCATTGGCGATCAGAAGCTGTAGCGGTTCTGTTGACCGAATGCGCCGGCCTGGTAGCCGGTGTGCTGGATGACCGGACCATCCTGCTGACGGGCGTTCGTCGCACGGTAGACGGGATACTGTTGCTGCTGCGCGCCGAACGAAGACATGCCGGCCTGACCCGCAAAGTTTTGTTGCTGGAAGTTCTGCTGCACGCCCGCCTGATAGCCGGTGTGCTGGATGACCGGACCATCCTGCTGACGGGCGTTCGTCGCGCGGTAGACCGGATGCTGTTGCTGCTGCGCGCTGAACGAGGAAACCTGGAACGCACCGGCCTGTCCGGCGAAGGACTGTTGCCCGAACGACTGCTGCTGGCCGGCCTGATAACCGAGCTTCGCCGTCACCGGACCGGAAGCCGCCGAGCGCGACAGCTGCCCCTGATACTGGGATTGCACGAACCCGGCCGGCTGATAGCGGTGCTGACCGGCACCGAAAGACTGGCCGCTTTGGAACGAAGATTGGTTATACATTCGGCTGTTGCCTCCTAAGCGGAAGGTTAGTCTCCATGACGCCGGTAAGACGTCAGAAGCCAACTTTATTGTTGGAGGCGCGCGCCGCTTTTATCCGAACTCAGCGGTTGGTTTTCCCTTCCGGCAGCAGAATCGAATCCTCGACCTTGATGCAGCGGTCCATGATGACGTTCATGCCCGCCGCCTCCGCGATCCCGGCCGCTTCCTCGCTGACGATGCCGAGCTGCAGCCAGAGCGTCTTCGCGCCGATCTCGGCCGCTTCCCTGGCAACGTCGGCGCAATATTCGCTTCTCCGGAACACATTGACAAGATCGACGGGAAACGGAATGTCCTTGAGCGACTTGTAGCATTTCTCGCCCAGGATGGTGTCCGCGTTCGGATTTACCGGCACGATCCGGTATCCCTTCGCCTGCATCGCGGCGGCCACCATGTGGCTCGTCCGTTCGGGATTGTCGGACAGGCCGACGACGGCGATCGTGTCGGATTCTTCCAGAATGCGCTTGATCGTCTCCCGGTCAGGGTGCCGGTATGACATGGTCTCTCGCTCCTTTCGCTTAAGGCATCTCAACGCATCAGCCTTCGAGCCGCTCGATGCGGCCGCCGATGCCGGTCAGATGTTCGAAGAAATTCGGATAAGACTTCGCCACGTGATGCGCGTCGCGGATCACGATCGGCTCCTTCGCGCGCAGGCCGACAATGGAGAGCGCCATGATCACGCGGTGGTCGAAATGCGAGTCGATGACGGTGCCGCCCGCGACGCCTTCCGGCTTGCCGTGCACGATGATCTCGCTGCGGCGCTCCTCGACGTCGGCGCCCGCCTTGCGCAGCTCCGCCACGAAGTCGGAAATCCGGTCGCATTCCTTGTAGCGCAGATTCTCTACATTGTAGAAACGGGACGTGCCTTCCGCGAACACAGAGGCCGCGACCATCGCGAGCACGCCGTCGGTGAAGGCGTCGCCGTCGAATTCGCCAGCCTTGAGGATGCCATTTCCCTGGACGCGCACGCTGCCGTTAGCATGCGTCAGCGGCACATTCATCATCCGCAGCACGTCGACGACCGCCCGCTCGCCCTGCAGGCTGTCCTCCCGCAGCCGATGAACCGTGACGTCCGACTGCGTAACGGCGGCTGCGGCGAGAATGGCCGCCGAGCCGGGATAGTCGCCTTCCACGGTGTACGTCCGCGCCTGATAACGCTGGCCGCCCGGGATGCGGTAATGCATCAGGTCTTCGCTCGCCTCCACGGTGATGCCGGCTTGCTTCAGCACATCCAGCGTCTGTCTGACGACCACCTTCGATTTCAGTTCGTGCAGCACTTCGATCTCGCTGTCCTCGTCGAGCAGCGGCGTCAGGAACAGCAGGGCGCTCAGGTATTGCGAGCTGATCGCGCCGGACACGCGGATCTTGCCGCCCTTCGGGTTCCCGCCGCGGATCGTGATCGGCAGCTTGCCGGCGTTGTGCTCGACCTGGACGCCGAGCTGGCCGAGCGCGCCGATCAGATCGTCATGCGGCCGTTGGCCGAGCGACTTCGGATAGGCGTTGACAAACGTCACTTCAGGCACGAGGGAAGCGACCGCCATCAGGAAGCGCAGCACGGCGCCCGCGTTGCCGACGTTCAGCTCCTTCACGTCCTTCGGCCGGCGGCCGAAGCCGGTGATCGACATCCGCTCTCCGTCTTCTTCCAGCACGGCGCCGAGATCCCGGATGCACCGGCGCATCGCGTCGCTGTCGTCGCTGCGGGCGGGATACAGAATCGTGCTCGTTCCCTCCGCCAGCGCGGCGGCCAGCATATAGCGCGTCGTATAGTTCTTCGAACTCAGCGCCTGAATTTCGCCCTTCAGCCCGGGCGTCGGCAGAATGCGGACATCCATCCGTTCTCTCCAGCTCCTTCTCCCTGTTCGGGTTATGTATTGACAGGCATATGCCCCGTCAGACGAAGATGCATCTTCCGGCGGCATAACCGGCGGCCGCCAGCAGCAGGGCGCAGACGAAAGTGCCAAGGCCGTATCCGGCGGCCGTTCTCCATCGTTTGGCCCGCAGCAATTCCGCCAGCTGCGCCATGACGGTCGAGAACGTCGTCAGCCCGCCGAGGAAGCCGGTGCCGGCGAGCAGCTGCGCGGCGCGGCTGTCCGCCGTGAGCGGCAAGCCCAGCAGCAAACCGAGCGCGAACGTTCCGGCCAGATTGACGAGCAGCGTGCCGGCGCGCGCATAGCCCGTACGCTCGGCGAAGGCCCGCTGCACGGCGTACCGGAGCAGCGCGCCCGCGCCGCCGCCCAATGCGACCAGAAGGAAGGCGATCATGCGGCATCCTCCCGTGCGTTGCGGAATACGGCCTTTGCCAGCGCATATCCGGCCGATGCGGCGACGAGTCCCGCCGCGGCGGATGCGGCGGCATAGGCGAATGCCATTGCGGCGTAACCATCCGCCGCAAGCCGGACCGTCTCGACGCCGAATGCGGACAGCGTCGTGAAACCGCCCAGGAAGCCGGTGCTCAAGAATTCCCGCAGCGCTTCGGGCAGCGGACGGTTCGCGAGCAAGCCGCCGAGCAGGCCGATCAGCAGGCAGCCGGCGGCGTTCGCCGTGAACGTGGCGGAGGGAAACGCGCCGGATTCGGGCGCGCCCAGCACCAGCGCGACGGCGTACCGGGCAAGCGTACCGATCGCACCGCCGGCCGCCACGCATGCAGCCGTCTTCATGCCGTCGCTTCCTTCACGGCAGCCAATATCCGATCGGCGACTTCGTCCGGTTTCAGATCGGTCGTGTCGATCTTGATATGCGCGAAATCATAGACGTGCTTCCGCTCCGCCAGCAGCCGCCGCACCCGTTCCCCGACGTCTCCGCGCAGAAGCGGCCGCGAGCCGTCGCCCGACACGCGCTCGATGATCCGCTCGGGCGAAGCCGTAAGCGCCGCGACGAACCCCGAGCGCAACATCGCTTCGCGGTTCGCTTCGCGCAGCACGGCGCCGCCGCCCGTCGCCAGCACGAGCGGCCTGTCCGCCGCCATCAGCCGCGCCAGCACGGCGCTTTCCAGATCGCGGAAATGCGCTTCGCCTTTCGTGTCGAACAATTCGGCGATCGTGCATCCCGCTTCGCGCTCGACTTCTTCGTCGAGATCGACGCGCCCGAAGCCGAGCCGCTCGGCCAGCAGCCGCGCGACGGTCGATTTGCCCGTGCCCATGAAGCCGACGAGCACGATTTTGTCCGTTCGGGCCTTCACCCCGATCGTTCCCCCCGCTGCTCAGACTCGTGAACTCCAATGTTTTCATGATAACACAGCGGCCAAGGAGCGGACAACGCGGAAGGAGACACGCGAAGCGTTTCCCGCATGGCGTTCCCGCGCTGCGCGGCCCGGTCCTGCGGGCATAGTTCGGACGATCCGGTCGTATGGATGATAGCAGGGAATGAACGGGGGGATTCGCCATGCCGATCGCAGCGCCGCAGTCCGCCGGAAGCCGGATCGACCGGATTCGGGATCCGGCCCGTCCGGCATGCAGGGACGATCTGATCTGGCTGCTTCATGCAGTCAAGAAAAAAGTGGCCGACGGCGCTCCTGCCCTGCAGGAACTGCCGCGGCCACAGCTGATTGCGCTCTTCCGCGATTTCGCCGAGGCGGCGCTGGTGCTGCTTCACGGCCGGACCTGCACCGCCGATGAACTCGAGCGGGCGCGGCGCAGTCTGGCCGATGCCGTTGCCATGCTGTACGATTGACGCGTCAGTTGTTCAGCCAGTCGAAGTGGAACGTGCCTTCCTTGTCCACCCGCTGGAACGTATGCGCGCCGAAGTAGTCGCGCTGCGCCTGCAGCAGGTTGGCGGGCAGCCGCTCGCTGCGGTACGAGTCGTAGTACGCGAGCGCGCTGGCGAAAGCCGGCACCGGGATGCCGTGCATGACCGCCGTGGCCACCACTTCGCGCCATGCGTCCTGATAATTTTCGACGACCGATTTGAAATATTCGTCCAGCAACAGGTTGCTGAGGTTCGGGTTGCGGTCGTAGGCTTCCTTGATTTTGTGCAGGAACTGCGCGCGAATGATGCAGCCGCCGCGGAAGATCATCGCGATGTCGCCGCAGCGCAGATTCCAGCCGTACTCCTCCGAAGCGATGCGCATTTGGGCGAAGCCTTGCGCGTAGGAGCAGATCTTGCTCGCGTACAGCGCCTTGCGTACCGATTCGATGAACGCCTTCTTGTCCCCCGCAAACGGCTTCTTCTCCGGCCCCTTGAGCAGCTTGCTCGCGGCGACGCGTTCCTGCTTCATCGCCGAGAGGAAACGGGCGAAGACGGATTCGGTGATGATGGACAGCGGCACGCCGAGATCGAGCGCGCTCTGGCTTGTCCATTTGCCCGTGCCCTTCTGGCCCGCCGAGTCGAGGATGACGTCGACCATCGGCTTGCCCGTCTCCGGATCGTATTTCGCGAAGATCTCTTTCGTAATCTCGATCAGATAGCTGTCGAGCTCCCCTTCATTCCACTCCGCGAAAATCTTGTGCAATTCCTCGTTCGTCAGGCCGAGCACCGAGGTAAGCAGATGATACGCTTCACAAATGAGCTGCATGTCGCCGTACTCGATGCCGTTGTGCACCATTTTCACGTAATGGCCGGCACCGTCCGGACCGATATAGGTGCAGCAGGGCTCGCCGTTTACTTTCGCGGAAATGGCGGTGAGGATCGGTTCAACGAGCCTGTAGGCCGATTCCTGGCCGCCCGGCATGATCGCCGGACCTTTCAGCGCGCCTTCTTCCCCGCCCGACACGCCGGCGCCGATGAAGCGGATGCCTTTCGCTTCAAGCTCGCGGCTGCGGCGCTGCGTATCCGGGTAATGCGCGTTGCCGCCGTCGATGATGATGTCGCCTTCGTCCAGATGCGGCACGAGCGCGTTGATCGTTGCGTCGGTGCCCGCGCCGGCCTGCACCATGATCAGAATTTTCCGCGGCTTTTCAAGGGATTCGACGAACTCCTCGATCGTATATGTCGGGTTCAGATTGCGCCCGGGATTCTGGCTCATCACTTCGTCTGTCTTTTCACGCGACCGGTTGTAGATCGATACGGTAAAGCCCTTGCTCTCGATGTTGAGGGCAAGGTTGCGTCCCATGACGGCCATGCCGATGACGCCGATTTGTTGTTTTGCCATTTCCGAACGTCCCATCCTTTGCGCTCTTGAATTATTTAACGCCCCTATTTTACTCGTTTTGCAGGATTATGAAAACCTATAGATTTCTTCAATGCCCTTATGATCAAGCCGTTTATCCGCCGGACCTGAACGCGTCCAATTCGACGAAGGTGTCCGATACGCGTTCATACAGCCGCTTGAACATGCCGTGGATCCGGTCATACACGGGGACAAGCTCCGGATTCGGATCGCACCTGTCCGTCACCGCCGAAGCGGACGCCGCCGGATCCGGCAACAGGCCGAGCGCGTGCAGGGCGAGCCGGGCGGCGCCGACTCCCGACGCGTCCTCGCTGTCCGTGCGGACGACCGGCCGGCCGAGGATGTCGGCGATGAGCTGCCGCAGCGCCGCCGACCGGGCGAAGCCGCCGGACACCCGGATCTCCCGCAGCTCGCCCGCCAGGCCGGCAAGCGCGTCCGCCACCGAGCGCAGATGCAGCACGATGCCTTCCAGACCGGCGCGAAGCATGTGCCGGCGGTCATGTTCAAGCGACAGGCCGATGAAGGTGCCGCGCGCCCGCTCGTCCCAATGCGGCGCGCGTTCGCCTGACAGGTGCGGCAGGAACAACAGGCCGCCGGCACCGGGCGGCGCTTCCATCGCCAGTTCGACGAGACGGGCGTAGCCGTCATCACCGCCCGACAGATCGGGGGCAAGCTTGTCCCGCATCCAGCGGAAGACGACGCCGCCGCTGTTGACCGGCCCGCCGGCAATCCACCAGCCTTCCGCCAGCGGGTAGCAGAACAGCCGCCCGTGCGGATCGGCAGCCGGCCGCCGGACGGCGACGCGCACCGCGCCGCTCGTGCCGATCGTCATCGATGCAACGCCCGGCTCGAGCGCGCCGCCGCCGAGATTGGCCAGCGGTCCGTCGGCCGCTCCAAGCACGAAGGGCACGCCGGGATTCAGTCCGAGTTTGGCGGCCGTCTCGGGACGCAGGCCGCGCAGGACGTGCGTCGAGGCCCTGAGCTCCGGCAGCCGTTCCGGCCCGATGCCGGCGATTCGCATGGCCTTGTCGTCCCAATTCCGTTCATGCAGGTTGTAGAAGCCGGTGCCGCCCGCGGTCGACTCGTCCATCGGGACGGGACGCCCGAACCAGCGCTCCAGCACATATTCCTTGATGCCGATGAACCGCCCGGCGGAAGCGAACAGCTCCGGCTGCCGCTCGCGGAGCCAGAGCAGCTTCGCGAGCGGCGTCATGGCGTGCAGCGGCACGCCCGTGCGGGACGGAAGATCCGCCGCTTCCTCCGATCCGCGCAGCTTCCTCGCATGCCCGGCCGCGCGCAGGTCGGCCCAGGTCAGCACCCGCGTGAGCGCCTCTCCGTCTCCATCCGTGACAACCAGCGAATGCATCGCCGTGCTGAACGCGACGGCCAGCACCCCTTCCGGGCCGCATCCGGCCGCGTCGGCCGCCTCGCGCACCGCTTCGGCCGCCGCTTCGGCGATGCGGTCCGGATCCTGCTCCGCATATCCGGGCTCCTGCGACAGAAGCGGATATTCCCGTTCCGCCCTGGCCGCGATCACCGCCCGGCCGCCTCCGGCCAGGCTGCCGGCATCGATCGCCAGCACCTTGGCGCTGGTCGTGCCCAAATCGACGGCCAGCACGATTTTCCTACCTAGCCCGCTGTCGCTCAATCCGATGTCCTCCCCCGAACCTTCCGAATCGTCAGCCTTATTCTAGAGCATCCCGGTCTCCCGGCGCAACTTGACCGCCGGCCCGGCGGGGACGGACAGAAACAGGCTTCCCTTCCTCCGCGGCGGAGCAAGAGAAGCCTGTCAATCCGGCTTATTCCATTGACTTTCGATCATGCGCACATCCTTCCGCCCGTCACATTTCGAGCTGCAGCATCTCCGTGCGCATCTCCATCAGCCGCTTCTTGGATGCTTCGGCATCGGCGATGCGGCCTTCGGCCAGCGCTTCGTGCAGCACCGCCAACTCGTAATCGAGCTCAAGCCGCAGGACATGCACGCGCTCTTCCGCCCGCTTGTTCTGAAATGCGCGAATCATCTCTTCTGTCGTAACCGTCGTATTCTTCTGGTAGATGACGCGATGTTCCATACCCGACACCTCCACCGATCGGATGATTTCGCCAAACATGATGTCCTCGATTACGATGCGGCGGTCTTTGATCCGTTTGACGACGGCATGGCCGCGGGAATCGTTGATCATTTTCTCCAGCAGTTCCGAAAGTCTCACGTCCCGAATCGTGTAGTCGCCGATCATCTTGTAGCAGTTCCGGATGCGCCGGAATCGCAGCTTGACCAGCCTGCGTCCGGTGCGGATCGAGATGAAGAACAGCCCGTTCGCCTCGCTCCAGAACAGGGAGTAGCCGGCCTGGATCAGCTCTCGGATCAGATCGTGAATCTTCCGCCGGTCGAACCGGATCTCCAGGTTGCAGTACTCCACCTCGTCGCTTTTGTTCACGGCGATCCCTCCCCTGCCCGAGAATCGGCGGAATGTTCTGAAATTTAAGTCTCACTTTCAGTTTATACTCCATTTTATGTTCTGGCAACTTGGTTTATTGACGAAAATTGAAGCGCAAATCCGCCGGTACACGTCCGAAACGGGGCATAAATTCAAAAGGCTTCCCGCCGCGCCGTTGAAAGCACGGAGGAAAGCCTTTGAATTCAGACAACCGGCTGCGGGCCGGCATCATCCCGGCGGTCTAGCGCGCGGAACCGCTCCAGCAGAAGCAAGGCGGCAATCGACAGCGCGCCGCTGGCAATGAGCGGCAGCGTCATCTCGATGCGGTACAGGAACGCGGCGATGAGCGGGCCCATGATGCGCCCGAGACTGTCCATCGATGAGCTGAGGCCGGATGCGACGCCTTGCTCGACCTTCGTGCGCTGCGTGATGAGCGAAGTGACGCACGGCCGGACGAGCGCGTTGCCTACGCCGAATATCGCGAGAAAGACCGTAGCCGTCCACAGCTCATGCGACGCGATCAGCAGGAAGAACCCGGCCGCCGAGATGAGCAGGCCCGCCGCGATCCAGGCCGGTTCCCGTCCCGGCTTGATCAGCCGGCGGACGACACCGCCCTGCACGATCGCACCGACGAGGCCGCAGACGAAGAACATGAGGCCGAACTGGGCCGGCGTGACATCGAACCGCTCCATGCCGAACCATTGCAGCGTCGATTCGATGCCCGCCAGCGAGAATGTGACGAAGAAGGCGAGCACGTACAAATATTTCAGTGGACCGGTGAACGCCGTCCAGCGCGAAGGACGTTTCTTCCCGACGCCGCGCCGCTCCGGCGGCAGCGATTCGCGCAACGTGTACAGTCCCGTGACGAACAGCAACGCCGACAGCGCCGACGCCGCGAAGAACGGCGTCTCGAGCGAGATGCTGCTGAGCAGTCCGCCGATTCCCGGACCGAACGTGAAGCCGAGACCGATCGACATGCCGACGAGTCCCATCCCGCGCGTGCGCTGCTCGGGCGGCGTAATGTCCGCCACATAGGCGACGATGACGGAGACGACCGCTCCGGAGAACAATCCGCCAAGCAGGCGCGCCGCATACATGAGCGGCAGATGGCCCGATGCCAGACCGAACAGGAGAAAGCTCGCCGAGAAGCCGAACACGCCGGTCAGGATGACCGGGCGGCGGCCGATCCTGTCGGACAGCGCGCCCCATGCGGGGGACAGCACAAACGAAACCAGGGAATACAGCGACAACATGAGCGCGTTATGATATTCCGCCCTGCCGGGATCAATGCTTTTCACCAGTTCCGGCATGACGGGAATGATGATGCCGAAGCCGATGAATACGGTCATGAGCACCAGCATGACCATCACGATTCGCCTGTCCATCTTGAACCGCTCCTTCCACCCGCTTATCGTACCATATCTTGTCCGCGCAGAAAAATGAACAAACTGCGACATCCCGCACCGCGCTTACAGTGCCGAAACCCGAGCTTGCATTCGCTACCCGTTTTGCTATACTCTAGCTTGTTTGACTTAAATCGCGTGCAAGGAAAGGACGGGATGGGGCGTTGGATCAGTCATCCACCCCGCTGTTCACCGCGCTTCGGCGGCATGCCGAACGCAACCCGCTGCAATTTCACATTCCGGGCCACAAGAAAGGCAGGGGCAGCGACGAAGAGTTCCGCGCGTTTATCGGCGACAACGCGCTGTCCATCGACCTGATCAACATCGCGCCGCTGGATGACCTGCACCAGCCGGCCGGCGTCATCGGCGAGGCCCAGAAACTGGCAGCGGAAGCGTTCGGAGCGGACTATACTTTCTTCTCCGTGCAGGGAACGAGCGGGGCGATCATGACGATGATCTTGTCCGTCTGCTCGCCCGGCGACAAGATCATCGTGCCGCGGAACGTGCACAAATCGGTGCTGTCCGCGATCATTTTCGCCGGCGCCCGCCCGGTCTTCGTCTCTCCCGTCCGCGACGGGAACCTCGGCATCGATCACGGGATCACCACCAGCGCGGTGCGGCGCGCCCTTGAGCGCCATCCCGACGCGAAAGCGGTGCTCGTCATCAACCCGACCTACTTCGGCGTCTGCGCCAATCTGCGCGAAATTGTCGATCTCGTGCATTCCTACGATATCCCGGTGCTGGTCGACGAAGCGCACGGGGTGCTGATCCACTTCCACGACGAGCTGCCGATCTCCGCGATGCAGGCCGGCGCGGACATGGCCGCGACGAGCGTGCACAAGCTCGGCGGTTCGATGACCCAGAGCTCGATTCTGAACGTCAAGGGCACCCGCGTCAATCCGCACCGGATTCAGACGATTTTCAGCATGCTCACGACGACATCGACTTCGTATCTGCTGCTGGCATCGCTGGATACGGCACGGCGGAATCTCGCGCTGAACGGCCGCGCGATGGCCGAGCATGCGCTTTCGCTCGCCCGCTACGCCCGCCGGGAGATCAACGCGATCCCGGGGCTGTATTGCTTCGGCGACGACATTCTGGGCGGTGAAGCAACGTACAGCTACGATCCGACGAAGATCACGATCCACGTCCGCCATCTCGGCATCACGGGCTACGATGCGGAGAACTGGCTGCGCGAGAAGCACCGCATCGAAGTCGAATTGAGCGACATGTACAACATTCTCGCCCTGATCACGCCCGGCGACACGAAGGAGACGGTCGACGCGCTGCTCCGGGCGCTGCGCGAGATGTCGGAGACGTTCTACCAGGTGAACGAGGCGAAAGAACTGGTCGTGAAGATACCGGAGATTCCGCAGCTCTCGCTTACGCCGCGCGACGCCTTCTACGCCGAGACGGAATCCGTGCCGCTTGCCGAATCGGCCGGCCGGATCATCGCCGAGTTCATCTACGTCTATCCGCCCGGCATTCCGATCCTGCTGCCCGGAGAGGTCATCTCCCAGGCGAACATCGACTACATCCTTGACCATCTCCAGGTCGGCCTTCCGGTCAAAGGGCCGGAAGATCCGAGTCTGAACTATGTCAAAGTAATTGTCGAAGAGACGCCGATCAGCTGAACCCGGGCGGTTTCCTGCCGAAGCCGGTGCTTGTTGTCAAGCGCCGGCTTCAGTGCTATCCTAGTTCTGGGAGGTGGCTTTGCAGGTGAGTCAAAGCGCTTACATCTATTTCGTGGAAGGCTCCGCCGTCGAGCAGCTGACGCTGGACGGCGTGAAGGAACAGTTGCAGCGATATCGGGAACAGACCGCGCTTACCGGCCGTCAGCTGGGCTGGGACTACGCGGACGCCGCCTTCCCGTACACGATCGAGACCAAGGAAGGCGAACCGTGGTTTTACCTGAAAGGTACGGACTCGCACTATCGCTACATCGTGATCGGCGTCGGGCAGACGGAGCGCGGCGATCGCACGGTGCATTACGTGCAGGTCGTGCTGCCGGACGATGCGACGCACGGCGACAAGGGAAAAGCGAACGAATTGTGCAAATATCTGGCCAAACATCTGCAGGCCGAGCTGAAATTGTTCAACGGCCGAACCATCTACTACAACCCGCGGAAATAAGCCGTCCGTTCGGCGGACGCATCCGTTGGGCGTGCACGTAAAAACGGCCGGCCATCGATGTTCGATGACCGGCCTTCTTGCCGGAGTTCAAGATCAACCCTGGTCTTCCTGGCTGGCAATCTCCTCGTAAATCCTTGCCACGCGTTCCCATTCTTCGTCGTCTTCAATGCCGACGAGGAACATTTCATCATTCTCTTCCTCGATCCGGAAGATGACGCCGTCCGCTTCCGGATCATTCCGATCCAGCAGCACGGCATAGGCCGAACCTTCCGAATCGAACGTGTACACCATGATCATCTCGTGTTCGCGGCCTTCTTCGTCCGTTACGATGAACACGGGATCGTGTTCGTGATCATGCTCGTGGTCATGGCCGCAACCGCAAGCATGGTCATGCGAATGTTCGCTCATCGACAACCCTCATTTCGGATATCATATGCCATCAAACGTATCGTACCATGTCGCTAGCCGCCGGGTCAAACGACAAGCGCTCCGCGAACGGAGCGCTTGTGCGGCACCACGGGCATGCAGGTCATTTGGAGAAAATCAGTTTCTCGGAAACGAGCGTCCATTCGCTTCCCGACGCGGGCATCATGTACATGCGCACTTTGTACTCGCCTTCGGAGGCAAATTTGTATTTCAGCTCTTTCGTGCGAAGCTGAAAGATGTTCAGGTTTTCGGGATTGCTCTCGTAATATAACTCCTTGGCCGTATTGCCCGGATCCACAATTTCCATCTTGGCGGCCGAAATCGGCGTACTCAGGCTGTCACCGTGCACCAGCACATAAAAGGTAACCGTGCTGCCCTTCTCGACGGCCTGGAAAGGATATACGCCGTTCGAGTTCACGCTCATGGTCATCATGTGGATGTTCGGCTTGTTGATATTGACCTGCTTGTTGTCGCCCCAGGAGATAAAAGCATTCAACGAGTCGGCCAGCTGCCTGATCGGCAGAAACGTCGTTCCGTCCACCACGATGCCCGATTCGCTCAGGGCCGAACCGTTCACCGAAACCTTGATTTTCTGGCTGACCGTGTCTGCGAATATCATGCTGCCTCCCCACAAGGACAGCAGGAGTGCGGATATGAGCACCTTCTTGAATCTCATGCGCATGAACCCTCCGTCAGCATTTCCTTGGATGTATAGTTATACTCGACCAGTTGTCCAAAGTTGCGGGGCGCCATGCGAACAATTTTCCGACTTTCCTGCTGTCGTCTCTTGTCGCGATTTGCGCTCGCCCGGGAAATACGCATGCGCTCGAGAGATTCATTGCACGGTGCGGGTCAGGATGCAGGGCACGCCTTTGCCGACAGCTCCGGGTTCCCGCATGCGCAGCCGGTACCGGATGCCGCGCGGGCAGGGTGTCGGACACGCTTCACAGGTATCGGACAGCACGATGCTCATGCGGACGACGGGGCGGTCTGAGCGTTGATTCGCCCGTTTTTTTCCCGCTTTGGCCTTGCTCATGGGCAGGACTCCTCTCCGCGAAAATCCGCCCCATTATATGCTAGCGCCCGCCTCCGCGCATGCGCGAATGCCCGGTTGTTCAGAATTTGTTCAGCCTCTTTCCTTACTGTAAAAAAAATGATAAAGTTTGAACAAACGTACCCGGAAGGGAGTTCCGTTATTGGATATTTTAATGCTCGGAACCGGAAATGCGTTTGCCAAGAAGTATTACAATAACAATGCATTGCTCTGCCAGAACGGGTTCACGCTGCTGATCGATTGCGGCATTACCGCGCTGCTCTCGCTCCACCAGATCGGCCAGCCGCTGGACAGCATCGATGCTGTCCTGATCTCCCATATTCACGCCGACCACATCGGCGGACTGGAAGAATACGCGTTCCGCATGAAATTCCAATATCGCAAACGGCCGGTGTTGTACGTACCCGACAAACTGGCCGAACCGCTGTGGGAGCATTCTCTCAGGGGAGGTCTGTGGCAGGAACAATCGCAGAAGCTCGAAGATTATTTTGAAGTGCGGCGGATCCGTGAAGGCGTTCCGGCCGTTCTGCACGACGGTCTGACCGTCGAGATCATTCGCACGGAGCATATTCCGGGCAAAATCAGCTACTCGCTGCTGTTCAACAACAGCTTCTTCTATACGGCCGACATGCGGTTCCATCCCGAACTCGTGACGGACCTGGTGCGGAATCGCGGATGCGTCGTCTTCCACGATTGCCAGTTTGTCACACCGGGCGAGGTCCACGCCACGCTGGAGGAACTGCTGACGCTGCCCGAAGATGTGCAGTCGAAGATTTATCTCATGCATTACGCGGACGACAAGGACCGCTACGAAGGCCGCACCGGACGGATGAAGTTCATCGAACAGCATGTCCGATACACGATTTCGGACGGCAAAGTCGAGCCGACAGCCCCGTCCGGTCCGTAATAGTGCATAACACGGCGAAAGCCTCCGGCCGACGATCGGCAGCCGGAGGCTTTTTGCACGTTTCAGAACATCGGCAGATTGTCGAGGTTGTTGGCGGGATCTCCGTCGGCATCGCCGCGGATGTACATCTCGCCGTCCCTTCCCTTGAACACATTTGCGCCTTTGATCCGGCCTTCCTGAACTTCGCGGAGCGCCTGTTCGTAATTCAGTTCCCGACCCGTCGAGGTGCGGAAAGCCGTAATATCGCCGTCGCCGTTCTTGCGCACGGCCGTAAACGTCTCCCGTTCCGTCATCACCGTCTCGCTCCTTGTCCATGCGGGGGGCCGAATCGCTGCCGCCCCGTCAGCCATCCTGTCTGGAAGTCAGTATGCCCGCGACGGTCGTTCATTAATCCGGAGGCGATCCGACGAAAGGATTTACCGAAAAATTTTTTTGATTTTGGGGTGTCAAGCGTCTGTGAAAATGTCAGGTTAACTGTTCGTTCTATGAAAATGTCAGGGATGAAGCCGATTAAACAACCGCCGTCCTCTTGCAGACTAGCCGGATGCTGTGCTACGCTGTAACTGCTTGCTGGAGAATGGTTTTCTCCAGGGATGGTTTGCAGCGGGCTTGCGGGGGGACGCAGGCGCCGCTTCTTTTTTGGCCGTTGTTGGCGCCGGGGTCTGTGTGGCCTGCGTCTCCACACAAGGCCAGGCCCGCCCTTGATCCCACAGCCACACTTGTCCATCCATGCCGACACGCACTTCGACGACGCTCTTCGCTTCCCAGCGCGGAACACCGGGGACGGGCTTTGGCATGTAGCATTTCCCTTTCCAGGAGAACGTCTGCCCGCCGCTGATTCGCCGGTATTGCCGCCGGGCGAAGATGTGCTCCAGGGGTGTTTCGGGCAGCGGACGGTAGGCCGGTTCGGCATTTTGTGGTGCGACCTAAGTTCGATCACCAGGCGGTCCTGGAACGTTTGCCAGAGCCGTTCGATCCGCCCTTTGGCCTGAGGAGACAGCGCCTTGATATGGGTAATGCCCAGATCGGCGAGGGCCTGTCCGAAGGTGGAAAGCGACGGCGGCTCACCGGCCAATTCCTGCTCGAGGGTCGGCTTGCCCTTGGGCGGGTGAAAAATGGAGTTGGTCGCTGTAGAGCGCAAGCGGTACGTCTTTGCGCCTAAGCCCCTCGATCTTGACGGTCACGTAGCCCTCCAGTGTTTCGGTCGGGCGGAAGGTGGCCGCGATGACTTCCCCGGTGGCGTCATCGATGATGCCGTGCAGGGTGAGCATGGGACCGCGATCCTCCAGCCAGGCATAGGGAGAAGCATCGATCTGCCACAGCATGCCCGCCTGAGGTTTGCGGGGCCGGGGGCGGTGAGCCTTCGGACGACGGCGCAGCCGCGCGGGACGCAACCCGCCTTCCAGCAGAATGCGGCGGACCGAAGAGACGCTTAAATGGATGTTTTCGTGTTCGGCCAACAGCTCGGCAAAGTGGGTGGCATTGCTTCCGAAGTAGCGCTCCTGATACAAGAGCATAACACGTTGTTTAAGCGAATCGGCCAAGGTATGAGCGGGCTTACGGCCCCGATTCCCATGAGCGATGGCTTGTGCACCTCCGTGACGATATTTGGCCTTGAGCCGATACGCTTGCCGAATACTGATGCCAAGAATGCGCGCAACATCCTGTTCCGCGAGACGGCCTTCGATCCATTTTTCAAGAACCATAACGCGTTTCAGTTCGCTCTTCGTCAAGGTGATCTGCTCCTTGCTCATACTGACATTTTCTCGGATCAGTTACACCCTGACAATATCACAGAACAACAACATTTTTTTTGATTTTGGGGTTGACTAACGGTTCTAAACTTGATATATTATAAATCGTCACTGCGATATGATCTGTTAGCTCAGCTGGGAGAGCACCATCTTGACAGGGTGGGGGTCAGTGGTTCGAGCCCACTACAGATCACCATTATCAAACGTCCGAGAACCCTTGAGATTCAAGGGTTCTTTTTCTTTTTGCCCGGCAGTTGCCACGCAACTTTTCGACAGTTTCAGGCGTCCAATGGTTTATAAAGGATGCTTGCCTTGCACATCAAACGCTTCGAGGTGATCGGCATGATGAACACGCGCAGAAGCTGTCGGCATCGGCTTCCGGCTGCAATGCTTGCGGCATGGCTGCTGATCTGGCTGTCATTCGCCGGACCGGCCGCGGCATTTCCGGACATTCAAGGCGACCCGAACGCCGACCGGATACGCCAGCTTCAGGAAGAAGGCGTCGTATCGGGCGATGCGAACGGGCGGTTCCGGCCGGACGACAGGCTGACGTATGCGGAAGGCGTTTCCATGATCGTCAAGGGACTCAAGCTCGGACTCGACGGAATCCAATTCGTCAAAGAACCGAAGGCAAGCGATTCCTATGATTTCGTCCTGGACGGCAAATGGTATTCCGACGCATTCATCACGGCAAGCTTCTATCTCGACATGCCGCGCAGCGTCAAACCCGACCTGTCGATGACGCGCGAGCGCTTTGCCTATCATCTCTATCGCGGACTTGCGGCCAAATCCGGCTTTGCCCTTCCGAAGCCGAAACTGGTGATCGAAGACCTCGCCGACATCGCACCGGAGTACCGCGATAGCGTGCAGCTGCTGCTTTTTGCCGGCATAGCGGAACTGAATAAGGACCGGCGTTTCGAATCGAAGCGGGCCATCACGCGCAGCGAAGCAGCCGGCATGGTCTACGAAGCTTCAGCCTTTCTCCGGCAGCTTGAAGCGTCGGGCAAAGCCGTGAAGGTAGCCGATCCGTCGCCGCTGACCGGCCTGAAGATTGAATCCGCGCCGCTGACCGGCGAAGTGAACACGGTGACCGTTCGGGCGACCGCGCCCCATCCCGGCTACGGCATCCGGGTGACGTCCATTGTATTTGATGAAGGCAAGGCATTCTTGCATGTCGAGCCGGTCATGCCCAATCCCGACCGCATCTACCCGCAGGTGCTGACCGAGGTCTCGACGGCGGTGTACATCGGCGCGGAATACACGCCGGTGCTTGCGCTGCCGGAATAACCGGTCGGCGGGACGCGCGTTACGGCAGAAACCCTTCCCGGCTCCACAACGCGATGCTCCCGGATTTGCCGGCATGACGGCGCAACGTGTCGTAGAACGTTCGCGCCGTCTCCGGATGATATTGATCCCCTTCCCCGGCTTGCTCATACATCCTGCGAATGCCCAGCGCTTCCGTCCGCTTCCCTCCCGCACCGTCGCCGTGAAAGAAATCGTCCACGACGATGCGCGGCGCCATGTGAGCCAGATCGGCGGCGAACGATTCGCCGTGCGGCAGCAGCGGCGATACGGCAATTTGCACGTCAACACCGGCATCCCGCAACTCCGCGAGCGCGCGCTTCCTGGCCGCGATGGGCGGCGCCTTTGGCGTGAATCGCCTGCGGACGGACTCCAGGTCCGTCTCGATCGTCATGCTGACGCGCACGCGGGTTCCGAGGCCGCGGAGCAGCTCCGCATCGCGCACCACGAGGGGGCTGCGCGTCTGCAGCAGCACGAAGTCGGCCGGCATCTCCGCCATGGTCTCCAAAATGGCGCGCGTGACGCCGAATCGGGCTTCTGCCGGCTGATACGGATCCGTCGCAGACCCCACGAAGACGGTCATTCTCCCCCGCCTTCGGGTCCGCTGCCATTCCCTGCGGAACGCCTCCCGGTCCATCCGCTTCACGTCGACCCATTCGCCCCAGGCAGACGCACGGAACATGCCGACCGGCATTCTGCGGACATAGCAGTAGGTGCAGCCGAATGCGCAGCCGGCGTAAGGGTTGAGCGTATGCGTGTACCCTTCCAGAAATCCGCCGGCCGGATTCAGCATCCGGCCGGGAGTCTTGAATCGGACGTCCATCCTTGAGCACCGCCTCCCGCACCGTTCGAAAGTTGAAGGCCGGCCGAATTCATCGGCCGGCCTTGCTGCACTTGATCCGCTTCTGACGCATCATCGTTCAAACGGGGAATAAAGCCCGCGCGCATAGCCGCGCGCGCGGCGTTTGACGACCAGTTCTTCCGGCACATCCTTGCGATGCACGCGGGACACCGGGGCGCTCGGCGCTTTCTTGGAAGGGTACGGCTCAAAGAACACCTGATGGGTCTCGTCATCGTACCACTTCACCTTGTCCATCTGGACAAGGTAGCCGCGCTCCAGCTTTTTGAACCCCATCGTTGACAGGAATCGCTCCTGCTCCTCGAGCGTGCTGATTTGGCTGAATACTTCGTCCTGGGTCTGGTACTTGATGACGTTGCTTTCCACAAAGGTGAAGAAGACGTCGTTCAAGTCGAGCATGACGATTTCGAATTCTTGTCGGCTTATGCGTCTGACTACCGGGATTTCCATGTTATGCGTCCTTCCTTCTGAGTTCAGCCGGGATCTTCGGGTTGTTGAAATAATACAGCGAACCGGTCAGAACGAACAGCGAGGCCAGGCCCGCTATGCCGGCAGCGACTACCCGAAGTACGCGTCTCTTCATCCTTGTTCACCCCCTTCCGGCGTGTTCTTGATGAGCAAGGACACGGCTTGCAAGAAGCATACCAAGGCCAGCACATCCGACCGGATGAAGAAATTGGCCGCTACCGCGGCGGTCGTGAGCGCTTTGAGCAACGGATAGCAGCCGGGAGCAATTCTCGCGTACTTGTCCAGATTGGAAGGGGAGAAAAAAAGGAAGAGCAGCGCCGCTGCCGCCGTGAAGACGAGAACCCAAAGATCGTTCAAACGAATATGCGGTATGACGGACATGACGGCGGTGGAGGCGATGATGCAGAACCATCCGGATTTCAGATGATACCCGCCGCTGAACATCCGGATCAGCGCGAACGAAACCAGCGAAAGCGCCGTATCGGGCAGGGCGTCGGTGAACCATCCGATCAGCAGCGTGAGGCCAATGATCGACAAGGTGTTGCCCGCAACGTTCAGCGCGTAATAAATGACGTCCACGGAAGGCGGCGATACCCCGTTGCGCACCATGCCCCCATGCAGCGACTCGGCGGCTCTACGAAGCATCCTCATAATCCTTCCTCAAGAGATAGTACAGGAATATGGGAAGCGTAACAAAAAACACAATATAGGTAAACAAGAAGTAATTGTCGAATTTGTCCCGGAACAGGTATGCCGCAGCCGCGCCAAGGGAAATGCACAGCACGATGGTGAAGAGCAAGATGGCATTCGTGCCGCTGAACCGCACATCCGCGCGATGCGAGGTCGGAACAAAATCAAAGTTCCAGTTCATGACATAGAGAAGCCGGCACAGCGCAAGTTCAAGAATGGCCGTGAGCACCTGGATGGAGGACATGATCCAGGGGTTGTTCTGAATGTCGGTCAAAGTCAGATCGAGCATGAACATCAATCCGGAAACGACGATGCCCTGAAGCACAAACCCCGCCACGAAACCGGAAAAATTCATAATGATCGAATAGAACATCGGAACTCTGAACAACAGACAGAACCAGATCACCAGCAGAATGAGCTGGATGTAGGATGAGAATTCGGCCAGGTTCTCATTGAGCCGTGTGACATAGGAAATTTGGCTCATCAGAAAAGCGATCAACAGGGTGAACGCTATCATTTTGGGCTTGATGCGGAAACGGAACAAGGTGAACATGAAAACGAAATAAGCGAAATATTCAAATGACGAACCAATCAAAAAAAGAATATAATCCACGGCCGACCGTGCTCCTTTGGCTTCCAGGGTTGTCCATTCGCTATATTTCGATTATATTGCCTTTCCCTCCGGGCATCAATCTCCAAATGATCAATTGTTCACGGCATGGCCGGCATCCGCAGCCAAACAAAAAACGTCAAATGAATTCGATCATTTGACGTTTCTGATAACAAGCGCTTATATAAAAACGATCATGCCAGGAATGAACTCAGATGGTGCCGAGGACGGGAATCGAACCCGTACGGGTGCCACCACCCGCAGGATTTTAAGTCCTGTGCGTCTGCCAGTTCCGCCACCCCGGCGCGATTCCTACCCATGATGGTGGGCCCTGAGG
This sequence comes from Thermobacillus composti KWC4, assembly GCF_000227705.2. Lineage (GTDB taxonomy): Bacteria > Bacillota > Bacilli > Paenibacillales > Paenibacillaceae > Thermobacillus > Thermobacillus xylanilyticus. The sequence goes on from NC_019897.1 coordinate 2,332,045, forward strand.
GACTCGAACCCCCGACCAATCGGTTATGAGCCGACCGCTCTAACCAACTGAGCTAAGGGCCCCGGAAGTTCCGTACGGAGATCATGGTTGCGGGGGCAGGATTTGAACCTGCGGCCTTCGGGTTATGAGCCCGACGAGCTACCGGACTGCTCCACCCCGCGTCAATTCAGTGAAGCACTGCACTACAGCGACAAACTTAACTATACAATAGCCGTTCCCTGTGCGTCAAGTATCAAGGGTCTCCCGGATTCCGGACGATCATGAAGCCGGGCAGATCCCGGACGCACAGCGGCTGACATCCGGGATCATTACGGCAGGTAGCGGACGCCGTAGCGGCCTTTGCGCGAACGGAACACTTCAATTTCACGCGGACAGTCGCAGCCGTATATCCACCAGTCGTTCTCCATTCGCTTGACCAGGCAGCCCGCCTGAAATTTCGTATCATATAATCGGACCCAGTATACCCAACCCATGTCCATCCTCCCCGCTTGTGAAGATTCGCTGTTAGAATGCCCGCATCCGCGGAAATTCAAGCGGGGCGTCCGACCAAGGTCGGACGGTCAACGGTCGGACGACCAAAGGTCGGACGGCCATGGCCGGAAGGGCCGCGGGTCGGACTTCCGCAGCCAGGACTGCCCGTGGCTGCGGGAGCCGCCGGCGTCAGTCGATGACGACCGCATCGTCAAACGGGATGACCGGCGCTTCGACGTCCGTATTCGAATTGCCCTTGTTCTGCAAGATGGCATTGCCCTCGGTTTCCCATTCGGCAAGCGCATCTTTTACCGACTTCTTGTCATCGATCACTTCCTGGAACTTGGTCCGCCCGATGCTTTCCACTTGCCACAGATTCGGATTGTTCCGGTAGATTTTGTCCGTATCGGTCGTTGACGGCGGGACCGGCTTCAGCGTCGTGAACGCGTCAAGGTTGAAGCTGAGACCGGCCGGCGGTTTCAGGAATTCCTTGCGCGCCGACAGTTCATACATCGAGCGCGATTTCAGTTTGGCCCAATCCTTGCCATTGATGAACTTCACGTAATCCCAGGCGTCATCCGGATTTTGCGCCTTGGCATTGATCGCGGTGAGCGAGTTCAGATACGTGCTGCTGCCGATGCCCGGCGCTTCCTCATGCTGCGGCAGCGTGACGACATCCCAGTCCGGAGCCTGGAAGTTGGCGTTCTGGCTGGCATACTCCGCCGCCGCCTGCAGTTCGGTGATGTAGCCGTAATCCGCGGTGACCATCGCCACTTTGCCGGAAATGAACGGATCGCCGGCGAACGGGTTCGGCTGCTCGCCGTCTTTCACTTCCCAGGCATTGCCCAAGTCTTCCCAAGTCGGCACAATGTCGTTCTTGTGAAGATCCGCCATCGAGGTCCATACGCGTTCCCAGAGCGGCGAGTTGACCGTCATTTTCTCGCCGTTGTCGTCGAATACCTTCAATTGCAGCGGCGCGGCATAGGTGTACTGCATGTCGTAGTACGGATCGCCGATCCACCGGTTGAAGCTGAGGCCGAAAATCCGTTCCTGCCCTTCGCCGCGCGATACGCGTTTCGCGAGATCGAAGATTTCCGGCCAGAACATGTTGTCGGTCGGCGGGGTCACGCCCGCTTCATTGAACAGCTTCTTGTTGTAAAAGAGCGCGTTCGAGCTGAACGTCGGCGCAAGCGCGTAGAGATTGTTGTCGCCGACCGACTTGATGCCTTCCAGCACCGTCGGCACGAAGTCCTCCAGATCGAATTTGTCCCGCTGAATGAGCGGATCGAGCTGCTGCAGCAAGTTGTCCTGCACCAGACGGCGCAAATAGGTGTAGTCCACGATCAGCACATCGACGGGGTTGTCGCCGGTCAGCATTTTCGTCAGTTCCTCATAGGGATCGATCTGCTGCTGCTCTTCGCCCGTGTCGAATCGCTGCTTGTTCCAATCGATGGCCGATACGATCTGGATCTCGATATCCGAATTGAGCAGTTCGTACGAATCGGTGTACTGCTGCCGGAACCAGACTTCATCGCTCGGGCCGCCGTACAGGGTGCCGATGCGGAGCACGCGGGTTTCCGCGCCGCCCTGATCGCTTCCCTTGCTGCACGCCGCAAGCAGCGACATCATCATCAGCGCCGCCAGCAGAGCCGCGAAAGTCCGTTTCCATCCGCCGGCTTTGCCGGCCCTTTTCTCATAGGTGATCATGGTTCTCATCCCCCCAAAGATTTCGGCGCCGTGATGATAATCCGTTCGCCGTCAAATTCCATTGATGCTTTATCGCGAATGCCGAGGGCCGTCAAATAATCCTTCGGCACTTGCAACCGTCCTGCACGGTCGAGCACGACATACTCTTCATGCGCGTCCTTCAGCCCGCGGATCTCGCTGTCCGGCTTGTCGAGATTCTCGTTGCGCTTCACGAATTCGGTGCTGGTCAGACCGTCGCGGATCGCGACGACCCGGTCCACCTTGCCCGCCAGCGACAGGTCGTGCGTGACGATGACGATCGTGACGCCGAGCTCGCGGTTGAGCCGGCGGAAGATGTCCATGATCATGTCGGACGTCTTCGTATCGACCGATCCGGTCGGTTCGTCCGCCAGCAGAAGCTGCGGCCGGTTCGCCAGGGAGATCGCGATCGCGACCCGCTGCTGCTCGCCGCCGGACAGCTGGTGCAGCTTGTTCATCATCCGGTGTCCCAGCCCGACCATCTCGAGCAGCTGCTTCGCATAGGCGCGGTCAAGCTTGCCGGAGAGCATCATCGGCATCTCGACGTTCTCCAGCGCGGACAGATAGGGCAGCAGGTTGCGGGCGTTGTTCTGCCAGATGAATCCGACCGTCTTCCGCTTGTACTCGACGAGCTGCTCATCCGTAATTTTCAGCAGATCCCACGGACCGACGCGCACGCGTCCGGCCGACGGCCGGTCGAGGCCGCCGAGAATATTGAGCAGTGTCGACTTGCCGCTGCCGCTGTTGCCGATAATCGCCATCATTTCGCCTTTGCGGACCGTCAGGTTCAAACCTTGCAGCGCGACGACTTCCAGCTCGTCGGTTTTGTAGATTTTCACCAAGCCTTCGCATTCGATCATCGTTTCGGCCGACGTCTCCATCGATCACCGCTCCTCTCCCATCTTCACGGCCTGATGCACGCGCAGCCTGCGGATATGCAGGAACAAGAGCGCGGCGCCGGTCAGCAACATGAATCCGACGACGATATACAGCTGAATCGCATCCTGCTGCTCGAAAATGACCCGGAACGGCGGCACGGCGTTGGCGACATTCTCCGCCGTCTGCAGGAACGGCAGGAACAGCCGGCTGGCCGCCTTGCCGATGATGAAGCCGAGGCCGATCGCCAGGCCGCCCGTGAAGATCTGCTCCAGGAGCAGCATGCCGGTCAGCTGCTTCCTCGACAGCCCCATCGCGCGCAGCACGCCGAACTGCACAATCCGCCCGGACAGATTGAAGAACCAGTAGAGCAGATAGCCTGCCAGCGAGATGATGACCGAGACGAGGAAACCGAGACTGAGAATGCCGAAGACGCCGCCGCGCGTCGGATGCTTCGACTGGGTGATCAGCTCGGACCGGACATCCGTGACAGACGCCAGCTCGATGCCTTGATCCATCAAGGCTGTCACGATCGGCGCCACCTTCGCGTCCGGCTTCATCTTGAGCCATACTTCATACGGAATGAGCGGCACCTGGTCGTAGATGTAATCCAGATTGGCGATCACGAACGGCGATTGATCGGGATACTGCGACGGCCAGTATGGCAAAATGCCGACGATGACAAATTCCAGCATGCCGTCCGTCAGCCCCACCGAGATCAGGTCGCCCGGCTTGAGCTGATAGCGCTCCGCCACATTCGACGGAATGATGGCCGCATTTTCGTATCGGCCCAGGAAATCCAGATAGTAGAACGGATGGATCGGGAACAGATCTTCCCGGAACCAGGCGACCTCGGCAAATTGGTCGTTGTTGATGCCCATCAGCGTCCCCTGACCGATCGACCGGCCGGAGACAACGATGTTGCCCCTCGTCTTGAGCACGCGCGCCGCGGCTTCGACGCCGTCCAGCGTGCGGAAGATTTCGAACGGCGGCTCAATGTAGTTGATGCGGGTCGGCGTACCCGATCCGCCGCCGGGATTGCCGCCGGGTCCTCCGGGATTGCCGCCCGGGTTGCCGCCGGGATTCTCGCCGGGGTTTCCGCCCGGATTCCCGCCGGGGTTTCCGCCGGGGTTGCCGCTCTGGGGCGGCACTTCCGCGCGTCCTTCCCACACGGTCTGGATGATGACGTCCGAGCCGTAGCGGTACAGGATGCGCTCGGTCGAGTTCAGATCGATCGTGCGCGCCGCCGCTGCGTTGTAGACGCCGAGACCGAGCGTCAGGATGAGCAGGATCATGAGCGGATAGTACGCGCCGGACGAGCGCGACAACTGCGTCAAGGTCAAATACAGCGGCAGCGGCAGCATTTTCCGCCCGAGCCATCCGATCAGCTTGAGCAGCAGCGGGAACAGCCGCAGGCAGAACAAGCCGATGGCGAAGATGGCGATGGCCGGGACGAAGAACAGGAACGGATTGACGTTCAACTGATCCGTCGTCATGCCGGTCCGGAACGTCAGCATCTGCCGCTCGTTGAACAGATACCAGCCGTATCCGGCTACGCCGATCAGCGCCACATCGAGGAACCAGCGCTGCCAGAGCGGTCTGCGGTCGCTTCTTGCGAGCTGCCGCTTGTAATCGACGATCGAGGACCGCGCATACAGGATGGCCGGGATGACCGTCGACAGAATGGCGAGCAGCACGGCCGCGACGCCCGCGATGGCCGCCTCCGTCGAGAAGCCGACGGGGATCGCCTTGCGGTCCACGAACGTCAGGAAGCCGTTCGCCGAACCGATGCTCTTCGCCATGAACCAGCCGATGAGCGGTCCGAGCACCAGCGCGGTTCCGCCGAGCAGCAGCCCTTCCAGGACGTAGATCCAGATGATCTGCCGTGTGCCGGCGCCGCGGCTGCGCAGGACGGCGATGTCGCTACGCTGCTTCTCCAGCGATTGCTTCGCGTTCATCGCAATGAAGTAGAACACCATGGCGATCATCGGCGCGGCGAGGGTGAAGAGCAGCGTCTGCAGCTGCAAGCCTTGCCGGCGGAATTCGGTCAGCGTATTCGCGAACGAGATTTCCACCCGCGTGTCCTTGAGCAGCTGATACAGCTCGATATCGAGCCGGTCCAGCGTCCTTCTGAGCGGCGCGAGCTGGCTCGTCTTGATCTCGCGAAGATCGAAGGAATAGTACCAGTAGGCGTTGTGAACCGGCACCCCCGCGCCGATCAGCTTGTCGGCGAAGGCGTCCTCGCTGACAAGCAGCGTATTCATGATCGACTCAAGCCCCTGAAACCAGTAGGGATCGGTCTGGTCCAGCGGCATGTACGCGCCGACGATCTTCACCTTGAGCACGAGATTCAGACCGCCGTAGATCGGATAATACAGTTCGTCTCCGATGTGCAGGTCGTTGCGGTAGAGCGCCTCTTCCAGCATGACAGCCTCGATGACGCCGTCGTCCGCGCCCTCGTCGCCATACATGCGGCCCTGCATCATCTCGACCTTCTCTTCAAGACCGGACATCGTCGCGATCGTCATCTGCCGGACGCGGCTCGCATCGACCTTCGTCGGGTCGACCGGCGCCGTCTCCGTGCCGCGGATCGACCGGACGGAAGCGAACGTGTCATATGGGAATCCGATCCGCTCCGGCACTTTCTCACGGATGAAGGCATCCACATCGGGAAGTCCGGCCTGGTCGGCGGCGGTGGAACCGCCGCTCGCCTGATAGCGGATGAGCAGCGAACCGGCCGGCATGCCGGTGCTTTTCTCCCGGAGCGAATCGGCCACGACCCGCTTGAGCGCGCCGTCCGCATACATCGGTATGCTGACGGTGAACGCGACGGCCGCGATCAGCCCCGCCGCCGTGCTGAGCGTCAGCCAGCGGGTATTCCACATTTTGCGGAACAGAAACCGTAGAAGCGGCATACCCATCGCTCATCGACCTACGACTTTCTGTCCCGGCGTAAGACCTTCGAGGATTTCGACCAGCGTCGCCGTCTGCTGGCCGACCGCCACATCGACTTCGCGCTTGCTGCCGTCCTCTTCCACGACTTGAACGTAGGTCCGGGAACCGATCGTCCGGAGCGCCGATGGCGGGATGACGATCGCGTTCTCCTTCCGGTTGATGATGACGTTCGCCGACAGCGGCGTGCCGCGGTTCACGCCTTCCGGAATGCCGCCGATGTCGATCTGCACATAATCTTCCGGCCGCTTGGAGCGCTGCTGCTGCTGGGGTGGCCAGCCCCCGTTCCCTTCGTCGTCCGATTGCGCAACCGGCAGCAGCGAGACTTTGCCTTCGAACTTGCCCGCCCCGTTGATGTCGACGACCGCCGGCATGCCGACCGCGATCTTCTCCAGATCGCTCTTCGAGAAATCGGCGGTCACCACCAGCCGGCCGGTGTCGGCGATGGTGACGACCGGATCATACGCCTTGATGAGCGCGCCTTTCTCGACGTTCACCTGGACGACGGTGCCCGAGAACGGCGCCGTAAGCACCGCTTTCGCGATCTCGTTCTCCAGATCGACGATCGCCTGCCGCTGCTCTTCAAAGCTGATGACTTCCATCTCGTAATCGACCGGGTCCATCTCGTCGCGTTTGCGGATCGTATCCTTCATCCTTGTCTCCGCACTCCGGAACTGCAGCTTCTTCTGGCGCAGCTCTTTCTCCATGTTGTCCACGTCGAGCACGGCGATGACCTGCCCGGCTTCCACGTAGTCACCCGGCTTCACATTCAGCGTCCGGAGCCGCTTCCCGTCCAGCTCGAAGAACAGCGTCTCTTCCTGCTGGCTCATGATTTTGCCGAGCGCTTGCACTTTCGATTCAAGCGTTGCGGTGGTTACCTCGTATTCCGGCTTCTTCGAGATTTGCGGCGGCGTGATGTCGGGCAGCTGCTCTTCCTCGCCTTCATCCGGCAGCAACGCGCATCCTCCCACCGCAATCGAGGCGGCGAGCAGCATGGCGGCGGCAGCCGGCACCCGGCGCCGGAAGAAGGCGGCAGCCCGCTCCATCAGTCCGCGCGGCTCAGATGAATTTTCCGTCAACCATTTCATAGACATGATCGGCAACCTCCAGAATCGTAGGGTCGTGCGTCGTCATACAGATCGTGATTTGCTCCGTTTCAATGATCGCCCGGAATACTTTCATGATCTGGGCGGCCATCTGGGAATCGAGCTCCGCCGTCGGCTCATCCGCCAGGATCAGCCTCGGCCGGTGGGCAATCGCCTTGGCGATGGCGACCCGCTGCTGCTCGCCGCCGGACAGCTCGAACGGGCGATGGTGCATCCGCTTCCCGAGACCGACCAGCTCCAGACATTCGGTCACCCGGTCCTTCCATTCCGCCTTGGGCACGCCCGCCATCCGCATAGACAGCTCCACGTTCTCGTAGGCGGACAGCAGCGGCAGAAGCGCGTACGCCTGAAAAATAAATCCGATCTCCTTCCGCCTCACGTTCGTCCGCTCGTCATCGCTCATCCGGTGGAATGCGTACGGTCCGAACTGAATCTCGCCGCGGGTCGGCGTATCCAGACCGCCGATCAGATTGAGCAGCGTCGTCTTGCCGGAACCCGAACGGCCGCGCAGCATGACAAGCCGCCGCGGGTGCAGTTCCATGTCGATCCCTTTCAGGACGTGCAGCTTCTGTCCGCCGACGTCGAAAGATCGTTCGACGCCTCGGGTCACAAGAAGCGGTCCCGTTTCCTCCGGTTCCCGGCCGCGCGCAACAGCGGCCGCGGCAGCTGCGGCATCCTGCCGCTCTTTGGTCCGTCTCAGCCGCAGCATGTCATCAATCCACTCCTTCCAATCTGCACGAGGCGGCAATCTTCAAATGATAAGACTTCATAAGTTCCGCGCTGATAACCGGCTTATCTTTCACCGCAAAACGGACGCGCCCGCCCGGGAGGACAGTGCCAGCCGTTTTTGCTTGACCTATCAGTTAGACGGCGCAACCCCGGAAAAAGTTACGAAAAATTAATCAAAGAATTGTTTCGCGTCATTTTTCGTTCCAGCTCTTCCGCTTTGTGGAGAAAAAAAGCCGCCCCCTGCTCATACGCGCCGGGTGACGGCCGGTTGCAATTTGCGACACGAATCGGCATTTCACATTTTACCAAGTGGCGGATCGGCGGCGGAACAGCAGGGTGGCCAGGAGGAACGACGCGACTCCCCACGCGGCGAGCACGGCAAGATTCAGCCACATATCCGCGTTCATCCCGCTGCCGTAGATCATGCCGGCGCGGATGCCGTCCACGAAGTACGTCAGCGGCATCACATGCGACACCGGCTTGAGATAGCCCGGCAGCACATTGACATCGATGAAGATGCCGCTCAGGAACATCATGATGAAGCTGACGAGATTCGAGATGCCCATGTAACTTTCAAGCGTCTTGCTGGCGGCAGATATCAGGTAGCCGAGCCCGGAGAAAGCGAGCGTCCCGACGATGAAGATGAGCAGGAACGTCAGCGGTGAGAAGTCAACGTTCGCCCGGAAAGCCGCTACGCCGATGAGCGTCAGCAGGATAACCTGCACGATGCTGAGGACGAACCTGGCGCCCACATTGGCAACCCCGAACAGACGCATGTTAACGGGCGTCATCTTGAGCCGCTTCAGTAATCCTTTGCGGCGGATTTCGACGAGTCCCACCATGCCGAACAGTCCCGATTGAGCAATGGACAGCGCGATCACGCCCGAGAGCAGAAAATCAGAAACTTTCAGGCGGTTGTGGCTTGCCGATACATATTCCGTCTTCAGATCGAACGCGGGAGCAATGCCGGTTGCGGCCTGATTGGCTGCTGCCGTCAGCTGCCCCGCAATGCTGCCCAGCGCCTGGGACGTCGAGCTGGTTTGCCCTTCGGCGTTGAGCAGCAGCCGGAAATCACCGGCTTCGCTGCTGTCAGGCAGGACAAAGACGGCGTCGAGGCGTTTTTCTTTCAGCCGCTTCTCCGCTTCCTGAAGATCGAGATCCTGCTCGATCTTCAGCACGCCGGTCGCTTCCGCCGATTGAACGAACGCTTCCGCCGCCGCGCCGGATTTGTCTCCGACGATTGCGACCTTTGCCGAGAAGTCGCTGTTGCCGCCGAAAATGATCATGAAGATGACAAGCAGCAGGACGGGAAACATGATCGACCAGAACCAGACTTGCCGCTCGCGAAACGTCTCTTTGAGTTGCGCGTCGAACAACATGCGAAGCTGCTTCATGTTTTTCGCCATCAGTCTCTCCACTCCTTGCCGGTGAAGGCGATGAATACGTCCTCGAGGCTCATCTCGCGAATCGAAATCTGCTCGACGGTCAGCCCGCTTTCCGACGCGAAGCCGAGCAGATGGTACAGTGTCGCTTCCGGCTTCCCGGACCGGATCCGGAGATGCGCGCCCGTGCGATCAACCCGCGTCACGTTCGGCTCCGTCCGGGCGGCGCCTTCCGCAGCGGCGGCCGCGGCTTCGTCCGCAAGCTTCAAATGGATTTCGCGTTCCTGCGTCAGCCTGCCGATGAGTGCCTTGGGCGTATCCATCGCGATGATCCTGCCCTGGTCGATGATACACACCCGGTCGCTGAGCTGCTCGGCTTCCTCCATATAGTGGGTCGTGAGCACCGTCGTCTTGCCGATCTCCCGCAGCTTGAGCACGATGTCCCAGATGTTGCGGCGCGCTTGCGGATCAAGGCCCGTGGTCGGCTCATCGAGAAAAATGATTTCCGGGTCGTTGATCAGGCCGAGCCCGATCGCAAGGCGCTGCTTCTGGCCGCCCGACAGCGTCTTGACCATTTTCCGCCGATGATCCGTCAGATTGATCAGCTCCATGATCTCCGGGACCGGCCGGTGGCGGTCATAGAACGAAGCGAACAGCGCCAGATTCTCCTCGACGGTCAGCAGATCGAACAGCGCGCTGGTCTGAGGCTGGACGCCGATCCGCATTTTGATTTTCTCCGCATCCCTGTCCCAGGTCATGCCGAGCACCGAGATCGCGCCGCTGTCGGGGCGCTGCAGTCCTTCGATCATCTCGAGCGTCGTCGTCTTGCCGGCACCGTTCGGGCCGATAATCGTGAACACTTCGCCCCTGTTCGCCGTGAAACTCACTTCCTGAACCGCTTGCACGCTGCCGAAAGACTTCGACACCCGCGATACTTCCAACACATGCATAAAGCGTCCCCTCCTGACGCGCAATTCACAGCCGCGTACGTCTGCCGCTGCACGCCCCCACTATACCGCCGTCCCGGCCGTTCCGCCACGGTCCGAAAACGGAAAACCGGCTCGGTCTGAAGACCGAGCCGGTGAACCCGCGCCTTTAGGTGAACCCGCGCATTTATCGGATTGCGGCGGCAAGCGCCAGCCGGAAGTTCGTCCCGCCGCAGTCCGGGCGGCTGCCATGGATCACTTCCAGTTCAAGCCGGTGCGGACCGGGTTCCAAAGTCTCCGTCAGCACGGAAAGCCGGAACCAGCCGTCCGGACCGACCCAGTCCGGCCGTTCGCGCGCTTCCGTTCGCCATTCTCCGCCGTCGATCCGCCACCGGAATTCGGCGGACGTCTTGCCGAAATCGAAGGCTAGCGCGACGCCGCGCCCTTCGAAATCGAGCTCGAACCCGGCGCCGACGGCGGCCGTCTCCAGCACCTGGTCGATCCATGCGTGATACAGCCAGCGCCGGAGCGTCCACGGCCCGCGGGTCCGGACCGCATCAAGCGGCAGAAGCACGCTGTTTCCCCAGTGGTCCGGATGCAGCGGCTGCGCCAGCGCCCTCGCCCGCGCCGCATCCCACGCCGCGTCGGGCTGCCGCTCCAGCGCCTCCTCGAGATAGCGGATGACCGCTTCCGCGTAGGCGTAGCTGCCGCGGCTTGTCGGATGGAGGCCGTCCGGCAGCCATTCCTCCCAGCGCATAAAGCCGCGGCGCACCTGATTCAGCGCGTGCAGCCCGACCCAGACCGATCCGGCGCCGTAATGTTCTGCCATCTGCTCGAACTCCGCGATCGACGCCGGCATCCTGCCCTCCATCATCGCCTCGTACATGTCGTGGCAGAACGTGTAGACGAAGACGAGATCCCGGCCCCCGTCTTCCAGCAAGAGCTTGCGGATGAGCCCTTCGCGCGTCCGCATCCGCCGGTCGGTCGGCGTGTCGTTGTCGTTGACGGCGAATTCGATGAATACGATATCGCAGCCGCGGTCGATCAGATCGCGCTTCGCCCTGAGCACCGCGAGATCGCTGCCCGTGGCGCCGATCGCGGCATTCTCGACGACGAAACGCGTGCCCGGATAGCGGTCGACCAGCCAGGCGACGACCGGCTCCGGCCAATTGTGCCGCGGCCGGCCATCGGTGATGGAGCCGCCGATGAATCCGATCACCGCCCTCCCGGCGCGGATCGCCTCCCGCAGCCTCATCAGCCCGGCACGATGCCGGATCACCTCATGCGCCATGCCGCATCTCCCTTTCACCCGGAAATAGTACACAAGCGCTTCGGCCTGATCCTCCGAAAAGAACATCCACACCGCTTCATTGCCTTCGAACGGACTTTTCAGGCGGTAGGATCCGGCAACCCGTAGGAGTACAGGTTATCGGGAAGTTTATCTCGCGTGATCACGTAGTCGCTGCCATAAACCTTCTGCAGATGCTCCGGTGTATTGCTGATGCCGTCCTGGATATAGTCGCCCGTCCAGGTCACGAAATACAGCCAATTCGCGCGGTAAGCCTGCAGCAGATCCGGATCCGGAATCGGTCCGTTCTCGGCCAGCGCAACCATTTTCGTGTCATCCCGCAGTTGGACCAGATGTTCGTATTTCACGGACAGCGGGTTGTAGTCACCCGGCGGTGCGTAATAGTCCGTCGACAGGATATCGACCACGTCATCGCCCGGATACCAGTCCGGTTCCTCGGAGTTCCATACCCAGATCAGGTTGTTCAGACCGTGATGATTGGTCATCCGATCATATAAGAGGCGGTACAGTTTCTTGTACGGTTCGGGTCCTTTGGCTCCCCACCAGAACCAACCGCCGTCCGCTTCGTGCAGCGGTCTCCAGAGCACCGGAATCTTCGCGTCACGCAACCGTTTCAACTGCTCCGAAATCACGTCAATGTCGCGAATGAGCACCCTGTAGTCTTCCGAATCGGGATTTGCCAGCGCATAGGCAAAGTCATAAGTTGTCGCATCCGCGTAAAATCCTCTCCACCACGGATGTTCCGAATGGTTTATCAAATCTTTCGGCGCGTTCCAATGCCAGTGGATGGTGACGATCCCGTTCTTCGCCCCCCACTCCAGCGCCTCGTCAACCGCTTTGCCTTTGGTCCCATTCTCGACGCGGGTTGGCGAATAATCCATCATGTCAAGCCCGAGAATCGCAGGGAATTTTCCGGTTTTGCTGTAAATCCACGCCGCGTTGATCAACTCCGTCTGACCGGAAATGATGCCCTTGCCGTATGTATCCACCAGGTAGTTCATCAATGCCCGGGCTTCACGGCTTGCGTTCGGATTTGAAAGGTTCTTCTCCACTCGATGATCTCCGTCTTTCACCGTTGATGGCCGCAAAATGATGTAATCGAGATTGAACCAGCCCCAGCCCTTATTGACAACGATGGTGTTCTCCCCCTCATGAAGGAACACGTTGCCGATGGAAATCTCTTCAAAACCCTGATACCCTTCGGCCACATCATGCTTCAACGTAACTTCGGCGGTATTGACACCATTGACGGTCAAAAACGTATTCTTCGGACCATTTGCGGCATTGTAGCCGAGAATGGCCTCGTACAGCCCGGCTCGGGACGCGTGGTGCGTCAGGGTGATTGTCCCCTCATTCCGGATGGCGACATATCCTCTTCCCGAATATCCTTCTGCCTTGCTCGTCGAACTCTCGTCATGTTCCACATTGGCGTTCCCGGACAGGATACCGTCTTCCGCTTCGAGTCTCACTTCTGCAATGCTTTGGTTGATTCTGAATTCCCCTCTCTGCGTCAGGAGGACATACATCAATGCGGCGGATATCAGTACGACAATCAGAATCAAGACCAATCTCGCCCGCGATGCATTCATGTCGGATCAACTCCATCAGGTACGCGTGATGTGGTTCTCATTTTCCGTTGCAAAGCAACGCGCGGCTCAGCCTGTGACACCCGTGCGTTCTATGCTCTCGACGAAATACCGTTTATTCGCGTTGCCTCTTGCGACATGTCTCCGGTCGCGAAAATGCGCTTGTACGATCCCCTTCGTCTTCAACACCACGTTATTGTTAGGTTTGTTATGCGAAATAATAATAACATATTATTGTCCATCCATCAATTTTGTTAGTGTATAATATTGAAATGATCATATCACTTGCCCTCGCTTGCAGATTTGAAGCAAGTTCTTAAATTCTTCATCGTCTGAAGTCTGAATCGCCGATCCTTGCCTCACGGTCCGGAAAAGGAAAACCGGCTCGGTCACAAGACCGAGCCGGTCAACCCGTGCGATTATCACATCATGCCTTCTCACCGTTCTCCCTTTCCTCCGGCAGCGGATAGCGCGTCAGATCCGGCAGCTCATCCCGCGTCACCGTGAACGGGTGGTCGTAAAATTTCCGGAGCATCCATCGCTCCGTGTACTTCTCTCCGACATCCCATTCGCCGTCCTCCCGCCGTTCGCAGACAAACGAACCGTACCAGGTGCAGTTCCACGCCCACGGCGCGCCGTCGGCGATCATCCGGTCCGGATCGGGCAGCGGTCCGTTCTCCGTCAGCGCGATGATTTTGTTTTTCGCCGTATATCCCAGCGCCTGCTTGAAGCGGTCGATGTGCGAGACATACGTCCGTTCCGGCGGGTAAATATCTTCGCCGATGATGTCCACGAAGGCGTCGCCCGGATACCAGTCCTTGTGCTGGCCGTTCCATACCCAGATCAGATTGTCAAGCGCATGTTTCCGCGTCAGCTGATCGAACAGGATGCGCCACAGCTTGATGCACGGTTCCGGTCCCTTCGCTCCCCACCAGAACCAGCCGCCGGAAGCCTCGTGGAGCGGCCGCCAGAGGACGGGGATGCCCTCGTCCCGCAGCTGCTTGAGACGGGCGGCGATCGCATCGATGTCGCGCATGAGGAGGCCGAACGCCTCGGACGAGTCGTCGCGCAGCGCCGCCTCGATGTCGAAGGTCGTCGCTTCCGTATAGAACCCGCGGTGCCAGACCCGGTCCGGCGGCTCGTCGATCAGATCCGTCGGCGCGTTCCAATGCCAGCAGAACGTCACGATGCCGCCCTGCCTCCACCAGTCGATCGCGCGTACGGTATCCGTTCCGACCGTTCCCCGCTCGATCCGTGACGGCGAGTCGTTCATGAAATCGAACCCGCCCACGGCCGGATATTTGCCCGTCGCGCGGAAAATGACATCCATCTCCGGCGTCTCGTCAATGCCGTATTGCTGCCCCGTCAGCATCCGCCGGCCGTACAGATCGCACAGATACGCCATCAGGCGCCTGGCATTCTCCGACGCGCGGGGACTTACCAGCGTCGGTTCGACGTTCAGCCGGCCTTGCAGATGCTCATTCATCCTTCGGTGCCTCCTTGAGCAAAAGCGCTCCGGGCGCGGATCAAGCCGCGCCCGGAACCGACAGTCCCGCAGCGGCATCCTCCGGCCGGTCAGCCAACGACGCCGGTGCGCTCGACGCTCTCCACGAAGTAGCGCTGCACGAACAAATACATGATGATGAGCGGCGCGATCGCCATCAGAATGCCGGTATCGACGATCATCGCCACATGGTTCGGATCCGCCCTCGCCTCCGTTCCGACCAAGCCGAGCAGTTCCGGCAGGAACTTGTTCACGTTCGCCGGCAGGGCCGCGACTGCGTTCGCCATCAGCTCGCTGTTGCTCATGAACAGCGAAGCGTAGAACGTATCGTTGTACTGCCAGACGAAAGCGAACAGCATCACGGTGATGATCGGCGGAATCGCGTTCGGCAGCATGATCGTCAGGAACGTGCGGATGCCGCCCGCCCCGTCGATCAGCGCCGCTTCCTCGATCTCCTTCGGCAGCCCGCGGAAGAACTGCCGGAATATATAAATGTAGAGACCCGATTTCAGGCCGACGCCCAGCGCCGATGTGATGATGGAAGGCCAGTAGGTGTTCAGCAGGTTGACGCCTTCCTTGCCCGTGAACAGCGTGACGAGCCCCAACACGTCGAAGTTCCGGAAATGCAGATACATCGGCACCATGAGCGTGCTCGCCGGGATGAGGATCGTCAGCACGACGAGCGCAAACAGCACATTGCTCCCCGGAAACTTGAACCGTGCGAATCCGTAGCCGGCCAACGCGCAGGATGCCGCCGACACGATCGTGGTCACGATGACAAACAGCAGCGTGTTTTGCAGCAGCGGCCAATAATTGAGAATGTCCATCGCGTACTTCACGTTCTCCATCGTGAAATGGACGGGAACAAGATAGATCGTCGGGTTGTAAATGTCCTCCGGACTTTTGAACGCCACGGAAATCTGCGTCAGGATCGGCCGGATGATGATGAAGCCGATGCCGATGATGAGGACGAGCCGGAAAATCGACCACAGCCACGCCATCGACTTGTTCCTCACCCGCTGATACCGCAGCACGATCGCTTCGTTCTTGAGCAGTTTCGCGTCCATGATCCATTCCCTCCTTTCGTCCGTCAGTTGTGGTAGAAGACTCTTCGCGAGATCAGAATGCCGATGATGACCAGCAGCAGACTGACGGCAATCGTGTACAGCCACGCCATGGCCGCGCTGAGGCCGAAATTCTGCGACTGGAACGCCGTCTGATAGATCCGCTCCGTTACCGGGCTGTCGGCGAACGAGTCGATGATCGTATAGATGACGTTCGTCAGGATGAGCGGGCTGACCATCGGGAACGTAATCTTCCAGAACGATTCATACGCCGTCGCGCCGTCGATCTTCGCCACTTCATACATCGAAGACGGCACCGATTGCAGCGCGGCGAGGAAAATCAGAATCTGAACGCCGGAGCTGCTGATGATCTCGTAAATCCGGTTGATCGCTTCCGCGATATACTCGACGAACCAGAGCGGTATGCCGGCATTGCCCAGCATCCGGACGACCATCATCGGGTCGAATCCAGACTGCTGCTGGGCCAGCTCCTGCGCAATCTCGGAGCTGCCGGTGAGCTGGATCAGACCGGATTGCTGCGCCGCGGCGACGGCGCCGGACGCCAGGATGACCGGCAGAAAGAAGACGGCCCTGGCGACCGACCTGCCCCGGAACTTCTGGTTGAGCAGCGTTGCCGTGAACAGGCTGAAGAACAGGATCATCGGCACGTCATAAACCATTTCCAGTATGGACTGCGTCAGCACCCGGTTGAAATCCGGGTCGACCGCGAGCGCGAACCTGAAGTTCTCGATACCGATGAATTCGAGCGTGAACCCGTTCGGCGCCACTTTCAGTTCGCTGAAGCTGAAGCGGATCGACTCGAGAAGCGGCGTCAGGAACAGGAAGAGAAAGCCGATCAGCCACGGCAGGATGAAGAAGATCCCGAGAAGCGATCGCTTCTGCGACAAGGTCAATCGTTTCTTGATCATCGGGAATCACCGCCCACCGTGAAGTTTTTCGCCTCGATCTTGACGCCGCCCACCGTCACCGGTTCATCGGTGTAGTTGACGAAGATCGCCGTGCCGTCCGAGTAGCGGACTTCGACGACGCCGTCCCGGTGGCGGATATGCTCTTCGATCGTCTGTGTCCGAAGGCCCGCCAGTGCGCCGTTCAGCCGCGCGTACAAGTCGGCTGCCTCGTCGATCCAGTCGGTATACTGCGTCGAGAACATGTAGTCGTAGCGCGTAAATTTCAGTTCAGACGACGATTCGTACGACCACAGGAAATGCGGGGCCGCGCCGTATTCGGCCAGACGGAGCAGATGCTCGCGCGTATCCTGCTCGTCGTGCAGATTGATCGGCGAACCGCCGTACTCGATGGACCCGTGCAGCACCATCTGATAGAACGGCACCGTTTCGTCCACGATGTTGAAGTTGCTCGTTTCCATCGGCACGTTCACGATCTGGTCCGCGTAAGGCAGCGCGTACGCGTTGCCGCCGGTGATCAGTACGTCTCCGTAGCGCTCGCTCAGCTTCGCGAGCTGCTCGGCGGCGATGTTCTTGGCGTTCTCGCGGAAGACAACGCGTCTTACCCGATAGTCCGCGTGAACGAGGTCGCCGAGATCCCGCAGCGATACCGCGTCAATGCCGTACTTGTCGTATCCTTTCATAAACTTGTCGACGAAGTGCGGCAGCTTGGCCGGCGACAGCAGCCAGTAATCGCCGAGGAGAGGGTTCATCCGGTTCAGGGCGCGGTCGTAAGGATGACGCCACGCCTGCTCCCGCGTCACGAAGCGCGCCGCGTCCGCCGCAGGTCTGAACGTGAAGTTGTCCCTCAGCACATGCTGCAGCGCGACGTCCGGGTAGAGCCCGCCGCCCATCGACTCGAGCCGGTCCGCGAGGTTCCGCAGGTCTTTCCTGCTGCCGAGCTTGCCCACCATATCCACCTTGGACGGAAGCGTATGGCTGAGACCGCCGTTGAACCAGCCGAGATACCGCATCCGCACGTTGCGGATGCCGCGGGATTCGAGCGCGTACGCGATTTCGCCGGCTTCCTCGACCGTCGTCATGGCCACAATCCCTTTGTACGGCACGCCGAGGAACGATTTGCGCTTGTCAATGGCGCCGAGCACGTCGACATAGAACGGCAGATCGCCTTCCGCCTGCAATGGCTTCAACTTGCCGGCCGCGCGAAGGCGTTCGCGGTACAGCTTCGCCATGCCGGAATAGGTGGCATCCGTTCCCGAAAGGAAACTGAAGCGGATCTGCAGATCCCCGGTATAGCGGTCTTCCGTGAGCAGCTGGATCTCCTCGACGCCCCGAGAACCTTTGTACAGTTCGAGCCAGTCTTCACCGCGGATCATGAAGCTGGCGTAGATGTTGTTGAAGCTGTTCTGCCGGCCGCTGATGTCCGCCGTGATACTCGCGATCGCTTCGCCGAGCTCGATCTCGGCGAGCCAGGCATGGTCCCCGGATTTGAGGCCGAACACCGGAAGCCGCGCGGATTCCGCGATCTGTTTCCGACGCCAGGCGTTGTCGTTCATGTCGTCACCATAGATGCGCTGGCTGTACACTTCGGCGTTCTTCTTGCCGTTGTTCAGATAGATCAGGCCGCCCGATCCATCCGGTACGAGCATGTAGCCCTGTTCCTCCGGACCGGCCGCGCCGAAAAATTCAAGCAGCTCGATGTTCCGGATTTTGAAGCCTTCCGCTTCTTCGATCTTGCTGCCCGGCACGTACACGACCAGCGAGTCGCCCTCGAGCCGGTATTCGACGACGACCGTAAAGCTCGGCTTCTCGGTCAGGGCGCCGCCGATGCCGTTCTCCTCGTTGTCGTACGCCAGGTCCTCTTCGGTATACCCGGCCTGCTCGAAAGCGGCCAGCACCCGGGCGAGGACGAGCGGACGCTCGACATACGAATCGAGCCGCTCCAGCACTTCGGGATCGGACTTGGTCGCGGCGTAGGCCCGGCGGAGCGCCGCCTGCGCCTGTTCGTCGACTTTGCTCATGATCTTCTCTTCGAACCGGGCTTTGCTGATCCGCTTCGGCAGCGCGTCGATGCCGGCTTCGGCGTCGCCGAGAACGTAGGTGATCCTCAGCCCGTTCTCGATGCTCTCCGTCGTGAATTGCCCGTTCGTGACGCTCATCGCGTAGTTGGTGAACGTGCCGAGCGTTCCGATTTCATCCCGGTAGTTCACCGTCACCTGCGAGGCGAGCGCTTCTTTCTCATAGGGCGAGGCGATCGGATCGCTGTCCAGGTCCTCCGGATTGCTCCGCCACACTTTGCCGCTCCGTTTGTCCAGCACGGCGATCTCGGTCGTCTCCTCGTGGTAATACAGCGCCAGGGCATCCGTCTCCGCGACCGGCTTCATGCCCGGAACGGCGTTCCGGCTGTCCGCGAGAAACTTGAGTTCGGACGCCTGCAGCATCTCCGCGGAATCCGTCGCATAGCGGGAGACGTCAACCGCGGGAGCGCCTTTCGTTGCAATGTAATACGTCGTGGCTGCGATACCGGCGACGAGGACGAAGGCCAGCACCGCGTACCACTTCTTGCGTCTGTTCACTGGTGCGGCCCCCTTCTAGCGGAATATGAGTTCACGATAAATGTCGTAGACGAACCAGTATATATCCATGCTGATCGTAAGCGCCAGCGCGCCGAGAAAGACGATGATCCCCATCGCAATGACGGTCAGGATGAGGGTGATGACCGCCTTGGCCGCCGTATACTGGTGAATCGTCATGTTGCCGACGAACAGCAGGTAGAGGAACCAGATGGCGCCGAAGGTGTTCAACATCCAGTAGAACGCCGTCTCCTCATTGGTCATGAACCGGCTGATGAAGGTCAGCGGCAGGTTGATGAGAATCATCGGCAGCAGCGCGTAGGCCGTCGCGATGACGATCTCCCTGAACTTGCCCTCGCCTTCCATGAGCGTCGTTACCGACCAGTTGGCGACGCAGAACAGGATGAACGGCAGCACCGTGTACATCAGATCGTACAGCGTGTTCAGGTAGCGCGGATCGTTGAAATTGACGAGAAAACCGGCGAACTGATTCATGAGCGACGTGGCGACGACCATCAGCAGCAGGATCGTCATCGCGACGCGCAGTCTGCCCTTGTTCTCGTATTTCAGATCCCAGAACCCGTCATACGGGTGGAAGATGATGTGGAACGGGAACTTGATCCAGTCATGCTTCATGACCCGCACTCCTTCCCAGCCGGACTCTCCTCGCGATGCGGAAGGCGACGAACGCGGCGATCAGAACGATGACCGTCGTCATGAACGTGCTGAAATGCTCCTGCATCACTTCCCTGCGGTATCGCTTGAAGGCGATGGAATAATATTTGCGCGACATGCCCAGCTTGAAATATTCCATCGCTTCCTTGTTCTCCTTCGCCATGAGCAGCGATTTGCCGATGCCGAGATAAGCGATGTCATAGTTCGAATTGAGGCGCAGCACTTCTTTCCACAGCTCGACCGCAGCCTCGGTGTTGCCGTTGTAATGGAGCGCGGTCGCTTCATGGACCAGCCGGCCGAACCTGGTCGGCTTGAAGACGACAATGTTGTTCTTGCCGCGGTCGAGAACGAGCAGTTTGTCCTTCTGCCATTCCACGGCGACCGGCGTGTTGAAGACGCCGAGCTGGGTGCCGCGGCCGCCGAAAGCGTAGAGCAGTTCGCCCTCGTCATTGTAGGTGAACAGGCGCGCCCGGTTCGAATCCAGCACGACATACATGCCGTCACCGATCACCTTGATGTCGGTCAGCTTGGACGGACCCGAATTGTTGCCATAGATCCGGTAGCGAATGTCGCCGACGTTCGGATAATGGCCGAACCGTTTGATGACGTCCTGACCGAGCGGATTGATCCGCTTGATCGTTTCTGTCGAACCGACGTCGATGTTCGTCGCGTACACGAATCCCTTGTGGTCGATATCCAGGCTGGAGAACTCCGTCGGAATGAACAGTACCATCTGCGCCTTCTGGGCGTCCGTCGCCAGCCAGCGCCACAGCCGGTCGGCCGCGCTGGGCTGAACCTTGATTGTGCCGACGTACCCGAGGAATTCGCCCTTCTCGTCGAACTGCATGATGCCCTCGTACACACCGCGCGCGATGACGAAAATCCGGTCCGCCCGGTCCGCCGTCACCCGGAGCGGCGCGAACTCGAAGTTGTCGGGCAATACTTCGGATTGCGGATTCTGGACGATCTTGACAAGCTTTCCGTCTTCCGTCAGCACGACGACGCGCCGTTTGTCCGTGTCCGCAATGTAGATCTCACCGTCTTCCGCCACGAAAATGCCGTTCGGATTGCCGAAGGTGTCGGACGTTCCGTTGTTGTCGAACCCGTCGATGATGCGGGTAACGTTCCAGTTTTCATCCAGCACGATGATGCGGTTGTTGCCGCTGTCCAGGATGTAGACGATGCCGTCCTTCGTCACATAGATGTCGTTCGGCATCTTGAAATCGCCGACGCCGAGCCGCAAGCCGTCCACGGTCCGCTCCGGCAGGAACGGCGCGGGCAGCGCCACGGCATCCCGGTAATAGTTGTAGGTGTACGCCTCGTAAGGCGCCGCCGCCTGGGCGGCGGGCGCGGCGGTCAATGCCAGCAGGGAAATGATCGCCGCTAGCAGAAGCGCTTTCTTCATTCTCACGCGTCGATCCCCCCTTAGTCCTTCATGCCGGACGTCGCCATCGTCTCGATGATGCGGCTCTGCGAGAAAATGAATATCGTGATCGGCACGCTCATCAGGATGAGCGCGACCGCGGCCCCCACACCCGCGCGCGCGATGCCGCCCTGGATGATCTGGTTCGAAGCGAAGTGGAGCGTCTTGAGCTGCTCGCTGTAGATGAAACCGTTGCCGTCCGTCCCCCACAGAATCTGGAAGACGAGGATGATGAGCGTCAGCCAGGCCGGCTTCACGTTCGGCATGACGATTGACCAGAAGATGCGGTACTCGCTGGCGCCGTCAATTTTCGCCGCCTCCAGCAGCGCGTCGGGAATCTGCTCCATGAACTGCTTCATCAGATAGAGCCCGAGCGAGTAGGCGAACGCCGGCAGGATGACCGCCCAGTACGTGTCGACGAAACCGAGCCACGACATGATCATGTAGTTCGGAATCGATGTGACCGCCGGCGAGAACATGAGCGACAGGACGACGATCTGGAACAGCACGTTCCGCCCCGGGAATTTGTGCTTGGCCAGCGGATAGGCGGCCGCCGAGGCGAAAATGACGTGTCCCAGCACGCCCATGCCCGTGATGAACACGGTGTTGAAAATGTACCGCGTGAACGGCACCCACGAGTTGCCGAGCAGTTCGACCAGATCGATGAAGTTGTCGAACGTAGGGTTGCGGACGAACAGCCGCGGCGGGAACAGGAAAATTTCGTCCAGCGGCTTGAACGCCGCGTTGATCGCAAAGACCAGCGGCAGCGCCATGAACGCGCCGAACACCGCAAGGAACAGGAACAGCATGAAGCTTCCCAGGAAGGACCGGTTGACGCGTTTTCTGCGGCGCAAGGACAGAATCATGTTCATGCGTTTATTGCCCCACCTTCCTGAGAAGTCGTTGGACGATCAGGTTGGTGCCGACCATCAGGATGAACAGGACGGTCGCAATCGCGGAAGCGAAGCCCATCTCGAACCGGATCGTGCCGAAGTCGATGAGGTGCGTGACGATCGTCTCGGCCGCGTAGTTGACGCTCGGAAACCCGGCGATGTTGATCGACACGTCGGCGACGGCCAGCGACGTCGTCAGCTGGATGACGGCGCCGAACATGAGCTGCGGGCGCATGGACGGCAGCGTGATGTACCACAGCTCCTGCCAGCGGTTCTTGACGCCGTCGACGGCGCCCGCCTCGTACAGCGTCTTGTCGACCGTCTGCAGGCCGGCGATGAACGCCAGGAATCCGGTGCCGAGGCTGAGCCACAGCTGAACGAGAATGAGGATGGGCAAAATATACTTTTCCGTCTTGAGCCACAGGATCGGTTCAAGAATGATCCCCAGCTTGATCAGCCAGGCGTTCGCGATGCCGTACCGGTCCCCGGAGAAAATGATCTGCCAGATGAAATAGACGTTCCCGGAAATCGACGGGGCGTAGAAGACGAGCGTCATGAACGCCCTGAGTTTCGGCCCGAGCTCGTTGATGATCCAGGCGAAGATGAAGCAGGCCATATAGCTGACAGGGCCGGTGATGGCGGCGAACAGCAGCGTGTTCTTGACGGCGATCAGGAACACGTCGTCCTCAAGGAACAGCCGCGCATAGTTCTGCCAGCCGATGAACCGCGGAAATTCGAGCATGTTGAAATAGGTGAAGCTGATCAGCAGCGACATGAAGACCGGCAGCACCGTGAACGAAAAGAACAGCAGCATGTAGGGCGCCATCAGAATGTACGAATGCTTGTGCAGCTTCATTTCCCGTTTCCGGGTCGCCCACCATGTGCGCAGGCGCGTCTGCCTGCCGGTGCCTGCCGGTGCTTGTGGTTCAATGGCGATATTCGACACGTTCAGTCCCTCCTCTTACTCCGGCAGGCCGAATTCTTTGCGCTTCGCGCGAATCTCGTCGTGAATGTATTCCACGTATTCGATGATCGTCTCCCGCGGCTCGTTGTTGCCGTTGACGACGACCCGGTAGAACGCGTTGATCAGATGGCGTCCGGTGAAATACCCGCCGGGCACTTCCGGGATGCCCTGCACCCACTGGAATTGCTCCTTCAGGTTCGTATAATCCTGCACCGGCCAGGGCAGGCTGTCGAGCGCCTCGATGTTGGCCGTCGGATACCGCGCCGCGGCGCCCATCAGGGCTTCCATCTCGCGGCCGAATTTCGTCTGCGTCTCGGCGGACGTCCACCATTTCATGAACGCCCAGGCCGCTTCCTTGTCCTGCGCGTTCTTCAGCATGATCGTGCCGACGCCGGTGCTCGTCACGTCGTGGCGGACCGTGCCGTCCACCTGCACCGTGCCCGGAACCGGCGCGAATCCCCACATGCCGCGGATTTCCGGCGCGAAGACGGTGAGCTGGTTGTAGATCGTATAGTCCCAGATGCCGATCGGCATCTCGCCGGTCCGGAACCGGTTCGCGAAATCGAACTCGCGCTCCAGCTTGTAGTCGGTATAGAACTCCGTCCACATCTTGAACGTCTCGATGGCGACCGGCGAATCGAGCCCCGACGCCCGGCCTCCGTCGCGGTAGAATTCTCCGCCGTTCTGCATGAGCAGCGCCGCGAACAGCGGGTTCGGCGGCAGGTTCTCGCCGGGATAGGACGGCGTGATGACGAGCGGCAGCCCGAACTGCATGTTGTTCTTGTTCAGGACGGCCAGCAAGGCGGCGACGTCTTCCCAGGTTTCGGGCACTTCAAGCCCCAGTTCCTTCAGGATGTCCTTCCGGTAGAACAGCATCGGGAAGGTCTGCGTCTCCGGAAGCGCATACACGCCGCCTTCATACGTGTACGGCACGAGCGCGCTTGGCCGGAAGCGGGCCGCCACTTCCTCGAAGTCCGGGAATTGGGTCAGATCGACCGTCGCGTTGCGCATCGCGTAGTTGACCGGGATGTCGCTCGCGATCTGCATCGCGACATCCGGCCCCTGGCCCGCCAGTGTGGCCGGCAGCAGGTTCTGCATCTGCACGAGCTGCAGGTTGACATTGATGCCCGTCTGCGGCGTGAACGTTTCGTCGATCATCTGCTTCAGCGTGTTCGCCTGGTCGCGGCCGCTGCCGATCCAGACGGTGATCGTGCGCCGGGCTTTCTCGTCGACGACGTTGCCGATCGTGTTGTAGTCGATGATGAACGAGTATGCGAACGTCAAGACCTGGTGCCTGAGCTCGCTGAACCATCCGCTTCCCGCCTTCGGGAATTTGACATCGGGCGAAGCGACGTAGAGCTCGTCGATCTCGAGCGGCATCTCCCGCGCGGTCAGCAGCCAGGTGCCGAGTCCGCCGGTGTTCTGCTTGAAAGCGACCAGCCGCCGCGGAATCGTGTCCGGGTCGTCGATCATCTCTTCGAGCTGATGGTACATCGTCTTCAGCATCGCCTCGGAGTTGCCGCTGCCGCCGGACAGCCGGCGCAGCTCGTCGCTGATCCGCTTCAGCCGGTCATGCTCGTATTGGAATGTCTCAAGCAGGTTCGGAATCTGGATGTGAACCCGGTAGTCGCGGAACTGGTCCGGAGAAGAGCCGGTGATCATCAGGATCTTCCGGTACATGCTGTTCAGGTTGAACAGACTCTCCTCGACTTCACGGATGAGCGTGGCGAATTCGCCAAGCGTATTCTCGAGCCGGATCGTGTTCTTCCCCTTGTTCAGCTTGACGAGGTACGCTTCTTTTCCTTCGCCGACGACGTCGATCCGATAACCGCTCTTGTATTTGAACGCGATGCGGTCCGCCTCCCGGAACGGAATTTCGCCGTTCACATACAGCCGGCGCGTCGAATAGATGCCGCGGACAAAATTTTGCTGCGATTTGAACGCGATTTTGTACAGGCCGGTCTCGGGAACTTCCACTTCCCATTCGATCCATTGCCCCGGTATGCGCCAGTTGTAGCCGCCGATCGTGTTGATGCGCACTTTCGACGGGCTGTACGGCGTGACCGCGGAGGTCGAACGCTCGGTCTGGGGGTAGAGCGTCGGCGATGATTTGGCTGTCGCATCCTCGCCCTGGACGGTGAGCAGGAAGCCCGATGTTTCCTTGAGTCCCTCCGCGCGAAATTGTTCGATGACCTCGGCATAGGGGGCCGGCGGCTTGTATTGGAACAGCTTCAGCTGGCGGATGACCATCGGCTCGCGCGACGAGACGAGCGAGATCGTATGGCGGCCGGCCGAGAAATAGAACTGGAACGGCTGCTCGTAGTAGCCTTCATAATCCTTGAACAGCATCTCCCGCCATTCGGGCTTCTCGATCTGCTGCGGACGAAGGTCGTTGCCGCGGTTGTCGCGCTTCACTTCGTCGTACTGATTGTCCCAGATCCGGTCGAACTGCAGATAGGCGGCTTCCTGGAACGGCACCTCGCCGTCGATCAACAGCATCCGTTCGATGCTGGAGCTTTTCCCTTCGATCGGATAGTACAAAATCGAAACATGGTAAAGCCCGCTCTCCGGAATGTCGACGGTCCAGTCCACCTGGCCCTGTTCGCCGGTGAGCAGCGAAGCGCCTTCCTGTCCCTCGAATCCGTCAAGCACTTCGAAGCCTTCTCCGTGAACCGCCTGATACCGGGCGGCGTCGATCACGATCTCCCTGTCCGGAAGTGCAGCGCTTTCATATTGGACCAGATAATCTTTGTATTCGATTCGACCGTCGACGAGATCGTACAGATCGTTGACATCGAATGCCAGGACGTTCGACAGATTGCCATCCGCGGCGGTGTCGGCCTTGACAAGCGGACCGGGCGGCAGCAGTCCGAACGCCGTCACGGCACATAAAGCGGATATTGCGATGTTTCTCAGCCGTGGTATCCCCTTCAAGGTCAGCCCTCCCAATTCAGTAAAACGGCTTTCGCCGTCCCGCGGACGGCCGCATCCGTTTTGCGTCGAAAGACAAGCCAGCCGATCCATGCTTATCTTTCAAACAAACGGCGAACCCGCAAGCTGGCTTGCTCGTCCGCCGCACATGAGCGCAACGCCCCTCTTCCGACGATGCCTCAATTACATAACAATCGTATCATCGAACAAAACAATAGTCAATTATAATTCAATATATTCTTAGTGTTTTGTTTGGTGTTGTTTTTCATTCGGAATGTATTCCGCTGTTGGGGGAAGGCAGATGTATTCTTAGAATGACGCGGAATTAAGCGTTGAACCACGCTTGTTTTTTCAAGCGGAGCGCAACGGTTGGCGCGCGGTCTGGATGCCCGAAATTTTTGCATAAGGAACCTAAAAATAATAACAAGAAGAGGTGCACCATGTTGCGCGGTACACCCCTTCCTCCGTCGATTACCGGCAAATACCGGTTGTTATCTTACCTTCTCAAGCGCAGCTTCCGCGTCCTGTCTGTACTTCTCGATGGTGGCGGATACCGATTGGTTCTGCATGATGATTTCATCCATGATGGCGTAGAACGGGAAGTCGGGGATGCCTTCTTCGAGCGAGAGACGACCCGTGCCGTTGATATGCTGCAGCGCCATGTCGATATCCTCCTGCGTCTTGAAGCGGGACTCCAGCCAGTCTTGACCGAGATATTCGGCCGTCGACTCGAAGTCGAAGCTTTGCTCGAAGATCGAGTAGACGATTTGCGGATCCTTGACGCCCTTGAGAATGAACCAGGCGTTCTGGGCCGTATTCGCATACGTGGTCTTGCCGTCGGATTGCGGGCCGGCCGGGTTCGGCACGACGCCGACTTCGAAGGTCAGGTCGCCCATGTTCCAGTCATAGTTGACCGACATGAGGACGTCGCCGTCCTTGAACGTGTTCGTTTCGTTCCAGTCCATCTTGTTGCCCGTCTTGACCTTGACAACATTCTCGACGTTGTACAGGCGATTGACGAATTCCAGTGCTTCGATCATCTTCGGATCCGTCATGCCGAGCGTCAGGTCTTCGTTGACGAACAGCGCGCCGTTCGTTACGCCGAAGTGGCGGGCTGCGTCAGCCGCCCAGCCGGCGTAGCCGAACGTGTCGAGCGTGCCGTCGTTGTCCGTGTCGCGCGTTGCATCCTTCGCCAGCTGCAGGAACGTTTCCCAGTTCCATTGGCCGGCATTGTAAAGTTCTTGCGGATCTTTCACGCCGAGCCGCTTCACGAGGTCGCGGTTGTAGTACATACCGACGATCGAAACGCCCGGTTCGCCGAAAGCATACTCAACGCCGCCGATCGGCGTCAGCTTCCTCATCAGGCGTTGTTCGTTGTTGATGTCATCCGTTGCGCTGGTGAATTCGCTGAGCGGGAGCACCAGGCCTTGCTTGACGACCGGGATGGACCGCTTGACTTCCATGATCGCGATGTCGGCGAACGGCTCGCCCGCGAGCGTGGACGTCGTCAGTTTGTCCATGTATTCTTCAAACGGAATGTTGATCCATTCAAACGTGAAGTTGTATTTCTCTTCCAGTTCGGCAATCTTGTCGAGACGCGCCTGCTCATCGACCGTGTTGCCCGCCGGTTTCGGGTCCCACCATGCGGCTACGCGGATCGTGCGGCCGCCGAGGTCGACCGGCTCCGGCTCATCCGCGGGCTGCTCCGAGCTGCCATTGTTTGCCCTGCCGCCGCTGTTGGAGCCGCTGTTTTCGGTCTGCGTACCGCTGTTTGCGCTGCCGCCGCTTTCGTTGTTGCTTTTTTTGCCCCCGCCGCCGCACGCTGCCAGAACCAGCATGACCGCGACAAGCAACAGCGAAAGCACTTTCATTTTTTTCATCGCCAAACCTCCCAATTCAAGATCGAGTTGCTCTGTAAGCGCCGATTGACGGCACTTGAGCGGCCGATCGACATCGGCCAATCCCCCGAGGAAACGTTTACAACAAAACGCCCGACACTACAGCTGCCCATCACCACCGCAACCTATATTCGGATTTATTGCAAAACAATCATATCACCGCAAGTATATTCAGTCAATATTTATTTGGTTTGTTGCGTCAATTATTTTTTAATTTTGTTTGGTTTTGTTTTGTTGTGCATGCTTGTTTGTTAGTCAAACAACATCAGGCGGTTCTTCCGAAACGGCGCTGCCGCATGCCGCTTCGGAAGAACCGCCTGATTGCATCGCCCGCCCCGGGCCATCCGTCAAAAATGTTACGCGCACACTGCATCCGTCACGCTGCCGGAACGGCGCGCCGCCCCGTCAGGAACCCGGCGAATGGTTTCCGGTATAAGCGTGGGATTCGCGGATGATGACATCGCCGTACAGCAGCTTCCGCTCGACGGCCGAATCCCGATTCAGAATACGCCACAGCATCTGGTCGACGGCGCGCATGCCGAGCAATTCTTTGTTGACATTCACCGTGGCGTAGATCGGGTGCGTCGTGTTCGTGTTGTCGAATCCCGTTACCGCGCAGTCGCGCGGCACGTCGAAGCCGCGTTTGCGCAGTTCATCGATCATGAACTCGGCGATCGTGTCGTTGACGCAGACGAATACTTCCGGCAATTCGTCAAGCGGCAGCTCGGGAATCAGCTTGTACAGCCGCTCGCTCGCATCAGGACTGATCAGTGCGGGATCCTGCTTGTGCTCGATGCCGTAGCTTTCCAGCGTCGCCCGGAACGCCAGCCAGCGCTCGAAGTAGCTCTGCGCATCGTTGATCGTGCCGACAAACTGGAAGCGCCGATATCCTTTGCCGATCAGCTTGGTCGTCAGATCCTTCATGCAGTTGTAATTGTCCGTGAAGACGGTGTCGCAGTGGAACGCCGGGTCGGCGTGGTCGACCATGACGACCGGAATGTTCAGACGGCGGATTTCCAGCAGAATCGGCGTCGAGATCGTGCCGATCGTGATGATGCCCTGGATCGCTTCCGGCTTGACCAGCGAGAAAATATTGTCCCGCGACGGTTCGGTAAGCGTCAGGATGTCGATGCCTTTCTGGTTGAGCCGGGACGAAATGCCTTCGAACACCGGCCCCCAGTAAACGGACTCCTTGTTCTGGTACCGGATGTTCGGAAACAGAATGACAATCGTCCCCGTCCATTTGCGGTCGACTTCATCGTGCAATTCCCCGGAGAACCGCTTCGGTTCGTTGTTCTTGAAGTAACCTAGCTCTCCCGCCGCCTTCAAAATCATCTCCCGGGTCGCCGCACTGACGCCGCTTTTGCCCGTAAGCGCCCGCGATACCGCAAATTTCGAAACACCGGCGAGATCGGCAATCTCCTGGATCGTCACTCTCCGTTTCATCTTCCCTCATCCATTCCCATCCATTCCCCGAAATTTCGTGTCGAATCTGGATTGCTCCTATCATTATACCAATTTTCGTCTCACTGTTCCTTATTTCCCGCATCCGCGGGCAGCAGCACAATCCGGTCGTTCTCGAGCCTGAGCAGCACCTTGTCGGCGTCCTTTGCGCCGACCGCTTCCAGGTAATGCTCGGGGACCTGGATGCGGCCCGAACGGTCCATGACGGCGTATTCAATATGGGTGTCGAAGGCGTCGTCCGCCCCGACGCCCGCTCCGGCGTCCCCGCTCTGCCGGAGGATCATCTCGGATGACGTCCGCCCGTCGCGAATCGCAACCACCCGTTTCACCTGCTTCGCCAGGCTGAGGTCATGGGTGACGATGACGATCGTCAGCCCGAGCTCGGCGTTCAGCTTGCACAGCAGTCCCATGATCTGCGCGGACGTCCGGGTATCGAGCGCGCCCGTCGGTTCGTCCGCCAGCAGCAGTTTTGGCCGGTTGGCCAGGGCGATGGCGATCGCGACCCGCTGCTGCTCGCCTCCCGACAGCTGCTCCAGGCGGTTGTTCGCCCGATGGCCGAGTCCCACCGCATCAAGCAGTTCCATCGCGCGCATCCGCTTCTGCTTCCGGTCGTGCAGCAACATCGGGATTTCGACGTTTTCCCGCGCCGTCAGATAGGGAATCAGGTTGCGCGCCTTGTTCTGCCAGATGAAACCGACCGTCTCCCGCTTGTAGCGGGTCAGCTCCTTGTCCGTCAGCTTCAGCATGTCCTTGCCGTCGACATGCAGCTTTCCCGCAGACGGGCGATCCAGTCCGCCCAGCATGTTCAGCAGCGTCGACTTGCCGCTGCCGGAGTTGCCGATGATTGCCATCATCTCGCCCTGTTCGACCTGCAGATTGAGCCCCTGGAGCGCCACGACTTCAATATCGGCCGTCTTGTAAATCTTCACCAGATTCTCGCAACTGATCATCGGATCAATCCTCCCCGAGTTTGACCGCCTGGTGGATGTTCATCCGCTTCAGCAGCCAGACGAGAATCAGAAGCGCCGCGGCAAGCATGACCGCCGTCACGATCGCCAGCCGGATGATGTCGGAATGGTCCGCTACGACCTCGAACGGCGGCACGATTTTGCCCGGATCGAACGAAAGCTTAAGCAGCGGCACGAAGATCCTTCCGGCCGCGAGTCCCGTCCCGAGACCGATCAGGAAGCCGGCGCCGGTCGTGAGGAGCTGTTCGACGACCAGCATACCGAGCAGCTGGCGGAACGAAATGCCCATCGCCCGATAGATGCCGAGCTGCAGCATCCGCCCCTGCAGGGACAGCAGCCAGAACAGCATGAAGCCGATGAAGCTGACGATCAGCGATACGATAAAGCCGAGGCTCATGACACCGTTGACCGCCATGCGGAACGGATCGAGCCGGCTCTGTGCGACCGCGCCGACCGTATCCTCGAACTTCTCGAGCCGGATGTTCCGCTCGGTAATCGCATCGAGCAGCGCCTGCCGGTCCGCGCCTTCCTCCAGCTTCACCCAGACGTCGTAAGGCTCCAGCCCGATGGATTGCTGGATCGTGTCGAGATGCGCGACGACCAGCATCGGCGCCTGGCCGGACGGCCTGCCCTGCGCGGCCGTCGGATTCGGATTGAACGACGGGAAGTAATCGACGACGCCGTACACCGTCAGCCGCGTCGGCCGGCGGCCTTCCCAGCCGATGTCGATCGGGTCGCCGGACGCAAGGCCGAAATATTCCGCCGCCGTCCGGGAGACCAGCACCGCCCGCGGGTCCGGCGCGATCAGGTTCAAATATTCGTAAAAATGATGGGGCAACAGACCGTCCTTCATCCAGGCCGTCTCGCCGAAGGCGTCCGTCTCGATGCCCATCAGCGTCACTTTGCCGCTCTTCGTGCCGAACCAGGCGTCCGCGTCTTCCCGCTTGAACACCTTCGCCGCCCGCCGGACGCCGGGCAGGCTCTCGATCAACTCGAACGGCGGCTCCAGGTAGTTGATCCTGGACGAGACGACCGCCGGCCCCGACGGACCACCGGCACCAGGCGCCGATACGGGCGCATCGTTCACCCAATGCTGGCGCAGCACGATGTCCGCGCCGCCCGCGTACCAGACCTGGTCCTCCATGTTGACGTTGATCGTCCGGGCCGCGTTGGCGTTGTAGACTCCCGTGCCGATGGTCAGGACGAGGAACAGCATCAGTCCGTGATAGACGCGGTTGCGCCGGCTGACCAGGAGCAGCGTCGAATAGAGCTGCGGCGGCCAGGCTTTGCGCCCGATCCGGTAGATGAGCGCGACGAGCAGCGGATAAATCCGGATCAGCAGCAGCCCGGCGCCGAGCACGAACAGGGTTGGCACGGTGTACAGCAGCGGATCGGCCGACAGCGACTTCCCGTCCAGGCCGAGTTTCACAAGATCTTTCATCCGCTCGGTGAACAGCCAGTAGCCGTAGAACGCGAGGCCGATCAGGATGACATCCAGCCCGAACGTCATCCAGGCCGGCCGCTTGCCCTCGCGCGCCCTTGCCCGCTTCTGGTCGACGATCGTCACACGGGTCGCGGTCAGGACCGGCGTCAGATTGACGCCCCATGCGAAGACGGCGGCCATTCCCGCGTACAGCCAGCTCTCGGCGGTCATCTCGACGCTCAGCGCGCCGCGGTCGACGAAGTTCAGGAACGTGCCGGTCGACCCGAGCACCCGCGTGAATGCGGCGCCGATCCAGGGCCCGGCGGCCAGGGCGGCGGCGGTCAACAGGCCGAACTCCATGGCATAGATGGCGATGATATGCAGCCGCGAAGCTCCCCGGCTTCGGAGCACCGCGATTTCCGCCTGCTGCCGCTCGATGAGCATGCCGGACACCATGTAGAGGTAGAAGCCGATCAGGATGAGCAGCGGTACATTCAGCGACAAGAGCAGGTTCCGCAGCGTCATCTCGCGGTCGGCATAGGCCGTCATGGCGTCGCTGCCGGGGATCCACACCGAGGTGCTGACGGAATAATTGAAATTCCCCATCATGTCGGCCGCCATTTTCCCTTTCAGGTTCAGCACGAACGCCGCGGTTCCGGTGTCGTACGCGGTGTAGTCCGTGACGGCCAGCGCACCGACCTTCCCGTAGACGATCGGCCCGTCCGCCGGAAAACTGCCGCGGAACACTTCTTCCGCCAGAAACAGCGTGTTGCGCTCCTGCTGCAGATTCGACCGGCTCCAGTACGGGTCGTTCAGATCGTGTTCCGCAATAACGGCGACCGGCCTGATCACAATGTCGCCGCGGCTGACCCGGGGATCCTCGATCCGGAATTCCTGGCCGAGCAGCATGTTCAGTTCGGAGAGCGCCGCGTCGGTCAGCATGACTTCGTAGACGCCGTTCACCGGCTGCCGCTTCTCCGGCAGGCGGCCGTCGACGATGCGCACCTTGTCTTCGAGACCGCTGCGGGCCGCGAATTTCGCGGAGCGTTTCGGATCCGGATCGATGCGCGTCGGGTCGACAGGCGTCAGCGCGAACCGGACGGTCTCCATCACCCTTTGATCAAGTTGAACATTCAGCCTGTCATTGCGGACAATGACCGCATCCCAATAGGATTCATACCGCTCGACGATCGTCTTCTGCGCCTTGCGGTCGTCGGTCCGCATGCCGATGTCGATCGAGATGACGCCGGGATGATAGCCGGTATGCGCGTAGCTGCGGTCCAGATCCTGGACGAGCATGTAGCGGAGAACCGCGTTCTTGTACAGCGGCATGCTGGACGTGAGCGCGATGCAGCACAACATCCCCGCCAGCAGGCTGCCGACAAGCCATCGGTTGCGCGCCATCTTGCGCAGCAGCATGATGAGTACGGACATGTCGGGACTCCCTCATTTCTTCTGGCAGATCGTTCATCCGCGGCGTTTACTGGAGGATGAGCAGCATGCCCGGTTCCACGCCTTGCACGATTTCGTATTCCGTCGCATTCTCGATGCCGGTCTCGACATCGACTTCCCTGCGCCGTTCCCCGTCCAGAACCTGAACAAACGTTCTGCCGAAGTAGGTCCGCACGGCCCCCTTCGGCACCACGACGACATTGTCGCGGCGCGCGGCAACGATCTTGACGTCGGCAATGGAGCCGAACGACGCGTCTTCCGGCAGCTCGTCGAGCTCGATGTACAGCGTGCGCGCATATTCCTCGCGCAGCCGGTCGTCGTCCGTCGGCGGCGCCGTGGACGGCGTCTGCGTCACGGTGCCCGTATAGATCCGCCCCTTGTAAGTCACCTCCGCTTCCATCCCGATGCGGATATCGGCCAGCACCGGATTGGCCGCGGTCTGCAGCGCAAGCCGCATGCCGGCCGGGGAAGCCACCGCCGCGAGCACGCGGCCTCCGTCAACATAATCGCCGGGCTGCAGATCCGTCGCATAGGAGACGATGCCTTCCCGCTCGGCCTTGAGCACCGCGTTTTCCGCTTTCTCCTTCGTCTGGTCGAACTGCCGCCGCGCGATCTCGAATTCGATCCGGGCGATGTTCGCCTCGCGCTCGTTGCCGCTCTTGAGCGCCTCTTCGAAGGCAAGCTTCTTCTTCTCGTACTCGAGCTCGCGCTGCAGCAGTTCAATGTCGATGCCCTTGTTCTCCAGGGTGACGAGCAGATCGCCCCGCTTCACCTCCTGGCCGGCGCGGACATGGACGGTCTCGAGGACGCCGCCTTCCTTGAACTGATAGTATTGCACCTCGGTCGGCACGAACGTTCCGGATCCCGTCACCTGCCGGACAATGGTGCCCAGCGACGCTTCCACGGTCCGGATCTCGGCCTGCGCCGGCTTGACAAGCGGAGGCTTGAGCGGTTCGGGATCTTTCGGCAGCAGGCTGCATCCGCCGAGCGCCGCGCCGGCCGCCAGCAGGCCCGCGAGCGCCGCCGGACGAAGTTTAGCCCCCGTTGACGCGTTCCAGTTCAACTCTACCATCCTCCAGTGCGTAAACGTCGTCGACCATTTCCATGATGTTCGGGTCGTGGGTCGTCAGCACAATCGTCACGCCTTCGTTCCTGACCAGTTCGCGGAATACGCCGATGACCTGCCGGCCCATGCGCGAATCCAGTTCGGCGGTCGGTTCGTCGGCCAGGATCAGTCTCGGCTTGTGCGCGATGGCGCGCGCGATCGCCGTCCGCTGCTGTTCGCCGCCCGACAGTTCCTGCGGCATATGGTGCATCCGGCCGGCCAGGCCGACGAACTTGAGCGCTTCTTCCGCCCGCTTGCGCCTTTCGGCCGCCGGTACTTCCGCGATGCGCAGTCCGAACTCGACGTTCTCGAACGCGGTCATGTACGGCACGAGGGCGAACGACTGGAAAATGAGGCCGATCTCGCGCTTGCGCAGTTCGTTCTTCTCCCGTTCCGACATGCGGCCGGCATCCCTGCCGCCGTAGAGGACGGTCCCTTCGGTCGGCGTATCCAGCGCGGCCATGATATTGAGAAGCGTCGTTTTGCCCGAGCCGGAACGGCCTTTCAGCGCGACCAGCCGGCCTTCGCCGACGGCAAGCGATGCACCGCGCAGCGCATACACCCGGTTGCCGCCCTTTCCGAACACCCGCGTGACGCCGCGGGCTTCAAGCAGCGGCCCCCGGGCCTGTTCCGCTTCGTTCAAGCCGATCCACTCCTTCGTCATGGTCACCATTTCATCAAAACTGCTTCTCCGGTCATCAGTCGGTTCCCGTGATGCATGCGCTTACATAACTATCATAACAAATTGCCTGCCATAAGCAAATGAAAAACAGATTTGTTCAAGTTTTGTTATGATAACGTTATGTTGTTTGCGTTATTGTCATGCCATCGGCGGGTTCCCTGCTCGAGCAAATCAAGAATGGCAGTCTCCGAATCTTCATCGATTCGAGAGACTGCCCACGGATTCGCCCGGGATCAGTTTGACGTATATCCTTTCGTGTTCCACGCTTTTGCCGCTCAGCATTTTCAGCAGCTGCTCGGATGCCAGGGCGCCCCATTTCCGCTTCGAATAATCGATGGTCGCGAGCCGGGGGCTGATGTATTCCGCAAGCTCGATGTTGTCAAATCCGATAATGTGGATGTGGCGCCCGATCACCAAATCGGTTTTGCGAAAAAACATATACAACCCTACGGCCATCTCGTCATTGAGGCAAAACACCGCCGTCGGTTCTTCGTACTCTTGAAAAATCCGTTCCGCCGCCAGCTCGCCGGACTCCTTCGTGAACCGCCCTTCGACTTCCTTCACGTCCAGCTCATGCCGCTCGGCGAACTGCCGGACGGCCTTCAGCCGCTGATTCGAGTCGTAAGACGCCTTCGGTCCGGTGACGACATAGATCCGGCGATGGCCGTTCTCCCACAGATACTCCATAGCCAGCGTCGCCCCCGCCTTGTTGTCCAGAAAGACGTGATTGATGTTCGGGTGATCGAGTTCCCGGTCCAGTACGACGATCTTTTTTCCCATTTCCGCATATTTCAGCAGCTCTTTGTCCGAGAACGTCGCGTCGAGCACGATTGCGCCGTCGATTGTCCGCTCCGGCAGAAACCGGTGGGACCGCTTGCCGCTGCAGACGATCAGATCGTACCCCTTCTGGTTGAGAACCTCTTTCACGCCTTGCAGCAAATCGCCGTAGAAGGCGCCGCCGAAATCGGTCAGATAGAGCCCGATCACCTTCGTCTCCCGCGTTTTGAGCGTTCTGGCGGCCGCATTGGGCACATATTTCAGCTCTTCGGCGACCGCCAGAATTTTTTGCCGGGTCTCCTCCGTCACCTTCGGGCTGCCGTTGAGCGCGTAGGATACGGTGGAGATGGAAACCCCCGCTTTTTTGGCAATGTCTTTTATGCTCACCAAGGCTTTTGCACTCCTTGTTCATCCGCCTCCGTGAATCAGATGAAAATCTCGACCCTGTTCCTTTCATTCGATCGGGCTTTGGCAAATTCCTCCTTGGCGATGCGAAGGCCGCCTTCACGGTACATCCCGGCGATCGGCAGCGCGGGCACTTCGCGGCCGTTGACGACCACCCGGCGGCTGCCCGATTTCAGATGGTAGACGAACCGGACCGGCGTCTCCATCCAGACGAAATCAAACTCAAGTCCGTCCAGATGGCCGGGCAGCACCGGATCGATCACCAGATCGCCCATCACCTGCCGAATGCCCAGGCAGTTCGCAATCAGTTGATTGAGATAGATGCCGGGGCCGCTGGAGTAGATCCGCCATCCGCCCTTCACCGCCGCCCGGCCGGTGCGCAGCTCCTCGAACCGCCGCTCGGCTTCGTAGCGGGTGTTGAACTTTCCGTCGGAGCTGCTGAAGTACACGTTGCTTTGCCGAAGTTCCGCATTCGGCACGGCGCTTTGCAGGCCGACCGGATTGATCTTCAGCAGGCCGCTCCACGCTTCCTCCGCATACCCCAGCTTCGCCATGGCCTCGACGAACCGGATGTGCGCATGCACATACTGCAGCCCGATTTCCCGGCCGAAGTTCGCCGCCTGCTCGGCTCTTTTGAAATGTTTGCTGTTGCCGCCGTCATAATTCGCCGGGCGGTCCATCAGCCGCACGCCGTCCGGGTGGTACAGCTTTTCTTTGATGATCCCGTAATGGGACTCCGCTTGCTCGCGGGTGAAGAGCTCCGAAATGATGCTTTGCTGCATCGGCAGCAGGCGGTACCGGATGCCGGTTTTCCGGTCTGTCGGATGCAGCATCAGTTCCGCTTCATCCGGCCGCTCCATATAAATGAAGCCGGGCACGACGTCCGTCCGCATGAGCACGCGATGGAAATCTTCGCGGATGCCGTCCGCCAGGGCGGCGAGCTCCTCCGCCCATTCCCGCTCGTCCGCCGGCAGTCCCTCCGACAGTTGACGGATCGCCTGATAGGTGAGCGCCACCGTCCAGCTGCTGACCATGTACCGTTTTGAGCTGCCGGTTCGCCGGCTGCAGCGTGTCGTCCCAGTCGCCGTCGCCGTAAGAGGACAGGCGCGTCCCGTGCAGGAAATGACGATGCAGATGTCCGACCGCTTTGCGGACATGGTCCCGGATCGAAACTTTCCCCTCGGTGAACACGAACGTCCCCCGCACGGTGTACGGAACCCGATCGTCCAGAATCGAGGCATCGCCCGTCGCGAGCAGGTAGTCGCCGAGCACCTTCAGCGGCCAGACGATGATGTCGCCGTGGCTTTCCTCCTGCTGGATCGGCGCATACCGGTCGAACATGAACCATTGCGGCCAGTCGCCATCGTCTTCGTACTGGTGGGAGAAGACGATTTTCAAGATGTCCCGCACCACGCATCTCCGGCGTTTCTTCGCCGCGTACCGCGAGGCGGAATCCGCGCATGACGGACGACAGAAATTCCCGGTACCGCTCCGCCTCCCGTTCCAGGCTGCGCTGCAAGCCGCTGTTCAACCAGCCGGAATTCAAGGAAGCCGTCGAATATTTGAAAGGCTTCTTCGATGACGGCTCCGCTCCGCTGGACCTCGGCCTCGATACGGTTCAGGCGTTTGCGGGCGAAGGCATCGTGCCGATGTTCATCAGCGGTCCGTGGATGATCAACGCGATCCAGTCGCAGGCGCCGGATCTGGAAGGCAAATGGGCGGTCGCCCCGCTTCCGGCGAAGGAGAACAACCTGTCCGTTCTCGGCGGATCGAACCTGGCGGTCTTCGAATACACGAAACATCCGGAAGAAGAGCTGGCGTTCATCCAGTACATGAGCAAGAAGGAAACGCAAATGAAGTGGAACGAGCTCACCAAGTCGCTGCCGGCCAACATTGCGGCATGGGACGCTCCGCTGCTCAAGGAAGATCCGAAATATCAGGCGATCCAGGAGCAGCTCCGTCATTCGGAGCATATGCCGATGATCGTCCAATGGGAGAAAATCGCGCAAACGTACCTGGATTCGTTCGAGCGGATCGTCCGCGCCAATGCCGACATCCAGGCGGAGCTGGATGCGTTCAACGCGAAAGCCGAGCAAATCTTGAGCGAATAAGCGTGGACCGCGGCCTGCCGGCAACCGCATACAGCCGGCAGGCTTTCTCTTATACGTTCGGCAAAGGAAGTGCTCACGCATGAAAATTTTTACACCGAGAAGCGCACCTTACTTCTTCATTACTCCGGCTCTGATTCTGCTCTTTCTGTTCTCGCTGCTGCCGATCCTGATCGCGCTCCTTATCAGCTTCACCGACATGGATCTGGCGGGACTCGCGGATTATGCCAATATCCATTTTGTCGGACTGGCCAACTACACGGAAATTCTGCGGGACGGCTCATTTCTGAAAGCGATCGGCAACACGCTCTTTTACGTCGTGTTCGGCGTACCGTTCGTTATTCTGTTCTCCCTGGCGATCGCGCTGCTCATCAACTTCGGCAAATCCCGCGTGTTCGATATTTTCCGCGCCGCGTTCTACATGCCGTCTGTCACGAACGTGGTGGCGGTAGCCGTTGTGTGGAGCTATTTGTACAACCCGTCGCTGGGCTTGTTCAACACCGTGTTGAACTTCTTCGGCCTGCCCGATGTCCGCTGGCTGCAAGATCCGGTGATGGCCAAAATCTCGCTGATCATTCTTGCGCTGTGGCGGGCCATCGGCCTGAATATGCTGATCTTCCTCGCCGCGATCAAGGGCATTCCGAAATCGTACTACGAAGCGGCCCAGCTCGACGGCGCCGGGACGTGGAAGCAAATCCGGCACATCACCGTGCCGCTGCTCCGGTTTGCGATTTTCTTCGTCTCGGTCACGACGCTGATCGGCTGGCTGCAGTTCTTCGAGGAACCGTTCGTCATGACCGACGGCGGCCCGCTGGAAGGCACGATGTCCGTCGCGCTGTTCGTCTACAAGAACGGCTTCCAATTCAGTGAATTCGGATATGCGGCTGCCGGTTCCTTCATCCTGTTCTTCGCCATCATCACGCTGACGCTGCTGCAGTTCAGGCTGCAGCGCAAGGAAGACTGAAATCGGGGGATGGGTGCCATGACGATAAAACAGAAAACGATGCAATGGCTCGCAGGCATTTTGCTTACCGTCGGAGGGTTTCTGATGGTGCTGCCGTTCCTGTGGATGATCCTCTCCGCCTTCAAGCCGGAACCGGAATTTGCCCGCTTCCCCCCGACGCTGTGGCCGGAGACGTTCACCCTGGAGCACTATGTCGAACTGTTCGAGCGGATGAACTTCGGCGTTTATCTGCGGAACACGCTCATCATCGTGTTCTTCTCCTTCCTCGGGATGCTGCTCAACGCCATGGCCGGGTACGGGTTCGCGAAGTACAAATTCAAAGGCAGGGAGCCGCTGTTTTACCTCGTGCTCGCCACGCTGATGATTCCGGGCCAGGTGACGATGATCCCGGTTTACCTCATCCTGAACAAAATGGGGCTGACGAATACGATGACCGGCATCGTGCTCCCGTCGCTGGTCGGCGCATTCGCGATCTTCCTGTTCCGGCAGTTCATGTCGACGATTCCGGACGAATTGCTGGAAGCGACGCGGCTGGACGGAGCGGGCGAGTTCCGCATCTTCCTGCAGATCGTGCTTCCGATTTCCGTCTCGGTGCTTGCCGTGCAGGGCATTCTGACGTTCATTGCCGGATGGAACAGCTTCCTCTGGCCGCTCATCATCGCCAACGATGCCAAATATTACACGCTTTCCGCCGTCATGGTCGTGCCGATCATCATCGTCTTCCTGCTGTTCCAACGGTACATCATGGACAACTACACCATCTCGGGCATAAAATAAGGCCTTCTATCAGCGATTCTCCCCGACACGGCCGCCGCCCTCCCGATAGCGAAAAAACCCCAGCGCCTGAAGCGCCGGGCTTTTCGCGTTTATGCCGTGTTATGCGTTATGCGAATCGTCTGCTGTAGCCTTCCGGATCGTTCTTCCAGCCGCGGAGCAGCGCGGCGTCTTCCTCCGTGATGCTTCCCGCTTCCAGCGCCGCTTCCAGCAGCACGCTGTAGGACGACAGCGTCTGAAGCGGAATGCCCTGTTCGGCGAACGCGGCTTCCGCCTGCGGGAACTCGTACGTGAATATCGCGATCGTGCCGAGCACCTCGCAGCCGGCGTCGCGCACGGCCACGGCCGCCCGCAGCGAGCTGCCGCCGGTCGACACGAGGTCTTCGATCAGCACGACTTTCTGGCCGGGCCGGAATGCGCCCTCGATCTGATTCGTCTTGCCGTGGCCTTTGGCCTTGTCCCGCACGTAGAGCATCGGCAGTCCGAGCCGCTCCGCCGTCCATGCGGCGTGCGGAATGCCGCCCGTCGCGATGCCGGCGACCGCTTCGCATTCGGGATACCGTTCCCGGATGATCGAGGCGAATCCGTCCGCGATCAGGCCGCGCACCTCGGGATAGGACATCGTCAGCCGGTTGTCGCAATAGATCGGCGACTTCAGGCCCGACGACCAGGTGAACGGATCGTTCGGGCGAAGCTCAACCGCGTGGATTGCCAGCAGCCGGCGGGCGATTTCACGGGACAGCTCCGCGCCGTTGGCCGTTTGTCGGGTCATCCGTGCGTCAACTCCCTCACAATGGATTCGAACGCTTCCCGCGGATCGGGCGCCGCCGTGATCGGCCGGCCGATGACGAGGAAGTCCGCTCCCGCGTCCAGCGCTTCCCGCGGCGTCATGATCCGCTCCTGGTCATCGGCCGAAGCGGATGCCGGCCGGATGCCGGGCGTGACGGCGAGAAACCCGCCGCCGCACGCCGCTTTCACCGCGCGCACTTCCCGGGCGGACGCGACGACGCCGTCCAGCCCGGCCCGCCGCGCCAGCCGCGCGTAGCGGACGACCGCTTCTTCCGCCGTGCCCGGAATGCCGATCTCGTCGTTCAGCACCGCCTGGCTCGTGCTCGTCAGCTGCGTCACCGCGATGACCCGCGGCCGCGGCCGGCCGCCCGAGGCGGCTTCGGCGCCTTCCAGCGCCGCTTCCATCATCCGGACGCCGCCCGCCGCGTGAACGTTGAACAGGTCGACGCCGAGCCGCGTCAC
The DNA here is from genome assembly GCF_000227705.2 of Thermobacillus composti KWC4. GTDB lineage: Bacteria > Bacillota > Bacilli > Paenibacillales > Paenibacillaceae > Thermobacillus > Thermobacillus xylanilyticus. The sequence goes on from NC_019897.1 coordinate 2,373,331, forward strand.
GCTGGCCGCGCCGCCCTTCACCGTATTCGGGATATCGTGCATCTTCACGTCGAGGAAGACGCGGTACCCCCGGTCTTTCAGTCCGGCGACGAACGCCGGGCCGGCCGCGTAGAACAGCTCCATGCCGACCTTCAGCCAGCAGGGGATGCCTTCAAGCGCCCGGATCAGCGATTCCGCGGCGGCTTCATCCGGGCGGTCCAGCGCCACCATGATGCGCCCTGCCGCTTCTTCCCGCGTCAATGTCAAGCGTACCGCCTCCCGTTCGGACGTGTTACTGCTGCTGAAGCACCGGCATCGGCCGGGATGCGAAACTGAGAGCCTGCAGCATTTCCAGCAGCGCCCGCACCGTGTCGAGCGACGTCAAGCAGACGACGCCGTTCTCGACCGCTTCGCGCCGGATGCGGAAGCCGTCGCGTTCGGGCGTGCGGCCTTTCGTCAGCGTGTTCACGACGAACTGCGCCTTGCCGCTGCGGATCAGGTCGAGAATGTTCGGCGACCCTTCGCTCAGCTTGTTCACCCGCGTCACGTACAGGCCGGCGCGCTCCAGCGCATCGGCGGTGCCGCCCGTCGCGATGATGCTGTAGCCGAGATCGTAGAAGCCGCGCAGGATGCCGACCGCTTCTTCCTTGTCCTTGTCGGCGACCGTTGCGATGATCGAACCGGTCGGCGGAATGCGCATGCCTGCACCGATCAGCCCTTTGTACAGCGCCTTCGCATACAGCTCGTCGCGGCCCATCACTTCGCCCGTCGATTTCATCTCCGGCGTCAGTGTCGGGTCGACGCGCCGCAGCTTGGCGAAAGAGAACACCGGCACCTTCACCGAGACGTGCTTGTCTTCCGGCCAGAGCCCTTCCTTGTAGCCGAGATCGGCCAGCTTCTTGCCGAGGATCGCCTGCGTCGCCAGATTCGCCATCGGCACGTTCGTCACCTTGCTGAGGAAAGGCACCGTCCGCGACGAGCGCGGATTGACTTCGATGACGTACACCTGATCCTGGTGAATGACGAACTGGATGTTGATCATGCCGACTACCTTCAGTTCCTTGGCGATCCGGATCGTGATGTCGACGATCTGCTGTTTCACATCCTCCGACAGCGACTGCGGCGGATAGACCGCGATCGAGTCGCCCGAGTGGACGCCGGCCCGCTCGACGTGTTCCATGATGCCGGGAATGAGCACCGTCTCGCCGTCGCTGATCGCATCGACTTCCGCTTCCTTGCCCTGCATGTACCGGTCGATCAGCACCGGGTGCTCCGGATTGATCTTGACGGCCTGCTCCATGTAGCCGAGCAGCTCCTCGTCGGAGTAGACAATCTCCATCGCCCGGCCGCCGAGCACGTAGGATGGGCGGACGAGCACCGGATAGCCGAGGCTGCGCGCCGTCTCGACCGCTTCCTCGACCGACGTGACCGTGCTGCCCTTCGGCTGGGCGATGTTCAGCCGGCGGAGCAGCGCCTCGAATTTCTTGCGGTCTTCCGCCTGGTCGATGCTTTCGAGATCCGAGCCGAGGATGCGCACGCCGGCCTTGGCCAGCGGCGCGGCCAGATTGATTGCCGTCTGTCCGCCGAACTGGACGATGACGCCGACCGGCTGCTCCTGCTCGATGACGTTCATGACGTCCTCGAAGAACAGCGGTTCGAAGTAGAGCCGGTCGGACGTCGAGAAGTCGGTCGACACCGTCTCCGGATTGTTGTTGATGATGACCGCTTCATACCCGGCCTTGCGGATCGCCCAGACCGCGTGGACGGTCGAATAGTCGAACTCGATGCCTTGGCCGATCCGGATCGGGCCGGAGCCGAGTACGACGACCTTCGGCTTGTCCGTCTGCACCGTCTCGTTCTCGGTCTCGTAGGTCGAGTAGTAGTACGGCGTCGTCGCTTCGAATTCGGCCGCGCACGTGTCGACCATTTTGTACACCGGCTTGATGTCGAGCTCGAGCCTGAACGCCCGGACCGCGGCCTCGTCGGCGTGCGGATCGGACGGGTTCGCCTCGCGCCTGAGCTCCGCGATCGACCGGTCGGCGAAGCCGAGCCGCTTCGCTTCGTACAGCGTCTCCTTGGTCAATTTCGGTTCGGACTTGATCCGCTGCTCGAACGCGACGATGCCTTCGATCTTGTCCAGGAACCACCAGTCGATCTTCGTCAGGTCCTGGATGTCCTGCAGCTTCCAGCCGCGGCGGAACGCTTCGGCCACGAGGAAGATGCGCTCGTCGTCCGGCGTGATGAGCCGCTTGCGCAGCGTCTCGTCGTCGATCGACTCGACGCCTTTCAGATGGAAGCGGTGAGCGCCGATCTCGAGCGAGCGGATCGCCTTGTGCATCGATTCCTCGAACGTGCGGCCGATCGCCATCACTTCGCCGGTCGCCTTCATCTGCGTGCCGAGCTTCCGGTTGGCGGTGGTGAATTTGTCGAACGGCCAGCGCGGAATTTTCGTCACGATGTAGTCGATCGTCGGCTCGAACATTGCGTACGTCTGGCCCGTCACCGGGTTGATGATCTCGTCGAGCGTGTAGCCGACCGCGATCTTCGCCGCCATCTTGGCGATCGGATAGCCGGTCGCCTTCGACGCGAGCGCCGACGAGCGGCTGACCCGCGGGTTGACCTCGATAACATAATATTGGTAGCTGTAAGGATCAAGCGCGAACTGCACGTTGCAGCCGCCTTCGATCTTGAGCGCGCGGATGATGCTGAGCGCCGCCGAGCGCAGCATCTGGTACTCGCGGTCGGACAGCGTCTGGCTCGGCGCCACGACGATGCTGTCGCCGGTATGGACGCCGACCGGGTCGACGTTCTCCATGTTGCAGACAACGATGCAGTTGTCGTTCGAGTCGCGCATGACCTCGTATTCGATCTCTTTCATGCCGGCGATGCTCTTCTCGATGAGGCACTGGCCGATCGGGCTGTAGCGGATGCCCGCCGCGACCGTCTCTCGCAGCTCCTCCTCGCTTACGCAGATGCCGCCGCCGGTACCGCCGAGCGTGTAGGCCGGACGGACGATGATCGGGTAGCCGATGTTGTTCGCGAACTCGATCGCTTCCTCGACGCTGGTCACGATCGTGCTCTCGGGAACCGGCTGGTTCAATTCGCGCATCAGTTCGCGGAACAGTTCGCGGTCTTCCGCTTTCTCGATCGACGACAGCTGCGTGCCGAGAAGTTTCACGCCTTCGCGCTCCAGCACGCCCGCGCGCGCCAGCTCGACCGCCATGTTGAGCCCGGTCTGCCCGCCGAGCGTCGGCAGGAGGCCGTCCGGGCGCTCCCGGCGGATCACCTGCGTGACGAAATCGAGCGTGATCGGTTCGATGTACACCTTGTCGGCCATGTTCGTGTCCGTCATGATCGTGGCCGGGTTGCTGTTGATCAGGACGACTTCATAGCCTTCTTCCCTGAGCGCCTGGCAAGCCTGCGTGCCGGCGTAGTCGAATTCCGCTGCCTGGCCGATGACGATCGGACCGGAGCCGATGACGAGAATTTTTTTCAGATCGTTATTTCTGGGCATGCAGCAGTTCTCCTTTCAGCGTCTCCGCCAGATGGATCTGACGCGGCTTGCGCGGGTTCAGGCGCTTGTGCTCGCGGATCATGGCGAGGAAGTCGTCGAACAGATAGCTCGAATCGAACGGTCCCGGCGACGCCTCCGGATGGTACTGGACGGAGAAAGCCGGATATTTCGTATGGCGGAGGCCTTCAATCGTCTTGTCGTTGTTGTTGATGTGCGTAATTTCGAGGCCGGTGCCGGCGATGGAGTCTTCGCGCACGGTGTAACCGTGGTTTTGCGACGTGATGTAGCAGCGGCCGTTTACGAGATCCTTCACCGGATGGTTGCCCCCGCGGTGGCCGAACTTCAGCTTCTCCGTGTCGGCGCCGCAGGCGAGCGCCAGCAGCTGATGGCCGAGACAGATGCCGAAGATCGGATATTCGCCGAGCAGCTCGCGGATCGTCTTCACCGCGACGCCGACATCCTTCGGGTCGCCCGGTCCGTTCGAGAGTTGAATGCCGTCCGGATTGAGACGGCGGATCTGTTCGGCCGTCGTGTCGTACGGCACGACCATGACGTCGCAGCCGCGCCGGGTCAGCTCGCGCAGGATGCCGCTCTTCGCGCCGAAGTCCATCAGCACGATCCGTTCCCCGCCGCCCGGCACATTGATGAAGCTCTTCGTCGACGTGCGCGCCACCTGATCGCGCATGAGCGGCGTCGCCTGAAGGCGTTCCATCAGCTCTTCGACGCTTTCATTGCCGGTGGTGATGATCCCCTTCATCGTGCCGTGATGACGGATGATGCGCGTCAGCATCCGGGTGTCCACTTCGGAGATGCCCGGAATGCCCGCTTCCTTCAGCAAGACGTCGAGCGGAGTCTCGGCGCGCCAGTTGCTCGGAACCGGCTCATGCCGGCGCACGACGAGGCCGTGGACGTAGGGGACGATGCTTTCGAAGTCGTTGCGCGTGACGCCGTAATTGCCGATGAGCGGATAGGTCATCGTCACGATTTGCCCGCAATAGGACGGGTCGGACAATACTTCCTGATAACCGGTGATGCCGGTATTGAACACCACTTCGCCGATGACGGCCCCTTCCGCCCCGAACGAGCGGCCGGTGAACAGCGTGCCGTCCTCCAACAACAATCTTGCCTGCATCCGTATCACTCCCTGAATGACGTATATGTAATCCGTTCGCCTGAGCCGTCAGTTCGCCCGAGCCGTCAGTCCGCCTGCCAGACCGTGCGGCCGGCGACGATCGTGCGGACCGGCCAGCCCGAAAGGCGCCGTCCGGTAAGCGGCGTGTTGCGGCTCTTCGACAGAAACTTCGCCGGATCGACCGTCTGCTCGCTGTCCAGATCAATCAGCGTCAGATCGGCGGGCGCGCCGGCTTCCAGCCGGCCGGCCTTCAGGCCGAACACCCGTGCCGGGTCGCTCGTCATCCGGCGAAGCAGGAAGCCGAGGCTCCATCTGCCGGTCTTGACAAACGTCGTGTAGAGCAGCGGGAACGCCGTCTCGAATCCGACGATGCCGAACGGCGCGAGATCGACGCCCTTCGCCTTCTCCTCTTCGGCATGCGGCGCATGGTCGGTGACGATGATGTCGATCGTGCCGTCCTCCAGCGCCTCGATGACCGCCTGCACGTCGCGGGGCGTCCGGAGCGGCGGGTTCATTTTCCAGTTCGGGTCCATGCCGGGGATGTCCTCGTCCGACAGCACCAGATGGTGCGGGCACACTTCCGCGGTCACGCGGACGCCGACCGACTTCGCCAGCCGGATGAGCCGCACCGACTGCTCCGTGCTGACGTGGCAGACGTGGTAGTGCGCGCCGGTCGCTTCCGCCAGAAGCACGTCCCGTCCGACGTGAATTGCCTCGGACTCGTTCGGGATGCCTTTCAGGCCGTGCTTGCGGCTGAACGCGCCCTCGGTCACCCAGGCGCCCTGCACAAGCGAGTCGTCCTCGCAGTGCGCGATGATCGGCAGGCCCAGCTCACGGGCGCGAACCATCGCTTCCTTCATCATCTGCGCGTTCTGCACGCCGACGCCGTCGTCCGAGAACCCGATCGCGCCCGCTTCCTTCAGCGCGGCGAAATCGGTCAGCTCGCGGCCGAGCTCGTTCTTCGTGATCGCGGCGATCGGCAGCACGTTGACGACGCCTTCGCGGGCCGCCTTGTCCAGGATGTACCGCACCGTCTCCGGCGTGTCCGTGACGGGGCGGGTGTTCGGCATGCAGGCGATCGTGGTGAAACCGCCGCGCGCGGCCGAACGCGTGCCGCTGGCGATGTCCTCCTTGTGCGTGAAGCCCGGATCGCGCAGATGGACATGCATGTCGATAAAGCCGGCCGACACGAGCAGGCCGGAGGCGTCGATCGTTTCGGCGCCGGCCGTGTCCGGCTCGCCGCCCCGCTCGATCGCGGTGATCGTCCCGTTCTCGACGCGGATGTGGGCCGTCACGAGATCGCCGGCTTCATCGTCCCAGATTTTGCCGTTCACAATCCATAACGTCATGGCTTTCGATCGCTCTCCTTTCGCTTGTGCGCACGGCCTTGTTCCGGACGCGCGCGGCCGGCTGCTCCGCGCCGCTTGTATCCGTCCTCGTCCGCAATGGTGTCCGTCTCTATCCGCGCAGCGCCCGCTCGATGACGGCCATGCGGATCGGCACGCCGTTGGCCATCTGCTGGAAAATGCGCGACTGCGGATGCTCGACCAGTTCGTCGTCGATCTCGACGCCGCGGTTGACCGGCGCCGGGTGCATGATGATCGCGTGCCCCTTGATTCTTGCGGCGCGCTCGACCGTAAGGCCGTAGTGCTCCCGGTAATCTTCCGCCGACTTGATCATGCCGGACTCGTGCCGCTCGAGCTGAACACGCAGCATCATGATGACGTCCGCGCCGAGCGCCTCGTCCACCGTCACATACGGCGCGTCAAGCTCCGGCGCCTCGAGGTTCGGCGGCGCGCAGAAGACCACGTCCGCGCCGCATTTCCTGAGCGCCCAGAGGTTGGAACGCGCCACCCGGCTGTGCAGGATGTCGCCGATGATCGCGACGCGCAAGCCTTTGAGCGAGCCGAAATGTTTCCGCATCGTGTACAGATCGAGCAGCGCCTGGGTCGGATGCTCGTTGTTGCCGTCTCCGGCGTTGATGAGCGGCACATTGACGCGGGAGGCGATCTCCGACAGCACGCCGATCGGCTTCAGCCGGATGATCCCGGCGTCGATGCCGATCGACTCGAGCGTGCGAACCGTGTCGTAGATCGACTCGCCCTTGTTCACGCTCGAGACGGCAGCCGAGAAATTGAGCACCTGCGCGCCGAGCCGTTTCGCCGCCATTTCGAACGAAAACCGCGTGCGCGTGCTGTTCTCGAAAAACATGTTCGCCACGATCGCGTCGGGCACGGCGTTGTGGATCTTCTTTCCTCTGGACTCCCAGTACTGCGCCCGGTCGAGAATCGATTCGATCTCCTCCGCGGACAGATCTTTCACGCCGAGCAGGCTGCGCTGCCTCAGTTTCGCTGCCGTCGTCATCGCGTGCGCCTCCCTGATCCGTAAATGGCCACCATATCCGAGCCGTCCACTTCCTTGAGCGATACGCCGATCGATTCGGAGCGCGCCGTCGGCACGTTCTTGCCGACATAGTCCGGGCGGATCGGCAGTTCGCGGTGGCCGCGGTCGACCAGCACCGCAAGCTGGATCGAACGCGGACGTCCGACATCCATGATCGCGTCCATCGCCGCCCGGATCGTCCGGCCCGTGAACAGCACGTCATCGAACAGGATGACGTGCTTGTCCCGGATCTCCGCCGGATCGATGCCGGCGCAGGCCGGCGCCTCGGCCTGTCCCGCGCCGTCCCGGTCGTCGCGGTACGACGTGATATCGAGATCGAACGCGAGCACCGGCTTGCCTTCGATCTCGGCCACCCGCTCCGCCACCCGCCGTGCCAGGTAGACGCCGCGGGTGCGAATGCCGGCGAACACGCAGCCGTCTATGCCTTTGTTTTTCTCCAGAATTTCATGCGCGATGCGCGTAAGCGCCCGCCGGATGCCGGTCTCGTCCATGATGACGTGTCGAATGTCGTCCAATGCCATCACCTCCGCCTGATTGAACCCACAAAAAAACTCCTTGCGAAAAGCCGCAAGGAGTCAGGCCGCACCACACCACGACCCTCGGCGCGCGCACGGGTAGCGCCGCCGTCAGGCCTGTGCCTGTCCGATATGCCGTTACCTTGTCAGCCTCACGGGACTGAATTAAAGGTTCAACCATTCATTAGCAGCATTATGACACTTTGGTCCACGGAAGTCAATAGCCGGATCCGACAAAAAGCGGGAAGGCATGACCGCACGTGTTCCCGTGCACCGCTGCTTTCCCGCTTGCCCGTCACCAGCCGAGCCTCGTGATCCGCTCGACCGCGCGCTCTGTATTTTCCCGGCTACCGAAGGCCGTCAGCCGGAAGTAACCTTGTCCGGCCTGTCCGAAACCGACGCCCGGCGTGCCGACGATGTGCGCTTCCCGGAGCAATTTGTCGAAGAATGCCCACGAGTCGATCCCGTCCGGCGTCTTCAGCCAGATGTACGGCGCGTTGACGCCGCCGTAAGCTTCGATGCCGACTGCTTTCAGTCCGTCGAGGATCAGCTTTGCGTTCGCCATGTAGTAGTCGACCAGCGCGGCGATCTGCGCCTTCCCTTCCGGCGTATAGAGCGCCGCCGCTCCCCGCTGCGTCACGTAGGAGACGCCGTTGAACTTCGTCGTATGCCTGCGGTTCCAGAGGTCGGCGAGGACAATATCGTTCCCGTCCGCATCCTTCGCCTTGAGCTCCCGCGGCACCACCGTGTACGCGCAGCGCACACCGGTGAAACCGGCCGTCTTCGAGAAGCTGCGGAACTCGATCGCCACTTCCCGCGCGTCTTCAATCTCGTAGATGCTGTGCGGCACACCTTCTTCCCGGATGTACGCTTCATACGCCGAGTCGTACAGGATGACGCTGCCGTTTTGCTTCGCGTAATCGACCCACAGCTTCAGCTCGTCCCGCGTCAGCGTCATGCCCGTGGGGTTGTTCGGGTAACAAAGATAGATCAGGTCGACCTTCCGTTCGGGCAGCGCCGGCTTGAATCCGTTCTCCCGACTGCAGGTCAGGTACACGATGCCTTGATACCGGTTCGTCTCCCTGTCGTAAGCGCCGGCCCGGCCCGCCATGACGTTCGTGTCCACATAAACCGGATAGACCGGATCCTGCACCGCGACGACGGCGTCCTGGCTGAAAATCTCCTGGATGTTGCCCACGTCGCACTTCGACCCGTCGCTGACGAACACCTCATCCGGACGGATGTCGATGCCGCGCGCCTGATAATCGTGGCGGGCGATCGCCTCCCGCAGGAAATCGTAGCCCTGTTCGGGACCGTAGCCGCGGAACGTGTCCGCCTTCGTCAGATCGTCGACTGCGGCGCGCATCGCGCCGGCCGCCGCTTCGGGCAGCGGGCGCGTTACATCGCCGATGCCGAGGCTGATGATGTCCGCGTTCGGATGCTCCTTCAGGAATGCCGCGCGCCTGCGGGCAATTTCCGAGAACAGATAGCTGCCTTGCAGATCTTTGTAATGGGGATTGATCCTGGCCATGGGCTCATCACCTTTCAAGCGGGCCGCATCCTAACGCGCATACTGCGCGCGGCCCCGGCTTATGCTGTCTATCAGCATAACGCCCAGAGGCGAGGATCGTAATGGAATAATCCCTCTAAAATTTGCACTCATGCGGCAATGCGCCGAACCGCCTACCTGTTTCTCAGCATATCCAGAATGCGCTGAAAATCATCGGGAATCGGCGATTCGAAACGCAGCGCCTCGCCCGTGCGGGGATGGACGAAACCGAGCACGACGGCGTGCAGCGCCTGCCCGTCCAGCGGCAAGGTCTTCGCCCGGCCGTAGACGGGATCGCCGGCCAGCGGATGGCCGATATACTTCATGTGGACGCGGATCTGGTGCGTGCGCCCCGTCTCGAGCTGAAGCCGGACCAGCGTGTAGTCGCCGAACCGCTCCAGCACCGCGAAATGCGTCACGGACGGCTTGCCGCCGGCCGTGACGGCGAATTTCTTGCGATCGTGCGGATCGCGGCCGATCGGCGCGTCGATCGTTCCCTGATCGTGCGGCAGATTGCCGTGCACGAGCGCGATGTACGCCCGCTCGACCGTGTGCGCCTTGAGCTGTTCCGACAGCGACACGTGCGCCAGATCGTTCTTCGCGGCCATCAGCAGGCCGGACGTGTCCTTGTCGATCCGGTGGACGATGCCCGGCCGCAGCCTTCCGTTGATGCCGGAGAGATCCCGGCAATGATGGAGCAGCGCGTTGACCAGCGTCCCCGATGCATGACCGTGCGCCGGGTGGACGACCATGCCGCGCGGCTTGTCGACGACGATGACGTCGCCGTCTTCATAGACGACATGGAGCGGGATCGGCTCCGGCCGGATGTCCGCATCCTCGGGCTCCGGCGGCGTCACGGCGACGACATCGCCCGGCTCCAGCCGGTAATTCGGTTTGACCGTCGCGCCGTTCACGGTGACGGCGCCCGTGCGGATCCATTCCTGCACCTGCGTGCGCGAGACGCCTTCCTCCGCGGATTCGGCGACGAACTTGTCAAGCCGCTCGCCCGCCTCCGCTTCCGTCACGACCCACTCCTGGGTCCATTCATCGTGCGGGTTCGTCTGCTTCTGTTCCGCTTGTGATGTCATGGGTCTTTCCGTTTTCGTCTCCTTCCAGGCTGCCGGCGGCTTTGTCCCGTTCCCTGCGGATATCCAGCACCGCGTCGAGCAGAATGAGGCCGACGCCGATGACGATGCCCATGTCCGCTACGTTGAAGATGGGGAACGTGTAGCTGCCGAAATTGAACTGCAGGAAATCGATCACATGGCCGTACAGCAACCGGTCGATGAAATTGCCGAGCGCCCCGCCGAGCACCAGGCCGAACGCCGTCAGCAGCAGCGGCCTGCCGGTTCGCCAGTTCCGCTCGATATACCAGACAATCCCGATGACGACAACGATCGTAATCAGGATGAACAGCGTCTGGGCGCCCGGCAGCATGCTGAAGGCCGCCCCGTCGTTCAACACGTGCGTAATGAGGAAAAATTGCCCGATGACGCTGATCTGTTCATACAAGGCCACATTCGCGTCGATAATCTGCTTCGTCAGTTGATCCAACAGAAAAACGACAGCCGCAACGGCATAATAGCGCAAATGCTTCAACTTTCGCGTCCCTCCGCCCCAAAGATCGAAAATGCTCTCCCGGCAAGCCCTGTAATGTGCGTGTCCCAATCATTGTATCACAACTGCGCCGGCCCGCTCCACATCCGGATCAGGAAGAAAAAACCTGAGCTGTCACGCGTTACAATCCCCCGTTCATAGTAAAAACGGTCCGCCGCGCACAAGCTACGACCGACTGCTACGCGATGAAGGGAGCTGACCGCATGAAGGCGTTGGACGGCAGCCGTTTGACGGCGCTGAGACAGAAGCTTGAAGCGGAAGCCGGTGAGCTGGAAGAGCGGCTGAGGGAAAGCGGCAGCCGCGGCCTCGAAGAGGAAGCGCGCGGCAATACCGGCGAATTGTCCATGATCGACAACCATCCGGCCGACATCGCATCCGAGACGTTCGAACGGGGCAAAGATCTCGCGCTGCTCGAGAACGACGAGCTGAGACTGCAGCGGATCCGTGCGGCCTTGCGGGCGATGGACGACGGCACCTACGGCGTCTGCCGGACATGCGGCGGGCCGATTCCGCCGGAACGCCTCGAAGCCGTGCCGGAGACGCTGTATTGCGTCCGCCACACGCCGCAGCGGATCGAGTCGGAACGACGCCCGGTCGAGGAAGAACGCATGGAGCGCCCGTTCGGGCGGACCAGCCTTGACGGAGAAAACTCGTGGACCGGCTTCGACGGCGAGGACGCCTGGCAGATCGTCGAATCGTACGGCACGTCGGATTCTCCGGCGCTTGCGGAGGACCCGGAGGCGGATTACGAGAAGTTCACGATCGAAGCGGAAGAGCGGGAAGGATTCGTCGAGCCGATCGAAAGTTTTCTGGCCACCGACATTACGGGCCGGCATGTCACGGTGGTCCGAGGGCGCTCGTATGAAGATTATCTGGAGCGGGGCGAAGGCGAGCCGCTGCTGGAACCGGAACCGGTGGTCGACATCCGGTTGGACGGGGATGCCTGAGAGGGGTTTTGCGGCGGGCGTTCAACCGGAGTTCGTTATCGAAACTGAGCGTCGTTATTTGGCGCCATTGGCCTCGATTGAAATTGAAGCGGCAACGAAACTGAGCGTTCTTATTTGCCTGTTCAAAGTGATTCTTGGCCCGATCCGGCGCGAATAACGTGTCTCGGTTTCGTTTCATTTCCGGAACACCATGCTTTGCGAAAAATAAGGTGTGTCAGTCTCGTTACGTTCCCCGTCGGACCATCCTGGCGGATTCTCGCGCGATTAACGGCACAGTGTGCCGTTAATCGGCCCCGGCACCGCGTGCGGGCGGCCAATAACGGCACGAAATGCCGTTATTGGCCTCCGTCAGGCCGACCTTGCGGCTTCTTGCCGCCTTTAACGGCACGTCGTGCCGTTAATTTGCCCCGGCACCGCATGCGGGCGGCCAATAACGGCACGAAACGCCGTTATTGGCCTTCGCCGAACGGCTCCCTCGGGGCAGGCCGCCCGTTCTCGCCTTTCTCCGCCTCACGCGTCCGTCTGGCCATGACCAGCACCAGCGCAATCGCAACCAGCACGAACAACACGTTGCCGAACCATGCGATCCGGTCTTCGGGCCAGAGCAGCCAGGTCACGAAGAACCCCAGCCAGGCGCAGGTGAGCAGCGTGCCGGACACGAGCGCCTGCCGGTGCCGGACGTTCCACCAGGGGCTACGCGCCATGCGCCGCACGACATACCAAGCCGCAACGAGCAGAAACACGCCGCCGATCAATCCCGTCCAGCTTTTCTCCGGACGGGCAACGAACCCGCCGGACGCAAGAAAGGCACCCAGTCCGATCAACCAGGGGCGCACCCCGTTGCCGGCGGCGGGGACGTCGGCCCCGGCTCCGACCGAAGCCGGGGCCGGTTCCGTAGCGCCGCCCCGCCCGACGGCAAAAGCCGCGGCGATCAGCAATCCCGCGACGACAGCCGCGCCGGCAAGCTGCCAAGGCTCCGCCAGAAACCTGTACTCCGCGTAAATGAACGAAAATACGGTGACGCACCCGATCCCGTACAGGACGGCGGCCGCCGCCCGCCATGTTTCCCCACCACTCTCTCTGACTTGAGGCCTATTTCACCATCATAGGGTGTTTTCCAACAATTGTCAATATGTTCTCCCCTCCAGCTGCCGCTGCACGATGCGCACGATATCCGCGATGTAGTCCCCGATGATCGGCAGATTGAGCTTGCCGAGCATTTGCAGCACATACAGAATCGTTGCGGCGAAGAACGTGAAGCCGATCGCGATGCCGATGCCCCGCGCCGTCCCGGCGACCAGATTGCGCCAGATAAGCGACAGCGGACGGTTGAGCAAATCGACGTATTCCGAGATCTTCGCCCGCTCCAGCCTGACCGACAGCCGGTCCAACTCCCGGGCCAACAGCTCCATCCGATGTTCCCGTTCACCGGGTTCCGCCCGCCCGGACTGTCCGTCGGCCTGTTCGATCCATTTATCCGACCGCGGCAACCGATCCGCCGCCTGCCCGGACCGTTCATCCTCCTGCCCGGACCGATCTTCCGTCCGTTCGTCCATGCCGTCCGCCCCTTTCCGGAGCCGCCGCAGAGCCGTGGCAGCCGCATCTTCCCGCGAAACGAAAAACGAGCCGCAGTGGCCCGTTTTCCTCGCTTGTCTGTTTTCCAGTATGTCCTCAGACGTCAATCCGGATTCCGATCGCAAAATCGCCCGCCTGCACCTTCTCCATGCCGTCCGCGGGACCGAACGCGACCTCCCGGAGCAGCACGTTTGCCTTGAGCAGCTCATCGAACGTCTGCAGCGCGGCCTGCAGCTCCTGCGGCACGTCAAGCTGCAACCGGACTCGCGCCTCGATCGGGAGATCAAGCTTCTTGCGCGTATCCTGCACGGCGCGGATCACTTCCCGCACCCAGCCTTCCTGCTCCAGCTCGGGCGTGATGTCCGTGTTGAGCGCGACCGTCACGCCGTCGCCCGACGCCGCCTTGAAACCCGTCTTGGCCCGCTTCTCGACCAGCAGCTCGTCGAGGGTGATCCGCAGCGTCTCGCCTTCCGGAGACGTCCAGTCGAGCCCGCCGTCCTCCAGCACCGCGCGCCGCGCGTCCTCCGCGGGGAGCGACTTCAGGTGCGCCTGGATCGGCGCGACATGGCGGCCGTACTTCTTGCCCGCGACCTTCAGGTTCAGCTTCAGGTCGAACTCGACGAACCCGCTGTCGCTCGTCTCCACGACGATCCGCTTCACGTTGATCTCGTCCTTGATGATCGCCTCATATTCTTCCAGCGGGAACGGCCGGCTGAGCGACACGATCAGCTCGGAGAGCGGCTGGCGCGTCTTGATGCCCGATTCGTTGCGCACGCTGCGCGCCAGCTCGACGATCCTGCGCGTCGTCTCCATATCGCGCTCGAGCGCTTCGTCGATCAGCGACTCGTCGGCCTGCGGGTAGTCCGCCAGATGGACGCTCTCGCCGCCGCCCAGGTTGACGTAGACGTCCTCCGCGACGAACGGCGTGAACGGCGCGATGAGCCGCGCAAGATCGAGCAGCACTTTGTGCAGCGTCTGATACGCCTCGATCTTGTCGTCCGTCAGCCCGCTGCCCCAGAACCGGTCGCGCGAGCGGCGGATGTACCAGTTGCTCATCTCGTCGACGAACGCCTCGATCTTCTTCGCCGGGTTCAGGAAATCGTACGCTTCAAGCCCCTTGCGCACATCCCGGATCAGGCTGTTCAGCCGCGAGATGATCCAGCGGTCCAGCTTGCTGGCCGGCTTCCGGTACGGATGGTCTTCCGGCCGGAATCCGTCGATCGACGCGTACAGGGCGTAGAAGGCGTGCGCGTTGACGATCGTGTCGACGACCTTCGATTTCGCCTCGGCGACGATGCCGCGCGAGAACCGCTTGCTGTTCCACGGCGCGCTGTCCGCGAGCAGCGCCCAGCGGAACGCGTCCGTGCCGTACGCCTCGATGATCTCCCACGGGTCGATGACGTTGCCCTTCGACTTCGACATTTTCTGGCCGTTCTCGTCGAGTACGTGGCCGGTCGAGATGACCCGTTTGTACGGCGACTTGCCGTTGTACAGCGTCGAGACGGCCAGCAGGCTGAAGAACCAGCCGCGCGTCTGGTCGATTCCTTCGACGATCATGTCGGCCGGATATTGGTCCTCGAACTTCGCGCGGTCGCCGAACGGATAATGATACTGGGCAAACGGCATCGAGCCGCTGTCGAACCAGACGTCGATCACTTCGGGCGTGCGCATCATGATGCCGCCTTCGCAATGCGGACAGCGCAGTGTCACTTCATCCACATACGGCTTGTGCAGTTCCAGATCTTCCGGCACGGGATGGGCAGCCCGCTCCCTCAAATCGGCGATGCTTCCCGGCGCGTATTCGCCCTGGCAGCTGCCGCACACCCAGACGTTGAGCGGCGTGCCCCAGTAGCGGTTCCGGCTGATGTTCCAGTCGACAAGGTCTTCGAGGAAATTCCCGAACCGGCCGTCGCGCAGATGGCCCGGATACCACTCGATCCCGCGATTGTTCGCGATCAGCTGGTCCTTCACCGCCGTCGTCCGGATGAACCAGCTTTCCGTCGCGTAGTAGAGCAGCGGCGTCTTGCACCGCCAGCAGAACGGATAGCTGTGCTCATAGCGCTCCTTCGCGAACAGCAGGCCGCGCTCGCTGAGCATCCGCACGATGTCGACGTCGCAATCCTTCACGAACCGGCCGGCGAAGTCGGTCACCGCGTCCGTGTAACGTCCCGCAGGATCGACGACGCTGAGCATGTCGATATTGTTCGCCTGGGCCGCCTTGTAGTCGTCCTCGCCATGGGCCGGCGCGATGTGCACGATGCCCGTGCCGCTCGTATCGCTGACGAAATCCGCCGCGATCACGACATGCGCGTTCTTGACCGGCACATAGCGGAACGGCGGCTCATACGCGAGGCCGGCCAGCTCCGAGCCTTGCAGTGACGAGAGGATCTCGTAGTCTTCCTTCATAACCGACTCGACGAGCGCTTCGGCGACGATGAACGTCTCCCCGTCCTTGCGGACGCGGACGTAGGTCATCTCCGGATTGACGGCCAGCGCCGTGTTGGCCGGCAGCGTCCACGGCGTCGTCGTCCAGGCGAGGATCGACGCGTCCTCCGACTTCAGCCGGAATTTGACCGTCGCGGACAGGTCCTTCACATCCTCGTAGCCTTGCGCCACTTCGTGCGAGCTGAGCGTCGTCTGGCAGCTCGGGCAATAGGGGCTCACGCGGTGACCGCGGTAGAGCAGCCCTTTCTTGTGGATCGTCGACAGGATGTGCCAGACGCTTTCGATGTAACGGTTGTCGAGCGTGATGTACGGATCGTCCAGATCGATCCAGTAGGCGATCGCCTCGGTCATCTCGCGCCATTGCCGCTCGTACTCGAACACGCTGTCCTTGCACTTCTTCACGAACGCCTCGACGCCGTAGCGCTCGATCTCATGCTTGCCGGAGATGCCGAGCTGCTTCTCGACGCCGAGCTCGACCGGCAGGCCGTGGGTGTCCCAGCCCGCCTTGCGCACGACGCGGTAGCCGGACATCGTCTTGTAGCGGCCGATGAAGTCTTTGATCACCCGACCGAGCACGTGACCGATGTGCGGCATGCCGTTCGCCGTCGGCGGTCCTTCATAGAACACGTAGTTGGGCCTTCCGGCGCGGTTTTCGATCGACCGCTTGAACGTGTTTTCCTTCCTCCACTTTTCGAGAATGCGCTGTTCGCGGGTCCTGGCCCGCTCTTTCACGTCTACGCGTTGCATGGTCAACCACTCCCGTCACTCAGGTCATCAAAACTGAAAAAAGCCCGCCCCGAAAGGGACGAGCTTCGCTCGCGTTACCACCCTCATTCCGCCTCCGCCGCGCGCCCTGGAAGCGCATGGCCTGAGACGGCACCTCACCGCAGACCGCAGTCTGCGCATCCGGATAACGGCGGATTTCCGGCGCGGCTTACTGCTCTTGTCAAGGTTCGGCCGCGCTTCTCGGAGATGATTTTCGGCTGCGGATCGAACACCGGCTTTCAGCGTGGGTACCGGCTCTCTGGGGAACGACCGCTGCAGCTTACTCGTTCTCGTCAACGAATTTGAGGTCGGCATTCAGTTTGTACCTATCCTATAGTTATACGCTTGCGCCCCGCGATTGTCAACCGGAAAGCGCCCTCATTCGTGCCCCGCGATTTCGCGCGTTTCGCGGGTCGCTGCAACCCCCTCGAGCGCATCCCAGCTGTCCTGGCTGAGCAGCTCAAGCTGCGCTTCGACGAGCGTCCGGAACCGCGTCCGGTAGATCGCCGCCTGTTTCTTCATCTCCTCAACCTCGAGTGCGATCTTGCGCGATTTCGCCAGGGCCTCGTTGATGATCCGGTCGGCGTTCTTCTCCGCTTCCTTGATCACGAGCTGCGCTTCCTTCTTCGCGTTGTTCTTCACTTCGTCCGCGGCTTCCTGCGCGATGATGATCGTCTTGCTCAGCGTCTCCTCGAGATTGGCGAAATGATTCAGCTTCTCCTGCAGCGCCAGCACCTGGTTCTGCAGTTCCTTGTTCTCGCGGATGAGCGCCTCGTAGTCCTTGATCACCTGGTCAAGAAACTCGTTGACCTCGTCCTCATCATAGCCGCGCAGGCGGCGGCCGAACTCTTTGTTATGGATATCCAGCGGCGTCAACGGCATGGTGACGCACCTCCTCCTTACATTGCCCGAACGATACCGTACCCTTTCGACAGGTTCCGATGGAATTCCTGCCAAGCTTCAAATAAATTTGCCTATGCTGACGCGCAGCCGGCCGCTTTTCGTCGGCCCGTCGACCTTGAGAATTTTGAACCGGCCGAAACCTTTGAACGAGACGATGTCGCCTTCCTCGAGCCGGGCGGAAGGATCTTCTTCCGTCTTCCAGTTGACCCGGCACCGGCCCGCCCGGATCGGGTCCAGAATCTTCGACCGGCTGATGCGGAGCACGTCGCTCGCCACGCCGTCCAGACGCAAAGAAGCCACCGTGATAACCGTCACGTCCATCTCGGGCTGCACGACCCGGAGGCTCTCCCGGGGAAGAATGTCCGTGCGGACGGGCACACGATGCACTTGGTTCAAATGGGTATGCAGAAATCCGGCCATCTCTTCCGTCACGAGACAGTGGCAGCCGTCATCGCGCACATGAAGATCGCCGATTACGTCCCGTTTGATGCCGAGCCCGAGCAGGGCGCCGAGATAATCGCCGTGGTCGAGTTCGAGGAACTTGCCGCCCGACGCCTCGACCGCCAGCACGACAATGCCGCAATCCACGTCTTCCGGATCGCGGTATGCCGGGACGATAACGGCGCGCTTCCGCTCGGCTTCCGGATAGCCGCCATCCAGCCGCAGGACCGCATCCGGCTCGCGGCCGGCAATCGACTGCAGGATGAACTGCTGCCGCGGGTCCAGGAAGTCGGTCACGACCGGCGCATGACGTTCGGCCGCCCGCTCCACCCACTCCAGCGCGCGGTCGACGAACGGACGCTCTTCCGGATGGAAGTGGACATAGAGCGACTGACTCATATGAAGAATTCAATCACCGCAATGAGCCCCATCGCGATGAACTGCAGTGCGAAGATGGCGACGATCGGCGAAATGTCCAGCATGCCCCCGATCGGCGGGATGAGCCGACGGAACGGCGCAAGGTACGGTTCGACCAGTTTGCCGAGCATTTCGCCGATGAAGCTGTCGCGGGCGTTCGGAATCCAGGACAGCAGCACATAGGCGATAATGACGAACGTGTATATCCGGTGAATAAGCCAAATTAAAGATTCAATTTCAGACACGAGGTCACCTCATCGTCTTGTATTCGTTGTCATCCGTCAGCATGTCCGTGATCGTGCCCTGCACTTCCACCGTATCCGGCGTGCACAGGAAGATGTTCGGCCCGATCTTCGTGATCGACCCGTTCAGCGCATAGACCGTGCCGCTCAGGAAATCGACAATCCGGATCGCATGGTCGGTGCGGATCCGCTGCAGGTTGACGACGACGGAACGACGGGAACGCAGATGATCGGCTATCTCCTGCGCCTCGTCGTAGGAACGCGGTTCGTTCAGCACGACGCGGACATTCTTCTGCGCATGGATGCTGACGACATTGCCGCCCTTCATGGTTCTACGCGATTCGAAGACCGGCGTTTCAATTTCCTGCTCCGCGTCAGCGGACGACCGGCCGCGCTCGACGACTTCCTCTTCTTCCTGAAGCCCGAGAAAACTCATGAATCGGTTCATGACGTTCATGACACAGCCTCCTCTTTCCCCACCAGAATCGTCCCCAGCCGGAGCCATGTCGCCCCTTCTTCGACCGCAACCTCGAAATCGTTCGACATGCCCATGGAAAGCCCGCTTGCTTCCTCCCGCAGGACGGCGGCCCGGTTCAGTTCATCCCGGAGGTTGCGGAGCGCCCGGAATACCGGCCGCGCCTCTTCCGGGTCGTCGCCAAACGGCGCCATCGTCATCAGGCCCGCCACGGCGATGCCGCGCATATCCGCGATGGTTCGCGCAAAGCCGATCAAATCTTCCGGCGCAAGGCCGTGCTTCGACGCTTCGCCGGAGACGTTCACCTGAATGAAGCAGGGAACGCGGATGCCCAGCTGTTCGGCGCGCTTGTCGATCGCCTGGGCAAGCGAGAGCCTGTCCAGCGAATGGATGTAAGCGAACTTTCCGACGACGTCCTTGACCTTGTTCGTCTGCAGCGAACCGATGAAATGCCAGACCGGCTTCGGCTGCTCATCCTGCAAGGCGCGCCACTTCGGCGCGGCGTCCTGCCACCGGTTCTCGCCGAGATGGACGAGCCCCGCGCGGAGCGCCTCCCTTGCGGCCGCTTCGCCGGCATATTTCGTCACGGCGACGATGCCGATCTCTTCCCGCCGGCGGCCGCTGCGGGCGCAAGCTTCGCGGATGCGGCGGTCGACGTCGTCCAGTCTCGCCCGGATTGACACGTCGGTTCACCTCTCACGCATGCCGATGAAACTCGCCATCCTTCCCGTCCTTCCGCCTTCCCGCCGGTGGGAGAAAAACAGATCGCGCCGGCATCCGGTGCAGAAGGACGAAAATGCGATGCGACTCGGCATGATTCCTGATCTTATCATAATCTGTCGGTTCATTTCTTTCAAGTTAAGCCTTGCTTTGCCATCATCCGTCATGCGGATCATGGCGTCCAGGGGCGCGCCGCCCGAAGGCGCGAGCGACTCCGCCAGCGGCAGCGCGCTCCCGATCACCGGGCCGTCAACCTCGTAGCAGCACGGGCCGATCGCCGGACCGATCGCGGCGCGGATGTCG
The DNA here is from genome assembly GCF_000227705.2 of Thermobacillus composti KWC4. Classification (GTDB taxonomy): domain Bacteria; phylum Bacillota; class Bacilli; order Paenibacillales; family Paenibacillaceae; genus Thermobacillus; species Thermobacillus xylanilyticus. The sequence continues at coordinate 2,393,273 of NC_019897.1, forward strand.
GCCGGGCGGCTGCCGAATTCCCGCTCCATCGCCTCGATCGTCCGCGCGGCGATTTCAAGCGTCGTTCCCCGCCAGCCGGCATGGGCGAGCGCCACCGCGCCCCGCTTCGGATCGTGGAACAGGAGCGGCACGCAGTCCGCGTAATACGATGCGAGCAGGATGCCCGGCTCATCCGTCATGATCGCGTCCGCCCCGGGAATGGCCGATTCCAGATCCTTGCCGCCCCGGCCCCGGTCCGCGCTTGCGACGCGGTGGACGCGGCAGCCATGCACCTGCTCCGCGCACGTCCAGGCAGCCGGGTCCCAGCCGGCCGCCTCCGCCGCGAGGGCGCGGTTGCGGACGACGGCCTCGGCCGTATCGCCGACATGCAGGCCGCAGTTCAGCGACGCCCAGGGCGGACTGCTGACGCCGCCTTCCCGGCCGGTGATGCCGGCCGTCAGGCCCGGCGACTCTTCCATCCAGCCGCGCAGCAGAAACAGCGCCGGACCGTTGCCTTCCATCCGAACGAACGGTTCCATCGGGTTCACCTCGCAGAACCAGTGTACCACAGCGGCTGCGTCGAAGAAATCGTCACCGTTCGCTCAGCTCCACGTCCTGAACGCGATTCAGCCGGGTGTCGTCCAGCCTGACGAGCACGACGTCTTCGCCTACCTTGACGATGCTGCGCCACGGAATGATGACATCGGCTCCGCCGCCGCCGAACAGCCCGAAGAAACGGCCGCTTTCCGGCACGATGATCGATTCGATCCGGCCTTGCCTGAGATCCAGCTCCAGATCGCTGACATGGCCGAGCTTCCGGCCGTCCACGATATTGATGACATCCTTCTCCTGCAATTCGGAAATCCGCAATCCGCGCCACCACGCTCTCTTCGATTGATCTTCCCTTCTACCATGTTATCGCGGAAGGCGGCATGAAATGTCCGACCGGCGCAAGAAAAATGGCTGCGCCGTCCTCCCGGGCGGGCGCAGCCGCATGGCGGCGCTGGCAAGCCTTGGCCGCAACAAAGCCGGACGCTTCCGCGCCCGGCCTTAAGGTCTTCAGGCTTTCACATGTTTTTGCATCTGCTGGATGGCCGACTTCTCGAGACGCGACACCTGAGCCTGCGAGATGCCGATCTCGTCCGCCACCTCCATCTGGGTTTTCCCTTCGAAAAAACGCATGGATAAAATCATTTTCTCCCTTTCGCCGAGTTTGGTCATTGCCTCCCGCAGTGCGATCTCCTCAATCCAGGACGAATCCTTGTTGCGGTCGTCGCTGATCTGGTCCATCACATAGATCGGATCGCCGCCGTCGTGGAAGATCGGCTCGAACAGGGAGACCGGATCCTGGATGGCGTCCAGGGCGAATACGACGTCTTCCTTGGGCACGCCTAGCGCTTCCGAAATCTCGTAGATGGTCGGTTCGCGTGAATGCTGGTTCGTGAGCGTGTCGCGCACTTGCAGCGCCTTGTAGGCGATGTCGCGCAGACTTCGGGAGACGCGGATCGGGTTGTTGTCCCGAAGATACCGCCGGATTTCGCCGATGATCATCGGCACGGCATAGGTGGAGAACTTCACGTTCTGGCTGAGGTCAAAGTTGTCGATGGCTTTCATCAGCCCGATGCAGCCGACCTGAAACAGATCGTCGACGAATTCTCCCCGGTTGTTGAACCGCTGGATGACGCTGAGCACGAGCCGCAGGTTGCCGTTCACCAGCTTCTCCCGGGCCGACAGTTCTCCCCGGGTCTGCAGCGCCGTGAACAACTCGCGCATCTCCGCATTCGTCAGCACCGGAAGTTTCGAGGTATCCACTCCGCAGATCTCAACTTTGTTTCGGGTCAACGCGATAACCTCCCAAGGAGAAACATTACTGTACATTATCCCCTTGGGCTTTGTTTTTATTCTGGACGCAAAGCGGCCCCGGAGGCGGTCTTTATGCCCGCGGTCCGGGGCCCCGTGAAATTACACCATCTTGTTGAACTCCTTGCGCAGCCGCTTGATGATCCGCTTCTCCAGCCGGGAAATGTACGACTGCGAAATGCCGAGCATATCGGCGACATCCTTCTGCGTCTTCTCCTCGCCGTCCGTGAGGCCGAACCGGAGCTCCATGATCGTCCGTTCCCGCTCCGTCAACTTGTCCAGCGCCTTCTGGAGCAGCTTCCGGTCGACCTGCTCCTCGATGTTCCGGTAGATGGTGTCGCCTTCGGTGCCGAGCACGTCGGAGAGCAGCAGTTCGTTGCCGTCCCAGTCGATGTTGAGCGGCTCGTCGAACGACACCTCGGTGCGGGTCTTGCTGTTGCGCCGCAGGTACATCAGAATCTCGTTCTCGATGCAGCGGGAGGCATACGTGGCCAGCTTGATTTTCTTTTCCGGATCGAACGTATTGACCGCCTTGATGAGGCCGATCGCGCCGATGGAGACCAGGTCCTCGATGTGGATGCCCGTGTTTTCGAACTTGCGGGCGATGTAGACGACGAGCCGGAGATTGCGTTCGATCAGCATCGCCCGGATCGCCGCATCTCCGGACGGCAGCCGCTTGAGCAGATACTCCTCTTCCTCGCGCGTCAGCGGCGGCGGCAGCGCTTCGCTGCCTCCGATGTAGTAAACCTCTTCGCGCTTCAGACCGAATAAAAACAAAACGCGATAATAGAATAACTGCAGCATCAGTTTCCACTTCACGGGCATGTCCGCAAGTCCCCTCCGTATGCGTGTTGATGCATTCATCCGCTGCCGTCGTCCTCGAGCATGGACGGATGAATGATCGCCTGGTAGGCGCCGTCGGACGCCAACGTGCCGCCCTCCAGGCCGACAAGCACGCGGCTTGTCTCGCTGCGGCGCCCGTCCCGCTCGATGCACACCCTGTCGGGTTTTACGGCCAGCATGAGCTGCGTTCTGCCGCCGATGCCCCGATAGGGCACGAATCTCAGCCGTTCGCCCCAGGCATGGCCGCCCAGGTCCAGCCGGGCCAGCAGGCCTTCGACATCGCCGCTGCGCAGCGCTTCGATCCAGGCCTCGGGAAGCTCGCCGCTCCAGAGCGCGGCTTCCGCGACCATGACCGGTGTCCGGGTCAGCGGATCATACAACCGGTTGCCCGTATCGATGAGCCCTGTGCAGCGCGCAGTCCGGCCGCCGATTTCGACGGTCACCTCCGCGAGGCTGCCCAGCGTCCGCTCCGTATGCTTCCGACTGCTCCAGACGGCGCGCCAGATGAGCAGCGCCGCTCCCGCGGCGGCAAGAACCGAGGCCAGTCCGTACTGCACTTCAATGCCGACGCCGCCCCCATCGGTCAACCACAACCTGTCCCACATGCCGCCGCGGCTCTGCAGCAGATAGTGGAGACCGATGACGCCGCCCGCCGCGGCGAAATTGATGCCGTAGAACGCCACCGCGATGCGGATGAACCGCTGCAGCCCGCCGAAGCCGAACGCGATCAGCAGCATGAGCAGCGACAGCGCGATTTTGGACAGCACCGACAGCAGCCAGCCGGCGCCGGGAAGGAACAGCAGCGCGGTGTATGCGGCGCCGACCGCGGCCGCCGCCGCAAGCCGCCACCACTTCGGCCTTATGCCCCTCACCCAGGCCGTCGTCAACAGCACCGCGCCGTCGATGATCAGATTCGAGAGAAAAACAAGATCCACGTATACGACCAGCAGCTTCACCCGCCGTTGATTTCATTCCGCGGCTTTCCGTTTTCGCGCGCCCAGCGATCGCTTGGCGGTCTTACGGTTAAGTATAGCGGGGACCATGCCTGAAGTCTGTCTAAAGCCGCCGTCAGGGAGAATCTATTTTTGTCGATGTTCCGGCGCGCAAAGCGCAAGTGGAGGAAAGGCATGACCGCTGTGTATCGTCCTAACGGAACGGGGTTTCGCTATAGACGAGTTCACCGCCGGCCGTCGTCCTCTAACGGAACGCGGTACCGTTAGAGGCAGAATGCAGGGGGCAGCCGCACGGACTTATGGAGACATTCCGATCATACTAAAAAAGCCGCCCCGATCAGGCGGCCGGCGCCGCCTTGGGACAGCTTTGGTGTTGCAGCATAAGGATAATGATCAGTCCGGATTATTCGCGTTCGCTGCGCGGACGGTTGCGCAGGAAGGCCGGGATGTCCAGTTGGTCGCTGGACGGGAGCTGGCCGAACGGACGCAGGTTCGAACCGCCGGACGGACGGCTCTCTTGCGTTTCCGATCCGCCGGTGCCGGCCGACGCCGGACGGCGTCCCGTTCCGCCTTTCGTCTCGAAACCGGTCGCGATGACCGTGACCTTGATGTCATCCTTCATGTCTTCGTCGATGCTGGCGCCGAAGATCATGTTCACTTCCGGATCGGAAGCCGCGATGACGATCTCGGCCGCTTCGTTCACTTCATAGAGCGACAGGTTGGAGCCGCCGGTGATGTTCATGATGATGCCGCGCGCGCCGTCGATGCTCGTCTCGAGCAGCGGGCTCATGATCGCCTTGCGGGCCGCTTCAGCCGCCCGGTTCTCGCCGCTCGCCACGCCGATGCCCATGAGCGCGGAACCGCGCTCGGTCATGATCGTCTTCACGTCGGCGAAGTCGAGGTTGATGAGCCCTGGCACCGCGATCAGGTCGGAAATGCCCTGCACCGCCTGCCGCAGCACGTTGTCGGCTTCGCGGAATGCCTCCAGCATCGGCGTCTTCTTGTCCACAATTTCAAGCAGCCGGTCGTTCGGAATGACGATCAGCGTATCGACCTTCGACTTGAGCTCCTCGATGCCCATTTCGGCCTGCATCGACCGTTTGCGGCCTTCGAACGTGAACGGACGGGTGACGACGCCGACCGTCAGCGCGCCGCATTCCTTCGCGATTTCGGCGATGACCGGCGCCGCGCCGGTGCCGGTTCCGCCGCCCATGCCGGCCGTCACGAACACCATGTCCGCGCCCTTGAGCCGTTCGGCGACCATTTCGCGCGATTCTTCGGCAGCCTTCTTGCCGACCTCCGGATTGGCGCCTGCGCCGAGGCCGCGGGTGAGCTTCTCGCCGATCTGCAGCTTCTGCTCGGACTTCGCCTGCTGAAGCGCCTGCGCATCCGTATTGACCGTGATGAACTCGACGCCGCGCACGCCGGTCTCAATCATCCGGTTGACCGCGTTGCTGCCGCCGCCGCCTACGCCGATCACCTTGATCGACGCCAGCGGTTCCATTTCCATATCGAATTCCAGCATGAGTGAAGTTCCTCCGATCAAATGAATTCGCTGAACATCCGCTTCAGCCGCTCGAAGAATCCCGGTTTGGCCGCCACGGGCGAAGCCGGGGCCGGCTTGCGCACCGCTGCCCGCCTTGCGGAGCCTGCGGCGCGCGGCCGCATGTAGCGGGAAACGTACTGGATTATGCCGACGCCGCTCGTGAACGCCGGATCCCGGACGCCGATGTAGTCCGGAACGGCGATCCGCACGCTCGTCTCAAGCTCCCGCTGCGCCAGCGCCTGCACGCCCGGCATCGATGCCGTTCCGCCCGTGAGCACGCAGCCGTTCACCTTGCCTTCGTAGCCAAGCCGGATGATCTCCTGCCGGACAAGCTGGAAGATCTCCTGCATGCGCGGCTCGATAATGTTGGCCAGGTCGACCTGGGAAAATTCCTTCTCGACGTTGCTGCCCATGCGCACGACTTTGAACTTCTGGTCTTCCGCCGCGTCGCTGACCAACGCGCAGCCGAACTTCAGCTTGATCTTCTCCGCCTGCTCGGTCTGCGTTCGGAGTCCGTAAGAGATATCGTTCGTCACGTATTCGCCGCCGACGGGCAGCGTGGACGTCGCCGCCAGATTGCCCTGCTCGAAAATGGCGATCGTCGTGGAACCGGCGCCGAGGTCGATGAGGGCGGTTCCCATGTTCTTCTCGTCCTTGGTCAGCGCCATCTGGCCGGATGCGAGCGACATCAGGATGACGCCTGCGATCTGCAGATCCGCTTTCTCGACGCAGCGCATCAGGTTATGTATCGCCGTCTTCGCTCCGGTGATGACGGTCGCTTCCACTTCCAGCCGTACGCCGATCATGCCGCGCGGATCGGAGATGCCGTCCAAACCGTCGACCAGAAACTGGCGCGGCACCAGGCCGATGATCTCGCGCTCGGGCGGCAGCGCCACGACCCTCGCCGCCTGCAGCACCCGTTCAATGTCGTCTTCCCCGATCTCGCGGTCCTCGTTCGATACCGCGACGACGCCGTGATTCGTCTGCAGCGCGATATGGTTGCCCTGAATTCCGACATAGACTTCGGATATTTCAATCCCGACCATGCGTTCCGCGTGATCCACCGCATTGCGGATCGACTGCACGGTCTGGTCGATATCGACGATGGCTCCTTTGCGAATGCCTTCCGAGTCGGCAGATCCGACGCCGATGATGTTGATCGTGCCGTTCTGGACTTCACCGATAATGACGCGGACTTTGGATGTTCCGATGTCCAGGCTGACGATCAAGTCGCTGCTGCTCAACCCCTGGCACCTCCGTTTCTCCGATAAAAAATGTAATCTAAAGTGCGAAGTTCCAACATATTGATTACCAGCGGGCGATATTCACGCGCATATCCTTGTCCAAGTAATTCAACGCGCCTTATATTTTCCCTCTTTTTTCTACAAAGTTTTTACACTGGCAATTGGTGGGTAAGGACCCAGCAAGGATGAACTCATAAACGAAATTGTACCATTGTTCACGCGGCTTGAGTAGTGGCTATTAGTCCTGTTTACCGGGAGTTTTCCGCATCCGGCGCTTCCTCTTCGCCGTCTCCGCCTTCTTCCGTGTAAAGCACGTAGCGGTCCGCCAGCAGCAGCGTCATGCTGCCCGGTTCCTGCGTCTCGATGACGGCGCGGATCGTTTCCGCCTTCTCTTCGAGGAGGGAAACGGCGGTGATGATCTCGAACCGGGTGCGCGTGTAGATGCGGATCCGGTCGGGCCAGGCTTCCGACGGGTACGGCGCGATTTCCGAAAAATCGGCAAGCAGGTCGTCCGGCAGCCGGGAAAGCGCGTCGACGAGCTTGAGCTTGTCCGCCTCCCGTCCGTTCCAGCTGCGCAGCACCGGCCTGTCCACGACGGAGTCGGCGCCGATCGACAGCTCTTTCCCGTTCGACAGGATGGCCGTGATTGCGCCGTCCGCCGTCAGTCCGTAGGCAACGGCCGGATATTCCGTCACCTCGATGTGCAGCTTTCCCGGGAACGTCTTGCGGACGACCGCCGACGCAACCGGCTCCAGCTTCTCCACCCGCCCGGCAATCGCGTCCGCGGCCGGCCAGAAGAACGGGTCGCCCGGCTCGACGCCGGAAGCGGCCAGAATCTCGCTTTCACTGGCGAACCGGCCGCCCGATACGGTCACTTCCGAGATTTTGCTGAGACTGGAGCGGAAGAACAGGACAAGGAGAAGCACGATGAACAGCGCGTAGATTACGCCGAGCAGCCGCCTGTTGCTCCTTCGCTTGGGGCTCGGCTCCTTCAGTACGGGCATGCGTTCCGTCATTTCCATTCTCCTGACGAGGGAATCGCAAGCTTGTCCGACGCCGCCACAAATGAAACCCGGCATTCCCAGCGGGGAAAGCCGGGCGGCGGTCCTTCATCCGGGAATCACGCGGTTGTTCGGCACCGCGGCGTACCGCATGATCCGTGCGCCGAGACTCGCGAACATCGCTTCGATCCGCTCGTAACCTCGATCGATATGATAGACTTGTTCGATGACCGTCTTGCCCTGCGCGGCCAGACCGGCGATGACGAGCGCCGCGCCGGCCCTCAGGTCGGTCGCTTCGACCGTTGTCCCGTATAGCCGCGGCACGCCGCGGATGATCGCCGAGTTCAGGTCGACGCGGATATCGGCGCCCATGCGCACCAGTTCGTCGACATGTTTGAAACGGCCTTCAAAGATCATCTCTTTCACGACGCTGACGCCGTCGGCCAGCGCGAGCAGCACCATGATCTGCGCCTGCAGATCGGTCGGGAAGGCCGGATACGGACTCGTCACGATCCGTTCCACCGCCTTCGGGCGGATAACGCCCCCGACCTTAATTATATCATCGTCCACGGTCACTTGAACACCGGCCCGGCGCAGCACATGGATGAGCGAAGTCAGGTGGGAAGGATTCGCACCCGTCAGTGTCACCTGTCCGCGCGTTGCCGCAGCGGCGACCATCAGCGTCCCGGTGACGATCCGGTCCGGGATGATCCGGTAGCGGCAAGGCACAAGCCGCTTCACGCCCTCTATTCTGATCGTGCCCGTGCCGGCGCCCGTGACGCGCGCCCCCATGCTGTTCAGGAAGTTTTGCAGATCCTCGATCTCCGGCTCGCGCGCCGCGTTCGTGATCGTCGTCACACCGTCCGCCAGAACGGCCGCCATCATCAGGTTCTCGGTCGCGCCCACGCTCGGAAAATCGAGATGGATGTCGGTGCCGGTCAGCCTGCTCGCGCGGCAGACGATCCGGTTGCCGTCCTCGCGGATCTCGGCGCCGAGCATTCGCAGGCCGAGCAGATGAAGATCGATCTTCCGTTCACCGATCGCGCAGCCGCCGGGCTGGTACACTTCCACTTCCCCGAATCTTGCCAGCAGCGGCCCCATCAGAAAGATGGACGAACGCATTTGTCTCATGAGCGATTCCGGAATGTGCGCGGAATTCGCGGAGGTCGTGTCGAGCACAACGGACTGGCCGATCTGCTCCGCGCGGCATCCGAGCGAGCGAAGGATGTCCAGCATCACGTCGATGTCGAGCAGGTTCGGCACCTGATCGACAATGACCGTGCCTTCCACCAGCATGCCGGCCGCCAGTATCGGCAGCGCGGCGTTCTTCGCGCCCTGGATGGCGATAGTACCGGAGAGCGGCCTGCCGCCTTCAATCACCAATGTGTCCAAAGCTACACCTCCGATTTACCGCTCACCCACCACCAATACCTCGGGGACCAGCTCGACGCCGAAACGCGCCTTGACGGTCCGCTGGATATGCTCCATGAGGGTGAGGACGTCTTCGGCCTTCGCCTGCCCCGTATTCACGATGAAATTGGCATGCACATCCGATATGGCCGCGCCCCCCGACCGCCAGCCCTTGAGCCCGGCCGCTTCGATCAGCCGGGCCGCGTAGTCGCCGGGCGGGTTGCGGAAGACCGAACCGGCGGTCGGCGCCTGCAGCGGCTGCGTCCGCTGCCTGCGGTCCTTGTAGGACGCCATTGCCGCCGCGATTTCCTTCCGGTCGCCGGGCGCAAGCTCGAACGTCGCCTCGGCGACAATGCCCGGCATGTCGTGCAGAATGGAGTGCCGGTAGCCGAATTGCATCGCCTCGCGGTCGAAACGCACAATTTCACCGTTTTCCGTGACAATCTCGGCCGACTTGAAGATGCGTGACACGTCCGATCCGTGGGCGCCGGCGTTCATATAGACGGCGCCGCCGACCGATCCCGGAATTCCCCCCGCAAATTCCAGGCCGGTCAGTCCGTGCTTGCCGGCGAGCACGGACAGTTTGATGAACGAGAAGGCCGCGCCTGCGATGACCGTATGCCCGTCGAACCGCGCGTAATCGAGACCGGGTCCGGGCTTGATGACAACGCCGCGAATGCCCTTGTCCAGAACCAGCATGTTGGAGCCGCGGCCGAGGTTCGTCCACGGCACGCCGTGCCGGTGAAGCAGCGCGACGGCGGCAGCCAGCTCCCGCTTGCCTCTCGGTATGATCAGCAGATCGGCGGGGCCGCCGATTTTCCAGGTGGTGTACTTGGCCAGCGGTTCGTTCGGCAGCAGTTCGCCGATGTCGGCGCGCTTCAATTCGTCAATCAACTGCTGCATGGACGATCCTCCTTCCTCTCAGCCGGAATGGACATGTAGGGCAGCCGGCGCCCGGCGGCCTTGCGCCGCGGCTGCCGCGGAGTCGGCGGTCACGATCATGTGACAGTCTATGCCCGGCACATGTCGAGTGTGACAATCGCCCAGACGCGCCGTCAACAGCCGCGTTTCGGGGCGGCAAGCGTACGGAGTTCTGCCGTGATCCGCTCCGCGGAATCCGGCATCGCAAGCGACTTCGCGGCTTCCGACATCGCGCGCCGGACCGCCTCGTCCCCCATGATGCGGGCGATCGTTCCGGCCAGTTTCTGACCGGCAAGTTCGCGTTCGAGAATCATGACCGCCGCCCCGGCATCCGCCAGGCTCCGCGCGTTCGCTTCCTGGTGGTTGTGCGTCACGTTGGGCGACGGCACCAGAATCGACGGCACGCCGAGCGCGGTGATTTCGGCGATCATGGAAGCGCCGGCGCGGCTGATGATGAGCGATGACGCCGCGAGCACTTCCGGCATATTGTCGAGATACGGCACGACGCGGAGCCGGCGGGACAGTTCCGCCGGCAGCCGGTTCAGCCGCTCCTTCGTCTGTTCGTAATGGACGTCCCCGGTGACGGCGACCAGCCAGACGCCGTCCAGCCGGCCGACGGCGCCGGCGATGTCGGGAATGACTTCATTGAGCGCCCTGGCCCCGCGGCTGCCGCCGACGACCAGGACGATGCGGCTTCCTTCGGGGATGCCGAGCGAGGCGTACCCCTTCGCCTTGTCCGCGTGCAGCACGTTCGTCGCGCAAGGGTTGCCGGTATGGACGATCCGCCGCCCCCGGCGGAACCGCGCTTTCGATTCCGGGAAGCTGACCGCAATCGTATCCGCATAGCGGCTCAGGAATGCGTTCGCCATACCCGGGTCGACGTTCTGCTCGTGGATGAGCGTCGGAATGCCGAGCCGGGCGGCCGCGTAGACGACCGGTCCGCACACGTAGCCGCCGGTGCCGACGACGACATCGGGACGAAAGCCGCGGAGCAGCGCCCTCGACCGGCGGACGGCGCGCAGAAAGCGGATGACCGTGCGCACGTTGTCGAGCGACAGTTTCCTTTTGAACCCGCTGATCTCGATCGTCTCGAACGGAATGCCGAGCTTCGGCACGATCCGGCTTTCCAGCCCGGTGGAAGAACCGATGTAGAGCAGTTCCGTATCCGGATCTTCCCGCTTCAGCTGGCGGCCGATCGATGCGGCCGGGTAAATATGGCCTCCCGTGCCGCCGCCGGTCAGTACAACTCGCATTGCGCGTTCACCTCGAATATCGGGATATGTTCAACAGGATGCCGAGCGCCGTCAGCAGCAGCGTCAGCGACGAGCCGCCGTAGCTGACGAGGGGCAGCGTAATGCCCGTGACCGGCAGCAGGCCGATGACGACGCCGATGTTGATGAACACCTGCACGGCGATAATGCCGGTGATGCCGACGGCAAGCAGGCTGCCGAACGTATCCGGCGCGGTGATCGCGGTGCGCAGGCCGCGCCAGATCAGGACGAGAAACAGCAGGATGAGGGCCGTCCCGCCGATGAAGCCCAGTTCTTCCGCCCAGATGGAGAAAATGAAGTCGGTCTGCGGCTCCGGCAGGTAGCTGTATTTCTGGCGGCTCTCGCCGAGCCCGAGCCCGATCAGGCCGCCGGGGCCGATTGCGTACAGCGACTGGATGATCTGATAGCCGGAGCCGAGCGGATCCTGCCACGGGTCGAGAAAACCGGTGATCCGCTTCATCCGGTACGGTTCGGCGATGATGAGGCCGACGAGGCCGGCCGCGCCGATCCCGGCCAATGCGCCGAGATGAAGCAGCCGGGCGCCTGCCGCATAGATGATCAACATCGTCGCGCCGACCATGACCGCGCCGCTGCCGAGATCCGGCTGCAGCATGATCAGGCCGAACGCGCAGCCCATGATCGCAAGCGGCGGCAACAGTCCGCGCGTAAAGACGGCGATCTCCTTCTGCCGGTCCGAGAGATACTTCGCCATGAAGATGATCATGGCCAGCTTCATGAATTCGGACGGCTGAATGCCGAACGAGCCGATGCCGAGCCAGCTCCGCGCGCCGCCGCGCACGACGCCGACGCCGGGAATGAGCACGATGACGAGCAGCGCGAAACAGACGACGAGGACCGCCAGGGCGTATTTCTTCCATACCCGGTAGTCGGTACCCGCCATGAAGATCATCATGCCGATTCCGAGCGCGGCGAAGAGCAGCTGCCGCTTCAAATAATAAAAAGCATCTCCGTATTCGCGCAGCGCGAGCACGGCGCTGGAACTGTACACCATGACCAGGCCGGCGGCCATTATGAGCAGGACGGCTCCGATCATCCACATGTCCGGGGCGGTTCGGGCTTTCGGCATGATGCGACACCTCTTGCAATCAGATTGGGGGACAGCCCCCTTCGTTACAAGATATGCGCCGCTTTCTTAAAAATACGCCCCCGCTCTTCATACGACTTGAACATGTCCCAGCTGGCGCAGGCGGGCGACAGCAGGACGGTGTCCCCCGGTTCGGCGAGCGCGTCCGCCTCCCGCACCGCCCGCTCGAGCGTCGCTTCCGGGCTAGCTTCGGGCTCGACGACGCGGATATGCCGGATGCCAGCCGCTTCCGCCGCCTCCGCGAGCTTCCGCCGCGTCTCGCCGATGGCGACGAGCGCCTTCACTTTCTCGCGCAGCACCGGCACCAGTTCCGCGTAGTCCGATCCGCGGTCCAGTCCGCCGGCCAGCAGCACAACCGGCCCCTTCACCGAGCGGATCGCCATCGTCGTGGCGGTCGGATTCGTATCCTTCGAGCTGTTGTAGAAGCGGATGCCCGCCTTCTCCCGCACGAATTCGAGCCGGTGCTCGACGCCGCGGAAGGCGCGCAGCGGTGCCGCGAGCGCTTCAGCGGGCACGCCGGCGGCCAGCGCCGCCGCCGCCGCCGCGGCCGCATTGGCGGCGTTGTGGCGCCCCGGAATGCCCAGCTCGTCCACGGCGATGATGGCGGTGCTGACGCCGCCGGTCCGCCGGACGATCGTCCGGGATGCACCGTCGTCTTCCGGCGACGGGGGATAAGGCGGATCGACGAAGACGCCTTCCTCGAGCCGCTGCCGGATGGCAAACGGCACGATCCGCGCCCGGATGCCTTCGGCCAGACGCCGGCATTCCGGGTCGTCCCAATTGACGACCGCAATGTCCTCCTCCGTCTGGTTGGCGAACAGCTTCGCCTTCGAGGCCGTATAATCGTCCATGCCGCCATGGTAGTCAAGATGCGTCTCCGCCACGTTGGTCAGCACGCTGATGCGCGGCCGGAAGGCGGACGTTCCTTTCAGCTGGAAGCTGCTCAGTTCGGCGACGAGCCAGCTGTCGGCCCCCGCTTCCCGCGCCGCGTCGGTGAGCGGCCGGCCGATGTTGCCCGCGACGATCGTCTTTCGCCCCGCCGCTTCGAGGAGCTTCCCGATCAGCGTCGTTGTCGTCGTTTTGCCGTTCGATCCCGTAATGCCGATGATCGGCGCGTCGGTCAGCCACCAGGCGACTTCCACTTCCGTGACGATTTCAATGCCCAGCTCAAGCGCTTCGCGCACGGGCGGGGACGAGTAGGGAATGCCCGGATTTTTCACCACCAGGGCGGTGTCCGGCGTCACGAGCCCCTCCGGATGACCGCCGCAGAGAACGGAAATGCCCAAAGCGGTCAGTTCGGCCGCTTCGGGACACTGTTCAGGCGGTTTGACATCGCTCGCGATCGTCTCCGCGCCCAGCGCGTGGAACACTTTGGCGACGCTGACGCCGCTCCGCGCCAGACCGAGCACGACGACCCGGCGGTTCCGGTAAGTCGAGGGATGTTGCATGCTGCCACTCCTTTGGATGTCGAACCGTGACGCCGGACGGCTACACCGCGCCGTTCAGCATCAGGCCGGCGGCGGCGAACAGAAATCCGGCCGCCCAGAACATGGTGACGACCTTCCATTCCGACCAGCCGCCCACTTCAAAATGGTGATGAATCGGACTCATGCGGAAAATCCGTTTGCCGCGCAGTTTGAACGAAGCCACCTGCAGCACGACGGACAGCATTTCAATGACGAAAATGCCGCCGATGACAATGAACAGCAGCTCGGTTTTCGTCAGGATCGCGACGGCCGCGAGTCCTCCGCCGATGCCGAGGGAGCCGGAATCGCCCATGAACACTTTCGCGGGATGGGCGTTGTAGACGAGAAACCCGAGCACCGCGCCGATCATCGCGGCGGAGAAGACGGCCGCTTCCGGCTCGGCGGCCCGGAGCGCCACGATCGCGAACGCGGCGAACGCGATCGCGCTTGTCCCGGACAACAGGCCGTCGACGCCGTCCGTGAAGTTGACGGCGTTGCCGACCGCCATGAACATCAGAATGATGAACGGATAATAGAAGAGGTGCAGATCCAGGCTCAGATCCGTCCCCGGCAGCGCGATCGACGTGTCGTGCCCGGCGCGGTACAGGATGATGCAGATGATGATCCCGAACAGCAGCTGGCCCAGCAGCTTCTGCCGCGCGGTCAGGCCGAGCGAACGCTTCAGGGCGATCTTGATATAGTCGTCCAGAAAACCGACAAGGCCGAACCCGAGCATTGCAATCAGCAGCACCCAGAATTCCGCCGTATATTCGGCGTATCGAAGAAAAGAAACGGCGGCGGCAAACAAAATGATGATGCCGCCCATCGTCGGCGTGCCCGACTTCTTCAGATGGGTCTGCGGCCCGTCGGACCGCACCTGCTGGCCGAACTTGAGCCGCTTGAGCAGCGGGATGGCCAGCGGCCCCAGGAGCACGGCGAGCAGGAAGGATACGCCGAGCGGGAGCAACAGTACAGGTATATCCAAAAAAGGTCTCCTCCTAACCCCGGACGAGCGCGTGCACGACTTCTTCCATCCGCATGCCGCGCGATCCCTTGACCAGAACGAGATCGTCCGGCGCAAGTTCGGCGAGCAGCCGACGGACGAGGGCGTCCTTGTCCGCGAAATGGATCGCCCGCTCCGGCCCGAGCCGCTCCGCCGCGCCGCGGACCGTGTGCTTCGACCGTTCGCCCACGGCCAGCACCGCGTGGATCCGATCGGGGTTTGCGGCCGCGCCGGTCTCATAGTGCAGCCGGTTCTCGTCCGGTCCGAGTTCCAGCATGTCGCCGAGGACGAGCCATTTGCGCCGGTAGCCCGTCAGCTCGCCGACGAACGCGATCATCGCCTTCACGGAAGCCGGACTGGCGTTGTAGGTGTCGTTCAGCACGACCGCGCCGTTCGCGGCATGCGTCGTCTCGAGCCGCATGGCCGACAGCTTGACCGCGCCGAGGCCCTGCCGGATGCTTTCCGGATCCAGGCCGAGCAGCGCGCCGACGGCGGCGGCAGCCAGCGCGTTCGCCACGTTGTGGCGCCCCGGGACCGGCACCCGGAACTCGCCAGGCCACTCGGGACCTTCGGGCGGCCGGATCGTGAATGCCGATTCCTTCGCCGTGGCAGCGAGCAGCTTCGCCGACCAGCCGTCCTCTCGGCCGAGCGCGAACGTCTCGAGGCGCCACTTGCCGTATCCCTCCGCCCGCTTCGCGCCTTCCCGGAGGAGCGGCTCGTCTCCGTTAATGAGCAGGACGCCGCCTTCTTTCAGTCCGGCGGCAATCTCGAGCTTCGCCTTCGCGATGCCCTCCCGCGAGCCGAGCTGCAGCAGGTGGGCGTCGCCGATATTCGTGATGACGGCGACATCGGGCCGGGCGATGCGGGTGAGCCGCTCGATCTCGCCGAAGCCGCTCATCCCCATCTCGAGCACGGCCGCCTCCGTATTCTCGTCCATCGCGAGAATTGAAAGCGGCAGTCCGATATGATTGTTCAGATTGCCTTCCGTCTTGTGGACGCGCAGCCGCCGGGCAAGGACGGACGCCGTCATGTCCTTCGTCGACGTTTTGCCGTTGCTGCCTGTGATGCCGATGACCGTTGCGGGCAACTGGCCGCGGTAGGCGGCGGCCAGCCGCTGCAGCGCGGCCAGCGTGTCGTCCACCAGCAGCAGCGGACGGCCGGCCAGCGCTTCCGGCACAGGGCGGCCGGCCTGCCAGAGCGAGGCTGCCGCGCCGCCGGCGAACGCGTCCCCCACATAGTCATGCGCGTCGAACCGTTCGCCGCTGAGCGGAATGAACAGCCGCCCCTCCGCGGGGCGCCGGGAATCCGTCGCCACGCCGCAGATCACGGCGTCCGCGCGCCGCGCCGCGGCTTCGTTCATCTCCGCGCCGCACATGGCGGCCAGCTGCACCGTCGTTCGTCTGATCACGGCCGTCTTCTCCTTATCGCTTCGCCGGCGACGAGCCGGTCGTCGAAATCGATCTTGCGATCCCCGATAATCTGATAAGTTTCATGACCTTTGCCCGCAATCAATACTACATCTCCGGGGCTTGCCATTTCAACCGCTTTTTCAATCGCCGCGCGCCGGTCCGCGATCCGCTCGTAGCGCTCCGCGGGTACGCCGTCCTCCCGCAGCCCCGCCTCGATGTCGTCCAGGATCGTCTCGGGATTCTCGGTGCGCGGGTTGTCGGACGTCAGGATGACATGGTCGGCGTAGCGGGCGCCGATGCGGCCCATGATCGGCCGCTTGCCGCGGTCGCGGTCGCCGCCGCAGCCGAAGACGAGAATGAGCCGGCGCTCCGCGATCTCCTTCACCGCCTTGAGCACGTTCTCGAGCCCGTCCGGCGTATGGGCGTAATCGACGATGACCGCGAACGGCTGCCCGGCGTCGACCGCCTCGACCCTGCCCGGCACGCCCTGCACCCGCTCCAGCCCTTCTTTCACGTCCTCGAGCGACACGTCCTCGACGAGCGCCGCGGCAATCGCCGCCAGCGCGTTGTACACGTTGAACTTGCCGACGAGACGCAGCGCGATGTCCGCCTCGCCGCGGAACGTGACCGCCTTGAACGACGTACCCCTGGCCGTAATGCGGATGTCTTCCGCGCGGACGTCGGCCGGACGGTCGATGCCGTAGGTGATCGTCTCCGCCGCCGTCGCCCGCGCGAAGGCGGCGGACGCCGGATCGTCGGCGTTCAGCACGGCGTATGCCCGCTCGTCCGGCTGCGCCGGATAGACATTGCCGAGCCGGGCGAACAGCAGCTCCTTCGCCGCGGCGTATCGCTCCATCGTACCGTGGTAATCAAGATGATCCTGGGTCAAATTGGTGAAAACCGCCGTGCGGAATTTTGCGCCTTTGACCCGGCCCTGCTCAAGCGCGTGTGACGACACTTCCATCGCGCAGTAGGCCGTGCCCTCGGCCGCCATTCCGGCGAGCAGCCGCTGCAGCTCGAGCGCGTCAGGCGTCGTGCCGGACATCGGAAGGGAGCGGCCGCCGAAGCGCGCTTCGATCGTGCCGATGACACCGCATGTTCTTCCCGCTTCCTGCAGAATGCTCTCGATGAGATGTGTCGTCGTCGTCTTGCCGTTCGTGCCGGTGACGCCGATCAGCTTCACCCGCGCGCTCGGGGAACCGTAGAACCGGTCGGACATGACCGCCATCGCCAGCCGGCTGTCCTTCACCACAATCTGCGGCACGTCCAGAGGCAGCCGGCGCTCGACGACGAGCGCCGCGGCGCCGCGCTCCACGGCTGCCGCCGCATAGTCGTGGCCGTCCACCGTATGGCCGGGCAGGCAGAAGAACAGATCGCCCGGCTTCACCTTGCGGGAATCGGTGCACAGCCCTCCGGGGCGAAGATCGCCGCCTTCCAGTTTTGCCGTGACGAGCAGCCCCGCAAGTTCGCTGAGCAGCATGCGCCGTACCTCCTTGCAAGCAAGCCTGATATTTTCCATTATAGACAGGCCTGGCCGAATCTAGGCATCGTCCTTGCCCAGGTAGATGCGGATCGTCGATCCCCGCTCCACCCGTTCGCCCGCCGCCGGCGCCTGCCGGATAACCACAGAGCCGGAACCGGAGGCGGCCAGGTTGAAGTTCATGTTCAGATCTTCATACAGATCGGACACCGTCTTGCCGACCAGATTCGGTACGGTGACGATCGGCGTGTCGCCGTAGTTCAATTTCTTTTCCAATTGCTCTTTGCGCGGCTTCACACCCAGCTCCGGCAGCGCATCGGCGAGAATGTTCCGCACGATCGGCGCGGAGACGAGGCCGCCGAACTGGATGCCGCGCGGGTTGTCGACGGCGACATAGACGACGATCTGCGGATCGTCCGCCGGCGCGAAGCCGATGAACGAGACGATGTGCTCGGTCGGCGAATACCGGCCGTTCACCACTTTCTGCGCCGTGCCCGTCTTGCCGCCGACGCGGTAGCCGTCGATGAAGGCGTTGCGGCCCGTTCCCCGCGCCACGACGCTTTCGAGCGCTTCCCTGATCTTGTCCGACGTCCCCGGCGAGATGACCCGCCGCACCGCCTCCGGCTCGAATTGTTGCACGACTTCGCCGGTATCGGGGCGGATGAGCGCCTTCGCGACATGCGGCCGGTACAGCGTGCCGCCGTTGATCGCCGCCGAGATCGCCGCGACCTGCTGGATCGGCGTCACCGACACCCCCTGTCCGAACGACGTCGTCGCCAGCTCGACCGGACCGACGCGTTCCGGCTTGAACAGGATGCCGTTCTCTTCGCCCCTCAGATCGATGCCGGTTTTCGTGCCGAAGCCGAAGTTGCGGATGTATTGGAACAGCACGTCTTTGCCCAGCCGCTGTCCGAGCGTCACAAAGCCGGGGTTGCACGAATTTTCCACCACTTCGAGGAACGTCTGGCTGCCGTGGCCGCCTTTTTTCCAGCAGCGGAGCCGCGCGCCGCCGACCTCGATCGCGCCCGGGTCGTGGAACCGCTCGCCCAGCAGATCGACCTTCCCTTCCTCGAGCGCCGCGGCCAGCGTGATGA
This sequence comes from Thermobacillus composti KWC4, assembly GCF_000227705.2. GTDB lineage: Bacteria > Bacillota > Bacilli > Paenibacillales > Paenibacillaceae > Thermobacillus > Thermobacillus xylanilyticus. Next base: position 2,411,858 of record NC_019897.1, read on the forward strand.
TCTTGAACGTGGAGCCGGGCTCGTAGGTCATCCAGATCGGCAGGTTCCGGTTATACACTTCGGACGGCACTTCCCGGTATCGGTCCGGCTCGTACGTCGGCCGGCTCGCCATGCCGAGAATTTCGCCCGTGTTCGGATTCATCGCGATCGCAAGCGCGGCGTTCGGCTGGAGCCGGACCATCGCGTCGTCCAGTTCGCGCTCGATGATCGTCTGGATCATGTAGTCGATGGTAAGCTGCAGATGGAGTCCGTCCTTCGGCTCGTTGTACGTATCAGAAGACCCCGGCATTCTGCGGCCTCCCGCATCCGACAGGAAGGATACGCTGCCGGAAATGCCGCTCAGCATTTTGTCATACGACAGTTCGACGCCGGTCAAACCCTGGTTGTCGATGCCGGTGAAGCCGAGCACATGCGCCGCAAGACTGCCGTATGGATAATACCGCTTGTTGTCCTCGGCGACAACGATGCCCGGCAGGTTCATGTCGCGGATTTCCGCCGCCTTCTCCGCCGAAATTTTCCGTCCTCCCGGCTGGATGCGGACGATCAGCTCGCGCTTCGTCACGAGCCGGTAGACGTCTTCCTTCTTCATGTCCAGGGCGAGCGCCAGCCGTTCGGCCGTCTCACCGGGATTTTCGATCTGCGCCGGAATGGCCATGACCGTCGGCGAACTGATGTTGTAGGCGAGCCGGACGCCGTTTCGGTCCAATATCTCGCCGCGCTTTGCCGTGACGGGAATGTTCCGCCGCCAAGATTCTTCCGCGCGGGCGGCCAGTTCCCCGCCTTCCCAGAGCTGTACGTATCCGAGCCGGATGATGAGCGCCAGGAACAGGGCGATTCCGCCGAGCAGAATCTGGAACAGCCGCCGCCTGACCGTGAGGCCCGATATCCGGTTGCGCATGCCGATCTCCTCCGAACGGGCGGAATTCGAAGCGTGGGACCGCTTCTCTCACAGCCTATTCGGACGAGTCCGCGAGTAGAACAGGCCTCATCCCCCTCCGCCGTCGCCTTAATCCTCCGTTTCGCCTTGCCGCTCGCCGTCCGCTTCGGACGATGCGCCTTCCTCTCCGGTTGATCCGTCTTCCTCCGCTTCGTCTCCGTCCGAGGCGGCGCCGTCGGGAAGCACGGCCGGCGTTCCCGGCGGCTCGAGCTTCAGGCTCAGCACCCGTCCGCCGGCTTCTTCCGACAGCGACTGCGCGGTAACGAAACCTTCGCCTTCGATGCGGCAGCTCAGCTCGAGCAGCGAACAGATCTCGAGCGCGTCGCGGAGCGGCAGCCCGGTCAGGTCGGGCACCTGCAGCTTGCTCCGCTCCTCCGTGATGAGATAGATCCGCTGCGACAGCGACATGTTCGTGCCCGGCTGCGGAATTTGCTGGAGCACCGTCGTCCCCTCGCCCACCACTTCGAGATTGAGCGAGCGTGCCCGCAGCTCCTCGCGGGCTTGCGATACGGCGAGCTCTGTCACGTCGGGGACCGCAATCACCTTCTCATTGCGCGTGCCCGTGTTCAGCGCCTTCACCGCGTTCGACGGACCGATGCCCAGATGGCGCAGGCTTTGCAGCGTAATTTCCTTGAACACCGGGGCCGCCACCGAGCCGCCGCCCGCATACGGGTCGTTCGGTTCGTCGACGACGACGTAGACGACGATCTTCGGGTCTTCGACCGGCGCATACCCGATGAAGGAGACGATGTACTTGCCTTCTTCGTATTGCCCGTTCACGACTTTCTGCGCCGTGCCGGTCTTGCCCGCGACGCGGTAGCCTTCGATGAACGCGTTCTGCCCCGTTCCGTCGGCGACGACCTGTTCGAGATATTCGCCGACTTTCCGCGCCGTCTCTTCGGAGATGACCCGGCGCACCGCCTTCGGTTCGACACGCTGCACCTTGCCGTCCGACGGATCCTCGATCTTCTCCACGAGCTGCGGCTGCATCAGCACGCCGCCGTTCGCGATGGCCGCAACCGCCGCCACCTGCTGGAGCGGCGTCACCTGCACCCGTCCCTGGCCGAAGGTGAGCGTCGCCCATTCCGTTGCGTAGCGCGGCGCAACCATGCCGGACAGTTCTCCCTTGAGCGGAATGCCCGTCGGCTGGCCGAAGCCGAACGCGTCGATGTACCGTTTCAGCGTGGAGGTTTCCATTTTCTCGTAGCCGAGTTTGACGAACGCGACGTTGCTGGACTTTTTGAGCCCCTCCAGCATCGTGATTTCGCCCCAGCCCTCGCGCTTGTGGTCGCGGATCGTCTGGTCGGCGACCCGGATGCTGCCGGACATGTAGGTTTCGTTCGGATCGAATACGCCTTCCTCGACCGCCGCAGCCAGCGTCACGATCTTGAACGTCGAGCCCGGTTCGTACAATCCCTTGATCGCGTAGTCGAAATCGGCGCCCGGTTTCGTCTCCCAATACTCGTTCGGATTGTAGGACGGCAGCGACGCCATGCCGAGAATTTTCATCGTTTTCGGATCCGCCGCGATCGCTGTGATGCTCTTCGGTTGATACTTGTCGTAGGTATCCTTGATCGCTTTCTCCAGGTAATACTGGATGTCCGCATCAATCGTCAGCTGCACGTTCTTGCCGTGCACGACCGGATCGATTTCAACATGCCCGTTCTGAATCTGCACGCGGTTGCCGTCGCGCTCGTACTTGATGCGGCCGTCCTTGCCGCGCAGCAGCTCGTCCAGCGACAGCTCGATGCCGTTCATCGCTTCGCCGGCCTTGTTCACATAGCCGATCACATGCGCGGCCAGCGAATTTTTCGGATAGAAGCGTTTCTGCTCTTCGAGCAGGTAGATGCCGACTTCTTTCTCCCCGATCCTGTTCCTCAGCTCTTCGCGGTAAGCCGAGATCTGGTCGGCCAGTTCCTTGTCGATCTTCCAGCCTTCATTGCGCACTTCGCGCTGGCGGTAGAACTTGCCTTCCGCGTTGCGCTTCGTCGCAATTTCGTACAGTTCGTCCCTCGGCTTGCCGAGCAGCTCATGCAGCTTGTCCACGACTTCGTCGACAATGCCGAGCTTGTTCAGCACCTCCGGGCTGACCGCCACGGTATAGCCGGCGACATCCATGGCGAGCACATTGCCGTCCCGGTCGGTAATCTTGCCGCGCACCGCCGGGATCTTCTCGGATGCCGACCACGTCTCCTTCGCTTTTGCAAGCCAGAACTCGGCATGTACGACCTGGACGACATAAATACGGATGACGAGAACGACAAACAGGAGGGTCATAACCCCCCCGATCGCCAGGGATCTCAGCTTGATGCGCCTGATCACGTGATCACCCTAATCTTTCATCGCCGTGCGCGCCGATTCGCCGCTGACTTGCAACGAAATGACGTCATCGAACTCCGGATAGACCATGCCGAGCTCGAGCGCTTTCTCCGTAATCTCGTTCGGGTCGCTGAGCGTCTCCACTTTCCGCTCCAGTTCTTTGATCTGCACATTCAATTGCTCGTAACGCTGCGTCAGTTCGCGGATTTCAAGATTCATGCGATAAATTTCCGCATATCGAAAAATGATGACGCTGGCCGTAATGACGCAGACGACAACGGTGAACAGATACAGCAGCTTCTCCTGGACGGGCAGCGGCTTGCGCCGGATGACCGTCTTCCGCCTTTCCTGGGCGGAAGCGTTATGTTCCGGCCGCTTGTTCGGCTTCATGGCCAGGTTGCCGTGCATGTAGGCCATTGTCAATCCCCCTTGCTTGTTCAGATCGCAATTCACGTATATCACGGTCCGGGCGGCAGCTTCTCCGCGATCCGCAGCTTCGCCGAACGCGCCCGCGGATTCGCCGCGATTTCTTCCGCTCCGGGTTCGATCGGTTTCCGGTTGACCAGCCGCAGGGTGCTGCTCGCGCCGCAGACGCACATCGGAAAATCCGGCGGGCAGGTGCAGGACTGGACATATTTCGCAAAAATCTGCTTGCAGATTCGGTCTTCCAGCGAGTGAAACGTGATGACCGCGACCCGTCCGCCTGGTTTCAGGCAGGCGACCGCCTGATGAAGCGCGTCTTCCTCTGCGCCCAGCTCGTCGTTCACCGCGATCCGGAGCGCCTGGAATGAACGCCGCGCCGGATGGCCGCCCGTCCGCCGCGCCGCCGCGGGGATCGCCTCCTTCACAAGCTCGGCCAGTTCGCCGGTCGTGGCGATCGGGCGCCGCTTGCGGGCTTCGACGATCGCCTTCGCGATTCTCCGGGCGAACCGCTCCTCGCCGTAGCGGTCGAGGATGTCCGCGATTTCCCGCTCGTCCCATCCGTTGACGATGTCCGCCGCCGTCAGGCCGGACGCGCGATCCATCCGCATGTCGAGCGGCGCGTCGTGCCGATAGCCGAACCCCCGCTCGGCTTCATCCAGCTGCGGGCTGGAGACGCCGAGGTCGAACAGGATGCCGTCCACCTGCGGCACGCCTTCGTGTGTCGGGACACCGGTTTCCAGGAGCTTTTCCTCGAGGTGGCGGAAATTGCTCCGGATCAGCGTGACACGGTCCATGTATGGCGCGAGCCGCCCGCGTGCATGTTCGATCGCCGACTCATCCTGGTCGAAGGCGATCAGGCGGCCTCCTTCGCCGAGCCGCGAAGCGATCAACTCGCTGTGGCCGGCTCCGCCGAGCGTGCAATCGACGTATATGCCGTCCGGCTTCACCTTGAGGCCGTTCACGGCTTCTTCAAGCAGCACCGTCACATGATGAAACAAAGGTCTTTCCTCCCGGGGCATGTTCGTCCGAATCCGGCTGGCTACAGATTGAAGTCGAAGTCGACCAGTTTCTCGGCGATTTCGTTGAACGCCTCTTCAGACTGCCGATAGTAGCCTTCCCATGCCGCCTTGCTCCAGATTTCCACGCGGTTGGATACGCCGATCACGACGCATTCCTTCTCGAGCTTGGCGTAGTCGATCAGATGATTCGGCAGATTTACCCTGCCCTGTCTGTCCAGCTCGCATTCGACCGCCCCGGAGAAAAAGAACCGGGCGAACGCGCGGGCATCCGACTTCATGAGCGGCAGCGACTTGAGCTTCTGCTCGAGCACGCTCCACTCGGCGGACGGATAGACGAACAGGCAGTTGTCGAGGCCGCGGGTGACGATGAATTTCACGCCGAGATGTTCGCGGAACTTGGAAGGAATCGTGAGACGGCCCTTGTCGTCTATGGAATGTTGGTATTCACCCATGAACATTCGGCCGCTCCACTCCTTCCCCCAAGTCTCCCACTATGCCCCACTTTCCACCACTTAGCATGTTCTATTCGCCACCTGACAGCAGATTCCTGCTGCCGTTAGCCATTTTCGAAATTAATATTTTATGAGGTTAAGAAAACCGGGGCGGCCGGTGCCGTCTTTCAGGGAAACTGCGGTTGCTCCGGGCTGGGACGCGGCGGATCATCTCCGGATTTTCTGCGATTTTGACTGATTTCAGAAATATAAGCGAAATGTTTTCGTCTGTTTTGTCCATTTCGGCCGAAATCCGGCCGTCCTGCTCCACACCGCGGGACCGCGTTCCGACCAAGCAAAAAACGGCCGGGAACCATGTCCCGACCGATCGCGCTGTGCAGGATTTTCAATGCTCCTGCCAGCTTTCCAGATACCGTTTCTGATCGTCGCTGAGCCGGTCGATCGCCGCGCCCAGCGATTCGAGTTTCAGCCTTGCCACCTGCTCGTCGATTTCGTACGGCACGTTCACGACGCGGCGGCCGATTGACTCGTGCGCCTCGTTCACATACTTCAACGCCATCGCCTGCAGGGCGAACGTCATGTCCATGATCTCGGCCGGATGGCCGTCGCCCGCCGCCAGATTGACGAGCCGTCCTTCCGCCAGCAGGTACAGCCGGCGGCCGTCCTTGAGCCGGAATTCCTCGATATTCTTGCGCACCGTGCGCTTGCTCACGGACAGCTCCTCAAGATCCGGCTTGTTCACTTCGACATCGAAATGACCGGCGTTCGCAAGCAGAGCGCCGTCTTTCATCACGGCGTAGTGCTCGCCGCGGATGACGTCGCGGTTCCCCGTCACGGTAATGAAAATATCGCCGATTTTCGCCGCCTCCAGCATCGGCATCACGGCGAAACCGTCCATATAGGCTTCGACCGCGCGAATGGCGTCGACCTCGGTGACGACGACATTTGCGCCGAGCCCTTTCGCCCGCATCGCGACGCCTTTGCCGCACCAGCCGTATCCGGATACGACGACCGTCTTGCCCGCAACGACGAGGTTCGTCGTCCGGTTGATGCCGTCGAACACGGACTGACCCGTGCCGTACCGGTTGTCGAACAGATATTTGCAATAGGCGTCGTTGACGGCCACCATCGGGAACCGGAGGGCGCCGTCCCGCTCCATCGCCTTCAGGCGCAGGATGCCCGTCGTCGTCTCCTCCGCGCCGCCGCGCACGTTCGCAAGCAAATCTTGCCGCTCGGCGTGCAGGATGGCGACGAGATCGCCGCCGTCGTCGATGATGAGGTCCGGCTTCGTCTCAAGCGTCTTGACGAGCAGTTCTTTATACTCTTCCGGCCCCGGGTTGTATTTCGCAAAAACCGCAATGCCGTCTTCCACCAGCGCGGCGCAGACATCATCCTGCGTCGACAGCGGGTTGCTGCCCGTGATCGCCACTTCCGCGCCGCCGGCGGCAATCACTTTCGCGAGATAGGCCGTCTTCGCCTCCAGGTGGAGCGAGATCGCGACCTTGAGTCCGGCGAACGGCTTCTCCCGCTCGAATCGCTCCCGGATGCGGTTCAACACCGGCATATGCGCCGCCGCCCAGTCGATCTTCAGATGTCCTTCCGGCGCAAGCCGGATGTCGGTAATGACGCTTCTCTCCACAACGCCCAACGGGGCAACCTCCTTCACGGCGCCGATTCTGCCGGCCCCTTGTAGTTATGGCTCACAAATCAATGCGATAATGGCCCCCGAGCGGATGAAACGGCACCGCACGCAGCGCTTCCAGCCAGCCGCCGCCCCAGGCGTTCCACATCGCCGCCATATTGAGCACCCGCTCCTGCTGCCGGCCGCCCGGCGCCAGCCAATCGCCGATGCGGTCGAACCGCCGGATGTCGGCTTCGTACCGCCGGTTGCGCGATTCCAGCGCCTTCTGCTCGAGCCAGCGGATCTGTTCGCGGATTTTCTCCTTGTTCTTCTGCCCGAGCGGACCGAGGCCGCTGTCAGCGGCGGCAAGTTCCGCGATCAGCGGGTCGTACAGGGCGTCAAACCGCCGCGCCGCCTCCGCGAACAGCCGCTCCACCGGCAGGCTGTCGTGCGCCGCGAGCCAGGCCCGCTTCCGTTCCTCCAGCCGCTCGCTTACATCGTCCATCGTCAGCCCGAACATCTCCATCCGCTTGCGGATCGCGCCGTCCGTCACCGTGAACGACATCCGCGGGACGATAATCGGCATCTCCATCCCGAATGCGCGGAACGCATCGCCGACCTGCGCCCAATACGCGATCTCGCCCTGTCCGAGCACCGTCGCCAGCACCGGCAGCACGTAATCCTGCATCAGCGGCCGCGTCAGCACGTTGTTGCTGAACAGATACGGTGCTTCCAGCGCGAGCCTCTCCAGCTCGCCGCGGCCAAGCGCAAAGGTGCGCCGCTTGTCGATGAAGTTCCCGCCGTCCCGGTAAAGCATGACCCGCTCGCCCGCCGGGGCGCCCGGTCCGATGCCGCCGAACCGCTCGTCGCGGAACAGGAACAGGTTCGCGCCGCCCGGCTGCAGCTCCGCCTGCACGGCATAGCCGAGCCGCTTGAGCTTCTCCTCCGCCGAAGCGAACGCCGATGCGAGCCCGTCGTTCTCGGCGACCATCCGCCGGAACATCGGCGCCTCGACGGCCCGGATCGCCGGATCGTCCGCATCCATCAGAATGAGACCGTCTTCGGCGAACAGGTCCGCCATCAGCGCGCCGAACCAGTCGGACAGCGTCTCCGCTCGCGCGGCCGACGCTTCGATCCGGTCGAGAAGCGCGGGCTTGAACTCGGAATCGGGAAGCGACGCGGCCAGCGACCGGATCGCGCCCTCGATCCGCTCGCGGCCGAGCTTCGTCCGGCTGACCGAAGTCCGCGGGTGTTCTTCCCGTTCAACCGCAATCCGCACAAGTCCCGTCTCGTGCGATACGATGTAGGCGTGATTCGCCTCCTGCCAGTCGTGGTCCTCGCCGGCAATCCAGAACACGGGCACCACCGGGCGTCCCGTCTTCTCTTCCGCCCATCGCGCCGCATGAATGATGGACAGCGCCTTGTAAATGACCAGGACAGGCCCCGTGAACAGCCCGGCCTGCTGACCGCCGACGACGGCCAGCGCCCCGGCCGCCAGCCGGTCGATGTTCGCCAGCGCCCTGCCTGAAGCGCCGATGCGCCTGTTGTATGCCGCAAGCGCCTCCGCGACCCGCGTCGCGTCGGCGCGGTCGTGACGATGCCTCTCGAGCCGCTCCGCCCTCCGGCGCCAAGCCTCCGGATCGCCGGCATGACCGCCGAACAAGGCGGCGAGCTCCGGATCAGTTCCCCGAACATAGGCTTCGCTGACGGGCGAACTGATCGAATTCGTCAAACAGTGAACGTGCATGGATGCGTCCGTTCCTCCTCGCGCTCACTCCGCTTGTGAATATTTACATCTGATTGTACCAACGCGCGCAACAACCGTCAAAATTATAACCCATCCACACTGTATCAGGAAAACGGCTGTCCGGGAAGACGGGGCCGCATCAAAAAAACCTCCGTTTATCCGGAGGCTTCATACTTGAACAATCGATCGAATGAGACCGACAATCAGAAAGATGATATACAGGACGGCCAGGACGAAGAAGCCGACCCGCCAGACGACCCGGACGATGCGGACCGGGTCAAACCTGCCCTTGGTCCGGTGCTGCAGGTTGCCGAGCAGTCCGGCGCCGATCAGCATGACCAGCAGAATGCCGTAAAATCCGAACGAACCGCCGAACAGTTGATTGAACAGCCCGGAGACGCTGCCGATCAGAAATACCATCGTCACGTCAATGGCAAGCTGAATCGACTGCTTCCGGTCCCTTGAATAAAGGTACGTGCCGATATAGACGGCAGCGAACGGAATAAACGGTAGAACGGACAAATAGCCGTAAGCCTGCTTCACGACTTCCCATAATGCTCCCATGGCTCCAAGCCTCCCCCCGGCTCATTCGGACCGATCGCACCGACCAGGGCTGCCACCGCCTCATTGAGCGGCGCAGCGATGCCGGCTTTTCGGGCCAGCCGGGCGACCCCGCCGTTGATTGCGTCAATTTCCGTCGGCCTGCCCGCCTCGACGTCCACAAGCATGGAAGACCGGTTGTCCGCCGTCCGCCGGATGACGTCGAGCAGCCTGTCCCATTCTCCGCCGTCCGTCCGCATGCCGGCTGCCTTGAGCACCGCGAGCGTCTCGTGAAAGAGCGCCCTCATGAGCCTGCGCCGGACGGGATCCCCGGGCAGCTCTCCGTTCTTCACGCGGAAGAGCGCGGTGAGCGGATTGACGACCGCATTCACGAGCAGTTTGCCGTACACATGATCCATGATGTTGTTCGACAAGACCGCCGCAATTCCTGCCGCGGAGAGCGTGTCAACCAACAAAATTTGGCGTTTTCTGCCGATCGCGGGATGCATGCCGATCACGGTCCGGCCTTCTCCGGTCAGGCGGACGGCAGCCGGCCCTTCGCGCAGCGCGCCTTCCGTCGTGACGGCATGAAGGAGCGGCATCTCCGGCATGCGGGATGCGAGATATTCCATATGTCCGATGCCGTTGGCCAGGCAGATGACCGGCGCACGTTCCACGCCGGCGAGCGTCCGCAAGAAGCGGACGGCGGATTCCCCGGTAAGCTGGTGCGATTTCATCGCCGCGATGATCCACCGCTCCCGGCCGGCGTCCGCCGCAGCCGCCTCCGCCGCGGCTTCCGGTTCGGCCGGACGCGCATCCGGCGCCGCGCGCACCATCCCGTCGCCAACGGCCAGCGTTGCGCCTCCCTCGCGGATCAGCGCGGCCTGCTCCCGCGTCCGCGTCCACAGCCGCGTCCCGACGCCGGCGGCGGCCAGCCGCACCGCCCAGGCCAGACCGATGGCGCCGCCGCCCGCGATCTCGACCAGCATGCCAATCCCTCCCATCGTTTTCGGGATCATTGTATCATCCTCCCGAAAACGATAAAAGGCATGTCCCGGCCCGGTCGCCGTCATGCCTCGGGATGCGCCCGCGGGCGCCTGCTTATTCGATGCGCTCGAGATTGCCGTTCGCGTCCATCTTGAACCTTGGCTTCCCTTCTTCCCCTTCCTCCAGCACCGCCAGCCGCCGCGCCCGGTCCATGATCTGGATCAGCGTCCTGTAGTCGTCGTTTACGGCGCGGTATTCGCTCTTGGTATTCGTGATGTCGCGGATCAGCTGTTCGTTTTTGGCGCGGAGTTCCTGGATTTCCTCATCCCGCTCCTTCAACTCTTTCTCGAACGACTTGATCTGGCGCACCGCGTCCTGATAGGCGTTGCGCCAGCCCCGCAAATGCCGGATGATCGCATCGAATGACAGCGGTTCCTCGACGCCCGCCGCGATCCGCCCGGCCTGTTCGCTCTGGTCGCCCTGAGGCGGCAGCTGCTGCCCGGAGCCGGCCTTCTTCATCTGGTTCCGCTTCTGCCGCTGCTGCTTGGCGAGCTGAATCGCTTCCTCATAGCGTTTGCGCACGCAGCTGTTCCAGCGGAACCCGCAAGCCGCGCTCGTCCTCCCGATCCGCTCCCCCACTTCCTCAAATGCCGCAAGCTGCGTGCTTCCTTCCCGAATATGGCGAAGCGTCACTTCGGCCAAAATGAGATCGTCCTCCGGTGTCCATGCGTCTTGTCTGACTGCCGCCATAAACCCACAACCTCCCAACAAAATAAGTCGCTTGTTTTATCTCTATGCCCTTGGTAGAGTTCATAGAATCTATCGCATACTCAAATGTATTGCCATTATCCCCGGGGCGCATACATGAAGCCGCGTTCCGAAGGGCATGCTAACGGGGACCGGCGCGTGGCGGACGAAAAGTTCGCCGAATCGTCAAGGTTCCCGGTTTACTCCGGCGGCAAGCGGCGCTATAATGGACGATAGGTTATGGGATCCGTGGCAACGAGAGGGGGATATTGATATGGCACGCATGTTCCGGGTGCTCGGCGTGTTGACGCTTGCGATCGGGCTGCTGGCTTTCGCGGGCGGCTTGATCGAGATGGCGCTGCTCTTCTTCTTCCAGACCGCGTTCTTCATCCTGCTGGGTTACCTGAATCTGTCGGAACGCAGCTACATATTGACGTTCTGGGGATATATGATCGTCGCCTTCCTCGGATTCACGTACTATTCCGTCTTCGTGATGGAAATGCCGTACTGATCCGGCGGCGAACGAAAAACAGCCTCGCAATGCGTGCGGGGCTGTTTTTCGTTTCTTACGGCCGCTCGAGCACGACCACCTTGAACAATTCGCTCATCCCGTCGCTGAGCAAGAGCTGGCGCACCGCCCGGTTGCGGCGCGCTTCCGGGGAGAACGGATCCGTCCCGGCGTGCTCCCGGAGCAGCTCCAGCACGCCGCCCTCGAGCAGAAACCGCATCTGCGTGCCGTACCAGGCGGTCCGCCATCCGCATTGTTCGGCCGTTCGCATCACCGCGGTGAAATTGACGTGCGCGGTAATATCCTGGTCCCCGGGATACAGGTAGGGGTTGTCGTGCACGACATGCCGCCGGTAGCAGCGCATCGTGCCCTTCATGCGGTGCGGAGCGAGCAGCTCTTCCTGCACGTCGCCGTAATCGATCAGCACGATCCGGCCTGCCCGCACGATGCCGAGCATCCGCTCCAGCCAGGCGAGCGCATCCGTCCCCCACTCGGCCTCCTGCCCTTCGAGCGGCATCAGCCCTTCCGCTTCCAGCCTGTTCAGCGACGCCTGGTCCAGCGGCATCAGCGCGTCGCGCAGCCGCCCTTCCCGCTCGTCGTACGCCGCCCCGATCTCCCAGAGCATACCGCCTTCCCGCTTGATGCGCCGGAACGGGAACGCGTCGAGCAGCTCGTTCGCGAGGATGAGCGGCCCCTCCGCTTCGGCCAGGCGCGCCTCCGCCTCGTCCGGCGCAAGCGCTTCGACCGATGCGGCGAATCCGGCCTCCGCGGCGCCGCGGCGGGCCGCCTCCCGATGGCCGGCGTGGCTGTCCGCCATCACGTACCGGACGGAAGCCGCCCGGTCCGGCTCGATATTCCGCCATTCCTCAAGCAGCCGAATGCCGAGGCGCCCGGTTCCGGCTCCCCATTCGAAGACGACCGGAGGCCGGCCGCTTCCCGCAAACGTCCCGCTCGCGAAACGCGCCAGGACGGCGGACATAATGCCGCCGATGTCGGCGCTCGTGTAGAAATCGCCCTCACGGCCGACCCGGTTCGGGCCAGCGGCGTAATAGCCGTGCTTCTCGTCATACAGGCAGACGGCCATGTAGTCACGGAACGGAATGGCCGGCAGGCTGCGGCGCTTCCCGTCCGCATCCGTGACATATCCCGTCCGCCCGTCTTCCCGGATGCGCCGGATCAGAAGTCCGGTCAGTTCCGTCATTTGCGTTTCATCCCGTTCCGTCATGGTTCGCATCCTTTCCCGGACGGCGTCCTCCTTCCCGGAAAAACCGGATGAAGGACAAAACCGCACCTTCCGATTATAATGGGAACAAGTCCGGCATACGTATGGTGTTATCCGGCTGCGAGAGGAGGACCAGCGCTTGCATCGTCCGCGCAGAAATCGGCTCGCCGCCTTGCTGGCAGCCGTTATGATCATCTGGGCAGCGGCTCCCGGGCCGGCGCTCGCCGAGGACGAAAGTGCCATGAGCGATGAGGAAGTCCGCGAGCTGCTCGAGAAAAGCCTGAACATCGCCGAGCTCGACAAGGAGATCGAGCGGATCGCCGGCCAGCGCAAGGAGACGGCCGGGAAGATCCAGGCGCTGAACGACAGCATCGCCGGACTGGAGGCCGAACTCGACCTGCGCCGGGAACGCGTCGGCGACGTGCTGAGGTCCTGGTACATGGGCGAGCGGGATGTGCTGATTCAGGCCATCTTCTCGTCCGACAGCCTGTCGGATCTGCTCGCCATGCTCGATTATCTCGACGAAATGTTGTCCCATGACAAGTTTACGCTCGAAACCTATCGCAAGCAACGGGAAGACTGGCTGGATGAGCGCGAGCGGCTGATCGCGGAGGAGAAGCGGCTGGAAGAGATCGAGCGGGATCTGCGCCTGCAGCGCGAACGGGTGATCCGCCTCCGTGCCGAAGTGGACGGCATCATCAATTCCAGCGGAGACAGCGAACGGCTCCGGCTGCTCATCGCCGAATGGCTCGCCTGGTGGGAGAATACCGGCCTGCCCGAAGTCGAGCGCCATTTCCGGGCGCTGGCGGACGCGATGGAGAGCCTTCCCGGATGGCTCGCCGAGCGGAAAGACCTTGTGAAACAGTCGGGCTTCACCTACACCGTGCGTCTGCCGGAAGACGACCTGAACGCGTTCCTCCGGGAACAGAATCCGCTGTTTGAATCTTTCGCCTTCCGTTTCGAAGACGGCGTTGTGTCGGCATACGGCCGGCGCGAAGATCTCGAAGTGGAAATCGCCGGCAGCTACACCATCGAAGACGAACCCGAGCATGTCGTCCGGTTCCATACCGAGAAGATCGTGTTCAACGGCTTCGCCCTGCCCGACACGACGATCCGCGAACTGGAGCGGCGGTTCGACCTCGGCTTCTATCCGCAGCTGCTCGTGCCACTGGTCCGAGCCACCGCCGTCGACGCCGACGACGGCGTGCTCACCGTCGAGCTGCGCATCGGGCTCCGCCGCCGGCAGAGCGGCGATGCGGAATGACAACCCGCCGGCCGGGCGGCATGCAGCCGCCGCGCATCCGTGCCCCGCTGCAGGGCGGTCAGCCCGCGGCGGGGCGCGTCATTCTCCGCGGCGGGGATCACAGACGCTCGGCCGCGAGCTGCGCCAGCTTCGAGCGCTCCCCTTTCTCCAGCGTCACATGGCCGCTGATGGACTCCGATTTGAACTTTTCCACGATCAGCGTCAGCCCGTTGCTTACCGAATCGAGGTACGGATGGTCGATCTGTTCCGGATCGCCGATCAGCACGATCTTGCTCCCTTCGCCGACGCGGGTGACGATCGTTTTCACCTCGTGCCGGGACAGGTTCTGCGCCTCGTCGATGATGATGTACTGCCCCGGAATCGACCTGCCGCGGATGTAGGTCAGCGCCTCGACCTGTATGCTCCCCAGCCCCATCAGGATTTTGTCAAGATCGCCCGACTTCTTCGCATCGAACAGATACTCGAGATTGTCATAGATCGGCTGCATCCACGGACGAAGCTTTTCGTCCTTCTCTCCCGGCAGATAGCCGATGTCCTTCCCCATCGGCACGATCGGGCGTGCGATCAGCAGCTTCTTGTACCGCCGCTCGTCCTCGACCTTGTGCAGCGCCGCGGCCAGCGCCAGCAGCGTCTTGCCCGTGCCGGCCCGGCCGGTCAGCGTGACGAGCGGAATGTCGTCGCTGAGCAGAAGTTCCAGCGCCATCCGCTGCTGCGCGTTGCGGGCGGTGATGCCCCAGACCGGATCGCCGGCGAGCCGCAGCGGCTCAAGCCGCGTCCCGTCGGTCGACACCTTGACGAGCGCCGATTTCGACGTGCCCGTCTCGTCTCGCAGAATGACGAATTCATTCGGATAGACGGTCTTCCCGAGCTCGGATACGGCAAGCGAGCGGTCCGTGTAGAACGCGTCGATGACCCCCGGATGGACATACACCTGCGAATACCCGGTATAGAACGCGTCGGGCGACACGGTCCGGTCCGACAGGTAATCCTGCGCCGGCAGGCCGAGCACATCCGCTTTCACCCGGACAAGCACGTCCTTGCTGACGACGATGACCGGACGGGGAGAATCGCTCTCCTGTTCCTCCAGATGATAATTCAGCGCCACGGCGAGCATCCGGTTGTCGCTGGTCATCTCGCCGAACCGGGCTTTCAGCCGGATGAAGCTGCGGTGATTGAGTTCGACCTTGAGCACGCCGCCCTGATCGAGCGGAATGCCTTCATGCAGCCGTCCCCGTTCCCTGAGTCCGTCGAGCATGCGCGAGACTTGCCGGGCATTGCGGCCGATTTCGTCCTGCAGCCGTTTCTTCGCGTCGATCTCTTCCAGCACGACGGCGGGAATAACGACCACATTGTCCTCGAATTTCAGCGGTGCCTGCGGATCATGGAGCAGCACATTGGTGTCGAGCACGTAGATTTTCTTCATCGCGGATACCTCCCGGCGTCGGTATGGCAGCGTGAAAATACATATCAGCGGAACATCGGGGCAACGCTAAGGACAGATCGCGAAGGACAGATATCGAACGAAAAGCGATGAAAGGATGCGGAGCGATGACGAAACGGTTCGCCTGGTGTCTGGTCGTCAGTCTGTGCATCATGGCTGCCGCCGGCTGCGGCAGACAGACGGGGAACGAGCAAACTTCACCTCCTCCCGGCGCCGACGGAGTGCAAACGCGAAATGCGCAGGAGATGCAGAAACTCGAAATCGATGATCCGGCGGCCGTCGCGCGCCATCTCGAAACGCTGGCGAAAAACATCCCCGGCGTACAAGACGCGCGATGCGTCGTATTCGGCAATACGGCCGTCGTCGGCATCGATGTGGACGAGAAACTCGACCGTTCGCGGGTCGGGACGATCAAATATTCCGTCGCCGAAGCGTTCCGCAAAGATCCGTACGGCATCGACGCCTTCGTCACGGCCGACATGGATCTGAATGAACGGATCCGCGAGATTCGCGCCGACATCCAGGCCGGCCATCCGGTCGCCGGATTTGTCGAAGAACTGACCGACATCATCGGCCGGATCATGCCGCAGCTGCCGCGCGATGTCGAGCTGAAAGATCCGCCGGAGACGGAAGCGCCGAAGACGGACGGGCGGCTGTAACAGCCCGCAAGAAACAAGGAAGCCTAACGGCCCCACCAGGGTCGCTAGGCTTTCTTCATGGCTTCGAATACTTGTCCGTCGAGTTTGTCGGCGGCGCGCTTGTCGTACGTTTTCTCGTACTCGGGCAGCGCCGTGAGCCGCGCGCCGTAGAACATCGCGTCGCGCACCGCGGAAATCGCGATGTCGAAACAGACGAGCCGGAACGGCACGCCTTCCAGCGCGTCCGTTACGACCGAAGCCGTCCCGTAGACGGCCTGCACCGTCCCGCCGGCGAACAGCGTGACGGCAACGGCTGGATTGTTCTTCAGATTGGCGACAAGGCGGGAACGCCCGTCGACGGCGAACCGGAGCACGGACGGGTTCGGCGCGAAAATCCACGAAATCGCGTTCGTCGTCGGGGAACCGGTCTCCGCGTCGATGGTGTGCAGCAGTACGAACGTTTCGCCCTGCATGGCGGCAAACTGCGCGTCAGACAACGCTGTCAACGTTTCGGCCACCCGCATGACCTCCTTGGCTGCGTGGATGGGGAATTCACAAACCGTGCAATCTTGCCTTCATTATACCACAGCGGGGATCGTCCTACTACCGGCCGGTCGCCTCCCGCTGCGCAAGGCGCGGCGCCATGATCTCACGCAGCGCGGCCTTCGCTTCCTCCAGCTTCGCCTCATCCAGATGCATATAGGGGCTGCGCCATTTCCCGTCAAGCTGGATGAACGTAATGTCGGACCGGCGGATGCCGAAATAGACGGCGATCATCCGTTCAATCTCCGACGACGGCATATCGATCGACAGATTGTTTCCGACCGCTTTGATCACGTCGTCCAGCTTCGTGAGGCTGCCGAGCGACATGAGACGGTCCGTCAGCGCGCCGATCACTTCGCTCTGCCGCCTGTTGCGCTCCAGATCGCTCGATTGGCGCGTACCGGCGTTCGATTGCCGGTATCGGACGAAATCGAGCGCCTGGTCGCCGTTCAGCTTCTGGAATCCCTTTTTCAGGTTGATGTCGGTGCCGCCGGCCACATCCTTATACCGCATGTCCTGATCGACGTACACTTCGATGCCGCCGAGCGCGTCCACGATGTCGGAGAAGCCCTTGAAATTGATCTTCGCCGTATAGTCGATCGGGATGCCGAAAAATTTGCCGAACAGCTCCTTCACTTCGCGGCGGGCTTGCAGATCGGCTTCCTTCGCATCCCGCCCTTTATTGCGGGCGGCCGAATAGAAATTGGCGTAATAGGCGTTCGCCTTCCGGGTCGAGTAACCTTCGACGTCAATCCGGGAATCGCGCGGAATCGTGACGACCACCGCCCGCTTCTTCTCCGGATCGAACGCGGCCGCCATCAGAACGTCCGTGTTCATCCCGCCGATCTTCTCCCGCGTGTCGAGGCCCATCACCAGCATCGCGATCGGCTGTTCCCGCACGGATTGTTCCGGCGGCACGACCGTGGTTTCGCCCTTCTCTTCTTCATCCGTGCTGATGTTCCGGATCGCTTCCTTCGCGGTGCCGAGCAGATCCCCGATATACCAGGCGGCCGCCCCCGCAATCACGAGCAGCGGAAGCAGCACCCAGAGCAGCCATCTTTTCCGTGATTTGCGGCCTTCCCGCTTCTTCGCCCGGCGGGTTTCTCTGCGGGGAGGCAGCGGATTCTGCGTGCTCATGCGCTCACCTATTGTTCGTTGAATTTGGGATTGGCGTTGATGTCGATGAGCAGCTGCTCGGCCGCCTGCCGAGGCGCCCGCCATCGGCCGGGACAGCCTTCGCGGACGTAGGCGACGGTAACGAAATCATCGTCGGTCTCCGCGATGCCGACTTCGGTCACGCCGTGATCTTCCGTCAGAATCTGCAGGAAAAAATCCCTCGTGTCCAATGCCGCCCGGTCGTCCGGCCGGCCGGCAGCCACAATCTCCATCTGCAGCCAGTTGAACAACGCATCATCGAACTTCATCCGCCGCATCCCGCTCCTTGTCGTTACGGTCCGCATTTCCGCGGTCTTTCCGCCACCGGTCATAGAGCTGCCGCAGCCTCAAGATCAGCATCAGCACGACCGCCACGGCCATGCACTGGATGATCGGCAGCTTGTCGACCTGAAGGACAAGCAGCACCAGGCTGCCGATCGCGATCGTCACATAGACGAGAATCTCCTTCAGAATCGGGAGCCTCCGCACCGGTCGGAATACATTGTTGAAAATAAAAATGGTGAACCCGACGATGAGCAAGTAAGAGACCAGCATATGTTCCGCCAGCCATTCCTGCATGTTCTCCCCTCCTTCGCTCCGACTGCCGGTTCATACGCCGGCCTGGGCCGATTTGCGATGCTTTTCCGCCCGCTCGCGCTCGCTCTTGTTCAAAATTTTCTTCCGCAGACGGATCGATTTCGGCGTCACTTCGCAATATTCGTCGTCGTTCAAATATTCGAGCGCCGCCTCGAGGGACAGCAGCCGCGGCGTCTTCAGCTTGACGGTCTCTTCCTTCGTCGAGGAGCGGATGTTCGTGAGCTGCTTCGTCTTGCAGACATTGACGACGATGTCGGTCTCGCGGTTATGCTCGCCGACAATCATCCCCTCGTACACTTCCGTTCCGGGTTCGATGAACAGCACGCCGCGGTCTTCGACCGACAGCATGCCGTAAAATGTCGCCGTTCCGGATTCGCTCGCGATCAGCACGCCCTGCCTGCGTCCGAATCCTTCGCCCGGGGTAAGCGGGCCGTACCGTTCGAAAGCGTGGTTCATGATGCCGTATCCGCGCGTCAGCGTCAGAAACGTCGTCCGCCAGCCGATCAGGCCGCGCGACGGAACGATATATTCGAGCCGCGTGTGGCCGCCTTCACCCTGCGTCATGGCGACGAGCTCGGCTTTGCGCGGCCCCAGGCTTTCCATGACGGCGCCGACGCTCTCGTCCGGCACGTCAATCACAAGCCGCTCGTACGGCTCGAGACGGACGCCGTTCTCTTCCCGCACGATCACTTCCGGCTTCGACACCTGCAGCTCATAGCCTTCCCGGCGCATGTGCTCGATGAGAATGCCGAGATGCAGCTCGCCGCGCCCGGACACGATGAACGCGTCGGGGCTGTCCGTCTCTTCCACGCGCAGCGCGACGTCGGTCTCCAGCTCTTTCATCAATCGTTCACGCAGACGCCGCGACGTGACGTATTTGCCTTCCCGTCCGGCGAACGGGCTGTTGTTCACGAGGAACGTCATCTTGAGCGTCGGCTCCTCGATCTTCGGCGCCGGCAGCGGATCGGGCCGCTCGGGGTCCGCGATCGTCTCACCGATGTTGATGTCGCGGATCCCGGCGACAGCGACGATGTCCCCGGCGCCCGCCTCGTCGATCTCGATCCGGTTCAAGCCCTTGAAGCCGAACAGCTTCTCGATCCGTGCCTGCCGGCTGCCGCCGTCCCTTGCCAGGACCGCGACGGCCTGTCCGGGCTTCAGGCTGCCGCGGTGTATCCGGCCGATTGCGATCCGGCCGAGGTAGTCGTTGTAATCGAGCAGCGAGACGAGCAATTGCGCCGGCTCTTCCGGATCGCCGGGCGGCGCGGGAATGTGGCGGACGATCGCGTCGAACAGCGGCTTCATGTCGGTGCCGCGCTCATCGGGCTCGAGGCTTGCGAAACCCTCGAGCCCCGACGCGTAAACAACCGGGAAATCCAACTGGTCGTCATCCGCGCCGAGTTCGATGAACAGCTCCAGCACCTCGTCGACCACCTCCGCCGGCCGCGCGTTCGGACGGTCGATCTTGTTGACCACGACGATCGGGACAAGCTGGTGTTCAAGCGCCTTGCGAAGGACAAATTTCGTCTGCGGCATGCAGCCTTCGAACGCATCGACGACGAGCAGTGCGCCGTCCACCATGCGCAGAATGCGCTCCACTTCTCCGCCGAAGTCGGCATGCCCCGGCGTATCGACGATGTTGATGCGGTAATCCCCGTATGTAACGGCCGTATTTTTCGCCAGTATCGTGATGCCCCGTTCCCGCTCGAGATCGTTGGAATCGAGCATCCGTTCCTGCAGGGTTTCGCCCTCGCGGAACAAACCGGACTGTTGAAGCAACCGGTCCACGAGCGTTGTTTTGCCATGATCGACGTGGGCGATGATCGCAATGTTGCGGATGTGTTCTCTCGGATGCACTGTCGTAATCCTTTCCGTCTGTCAGATTCCCGCCCGCCGCGGCGTCACCAGCGGATGCGCCGCCCGTATGCGATCCAGGCGCCGCCCAGGATGAGCGCGGCGGCCAGCAGATAGATGAATGCCGAACGGAACAGGCCGATCAGGAGCAGCAGCGCGGACAGGGCGAGCAGCCCGATTGCGATCAGCCGGATCGTCCGGTCCCTGTTCGGTCCGAACATGCTGTATTCGTACAGCCCGACCGCCGGCCCGGCCAGGAAGAACGGCCACAGCCCCGCGATCAGTTTCCAGCCGAACAGATTGCAGACGAAGAACAGCAGGCCGTACACGGTGAGCACTCCGGCCGGTATGAGCACTGCGGCATTGCCCAGCATGCGCCCGAAATAGAGCATGTGGAGCAGCACGCCCGGCACGAGAACAAGAAGCGGCCAGAAAATGTTTCCGATAAATGCGAATACGCCGAGCTTGCCCAGCAATATGACGATGCCGGCGGCCACAATGGCGAGACCGATGGTATATTGTTTGTTGGACATATGACCCACCCCCGGAGCAACCCTGGTCATCCTCTCTAGTGTAATGGAACTGGAGACAAAAAAAAAGTCCGGGTCACGAAGCCCGGCGCATCAGAAGATACAGCACGATCACCAGCGGGACGGACAGCACGGGCAGCGCTTCGGCGGCCGTCCGGCTGCCGTGGAACAGCAGCCCGTCCAGGCCGGGGTCGTGCACGAGCATCCGGCCGGCTTCATAACCGAGCAGCGCGGCGCCGATATAGACGAGCTGGGGGATGCGGGCAAGCAGCGCGCCGACGAACCGGCTCCCCCAGATGACGATCGGAATGCTGAGCGCGATGCCGATCATCATGAGCACGATTTCCCCGTCGGCAATCGCGGCAATTGCGAGCACGTTGTCGAGGCTCATGATGAAATCGGCGGCGAGGATCGTACGGATCGCGCTCGCGATCGTCGCGCTGTTCCGCACGTGTTGCGGTTTGCCGTCCCCGCCGCCATCGAGCAGCAGTTTGACCGCGATGCCATACAGCATAAGCGCGCCGGCCGCCCGCAGATACGGGATCTGAAGCAGTGCGGCAGCCGACAGTGTCAGTGCGCAGCGCAGGGCGACCGCGGCGGCGGTGCCCCAGACCATCGCGCGCTCCCGGATTCCGGGCGGCAGGTGTCGGAAGGCCATCGCGATGACGACGGCATTGTCGCCGCTGAGCAGCAGATTGACCAGCATAATTTGTGCGAAAATCAGCAGACTTTCCAACGACCTCTGCCCCCTTGCCAACCACTGTATGTGCGGATGGGACAGGTTATGCCCGAAAAAAATTTGAATCCGCATGTCCGTGGACAACGTATGTAAATTTGTTGCGGGCATTTTTGCCTGTGTGCGGTGTTACTGACGGGAAAGGAGGGGACAGCCAACCTTATGGATCCCTTGACGCTGGAATTCTGGTCCGCTCTTATCACCATCGTCTTCATCGATCTGGTGCTTGCCGGAGACAACGCGATCGTCATCGGCATGGCGGCGCGCAATCTGCCCAAACATCAGCAGAAAGCGGCCATCCTGTGGGGCGTGGCGGGAGCGGTCGCCATCCGGATCGCGGCCACCGCGCTGGTCGTTTATTTGCTCAAGGTGCCGTGGCTGCAGCTCGCCGGCGGACTGCTGCTCGTCTGGATCGCCTGCAAGCTGCTCGTGCAGGAAGAAGGCAGTCATGACGTCAAAGCCGGCAATACGCTGTGGCAGTCGGTCTGGACGATTATTGCCGCCGACGCCGCGATGGGGCTCGACAACGTGATCGCCATCGCCGGGGCGTCGCACGGCCATCTGCTGCTCGTCGTGCTCGGGCTGCTGATCAGCATCCCGATCATCATATGGGGGAGCACCTTGTTCATCCGCCTGATGGGCTATTTCCCCTGGATCATCTATCTCGGCGGCGGCGTGCTCGCCTTCACGGCCGCGAAGATGATTACGCACGAGAAGCACATCGAGGAACTGATCGGAGACCGCGCCTGGATCGCCTGGACCTTCTACGCGGTCATCATCATCGGCGTGCAGCTCGCCGGTTACGCCGTGAACACCGCCAGGACCAGGAGAACCGCATTGCATGAGAAAAGCAGGGAGCCGCATTAGGCGTTCCCTGCTTTTTCTTGTTCTCTGTTGCGGATCAAAACCAATCGTCCTCTCCGGTCCGGCCGGCAGGCGCCGGATCGTCGGGTCGAAGCTCGATCGTCTCCGTCCCTTCCACCGCCTGCGCGATCATCTCGGCCAGGTTCGGCACGCCGCGTTCGATATGCTCGACGATGCGCAGATTCGGATTTGTTGCCGGAGACTTCGGCACGAACAGCGTGCAGCAGTCTTCATACGGCAGGATCGAAGTCTCGTACGTGCCGATCCGCTTCGCCATCGCGATGATTTCGAGCTTGTCCATCGCGATGAGCGGCCGAAGCAGCGGCAGGTCGCTCGTGCGCCCGATGACGTTCAGGCTGCCGAGCGTCTGGCTGGCCACCTGGCCCAGGCTGTCGCCGGTGACGATCGCCAGCGCGCCGCTCTTCTCGGCGATCCGCTGCGCGATCCGGAGCATCGACCGGCGCATCAGCGTGATGATGAGGTGATCCTGCTTCGACTGCGCCAGGCTGGTCTGGATGTCCGTGAACGGCACGAGGTGCAGCTTGAACGGTTTGCCGGCGTAATAGGACAGCCTTTTCGCAAGGGCGACGACTTTGTCCTGCGCTTCCTTGCTCGTGAACGGATAGCTGTGGAAATGGATCGCTTCGACCTCCAGCCCTTTGCGCATCGCCATCCAGACGGCGACGGGGCTGTCGATGCCGCCGGACAGCAGCGCGACGGCTTTGCCGTTCGACCCGTATGGAAAACCGCCGGCCCCCGGCACCACTTCGCAGTAGATATACGCGTGCTGTTCCTGGATCTCGACGTTCAGTTCGATGTCGGGCTGGCGGACGTCCACCGTAATGTTCGGCATGTTGCGGAGGATGTGCGCGCCGACGAGATGGTTCATGGCCATCGTGTCGTGCGGGAATCCTTTCCATCGGCGGCTCACCTTGACTTTGAACGTCGCCTTGCGCTGCGGAAACGACCGCATGACGGCGAGCGCGCCTTCCCGGATTGCCTGCAGTTCGGGCTCCACCCGCTTCACCGGACTGAACGACGAGATGCCGAAGACATCTTTCAGCCGGTCGGCCACCGGTTCGTACGGCTCATTCCCGAGGGTGATGTACAGGCGGCCGTATGTCCGGATGAAGGTCAGCCCGGGAAACCCCCGAAGCGCATGCTGCACCTGCTTCAGCATCTCCGTCTCGAAGCGGTTGCGGTTGCGCCCTTTCACCGTAATTTCCCCGAGCCGAATCAAGATATGGTCGAATGTCAATGAAGGTCTTCCTTTCTTCGCAGCGGCATCAACTTGCGCAGTACGGTCTGAAGCCGTTCGAGCAGCGCGTCGATGCTCGCCTCGTCGTGCTCATCCCCCAGGCTGATGCGGATGCCGCTTGCCGCGCAGGCGGCGTCGCGGCCCATGGCCGTGAGCACGGCGCTCGGTTTGTCGTCTTTCGATGAGCAGGCCGACTTCGTCGACACGAGGACGCCCAGCTCTTCAAGCGAATGAACGATCACTTCCGGCCTCAGTCCGGGGCAGCAGAAGTGAACGATATGCGGCGCCATCGGCCGGAGCGGATCGTCCTCCTCCGGGCCGCTGAGCACGACGCCGGGCATGGAGACGACGCCCCGGATGAGCCGCCGGCGCAGCCGGTTCAGCCGCTCCGCCCGCTCCGGCTGCGATTCGATCGCCATGCGCAGCGCCTTGGCGGCGCCGACGATGGCCGGCACGTTCTCGGTTCCGGACCTGAGGCCGTCCTCCTGGCCGCCGCCGAGAATGAGCGGTTCGAGCTCGACGCCTTCCCGGACGTACAGCCACCCGGCTCCGCGCGGCCCGCCGAACTTGTGCGCCGATACCGTGAACAGATCGACGCCCCATTCGCGGATCGGCGCGGTAAGCTTGCCGACGCTCTGCACGCCGTCGACATGCAGCAGCGTGCGCGGCCGGTTCTTGAGCAGCTGCCCGATCGCCTCAATCGGCTGCACCGCGCCGACCTCGTTGTTCACGTGCATGACGCTGACGAGAATCGTCTCGTCCGTCAGCGCCGCCTCGACGTCGGCGGGGTCGACGTGGCCCGTCTCGTTCACCGGCAGCACCGTCACCCGGAACCCCTCGCGTTCCAGGGCGCGGAACGGCTCGGCGACGGACGGATGCTCGACGCTTGAAACGATCAGATGCCGGCCGCGGTTCCGGTAGCGCCGCGCGGCGCCGAAGACGGCCAGATTGTTGCTTTCCGTGCCGCCGGATGTGAAACGCCATTCCGACGCGCTCGTGCCGAACAGCCGCCCGGCCTGCTCGCGCGCGCGTTCCAGCAGCTTGCGCGCCTCCGCGCCGCCCTGATGAAGCGACGAAGGATTGGCGTAGATTTGCGCCATCACTTCGGATACCGTGCGAATCACTTCCTCGCGCGGCGGCGAAGAGGCGCTGTGGTCGAAATAGAGCATGCCATGTTCCCTTCCTTGGTCAAATGCGGAAGCCTTGCTCCCGGCTCACGAGCAAAAACGGCCGACGCCGTTCTCTCCGGAAGGCGCGTCCGTATCGCGGCGAAAGATCATCTCTAAAAAAGGAAAGACCCCTCTCGGAGTCGATGCTTGCGGCCTTTGGCAGCGGCAGCGTCACGGCAGCGTTGCGGATGTTACACTGCAGCCGCGCGGTAGCGCTCGAAGGCATCGAGCACCTTGGCCACGTAATTCTGCGTCTCTTCGGGCAGGAGCGACCGCTTCTCGTCGAACGCTTCGTCCGTCAGGATGCCGAGCCGGTCGACGCGGCCGGGACCGGCATTGTACGCGGCGAGCGCGGCTTTCACATTGCCGTCGTATTTTCCGAGCAGCCAGGCAAGATAGCGCGTGCCTCCCGCCACATTCTGCGCGGGATCGTACGGATCGGCGACGCCGAGCGACCGCGCCGTCGCGTCCATGAGCTGCATGAGCCCCTTCGCGCCCGCACGCGACACGGCGCGGGGATTGAACGCCGATTCCGTCCGGACGACTGCTTTCACGAGGGCGGGATCGATGCCGTACCGCTCGGCGGACTGCCGGATCAACGGGTCGTACAGGCTCTCTGACCCGCCGCCGGAGACGCCGGAGGACGCGTTCTGCAACCGGATGAGCATTGGCAGCAGATTTTCGGAATAGGGCGTACCGGAGTGCAGCGATGCCGGGTAATTGTACAGGCCTGAGCCGTAACTAATGGCGGGCGTCATCGCGCTGCCGCCGGTCAGCAGCCCGCCGAGCAGCGTCTCGAACAGCGATCCGTATCCGGCGTCCGCTCTGCCGGACGAATCGGCATAGCTCGCCAGCTGCAGCCGCAGCAGCGCGCTGAACGTGCGCGGATCAATGCCGATGCTTTGCGGTTCGATGACGGTGCTCATGACGTCCCCTCCATGCACATGCTTGTCTCACCTTACCATTGTACACGTTTTGGCCCGACGTTGCCAGAGTCTGTTGACCGCGGATGCGCTTGCATGCGGTGATGCACGCAGCAAAACCGGCGGAACGCCCTGACGTACCGCCGGTTTGCGCCGCGTCATGACCATGCGGCATAGATCGGTATGAGGACGAGTTGCGTCAGCACCGCCACCAGCCCGATGGTGACGGCCCAGACGCCCAGCCCGCGCGCGCCTTCACGAAAGCTGAACCAGCCGAGAACCGCGGCGGTCAGCCCGAGCGGCAGCGGCCACACAAACAGCGAGGCGATGGCGATCGCGAGCGCGAACAGCCCCGTGGCGCGGCCCGCGTCGGAAGTCGCCGGGCCCGGTTTGGACCGGCGACCACCCGGGTTCGCGGGCCCGTCCGCCTGCCGGCGTTCGTGCGGCGTATCAGGCGCGGCAAACTCCGCGGCCATCTCCGCATCGTCTTGCGCCTTCGCCGCCCTGCGCCCGGCTGCGTCATCGTCGTGCGCCGCCAGTTCCGGGTTCAGACCGGGAAAACCTTGCTCCCTTTTCTCCGCACCGTCCGCTCCGCCTTTCGGATGGTTGCCCATCCGGATCAGCCTTCCTTCGGACGGAAGGTGTGGCAACACGTAACGGAGGAATCGGAGGCCGTCTCCCGACGCTGCGTGTCGAAGTCCGCGAATTCCGAACCGTAGTCGGCCCGGGCGTAGCGGTCGATGTCGACCATGATCTCCTCGGCCGCGCAACGGTTGCCCTTCGCCCAATACGTGCAGTTGCTTACGCTGCAAATGACGCCTTCAGGCATGCGATCACCCCCGCTATCAAGTTGCCCTTCGCGGGTGCGCCGTATGCCTGCCTTATTTTTGCCCCTGCATCCTCCGCCGGATTAGATACTCGCTCTCATAGTAGGCCAGCTCTTCGCGCAGATCCTCGAAAATTTTCGCGATGCCGAGCACGATGTCCCGCGCC
This sequence comes from Thermobacillus composti KWC4, assembly GCF_000227705.2. Taxonomy (GTDB): domain Bacteria; phylum Bacillota; class Bacilli; order Paenibacillales; family Paenibacillaceae; genus Thermobacillus; species Thermobacillus xylanilyticus. Next base: position 2,438,342 of record NC_019897.1, read on the forward strand.
GGTCGCACCGGCTTGACGCGGAACCGGATCGCGTCCTGGCCGGTGTACGCATAGCGGCCGTCTTCCGAGTAGCCTTCATTCTTCGGATAGAAATAGGCGTTCACGCATTGATGGTACGTCTCATAAAGCGCCCTTTCCGCGAAATCGACGTCAAAATTTGCCCTCCGCAGCACGACGCCCAGCTTCTCATAGACGACTTCCGAGAAAACGAGCAGGTGCCGCAGATCCGAGAGCAGCCCTTTGTAGAAGGCGACGGTCTCGGGCGTGCTGTCTTCCCCGGTCAGGTCACGCAGCGCATATCCGTTCAGAAAAGGTTCCAGCTGGTCAATGGCTTCCTTCAGTTTGGCCCGCGCCGATTCGGTCAATTGTCTGATATTCTCGGACGGCATTTGCTGACTCCTTTCGCTCCCCGTACTGGCTAATCCACATGTTAACACAAATCCGTCACCCGCGGTACTACGGAAGGACAATCTTCGCTTTGCGATTGTATATTTTCACGCCGCGGACCTTAACCTATAACCGATTTCGATCACGAACGCGGGAGGGGCGGCGACATGTCCAGAAGGCCGAAGTTGCGGCCGAAATGGCTGCGTTGGGCGGCGGCGGGCGCGGCTGCGGCTGCGCTGATCGCTTTTCTGCCCTGGCAGATCGGCGTGCGGGAGGACGAAGGCAACGGAGAAGGCGCGAACAGCCGGCTTTCCGTGATGAATGCCGCGCAGGAAAAGCGGCTCAAGCTGGAGGCCGTCCGGCGGGACGCGGAGGCGACCGCGCAACTGTGCACGCTGGAATGCTCCAGAGAGTTCCGGGCGCTCCGTGCGGATGCCGATGAAGAGAAGCTGCGCCATTTGCTGGATGCCCATCCGCACATGACCTATGTGCGGCTCAAGGCAAGCAGCGGAAAGACGAAGGAAGCCGGCGCGATGCCGAAAGGCAACGGCGATGCGTGGAACGCGCAGCTTGCGCAAGCCGAGCGGGAAGCGCAGGCGGGCCGGACGTACGTATCCGAACCTGTCCGGGTGAACGGCAGCCGCTACATCGTCCTGGGCGTGCCGGCAGCCGAAAGCAGCGGAACCGTCACCGGCATCATCCGGCAGGATATCGTCGACGAGGTGGAGCGCCGGCAGCGGCTGCATCTGCGGCTCGTGCCGTACCCGGCGGAAGGGCGGTACAAGATCGAGTCGGCGAAGCCGAACTCGACGGAGGATATTACGGTCCGCACCGGCGAGGACAACGGCTCTGCGAGCCATTATCATATCAATGAAGCTGTCGTCCGCTTCCGCCAGGAACCGACGGACGCCGAGATCAAGGCGATCATGAAGGATATCGACGGCGCTTCGGTGCGGAAATTGGGCTATGCCCACGTGTTCACATCGCATTCGATGGAAACGGAAGAGCTGATCGCCTATTTCCGCGAGCGCTGGAATCCGGTGTACGTCGAACCGCACTATCTGTATCTGGCGAACGGACTGTGGGGACAGGCCTCGGAAGCGGACGACGCGAAGAGCGGGACCGAGGCGTCGGACCGCAAGGGATTCAAGGCTCGGGCGGAAAGCGGTGCGGACACCGCCGGCGAGCCGATCGTGCCGAATGACCTGCTGTACAACGCCTACCAGTGGAACTTGCCGGCGATCGAGACGGAGCGCGGCTGGGCGCTCTCGCGCGGCAGCGACGACATTGTCATCGCGGTGCTGGACACGGGCATCCAGCTCGATCATCCGGATCTGAAGGGCCGGATTGCGGAAGGCGTCAATCTGGTCGGCGAAGGCGATCCGGAAGACGACGTGGGCCACGGCACGCACGTCGCGGGCATCATCGCGGCTACGGTCAACAACGGCGAAGGCGTCGCCGGCCTGTCCTGGCGGGGCCGCATCATGCCCGTGAAAGTGCTTGACAGCTCCGGCTCCGGCACGACCTATTCGGTCGCGGAAGGCATCATTTGGGCGACGGACCACGGCGCCGATGTCATCAACATGAGCCTCGGCAACTATGCTTCGGCCCAATTTCTCCACGATGCGATCCGGTACGCCTACGACCGCGGCGTCGTGCTCGTCGCGGCCAGCGGCAACGACAATACCGACCAGCCGGGCTATCCGGCGGCGTATCCTGAAGTGTTCGCGGTGGCCGCGACGGATGCCGAGGACAACAAGGCCCCCTATTCGAACTACGGGGATTACATCGACGCGGCGGCCCCCGGCGACGCGATCGCGAGCACCTATCCGGGCAACCAGTACGCCGCGCTGTCCGGCACGTCGATGGCCAGCCCGCATGCCGCCGCGCTCGCCGGGTTGATCAAGTCCGTCAACCCGGACCTGACGAACGAAGAAGTGATGGACATCATGCGGAAGACGGCCGTCGACCTCGGCGACAAGGGCCGCGACATCTACTTCGGCTACGGCCGGATCGACGTCATGCGCGCCCTGGAAGCGGCCGAACAGACGGCGAATACGCTGGGCGGATTCCGTCTCAAGTTCGAGCGCCGGATCGAGGCGCTCCGGCATCGGTTCGGTTTCGGCGAGGCGGAATGACAGGCAATATGAACAAGAGCCTTCGGACCGATCCTCCCAAGAGGATAGCCCGAAGGCTCTGCATGTTTTTCGGGATGTTCCGGCTGTCCGATCCAGCCGGCATCGATGAACCGTTGCGGAAAGCCTGCCATAAGCCGGGTTCTGTACTTCCGGTGGTATAACGGGAACGACCCTCCCACGATGGAAGCGACAATCATCTATCTAGGCTGTGCATTGCTGCACAGCTCAAGCGACCAACCCGAACGCGCCCCGGGCAAGGGCTGCGGCTCTGAGGCCGCCGCGTTCTCTCGGTCTTGCTCCGGATGGGGTTTACCAGCCGCGTTGTCACCAACGCCGCTCGTGGTCTCTTACACCACGGTTCCACCCTTGCCTGTGCCGGCGTGAAGCCGGCCATCGGCGGTCCATTTCTGTGGCACTATCCTTCGGCTCGCGCCGACTGGACGTTATCCAGCATCCTGCCCTGCGGAGCCCGGACTTTCCTCCCGCGGCAACAAAGGCCGCCGGCGATTGTCTGTCAGACTTTCCGACGCATCCTCCAGTATACATGCTGCTGAATGAAAGCTCAACCGTAAATTTCGCCCTGCATTGTGTTCCGCCTACACGAGCCGGAACGGCTCGGTCGGCACGGCCGACGGGATCACCTCGGTCAGATACCCCGCCGCGGCGAGATCCGCCGCCAGCCGCTCGGCCGTCTTCGCCTTCATGATCTTCTCCGCATTGTGCCCCGGATCGACGATCGCCAGGCCGACGGCCAGCGCGTCATGCGCCGTGTGGTAGTCGATGTCGCCGGTGACGAACACGTCCGCGCCGGCCCGCAGCGCATGGCGCATGTAGCGCGCCCCGGAACCGCCGAGCACGGCGGCCCGCCGGACGACCCGGTCCGGGTCGCCGACGACGCGGACGAACGGCACGTCGAACGCCTCCTTCACATGGCGGGCGAACGCCTCCAGCGTCACCGGTTCCTTCAGCCGGCCGAAGCGGCCGAGACCGCTCGCCTTTCCCTGCAGCTTGAGCGGAAACAGATCGTACGCCGGCTCCTCGTAAGGATGCGCCTTCAGCATCGCTTGCACAACCGCCCCCTTGAGCGACTCGGGCAGTATCGTCTCGATCCGGAACTCCTTCACCCGCTCCAGCTTGCCGGTCGTGCCGATGTGCGGGTTCGTTCCTTCGCCCGGACGGAACGTGCCGGTGCCTTCCAACTCGAAACTGCAGCAATCGTACTCCCCGATCTGCCCGGCGCCCGCCTGCCAGACCGCTTCCTGCACCTGCCGGCGGTGCGTCTCCGGCACATAGACGACCAGCTTGAGCAGCGGATCGACGTGGACTTCTTCCAGGCAGCCTTCGGATTCCATGCCCAAAGCAACGGCCATCCAGTCATTCATGCCGCCTTCCGCCGTGTCCAGATTCGTATGCGCCACGTAAACCGCGATGTCGTTCTTGATCAGCTTCTCATAAATGCGCCCCGCCGGCGTCGACGTGTCGATCGCCGGAAGCGGCCGGTAAATGACGGCGTGATGCGCGATGATGAGATCGACACCGGCCGCGATCGCCTCGTCGACGACCGCATCCGTCACATCAAGCGCCACGAGCGCTTTCCGAATCTCTTTCTGCAGCGTGCCGACCTGCAGGCCGATGCGGTCGCCTTCGACCGCCAGCCGTCGCGGCGCGAACCGCTCCATCAGCTGGACGACGAATTGTCCGCTTGCAAACATGCCATCACCTCCCCGATCAACTTGATCTCCTCGAGCACTTCCTGCCTGCGCCTTGCCGCATCCGGCGAATCGGAACGTTCGATCTGCCGGCTGATGAACGCAAGCTTTTCAAGTTCCGACCGCCATTTGCCGGCCAGCCGTTCATCCGGCTGGCGGAGCAGCCACGGTCCCATGCGCAGCAGCAGTTCCTTTTTCCGTTCGGCCGGCCGGTCGAGCTTGAGGAACGACGCATCGTACAGGGCGGCGTTGAGCCCGTCCGCATCCGGCAACCGCTGTGCCGCCAGAATCTCGTACCATCGGCCGTCTTCCTCCACGATCCGCTCGACCGCCAAATACCATCCTTTGTCCAGAAGCCATCGCCGTACGAGGTCTTCCCCGACATTCGGCTGCAGCACCAGCGTGCGCACCCCTTCAAGCTTGCCCGCCGCAGCTCCCGCCTCCAGGATCGAGGCGATCAGGGCGCCGCCCATGCCCGCGATGACGACGCAATCGACTTCTCCGGGGGCCACGACGGCCAGTCCGTCGCCCTTGCGGACGGCGACACGGTCCGCCAGCCCGTCGGCTTCAATGCGTGCCGCCGACGCCTTCAGCGGGCCGTCGCGCACTTCGCCGGCGACCGCGCAAGGCGACTTGCCGGCGGACACCAGCCAGGCCGGAAGCAGCGCATGGTCCGACCCGATGTCCGCGACGCGTGCGCCCGGCGGCACCAGGTCCGCAATGGCGCTCAGCCGCCTGGACAAGCCGCGTCCCGATGTTTGAATCTCCTTCATGCCACCCACACCGTCCATTGCTTGCGGAGCGCAAAGATGAGACTGCCGCCGATCGCGATCTTCGCGATGAGCGCCAGTTGAATCCAGGGGGGCTGGCCCATCAGGAAGGCGGCATACAGCTCCGGCATGAACCAGAGCGTCGCCGCCGCGGCGAACAGCACCGCGGAAGAAGGCTTCGACCAGCGATGGACGAACCAGCTGAACCAGCCGAAGACGAAGGAGGCGGGCAGCCAGAAGAGCTGCACTTCGTACCACTTCGGGTGCCCGCCGACCCGCGCCAGCAGCATCGCGTAGACCAGGAAGATCGCGAGCCAGCCGACATAGTGCAGCACCGGGAACCGCGCCGCGATGCCGAACACGATCCAGAACAGGCCGCAGCCGGTCAGGAACAGCGCCGTCCACATCGGCGTGTCCAGCCCGTGAAGCTGCAGCATGACGATCCCTGCGACCAGCAGCGTCAGCATGCCGAGGCCGATCAGCGTCAGCCCGACCGGTTCGCTCGCGCGGCGGCGCTTCAGTCCGAAATAGAGCAGCAGCACGACGGCGAAGAGCGTCAGCGCGGTTTGCAATACGGGGTGAAACACGCTAAAATAAAGGATGACAAGACAGATCACGGAAAAGATTCCAAAAGCAAGAAGCCACTGCTTTCCGCTTGCTCCGTTGACGACGGACACCGCGCGCCCCGCCCATCCGGACGAGGGACGCCCGATCTCTTCGTCTGTCTTGTACAGATTCATCAGGAAATCGCAATACTGATCCGGCAACAGTTTGTTTTTCTGCCAATAGTCGATCTCACGGATGATCGTTCTGCGGCGCTCCTCGTTCATCCCGCTTTCGTTCCTTTCCGAGGACGGCGTAGACACGCCTTTTCCCAGGTGATAAAAAGGACCCTCCTGCCGATGCAGTCAGGTCCCGTGCATTCCTGTCACTCCAGGAAATCTTTCAGCCGTTTGCTCCGGCTCGGATGCCGCAGCTTGCGCAGCGCCTTCGCCTCAATCTGGCGGATCCGCTCGCGCGTGACGCCGAACACCTTGCCGACTTCCTCCAGCGTGCGGGTGCGGCCGTCATCCAGACCGAAACGGAGCCTGAGGACATTCTCCTCGCGCTCGGTCAGCGTGTCGAGCACATCTTCGAGCTGCTCCTTCAGCAGTTCGTAGGCCGCCGCGTCTGCCGGCGCAAGCGCCTCCTGGTCTTCGATGAAATCGCCCAAATGGGAATCGTCTTCCTCGCCGATCGGCGTTTCGAGCGAGACCGGCTCCTGCGCGATCTTCATGATCTCCCGCACTTTGTCCACGCTGAGATCCATTTCCGCCGCAATTTCTTCCGGCGTAGGTTCGCGCCCCAATTCCTGAAGCAGCTGCCTCGACACCCGGATCAGCTTGTTGATCGTCTCGACCATGTGCACCGGAATGCGGATCGTCCGCGCCTGATCGGCAATCGCCCGCGTGATCGCCTGACGGATCCACCAGGTCGCATAGGTGCTGAATTTGAAGCCTTTGCCGTGGTCGAATTTCTCGACCGCCTTGATGAGCCCCATGTTGCCTTCCTGAATGAGATCGAGGAACAGCATGCCGCGGCCGACATACCGCTTCGCGATGCTGACGACGAGGCGGAGATTCGCTTCCGCCAGCCTTCTCTTCGCATCTTCGTCGCCCTGTTCGATCCGCTTCGCCAGCTCGATTTCCTCCTCGGCGGTGAGCAGCGGAACGCGTCCGATTTCCTTCAGATACATGCGGACAGGGTCGTTGATCTTGATGCCCGGCGGCAGCGAAAGATCGTCGTCGAAGTTGAAATCGTCATGCTCCTCGTGATCGTCGTCCCCCGAAGCCATCGGATGGTCGTCGCCATCGTTCGTCACTTCGATGCCGAGGTCTTCGAGCTGTTCGAAAAATTCATCGATCTGTTCCGGTTCCTGATCGAACGGGGACAGTTTTTCCATAATTTCTTTGTACGTTAAGGATGAGCGCTTCTTGCCCAGCTCTATCAGCTGTTCCTTGACGCTTTCAAGCTTTTGTTCCGTATCCAGTTCCGTATGTTGATCGTTTGTCATACTCCGACTCCCTCCTCCCTAGGACGGTCGCGTGGCCTTTCCTCTCAACTGTCTCTCCAAGGTATTGATTTCGATGGCGATCTGCGCGGCCCGCAGCGCGTCGCCAGCCCGTTCGGCGCGAATTCGCTCTTCCACCCGTTCTTTCAAAGCCGTGAGTCTCTGCCGTTTCAGAACCTCCTCCGCGAAAGCGTCCAAATTGTCGCTCGTGCAGGGCGGCACGGTCTCCATGCTGAGAATGGAGGCGGCAGTCCGTTCCAATCGTTCGTCCTGGAGGGTCGAGAAAAATCGGGTGACATCCGGCTCGTGGCCTTGTGCATAGTAGGCATAGAGATAAGCGGCGATCGCCGCGTGGTCTTCCACCTGGAAGGCGTCTCCCAGTTTGTCATGCACATATTCGGCTGCTTCCGCGTCATGCATCATCCAGTACAGCAGCGTTCGTTCGATGTGATGACGTCCCGGCGGCTCCGGCATCCGTCCGACGGGCGGGCGAGCCGTTTCATTCCTACCATTATTCCACCGATTGCCCAACTTATCCCCGGCGGGACGGTTTTTTTGCGCGGCGGCCCGAATTTCGAAGCACTCCTGCTTCAGCGTCTCCAGCGGAAATTCGAACTCCCGCGACAGTTCCTTCAGGTAAAACTCCCTTTCGGCTGGCGAATCGAGACCGGCGATCATGCGCACCGCTTCGAGCACGTAATCTTTGCGTCCTTCGTCTTCTAGCAGTTTATGGTTTTTGCGCAGAAATATTAATTTAAATTTGACGGCGGACACCGGCTGATTGACCATGTCGCGCACGAACGATTCCGGACCGTATTTCCCGATGTATTCGTCGGGATCCAGTCCGCCGGGCAGCAAGACGACTTTCACCGGCATGCCGGCGTTCTCGAACATCGCCGCCGATTTCAGCGCCGCCGCCTGGCCCGCATCGTCGCCGTCGTAGCAGATTACCGCTTCGTCCGCGACGCGGCGGAGCATGGCGACGTGCTCCTCCGTGAACGACGTGCCCATCGACGCGACGCCGTTCCGCACGCCGGCATCCCAAGCCCGTATGACGTCCATGTAGCCCTCGAACAGGACAACCCTCCCCGATTTCCGGATTTCCGGCCGCGCTTCGTGGAAGTTGTACAGCACGCGGCTCTTGTTGAACAACAAGGAATCCGGCGAATTCAAATATTTCGGCTGTCCGTCGTGCAGGATGCGGCCGGCGAACGCGATCATGCGGCCTTCGCGGTCCCGGATCGGAAACATGATCCGTCCCCGGAACCGGTCGAAGAAGCCGGTGCCGTCGCTGCGAGAAGCGACCAGCCCGCCCTTCTCCATCAGCCGCAGATCATAGCCCCGCTTGTCCAAAAACCCGGTCAAGAGATCCCCGCGTTCAGGCGCATATCCGATCATGAACTGATCGATCAGCTTGTCCGACATGCCGCGGCGCTTCAGATAAGCCTTCGCTTCTCTGCCGTGCTCGGTGTTCTGGAGCAGATAGTGGTAGAATTTTGCCGCATATTCATGCGCCTCGATCAGCTTCTGCCGTTCAAGCTGAGCGGCGGTCGGCTCTTCCGGAACGCCCGCGCCGCGGGGCAGCGGAATGCCCGCTTCCTCGGCCATGATGCGCACGGCTTCCGGAAAGGAGTAACCTTCAAGCTCCATACGAAATCGGATGACGCTGCCGCTCTTGCCGCAGCCGTAACAGTGGAAAATCCCTTTCTCAGGGGTGACGGTGAACGAAGGTGTCTTCTCCGAATGAAACGGACACAATCCTTTCAGATACTTGCCGCTCTTCGTCAGGTGCACGGTCCGGCCGACCGTCTCGACGATGTCATGCGCCCGCAGGACAGCCTGAATGACGTCTTCCGGTATTCTGCCGCCGGCCATCCACATCACCTTCATCCTGAATAACACGTATTAGTATTCTCTACCTGTCATCATTATCCTGCATATCCTGCAAAACTTTTGTCAGCATTTGTTGAAATCGCATCCGGTCCTCGCGGGTCATCGCCCGCGGCCCTTTCGTCCGTCCTCCGGCCCGCCGCGCCTTCGCCTGATCATGCCGGCTCGCCATGAGAAAGTCGATCGTCTCGTTCCGGTACCGCTGGCCGCGGTTCGAAAGCACCGTCGCCCGCTTCGCCAGGGCCATCGCCGCCAGTCCGAAGTCCTGCGTCACGACGATGTCGCCCGGGCGGATCAGGTTCGAGATGTACAGATCGACGGCGTCGCGTCCGCGTTCCACATGCCGCACCTCGACGCCCGGTTCGGGGACCAGCGCGTGGTCGTACGAGGCGACGAGCATCACCGGAACGCCGAATTGTCGGGCGGTGTCGGCAATTTCCCGCTTCACGGGACAGGCATCCGCATCCACCACGATCCGGACATCACCGCCGCTCATTGCCGCACACCCTCGTCTTACGTTCTTATTCCTACTATAGAAAACATATTCGCCATACGAGCCGCAATTCCTTCCGTACCCGTCCCGCACCGATCCGTTCGTCCCGCGCCGCGTTCAGAACGGCTGAACGCCGGCATTCCGGACATGCTCCATGATCAGGCTGGCCGTCTCTTCAACCGCCCGGCGGGAGACGTCGATGACGACGCATCCGAGCCGGTCCATCACTTCCCTGGCGTAGGTGAGCTCCTGTTCAATCCGATCCGGGGCGGCGTACGGCGCGGTGTCGGGCAGGCCGAGCGCCTTCAGCCGCTCCTTCCGGATCTGGTTCAGATCCTCCTTGCCGATCGTCAGGCCGACAATGCGCGACCGCGGGACGCGCAGCAGCTCGTCCGGGAGCTTCAGTTCCGGCACGAGCGGCACGTTCGCAACCTTGAACTTGCGATGGGCGAGATACATCGACAGCGGCGTCTTCGACGTCCGGGACACGCCGATCAGCACGATGTCGGCTTTCAGGATGCCGGAATGATCTTTCGCGTCGTCATGCTTCACGGCGAATTCGACCGCTTCCACCCGGCGGAAATAGTCCGCGTCGAGCTGATGGTTCAGTCCCGGCCTGTATTCCGGCTTGATGCCGGTGCGCCATTCCAGGCCGTCGAGCAGCGGCCCGAGCGCATCGATCGCCAGGACGCCGTCCCGCAGCGCATGCTGCGCCATCGTTTCGCGGAGATGCGGCAGTACCAGCGTATACAAGATGATCGCCTGCTCGTCCCGCGCTTCCACGACGATGGCAGCGATATGCGACTTGTCCGTCACGAATGGCCGGCGCCGGATCTCCGTCCGCGCGTTAGTGAACTGCGCGACCGCCGCGCGGACGACGGCTTCGCCGGTCTCACCGGCCGAGTCCGAGACGGCATAAATGACGCAATGGCGGGATGCTTCATCAAACCGATTGCCGTTCATGTCGCCGTACCATTCCGCATATTACGACCAGACGATTTTCGAGAAATCCGCGACCCGCCGAATGTCGGCCGCGACGGCGGCCAGCGAAGCCAGCCGGTTGGCACGGACCGCCGGATTGTCCGTCATGACCATGACCCGGTCGAAATAGACGTTGATCGGGTCTTTCAGTTCCGTGAGGACGGCCAGCGCCCCCGCCGCATCGCCGGACGACAGCGCTTCTTCCGCGCGGCCGCTCACGGACCCGCGGGCCTCGTGCAGCTTCCGTTCCGCATCGTCCTCGAACAGCGACGGATCAATCTTCGTCTGCTCGGCTTTCGCCGCCAGATTGCACACCCGGTTGAACGCGTCGACGGCAGCCTTGAAAGACTCGCCCTGCTGAACCGCCTCCGCGACCGCTTCCGCGCGCTTCACCGCAAGCAGCGGATCGTCGAAGCCGGACGCCATGACCGCGTCGGCCACATCGTACCGGATGCCCGCTTCCGACAGCACATTCCGGACGCGCAGACCGAAGAATTCGTACAGATCGCGCAGAATGTCTTCGCGGCCGCGCTTCAGTCCGCGCTCCTCGTAGACGTCAAGCGCGATGCCGAACAGTTCGCCGAGCTTGAGGCCCAGCCGGTGCGCGATCATCGTCTGCACGATGCCGGCCGCCTGACGGCGCAGCGCGTACGGATCCTGCGAGCCGGTCGGCACGATGCCGATCGAGAAGCAGCCGACGATCGTATCGATCTTGTCGGCGATGCCGACGACGGCGCCCACAAGCCCTTCGGCCGGCTCGTCGCCCGCATGGCGCGGACGGTAATGTTCGTTCACCGCGCGGCAGACCGCTTCGCGTTCACCCAGCTTGCGGGCGTAATCTTCTCCCATGATGCCCTGAAGTTCCGGGAATTCATACACCATGGACGTGACGAGGTCGAACTTGCAGATATCCGCCGCGCGGCTGATGTCCGCCCGCGCCTCTTCGTCTTCCGTCACGCGGGAAGCGACGGCGTCCGCCGTCCGCCGGATGCGGCGCACCTTCTCGCCCAGCGTGCCGAGTTCCTCGTGCCAGACGATCGTCTCCAGCTTCGCGAGCGCCTCATTGATCGTGAGCTTCTGGTCTTCTTCATAGAAGAACTTCGCGTCCGAGAGCCGCGCCCGCAGCACCTTCTCGTTGCCCCGCTGCACCAGCTCGATCGAGGTGCTGTCGCCGTTGCGCACCGTGACGAAGTACGGCAGCAGCTTGCCTTCGCGATCCAGCACCGGGAAATACCGCTGGTGTTCGCGCATCGAGGTGATCAGCACTTCCTGCGGAATGTTCAGGAACGCCGGATCGAACGTGCCGAACAGGACGGTCGGGTACTCGACGAGGAACAGCACCTCTTCGAGCAGATCGTCCTTCACCGCGATGTTCCAGCCGCGCTCGGCTTTAAGCGCTTCGATCTGCCGGAGAATTTCCGCCTCGCGCTCCTTGACGTCCGCGATGACGTGCTGCTCCCGCAGCTTGGCCGCATATTCGCCGGGCCTCGCGATAGCCGTCTCGGCGCCGAGGAACCGGTGGCCGCGCGTCACATTGCCGCTCTTCACGCCGGCGATCTCGAGCGGCACGACGGCATCTCCGTACAGCGCCACGATCCACCGGATCGGACGGACGAACCGAAGATCATAGCTGCCCCAGCGCATGCTTTTCGGGAATGTCATCGACGTAATGATCCCTGCAAGTCCTTCCGGCAGCAGCTCGATCGTCGGCGCGCCTTCGCCGCTCTTCAGGGCGTACACGTACTCGACGCCGCCGTTCTCCTTGAAGAAGAGCTGCTCCGGCTGCACGCCCTGGCTGCGGGCGAAACCGAGCGCCGCCTTGCTCCAGCCGCCATTCTCATCCAGCGCAATCTTGCGCGACGGTCCGCGCACTTCTTCGCGGATGTCGGCCTGCTTGCCGGCAACGCCGCGCACGAGCACCGCGATCCGGCGCGGCGTCGCATACGCTTCAATGCCTTCATATGCGATGCGCGACGCATCCAGCCAATCGGCCGTCTTCGCCTTCAGTTGATCCATGGCGCCGCGGACGAACCGCGCGGGCACTTCTTCCATTCCGATCTCCAGGAGCAAATCTTCAGCCATTCGGCGTCACCTCCTTCTTCAGCAGCGGGAATCCGAGCCGCTCCCGTTCCGCCAGGTAGACCGCGGCGCATTGCCGGGCCAGATTGCGCACGCGCATGATATAACCCGTCCGCTCCGTCACGCTGATCGCGCCCCGCGCATCCAGCAGGTTGAACGTATGCGAACATTTCAGCGCGTAATCGTAGGCCGGAAATACGAGATTTTGCTCCAGTGCGCGCTTTGCTTCCGCTTCATATTGATTGAACAGGTTGAACAGCATCGGCGTATCCGACACTTCAAAGGTATATTTCGAGTGCTCGTACTCCGGCTGGAGGAACACGTCGCCGTACGTGACGCCGTCGACCCACTCGAGCTCGAAGACGTTTTCCTTGTCCTGAATGTAGGAGGCAAGCCGCTCCAGGCCGTACGTGATCTCGACCGCTACCGGATTCATTTCGAGACCGCCGACCTGCTGGAAATAGGTGAACTGGGTCACTTCCATCCCGTCCAGCCATACTTCCCAGCCGAGCCCCCACGCGCCGAGACCCGGATGTTCCCAGTTGTCTTCGACGAACCGGATGTCGTGATGGCGCGGATCGACGCCGAGCCGTTTCAGGCTTTCCAGGTAAATTTCCTGGATGTTGTCCGGAGACGGTTTCATGATGACCTGGAACTGATGATGCTGATAGAGCCGGTTCGGGTTCTCGCCGTAGCGGCCGTCGGCGGGACGGCGGGAAGGCTCGACGTACGCGACGTTCCACGGCTCCGGACCGATGGACCGGAGGAACGTCATCGGGTTGAGCGTTCCGGCGCCCGTCTCGACATCATACGGGTTGACGACGACACAGCCCTGTTCCGCCCAGAACTGCTGCAGCGTCAGGATGATGCCCTGAAAATTCATGCCATGCACTCCTTCGCTTCGAATGGATTCCATCCGGCGGCCGCGCGGGACGCCGTCGGCATGCGGCCGTGCGGCGGTGCCACGCCAAAAAACTCCCGTCCCTCACGCCCGCATCCGGACGCAGGGACGGGAGCATCTCCCGCGGTTCCACCCTGCTTGGCTGGCCGCTTGCATCAAGCGGACAGCCCGCCTTCATTCGCACCAGGACTCGGGAGCGCCGTTTCGTCCGGCCAGACCGGCCGGGCTTGCACCATCCCCGGCTCGCTTCAAACGCGCCTGATTGCCGACTACTTTCTCCGTCATCGTCCATATTTTCATATTGAGATAATATAGCAGGTTTGCGCATCCGAGTCAATATTTAACCGTGCGGCTCCGCGCCCGCTTCCCCGTCCGGCACCGGCCGGATCGGCGGCTGTCCGAGCGCGTCCAGCGAATCGAGAAAGGCCCGCGACTTCAGCTTGTGCGGCAAGTGCGCGTCGACGAGGGCGCGCATGCCGCGGCGGACGGCCGCCTTCGTCTCCGGACCGACGTTCACTTCGCCGAGCCGCCGGAGATCGACAGCGGCGAACAGCCGCAGCAGCTTGAGCGCCTTGTCTCCGAGCTGCAGCACCTGGTGCCCGCCCGCGCGGCACGCCGGGCAGACCGCGCCGCCGAGCGCCGGCGCGAGCGCGGCAAGCCCGTCCGTCCGTCCGCAGGAGACGCAGCGGTCGAGCACCGGCGCGTAGCCGGCCGCCTGCAGAATCTTCATCTCGTACACATGCGTCGTGATTGCCGCATCCTTTCCGTCTTCCAGCGCAGCCAGACAAGCGATCAGCTGGCTGAAGATCCAGTTCCCCGCTTCCTCGTCCTGCAGGGCCCGGTCCGTCAGTTCCGCAACATACGACGCATGGGCGGCCAGATCGATGTTCTCCCGCAGCTTGTGATGGGAGCGGATGATTTCGCCGCTGCTCAGCGTGCCGAGCCCCGATCCTTTGAAGAAGACGAATTCACCGTATGTAAAAGGAAGGGCAAGCGAGCCGTAGCGGCTCCGCGGCTTGCTGGCGCCGCGGATCAGCACGCCCGTCTTGCCGTGCGTCTCGGTCAGCAGCGTGACGATTTTGCCGCCTTCCCCGTAATCCATCGATCGGATAATGACGCCTTGCACCCGAATCAGCACGCGTCCGCCTCTCCCCCCGCGCCGAACGCCTTCCTCAGTCCGCCATTTCTTCCCAGTTGTCGAGCGAATCCAGCGATTCCGGCGTCGGCTTTTTCTCCCGCTCGCTCAATTCGTCCATCTCCCGGTACAGCAAGAACGCATCCACATCTCCGGTCAACGTGAAGATCTTCCAAGAGAAATCGCGCATGTGAACTTCATCCTTTCTACGCCGCTGAAAGCCGGTCCGCCATCGGACCGCCTTCGGCCAGAAATGCACGCCTCTTGCGAAGATTAGGATGCGACGCCCGGCGGCGCGCTATCCGAGGGAGTTCGGACCAGCGGCGATTCCCGTTTACCGGGGCCGGCGCCGCACGCTGATGCCGGGAGCCGGGTCAATCGTCCAGCCGGAAGCCGAAATCCCGCAGCACCCGTTCCTGGTTGCGCCAGTCTTTTTTCACTTTCACCCAGAGATCCAGATAGATCCGCGAGCCGAGCAGCGCTTCGATGTCCTGCCGCGCGGCGGCGCCGACTTCCCGCAGCATCGCGCCGTGCTTGCCGATGATGATGCCCTTCTGCGAGTCGCGTTCGACGTAGATGACCGCCCGGATGTACACAACCCCGTTCTCCTGAACGCGCATTTCCTCGGTCGCCACGGCGATCGAGTGCGGCACTTCCTCATAGGTCAGCTGCAAAATTTTCTCGCGGATCAGCTCGGCGCAGATGAACTGCTCGGGGTGGTCCGTCACCTGGTCGGCCGGATAATACATCGGGCCTTCGGGCAGATAGCGGATGATCTGATCAAGCAGCGTTCCCACATTGTTGCCGTTCAGCGCGGAGATCGGCACGACCTCGGCGAAATCGAACAGCTCGCGATATTTCGCAATGGCGGGCAGCAGCGCGTCCGGATGCACCTTGTCGATCTTGTTCATCACGAGGAACACCGGCGTCTTCGTCTTCTTGAGTTTCTCGATGATGAAGCGGTCGCCGCCGCCGAGCTCCTCCGAGACGTCGACGAGGAACAGGATGACGTCGACTTCCGCCAACGCGCTGTCCGCCGACCGGTTCATGAAGTCGCCGAGCTTCGACGTCGGCTTGTGGATGCCCGGTGTGTCGAGGAAGACGATCTGCGCCCGGTCCGACGTGTAGACGCCGTGGATCTTGTTGCGCGTCGTCTGCGGCTTGTCCGACATGATCGCGACCTTCTGGCCGATCAGATGGTTCATCAGCGTCGACTTGCCGACATTCGGCCGGCCGACGATTGCGGCAAAGCCGGAACGAAAGCTCTCGTCCCGCCCGTCCGGGCTGTTCGGTCTGTCCTTGCTCTGCGTGCGTTCACTCACGGGCGATCGCCCCCTTTCCGTGCCCTGTCTTCATCCAGCTGCGCCGATGAGAACGCGCCGGGCAGCAGCTCCGCGACCGTGGTCACCCGCCACGGGCCGCGGATCGTGCCGAGCACAATCGGCATGTCCGGCGCGCACAGCTCGGCGAGCACCTGCCGGCAGGTGCCGCACGGCGTCACCGGCTCGGCCGTATCCGCCGTGACGGCGATCGCGCGGAAGCTGCGCGGCGGCAGGCCGGCCGCGACGGCGCTGAACAGCGCCGTCCGCTCGGCGCAGTTCGTCGGGCCGTAGGCGGCGTTCTCGATATTGCATCCGAAGTGGATGCCGCCTTCCGCATCCAGCAGCGCGGCGCCCACCGCGAAACCGGAATAGGGAATATAGGCGCGGGTCCGCGCTTCGGCTGCCGCTTCAAGCAGGGTCAGCGCTTCCCGCTCGTCGATCAGGGATGATGCGTTACCGCTCATCAGCCGCGGGCTCCTTTCCGTCTGTCTGTGTCACCGTTCGGTTCACGGGATCGTTTCAAGTCTGTCGATGACCGGGCCCGGCAACCGCCTTGCCGCCTTACAGCCCGAACAGTTCCTGAAGCTTGTGCCACAGCGGCGGCCCCAGCACGATCAGTCCGGCCGCGGCGGCGAACATCGCTGCGACGAGCACGCCCCCCGCGGCCGCGTCCTTCGCCGCTTTCGCCAGCGGATGGCGTTCCGGGCTGACGAGGTCGACGACGCGCTCCACCGCCGTGTTGACCAGCTCGAGGCTGATCACAAGCCCGCACAGAGCGAGCAGGACAGCCCATTCCACGGGCCGGATATCGAGCCAGATCGCGAGCAGCACGACGGCGGCCGCCGCGATCAGATGGATGCGCATGTTCCGCTCGTTGCGGACGCCCTGCGCAATGCCGCTTGCCGCAAACCTCAGGCTGGCCAGGAAGCGGCGCATTACCGGGTCAGCCCCGCTTGCTGCAAGATCGCTTCCTGCTTCGCGAACATGACCGCCTCTTCCTCCGCGGTCTGATGGTCGTAGCCGAGCAGATGGAGAAACCCGTGCACAAACAGAAAGCCGATTTCCCGCTCCAGCGAATGGCCGTACTCCTCGCTCTGCGCCTTCGCGCGCTCCAGCGAGATGACGATGTCGCCGAGCATGCCGGAAACCGGATCGGATTCTCCTTCTTCCCATTCGTCAAATATAATGTCCGGCTCGTCGCCTTCCTGCATGGCGAACGACAGCACATCGGTCGGCCGGTCGATGCCCCGGTATTCGCGGTTCAATTCATGGATGCGGGCATCGTCGACGAAGGTGAGCGCCACCTCTCCGTCTTCGATGCCCTCCGCCTCGCCGGCGAGCCGGAGCAGCTGCTCCAGCCGCGCGATCCATCCGTCCTGCAGTTCGATTGTCTCCTGTTCATTGCTCCATTCGAGCGTCAGACCCATTTACGCTTTCTCCTTCGGTTTCACATCTTCGGGATATTCAATGCGCGAATGGAAGATGCCGACCACCGTCTCCTTCAGCGTCTGCGCGATCTTGTCCAATTCTTTCAGCGTCAGGTCGCATTCGTTGAACTGGTTGTCATCCAGCCGGCTCTTGATGATCTTGTGGATCATCGACTCGATCTGCTCGATCGTCGGATTGTGCAGCGAGCGGACGGCCGCTTCCACGCAGTCCGCAATGCCGACGATGGCCGCTTCTTTCGATTGCGCTTTCGGTCCGGGATAGCGGAAATCGTCCTCCGTGAAGTCCGGTTCGACGCCGGCCGCCTCCGCCTGTTTGACCGCCTTGTGGTAGAAATATTTCAGCAGCGTCGTGCCGTGATGCTGTTCCGCGATGTCGCGGATCGGCTTCGGAATGTTGTGCGCCTTGAGCATCTCCACACCGTCGCGCGCGTGGGCGATAATGATGGACCGGCTCAGCTTCGGATCGATCGAATCGTGCGGGTTCTCCATATGATTCTGGTTCTCGATGAAATAACCCGGACGCTTCGTCTTGCCGATGTCGTGATAGAACGAGCCGACGCGGCACAGCAGGCCGTTCGCGCCGATCGCTTCCGCCGCCGCTTCGGACAGGTTGCCGACCATGACGCTGTGGTGATAGGTGCCCGGCGTCTCGGTCAGCAGCTTGCGCAGCAGCGGATGATTCGGGTTCGACAGCTCGATCAGCTTGAGCGCGGACAGAATGCCGAACGACAGCTCGAAGAACGGCATCAGGCCGATGACGAGCACGACGGTGAGCAGCCCGCCGGCGAACGTGCAGGCGGCCGAATAGATGATCTCCATGCGCGGCGGCAGCTCGCCGAACGAGATCAGCGCGAGAACCGCCGCGGTGCCGAACAGGCTGGCCAGCACACCCGCCTTCAGCAGCGTCGAGCGCTGGCCGGCTTTGTGAACGGCGAATACCGCCGCCAGCGAGGCGACCAGGATGACGAAGCCGAACGTGAAGTCGAAAATCCGCCCGCTCTCCGTATTGAACAAAATGCTGCCCGCAGCCGCGAACACGATGGCCGATACGATCGCGAGGTTGAGGTCGAGCAAGAGCGCGATCAGCACCGGTCCAAGCGCGGCAGGCGCCAGATAGCCGAGGTACCAGGTGTCCGATGTCTGGATCAGCGCCACGATCGCCATCGCCAGCAGATTCAGCGCGAAGATCATGAGCAGCATGAGCAGCTGCGAGTTGCCGTATTTCGCGTTCGGGCCGTTGCCGGGCAGACCGACATGCTCCAGGTAGCTGTAAATTGCCAGCGCCGACAGCAGCGCGAAAATGACAAGCCCGAAATACGGCCAGATGTTCGTGGAACTCTTGAGCAGCCCCAGACCTTCCAGCCGTTCATAGATTTCCGGCGTGATCGTCTGGCCTTTCCGGACGACGATGTCGCCTTCCTTGATCACGACGGACGGCGTGTTCTCCCGCGCCTGCGCCCGCGCCTTCTCGGTCGCTTGCTGGTCGTAGAACTTGTTCGGCATGATGGCGAAGCGCGCCAGCTCGGCGGCGATTTCCCGGTCGGTGCGGTCGTCGAGGGAACTGGTGTTGATCATTTCGGCCACTTTCGCGCGGGCGGTCTCGGCATCGGTCAGCTGTTCGGACATCAGCCGGCGCACCGCTTCGGCCGCAACCTGGCGGATGCCCTGCAGCCGCTGGCCGGAGAGCAGCGGCAGCTTGTAGAACGTCTCCTCCGGAATCGTATAGCGCTGCTCCTTCACGTTGCGCGCCATCTCTTCCAGCAGACCGGGATTGTACGTCTCCGAATCGCGGTTGTCGGCGGCGAACTTGTCGACGAACGCATCGTACCTTGCCGGAATTTCGCGGCGATAGATCTCGACCTTGTTGTCGAACGATACATCTGTGTCCGCGTTGAGCTGTTCCATGCGGGCGACGATCTGGTCGACCAGCGTCTCGTTGCGCAATGCCACGATGGAATATTTCGGCTCCACGCTTTCCGCCGCCTGCTCCTTCGCAAGTTCGGTCGCCCGTTCATCCTCCCATTGCCGGGGAGCGGCAATGTCGCGGGTGCTGACGCTGCCGAGTTCCAGATTGTAAGTCTTCGGAATGAGCCGCGGCGACAGAACGGCGCAAAACAGCAACACGAACAGAAGCAGCAGCAGCCAGCGAACCGCCGCGCTCTGCTTCCATCCTGCAGGCCGTCCGTGGTCCGAATCCCGGACCGCCGCACCGCTCATACTCATGCGGCATTCCTCCTTTGCTGCCTGGACGGCGCCGTGTAATTCTCCGGCCGGACCCGCCTGCGGTCCGGGAGTCTCCCTGCCTTGCGGCCGGCCGCGCTATCTTCCGGCCGCCTCTTCTTCCGCGCGCGCATACGCCGAGATGATTTGCTGCACAAGCGAATGGCGGACAACGTCCGACTCGGTGAGTTCGACAAAACCGATCTCCTCGATCCCGCCCAGGATGCGCCGGGCTTCGATCAGGCCGGAATGCTTGCCCCGGGGCAGGTCGATCTGCGTCACGTCGCCCGTGATGACCATTTTGGAACCGAAACCGAGCCGGGTGAGGAACATCTTCATCTGTTCGGGCGTCGTGTTCTGCGCTTCGTCGAGAATGATGAACGAATCGTCCAGCGTCCGGCCGCGCATGTAGGCCAGCGGGGCGACCTCGATGATGCCCCGTTCGAACGCTTTCGCCGACTGATCCGGTCCCATGACGTCATGCAGCGCATCGTACAGCGGTCTGAGATATGGATCGACTTTCTCCTGCAGGTCGCCCGGCAGAAAACCGAGATTTTCGCCCGCTTCCACCGCGGGCCGCGTCAGCACGATCCGCTTGACCTTGCCTTCCTTCAGCGCCGCGACCGCGAGGACGACGGCGAGATAGGTTTTCCCCGTGCCGGCCGGTCCGATGCCGAACACGATGTCTTTCTTCCGGATCTCCTGGACGTAGCGGCGCTGGCCGAGCGTCTTGAACTGGATCGGCTTGCCCCGGTACGTCGTCGTGATGGACGTTTTGAACAGATCGAGCAGCTCGTCCGCCTTCAGTTCCCGCGCCAGTTCCAGCGCGTAGGCGAAATCGCGCTCGGAAGGCGTGTAGCCTCCCCGGACAAGCTCCAGCAGCACGCTGTAGAGCTGCTCGAGGGCAGCCAGCTCATGCTCCGGACCCGTGATGACAATTTCGGCGTCCCGGGAACGGATCTCCGCTTCCATCCCGCGCTCGACGAGCCGCAGATACTTGTCCTGCGGACCGAATAAAGCCAGTCCTTCCGCCGCGCTGGCCAGCGGAATTCGGACGGTTCCCGTCTTCTCGTGCAAATCGTCATTCTCCTTGTGGTTGAACTAGCGGCATTTCATCAGTGATCGACTGTTCCACTTCGAACAGTACTTTCATATAAACTTTACCATTCTCGGTCTTTCGATGCAAAATCTTTTCCGCCCGGATCACCGCGTCCGCGCCAGCCTTCCGCAGGATGTCGGCGCGGGCCTGCAGCAGCCCTTCGGCCGCCGCCTCTTCCTCCGTCAACCGCCGCTCCACGAACGTTACTTCCAGCTGCGTCTCCCGGATGCGGCCGATCGGCAGCACGATGCCGCGCCAGGCGGCGTTCTCCTGCCGGAGGACGGACTCGTATTTGGCGAACGGCGGCTCGCCGAACCCGCTGACTTTCAGGCTGCGGTCTCCCAGCACGGCGTGCCAGACCGTGCGCCGCTCGCCCGTGTACGTCTTCGCCTTGCGGACCAGCGGCGACGTGATGTCGTATTCGTGCCAGACGAGGCCCCTCACCGTCCCTTCGGCCGGCACATTCACATGCAAACCATCCCCGCCGAGGATGCCGGAAATCAGGACATCGCCCTTTTTCACGCGCTGATTTTTCTTCACGACGGGACGGCCGCGGGTCGCGGTGATGCGGGTGACGACCGCGTCTTCTTTCGCGATCAGATGCCGGGGGCTGAGCAAGGTCCGCGGCTCCGGCTCGGTCGTCTCGACGATGCGGATCGTAACCAGCGTGCCGCGCTTCTCCACGCCGACCCAGGCCGTTCCGGGCAGCACGGTGTTCAGCCTGCGCGACAATTCTTCGGCTCCCGGAAGCCGGAACGACCACTGGAAGACGTGCAACCCTTCCGCCCGCGCCGCCGCCAAAATCTGCTCGTCCGTCAGCCGCTCGTTCCCTTCGATCTCGATGCGCCAGATGAGCGAGGAGAGCAGATAGAGTCCGATGAAAAACAACACGAGCCCCGCCGCGAAGAACTTCCTCCGGCCGATCCGCGCCAATTGAAACGGCAGCCCGCGCTTTCCGACGATCCTGAGCCGACAGCCTGTCCGGCGCAAATGCGGACGCAGCCGGAAAAAGTCGCCCACCGTCACGATGCATTCGATCTCCCCCGGGCTTGTCCGGCGCAAGGCGAGCAATTCGATTCCGTCCCCCGCCGCATCGCTCAGCAGCCGTTCCGTCCCGGAGCCGGCGATGCGGACCGTCACACAGCCGCGCACGGCATGAAACCATGTTACCTTCACCCGTTCCACGCCCCTTATCCGTTGATCGAAACTTGCGTAATGATGCCCTCCACGAACACTTCTTCCGTCCAGATTCCGCGGATGACCAGATCCTTTCCCGACACCTCGAGCTTGCCGTTCGGCAACGCAAGCCGCAGCATGTCCGGCGAGAAATGGAGCACGCCCCGGTGGTTCTCGATATAGAGCTGCCGGTCGCCGATCATCGTAAGGCGCGGCAGATCGAACACGACATCCTGCGGAAGTTCGAGCACCCGGGCTGTCCATTGGCGCAAGCGGTGGTTGATTCGGCGCATGGCGGATCCGCTCCCTCCCTTGTACCTTACAAAACTATGCGGCGGGCTGCGGAAATATGAGGGGAGCGGGGGCCGGAGCAGGGTGTGCGAACGGGCAGATTTTCACCAGCTGCACTTCTGACACACAAAAACCAAAACCCCCTTGCTGTTCGGCAAGGGGGTAAAACGTCTCAGCGCCCGATGCGGCGCCGGCCGTGCGGGGAACGCGCGCGCGGCGGGCCGAGAATTTCGGCCCAGAGGACGGCTTGACGCAGTTCCTCCTGTCCGGCGATCGGACGGCCGGACGCCCGCTCCACCTGCAGGGCGGGCGCGACACGGGAAGCGCCGTCAATCGCTGCGGAAGCGGAATCAGCCGCTTCATGGGCTGCTGTCGACGCTGATGCGCCCGGGGAAGCGGCCGGCGGCGACGGCTCCATGCGGACCGGACGCGGGTCCGCCATCCGCTCCCGCGCCTCCTGCGGCTGCGCGGGCCTCCATTCGCGCGGAAATGCGGGTTCCCCTCCGCCGGCATCCCTGCGTTCCGGACGCCGCGAAAGATCGGTGCGGCCGCGCATTTCGCCGGAACGGCCGGAACCGCTCGGCATCCCCCGCCCGGGCGCCGGCCAGCCGCCGGGACCGCCGCCGAAATCCGGCATCCGGTTACCGCCGCCTTTCCGGCCGGTCCGGCCGAGCATGGAGAACAGGAAGAAAAGCAGAATGATCGTCAGAAACGGGTTATCGAACAGAAACGAGAGGATCGCTTCCATCGTTCACCTCCGCGCCGGCAACCGCCGCATCATGCTTCCTCATCATTGTTCGCCGGTCTGCCGGACTTGCCGATCGAATCACGCATCAGCGTGTCGGCTTCGATGTTGCGCATGTTCAGCACGTCCATATAGCCAATTTTGCCGCCGCGCAGCGCTTCGGCCATTGCGCGCGGCACCTCGGCCTCGGATTCGACGACCTTCGCGCGCATCTCGACGACGCGGGCGCGCATCTCCTGCTCGAGCGCGACCGCCATCGCGCGGCGCTCCTCCGCCTTCGCCTGGGCGATCCGCTTGTCGGCTTCCGCCTGCTCCGTCTGGAGCTGCGCGCCGATGTTCTTGCCGATGTCCACGTCCGCGATGTCGATCGACAGAATTTCGAACGCCGTGCCGGCGTCGAGCCCCTTGTTCAGCACCGTGCGCGAGATCATGTCCGGATTCTCGAGCACTTCCTTGTGCGAGTCGGCGGAACCGTTCGTGCTGACGATGCCTTCGCCGACGCGGGCGATGATCGTCTCTTCGCCGGCGCCGCCGACGAGCCGGTCGATGTTCGCCCGCACCGTCACCCGCGCACGGACCTTGACCTCAATGCCGTCCTTCGCGACCGCCGAGACGAACGGCGTCTCGATGACGCGCGGGTTGACGCTCATCTGCACCGCCTGCAGCACGTCACGGCCGGCGAGGTCGATCGCCGCCGCCCGCTCGAAGCCGAGCGGAATGTTCGCCCGCTGCGCCGCGATCAGCGCGTTGACGACGCGGTCGACATTGCCGCCGGCGAGGTAATGGCTTTCCAGCTGGTTGATCGTCAGCCCCAACCCGGCTTTCGTCGCCTTGATGAGCGGGTTCACGATCCGGCTCGGCACGACGCGGCGAAGCCGCATGGCGACCAGCGTGATCATGCTGATGCGGACGCCGGACGCCAGCGCCGAGATCCAGAGCATGACCGGAACAAAGCTGAAAAACACGAACAACGCGACAACGACCAATGCCACAACCACGAAAATCGCAATGAGCGAATTCGGATCCATTTTCCAACCTCCGCGATCCGCGGCCCTGAAGCCGCATGTTATTCGTCTTTCGACTCTTTCACCACGACCCGCAGACCTTCCGCGCGCACCACCCTGACCCGCGCGCCGGGCTCGACAAAGCCGCCTTCCGACACGGCGTCGATCCGCTCGCCGTCGATCAGGACGACGCCCGCCGGCCGGAGCGGCGTCAGCGCGGTGCCCGACTTTCCTGTCAGGTCCGTACGCGCTTCCGTCGACAGATAGCCTTCCTCGGACGTAAGCGATTCACGCAGAATGAATTTGTTCCAGACGCCCCGCTTGCGGAAAATGTAGCCCGCGATCGCAGCCAGCACCGCCGCCGCCCCGAAAGCATAGAGCAGGGTGGTGACGGCGTCGCCGGCATCGTAAGCGGCGGTGGCGATGCCGCCGATGATCGCCGCCCCGCCGAGAATGCCGAGAATCCCGTAGCTCGGCACGAACAGTTCCAGCACGAGCAGGATGATGCCGGCGACGAACAGGGCGACGGACTCCATGCCGGCGAATCCCGCCACGTATTGGCCGAAGAAGTACAGCACCAGCGCCAGAAGGCCGACGATTCCCGGAACGCCGAATCCCGGCACCAGCATCTCGATGACGATGCCGGCGATGCCGATGATCAGAAGCAGCAGCATGACGCCGGGCTGCGTCAGCACCCGGGCGGCCCGTTCGGCAAGCGAAGGGTCGACATGGACGACGGCGCGCTGCTCCAGACCGAGCCATGCGATCACGTCTTCCACCGAATCGGCCAGATGATCGGCATAGCCGACGCGAAGCGCCTCTTCCGCGGTCAGCGTCAGAATGCCGCCCGGGTCCCGGCCGATGCCGGGGATCTCGCCCCGGTAATTCGGGTCGGCCATCGCGGCGGCGATGTTCGGGTCGCGCCCGGACGCTTCCGCCGCGTCCCGCATTTCCGCCGTCCAAGCCGAGATCTGCTTCGGATTGTCCACCAGATTGCCGGCCGCGTCCACCATGGCCGCCGCGCCGATAGAGCTGCCCGGCCGCATGACGATCTGATCCGCGTTGAGCGCGATGTACGCGCCCGCAGAGAACGCCTTGCTCTCCACGAAAGCGGTGACCGGGACCGGGCTTGCGCCAACCAGATCGCCGATGTTCTGCGCGTTCTCCAGCCGGCCTCCGTTCGTGTTGATGACGAGCACGATGCGTTCGGCCCGCGCTTCTTCCGCTTCGCGGAACGCCCGCTTCAGGAACGCCTCGAGCCCGGATTCAATCGTCTGTCGGACCGGGATGACGTAAACAGCCGGACCGGCGCCGCCCGCGCCCGAATCCGCGGCCTGCACTGCGGGGACGATCGCCGCCAGCAGCGCGGCGATCAGCATCAAGGCCGCAGCCGCCGCCCGCAGCCGGCTTCTTAAGTTCAACGGTCGCATGCACCTCGCCTCCCTCGAAGTTTAGATTATGCCGTGCGGGCGAAACTTTCGCAGCCGGCGGATTCAACGCTTTCACAGTATGTACCGGATCGCAGCGCCCGAATCGAGTAGGAGGGGGCGGCTAGCCCCCGACCTCTCACACCACCGTACATGCGGGTCCGCATACGGCGGTTCCGAAAGGTTAACAAAGTTCCAGGTAACGAGAAAGCAGACTTTTCAGCCCTTTCGCTTCCCAGTAGGAAGTCGGAAGGGCATTGTTTGTGTTACGGGACATTTCCCACGGACCACGGCGTGAGTTCGCCATCATTCGAGCCGCCCATTCGGGCACGCCGAGTGCACGGAGATTACACAATCTGGTCTTGGGTCTCTTCCATTGTTTCCACAGACACATGCGTAGTCGCCTGCGCATCCATGCGTCGAGGTTACCACAGTGGTTCTTGGCGGCAGCCAGACGGAAATAACCGATCCATCCCATCATGAAGCGGTTCAGTCGGTTAATCCGTTCTTCCATCGTCAGCGGGCGCGAGCGGTCCGTTATCTCCCGGACTTTCTTCTTGAAACGCTGAATCGTCCTGGGTGCCAACCGGACCGTTGCCTGCTTGTTCGACAGGAAGCTGAAGCCGAGGTAACTTTCGGTTCCACGGCCGGTCTACCGCGCTTTTGTCCCGATTCACTTTCAGTTTCAGCTTTCCTTCCACAAATCGGATCACCGATTCCATGACCCGTTCCCCGGCACGCTTGCTGGCCACGAAAATGTTGCAATCGTCCGCATAGCGGACGAAGTGCAGTCCTCGTCTGGTCAGTTCTTTGTCCAAATCGTCCAGCAGGATGTTGGCGAGCAACGGGCTGAGCGGGCCGCCTTGCGGCGTGCCTTCCTCCGACCGTACGACCACGCCCCCGGTCATCACCCCGGCGTTCAGGTAAGCGCGAATCAGTTTGAGCACGCGCTTGTCCTCTATCCTCCGCGCCACTCTCGCCATCAGGATGTCGTGGTTCACACGGTCGAAGAACTTCTCCAGATCCATGTCCACGACCCAGCGGAGGCCGCTTTGGATATACTGCTGCGCTTGCCTTACCGCATCATGCGCGCGCTTCCCCGGCCGGAAGCCGTAGCTGTGCCATGAGAAATGCGGGTCAAAGATCGGCTCCATCACTTGCAGAAGCGCTTGCTGGAGAAGACGGTCCATCGCGGTCGGGATGCCGAGCAGCCGTACGCCGCCTCCGGGTTTGGGGATTTCCACTCCCTTCCTGCAGGCCGCTCACTTCACCTTTTGGGCTTATAGAGTGCCTCTTTACGGAATTGTTCCGTGCAGGGGAGGGTCTCCCCAGTTCACGGTATCTTCTTTCATGTCGTGCCGCTCCCTCTACGCCGGAGGATTCTTCGCTGCCGCTCCAGGTTCCCGGCAGCTTCCGTGGCCTTCGCCCATGTACGCGGGGCTCGGCTTCCTCTTTTCCCTCTTGCGAGGCCTTTTTGACGACGCGGCAGGATTCACTTGATGTTACGGCCTGACATGTTGCTCGCCCTGTCTCTGACAGGTACTTCCGTCGATGCGCTCCTACGCACGGATTTCGCCGTACGCAGGCATCCTGGCTACACGGGGACTTGGCCCCTCCCGTGGCCGGACTTTCACCGGCTAGAAGATACGTGCTTTCTGGGCACGCCGTACAGCAGAAAAGCGCTCCGTAACGGAGCGCTTTGCTTGCTTTTGTCAACTGAGATGCTTCGACACGATCTGGTTGACCAGCTTGCCGTCAGCGCGGCCTTTCACCTTCGGCATCAGGGCTGCCATCACTTTGCCCATGTCGGCTTTGGAAGAAGCGCCGGTCTCCTGAATCGTCTGCTGTACGAGGGCTGTCACTTCTTCGTCCGTCAGCGGCTTGGGAAGGTATGCGCTGATGATCTCAATTTCGGCGGATGCCTGCTCCGCCAGATCGGTGCGGCCGGCTGTCTCGAAATCCTGGAGGGAATCCCTGCGCTGCTTGATCTCGCGGCTCAGGACATCGATCACTTCGCTGTCGTCAAGCGCCCGCTTGCGTTCGATCTCCTGGTTCTTGATCGCCGCGCGAACCATTCGCAGGACGGAAAGTTTGAATTTGTCCTGGCTTTTCATTGCCAGTTTCAAGTCTTCGTTCAACCGTTCAGCGAGGGTCATCGTGGGAAGATCCTCCTATTACTTTCTCTTGCGCGCAGCCTCGGACTTCTTCTTGCGTCTTACGCTCGGCTTCTCGTAGTGCTTGCGTTTCCGGATTTCGGCCAGAACGCCGTCCTTCGCAATGGAACGCTTGAAGCGGCGCAGCGCAGCGTCAATGGTTTCGTTCTTGCGAACTCTTGTCTCGGACACCCGTCTTCCCTCCCTCCGGAACGGACCGCAGCCGTACAGCAAACACGGTTATCAAATTTCATTATAGGGGATCGGAAAAGGCAGTGTCAACTTACGTCAGGCTGTACGAGCGCTCCCAGTTTCCGTCCCGCGAGCAGGTGGACGTGCAGGTGATAGACGACTTGTCCGCCGTCCCGGTTCACGTTGTTCACGAGCCGGTAACCGGACTCGGCGACACCGAGATCGGCCGCGATTTTCCGCGCCGCGGCGAAAATCTTGGCGATGAGCGCTCCGTCTTCGTCCGTTACGTCGTTCATGGTCGCGATGTGCTTCTTCGGAATGATCAGCACATGGACCGGAGCGGCCGGCTGGATGTCGCGGAACGCCAGCACGTCGTCGTCTTCGTACACCTTCGTGGACGGCAGCGAACCCTCAACGATTTTGCAGAAAATGCAATCCGACATCAAGGCTTCCTCCCGTTTTCAAATGCCTCAAGGCGCGCGTCCGTGCCGAATGCCGGAACGTTGCGCCGCCGGCGGCATTTTTTTCTTCCATTGTAGCGTATAAGCCTCCCCCTCGTCCAATCGGCAGCCCGCCGGCGGGCAGCCGAAACGAATTCATCTCAAATTAATTAGACTATCAGTCTAAATTGAGATGGATTCCGCCACCCATCCGTCGTATAATAGACACAAAACCGTCACAAAATCACGTTGGGAAAGGCGGCTGACGGTCCGTGCGCGCCTCCACGCGAAAGAAGAAATATCTGGTCGCGGAGACGGCGTTCCGCCTGTTCCGCGAGCGCGGTTACGACAATGTGTCCGTCGACGACATCATCGCGGCGACCGGCACGTCCAAGGGCACGTTTTATCATTATTTCAAAAGCAAGGATGAACTGCTCGGCGAACTGCCGCAGCGCCAGCTCGCCGTCCTGGAACGATGGGCGAAGGAGCGGAGCCCGCTGCGGATCGGCTCGGTGGAATCGCATATGTTGCAGCTGTTTTTAGACCTCGGGTCGGTATTGGAGCCGGTGCCGCGCGTTGTGCTTCATCTGGCGGCGGTCAGCGCCGACCAGCCGTATCTCAGGCGGCTGCAAAGCCGGCTGCGGGCCGCTCTGCTGGAGGAGCTGATGCGCTGGCTCGGCGACCGGGACAAGGCGGCGTTTCTGCTGGCCGTCTATGACGGAACGGTCACGGCGTGGCTGAACGGCGAAGGCGCCAGCCTCGAGGAGTTGCTGCGCCGCCGGATGGCCGCCGCCTGGGCCGGCATCCGGCACATGCACGAGGCTGAAGATTGGACAATCGGCCGGGGAGCCGGCGCGAAGGAGGAACATCGAATGAAGATAGCCGTCATCGGCGGCGGCCTGGCGGGACTGACCGCAGCCGCCTATCTGTCGGAACAGCCCGGCATGGAAGGCGTACTGTTCGAGCGCAGCCCGCAGCTCGGCGGCCGCGCATTCACGTACGAGAAAGCGGGATTCACCCTCAATTACGGGGCTCATGCCATTTATGGCATTGACCGGCATACGCTGTCTGTGATCGAGCAGGAACTCGGACTTTCGTTCGGCAGCCGACAGGTCGACAAACGGCGCGTCATGTACGCGAAGAACGGCGAGATCACGACCGCGCCGCTCGACTTCGTCAATCTGATGAAGACGGATCTGCTGGATGCGAAAGGGAAAATGCGGTTCGCCGCCGAAGCGGCGGCGGTTATCGCCAACATCCACACCCTGAAAAATTATCCGACGCTCGGCGACTATCTGGCGGAATCCGGAGCCGATGACACGGTGAAGGAATTGTGGGAGCATCTCGTCTGCTCGAATTTCTTCATCGCGCCGGAGGACGCACGCAAGGTGCCCGGCCACGTCATCAGCGACTATTACCACAACCTGTTCCTGTCCCAGCGACCGGTCAATTACATCCTCGGCAGCTGGGCCGTCATCACGAACCAGCTCAAGCTGAAAATCGAGTCGTCCGGCCGATGGAACATCGCGCTTCAGGAAGGGGCGGAAAGCATCCGCTACGAGAACGGGCGCTATGTGATTGCGACGAAGAAGCGGGAAGATGTGTTCGACCGCGTCATTTTCGCCATGCCGGTCCAGCAGGTGGCCAAACTGCTCAAGGGCACGCCGTGGGAACCGTTCCTCGCGCCGTATGAAAACAACCGTCCGACCGAGGTCATGGTGTACGACATCGGGCTCAGCCGGATCGTGGCGCGTCCGTTCAGCTACATCAGCGACCTCGACAGCAAAATGTTCATCACCGACGTCTCCGCCACGGATGACACGCTGGTGCCGGAAGGGGGCCAGCTGCTGCAAGGCGTCGCCTATCTGGCGGACGACGCGTTCGAGAACGAGGAGCAGCGCAAAGCCTATCTGGATGAGCGCCTGGCCGGCATGGAGGCGCTGTTCGACCGGCATTATCCAGGCTGGCGCGATGCCGTCGTCGTCAAGCGCGTCTCCAAGAAGGCGATGGTGCAGAGCGTCAAGCATACGGCGGACAACCGGCTGCTGCCGGTGCGGCTCGAGAGCGTGCCGTTCTACTTCTGCGGCGACGGCTGCGAAGGCAAGGGCGAACTCGCCGAACGCGCCTTCTCCAGCGCGCGCAAGGCGGCCGAGCTGCTCGCGGCCGAACTGAAGCCGCTGGCCGCGGCGACGCGGTGAAGTCGGTTTTTGCATCACATGGCCCCTCCCCAGAGATAGGAGGCCAATCTGGTGCAAATGTGCACTACATGATGCCTTTACGGAATTTTGACAGCCAATCTGGTGCAGATGTGCACTACATGGCAGAAAGCGGGAACGCTCCCCATTCGGGGAGGATCCCGCTTTCCGTCTGTTTACGGTCTGCTTCGGTCGGTTTCGATCTGCCCGGTCGGTTTTTATTATCCATCTGCCCAGTCCTTCAGCGCCTGCGCGGCTTCGGCCGCGGCGTCGATCCAGCGTCCGCCCGCCGCCAGCTGCATGGCCGCCATGTCCGTCAGATCGTCCGGCACATGCACGCTGTCGGCGGACGAGGCCAAGCTGCCGAGCAGCGCCTTGAGTCCGTCCAGCTCCCGGAGTTCCGCTTCCGACAGCGGCTCCGTGTGCGCGCCGAGTTCGCGAAGCTTCGCGTATGCGGCTTGCAGCCCGGACAGCGCGGCTTCTTCGATCGCCTTCACTTGCGAGCCCGCGGGTTTGCCTGCCGCCGCCCCGATGAGCCGCGCGACCGCCGGGAGCCCCGCCGACAGATCGCCTTCCAGCTCCACCTTGATGCGAACGCGATCCGCTCCCTGCGCAAGCATAAGCTGGTCCAGCGTCCGGCTGGCGGAGGCGAGGGAAACGGCTGCCGCGGTCAGATCCCCGGCAAGCTGATGGCCTTCCGCTTCCCGCCGGTCGCGGCCGTCCTGCAGCACCAGCGTATACAGATAGACGTTGCCGATCAGGCTGAGCACGAGCAGCACGGACACAACCGGCGCGTACCAGCCGCGCCTGCCGGTCGTCTCGCGATCAAGCTCGTCTCCATGCGTAGTCTTGTCGTCCATGATGATCACCCTTCAGCAGTGTACCACGGCGGCTAGAGCGTTTCCAGCCGGACGCGGCTGCCGCTGCCCGCGGGCTCCGCAGGCTCGACGATCAGCCGCCTCGGCAGCCGCGCCCTCAGCTCCGGCACGTGGCTGATCACGCCGACTGCCAGGTTGTCCGTATGCAGCCGCTCGAGCGCGGTGACGACCGTGTCCAGCAGCTCGGGGTCGAGCGTGCCGAACCCTTCGTCCAGGAAGAAAAACTGCAGCGGATGCTGGCCGCGCAGTTGAATCTGGCCGGACAGCGCCAACGCCAGCGCGAGCGACGCGAGGAACGTCTCACCGCCGGACAGCGTGCTGACCGGGCGGCGCACGCCGCCGTTCGCGTCGTCCCGGATGACGAAACCGCCGGCGGAATCCAGCTCGAGGGCGTACCGCCGCTTCGTCAGGAAGCCGAGGCGCTCCGAAGCGGCGCGGCACACCTGTTCGAGCTGCGCTTCCGCGACGAATTCGACGAACGCGTTGCCGCGAAACACGGATTGCAGCTTCGCATACCTTCCCGTAAGCTCCTCCAGTTCCCGCCGCCTGCTTTCCAGCTCCGCCCACCGGGCGGCCTTCCGTTCGAGCTCCTCCAGGTCGCGCTCGGCTTTGGCCGCGGCCGCGAGCGCTTCCTCGGCCCGCGCTTTCGCCGCCGCAAGCCGCTCTTCGCCCGCGCGCCAGTCCTCATCACTCACCGATCGGCCCTGCAGCACCTCGTCGATATGGGCGATCCCCGCTTCGATCTGGCGCATCGCCTCGCGGTGCGCCTCGATCTCCGCGGCGGCGGCCGCCTTGCGGGGCAGCGCTTCGAGCGCCGCTCTCGCTTCATCGGCATCGCGGAAGTCAGATGCCTCGAGCTGCTTCTGCAGCCGGCGTTCGGCTTCCTGCGCCCTTACGGCCGCGGATTGCGCCGCCTCCGCCGCCGAGGCGCGGCGTTCGGCCGCCTGCTGGAGCATCCTGGCCTCCGTCTCCCGCCGTTCCCGGCAATCGGCAAGGCGCGCGCGCAGCGCCTCCGCTTCCCGCCGGACTTCCTGCATCAGCTCCGCGGCGGGGCGGCCGCCCGTCCAGGCGGCCAGGCGGTTGCGCAAGTCTTCCAGCGCCCTGCTCCGGGCTTCGAGCCGTTCGCGCCACACCTCGCGCGCCAGCCGGGCTTCGTGCATGCCGCGCTCCGCTTCTTGCGCCAGCTTCTGCTGCTCTTCGACGAACGGCACGCTCCGCTCCAGCTTTTGGCGGATTTCCTGTGCTTCGCGGTCGCGCCGCTCCCATTCCCGGACGGCCTCGTCCGCGTCCTCCGGCTCGAGCGACGGGAACCGGCCGCGCCAGACATCGAGTTGCGCCTGGTGCGCTTCCGCCGCTTCGCGATGCCTTGAGGCGACGGCTTCGCAAGCCGCGGCGAACGCTTCCGCCTCGACGGCTGCGCGCGAATGGACGCGGTCGGCTTCCGCGAGCCCGCGCGCCAGCTCATCCGCTTCGCGGGCGATGGCGCGCCAATCCGCTTCGCACAGGCCGGCGAGACGGCGGGCTTCCTCCGCGCGGGCGGCCGCGGCATCGAGCGCGGACGCCGCCGCTGCGTCCGGATCGGCATCCGGCCCGGCCGCCGCGGCCGCTTCCCGCAGAGCGGCGTCTTCACCGGGGACTTCGCCGCCGCTATCTTCCGGCAGGGCGAACGTCCGCCCGGCGGCTTCGGCCGTCGTCCTCACCGTCTGGCCGGCCTGCTGCAGCAGCGCGTTCACCTTGAGCCGCAGACCGCCCAGCTCATCGGCGAGCCGCTCGCCCCGGCGGACGAACGCTTCCGCCGCGCGGGCATCCTCATCGGCAAGGCCCGGCTCCGGCACATGCGGGCGCGGATGGTCGAGCGCGCCGCACACCGGGCAGGGCTGCCCGTCCTTGAGGGTCTCGGCCAGCCGGGCCGCAAGCTGCCGGCGTTCCGCTTCGCGCACCCGCTCGCGCAGCGCGGCGGTCAGCGCGGGCAGCCGTTCCGCTTCCCGCCGGATCTCCGCTTCCAATCCGCTCACCCGGCGGAACGCATCGGCTGCCCGGTCGAGCAGCGCCTCCGCCTGCCGCACCATCGCCGCGCGCCGGCCCTCCGCCTCCCGGGCCGCCTCCCGTGCCCGTGATAATGCCTGCTCCGCCTGGGCAAGCTCCCGCTCCGCCTCGGCACGGCGGGCGGCGGCGGCGCGGAGCTGCTCCGCCTGGGCGGCGGCCGCCATCCAGGAGCTGCGCTCCTCGGGCGTCAGTTCGACCGCCTTGAGCTGCTCCCGCAGTTCCTGCTGCCGGGCGGCCGCCCGCCGGAGCAGTCCGGCGGCCTTCGCCGCCTGCGCCTCGCAGGCCCGCATCCGCTCCTCGGCTTCCGCAAGCCGCCGCCGGCCTTCCTCCGCTTCCTCGGCGATGGCCGCCGCCTCGCGCTCCAGCGCTTCCGCCTGCGCGAGCTGTTCGAGGCGCGCCGCCATGCGCGGTTCCGCCTCGGCCGCCTCCCGTTCCGCTTCGGCCCAAGCGGCTTCCGCCGCCGCGGCGGCCTCCTTGCGGGCGGCGTGCTCGCGCTCGGCTTCCGCATGGCGGGCTTCGGCTTCCCGCCGTCCGCGCTGCGCCTCATCCGCCGCCTCCAGCGCGGGCCTGAGCCGCTCCGCCTGCTCCAGCCGGGCCAGCTCGGCTTCCAGCCGCGCGATCCGCGGCGCATCGGCCTGAAGCGCCTCCCGCCGCGAGGCAAGCGCCCGCCGCTCCTCCTCGCGCTCGCGCACCTGGCGCAGCGCGGCATGCGCTTCCTCGGCGGCGGCGAGCTCCGCGCGGGCGATGCCGGCGGCTTCCGCCGCCTGCCTGCGGGCTTCGGCGGCGGCTTCCCGCGCCGCTTCGGACGCGTCGCCGAGCCCCTGCTGCTCGGCGGCCGTCCGGGCCAGCTCCGCGCCCGTTTCCTGGGCGCGCCGGTTCAGCTTCAACAGCAGCTCGTCGCCGTACCGCTCGAGCGCGAACAGCCGCTGCAGCATCTGGCGCCGGTCTTTGCCCCCCAGCGACAGAAACTCCGCAAACTTGCCCTGGGGCAGCACGACCGCGCGGGTGAAATCGTCCATCGTCAGGCCGATCCGCTCCTCGACGCACCGGTTCACGTCGGCGAGCCTGTCCGCCAGCACCGCGTCGCCCTCCGGACGGACCTCGATGAACCGGCACAGATGGCAAGTGACGGATGCGCCTCCGGTCCGCTTGAAGCCGCGCTCGACTCTGTACCGCGTCGTCCCTTCCGCGCCCGTCAACTCGAACGTGAACGCGACCGAGAGCGTATTTTCCGCCTGGTTCAAAATGCCCTGCGTCCCCTTCGCGGCCCGCTCCACCTTGCCGTAGAGCGCCAGCGTCATCGCGTCCAGAATGGACGACTTGCCGCTGCCCGTCGGTCCGAAAATACCGAACACGCCGCCCTCGCAAAGCCGTTCGAAATCGACTTCCTGCTTCTCGCGATAGCTTTGCAGGCCGGCCAATGTCAGACGGATCGGCTTCAAGCCCCGTCACCCCCATACGCCGCATTCGCCGGACAAATGCCGGAAACGACCGTGTCCGTTGGCCTCGCATAAGACATCCGCCGTTCATGCGTCACGGTCATCCGACATCCCCTCCGTCATCGGCTGCCGCGGTCTGCACGGCCAATTCCGCACGGCCGGCAGCCGCATCACCGACGTCCTGTTCGGCCAGCAGTTCGAGGAACAGCCGGATCAAGGCTTCGTCCGGCTCGGCGCCGCCGGTCTTCTGCGCGTAGAACCGGCAGAACAGTTCATCCACCGGGAGCTGGTCGCGCTGCGCCGCCTCCGTCCCTCCCCGGCCTGCCTCTTCCGGAAAAACCGGCCGGATATGTACGATGCCGTCATGCGCCTTGCGCAGCCGGGCGATCTCCTCGGGCGCGATCAGATCGGCCGTATGGATCTCGAGATCGATCCAGGCGCGCGGATCCCGGCCTTCGTCGAGCCACCGCCAGACTTCCGCGAGCCCGCCCGCCGCCGTCCAGCGGACGAGCGGGCGGCCCGAAGACAGCAGCACTTCCTGCGGCTCGACCGGACGGCCGGGAACCGCCTCGAACAGCACGACCGATTTCGCCTGCCCCGCTTCCGAGAAGCTGTAGGCGAGCGGCGAACCGCAGTAGCGCACCGTCTCCCGGCCGGCTGCCCGCTGCGGCCGATGCAGATGGCCGAGCGCCGTGTACTGCGCCTCCGCGGGCAGCGCGGAAGGATCGACCGTATAGGCGCCGCCGACCTGGATCGGCCGCTCCGAATCGGACTCGACGCCCCCGAGCACGTACAGATGGCTCATCGCCAGATTGACCGCATCCGGCCGGAACGCGGAAGCCTGATCCGCCATCAGCCGGCCGACCCGCTCCGAATAGGCGCCGCGCAGCGCCTGTTCGTCCGCTTCCGCCGCAAGCAGCTCGTTCA
This sequence comes from Thermobacillus composti KWC4, assembly GCF_000227705.2. Taxonomy (GTDB): domain Bacteria; phylum Bacillota; class Bacilli; order Paenibacillales; family Paenibacillaceae; genus Thermobacillus; species Thermobacillus xylanilyticus. The sequence goes on from NC_019897.1 coordinate 2,473,877, forward strand.
GCCGCGACTCGGACGGATAGGGCAGCGCCGCGATGACAGCGGTCTCGCCGGTGCGCGGGACGCCGATCACCAGCGGTTCGGCGGCCGGCAGCCCGGCAAGATGGATGCCGCTCCGCACGGCGAGCGGGGCGCTGGCCGCGATCCGTTCGGGATGGTCGTGGTTGCCCGCAATGACCGCCACGGCCCGGCGCCCGCCGTCCGAGAGCCGCGTCAGCGCCTCGAAATAAAGCTGTTCCGCGGCGGCCGGAGGATTGACCGAGTCGTAGACATCGCCGGCGACGAGCACGAGATCGACCGCTTCCTCCTCCGCGATCGCGACCAATTCGTCGACGAACGCCTCCTGTTCCGGCAGGCGGCTCCTGCCTTCCAGCGATCGTCCGAAATGCCAGTCGCCCGTATGCAGCACGCGCATGCCGCTTCCTCCCTTCGTGGACATTCCGCATCCTAGACAATCCGCACCGCTTGTGCGGCGTCGAAGAAAAAGACATGCGCCTCGTCGACGTTCCGGCCGAGGATGATGCCGATCGATTCGGCGTACAGTTCAAGCTGGAACCGGTGGCGCTCCGCGGCGGCTTCGACATTGCCGTCCCAGATCCGGTCCGTTTTGTAATCGACCAGGACGAGACGACCCTCTTCGTCTTCGAACAGACAGTCGATGACGCCCTGGATGAGCACGGGCTCTTCCGCCGCCGGATTGCCCGCGAGATCCGGCCGGATGCGGCCGGCCGGCACGGTGCGGCTGAACGGCACTTCCCGCATCACGCGCCGGGCGGCGGCAAGCCGCCGTCCGAGCTCCCCTGCGAAAAACGCGGCGATCACCGCGCAATCTACCGCTTCGGCCTGCGCCGGCGTCAGCATCTGCCGCTCCACCATCGACCGGACGATGTCGCGCACGTGTTCCTCGCCGTGCGGACCGGCGGCCGGCATGTGCTGCATGATCAGGTGGGCGGCCGTGCCGCGCTCCGCCGGCGTCAGCGACCGCTCTTCCAGAAAGCGCGGCCGCCGCAGCCGGAATGCGGGCGGCTCTCCGCCGCCCGATGCCGGCCGCGGCAGGGCGGACGCCTGCTCCGCCCCTTCGTCCGCTTCGGCCGCCGCCAGCATCCGCTTCATCTCGGTGACGGATGTTTTCGCGGCGATGCCGGCCGCGGCCTCATGCGGATACCGCCAGGACAGGCGGCGCTCCACTTCTTCCGCGTGCGCGCCCGGCGACGGCAGTCTCTCGCCCGCCGACATCAGACGCAGCAATTCTCCGCGCTCATCCTCCGTCGCATCGGCCGCCTCGGCGGCGGCAGCGGCCTCCGCGACCAGGAGTTCCGCAGGCGTCACGCCGAACCGCCATCCGAGCGCGGCCGGCCCGCCCGCGGCCGCCGGCTCCGCTTCCGGCTCGGCCTGCCGGACGATCGGCGGCATCAGCCAGTCGAGATAGCAGCGCGCCGACGTCAGCGCGTGATCCGGCATGCTGCCGTCCTGACGAACCGCTCCCCGCCACCGCTCAAGTTCCGCCGCCGCGTCCTTCGCCGTGCCGAGAAGGATCATTTTTTCCTTCGGACGGGTCATGGCGACGTAGAGCACCCGCATTTCTTCCGCCAGCATCTCGGCCTTCAGCCGACGGCGGATGGCGAGCTGCGGCAGCGACGGAAAGCTGACGCGCAGGTCCGGGTCGACCATCCGCGGGCCGAATCCGAGCTCCTTGTGCATCAGGAAAGAGCCGTTCAGATCGGTGAAGTTGAACCTTTTGCCGAGTCCCGCGACGAAGACGACGGGAAACTCCAGCCCTTTGCTCGCGTGAATGGACATGATGCGCACGACGTCGTCCTGCTCGCCGAGCGTCTTGGCCGTCCCGAGATCCCCGCCCTGGTCGCGCAGCCGGTCGATGAAGCGCAGGAAGCGGAACAGGCCGCGGAACGAGGTCGCTTCATACTGCCGCGCGCGGTCGAGCAGCGCCTGCAGGTTCGCCTGCCGCTGCACGCCGCCGGGCAATCCGCCGGCCAGATCGTAATACCCGGTCTCGCGGTAGATCCGCCGGATCAGCTCGGTCAGCGACCCTTGCCGAGCCTCGCCGCGCCAGCGCTCCAGCCGCGCGAGGAACGCGTTCAGCTTGCGGCGTACGGCTTCGGGAGCCTCGGGATCGGCCGCGGCGCTCCGCACCGCGTCGAAGAACGGCCCCCGGCGCGCGATGATGCGCACGGCGGCCAGTTCCTCGGCATTCAGGCCGCCGATCGGCGAGCGCAGCACGCCGGCCAGCGGAATGTCCTGGTACGGGTTGTCGATGACCCGGAGCAGCGAAAGCACCGTCTCCACTTCCGTCTGCTCGAAGTAGCCGCCCTTCTGCTCGGCATACGCCGGAATGCCCGCCGCGGCCAGCTCGTCCGCCATCGCCTGCGCCCACGTTCCCGGCGCGCGCAGCAGAATCACGAAATCGCGCCACGCCGCCCGGCGATGGGCGCGCCGCTTCGCATCGTAGACGCGGAGCGGCGGGCGCCCGTCTTCGCCGGCGATCATCGCGCGGATGCGCGCGGCGATCCAGCGCGCTTCGAGCTGGGCCGTCTCCAGTTCGGCCGCTTCTTCAGCGGCGGCGCGCGCTTCCGCATCCTCCGCCGTCTCACCGACCGTTTCGCCCTCCGCGCCTTCGTCCTCCGCTCCGTCGGAAGCGGCGCCGCGGTCGAGCAGCACGCATTCGACGGTGAACCTGTCTTCTCCGTCAAGTCCCGGGTCGGCGTCCGGGTACGACGCGCCGTATTTCAGCTCGGCGCGTTCGTCGTAATCCATTTCCGCCGCGCGCTCGCGCATGATGCGGCGGAACACGTCGTTGACGCCGTCCACGACTTCCTTCCGGCTGCGGAAGTTGCGCGCAAGATCGATGCGCAGGCCGGGCGCCTCGCCCGCTGCTTCTCCCGCCGCGTACCGCCGGTATTTGTCCAGGAACAGCCCCGGCTCGGCCAGCCGGAACCGATAGATGCTCTGCTTCACATCGCCGACCATGAACCGGTTGCCGGCGCCCGGACGGGCGATCAGATCGATGATCGCTTCCTGAACCTGGTTCGTGTCCTGGTATTCGTCGAGCAGAATCTCTTCGAACTGCTCCCGGTAGTCGAGCGCGGCGGCGGACGGGATCGTCCGCTCGGGCGTCGAGGCGGGATCGCGCAAAATGCGCAGGCAGTAGTGCTCGAGATCGCCGAAATCGACCAGTCCCTTCGCCCGCTTCGCCGCTTCGTAGCGCCGTCCGAATTCGATGACGAGTTCGGCCAGCGCCTCCATGAGCGGAGCCGCGTCGTTCAGCTCGGCGGCGTATTCCGCCGGCGTCCGGCTGAACAGCTCGTCCGCAAGGCCGCCGACAATCTTCTTCGCGTCGTCGCGCAGCGCCTTGACCCGCTCCTGCAGCTCCTTGTTCACATCATCGCCGCGCTGCCGCTTGAGCTGCCCGAACTGCGCGGCGCGGAAAGCGCCGAACCATTCGGACATCGGCTTGTCCCGCACCGTATCGAGCAGCGCGCGCACCGCGTTCAGATCGTCCCGCAGCGTATCGGCGTAAGCTCCGGGACCGTCCGGCCGAAGGGCGCCGGCAAGCGCCTGATCGAGCAGCGACTCCGCCGCTTCCAGTTCGAGCAGCACGGCGCGCCCGATATCGCGTCCCCATGCGCTGTCCGCCAGATTGTCCGGGCTTGCGGCGCGGAACGCGGCAGCGGAGGCGCGCAGCCACGCTTCCGGCCACGGGTGGCTGAGCGCGAAATGGTACAGATCAAGCACAAGGCGCGCCAACGGCTCGTCGCTCCGGTCGCCGCCGAACGTCTCGGCCAGCCGCGCGAACAGCCCGTCCTCATCTCCGGCATACCGGTCCTCGAACAGATCCTGGAGCGTCTCGGCCTGCAGCAATTCAGCCTCGGTCTCGTTCGCGACCCGGAAGCCGGGATCCAGTCCGATCAGCGGATAGTACCGGCGGATGACGTCCAGACAGAACGAGTGGAGCGTCGTGATCGAAGCTCTGCCCATTAAGGCGAGCTGGCGGCGCAGATGGTCGGACCCGGGATTCCGCTCCAGCGCCTGCTCGAGCGCGATCCGGATCCGCTCCTTCATCTCCGCTGCCGCCGCGTTCGTGAACGTCGCGACCAGCAGCCGGTCGACATCGGTGTCGGAAGAAATTTTGCGGATGATGCGCTCGACGAGCACCGCCGTTTTGCCCGATCCGGCCGCCGCCGCGACCAGCACGTTCCGCCCGGATACCTCGATCGCCTGCAGCTGGTCTTCCGTCCAGGACGGTCCGGCCGGTGTTGCCGTCATGCCGCCCCCGGCCATCATCCTTCACCTCCGCTTTCCACAACGCCGTTCCCGCCGCCTCCGGCCAAACCGCCGCCCGCGGCGGCTCCGTCCGACACGGACGGACCGACCGGCGCTTTCTCGGCATCCGTTCCCTCGCGCAGCAAGTCCCATATCCGTTCCTTCGGAATCCGGGCGATGCGCTTGTACCCGTTGCCTTCGATCAGCGGGTCGAAATGGCACACCGGCTTGTACGGACAGAACGCGCACGGCGTCCGGTTCCCCTGCCGGTATGGCGCAATCGCGACTTCGCCGTCCAGTATGCGGCTGCCGATCCGTTCGATCGTCCGGCGGACGGCGCCGCGCAGCACGTTCCATTCCTCCCGCGTCACAACGGCCGAGTCGCTGTAGAATCCGCCGTCTTTCTTGAGCCCGGCCGGCACCAGATCCGAGCGTCCCGTCTCCAGCTCCCGGTCCATCATCCGGATGATCCGCTCATCCGCCGACAGCAATCCCCGCGTCTTGTAGCGCCGCAGCGTCTGCCGGCGCACCTCTTCGCCCGGCAGCGGAGCGTACGCGGAGATCAGCGGATCGTGCACGTGGAAATAGAGCACGCCCGCCGGATCGGCCGGCTTGCCGAGCCATGCCGGGGCATGGGTGAGCAGCGCGTCCATGTAGGTCAGCAGCTGCAGCGTAAGGCCGAAGACGACGTCTTCCAGGCGCAAGGCCTGCGCCGACGATTTGTAGTCGATGATGCGCAGCAGCAGTCCGTCCTCCGTCTCGGCCGCATCGACGCGGTCGATCCGGCCGATGACCTCGACGGACCGGCCGGATCCGGCCGGCAGCACGAGCGGCGGCAGCTTGCCGCCGGGGCCGAAGGCGATCTCCAGCCCGACCGGCGCGAACAGGCCGCGCCGCGCATGCTCGGCGAGCGCCGCCGCCGTCCGGGTGATCGTCTGCTTGAGCCTGCGCGCGATGAAGCCGTAGCGGCTGCTGCTCATGAGAATGCGGGATTGCAGGCGGGGTACCAGGCTGTCCACGATGTCGGAAACTGTCTTCGCAATTTCTTCCCGGGTCGCCTCGCCCAACCGCCCGCCGTATGTATCCGCCAGCCGGGAAAGCGCCGCGTGGAACAGCTGCCCCACATCCGGCGCCTCCAGCCGGTACAGCCGCCGTTCCTCCAGCTTCAATCCGTAGGCGGCGAAATGCTGGAACGGGCATGCCGTGAACCGCTCCATGCGCGATACGCTCGCCAGCAGCCGGTCGCCGTACAGGCGGAGCGCCGTCACGGGAAGAAGGGGAGGCGCTTCGTTCCGATAGCGGAGCGACGAGACGACCGCCGCCAGCCGATCCCGCCATTCCGGCCGTTCGGCAAACCAGTTGTAAATGTCGCGCCACAGATCCGGCAGCCGGCCGCTCTCCTTGAAGCGGCGGAGCTGGCCGACCAGCAGCGACAGCGCGCGGTCGGGCCGGCGGATATGGCGCAGATGCTCCTCCGCGCCGCCGTCCGCGTCCGGCTCGCCCGTTTCGGTCAGTACCGGAAGCTTCGGGAACAGCGTCCGGACCTGGCGGATCAATTCCGAAGGATACAGCGCCTTTCCTTCCTCGTCCGCCATGGCGCAGCTGATCCACAGCGTGCGTGAAGGCATGGTCAGCACGCCGTAGATCAGAAACCGCTCGTCCAGCAGCCTGCGGCGGGCGCCGGGCGCCATCCGGATGCCGCCGTCCTCGAGCCGCTCCCGCTCCCGCTCGGTCAGCACGCCGTCTTCGCGGGACCGCATCGGCAGCACGCCTTCGTTCGCGCCGAGCAGATAGCCGGCCAGCACGCCGCCCGTGCGCGACCTTTCCAGACTGCCGACCAGCACCTGGTCGACCGACGGCGGCACGCTGCCGAGCTGCAGGCTGTCCAGTCCCGTCTCGACCATGCCCGCGAACAGATCGGCCGGCATCCGCTCTTCGCCCGCGAGCTCGACCAGCTGATCCAGCAGGCTCATGACGCCGTCCCACAGCTGGCGATGCGCCCGCGACCGGAGCAATTCGCCGTTCTCCGCGTCCTCCAGGCTCCATGCTTCCAGCCGATCCGCCGCACCGACCGCATCGAGCAGATCATACAGCGCCGCGCACATCGCCCGGACATCCCGGGCGCGGGCGAGCGCCCGGCCGAACCGGTCGAGCGGGGCGACGATCCGTTCCCGGCATTGCAACAGCCGCCGGAACGCATCCGGATCTTCTTCTTCCGCAGGGCCCGGTTCGTCCTCCAGCGGATCGCGCACCAGCGGCCGCCAGCTTCCCGGATCCAGCCATCTGCGGCCGTCGATGCCCGCGGCGAGCACGTAGTTCTCCAGCCGGTCCAGATCGCTCCGGTCGACGCCGGAATCCGGACCCGTCAAGAGCTCCGTCTTGATGCACCGGATGACGGCGTCGTGCCGCCAGCCCCCGGTCACCGTCTCGAGCGCGGACCGGATGAACTCGACAAGCGGGTGATGCGGGATGACGGATTTCCGGTCGAGGAAAAACGGGATGCCGTAATCGGAGAACGTCTGCTCGATCAGATCGGCATAATCGGCCAAATTTCGCACCATGACCGCGATGTCGCGCCAGCGAAGCCCGTCCTCCTGCACGCGGCGCAGGATGTCCCGCGCGGCAGCGTCGACTTCGGCGCGCCGGTTCGCCGCGGCGCGGATTACAACCCCGCAGCGCGGATGCTCCGGATCAAACCAATCTTCCGGCACGGCCATCGGCGTCCGGCTGCCGTAATGGCGCTCCAGATGCGCGAGCATCGGGCTGTCGGCCCAGCGGGGGGCCGGTTCCGGCCGAAGCACGAACGGCGGCTCCACGGGCACGTCCGATCGTTCGGCAAGCTCCCGAAGCCGTATGTACGTCTCGGCCGTCGGCCGGAACAAATCGAGCTCGGGCGGCTGTTCACCCGGTCCGTAAGGCCGGTCGAGGGTCAGGGTGACGGTCACGCTCCGCGCGCAGCGGATCATCGTCTCCAGCGCGGCGTATTCGGCCGGCGTAAAGCCATGGAAGCCGTCGACCCAGATTTCGGCCGCCGCGAGGCTGCTGGCGCCGAATCGCCGCGCAAGGTACGCAAGGCCGTCTTCGGCGTCCAGATATCGACCGGCAAGCGCGCTCTCCAGTTCGGCGTAGAGCAGCCGGATGTCGTGCAATTTCCTCTCGAGCAGCCCGTCCGGAGATGCCAGCGCGGCGTCCGCCGCCAGCGTTTCAAGGCTTTCCGGCGTCACGCCGTACCGCTTCATCTCGGTCAGCAGTTCGTTCAGCTTGTCGACAAAACCGCGCTGCCCCGCGCTGCCAGCGAACAGGCGCAAACGGTCGGCGTGGCGATGGAGCAATTTGAACAGCAGCATGTTCTTCCCGTTCTCGCCGATCGGGACGAGCGCCGTTCCTCCCGTCTCCTGCATGACGCGGAACGCCAGGCGGCGGAAGCTGAGCGCCTGCGCCCGCATCGTGCCGGGCACGCCGGGCGTTCCGAGAAGCGCATATTCGGTTGTGAACGTCGCCTGCTCGGGCACGAGCAGGATGAGCGGCGGTCCGTCGGGCGCTTCCGCCAGTCTGGCGCGCACTTCGTCCAGACAATGGCGCGTCTTGCCCGTTCCCGCGCGTCCGAGCACGAATCGCAGCTTCACGGCGATTCCCCCTGTCCATGATTCTCTTATTCTAGCATAACGGCCGGGGAAAATCACGAAGAAAACAAACGTACGTTCGTGTTTTCCGTGCATGCCCGCGCGGGAATGAGCCACCCTAATGGAGGAAAATGTTGCGGAAGGAGGGCGGATGTTGCGCCGCACATTGTCCCATCGCATCCTGCTGCTGACCGTTGCCGCCGCGGCCCTGGTCTTCACGCCGGCTGCGGCCGGCACCGCCGACCCCGATGCGTTCAGCGCCGGCCGAAACGCCGCGGCATGGTCCGTGCACGCGCGTCTCCCGGATGCCCGGACGCCGGCGGCCGGGCCGCTGATCGCCGCCCATCGCGGCGCTTCGAAATATGCGCCCGAGAACACGATGGCCGCCTTCCGCCTCGCCGAGACCATGGGCGCGAACTTCATCGAGCTGGATGTGCGGGCGACGCGGGACGGCCGGCTCATCGCGCTGCACGATGAAACCGTCGACCGGACAACGGACGGCAAGGGGCGGGCGGGTGAGCTGACCTTCGGCGAAATCCGCCGCCTGGATGCCGGCGGGTGGTTCTCCCCGGCCTTCAGGGGCGAGCGGATTCCGTCCCTGGAAGAAGTGCTGGACCGCTTCGGCGGCGGCATCGGCCTGATCCTCGAACTGAAGCAGCCGTCCGCCTATCCCGGCATCGAGCAGGCCTTGGCGCGGCTGTTGACCGAGCGCGGACTGGACCGGCCGGAGCGCGGACGGATCATCATTCAGTCGTTCGACACCGGCTCCCTGCGCCGGGTGCGCGAGCTGCTGCCGAACATGCCGATCGCCGTGCTGGTCCGCCCGCGCCGGCGCGTCACGTCGCGCGACCTGGCCGAATACCGGAAATTCGCCGATGCCGTCCATCTGCCCGGCGCGTCGGCGCGCAAGCCGGTCATCCGCAGAATTCAATCCTGCGGCCTGTCCGTCATGGTCTGGAACATCCACGGCGAGCGGCAAGCCCGCCGGCTGCTGCGGTACGGCGTCGACGGCATCCTGACGGACGATCCTTTGCTGCTTGGCCGATGACGGTTCGCCGCCCGCGCGCATAAAAAAAACGCCGCACGCCCCGGACCGAAATCCCGGACATGCGGCGGACCGCAGAAATCCCGATCTCCCGAATCGCAACCATCCGATTTACCGCTCAAACCGGAACCATCCGAAATCGAACCGGCTCCCCGGCAGGAACACGAACGTCACATCCCGGACGCCCGCCACCGGCTCCAGCTCAAATACGCGCTCTTCATACCCGTTCGACGCCGTGAACTCGATCGCCCGGGCCTGCTCGCCGTCCGGACCGGCGAAGCGGATATGGATCGTGTTCCGGTCGATCGGCGAACGTCCGCAGATGACGATCCTCGACGCGCCGGCCCCGCCGAAATCCATCCCGCCGAACACCAGCGAGACGTTGTTGCCGATCTCCTCGACCCTGCCGCCGGCCACCGTAAACGTGTCGCCGTAGATATGATCGCAGGAAGCCGCGTCGTTCCGCTCGAACGCCCGGTTTCTCCGCGCGAACGAGAAGCCTTTGATGTGCATTTTCGCGCGGGTGACAAAACTGATCGACGTGACGCCCTTCAGCACCTTCGACAGCTTGTACGTCTCTTCCTGATAGACATTCCAGCGCGACGGCTTCTGGTAAATGACGTCCGCCAGCCGTTCGGCCCCTTCCTCGCCGGGCATCCCTTCCCAGATCTGCAGCGAATACGGCTCGCTCGTCAGCGCGAAGATCGGAATCGTGATCGTGTCCGACCCGACAGGCCCGAAATCGATGCCGCGCCAGCAGACAACCGTTTCGCCGTCCCGCGCCGTCGCGACGCCGCGCTCGTTGCCGTTGCCGGCCTCGCCCGCCGCCTCATCGTACAGCCCGCCCGCGATGAAGCCGTACGGGTCCTTGTACGCCGGACCCAGGCCTTCGACCTTGAACTCGAGGCTCGCGATCAGCCGGATCTTGTCCGTGCCGTTCCGGCTCATGCAGCGCAGACGAAAGTTCCCGTCGCCGAGCGCCGTCACCTTCGCGACCAGCCCGTCCGCCTCGACCTTCGCGAGATTCGAGTCGATGCCGGCGTCGTTCACGACGCGCCATTCGACATCGCGGTACGACGCATTCTCCGGGTGCAGCCTCGCTTCCACGACGATCTCCCGCAGGGTCGGATCGAAACGCTGCCCCGCCGCGCTGACCAGCTCGATCTTGCGCACCGGCACCTCGTCTTCGCGTCCCGTCACGACCGGCAGCGGCCGGTTCGCCATACGCGCGGAGACGCCCTTCGGCGCGCCGCCAGCAGGTGCGATGGCTTCAAGTTCCAACACCGCCGTCTCCAGCCCGGGGGACGACACTTCGACCCGGACCGGTCCAGGCTCCGTGCCCGCCGCGATGATCGCCATCAGCTTGCCGCTGAACAGCCGGCGGCTCACACCCTTGTACGGGTCGTAATCCGTGCTGTCGCCGTTGTCCAGGCCGACGAGCCGGCCCGCGCCGGAAACGTCCACCCGTACGCGGTTCACGGCATTTTCGACGGGGTAGCCGTCCCCGTCCTCCATTCCGATCTCGACGAACGTGAGGTCCGTCCCGTCCGCCGCCAGCATCGGCTTGTCCGCCCGCAGCCGGATCCGCTTCGCGTCGCCGAACGAGCGCCGCACATCGGTTGCGATCACCCGGCCGTCTTCGTCATACGCGATCGCCTCCAGCACGCCGGGCTCGTACGGCACCTTCCACCACCCGACGAGCTGCGCGCCGCGCTCGTGGTCGAGCTCCCGTACGCCGAGCGGCCGGCCGTTCAGCCGGAGCTCCACGCGCGGCGCGTTCGTCGCGGCCCGCACATCGATCATCTGCCCCGGACTGAAATCCCAGTACGGAAACAGGTGGACGATCGGGCGCTTCCATCGATCCGTCCACGCGGCCTGATAGATATAGTAGGAGTCCTTCGGGAACGTCGCCGTATCGAGCTGGCCGAAATACGAATTCTTCGTATGATACGGCGTCGGCTCGCCGATGTAGTCGAAGCCGGTCCACAGAAACTGGCCGAGCGAGAACGGCGCGTCGCGCTCCGCGATGATGCACGCTTCCGGCGATTTCGCGCCCCAGCTCGTCGAGCTGTTGCCGAGGGCGGAGCATTGCTCGTCATCGTCCGCGAGAATCGACGCCTCGAACGGAAAATGGTAGATGCCCCGGCTCGACACGACCGACGCCGTCTCGCTGCCGTAGATGACCCAGTCCGGATGCTCCTGATGGTGCTGATGGTAATATTTTTCCCCGTAGTTGTACCCGACGGCCTCGATGAGGTCGGCGCACTTCTGCGCGTTCGGCCACGGCATGTAGTTCGAGCCGATCGTCACCGGCGCGTTCCCCTTCGGATCGTGCTCGCGCACATAGCCGGTCAGCAGCCGGGTCAGCTCCTGTCCGCGCTTCTCGTCGGCATGGGTGTCGTAGATCTCGTTGCCGATGCTCCACATGAGCAGGCTCGGATGGTTCCGGTCGCGCCGCACCCAGCTCCGCACATCCTTTGCCGCCCATTCCGGGAAAAACCGCGCGTAGTCGTACGGCGTCTTCGGCCGCTCCCACATGTCGAACGCCTCCGAGACGACGAAGAATCCCATCTCGTCCGCCATGTCCATCAGTTCCGGCGCCGGCATGTTGTGCGCGGTGCGGATCGCGTTCACGCCCATTTCCTTGAGCAGCCCGAGCCTGCGCCGCAGCGCGACGGGGTTGAACGCCGCGCCGAGCGCCCCGAGATCGTGGTGTTCGCAGACGCCGTTCAGCTTCATTTTCCCGCCGTTCACGATCAGCCCCCGATCCGGGTCCATCACGACATGGCGGAAACCGATCCGCTGGACCACCCGCTCATACGGTTCGGCATCAATCGCCGCGTCCGCCGGCCGCAGTTCCGTGACGAGCGTGTACAAATTCGGCTCGTCCGGGTGCCACAGCTTCGGATCTTCGACGATGAGCTCATGCGACGCCACGGAACGGCCCGCCTCCGCGCGCCCGGACGTCTCCGTAACCACCCGTCCGCGATGCATGATCGCATGCGTCAGCACCGCTGCGTCAGCCAGCACAACCTCCGTGTCGATCCCGACCAGCCACCGTCCGTCCTCCTGCCGCCGCACCGACACATACACGCCGTCCGTTTCGATCCAGTTCGGCCCCCGCGTTTTCAACCAGACATTGCGGTAAATGCCGGCGCCCGAATACCAGCGGCTGTTCGGACTCTGATGGACGACTTTCACGACAATCTCGTTCTCGCCGTCCTCAAGCGCATCGGTGATCTCGTGCTCGAACGAGGAGTAGCCGTACTTCCATTCGCCGACCGCCGCGCCGTTCACGTAGACGGTGCTGTCCATATAGACGCCGTCAAAACAAATCAGCGCCCGCCGGCCGTCCTTCCTCCATCGGAACGTCTTGCGGTACCAGCCGATGCCGTTCTCGTACAGGTTCCGCGTGTCCCAGATCAGCCAGTCGTGGGGCAGGTCGACCGGCTCAAAGGCAAGCCCCTGCCAGCCTTCCCGATCCAGGCCGGTCTTCGCGAACGTCCAGCCGTCGTTGAACAATAACCGGGTATTCATGTCGACTCCTTTGCGCCTGCCATTTTTTCCAACAAGCCGATTATAGTCGAGCGCGCGCCGTTTCGATACCCGGAAAAACGGACAATCCCCCCGATCCGGCAAAGATTGTCTTTAATTCAGCCCCTTTTCTGTTCAATGTCCTCCCTGACTTTGCGGATGATCGCCATTTTGTTGTCCCAGCATGCCTGGCTCAGATCCACGGGGTATTCCGCCGGATTCAGCGTCCGCTTGTACTCGTCCCAGAGCAGCTCCAGATTGTCCGCCGCAAACCGTCGGATTTCATCGAGCGGCGGCAGCTCGTAGACCAGCTTCCCGTCTTCGAAAATGGTATGGTGCAGCTCCCGCGCCTCGAAATTCGTCACGAACTTCATGATGTGCGTATGGACGGGATGGAACATTTTCAGCCGTTCTTCGTCCTGCGGTTTTTCGTGCTCCAGCGCGATGTAGTCGCCTTCGGCCTTGCCGCTTCGCCGGTTGATGATGCGATACACTTTTTTCAGCCCGGGCGTCGTGATTTTTTCGGGGTTCGAGCTGATTTTGATCGTATCGGCCATCCGCCCGTTCTCGTCCTCGATCGCCACCATCTTGTAGACGGCGCCCAGCGCGGGTTGGTCCCAGGCCGTGATTAGCCGCGTCCCGATTCCCCAGACATCGATTTTGGCGCCTTGGGCTTTCAGGTTCAGAATCGTATGTTCGTCCAGATCGTTCGAGGCGATGATCTTCGCATTCGGGAATCCCGCTTCGTCCAGCATTTCCCGTGCCTTCTTCGACAGATAGGCCAGGTCGCCGCTGTCCAGCCGGATGCCGACGAAGTTGATGCGATCGCCGAATTCCCGGGCCACCCGGATCGCGTTCGGCACGCCGGAGCGGAGTGTATCGTAGGTGTCGACCAGGAAGACGCAATTCTTGTGGGTGCCGGCGTATTTCCGAAATGCCTCGTATTCGTCCCGATAGGCCTGCACCATCGCGTGGGCATGCGTGCCGGCGATCGGGATGCCGAACATTTTGCCGGCCCGGACATTGGCGGTGCCGTCAAAACCGCCGATGACCGCCGCCCGCGCTCCCCACACCGCGGCGTCCATTTCCTGCGCCCTTCTGGTGCCGAATTCCAATGCCGTGTCGCTGCCGATCATGTGCTTGATGCGGGAAGCTTTCGTCGCGATCAGCGTCTGGTAGTTGACGATGTTCAGAATCGCGGTCTCGATCAGCTGGCATTGGATAAGGGGAGCTTCAATGCGCATCAGCGGTTCGCCCGCAAATGCGAGCTCCCCTTCCCGCATGGAGCGGATCGTGCCCGTAAACCGCAAGGTTCTCAGGAAATCCAGGTAGTCCTCGTTGTACCCTTCTTCCTCCAAATAGGCAAGGTCGGTGTCCGAGAAGCGGAACTGCTGCAGATACCGCACCACCCGCTCCAGTCCGGCGAAAATCGCGTACCCGTTGCCAAACGGCATCTTCCGGAAGAAAACTTCGAACACCGCCCTGCGGTTGTGTACATTGTCCGCCCAGTAAACTTCGCCCATGTTCAATTGGTAGCGGTCGGTATGAAGCGCCACGCTGTCGTCCCGATAGACCTGGTTCATGGTTCATTCTCCCTTACAAGACGGTAGCGCCGAGGGTGTTCCGGAAGTGGCGCAGCGCCCATTCGTGGCCTTCCGGATCAAAGCTTGCCACGGCGCCCTGATGCACGACGATTTTGAACCCTTTGTTGTAGGCGTCCACCGCCGTATGCAGCACGCAGATGTCCGTGCAGACGCCGACCAGATGCAGCTCTTCGATCCCCCTCGCGCGCAACACGATGTCGAGATCTGTTCCCGCAAAAGCGCTGTACCGCGTTTTGTCCATCCAGATCACGTTCGGCTTGTCCTTGTTCGCTTCATAGATGGCTTGCAAGGTCCCGTACAGTTCCCGGCCTTTCGTGCCCGCCAGATTGTGCGGCGGGAACAGTTTCGTCTCGGGATGGTACGGATCGTCCTTGTGGTGGATGTCGATCGCGAACACGACCAGATCCCCGGCGGCGATGAATTGGTTCGTCAGCTCCGCGATTCTGCCTTCGATCGCCCGGGCCGGTTCGCCGCAGGTCAGGGCGCCGTCCGCCGCGACGAAATCGTTCGTGTAATCGATGTGGATCAGCGCTTTTTTCATGCATCATGCCTCCCTTTAGACTTATCGTTCACAATCGGCTTACACCCATTTAAGCAATCGGCATGGAAATGTCAAGCAAGAAAAAAAGACTGCTCCCGGAAACCAGGGTTCCCGGAAACAGCCTTGGCCGGTCAGATCGATGCGCGGCTGCGCACTTCGAAAATCGCGAATTTCAGATACTGCCCTTCCTGTACGCCGAGGATCTGCGGATGGTCCTTCGCCTGCGTCCGCCATTCGATCAGGCGGAGCAGCTTGCCCGCATCTTTCGCGGCATCGGCGATCGCGCCCAGGAACATCTCCGGCGAGACGTGGTACGAGCAGCTCGCGGTGACGAGGTAGCCGCCCTCGTTCACGAGCTTCATCGCGTGCAGGTTGATGTCCTTGTAGCCGCGCACGGCGTTCTCCGCGGCGCTGCGCGTCTTCGCGAACGCGGGCGGATCGAGGATGACGACGTCCCAGGTCCGCCCTTCGCCGCCGATCGGCACGGAGGTGTCGATCTTCTTCCCTTCCTTCGCGGCGAGCGCCCGCCGCACCCGTTCCTCCAGCGCCTTCGCCTGGCCGCGCAGGTAGTCGAACGCGTCGGCGACAACGAATTCGACGCGGTCTTCGAAGCCGTTCCGCTGGACGTTGCGGCGCGCCGTCTCGATCGCGTGCTCCGACACGTCAAGGCAGGTGACCTTCTTCGCGCCGTAGCGGCAGGCGTGCAGCGTGAAACTGCCGGTGTGGGCGAAACATTCAAGCACAGTTGCGCCGTCCCAGTGGGGATAGGTCACGACGCGTCCGTTCGCGTTCACCGGAACGCGCATCCGTCCGCCGTCATCCGGCCTTCCGATGCCGCGCAGGGCGAAATAATCGTCCGGCACGTCAAGCGCATCCCGCTCCTCGTACCGAATGCCGCTGCGCGCTCCCCAGCCGGTCATGAGCGGGGCGATCGCAGCCCGGTTCTCGCGCTGGTCGTAGAAATGGCCGGTCTTCTGCCCGTTTACGATGTCCA
Source organism: Thermobacillus composti KWC4 (assembly GCF_000227705.2). GTDB lineage: Bacteria > Bacillota > Bacilli > Paenibacillales > Paenibacillaceae > Thermobacillus > Thermobacillus xylanilyticus. The sequence goes on from NC_019897.1 coordinate 2,489,493, forward strand.
CTTCGAGTTCGATGCCGTTCTCGACGATGACGACGGTCTCGGGGCATTCGCCGTACAAGAGGCCGGTTCGCTCCTCCAGCCCTTCCAGCTTGCGGACGGGTACGTCGGACCGTTCGTAAATGCCGTCGGGCTGGAAAACTTCCTTGAGCGCTTCCACGATCTCCAGCCGCCTGACGTCCATGCCGAGCGTCAAAATCTGCACGACGAGCACGCCGCCGAACCGGTCGACGATGAGCCCGGGCAGAAAATCGGCTTCGCCGTAAACGAGCCGGCAGTCCCGCGGATGCTCCACGAACCGTTCGCGATGACGCCGGCACGCTTCAAACCGCTTGACGAAGAATGCGCGGTCCATCCGCTCCAACGGGCCGAACGCGACGGCGCGCACCGCGATCTGCGAATGCGGATTCCAGTAACCCGTCGCGAGCAGCCGGCCGCGATGGTCGCGCACGGCGACGAGATCGCCCGGTTCGGCTTCGCCCTCCATTCGTTCGATCTCGTTCGCGAAGATCCACGGATGCCCCGCTTCCAGCCGCTTGCGGCGGCTGGCGTTCAGTATGACTTCAGCGCCCATTTGCGCGCCCCCCTGCTGAATCTGTCTTGAGCTTTCCTTGTCGGCCGCCGGCGCGACGGCCTGTCATGCCCGTCCGGATTCCGGCATACATTGAGATGACCAGCACGCGCGGAAAGGAGGCCGTCCGCATGACCGATATCGCGCTGCCGATGCTGCTCGGCTTTGCCGTCTTCATGGCCGGCATGAAATTGATGGAGCTGGCGCTCCACCGCTGGGGCGGCGGAAAACTGACGGCCTTGCTCGAGAAGGCGACCGCGACCCCGCTGCACGGCCTGCTGACCGGCACGGCCGTAACCGCGGCGCTGCAGAGCAGCACGGCGGTTACGGTCATGACGATCGGCTTCGTCAACGCGGGACTGATGACGTTCCCGCGGACGCTCGGCATCGTGCTCGGTACGAATATCGGCACCTGCCTGACGACCGAACTGATCGGTCTGAACCTGAATCAGTGGGCGATCCCGCTCATGGCGATCTCCCTGCTCGGCTGGCTCGCCTCCGTCCTGCTGCGGGAAGCGAGCCCGTGGCATGACCCGGCGGCGCCCGAACCGGGCTGGTTCGTCTCGCTGCGCTTCGGCTCGCTCGCCCTGTTCGGATTCGGCCTGCTCCTGCTCGGCATGACGGTCATGCAGTCCATTGCGCCGGCGGTCGAGCAGACGCGGATGTTCGCCTTATTTCTCGACCGGGCGGACGAGAGCGTGCTGTGGGGCATCGCGGCCGGCGCGGCGCTTACCGCCGCCGTCCACAGCAGCGCGGCGGTCATCGGCATGATGATGGGACTCGCCGCGTTCGGCGCGATGCCGGTGGAGATCGGAATCGCCGCCGTTCTCGGCGCGAACGTCGGCACCTGCTTCACCGCCCTGCTGGCCGCGACCGGCGGATCGCCGGGCGGACGTTTCGTGGCATGGTCGCATCTCGCGCTCAACGTCGGCGGCTGCCTGCTGTTCGCGCCGATCGTCGATGTCCTCGCGCTCGCGTCCGGCTGGATTTCCGCATCGCCCGCCGCCCGGATCGCGCATGCGCAGACGATTTTCAATATTGTCTGTTCGCTTCTTGCCCTTCCGCTCTGCTATCTGCCGATCTGGCACCGTCCGGCTCGTCCCCGGACCGATGACCGGCTGGCGGCGTAGCATCCGCCGGCCGGCCGGACAGGATCGCGACGCCGGCGCTCGTCCCGAGCCGGTTCGCGCCGGCCGCCAGCATCCGCCGGGCCGTCCGGCCGTCGCGGATGCCGCCCGACGCCTTGACGCCGATCGTCGGCGAGACGCTCGCCCGCATGAGCCGGACATGGGCTTCCGTGGCGCCGCCGGGGCCGAAGCCGGTCGACGTCTTGACGTAATGGGCGCCCGCCGCCTCGGCGACGCGGCACGCTTCCGCAATCTGCGTATCGTCCAGCAGACCGGTCTCGAGGATCACTTTCACGATCGCCTGCCCGTCCACCGCCCGCACGACGCCCGCGATGTCTGTGGCGACGAAGCCGAACCGGCCCTGCAGCACATGGCCGACCGACAATACCATGTCGATCTCGGACGCGCCGTCTTCGACGGCCGCCGCCGCTTCATGCGCCTTCACCCGCGGATCGCTCGCGCCGAGCGGAAAGCCGACGACGGCGCTGATGTTGACGGGCGAGCCCGCCAGCCGTTCCCGGCAGTAATCGACCCAGACGCCGTTCACGCAGACGCTGTGAAAGCCGTAGGTGAGCGCTTCTTCGCACAACCGCGCAATGTCCGCTTCGGTCGCATCCGGCTTGAGCAGCGTGTGGTCGATAAATTTTTCAAGTGTATCTCCCGGTTTCCAATACTTAACCAACGCCGTCCACCCCGATTCCGAGCAGACGGAACGCGCCGGACAGCACCCGGTCGTTGTTGTCGTAGCCCAAATCCCGCTGCAGCCGCCACGCCTCTTCGGGCGAATGCCAGCTGACGCCGCTGATCTCTTCCTCCTGCGCCTTGAGCCGGCCGCCGACCGCTTCCACCAGGTAATAATGGACCTCCTTGTCCACCGTTTCGTTCTCCTGGTTCACATAACGGTAGGAGATCCGGTCGATCGGCGCTTCGATCCGGCCGCGGATGCCCGTCTCTTCCTCGATCTCGCGCAGCGCGGTCTGCTCGGCTGTCTCGCCCGGCTCCATCTTCCCCTTCGGCAGCGTAATCTTGCCGAAGCGGTCGCGGATGAGCTGGATCTCGATCCGTCCGTCCACGCGCCGATAGACGACGCCGCCTGCAGAGATTTCGTTCATCCCAAGCTTCCTCCGTCCATTCGTTGATGGCCTTGAACATGCGGCGGGGATTCCCCGGCCGCCACTGGCGGACACGGGCAATCCCCGTTCGTTCGCTCTCGCCCCGGCGCCGGACCGCGTCAGACGGCTGCCGTTGCGTCAGCCTGAACCCGTTCCCCGCGGCATTCATTGACGCCCGCTTCCGTCAAGCGAACGGGCACCACGGACCGGATCAGCGACGGGTCGCCGCGGAACGTAATCTGCAGATAGTTGTCGCTGTAGCCGGTGAGCCAGCTTTCGCCGGACCCGCCCTTCGTCTCCCGTTCGGGAATAACCTCCAGCACGCGGCCGACGAACGGCTGCGCATAGGCGAGCTGCATCCGCTCGGACAGTTCGATCAGCCGGTGAACCCGCTCGTGCTTCGTCTCCTCGTCCACCTGGTCTTCCATCCGCGCGGCCGGCGTGCCCGTCCGTTTCGAGTACGGGAACACGTGCATTTCGGCGAACCGCATCTGCTCCATGAACCGGTAGCCGTTCTCGAACATCTCGTCCGTCTCGCCCGGGAAGCCGGCGATGACGTCCGTCGTGATCGCGACGCCCGGCATCGCCTTGTGCAGTTCCTCGATCTTGCGCGCGTACGCTTCGGTCGTATATTTGCGCCGCATCCGCTTCAGCACCGTGTCGTCGCCCGCCTGCAGCGGAATGTGGAGATGGCGGCACATTTTGCGCGAGCGGTTGAGCACGTCGATCATCTTCTCGCTGATCTGGCTGGCCTCGATCGAACTGATGCGGATCCGCTCAAGTCCCTCGACCTTGTCGAGATCGACGAGCAGGTCGGCGAGATCGTAGTTCTCGAGATCGTCGCCGTAGCCGCCCGTATGGATGCCGGTCAGCACGATTTCCTTGTAGCCCGCCGCCGCCAGCTTGCGAGCCTGCGCAATGACGCTCTTCGGATCGCGGCTGCGCGACAGCCCGCGCGCCCACGGGATGATGCAGAACGTGCAGAAGTTGTTGCAGCCTTCCTGGATTTTCAGGAACGCCCGCGTCCGGTCGGTAAAGGCCGGCACCTCCAGATCCTCGAACTCGCGCGTCTTCATGATGTTGCGCACGGCGTTCACCGGTTTGCGCGTCCGCTGGATCTCGGCGATGTAGTCGAGCAGTTTCGACCGGTCCTGGTTGCCGATGACAAGGTCGACGCCGGGAATGGCCGCCACTTCGGCCGGCGACGTCTGGGCGTAGCAGCCCGTCACCGCGATGACCGCATCCGGGTTGCGCCGGATCGCCCGCCGGATGATCTGGCGGCTCTTCTTGTCGCCGGTGTTCGTCACCGTGCAGGTATTGATCAAATAGACGTCGGCCGGTTCGCCGTCGAAATCGACCTGTTCGTAGCCCGCATTCTTGAACAACTGCCAGATCGCTTCCGTGTCGTAGAAGTTCACTTTGCAGCCCAGCGTATAGAACGCGACCGTCGGCATCTATTCGTTCCCTCCCATCTCTCCGGATTCGTACATGAGGCAGGCGAGCGCCGCCAGCGCCGCCGTCTCCGTTCGCAGAATGCGCGCGCCGAGCCCCGCCGGCCTGGCGCCCGCCGCTTCGGCTTCGGCCGCTTCCCGTGCGGTGAAGCCGCCTTCCGGTCCGACGACGATGAGCAGTTTGAGCGGTCGGTCCCCGGCGCGGCTCATCGTCTCGCGCACGCGCGTCCTGAGGCCCGCGGCCGGCTCTCCGCCCTGCCTCTCGTAGCAGAAATAGACATCGTCATATTCGGCGAACGACTGGAGCAGTTCCCGCCAGGAAGCGACGCCGGCCACTTCCGGCAGCCTGCCGCGGTGCGCCTGTTCGGCCGCTTCCTTCGCGATTTTGCGCCAGCGTTCGAGACGCTTGGCTTCCTGCTTCCCGTCGTACTGGACAACCGCCCGCTCCGAGCGGAACGGCACGAATGCGGCGGCGCCAATCTCCGTCCCCTTCTGGATGATGAGCTCCATCTTGTCGCCTTTCGGCAGGCTCTGGGCGACGACGACCGTCCATGCCGGTTCTCCCGATGACGGCCGCAGTTCTTCCGCCTCGGCTTCCGCCCGGACGGGCGTAACCTCGGTCAGCACGGCGGTCGCTTCGCGCCCGGCGCCGTCGCAGACGACGACCCGATCGCCCGGGCGCATCCGCATCACCCGCGCGATATGGAACGCATCATCGCCCTCCACGATAACCGTCCGGCCGCGGAAGGCGGCCGGCGGCACGATGTATCGCTGCATGTCCATCTACCAACCTTCATCATACACGTTTTGCAAGGCAGCCGCCACAGGAAATCCGTGCGTCAATGCACCTGGACCGACAGGCCGAACAGCGAGAACAGCCCGGTGATGATCGGCTTCGAGAGACCGAACAGCGGCGTCAGCGTCACCGCCCGGAGAGGCGGAATGAACACAATCAGGAGAAAAATGATCACGCCCCATTGCGCGTACCGGTCCAGCTTCTCCCGCGCCCGGGGCGGCGAGAGATCCTCGATGATCCGGTAGCCGTCAAGCGGCGGCAGCGGAATCAGATTAAAGATAAAGAGCAGAACGTTCAAGCTGATCAGATAATTGAGGAATACGCGGACCGCCTCTGTCACGCCGATCGATGCGCCGGAGAGCCAGCCGGTGTAGGCGAACAACGCGTACAGCGCGACTCCGATAACCGCGAGCAGCAGATTGCTGAGCGGACCGACGGCGGACACGACGATGCCCATCAGGCGCGGATACCGGAACCGCGACCGGATGACGGGCACCGGCTTCGCCCAGCCGAAACCGGCGATCAGAATGAGCAGCGTTCCGATCGGATCGAGGTGGGCCATCGGATTCAGCGTCACCCGGCCCTGGTCGCGGGCGGTCGAATCGCCGAACTTGTACGCGCTCCAGGCATGCGCGAATTCATGTACCGTGAACGCCAGCGCCAGGACGATCACGATGAACGGCAAATGTTCGAGCGGATACCAGAGGAATCGTTGGAGAAAATCCATCAGCGACCCTCCGGCTTTCTCGCCGTCAACGCGATCCAATCGTCCTGCTCGTCCCGGCGGACGATCTCGAATCCCGCTTCTTCGAGGCCGCGCCGCACATCCTGTTCCTTGTTGATGTAGATGCCGGATGCGATGTACAGCCCGCCCGGCTTCAGCGCCGCGTAAACGTCGTCAATAAACCGGAGGATGATCTCCGCGAGGATGTTCGCGACGACCAGATCAACCGGCAGCTGCACATTGAACGGCTTGCCGTTGGACGTCTCGCAGCCCCTGAGCACGCCGAGCAAGTCACTCTCGCGGACGTCGATTCGGTCCGACAGTCCGTTCAGCTCCGCATTCGCCTTCGCGCTTGACACGGCGACCGGATCGAGATCGAGCGCGAGCACGTTCCGCGCGCCCAGCTTTACGGCCCCGATCGCGAGAATGCCGGAACCGGTGCCGACGTCGATGACATCCTCGCCGCCCTGTATGATGCGATCGAGCGCGCGCAGACAAAGCGCCGTCGTCGCGTGGGTGCCCGTCCCGAACGCCATGCCGGGATCGAGATCGATCACGAGCTCGCCGGGGCCGGGCTCGTAAGGCTCCCAGGTCGGCCGGATCGTCAGCCGTTCCGATACGCGCAGCGGCTTGAAATACTTCTTCCAGGCATCCGCCCAATCCTCTTCGTCGACAAGCGCTTCCTCGAGCGCGTATTCGCCGGGGTCGATGCCGTAGTCTCGCAGTTCACCGATCCTCGCATGAAGCGTCCGCTTGACGGCTTCCATGTCAGCGTCTTCGACGAACCAGCCCTTGATCTCGACCCAGCCGGCCGGTATCGCATTGAGCGGCCGGTCGTACCATTCGCCGAGCGGCGTCACTTCGGGCTTCCGATCCGCCCAGGACTCCTCGACCGATACGCCGTCCGCCTCGAGTTCATGCAGAAAATTCGTCACCATCTCGACCGCTTCCGTTCGCGTCCGGATGGTCAGTTCGTGCCATTTCAACCGAACACCCTCCCCCTGCTTCCGGCGGCCGCACACGGCCGCTTCATCCATTGTACAATACCGGAAGCCGCATGCACAAAAAAGGTTCCCCGAACAAGACGAACGCCCCGGTTCGGACAGCGAATCCGGGGCGCTTGTCTGATTGTCTGTCAATGCCATTCCGCCGTTCCGCCATGGGTCTCGATCAGCCGGGTCGCCTGCTCGACGATCGCGTCGTCGACCGTCGCCGTCAGCGACATTCCGCCGTCATCCGGCCGGACGGCGGCGGCCCGCAGCGCTTCCAGCTTGCGCTGCGCTTCGCGGGCGCGCGCGGCGTCGGTGAACGACGCGTTCAGTTCCGCCATGTCCGCTCACCCCGTCAGCCGCGCTGACGGCTGTCCGCCGCCCGCGCCCTGGCCGCCGCTTCGCGATCGTCGGCGTCCGCCGTCTTCGGATCGACCCGGACATCTTCCCTGCCCGCGGTCGGCAATTTCCTTTGGCCGTTCCGCCTGCTGCTGTCTGCCGGCATAGGACTTCCTCCTTCGCGCAACATGCTCCCGCACCGATAGTGTGCGGCGGCTTCACCCCGAATATGCGGGTGAAGCCTGCGCGCGGCATACGCCGGTCTGCAGGCTACATCGGTCGCTGCTGCTTCACTCGCCGCGGAACGCCCGCTTCATCCGTTCGAACAGCGTTTCGGATTGGCCATTGGGCACATAGGCGCTTTCCTGCGACAGGCCGGCGAACTGACGCAGCAATTCCTTCTGCTCTTCGGTCAGATTCGTCGGTGTCACGACGGTCACCTTGACGTGCTGGTCGCCCTGGCCCATGCCGCGCAGCCGCGGCACCCCTTTGCCTTTCAGGCGGAAATAGGTACCCGTCTGCGTCCCCGCGGGAATGCGCAGCTTCACTTTCTCCGTCAGCGTCGGCACTTCGATCTCGTCTCCGAGCGCCGCCTGCGTGAACGTCAGCGGCACTTCGCAATAGATGTCATCGCCTTCCCGCTCGAAGAATTCATGCGGCTTCACGCGGATGACGATGTACAGGTCGCCGGGCGGACCGCCGCGCGAACCGGCTTCGCCTTCGCCGGACAGCCGGATTTGCGCGCCTTCGTCGACGCCCGCCGGAATGCGCACATGGATGGTGCGCTGCCGCTTCACCTTGCCCGTGCCGCGGCAGGTCGCGCATTTGTCGCGCACGACCCGGCCGTTGCCGCCGCACTGCGGGCAGAGCCGACGGTTCACGATGCGCCCGAACGGCGTATTCTGGACGATCTCCTGCTGTCCGGTGCCCCGGCACACCGAGCACGTCTCCGGCTTCGTTCCCGGCCGGGCGCCGCTGCCGCGGCAGGTATCGCACGTTTCCGTCCGCGGAATGGTAATATCTTTCTCAACGCCGAATACGGCTTCTTTGAATTCGATGGTCATCGTATATTGCAGGTCGCTGCCCCGCTGCGGCGCGTTCGGATCGCGGCGGCTGCCGCCGCCGAAGAACATGTCGAAGATGTCGCCGAATCCGCCGAAATCGGCGCCGCTGAAACCGCCGCCGAATCCCTGGTTCGGGTCGATGTGCCCGTAGCGGTCGTATTGCGCGCGCTTCTGCTCGTCGCTGAGCACGTCGTACGCTTCCTTGACTTCCTTGAACCGCTCCTCGGCATCCGGCGCCTTGTTGACGTCCGGATGGAGCTTGCGGGCCAGGCTGCGGTAAGCCTTCTTGATCTCTTCCGCGGACGCGTTCCGGTCGACGCCCAGCACTTCATAGTAGTCCCGCTTCTCCGCCACTCAGCCACCCCCTCCAAATTGGGTTATGCCGCCCGCACCCCTGCATAACCGAGGGTCAAAGCCGATTGGACCGACTTTGACCCTCCGCCTGCAGCCGATTCAGGTTGCGGCTTATTTCTTGTCGTCGACGACTTCGTAGTCGGCATCCACGACGTTGTCCTTGCCCTTCGCAGCACCTTCCGCGCCGGCGGCGCCGGACGCGTCCTGCTGCGCTCCGGCTTGCTGATAGAGCTTCACGGAGAGCTGCTGCACGACGTTCGACAGCTCTTCGGTTGCCGACTTGATCGCGTTGATGTCGTTCGACTCCATCGCTTGCTTGACTTTTTCCTTCGCGTCGTTCGCCTTCTGGATCTCGGAAGCGTCGACTTTGTCGCCGAGGTCCTTGAGCGTCTTCTCGACCGTATAGACCAACTGGTCGGCGCTGTTCTTCGCCTCGACGAGCTCGCGGCGCTTGCGGTCTTCTTCCGCGTACTGCTCCGCTTCCTTCTGCATCCGTTCGATCTCTTCCGGCGTCAGACCGCTCGAAGACGTGATCGTGATCTTCTGCGATCTGCCCGTGCCCTTGTCAACCGCAGACACATTGACGATGCCGTTCGCGTCGATGTCGAAGGTGACTTCGATCTGCGGCACGCCGCGCGGCGCCGGCGGAATGTCGCTCAGGATGAAGCGGCCGAGCGTCTTGTTGTCCGCCGCCATCGCGCGCTCGCCCTGCAGCACGTGGATCTCGACGCTCGTCTGGTTGTCCGAGTAAGTCGAGAAGATCTGCGACTTGCTCGTCGGAATCGTCGTGTTCCGCTCGATCATCTTCGTGAAGACGCCGCCCGCCGTCTCGATGCCGAGCGACAGCGGCGTGACGTCAAGCAGCACGACGTCCTTCACTTCGCCCGTCAGGACGCCCGCCTGGACGGCGGCGCCGAGGGCGACGACTTCGTCCGGGTTGACGCCCTTGTGCGGCTCCTTGCCGATCAGCTTCTTGATCGCTTCCTGAACCGCCGGAATGCGCGTCGAACCGCCGACGAGCACGACCTTGTCGATGTCGGCCGGCGTCAGACCCGCGTCGCTGAGCGCCTGGCGGGTCGGGCCGAGCGTCCGCTCGACGAGGTGGGCCGTCAGTTCTTCGAACTTCGCCCGGGTCAGATTCATTTCAAGGTGTTGCGGCACGCCGTCAACCATCGTGATGAACGGCAGCGAGATCGTCGTCGTCAGGACGCTGGACAGTTCCTTCTTCGCTCTCTCCGCCGCGTCTTTGAGGCGCTGCACGGCCGCCCGGTCCTTCATCAGGTCGACGCCGTGTTCCTTCTTGAACTCGGAAGCGAGCCAGTCCATGATCGCCTGGTCGAAGTCATCGCCGCCGAGGTGGTTGTCGCCGCTCGTCGCCTTGACTTCGAAGAAGCCGTCGCCGAGCTCTAGGATCGACACGTCGAACGTGCCGCCGCCGAGGTCGAAGACGAGGATCGTCTGATCTTCTTCCTTGTCGAGGCCGTAAGCGAGCGCGGCCGCCGTCGGCTCGTTGACGATCCGCAGCACTTCGAGACCCGCAATCTTGCCGGCGTCTTTCGTCGCCTGGCGCTGCGAGTCGTTGAAGTAAGCCGGCACCGTGATGACCGCCTTTGTCACCGGCTGGCCGAGATACGCTTCCGCGTCGGCTTTCAGCTTCATGAGAATGAACGCCGAAATCTCTTGCGGCGTGTATTCCTTGCCGTCGATATTCACTTTATGGTTGGTGCCCATGTGCCGCTTGATCGAAATGATCGTGCGATCCGGGTTCGTGATGGCCTGGCGTTTCGCCGTTTCGCCGACGATCCGCTCGCCGTCCTTCTTGAACCCGACGACGGACGGCGTCGTGCGGTTGCCCTCCGAGTTCGGAATGACGACCGCTTCGCCCCCTTCCATGACGGCAACGCAGGAGTTCGTCGTGCCGAGGTCGATGCCGATCACTTTGCTCATCGATCGTTCCTCCTTAATGGATTGCCAGAATCACTGCTTGCTTCAGCCGCTGACCTTGACCATGGCCGGACGGATCACGCGATCCTTCAATATATAACCGCGCTGAAGCTCTTCCAATATGGTTCCTTCTTCATGCTCGTCGGATTCGACGCGCATGACCGCCTCGTGGAATTCGGGATTGAACGGCTGTCCGACCGTCTCCATCGGCTTCAGCCCCTCCTGTTCAAGCAGCTGGAGAAACTGGCGGTGAATCATGTCCACGCCCTTCGCCAGCGACTCGAAATCTCCCGAACCTTTCGACGCGCCGATGGCGCGCTCAAAGTTGTCCAGCACGGGCAGGAGCCGGGTGATGAGCTCCATGGAGGCGTATTTCGCCATCTCTTCCTTCTCGCGCTGGGTGCGGCGGCGGTAGTTGTCGAAATCGGCCTGGGCGCGAAGCAGCCGCTGCCGATATTCCTCGAGCTGGCTCTCGAGCTCCGCGATGCGGGCATCCCTTGGATCCGCCTCGGGAGCCGCTTCCGCCTCCTGTCCGGCCGTTTCCTCCCCGGCTGCGGACGCGTCCGCTTCGCCTTCCCGGGATTCCGCAGCATTCGCCTCCGCATTCAGCGTATCGGTCGGCGCTTCCGCAGCCGGCCTGTCGCGTTCATTATCCGCGTTGGCCGCTTCTCCGCCTTCGGCTGCGGCCTCCTGTTCCAACCGCTCTTCTGCTGCTGCATTCCTTGCTTCCGTCATTGCTGCAGTCCACCTCCTGATGCCGCGGTCAATACATTATGCTTAATTGTACCATTTTGCAAGTACGGCGGCCAAATCCTTGGACAGAATGTCCATCAGCGTAATCGCTTTGCCGTAATCCATGCGCATCGGCCCGAGCAGGCCGATCGTGCCGACCGTCGTGCCGTCCACGACATAGGTGGCCGTAATGAGGCTGCAGTTCTGCAGGGCTTCGTCCGCGTTTTCCTGGCCGATCCGGACCTGGATGCCTTCCTGCTTCGGACTGAACGAACGCACCAGAGCCGGCGTCTCGTCCAGCCATTCCAGGATCGACTTCACCTTGTTCACGTCCCTGAACTCCGGCTGCGTGAGCATGTTCGAAGTGCCGCTCGTGAAGGCGCGATGCTCGGTGCGCTGCTCCAGCGCCTGCGCCAGCGTGTCGATGATCTCTTCGCAATGGCTGACGTAGCGGTTCAGTTCCTCGCTCACTTCGGTATACAGCTTCGTCTGCAGCCGGTGAAGCGGCACGCCGACGAGCTTCGCATTCAGAATCGCCACGACCTTCTCGAGTTCGTTTATGTCAAATCCGGGCGGAATGGAGATCGTCCGGTTTTCGACATGGCCGGTGTTCGTCACGATGATGGCGACGGCCGACTCTTCATTCAGCGGCACGAGCTGGAAGGCCTTCAGCGAATTGCTGAACACCTCGGGACCGAGCACGATGCTCGTATAGTTCGTCAGGCTTGCCAGAATCATCGCGGCGTGCTGGATGATCTGCTCCATCCGCGTCATCTTCCGGGTGAAGAACGAACGAACGCGCCGCAAATCCTCCTCATCCACTTCACCGATGCGGACGAGGTGATCGACATAATAGCGGTAGCCTTTCGCCGACGGAATCCGGCCGGCGGATGTGTGCGGCTGCTCCAGAAAGCCGAGCTCCTCCAAATCGGCCATCTCATTCCGGATGGTTGCGGGACTGTAGCCGACGCCGCTCTTCTTCGAAATGCTGCGCGATCCGACCGGTTCGGCGGACCGAATGTAATCGTCAACGATGGCATTCAAAATCAGACGCTGTCTCTCGGTCAACATCTCCCGAACCCCTCCCGACCGGATGATGAGAACCTTTCGACCGCGTTAGCACTCAACACCGGAGAGTGCTAACCAACAATACAAAAATACCAAACCGGCTCAACGATTGTCAAGTCAGTTCAGTACTTTGAGAACCGCGATTTCATCGCACGCATGCCGCTTCGGACAACTCACGCAATCGGTCCACACTTTCTCCGGGAAGATCTCTTTGTCGACCACTTCGAAGCCGTTCTTGCGGAAAAAATCAACCGCGTACGTGAGCGCCATCACCCTCGGAATGCCCCGCGAACGTGCTTCCTCCACGAGCAGGTCCACAAGCTTCGTGCCGATGCCGCAGCCCTTGTATCCTTCCTTCATGCCGAGCGAACGGATCTCGACCAGTTCGGGCCCGAGCTGAAACAGCGAGCCGCAGCCGACGATGTCGCCGTCGATCTCCGCCACGACGAAGGAGTCGATTTGGCGGGCGAGCGCTTCCCGCGAACGCGGCAGCATGATCCCCTGAACCGCATAGCTTTCAATCAAGCGGTGCAGATCTTCCACATCGTCCGCCGTCGCCCGTCTGCACACCGCTTCTTTTACCGTCATCTCCGCGTTCCTCCTGCATCCGGGCCGGGGCTGGCCCGAAACGAATATGAATAAATATACAACAAGATGAAATTCATTGCAATCCTTATTTTGCGGACGTGTTGTTGTTCTGTGATATTGTCAGGATGTAACTGATCCGAGAAAATGTCAGTATGAGCAAGGAGCAGATCACCTTGACGAAGAACGAACTGAAACGCGCTATGGTTCTTGAAAAATGGATCGATGGCCGTCTCGCGGAACAGGATGTTGCGCGCATTCTTGGCATCAGTATTCGGCAAGCGTATCGGCTCAAGGCCAAATATCGTCACGGAGGTGCACAAGCGATCGCACATGGGAATCGGGGCCGTAAGCCGGCTCACACCTTGACCGATTCGCTCAAACAACGCGTTATGCTCTTGTATCAGGAGCGCTACTTCGGAAGCAATGCCACCCACTTTGCCGAGCTGTTGGCCGAACACGAAAACATCCATTTAAGCGTCTCTTCGGTCCGCCGCATTCTGCTGGAAGGCGGGTTGGCGGCGGGCACGCGGTAACCAGGATGCGGCAAGCGCTGACTGCGTGCCGGCGGCGGGGGCAGGATGCGGACCGGCTGTCAGGCAAATTTCGTACTGGCGCTGCGTGCGACGACCTGACGCAACCGATCCGGCCGCGACCGGGCATCGTTCCGTAACGAAACTGACAATCGCTATTTGTGACAAATCCCGGGTATCCGTGGATCTTACGAAACTGAGACACGTTATTCGCGCCGATGCGGGGCAAGAATCGCCTTTAAGAGGTAAATAAGATCGCTCAGTTTCGTTAGAACTTCGATTGAGGCCATTTTCGACAAAATAGCGTTTCTCAGTTTCCTTAAGGATTTCCGCGACCACCTCTGCAAGCCGAAATGGCCTGCACGCATACGGGGACGAGCAAGCAGACGGCCTCTGGCACCTTGCGACTGCGCGAGACCGCCGAGCTCGTCAGACGCCACACAATACCGGCATCTTGTGCCGTTATTGCCTGTCCACGCCCGACGGTCGGGCCGTCTAACGGCACATTTTGCCGTTAACTCAACGGCGAGCTTGCCCGTTCCATCCGATGCCGCCGATTAACGGCATTCCGTGCCGTTATTGTCGGTCCACTCCCGGCGATCGGACCGATTAACGGCATCCCGTGACGTTAATCCTCCAGCACGCCGACGAACGCGCCGAACACTTCGTTGCCGAGCGGGATGCCGCGCTCGGTGAGCCGCCATCCGGCGCCGTCGGGACGGCGCTCGATGAGGCCGGCCTCCCGCAGCGGACCGATGACGCCGCCGAACACGTCGTCCATCGATCGGCCGCCGAACTGAGCCGCGAAATCGGCGTCGCGGACGCCGTCCCGCATGCGGAGCCCGACCATCATGAAGTCCTCCATCGCTTCGTTCTCGGTTACCGGATCTTCGGACAGCCGGGGCAGCCGCTCGTTCGCGGCTTCGATGTACGGCGTCACGCCCTTGATGTTGACGTGGCGGACGCCGCGCGCATAGCCGTGGGCGCCGGCGCCGATGCCGTAATACGGCTCGTTGCGCCAATAGGTCATGTTATGCCGGCTCTCGCAACCCGGCAGCGCAAAGTTGCTGATCTCGTACTGCCGCCGGCCCGCCGTTTCCAGCCGCTCCATGATGAACAGATACATCTGAAGCTCCTCTTCCTCGGCGGGAAGGGGCAGTTCGTTGCGCTCGTAGAGCACATGAAACAGCGTGTTTTCCTCGATCTTGAGTCCGTACAGCGAGTAATGCGGCAGATCGAGCTCGACCGCCCGCCGCACGCTGTCCGCCAGCAGTTCCATCGTCTGGCCCGGCAGGCCGAACATCAGGTCGATCGAAAGATTGTTGAACCCGGCTTCCCGCGCCAGCTCTATGCTGCGGTAGACATCGTTCGTGTCGTGGATGCGGCCGATCCGCTGAAGCAGCGCGTCGTCGAACGCCTGCACCCCGAAGCTGATCCGGTTCACGCCGCCTTCCCGCATCGCGGCAAGCAGCTCCGGCCCCGTCGTGCCCGGGTTCGCTTCGACGCTGAATTCCGCATCCGGCGCAACGGGAAACCACCGACGCACGGCGCCCAGGAAATGCGCCATCTGCTCCGGCGTCAGCACCGTCGGCGTGCCGCCGCCGACGAACACGGTGTCGATGCGCTCCGGCGGCAAGGCAAGAACCGTGCGCTCCATCTCGCGCTCAAGCGCGTCCAGATAAGCGTCGACCGGCTGTCCCGCAAGCACATACGTATTGAAATCGCAATAGTGGCACCTGTGCTTGCAGAACGGGATATGGATATAGAGCGCCCTCGGAGGATGCATCAGCATTGTCTTTCAACTCCTTCAGACGGGGAAAAGGATCCGCCGGGACGGGTACTTCCTCCCCGATGCGGACAGGCAGCCAGCGGAACTTGCGGCCGAACAGCCGCCCCCGCCTTGCGAACAGGCGAGCCGCCGGGATTCCCCCGGCGGCTGCGGCGGCCTTTATTTGTCGATGCGCAGCACCGCCATGAACGCTTCCTGCGGCACTTCCACGCTTCCGACCTGTTTCATTCGCTTTTTGCCTTCCTTCTGCTTCTCCAGCAGTTTCCGTTTCCGGGTGATGTCCCCGCCGTAACATTTCGCGAGGACGTTTTTCCGCATGGCCTTGACCGTCTCCCGGGCGATGACCCGCGAACCGATCGACGCCTGGATCGGCACTTCGAACATTTGCCGCGGAATGAGATCCTTCAGCTTCTCGCAGACGGCCTTCCCGCGCTGGTACGCGCGGTCGCGGTGCACGATGACCGACAGCGCGTCCACCACTTCGTTGTTGAGCAGAATGTCCATCTTGACCAGGTTCGACTTCTTGTATCCGGACAGTTCGTAGTCGAACGAAGCGTAGCCGCGCGTGCTCGACTTGAGCTGGTCGAAGAAGTCGTAGACGATCTCGGACAGCGGAAGCTCGTAAATCAGCGTCACGCGGGACGTGTCGAGGTATTCCATGTTGACGAACTCGCCGCGCCGGCTTTGGCACAGCTCCATGATCGCCCCGACGTAATCGTTCGGCACGATGATCGACGCCTTGACGTACGGCTCCTCGACGTAGTCGATTTTGCCCGATTCCGGATAGTTCGACGGGTTGTCGATCTCGAGCGTCTGGCCGTTCGTCAGCTTCACCCGGTAGACGACGCTCGGCGCCGTCGTGATGAGCGGAATGTTGAACTCCCGCTCGATCCGCTCCTGGATGATCTCCATGTGCAGCAGCCCGAGAAAACCGCAGCGGAAACCGAAGCCGAGCGCGGACGATGTCTCCGGTTCATAGCGCAGCGAAGCGTCGTTCAGCTCCAGCTTCTCGAGCGCCTCGCGCAGATCGTTGTAATCCTGCGTGTCGATCGGGTAAAGCCCGCAGAACACCATCGGATTGATTCGCCGGTATCCCGGGAGCGGCTCCGCGGCCGGGCGCTTCGCGTCGGTGATCGTGTCGCCGACCCGCGTATCCTTGACGTTCTTGATGCCGGCCACGACGAAGCCGACATCGCCGACGGACAGTTCGTCGACGATCGTCATCCGCGGCTTGAACGTGCCGACTTCGATGACTTCGAATTCGGCGCCCGTCGCCATGAAACGGATCCGCTTGCCGGCCCGGATGCTGCCGTCCACGACCCGGACATAGACGATGACGCCTTTGTACGCATCGTAGTGGGAGTCGAATATGAGCGCCTTCAACGGAGCGTCCGGATCACCCTGCGGCGCCGGCACCTTCGTGACGATCTGTTCCAGAATCTCTTTGATGCCGATGCCCGCCTTCGCGGACGCGAGCACCGCATCACTGGCGTCGAGACCGATCACGTCCTCGATCTCCCGCTTGACCCGTTCCGGATCGGCGCTCGGCAGGTCGATTTTGTTGATGACCGGCAATATTTCAAGATTGTTGTCGAGCGCGAGATACACGTTCGCCAGCGTCTGCGCCTCGATCCCCTGCGCGGCGTCGACGACGAGCAGCGCGCCTTCGCAGGCGGCCAGGCTGCGCGACACTTCATACGTGAAGTCGACGTGGCCGGGCGTGTCGATCAGGTGCAGAATGTACTCCTGACCGTCGTCGGCGCGGTAGCTCAGGCGGACGGCCTGCAGCTTGATCGTGATGCCGCGTTCCCGTTCGAGGTCCATGTTGTCGAGGACCTGATCCTGCATTTCCCGCGACGAGAGCACGCCGGTATATTCGAGAATGCGATCGGCCAGCGTCGATTTTCCGTGGTCGATATGGGCGATAATGCAGAAATTGCGGATGTTCCGCTGCTTCGATAGAGCGTCCGTCATGCAGTTCCTCCAACAAGAGCATGAATGCCGTTCGATCTCCTATTATATCAGCAGCGGGAGCCCGGCATCAATGCGCGATGTCGGCGGCGTCATTTCGTCACGGACTCGAACAGCGACACGATCAGGCGGATTCCGCCCTTCGCCACGGATTGCAGCAGGCCGGCCGTGCCGTCGGCAAGCCTGCTCACGGCTCCGCCGCCCTCCGCGGCACCCTCGTAAGAATATCCGTAGCCGTCATTGCCGTCAGGCAGCGCGCCGACATCGTCCCTTTCCGGATCGATTCCCGCCCCGGATTCGCCGTATGCGCCGGACCACGGGTCGTACGGATCCGGCTGCGCCGCCGCCGTACCGCGCTTCCCCGCCGGGTACGGATCGCCGTATTCATGGCCGTTGCCGCTTCCCGTTCCGGCTCGGTCTGCCGCCTGCTGTTCAAGCGGACCGTACACGTCTTCCATGCCGTCCGATGACAGCTCGATGCCGTACAGGACGAAAAATGCGATCACTGCGCCAAGCAGCGTGTACTGCCAGGGCTTGCGCATCCCTGCCTCCCCCTTCCTCCGGACTTATTCCGCTCCGGCGTTCGTCTCCACCGCATTCCGGTACAATTCGGCGATCACCTCGGCCAGCGCGTCGGCTGTCCGGTAGCATTCCTCCAATGTATTTTCGATGCCGCCGATCTCGATGAGCAGACTGTTCGGCGACAGCGACTGGTTGTATTCCCCGTTGCCGCTCGAGGAGTCCTTGCCCCAAATGCCCCGCGAAATGCCGGGGTACCGCTCTTCCAGCAGCCGGTGAATGTCCGCCGCGAACGCTTCGTTCTTGCGCCAGTCGGGATTTCCTTTGCCGATGATAAAGTAAACCTGCGCATAGTCCTTCCCATTGATCGTCGCCGTCGTGTAGCCGCGCGGCTGCGAATCGCGGTGGATATCGAACAGATACATCAGACTGTCGTGCTCGGCCATCGCTTCGAGTACCGTCTCTTTTGAATATTTATAGGATAGTTCCCAACGGTAGTCCTCAATCGCCGTGACGTAGTCGACATCGGCGTGGATCGCGCCGATGCCGGCTTCCTCCAGCCGCTGCGCGAGCCGTTTGCCGACGAGCGTGATGTTGATCTCGTCCGACTCGGCGTTCTTCACGCCGTCTCCGAGTTCCGGCAGCCAGGATTCGCGGTTGTGGGAGTGATAGATGAGGGCGACTTTCCGCTTCGTCTCCGTTGGCGCTGCGGGCTTCTCGGGCGATGCGGGCTGCTCGGGCGCCGCCTGCCCGCCGTTCGGCGCGGCACCGCCGCCGGCCGCTTCATCCGGATCCGTTCCGTCCGCCTGCTTGCCCGGCGGATCGGACGTCTCCGGCTTCTGAGCGTCATCATGCTCATCGCCGTCCGGTGCCGGGAGCGGCGGATGATCTTCCGGGCCGGTGACATGCTCGCCGACGCTTCCCCGCCGAAGCAGCACGGCGCGGCTCGTTTCCAGTCCCGGCATTTCGCTGGCGAGCAGGCTGCGGGGTTGATGCGGATTGATGCCCGTGATGAAACGGATAAGGAACGACGCCGCCCGTCTGCCGTCGAAACCGGTTCGGGATTCGGAAGACTTGAACGACGGAAGTTCCATGCCGGCCATTTCCCCCAGCACACCATCCGGAAGCGAAGCCGCCGCGCCGTTCATCGCCGGCCAGTCGGCTGCGGATGACGAATGAAAGGCCATGCCGGCCAGGCCGGCCGCAACGAATGCGACGAAAGTGCAGACAGACAGCAGAACGAACGTGCGCCACTGCACCAGCAATCTGCGCAGCGCTTCGGAAGTCCGCGGCGCATGCCATTGAACCGTAATCCGTTTCATTGAATGCTCCTCCCCATCGGCTGCAGCAAGTGCCGTATCTTGCTATCAGTCTATGAGAGAGTCGCGGATCATAGAACGGAAGAAAAGCGGAGAAAAATAGAATGGAAGAATGAAGGGGAAAAAGAAAACCGGCGCTGTCAGCGGGTGTAAGCGCCGGTGTTGTCCATGTTGACCGCTTCGTGCAGCGCGGCGTTCAAACCGCTGGCGATGATGTTGGCGATATCTTCAATGAAGGAATCGACTTCCTTCGGCGTGACGAGCAGATCATGCCCCATCGGCTGGAGCACTTCCTTCACGAGCTGCAGCCGCTCCTCGCCCGAGATGGCATGAAGCATGCCGAGAATGAGCGCCGCGTTGTCCGTCTGTCTGCGAAAATGCTCCGCCATCAGTTCGATGCAGTTGTTCACGATGGTTGACGCATAGACGACGGTGGGGACGCCGATCGCGATGACCGGCACGCCGAGAATCTCGCGCGTGAGACCCTTGCGCTTGTTGCCGATGCCGGAGCCGGGATGGATGCCCGTATCGGCGATCTGGATCGTCGTGTTGACCCGTTCCACCGCCTTCGAAGCCAGCGCGTCGATGGCGATGATCAGGTCGGGTTTCGTCTGCGCGGCGATGCCGAACACGATATCGCTGGACTCGATGCCGGTAATGCCGAGCACGCCGGGCGCGACCGCGCTGACGGGACGGTAGCCCGGCGCCACCTGATCCGGCATCAGTTCGAACAGGTGGCGGGTGACCAGCGTATTCTCGACGACAAGCGGCCCGAGGGCGTCCGCGGTCACATTCCAGTTGCCGAGCCCGACGATCAGCGTCTTCGCGTTCCGGCTGACGCCGACCCGCTCGAGAAACGCCTCAAATTCGCGCGCGAACACTTCGGCGACGCGGTCCTGCAGTTCCGTATCCCGGTTTCTCAGTCCCGGCACCTCGAGGGTGACGTAACGTCCGACCATTTTGCCGATGGCCTTCGCTCCCTCTTCGTTGTCGACGCTCATCCGCGTGATCGTGATGCCGTCTTCGGTGACCGTCTCCGTCGTGATGCCGGTCAGGCGGCCGTCCTTGCCCGACTGGGCCATTTCTTTCGCTTCCAGCGCCAGGTCGGTGCGGATGTCGTATTGGCGCAATTCGATGTCGTGCATGGCAGCGCATTCCTCCAATGTTCGGATCAGCCTTATTGTTCAGCGGCGGACGGTGTTTTATGCAGGCGCAAATCAAGGGATCATGTCCGGGCGTCTTGCGCATTCGGCGATGCGTTCCCGCTCTTGCATTTTCAAGGACTGCATGATAGAATATTTCAAGTTGACTCAAGACGAGGAATGGCTTGTTGTCCGGGAGGTGAACCGAGTGCCGAACATTAAATCCGCCATCAAGCGCGTGAAGACGAGCGAGAAGCGCCGTGCCCTGAACGCGTCCCAGAAATCCGCGCTTCGCACGGCCGTCAAGGCAGCCGACACGGCAATCGCAGCCGCTGACCTCGAAGCTGCAAAGGCCGCTGTCGCCCTTGCTTCGAAGAAGCTGGACAAGGCCGTCACGAAGGGCCTGATCCACAAGAACAAAGCTGCACGCAAAAAATCCCGCCTGGCCCAAAAGCTGAACGCGCTGCAAGCGCAGCAGGCTTGAAGCCGCGACAAATGAACGCCCGCCCGATCCGTCCGGATCAGGCGGGCTTTGTCATGGTTCCGCAAGATGAACCGCCGTCCCGGGCGGGACGGCGGCAGCCGTTCGATCTTATGTGCGCGCAGGCTGTTTCCGCCACGCGCCGGACTGGAGCAGATACAATTCCAAACCGAGCTCCTTGTCGATCTGCCCGGTTTTCATGCGGTAATCGAACTCGGCGATCTCGCGGAGCCGCTCGGCCAGCCGCTCCTCCGGCCAGGAACGCGCCTTCTCCGCCGCCAGCCGGACGGCGTAAGGGTGCAGGCCGAGCTGGCCGGCGATCTGATTGTTCGGCCAGGAGCGCGCCGACAGCTCCTTGACCTGCAGCATGATCCGGAACTGGCGCGCAATCAGCGCCGCGATCCGGATCGGCTCTTCCTTCCGTTCGAGCAATTGCCGGTACAGCGAAACGGCTCGTCCGGTATCGCCTTCCGCCAGCGCGTCGACGAGCGCGAAGACGTCATCCTCCAGCACGGGCGCGGTAAGCGACTCGACATGCTCCCGCAGGATGGTCCCCCCCGGTCCGGCATACAGGCACAGCTTGTCCGTCTCGGCGGCCAGCGTCTGCAGATTGGCGCCCGCCCGGCGGATCAGCGCTTCCGCGGTCGCCTCATCAATCGCGCGCCCCTGGTTCGCGGCACGCCGCACGACCCACCGGACCAGATCCCGGCCATCGAGCTCGGCGAATTCGATGACCGCATCCATCTCCTTCAGCAGCTTGACCGCTTTGCGCCGCTCATCCAGCTTGTCGCTGTGCACGACGAACAGCAGGACGCTCGTCTCGCTCGGCTTGCGCAAGTAGGCGATCAGCCGGTCGACATCATGCTGCAGCCGCCCGTCTTTGCCGCCGGCGGCGAGCACGGTCTCATCGCGCACGACAACCAGCTTGCGGCTGACGAAGAACGGCATCGCGTCCGCCTCCTCAACCGCGGCTTCCACCGGCGTCTCCGACGTGTCAAATTTGAAAAGGCCGAGCTCCCGCCCGTCTTCGCCGAGCAGCTTGTCCGCCGTGAACGCGACGAACTCCTGCATCCGGTAACGATCCCGCCCGAACACCGCGTAGACCGGCCGGAACCGGCCCTCATTCATTTCTTTCGCCGCTGCGCCAGGATTCATGTAGCCTCCGTTTCCATTCTTCCGCCGTGACGAAGGGATGAAACCGTGCGGCTTCATCCCTCCGCCCTTGATCTATGTCAACACCAGCGGGAAGATCCATGGCTCTCCCCGCGGATGGTCGGACCGATTGAGACTCTCTCGGTCCGCCTCAACTTATCTTACGCAGGCGGCGGAAGAATTGTGCATCGACTTCACATGATTCGTTATTCCTTCGTCTCCGTGCCGTCGGCGGGATTGATCCGATAGATCTCGGCTGCGCCGTCCTCGCGCCGGATTTCGTACCGGAAGAACGCTCCGTCCTCCGACCAGCCCATCGCGGCAATCGAACCCTGCCGCTCTTCGCTCTCAAACCGCGTGTTCCCGTCCCGGTCATAGATGATGACGCGGGATTCGGAAAACACGGCAATGTAGGAGCCGTCGGGAGACACCGACTCTACCGGACCAAACGCCGGCTCTTCCACGAAGCCGGCAACGCCCATCTGAACGTCATCTTCCGGTGATTCTATACCGCCGTTGACACCCTGAAGCACCACCGGCGGCGCCATGCGGACGTCTCCCTCGCCGGAGCCGGCATCCGCGTCCGTTGCGCTGTCGCCGGAACGGCCGGCCGAACCGGGCGAAGATTCTATTGCCTGTCCGGACTGATCCCGGACTTCGGTGAGATGAAAGGACTTCTTCATCGACACATCGGATCCATCCTGCGCATCGGGCGAATCGGCAGCGGCATCCATCATGAGCATGGGTTCGGACGATCCGGACGAGGCCGATTCCTTTGCGGCGCGGTCGCCGGAGAAGCTGTCCGAGAGCCTGTCGGGATCGTAGGTTGCGAAGAAAATGCCCGCCACGACCCCGGCTGCGACAACGCCGCTCAGAATGCGCAGGGAGAACCGGTTGTTCCGGCGGCGCGGCGCCGTCCTCGCCGGGCTTCCGGCCGAACCTGCGAGCTCTGCCGCTCCGGCGTCCGCGCTTGCCGCGGCTTTGACCCGGTCGATCTCGTCGAGCTTCGGCAAGATGGCGTCCACGAGGCTGATCGGCGGCGTCACTTTCGGCAAGCTCTCCAGTTCGGCAGACAGCCGCTTCAGGCGCTCGAACATGGCCGCACATTCCGCGCACTGCCGGATGTGCTCGCGCGCTTTCGCGGACTCGAATTCGCCGAGATCGCCGTCGAGCTCGCGCTGCATATATTCCATCACCTCTTGACAGTTCATCCCCGGACACCGCCTTTCTGATAATCTCGGAGCAGGACCTGAAGCTGTTGTCTTGCCCGGAACAGGTACGATTTCACCGTGTTGAGCGGCAGATCCAGCGAATCGGCGATCTCGTTGTAAGAGAAATCCTGCAAATACCTCAGCACGACGACCGCGCGGTGATGTTCGGGCAGGCGGTCGATCGCTTCGCGGATATCCTTCGCCGCATAGGCCGCCATGACCTCGCCTTCGACCGAATCCCTGCCTTCAAACACCATCTCGTGTTCTTCGATGGAAACGGTCGGCTTGTTCCGGCGGAACTTGTCGATGCAGATATTCGTCACAATGCGCTGCACCCAGGTTTTGAATTGCGCTTTCTCTTCATAGGAGCCGATTTTCGTATAAATGCGGATCAAGGCCTCCTGCGCAGCGTCCATCGCATCCTGTTCGTTGCCGACAAGATAATAGGCTGTTCGGTAAACATGCGTCTCGATTTCGCGCAAAAGCGTGATGAGAGCTTCGCGGTCGCCCTCCCGGGCGGCACGGATCAGCGACGGCTCTACCACGAGGATCCCCCTCTCTTGCACCCTCTCAAACGAAACGATCCGCAAAAATGTTGCAGACCGCGCGCGAAAAAGGGTGGAATTTCGTTCAGCTTCATTCCTCTCCCCGGCACGTTTCGCGGCCGGGCGACCTTTCGTCCAACCCCAAGCATAGCAGAAATCCGGCAGACCGTATACCGGAGCAAGCTGCTAATTGTGATTTACCGGCTGTCCGCCGTTGGCCGTCCGGACCGAAAGTGTTCCGCCTGCGATCCGGTATTGCGTCTCGCCGTTCTGATCCGTCCGGCGGACCCGCGCGCCGGCCGCCGCAATCCGCCCGAGCGTGTCGGGATGCGGGTGCCCGTACACGTTGTTCCGGCCGGCGGAGATGACCGCCTCCCGCGGACGCCAGTAATCCAGCCATTCGGCGGCAGTCGAATGGCGGCTGCCGTGGTGCGCGATCTTCATCACATCGATGTCTGCGCCTGTTTCCTGCCGCCGGGCGATGATCACCCGCTCTTCGGCAACGCCGATATCGCCCGGGAGCAGAAACGTGAACCCTTCGAGCGCCAGCTGCAGGACGACGCTTCGTCCGTTCTGATCCCGCATGACCGGCATCCGGCCGTCCGATGTGAGCGGCTCGGCGGCCGGCCAGAGCACCGTCAGTTCGGTGCCGTCGTCCAGCCTGTAAGGTGCAAGCCCGCTGTGCGCGGCGATCAGCCTGAGGCCCCGCGCATCCGCCAGCCTGAGCAGCGCTTCCCCGTCCTCCTTGCCGGACAGCGTGCCGTTCCAGAGCAGCGCCTTCGCCGGGATCGCCTTGAGCACGGCGGAGAGCCCGCCGATATGGTCGGTATCGAGATGGGAAGCGACGACCAGGTCCAGCCGGCGGACGCCGCGCTTCATGAGCAGCGGCACGACCACGTCTTTGCCGACGTCGTACGGGTCGAGGCGCCGGCGCCATTCATCGCCCGGCTTCTCGAACCGCAGCGTGCCGCCGCCGTCCACGAGAATATGGCGGCCGGTGGGCGTGCGGATCAGCACCGCGTCGCCCTGCCCGACGTCAAGGAACGAGACGATTGCCGACCGGTCGAAGCGGTCGGGTTGATAGGCATACGCGAGCAGCAGCACGGCCGCGGCTGCCGGCAGGATGATCCGGGCCCGCATCCGCCGCCGGCCCGCCGGATTGAAGCGCGGTTCGGCGTGCGGGCGGCCGGGAGCGGCGTGCAGGTCGAGCGTCTCCGTCTCCTGCCCGCCTTCCGAGGTTTTCTCCCGCTCGCTTGAACGATCAGGCAGCCGGGATGCGATCAGCAGCAAAGCGCCGTACCAGGCCAGTATCCACCAGAGCGGCGGCGAAGACCAGATCGTCGCCAGCTCCAGCCGTTCGGCAAGCTTCTCCACGAGCCTGAACGTGGCGTCGTTCGCCGCCTCCGCCGCCCGGGCGAGCAGCCGGCCCGCGTCCGGCCAGAGGAACGAAATGAGCAGCGCAACCGTGCCGAGCGGCAGAATGACGAAACTGATGAACGGCACGAGGATGGCGTTCGCGGGAAGCGACAGCAGGTGAAACCGGTTGAAATAAAAAACGGTGAGCGGAAACGACACGGCTTGCGCGACGACGGTGACGACCAGCAGATCGGCGACCGCCCGTCCGCGCTTGAGCGGCGGCAGCGCGCGCCTGACCGGCGGCACGAGCGCGATCAGGCCGGCCGTCACGGCGAACGAGAGCTGGAACGCGATGTCGGAGAGATAATACGGATCGTACAGCAGCATGGCCAGCGCGGCGGCGGCCAGCAGGTTCATGCCGTCCTTCAGCCGGTTCATCCGCGCCGCGGCAAGGCCGAGCATCGCCATCAGCCCGGCCCGCACGACGGACGGCGACGCGCCGGTCAGCAGCACATAGAACGGAACGGCGGCCGCCGTCAATTCCAGCGTCGTCTCCCGCGGCAGCCTGACCAGGCGGAGCAGGAAGCCGACGCCGAGCAGAAAGACGCCGACATGGAGTCCGGAAATGGCGAGAATGTGGGTAAGTCCGAGCTCCGCGAACCCGGCGTACAGCTCCGGGTCGAGCTGCTCGCG
The DNA here is from genome assembly GCF_000227705.2 of Thermobacillus composti KWC4. Taxonomy (GTDB): domain Bacteria; phylum Bacillota; class Bacilli; order Paenibacillales; family Paenibacillaceae; genus Thermobacillus; species Thermobacillus xylanilyticus. Next base: position 2,515,057 of record NC_019897.1, read on the forward strand.
CACCCCGAGCACCAGTCCGTTCATGTAGCCGGATTGCCTGCCGGAAAACAGCGATTCCATCCGCCCGGCAAGCGACTCGCGCAGCCGGTCCATGGCGCGCAGCACGGTCAGCCCCGCGCCGCCGCCGCGGCCGAGCGGCTCCAGGCTGTCCGCCGACTTCGCTTCCAGCAACCAATGAATCCGGTGTCTGTACAGGTAGGCGCGGTAATCGAATCCGCCGAAATTGACAGCTTCGCCGGGCCGTTCCAGCACGCCGGAGACGGCGGCCCGGTCGCCCCGCCGCCATCGGGAAGCCGTCTCAAGCTCGGCTTCTTCCTTGAGCCTGATCCGCACCTGCACCCGTTCGCCGCGCAGCTCCCGGGGCTCCCCGCCGCCGAAAGCGGCAGATTCGAGCCTGGCGCGGAACATGACGCGGTCGCCGTCAATCCGGGGAACGGAATCGATGGTCAGCACAGCTTCGACGGCGGCGGGCGGTTCACCCGCCTCGGCGGCTTCGGCCAGTTCGGCCAGTTCGGTCACATTGCGCTCGTCGGTCCAGACGCGGTGAACCGCGGCAAGCGCGTACGCGAGCGCGCAGGCCGCGGCCGTCCGCGGGCCGATCCCGCGCACCAGCGCAAGGGCGGCCAGCGCGGCCGCAAGCGACAGGCCGGCCAGCAGCACGCCCGCGCGGCCGAACGTCGCGGCCGACGCGCCGCCCGCGATCCAGCATGCCGCGAATGCGGCAAGCGGCCTCCGGAACAAGGCATCTCCCTCCCTTACCAAAGAAAAAACCTCCGTGCGTGATTCACACGCACGGAGGTGCTTCCTCCGGACGATTCCGTTCAATTGTCGCTGATGCCGCCCGCGGCCTGCGCCGGCGGTTCATAGGACGCCAGCGGCCGGAAGATGATGCCTTTCTGGCTCATCAGCCGGCTGACTTTGTCCGCGTCCTTCGGATAGGGGCGATGGTAGACGATCTCGGTGACGCCGCTGTTCGCCAGCATGTTGGCGCATGTCCAGCACGGCTGATCGGTGACGTACACCGTCGAACCTTCGCGGTCGATCCGGTCGGTGAACAGCAGCAGATTCTGCTCCGCGTGGATCGTCCGGATGCAGCGCTCCTTCTTGACGACCCGCTCCTCGCCGTCCACGATCTCGACCTCGTACTGCTCCGCGATCATGCATCCCGCCTCGGAGCAGTCCGGCACTCCCATCGGCGCACCGTTGTACGCGGTTCCGAGCAGCTTCTTGCCCTGCACGAGCACGGCGCCCACCCGGCGCCGCAGGCATCGCGATCTCGTCGACACCATGTAGGCGATATCCATGAAATAGGTATCCCAATCTTTGCGCACGATAGCGGTTTGCGACATCGTTTGCACCGATCCTTTCGCGTCCGGTTTCCCCGCCTTGCATCTGTCCCCCATTGTCTCATATCCGCCAAATTGCGGCAACAGGCTGCAGCCGGTCTGCGGCGCGGGACTTCCGCAGGCCGGCCGGCATGCCGGCAGCGGCTCCCGGCCTAGCCGCCCGTCGCATGCTGCCTTGCCTCGATCGCTTCCCGCAGCCGTTCCAGCAGTTTCGGCCCGATGCCCTTCACCCGGGCAAGATCGTCAATGCTGCGGAACGGGCCGTTCCGCTCCCGGTCTTCGACGATCGCCTGCGCCTTCGCCGGACCGATGCCCGGCAGCTCGTCCCATTCCGCCGCCGTCGCGCGGTTGATGTCAAAACCGGCGGAACCGGCCGGAGCGACGGCCGCATGCTCCGCGCCGGCTTCATCCGGGCAATCCGCCGCCGCTGCCTCATTCATGTCCGCCGCGGTCTCATCCGGTCCGCCGGCGGGTTCCGCTTCGCCCTCGCCGGTTTGACCGGCTGTCGGGGGGCCGGCGTCGCCTCCGGCCGCATCGTCGCTTGCCGAAACGGCCAACCGGTCGTTCACGGGCTGCCAGCCGGGCGGAAGCCGCTCCGGCTTCTCGTGCTTGAACGCTCCCCACAGCAGCCCGGCGGCCAGCAGCAGCAGTCCGGCGGCGCCGAACATCCGCGGCTGAGTCAACGATTGCATTTTCCTGTCGACCTCCTTCGTATTGTGTGTCATGTCGGACAATCGGGCGGGCATAGGTTGATTAGAGCAGGCATTTATCGAAACGGCTTATCGTTCTAAGCAAATCGGATGCGCCCGTCCAAAAGGACGGAGCCGGCCGTTTACTGATTTCGGACGGGAGGGTTCAATGGTGAATGTCGGGTTTATCGGAACGGGCAGCATGGGCGGCATGCTGGTGGAAGCGTTCATCCGATCCGGGGCGCTGCCGCCGGAATGCATTGCGGTGGCGAATCGGACGCCCGCCAAGGCGGAGCGGCTCGCCCTCCGCTACCCGGGTGTGCGCGCCGTCCGCTCGAACGCGGAAGCCGCCGCCGGGCGCGACATCGTCTTCCTGTGCGTCAAGCCGCTGGACTTCAAAACGGTCATCGATGAAATAAGGGCCAGCGTGCAGCCGGAACAGTTGATCGTCTCGATCACCAGTCCAGTGCTTCTGGCCCATCTGGAAGAATGGCTTCCCTGCCGGGTCGCCAAAGTGATTCCGAGTATTACGAATATGGCGCTCAGCGGCGTGACGCTCTGCATCTACGGTAGCCGCATCGAGCCGGAACAAATGGCGATGCTGGAGGGGCTGCTGTCGCACATCAGCCAGCCGATCCGCATCGACGAGAAATATACGCGCGTCGTCTCCGACCTGTCGAGCTGCGGCCCGGCCTTCATGGCGTTCGTCCTGCGGCGCTTCGTCGACGCCGCGGTCGAGGAGACGGGCATCGGCCGGGAAGATGCCGAGCGGCTGGCCGCCGGCATGCTGCTCGGCACGGGGCGGCTGCTGACCGGCGAAGGACTCTCGGCCGATGAACTGATCCGCCGGGTGAGCGTGCCGGGCGGCATCACCGCCGCCGCGCTGAAACAGCTCGACACGGAGCTGGACGGCGTCTTCAACCGGCTTATCCGGACGACGCACGCCAAGTTCCGGGAAGATCTGGCGAAAGTCGACCAGTCTTTCGCTGTGAAGCATTGACCTGACGCATCACGCGGTCAGTTCGCGACGATGTTGACGAGTTTGCCCTTGACGACGATGATCTTGCGCACCGTCTTGCCGGCCGTAAGTTCCTGCACCCGGGAGCTTTCCTTCGCCAGCCGTTCGAGCTCGTCTTCCGGCGCGTCCGCCGCCACCTTGACGCGGTCGACGATCTTGCCGTTCACCTGAACGACGATCTCGATCTCCTGGTCGACGGTCCAGGCTTCATCATATTCCGGCCACGGCTCGTAGGTGATCGTGTCGGAATGGCCCATCCGCTCCCATAGTTCTTCCGCGATATGCGGCGCGATCGGCGAGAGCAGTTGCAGGAAGTCGTTCATCGCCTTGCGCGGCAGACGCTCCGCCTTGTAAGCGTCATTCACGAAGATCATGAGCTGGCTGATCGCCGTGTTGAAGCGGAGGTTCTCGTAGTCCTCCGTTACTTTCTTGATCGTCCGGTGCCAGGTGCGCTTGAACGCATCATCCGCGTCGCCATCGGCGATTTTCGGATTGAGATTGCCGTCCTCACCGATATAGAGCCGCCATACGCGGGAGAGGAAGCGGTAGGTGCCCTCGACGCCGTTCGTGTTCCACGGCTTCGTCGCCTCGAGCGGTCCCATGAACATCTCGTACATGCGGAGCGTGTCGGCGCCGTACTCGTTTACGATGTCGTCCGGGTTGATGACGTTGCCGCGCGATTTGCTCATTTTTTCGTTGTTCGTGCCGAGGATCATGCCCTGGTTCACGAGTTTCCGGAACGGCTCCTTCGTCGAAACGACGCCGATGTCGTAAAGCACCTTGTGCCAGAACCGCGCGTAGAGCAGGTGGAGCACCGCATGCTCGGCGCCGCCGATGTAGAGGTCGACCGGCAGCCAGTACTTCTCCTTCTCCTTCGAAACCAGTTCCTTGTCGTTGTGCGGGTCGATGTAGCGCAGGTAGTACCAGCAGCTGCCCGCCCATTGCGGCATCGTGTTCGTCTCGCGGCGCGCCTTGAGTCCCGTCTCCGGATCGACCGTATTGACCCAGTCCGTCGCGTTGGCCAGCGGCGATTCCCCCGTGCCCGACGGCTTGATCTCGTCGAGATCCGGCAGAAGCAGCGGCAAGTCCTCTTCCGGTACCGGCTTCATCGTGCCGTCTTCGAGATGGAGAATCGGAATCGGCTCGCCCCAGTAGCGCTGACGGCTGAACAGCCAGTCGCGCAGACGGTACGTCGTCTTGGCGCGGCCTTTGCCTTCCCGTTCGAGCCACTCGATCATCTTCGCTTTCGCTTCTTCATTATGCAAGCCATCGAGCAGCCCCGAGTTCACGTGCGGACCGTCGCCGGTGAACGCTTCCTTCGTCACGTCGCCGCCCCGGACCACTTCGATGATCGGCAGATCGTACTGCTTCGCGAATTCCCAGTCGCGCTGGTCATGGGCCGGAACGGCCATGATCGCGCCCGTGCCGTAGCCGCCGAGCACATAATCGGCGATCCAGACCGGAAGCTTCGCGCCGTTCACGGGATTGACCGCGTACGCGCCGGTGAAGACGCCCGTCTTCTCCTTCGCGAGATCGGTCCGTTCGAGGTCGCTCTTGCGCGCCGCCGCGTCGCGGTAGGCTTCGACGGCCTCACGCTGCGCTTCGGTCGTAATTTTGTCGACCAGTTCGTGCTCCGGAGCGAGCACGCAGTAGGTTGCGCCGAACAGCGTGTCCGGGCGGGTCGTGAAGACGGTGATCGACGCGTCGTGTCCGTCGATCGCGAACGTCACTTCGGCGCCCTGCGATTTGCCGATCCAGTTCCGCTGCATTTCCTTGATGCTCTCGGGCCAATCCAGTTCCTCGAGATCTTCAAGCAGCCGCTCGGCGTACTCGGTAATCTTCAGCATCCACTGGCGCATCGGCTTGCGGATGACCGGATGGCCGCCGCGTTCGCTGACGCCGTTGATGACTTCCTCGTTCGCCAGCACCGTGCCGAGCGCCGGACACCAGTTCACCGGCACTTCGGCGACATAGGCGAGGCCTTTCTTGTACAGTTGGAGGAAAATCCACTGCGTCCATTTGTAATATTCCGGGTCGGTCGTGCTGATCTCGCGGTCCCAGTCGTACGAGAAGCCGAGCGACTTGATCTGCCGGCGGAAATTGTTGATGTTCTGCTCCGTGAAGCCGCGCGGATGCTCTCCCGTGTTCAGCGCGTGCTGCTCGGCCGGGAGACCGAACGCGTCCCAGCCCATCGGGTGGAGGACGTTGTAGCCGCGCATTCTCTTGTACCGGGCGACGATGTCGGTTGCCGTGTACCCTTCCGGATGGCCGACGTGCAGCCCCGATCCCGAAGGATACGGGAACATGTCGAGCGCGTAGAATTTCGGCTTGCTCGTGTCGTCATGCGTCTTGAACGTCTTGTTCTTCTCCCAGTACGCCTGCCATTTCGGCTCGATCGTCCGGGGATCGTAACCGTGCTGTCTCTCTTCCTTGCCCATCTCGCTAGCGTCTCCTTCCGTTGTTGACCGCCTTGAACTTAAAAAAGCCTTCGTCCATAGCGCATCTGCCAGGGACGAGAGGCTTCTCCCGCGGTACCACCCTAGTTGACAGCCGGCGTGCTTCGCCGCTGTCCACTCGAGGCCCTTAACGCGGGCCGTACGGCATCGCTGTCGGCGCGGGATTGCGCCGGTTCACGAATGCGGCTCCGAGGCGAGTTCGCGCGCCCACCGGTCCGGCTTGCACCAGCCGCCGGCTCTCTTCTTCCGGTGCGAATCGCACTACTGCTCCTCTTCACAGCCATAATCTGGTCATGAAACGGTTATCCCGATTATAGGGCAGCCGGCCGCGCGTGTCAAGTTTGGTCGACGTCCCGGCCGACCGCGGAGACCGGACGGGCAGCCGTTTGTCGGGCGCTTGGCAAGCCGGCGGTCCGTGTGTTATGATGGGAACAGATGTTCGTATTTTGATCTGGAGGCGGACATGCGACCGAACGTGGAACCGATGGCTGCGAAAACGATCTTGAACCGGGTGCGCGTCCCCGCCATGCCGTTCGACTGGTCGATCAATCCGTACCGCGGCTGCCAGCACGGCTGCAGCTTCTGCTACGCCCGAAGCACGCACACGTTCCTGGGACAGCCGGCGGACGACACGTTCCAGCGCCATATTTACTGGAAAGCGGGAGCGCCGGACATTCTCCGGAGGCAGCTGGCCCGCCTGGCGCGGCAGGGCAGGCTGCCGGACCATGTGGCGATCGGCACGGCGACGGATCCTTATCAGCCGCTGGAAGCGAAGGCGATACTCACGAGAGGGTGCATCGAGGCGCTGGCCGATTACGGCGTTCCGTTCAGCGTGACGACGCGCTCGCCGCTCGTGCTGCGCGACCTGGACATCCTGCGCCGGGCGAGGGTGCTGTCGGTCAACATCAGCCTGCATACGCTGAATGCGCAGGTCTGGCGGCGGTTTGAGCCGGCCAGCCCGGCGCCGCGGCGCAGGCTGGAGACGATCGGCCGGCTGGCCGACGCCGGCGTTCCGGTTACGGTGTTCGCGGCGCCGATGCTGCCGTACTTGACCGATTCCCGCGAAACCGCGGCTGAATTGGCCGAAGCATGCAAGAGCCGCGGAGCGGACCGGGCGATGATCGATTTCCTGCGGCTGCAGACGCCGGAAGTGAAGCAGTGGTTCTTCGGCGTTCTGGAGCAGCATTATCCGAAGCTGGCGCCGGTTTACGGCAATTTGTATTACCGCAGGGCGGGCTTGCCGGAAAGCTACGTCCGCCCGGCGCGCGAACGGGTGGAGGCGGAGTTTCGCCGCCTCGGCCTGATCGGCCCGGGGGCCGCGAAGCGGAAGCCGGCGGACGGCCGAACCGGATTGGCGGGCGGCGCCGGATATTCCGGCGGGATGGTGGCGGATGAATACGCGATGGACAGATCGGCAACGGACAGATTGGCGACGGGAGCGGATCTGTTGACGCCCGGGCCGGGCGCAGGCATGACCGGCAACGGCTGCGCTCCCGTGCAGTTGACGCTGTTTTGAGGATAAGTCGTGCGTATCGGATCGGGGCTGTTGTTTGGAGGCGCAGTGTGCATGTCACGATGCGGCGGCGAATCGGGACGCGGCAGACGAAAGGCGATGACGATCCCGGGATCGCCGGAGCCTTTCGGATATAGGATGTTTTACGGGGATGCGGCATGGATGGCGGGCTTTAGGCACCCGTGGTCGGCTTCCCGGATTGCGGAACGGGTTGAATAAGCAAAGTTCTTTCTCCTATTATGGCTTTTCAGGCCGGAAGCCGCGAAATAGAAGGAAAATTCACTTATTTTGTGAAAACCGCCGAAATCGGACGTTTTCCCAAATTTTTTCTGTTATTCTGTCGTTCCGATGACAGCAGCTATTCTGCCGTTCCCCAAGCTGCAGCGCCAACCGTCAGCTTCACACCGTTGCCGCGAAGAACAGCCGCTCGGCATTGTCGTCCGGCTGCTCCAGCCTGAAGTCGGCGTACATCTCGACATGCGAGAAGCCGGCCCGCATCAGCGCGCCGCGGATCCATTCCGGTTCATAGGCGCGTTGGACGTGCGTCTCCTCGAACCGGATATACCGGCCGTCCTCGCCGTCGCGCGCAAAGATGGTCAGATGATGCTCGATCTCCCGCCTGTCCGGCGTGTACTCGCTCGTCCAGATGTAGGCGATATCGCGCTCGTCGAACGTGAACGGCTGCTCTTCCGCATACCGCTCGAGCTGGCGCGGCGCATGAACGTCGAACAGGAACAGGCCGCCGTCCTTCAGCCCGCGCCGCGTCGCGCGGAACGCCGCCTCCACATCTTCCTCTTCCAGCAGGTAATTGATGCAGTCGCAGAAGGACAGCACCGTGTCCACCCGCTCCGGCAGCTCCCAGTCTCGCATGTCCTGCTGCAACCAGCGGATCGAGCCGTCGCCCGAGTACCGCTGCGGCTGCGCGTCCCATTTGCTGCGCGCCACGGCCAGCATTTCGGCCGACAGATCAATGCCGAAGACGCGAAATCCCGATTTGGCGAGCGGGATCGCGATGTTGCCCGTGCCGCAGCCGAGATCGACGACCGTCTCCGGAATGCCGGTCCGTTCCCAGCATTGCCGGGCGAACCGGAGCCATTCCGGATAGGGCATGTCTTCCATCAACCGGTCATAGACCGATGCGAATTGTCTGTAGGCCCGCATACAGGCTCCTTCCGATTCAGCCGTACCGCAAGAAACGCTCAGGAGCAGAAAGCGACGGCGGCTTCCTCCGCCGGGATGGCGTCTTCCGCACTGGAATCGCTTATTCCCGCGGGAATTGCGTCGCCGATGTCACCGCGCCCGCATTGCCCGGGCAATCGCCCGCCGCCTCCTCCGCCCCAGTCCCGCGGCTTACGGCTGATCCTGTTGTTCGTTCAGGTAAGTCCAGCTTCCTTCCTGCCGCACGATGCCTTCGCGCATCAGCTTGCCGAGCGCCCGCTTGAACGCCGCCTTGCTGATGCCGAATTTGCGCTGGATGACATCGGGCGGCGTCTCGTCGGAATACGGCATCGCTCCCGTATTCCGGCTGCGCAAATATTCCAGAATGCGCCCGGCGTCCTCTTCTCGTCCGATCTCCTTGCGCGGCCGCATCGACAGGTTGATGCGGCCGTCTTCCCGGACGAACGTGACGCGCGCCTCGAACGCTTCGCCGAGCCGCAGCGGCCGCGTCTGTTCGCTGCTCGGGATCAGACCGAGCACACCGGCGCGCAACGCCTCCCCGTCCACGAACACGAACGCGCCGACTTTCGCGTGCCGCGTCACCCAGCCACGCACCGTCCGGTTGAACCAGGCGGCCGGCGCAGGAACGGCCAGTTGCTGCAGATCGGCTTCCTCCGCCAGTTCGGCGATGATCCGCCCCGACTTGTCGTGCGCCATCCGGACGAACAGCTCGTCGCCCGGACGCGGCCTGAGCTCCCGTTCCCGCGGCAGCTCCGCGTTCGGCAAAAGCAGCTGCCGGCCGAGCCCCATCTCGAGGAAGCAGCCGTAGCGCGGATGCACGTCGGCCGCTTTCAGCCTGGCGATCCCGCCGAGCTGGAGCAGCGGCTTGCGCGTCGTCGCGGTCAGCCGGTCAAGCGTGTCGTGGAACAGGAACACTTCCACGACATCGCCGGGATTCGGCCTTTCCCCGACAATCTCGCCGTATGGCAGCAGCACGGTGCGCTCGCCGTCCGAGAGGATGAATCCGTTCGGCGGCGCCTCGCGCACCGTCTCGAGGCGGACGGTCGTCCCGGCCGTCAGGCTCATGCGAACTCCACGACTTTCGCGTCCGACCAGAGCCGCTCGAGGTTGTAGTACTCGCGTTCGTCGCGATGGAAGACGTGGGCGATGACGTCGCCGAGATCGATGAGCACCCAGCGGGCGGCCTCCAGTCCTTCGATGCCGTGCACCGTAACACCCCGCTCCTCCGCACGCTTGCGGATCTCGCCGGCGATCGCCTGCACCTGCGTATCCGAGTTGCCGTGGCAGATGATGAAATAGTCGGCGACGAGCGAAATGCCTTTCAATCCAAGCGCGACAATGCGGTGCGCCTTCTTCTCTTCCGCCGCGTCCACGACGAGCTGCATCAATTCATCGGCTTGCATCAACCGTTATCGGCCTCCTTGTCGAGAAGTCGGATCAAATCGTTGCGCGCCATTACGGTCAGCGGGTAAATCAGCCGGCCATTGGCGAGCAGGAAAGAAATCGTCGAATCGAAACCAAGGACGAGCGCGCGATCCAGACTGCGTCCGGCTTCCTCCCGGATCCGGTCCACGCCCGGAAAATCGCGTCCCGGCTCCATGTAATCGGCCAGACAGACCACCTTGTCCAGCAACGTCATGCCGACGCGTCCGGACGTGTGCCAGCGGATCGCGTCCAGCACCTCCGGGTCCTCTATGCCGTAATCGCGCCTCGCGACATGGGCGCCGACGTGGGCGTGCCAGAGCTGCGGATCGTACTCGAGCAGATCGCCGGCTTCGCCGCTCTCGATCAACGCTCGTTTCTGGTCTTCAATCTTCCAGTACTTGGCGACATCGTGCAGGATGGCGGCGAGTTCGGCTTTCGCCGGATCCGCGCCGTACCGTTCCGCGAGGCGGACCGCCGTTTCCATGACCCCCGCGGTGTGCGCCCAGCGCCGCTCGGGCATCTGCGCCCGGACGCGCTCCATGATCGCGTTACGATCCATACAGACCCTTCCTTACGATAAAATCATGCACGCCGTCGGGGACAAGATACCGGACCGACCGGCCTTCCCGCCTCAAGGCCCGGATGGCCGACGAGGAAATGTCGAGCTGCGGCATCGGGATGATGCGCACCCGGCCGCGCAAGCTTTCCGGCAGACTGCCGATATCGACAGGATGCCCCGGCCGCGCGACGCCGATGAATGCGACGGACGCCGCCAGCTCGTCAATCCGGTGCCAGCGCGGCAAATCATTCACCCGGTCCCCTCCGATAATATACGCAAACGAGCAGCCGGGACAGCGCGCGCTCAGTTCATGCACCGTGTCGATCGAATAGGATATCCCCGGACGGCGGAGTTCAAGATCAAGCGCCTTGAAAGCCGGTTGGCCGGCGATCGCAAGGCGCACCATTTCCAGCCGATCCTCGCCCGATGCGGACGGCGCGCCCGATTTGAGCGGCGGCGTCCGGCTCGGGATGAACCAGACTTCATCCAGGCCGCACTGCTCCCTGGCCGTCTCGGCGGCCAGCAAATGTCCGATATGAATCGGATCGAACGTGCCGCCCATCAGCCCAACGCGCTTCATCGCTACACAAGGCTCCTTCGGCCGGCTGCCCGTCAAGGTCAGGGCAGCTCGATCTTCTTGTGATCCTTCGACTCCCGGTACAGCACGATCGTCTTGCCGATCACCTGCACCAGTTCGGCGCCCGCGCGCTCCGCAATCTCGGCGCCGATCTCCTTCGGATCGCCTTCCTGATTGTTCAGGACCGATACTTTGATGAGTTCCCGCGCTTCGAGCGCCTCCGATACATGGCGGATCAAGTGCTCGTTGATCCCGCCCTTGCCGACCTGGAAGATCGGGTTCAATGGATGGGCGAGCGCGCGGAGAAAACGTTTCTGTTTACCTGTCAGCACGAATGGATCTACCTGCTTTCCTGCAAATGGCATCGTGGGCGCGTTCCGCTATTGTCCGAGCGCCCGGATGACGGTCTCCCGCATGGCGGCGACGGGGGCGGCCTGTCCCGTCCAATATTCGAAGGCATAGGCGCCCTGATAGATGAACATCCCGAGTCCGCCGTGCGTGCGGCATCCCGCCCGCTCCGCCTCCTCGAGAAAACGCGTCCGCATCGGGTTGTAGACGATGTCGCTCGCGACGGCGCCCGGCTTCATCCAAGACGCGTCGATACCGAGCGGCAGCTCATCCGTATTCGGCGACATGCCGGCGGATGTCGTGTTGATGACGATGTCGGCGTCCGCGCACGCCTCGCGCAGATCGTCCGGCCCGAGCGCCGCCTTCGGCACATCGGCCGGCAGTGCCTGCGCCAGCGCCTCCGCGCGCGCCGCGGTCCGGTTCACGACCGCGATGTGCGCCGGCTTCTCCAGCGCCAACGCATGGAGAATGCCCCGCGCCGCGCCGCCCGCGCCGAGCACGACGATGCGCCGGCCGGAAAGTTCCGCGCCCGCCTCTTCCTTCAGCGAGCGGACATAGCCGATGCCGTCGGTGTTGTATCCGATCAGCTTGTCTTCCCGGCGGACGACCGTATTGACCGCCCCCGCCGCTTCGGCCGTCGGATCGATCTCGTCGAGATGCGCCATGATCGCCGTCTTGTGCGGTATCGTCACGTTGAAGCCGCCCATGCCCATCGCCCGCGCGCCTTCGGCGAAGGCGGCCAGCCGTTCCGCCGTGACATGGAACGCGAGATAGACCGCGTTGACGCCGGTTTCCCGGAACGCGCGGCTGAGCATGACCGGCGATTTCGAATGGCGGATCGGGTCGCCGATGACGCCGTACAGCACCGTATGGCTGTCGATGGCCGGCCCCGCTTCCGCCGCTGTCGTCTGATTCATCGCTGACAACCTCTCCCTGGCCCGCGCGAAACCGGGCAGAATCAAATCATCGCTTCGCGCAGGATGACATGCACGCCTTTCGGCGCGTAGACTTCGACGAACGCGCCGGCCGAGCTGTTCGCGCGGATCCAGCCGAGTCCGGAAATGCTGATGTCGGTCCGGCTTCCGGGCGGAATGCGCAGCGAGTGCCGCGTCCACGGCGCAATGGCATCCAGTTCATCGGCATTCGGCGGAGCGAGCAGCTCGCCCTTGTGCTCCGCGTACACTTCGTCCGCCCGCTCGAGCTTCGTCCGATGGACATACAGCGAAGGCGAGACATAGAGCGTGAACGATTGCGGCTCGCCGCGCACGAAATCGAAACGGGCAAGCGCGCCGAAGAACAGCGTCTGCCGCTCGTTCAGCTGATAGACGAGCGGCTTCAGCGGTTTCTCGGGCAGAAGCCGCTGCAGCACGCCCTTCGGAACCGTTTCGGTCAGCCGGTACGGGTAGACGATGCCCGGCGTGTCGATGATGTACCGGCTGTCGTCCAGCGGTATGCGGATCTGGTCGAGCGTCGTTCCCGGATAGCGGGATACGGTGAGCTCCCGGTCCAGATCGCTGTAGTCCCGGATGAGCCGGTTGATCAGCGTCGACTTGCCGACATTCGTCGCGCCGACGACATAGATATCGCGGCCGCCGCGGAGCGCCTGGATCGCCTCGATGACGCGATCGAAGCCGGTCCGTTTGGCGGCGCTGCACAGCACGATTTCGGCCGGCTTCAGGCCGAGCAGCTTCGCCTGCCGCTGCACCCAGTTCCGGACCCGGTTCCAGTTCGTCGATTTCGGGAGCAGGTCAATCTTGTTGACGACAAGCAGCACCGGATTGTTGCCGACGAACCGCTGCAGTCCGCTGATGACGCTCCCTTCGAAATCAAACAGGTCGACGATATGGACGACAAGACTGTCCGTCCCGGCAATGCCGGAAAGCATGCGCAGAAAATCGTCCTGGTCGACCGCCACGTGCGTCACGTCATTGTAATGCCGGATGCGGAAACAGCGCCGGCAAATCGCATCTTCGCGCCCGAGCGCCTGCTCCGGCACGTATCCGGGCTTGTCCGGCGACTCGGACTGCAGCCGGACGCCGCAGCCGGAACAGACCGGCGCGCCCGTTGTCGCATCGCTTGCTGTCACTGCCGATCCTCCTTGGGCCATAATCCTTTGCGCGTCAGTCTGCGGTGCGCAGCCCGCTCGATGAGCCGATTGACACGGGTAAAGACGCTTTCGTCCGCCGGCGCGATCGGCTTGACCAGAATGGCCCGCAGCCCCATCCGATTCGCGCCGAGCACATCGGTGAGCATCTGGTCGCCGATGACGACGGTCTGTTCGGGCGCAAGGCCGAGCAGATCCAGCGCTTTCCGGAACGATGTGCTCACCGGTTTGCGGGCGCTGAAAATATAAGGTATGCCGTGCGGTTCCGCGAATCGGGACACCCGCGCCCGCCGGTTGTTCGATACGATAATGATCCGAAAGCCAAGGGAGCGGACTTGCGCCAGCCATTCGGCCAGCTCCGGCGTCGCCGACGGCACGCGGGCGCCGACCAGCGTGTTGTCGAGATCGCAAATGATGCCGGATATGCCCTCCGCCTGAAGTTTCTCCAGATCGATATCGTAGATCGTTCCCGCCACCTGATGCGGGAGCAGCCATTCCAGCATAGTCTATGCTCCTTGTATCGTGTTCCTGGTGCCGTACCCTCAGCTTATGCCAAAACTATATCATACACGGGAAAAAGTTTGCAAAAACAGCGCGGCGGCTCCGTCATCCGCCTGTCGGCGTGCGGCGGAACCGCCGTAATGCCTTACAATCGCTCCCGGATCAGCCTGACCTTCTCGGCAAACCGCTCCGCATCCTGGTCCGTGACCGGCCGGCCGCCGTATTTCGCGCGTTCGAACATGGCCAGCACTTCCTGGAAGTCGTCGGCCAGCGAACGGCGCCGCTCGCTCCAGCGTCCCACCGTCTCGCGCAAGGTTTCGTGGTCGCTCCGCTCCAGTCCGCGCCGGCGGCAGATGCGGATGAGCCGCTCCGTCTCGTGCACGATCTGCTCGTTCGCGCTCATGGCGCCGAACCGGATTCGCCGCCACAGGAGCACCAGCGATTCCCGCTGCCGCCAGAGCCAGAACAGCGCGCCCGCTGCCGCCAGCACGCCTGCCGCAATGCCGACCGCAGGCGGAATCCGGAATCCGCTCTCGCCGCCGGTTTCAACGACCGGCCCGACATCGGAAAGATCGGGCAGCACGGGCGCCGGCATCTCATCGATCGGGTACGCATACGGATACGAGAAACCGGGCGTCGGCTCGAACGGAATCCAGCCGAACCCTTCGAAATACACTTCGACCCAGGAATGGGCATCCGCGTTGCGGACCGTGTACGAACCGCCCATGTTCGGATCGAACGCATTTTCCGGTATGCTGATATAGAGCTCGGCCGGCAGGGCCCCCGGCGCGTAGCCTTTCACCCAGCGGACGGGAATGCCGGATGCGCGCGCGAGGACGGCCATCGCCGTCGAGAAGTAGTCGCAGTAGCCTTCCTGCACTTCGAAGAGGAAGGAATCGACGAAATCTTCGCTGCGCCGTTTCGAGATGTCCGGCGTATTCGTGTAAGGGTAGTTCTCTTTCAGGTACGTCTCGATCCGCCGGATCTTGTCGTAATCGTTGTCCGCGCCGGCCGTCAGTTCTTCCGCCAGCCGCAGCACCCGTTCCGGGACGGCCGGCAGCCGGGTGTACCTTGCGGCGATGCGCGGGTCCGGCGGACCGGCGCTGCGCAGCTGCTCTTCGTCGAGCACCACCTGCTCGGACTCGATGACATAGGTTTCCGGATACGGCGTGCTGTCCGACCGCGGCCAGCGCAGCTCGGCGGATTCGGGCAGCCAGGCCAGCGCGGCCGGTATCGATTCCGCTCCGTCGATCGCCCGGATCACCGCCGCCTGGTGGGCGCCGAACAGCACCGGGAACGGTTCGTCGCGGCGCATGGTGACCGTCGCGACGATGTTCATCGTCTCCGCTTCGGGCGACAGCTTCAGCGGTTCGCCGGCCAGACGCTTCGGCAGCGGCTCGCCGGTCTCGAGCCCCGACAGCGCGGCTTCCGTCTGCTCTTCCTCACTGTCGACCCAGCCTTGTCCCGTATATTCGGACTTCGTCTCGCCCCGCCAATAGCTGCGCCGGTTCGTGTTGACGGTCATCACTTCCGAGTAATCGAACTCGAAGCCGTCGCCGAGCTTATCGTCCGACCGGCTGTAGCCGGAACGCGCATCGCGCTCCCTGACCGCCGACGGCAGGCTTCTCACCTTGTCCCCGACGAAGGACGGCACCGACTCGCCGCGGGATTTCATCCAGAGCGTATACGGATCTTTCAGCACCGGATTGACGCTCGGCGCGAGCAATCCGGCCGTCATGACCAGGCCGACGACGGCAATGACGGGCAGGACGAACGAAACCGGATATTCGGTCAGATGGCGCCAGGTGTCGGGATGGCTGCGCCGGAACCGCTCGAAATGCTCGGCGACCAGCCAGCACAGCGATATGAACACGCACCAGGCGACTTCGTCCCACAGGTAAATGGTCGTAAAGGAATCGAGCACCGCCAGCGAGACGAGCACCGCCCCGCAGAACAGCGCGACCTGCGGCCGCGTCCGGCAGAACTGCCCCGCGAACAGGAACAGCCCGTAAGCGACGGCGGCAACGCCGATGTAGGGCGCGAGCGGCTCCGCGATCTCCGCGAACCAGTCGCCCCATGCGGCAGCATCCTTCCACTCCCCGGCCATCGGAATCCAGCGGAACCCGCTGAACACCATGATGCACGCCAGGAGGGCGGCCGCATGCAGCGGCATCCGCCACCTGAGCTTCCCCGGCACGAGAAATTCGATCGCCGTGCCCGCGATGAGCGCGGCATGCACGATCGCGAACGTCTGCGGCCACCAGTAGCCTTCCAGCGAATCGAACCATTGCCAGAGCAGCACGGCGGCGAAGAGCACGCAGAGCTTGGCGTAGCCGTTCCGCGCCAGGAGGCGGATAAAGCCTTTCACCATCCGTTTCGCCATCACCGGCCGCCCCCTTCCAGGGCCGCCGGCAGTTCGGCGAGCGTTCGCACGTTATAGACCGGCCATCCGCGGGCGGTGAGCATCCGCTGCCAGCCGGACGTCTCCGCCCGGCTGCGCTCGCCGGGCAGATGGATCAGGCAGGGCGTGTTGCCGCTCCGGTCCAGCCATTCCATCGTCCGGACGACTTCTTCGCCGCTGTGCGGCGTCACCAGCACGACGAACGATCCGCGGGGGATGAGCAGCGGAGACTGGCGCAGCGAGCGGTACAGCCCCGCCGTGCCGTCGGCCTGCACGCCGACGAGGTGGTTCAGAATGAGCTGGCGCTGCTCGGCGGTCGAGCGGGGCAAGAAGCCGTCGGCCGTTGCGCCGGAGGAGACGATGCCCATCGCCGTCTCGCGCCGGATGCCGTATTCGACGAGGGAAGCGGCGATCGAGACGGCCAGTTCGAAATGGTCGGCGTTCACGTAGGCCGTGCCGCAGCGGTCCAGCACGATGACGGTGCGCGGCACCGATTCGCGGTCGAACTCCTTCGACTTCCATTCCCCGGTCTTGGCCGTCGCATTCCAGTGAATCCGCGACAGCCGATCGCCGTAGATGTATTCCCGGACGCCGTTGATCTGCGTCGTCTCTTTCGAGAAGCGGTTCGAGACCGCGTAGGCGTAAGGTCCTTTCAGGCCGCGCTCGACCCGGTGCCACTGGCGGATCGGCACCGTCTGCGGCAGCACGGTGAAGCGCTGGACGGAATCGATGCTGCCCCGGTGCTCGAACAGGCCGAAAATGTCCCGCGTGACGCATTCCGTCTTCCGGAACGTGTACCAGCCGCGCTGCAGCGGCGGGGTCGAGTAGTGTACGGAACCGGTCCTTCTGAAATCGGGAATGAACGATACTTCGAACATCATCGGCTGACCGCCGGTGCGCTCAAGCGTATCCTGCACGAGGACGTAGGGCACGGGCCAGAAGCCCGGAATGCGGATGTCCAGCCCGACTTCCAGCTTCGAGCCGGCGCTCAGCACGGGGGTGTGCGGTCCGGCGTTTCCGCCCAGCCGGCGCTCGCCCTTGACACGTCCGATGCCGCTCAGCCTGCCGAGAGCAAGATACAGGAGCAGGACGTTCAAAATGACGAACAGCATGAGCGCCGTCTTGCCGCCCTGAAACAGCAGGTACAGCGTGCAGCACAGGTAAACCGCGCCGGTCAGCCGCCAGCGTAAGGAGATGGCTCTGGCGGTTGCCATCGTTATCGCTCCAATCGGACGGGGACCGTCGTACGCTCGACGACCTCGCGGACGACCTCCTCGGGCGTCAGGCCGTTCATGCGCGCCTCGGTATGAAGCAGCATCCGGTGCGCCAGGACGGGCACCGCGAGATGCTTGATGTCGTCCGGAATGACATAGTCGCGGCCATCCAGCAGGGCGCTTGCCCGGGCCGCCGTCATCAGCGAAATCGAAGCGCGCGGGCTGGCGCCGATCTGCACACCCGGATGCGTGCGCGTGCCGTGGATGATGCGCACCAGATAATCGCCGATCGCGTCGTCGGCGTGAACCGTGCGGACGCGCTCCTGCAGCCGCACGATGTCCTCGATCTCCGCAACCTGCTCGACGCGCATCCAAGCCTGGTCCGAGTGGCTGCCGAGCACCATGCGGCGTTCGGTCTCGTCGTCCGGGTAGCCGATCGAGAGCTTCATCATGAACCGGTCAAGCTGCGCTTCGGGAAGCAGATAGGTGCCTTCGAACTCGACCGGGTTCTGCGTCGCGAACAGGATGAACGGCACCGGCAGCGGGTGGGAAACGCCGTCAACCGTCACATGCCGCTCCTCCATCGCCACGAGCAGCGCGGACTGCGTTTTCGTCGTTGCGCGGTTGATCTCGTCCGCGAGCAGGATGTTCGCCATGATCGGGCCGGGGCGAAAGACGAACGTTTCTTCCTTCGGATGGTAGATGGATACGCCCGTGATATCGGTAGGCAAGAGGTCCGGATTGCATTGAATGCGCCGGAACACCCCGCCGCATGCGCGCGCCAATGCTTTCACAAGCTGTGTCTTGCCGGTGCCGGGAACATCTTCGAGCAATACGTGTCCGCCCGCAAGCAGCGCGATAAGCAGCCGTTCGATCGCTTCGGGCTTGCCGAGAATCGAGCGCCCGAGATTTTGTCTTATATGATCAATCAACTGGATGTCGTTGTCCGTCGTCCCCATCGCTTTCCCTCCCGGTCTCGTATATCCTCTATTTTACAAGAAGGGAAGTAGGGCTACAATTGTGGCGCATGGAAGAAAAAATTGGAGGATCACACAGTATGATCCTCCTGAATTTTGATTATGACGGATTGTAATATGAAGTGCGACAGAAAAAAATAAAGGAGCCCATGGATGGATTCGTGTAAAATGGAAGTCGCCAAACACCCATTCGTACAGGAGGATCCATTCATGAGCTACTCCCATCTTAGCATAATTGAGCGCGGACAAATAGAGGCTTTGCATCGACTCGGCTGGTCAACGAGGAAGATCGGCAAACAGCTTGGACGCCATCACTCCACGATCGCCCGTGAACTCTGTAGAGGGCAAGTCAATGCGTCCTATGAAGCCGCGCCCGCACAAGACGCCTATCAAGAGCGAAGAGCTGCTTGTGTGCCATCTGGCAAGTTCACATCCGAGCTGGCTGCGGAACTGCAAGAGAAGCTGGAGCAGACCTGGTCGCCCGAGCAGATCGCAGAGAGGCGGCGATGTGAAGGACAAGCATTCGTATGCTTCAAGACGATCTACCGCTGGCTATATGCTGGCAAGCTGACCGTCTCTGAGACTCAGGTGCTTCGCCACAAGGGCAAGCGACGCAAACCCGTGGAGACACGCGGACGCTTCCTCGTCGGCACCCCCATCCGTCAGCGCCCGAAAGAAGTACGCAAGCGTTCCACTTTCGGTCATTGGGAACTGGATACCATTGTGTCAAGCCGAGGGAAGAGCAAGGCTTGTGCCGCGACGTTCATCGAACGTAAAACCCGGCTCTATCTTGCGGTGAAAATGCCGGATCGCACAGCCCATTCCATGGAGATCGCATTTGGCGTAGCGGCAAGCCAGTATCCGAAAGGGACCTTCAAGACGGCAACAACCGATCGCGGCAAAGAATTTGCTTGTTATACCGCACTCGAAAATACGCATAACATCAAGGTCTACTTCGCAGATCCCTACTCATCATGGCAACGTGGTTCCAATGAGAACGCCAACGGCCTCCTGCGGGAGTTCTTTCCCAAAGGACATGATTTCGCCGCTGTGTCAGACGATGAACTTGCGAGGGCTATACACCTCATCAACAACCGCCCTCGAAAATGCCTGAACTGGAAATCTGCTTACGAAGCATTCATGGATGAGCTGTCGCATTTAGCTTGACAATCCGTCTTATTGAAAAATATAAAAGCGAAAGGGGCGGGAAGTAATGGACTTCGGTTTTGATCGCGTTTTGATCGCTGCCGGTGTTTTGGCTGTTCAATTTTTCTTCTCGACAAGGAACCGCGCCTATTGGGGGGCCGTGATTCCTGTTGCATACGCGGCATGCTTGACCTGGATGTTTGCGACAAACCAGATTGAAAGTGCGCTGCAATATGCGCTGATTCTTCTGATCGGCCTTCTGTTTCTGTTCGGGGAATGGCGAAGCGGCCGGATCTATTATCATAAGAAAAGAAAAAAAGAATTGGAAAAAATGAAAGCGACCGATCTGAAATTCGATTGAATGGCTCACGGACCATCCTCACGTTGCCGACCATCGCCGGTCGGGGACTTTCACCGCATGGATGACGCCCGTGCCGGGCATAATCGAGCAGGAGGGGGCGGCTAGCCCCCGACCTCTCACACCACCGTACATGCGGGTCCGCATACGGCGGTTCCGAAAGGTTAACAAAGTTCCAGGTAACGAGAAAGCAGACTTTTCAGCCCTTTCGCTTCCCAGTAGGAAGTCGGAAGGGCATTGTTTGTGTTACGGGACATTTTCCACGGACCACGGCGTGCGTTCGCCATCATTCGAGCCGCCCATTCGGGCACGCCGAGTGCACGGAGATTACACAATCTGGTCTTGGGTCTCTTCCATTGTTTCCACAGACACATGCGTAGTCGCCTGCGAATCCATGCGTCGAGGTTACCACAGTGGTTCTTGGCGGCAGCCAGACGGAAATAACCGATCCATCCCATCATGAAGCGGTTCAGTCGGTTAATCCGTTCTTCCATCGTCAGCGGGCGCGAGCGGTCCGTTATCTCCCGGACTTTCTTCTTGAAACGCTGAATCGTCTTGGGTGCCAGACGGATTGTGGCCTGCTTGTTCGACAGGAAGCTGAAGCCGAGGAACTTTCGGTTCCACGGCCGGTCTACCGCGCTTTTGTCCCGATTCACTTTCAGTTTCAGCTTTCCTTCCACAAATCGGATGACCGATTCCATGACCCGTTCCCCGGCCCGCTTGCTGGCCACGAAGATGTTGCAATCGTCCGCATAGCGGACGAAGTGCAGTCCTCGTCTGGTCAGTTCTTTGTCCAAATCGTCCAGCAGAATGTTGGCGAGCAACGGGCTGAGCGGGCCGCCTTGCGGCGTGCCTTCTTCCGTTCTCACGACCACACCCCCGGCCATCACCCCGGCGTTCAGGTAAGCGCGAATCCGTTTGAGCACGCGCTTGTCGTCTATCCTCCGCGCGACTCTCGCCATCAGGATGTCGTGGTTCACACGGTCGAAGAATTTTTCCAGATCCATATCCACGACCCAGCGGAGGCCGCTTTGGATATACTGCTGCGCTTGCCTTACCGCATCGTGCGCTCGCTTGCCCGGCCGGAAGCCGTAGCTGTGCCATGAGAAATGCGGGTCAAAGATCGGTTCCATCACTTGCAGAAGCGCTTGCTGGAGAAGACGGTCCATCACGGTCGGGATGCCGAGCAGCCGCACGCCGCCTCCGGGTTTGGGGATTTCCACCCGTCTGACGGGCAAGGGGCTGTACGTTCCCGCCAGGAGTGCGGCTTTCACCACTTCCCAGTGTGTGTTCAGGTAAGCTTGTAACTCCGTTACCGTTACCCCGTCCACACCGGGGGCTCCTCCGTTCTGTACCACTTTCCTGTAGGCCTTCAAGAGGTTCTCCCTTTCCAGCATCTTCTCCAGCAAGTCGTCCTGTGCTTTGCGAGAGGAAGGGGCGATTTGTGCCGGCAACGGACTCGGCACTCCAACGGTCCCTTG
This sequence comes from Thermobacillus composti KWC4, assembly GCF_000227705.2. Classification (GTDB taxonomy): domain Bacteria; phylum Bacillota; class Bacilli; order Paenibacillales; family Paenibacillaceae; genus Thermobacillus; species Thermobacillus xylanilyticus. The sequence goes on from NC_019897.1 coordinate 2,536,349, forward strand.
CGGCTTCACCGCTACCTCCCGCTGGCAGCCCTCTTGCGAGGTATTCTGCTGTCTATGCCCGTCGCGCGAACGCATCGGCTTCCTCTCTCCTTTCGGCTTAAGCCCTTCCGCTTTCCTTACGTCCCGTACTCGCGTACTATGGCCTCTGCTGACTCCTGCGGATTCAGCGCAGCCTCCCGGCTGCGGTTACGAAGTGACTTCGCGTATTCCGCAGGCCTCCCCGGATAAGCGCGTCATCTTTCCGCCCGCGACCACTGGAGTTTACAGGATTAGCCCTTGGCGGCTTTGGAGTTTGCCTTAAGGCTTCCTTCAGATTCGGCCTCGCGACCGACACCCTTGCCCTCGGCTAATGGCAGGCGCTCGCCAGCCCCCATTCCGGACTTTCACCGTACCACAAGTTGAAGGCTGCTCGATTCGAGCAGCCTTCCTTTCAACCCTTCGGCCTGACGACCAGCGCAGCCAGAAACGAGAAGATGATCGCCGCCGATATGCCCGAGCTCGTCACTTTGAACATGCCCGTGATGACGCCGAGCGGCCCGGTGTTCTGCAGCTCGGTCAGCGCGCCGTGGACGAGGGCGTTGCCGAAGCTCGTAATCGGGACAGTTGCCCCCGCTCCGGCAAACTCGATGAGCGGCTCGTACCAGCCCAGGGCGTCCGCGATCGCCCCGATCACCACCAGCGTCGACATGGTGTGCGCCGGCGTCAGCTTGAGGACGTCGAACATGAGCTGCCCGAGGACGCAGATGCCGCCTCCGACGATGAAAGCCCACAAGTACTGCATATCAGGCGTCTCCCCTTTCGATGGCGACCGCGTGCGCGATGCACGGAATGGTCTCGCCCTGCTGATAGGACAGCGGCGAGAGCAACGCTCCGGTGGCGACGACGAGGATGCGCTTCAGTTCGCCGCGCTGCAGCCGTTTCAGCAGATGGCCGTAGGCGACGACCGCCGAGCAGGCGCACCCGCTGCCGCCGGCCTGCACTTTCTGGCGCTCGATGTCGTAGATCATCAGCCCGCAATCGCTGAATACCGTATCCTGCATTGGCACGCCGTCCCGCGCGAACAGGTCGACGGCGATGCGGTGCCCGACGGTCGCGAGATCGCCGGTCACGATCACGTCGTAATCGGCCGGCATCCGCCCCGTGTCGTTGAAGTGCGTCTGGATCGTGTCGACGGCGGCTGGCGCCATCGCCGCGCCCATGTTGAACGGATCGGAGATGCCGAGGTCGACGATCTTGCCGATCGTCGCGCAAGTGATGACGGGGCCGCTGCCCGAAGCGGCGACGACGGCCGCGCCGGCGCCGGTCACCGTGTACTGGGCGGTCGGCGGCTTCTGCGAACCGTATTCGGTCGGGTAACGGAACTGTTTTTCCGCTGTACAGTTATGGCTGCACGTACCCGCCATCGCATACTCCGCCGTGCCGGAATTGACGAGGTGCGCCGCGAGTGCCAGCGACTGCATCGACGTCGAGCAGGCACCGAAGACGCCGATGTACGGCAGGCCGAGGTCCCGAGCGGTGAAGCTGTTGCTGATCAGCTGGTTCAGCAGGTCGCCGCCGATGTAGAACTGCACCTGATCTTTCCGGATGCCCGCGTTCTTGATCGCGAAGTCGGAAGCCTGTTCGAGCAGGAGCCGCTCCGCTTTTTCCCAGCTTTTCTGGTTCAGATCGAGCTCGGCGTGGACAAGGTCGAAGTCGGCCGCGAGCGGCCCCGCGCCTTCGTCCGGGCCGACGACGGTTCCCGTGCCGATGATGACGGGCCGGTTCTCGAACCACCAGGTCTGCTTGCCGCGCAGCATGTTCAGTGCCCCCTGAGCCCGAAGATGACGTGGATCAGCCCGATGACGAATGCGGCGACCGTGCCGTATACGATAACCGATCCGGCAAGCTTGAACATGTTGCCGCCGACCCCGAGCACGAGCCCTTCGGCGCGGTGTTCCAGTGCCGCCGAGCACATCGAGTTGGCGAAGCCCGTCACCGGCACGGCAGAGCCCGCGCCCGCCCATTGCGCGATCTTGTCATACACGCCGAAGCAGGTCAGCAGCACCGAGATGAAAATGAGCGTCGCGACGGTCGGGTTGCTGGCCTGCATGGACGACAGTTTCATCCAGGACATGTAGCCGTTCTGGATCGCCTGGCCGAGCACGCAGATCAGGCCGCCCGAAACGAACGCCCGAACGCAGTTTTGCAGAACGGAACGGGAAGGTTCGCGCTGCTTCGCGAACGTCTTGTACTCTTTCGACGACATCGACATCGGTTTGAATTTGCCTTTCCCGGCGGTTCTGGTCGCCACTTGACGAACCCTCCTGTCACTTACGATCTTACGCCTTACATTGTTTGCCGATTCGACACGCGTTATGCCTCCCGAAAGCCGCCTCCGCTCCGCCGCAAGACCCTTCCGAGCTAGAGTAAAGGGCTGGGGATTCCAGCCCCTCCTCATCAAACCGTACGTGAGGTTTTCCCTCATACGGCTTTCCGATGTTCGTCATTCATGTGCATGCAACTAGCAGAGCTTCTTTAGTCCACAGACATTGGCAATGTGTTTCACTTTGTGCCAGCAACTACGCCAGTTCCGCCGCTGGTGCTTTTTCGCGTACCAGCGCGTCAACCGCATAAGAATATACCAGTCCAGCTTCGCCATTTTGCGGTGGCTGTATGCCGTCATGTAGTAATTCTTCCATCCTTGAATCTTCGAATTTAACCAGTCCACGTACACCTGGTTCCGCGACGTCGCCGCTTTCGCCTTCCGGTGATGCAGTCCAAGAAAGTCAAACCCTTCCTCTCCTGTCCACATCCCCACGATCCGCGTTTTCGTCGGGTGCAAGGTCAGTTCCAGACGTTCCATAATTGCCCTAACCAACTGGCAGGCGTGCCGGGCGTCTTTCTTCGTCTTGCACACGATGACAAAATCATCCGCGTACCGGGTGAGTACCCCGACTTCCTTCCCGTGCTTTTCCCACAATCGGTCGAAGTAGTTTAGGTAAATGTTCGCCAATATCGGCGAGATCACTCCTCCCTGCGGTGTGCCGAGGTCCGAACGTTTGACGTCCCCTTCCTCCATCACGCCTGCCCCGAGCCATTGCCGGATCAGCTTTAGGACCCTTCGGTCGCTGATGCGCATTTCTACCAGCTTCATCAGTTTCTCTTGGTTGATGTTGTCGAAGTATCCTTGGATGTCGACGTCGACTACCCAGTTCCCTTTCCGGTTGCAGGCTTTGCGTATGCGTTCCAGCGCCTGCTTCGCTCCACGCTTGGGGCGAAAGCCGAAGGAACAGTCCTGGAAATCCGCTTCAAAGATTGGTTCCAGCACGAGTTTGGTTGCCATCTGAATGACACGGTCCCGTATCGTCGGTATGCCAAGCGGCCGTTTCCTCCCGTCCGCCTTGGGGATGTACTAGTGCGTGGAATCGTCGCGTCTTGAACAAAGCAGGGGTCCTTCCCTCCCGCAGGTTGTGTTGTCCGGCGTTCCTCGGTACTATAACCCCCTCGGACTCCCTTCCTGCAGGCCGCTCACTTCACCTTTTGGGCTTATAGAGTGCCTCTTTACGGAATTGTTCCGTGCAGGGGAGGGTCTCCCCAGTTCACGGTATCTTCTTTCATGTCGTGCCGCTCCCTCTACGCCGGAGGATTCTTCGCTGCCGCTCCAGGTTCCCAACAGCTTCCGTGGCCTTCGCCCATGTACGCGGGGCTCGGCTTCCTCTTTTCCCTCTTGCGAGGCCTTTTTGACGACGCGGCAGGATTCACTTGATGTTACGGCCTGACATGTTGCTCGCCCTGTCTCTGACAGGTACTTTCGTCGATGCGCTTCTACGCACGGATTTCGCCGTACGCAGGCATCCTGGCTACACGGGGGCTTGGCCCCTCCCGTGGCCGGACTTTCACCGGCTAGAAGATACGTGCTTTCTGGGCACGCCGCACAAAAAAAGAGCCGCACGGCATGCGGCTCCAGCAGCATGGGGACAATGTCAAAAGGCAGCGGCAAAAACAAAAATCAGGACAAGAAGCACGTACAACAGCAGGACCAACAACCCGAGTCGGCTCACCCCTTCGGCTCCTTTCGCGGTTGGTGCGCTTCTATCTTATGCCGGCTGCTCCCAGTTGTTCTTCGCTGACCGGTCGGATGCGGCAACTGTGACGCTGTCCGTCTGCCAGGCGGCCTGTTCGTATGAGCCGATAGAAAGACGACCGCTTCTTCTCTTCCGTGCCGGCTTTCTCGCCGGCATCATCGGATGACGGCTGCGCCATCCACTCTTCATAACGCTTGAAGTCGATGCCGAGTTGCTCCATAATCCGCTTGACATCCAACGCGACCAACACAACAGGTTCCTCCAATCGGCTTGATGCTTTCAAGCGATGTCACACCTAATGTTGTCCCAACTGGTTCTATTGTATAAAGCCGATCAGGATAGCGTAAATAGGAAGTATTGTCGTATTTATGGGAAGTATTGTCGCTTGATGTCAATTGCGACCGGATCGTCGGCCCGGGCCGGGACTTTTATTCGATGACGACACCTTTCTCCAGAAAAAGATGGGCGTACAGTGCCGTTTCGCCGGTCGCAATGACCGCGCAAACCCGTTTGGCCCGCTCGCAGGAGCCGGTTGATGTCAACGCTTACAATCCGGTAATATAAATAAAAGTCAACGTGGTTAAGGAGCGGTCGCAGGAATGGTGACAATCTACGACATTGCCGCGAAGGCCAATGTGTCGGCCATGACCGTGTCCCGGGTCATCAACCAGCCGGAGCGCGTAAGCGAGAAGACTCGGGAGCGTGTGCTCAAGGTCATGGAGGAATTGCACTACGTGCCGAACGGCATGGCGCGCAGCCTCGTGTTGCAAGAGTCGAAAATCCTGTTCCTGCTCGTGACGGATATCCGCAATCCGTTCTATACGACGCTGGCCCGCGGCGCGGAGGATGCCGCGGCCGAGAACGGGTTCCGCCTGCTGTTCGGCAACAGCGACGAAAGCCCGGACAAGGAATCGAACTATGTCGAGACGATCCTGAAGACGCGCGTCGACGGGGCGCTGATCGCGCCTTCGGGCGACGCTTCGCTCCCGAGCCTGGAGCGGCTCCGGAAGCACAAGGTGCCGTTCGTGCTGCTCGACCGGGAAGTGCCCGGCATCGAATGCGACGTCGTGCTCGGCGACAGCATTTCCGGGGCACGGCAGCTCGTCGGGCATCTGGCGGAACTGGGCCACCGGCGGATCGCGCTGGTCAACGGCTCGCTGGCCGTCTCGAGCGCGCGGTACCGGCAGGAAGGCTATCGCGAAGCGCTCAAGACGTTCGGCCTGGCCTATGACGAGCGCTATGTGCTGGAGGCGGGATTCGGGCTCGAGCATGATCCGGCGGCCATCGAGGCATGGCTGAAGCGGCTCGATCCGCTGCCGACCGCCATTGTCGCCGGCAACAACGTGCTCGCGCTGCATGTCATCCGTCTGCTGCGGGCCCGCGGCATCCGGGTGCCGGAGCAGGTGTCGGTCGCCGGCTTCGACGATTTCGGCCCGTTCGCCGGCGCCGATCCGTTCGTCACCGTGGCCGCCCAGCAGGCATACCAGTTCGGTCATACCGGCATGCGGCTGCTCATCGAGCGGATCCGCGCGCGGGGCGAAGACCGCCCGCGGAAGCGGATCGTGCTGCCGACCGCCCTCATTCTGCGAAAATCGACGGCGCCTCCGGTTTGACCGCGGCGTGATCGCGGCGGTTCGGCACCGCGGCGTTCATCAGGCTTCCCACAATCGTCTTATGCTGATCTCCCGCGTCCCATCGGCCTTGCGGAGCTCGTAGACATCGGGGTTCGTGAGACTTTTCCATGCTTCATAGCCGAAGCGTTCATCGCATGCTTTCAGGATGAGCGCCATCAGGTTGCCGTGGGTCACCACGATGGTATTCGACTCCGGCCGCCGCCAGCATTCCTCGATGACGCCGGCACCCCGCTCCATCGCTTCCCGCGACGATTCGCCGCCCGGAAGTCTGGCCTCCATGTCGGTGAAGGATGTCCTCAAATGTTCCATCCAATCGGGCAGCGGTTCGGTCGACAGCACCCGTTCGCTCAGGCGGCCGTCCGTCTCGATCGCGATTCCGCTTCTGGCGGCATACGGCCGGATGGTTGCGACCGCCCGTTCGAACGGGCTGGCCACGATGCGGTCAACCTTCATCCCCGCGAAGAAGTCCGCCAGCCGCTCCGCCTGCGTCACGCCTTCTTCGGTGAGCGGCGCCTCCGGCTCCTGGCCGGCCGCCTTGCAATGCCTGACGAGATAGATCCGTTTCATTGCCGCTTGTCCGTCACCCGCTTTTCCATAAATTCAATCCGGTTGCCGTAGGGATCATGGATGTAGAAACGTCCGACGCCTTCTTCGGCCCTTGCGTCATCGTCCGTGATCTGCACGCCGCTTGCGAGCAGATGCCGGCGAAGCGCATCCAGATTCCGCACGTGAAAAGCCGGATGGGCCTTGGCTGCCGGTACAAAATCCCGCTGCACGCCGATGTGCACCTGATGCACGCCGCATTGGAACCAGACGCCGCCGCGTTTTTGCAGCGTTGCGGGCTTCGGAATCTCCTCCCAGCCCAATATGCCGCCGAAAAACTTGCGCGCCTCCGCTTCGCAGCCTTCCGGAGCAGCCAGCTGGACATGGTCAAGACCGTCAAAACGGTAAGCCACGATCCCCCGCCTCCTGTGTTTCAATTAATGAAACTTTATTTCATATTGTGAAATTAATTGTAATACAAATATTTTCTCCCGTCCATAACAGCATCTCCCGCCCGTGTCTGCATCTCTCTGTCAAACATTCGAGCCCCCGGGCGCAAAAAAACGGAGCAGGTTGTCCCTGCCACGGTTCGTTCGTGCCGCTTCGGCATTCGTCAAGCTTTCGGCGCATGCAACCCCGCGGCCCGCTGCGCCTGTTTGATGCGGTCGATCTGGCCCAGGTGATGGTGCACGTGCCGGACGAAGCCCCGTATGAGGTCCGCGATGCTGACGGTCTCGCCCTTCGCGTTGACGCCCGTCTTCGCCAGTTCCGCTTCGGTCAGCCGGCCGAGCAATTGCGCGTTGTAATGCAGCAGCGCCCCGTAAGCCGCCAGAATGTCCACCGCCCCGGCCTCGTTCGCTTTCTGCCCGGCCACCCACGCGTCCTGGGCAAAAGCGGGCAGACGGGCCGCGTCTCCCGCCAGTATGGCGCGAATCCGAAACGACGTCACGATGCTGTGGTCGGCGAGGTGCGCGAGCACTTCCGTCACGCTCCATTTGCCGGGCGCCTCTTTCCAGCGCAGCGCTTCTCCGGACAGGCCCGCGATCGCCTCCTGCAGTTGTCCGTACGTATCCAGAAAAGCTTGAACATCCGCTTGTCCACTCAACTTGCATACCTCCTGTCGATGGGTCGGTTGGTTCCCGCCGGCGTGTCAGGATGCGCTCCGCGCATCCGCCAGGGCGCGTTCCGCGAGCGCCGCGAAGAAGGCGGCGGCCGGCGCCAGCGCGCGCTCGTCGACATCGAATTTCGGGTGATGCCATTCCTGCGGCCCGTTCGTTCCGGCGAACACGAACAGCCCCGGCACCTGCTCCTGGTAGACCGCGAAGTCTTCCCCGGCCGCCGACGGGACGGGGACGACCGCCCGCAGGCCGAGCTCGGCCGCAACGGCCTCCGCGAGCTTGGCCAGCCGGGCATCGTTGCGGACCGGCGGCGGCCCTTCGATCCAATGGATGGCCGCCCGTGCGCCGAAAGCGGAGGCGGTGCCCCGGACGACCTGCTCGAACCGCTCCCGCACGCGGGATCGCACCGACCGGTCGAAGGTGCGGATCGTGCCTTCGAACTCCGCCCGATCCGGGATGATGTTCCACGCGGTGCCGCCGTGCAGCTGCGTCACGCTGATGACAGCGCTCTGCAGCGGGCTGACGCTGCGGCTGATGATCGACTGCAGCGCCGTAACGATATGGGCGCTGGCCACGACCGGATCGATGCCCGCATCCGGAACGGCGGCATGGGAAGCGCGCCCTTCCACTTCGACGCGGAAGCCGTCCGCCGCGGCCATGAGCGGGCCTTCCTGGATGCCGAAGGCGCCGACCGGCAGGTCCGGCTTGTTGTGCAAGCCGAAGACGGCGCGGACACCGTCCAGCGCCCCGCTCGCGACCACGCGGCGCGCGCCGGACGCCTTCTCCTCGGCGGGCTGAAAGATCAGGCGCACGGTGCCGCGCAAGTCCGCCTCCCGCTCCTTCAGGAGCAGCGCGGCGCCGATGATCGCGGCCGTATGGAAGTCGTGGCCGCAGGCATGCATCCGGCCCGGGACTTCCGATGCGAAGGGGAGGCCCGTCTCCTCCTGGATCGGCAGCGCGTCGATGTCGGCGCGGAGCGCCACGACGGGCCCTTCCCGCAGCCCGCCCACCTCGGCGATGACGCCGGTGCGCAGCGCATAGCGGCTCGCGATCCGGATGCCGGCCGCTTTCAGCCACCCGCGGATCCGCGCGGTCGTCTCGAATTCTTCATGTGACAATTCGGGATGGCGGTGCAGTTCCCGCCGGATGGCGATGAGCCGCTGCGCCAGATGCTCCGCCGATCGTCCGGCCGGCGCGCGGCCGCTCATCGTTCCGCCCTCCCCGCGGCCTTGCGGTTACGTCGCAACCTGCCCCGCCTCCTTCAGCGCTTCCTGCAGCAGGACGAACGAGCGCAGCCGCTTCTCGAACGGTTTGATGTTCGTCGTGATCATGAACTCTTCCACACCGGTCGCCTCGCGCATTTCAAGCAGTTTCGCCAGCACGTGCTCCTTCGAGCCGGCGTAGACGACCGGTTCTTTCTCCTCGATCGTGTAAGGGATGCCGGCCTGGCGGCCGTAGTCTTGCGCCTGTTCGACCGAGCCGACGGTCACGGTCTGCCCGTTCGCCAGCCTCACCTTCACGATCCGGTGCGTCGGCACGAGCGACCGCGCCTCTTCATCCGTGTCGGCCGCGATCGCCGCGAGGGCGATGATCGCCTCGGCCCGCCCGCTTCCGGAAGGTGCGGGGCGGAAGCGCTGCTTGTAAATGCGCACGGCTTCCACCGCTTCGTCCTCGTCCCCGCCGATGAACAGCGAGAACACATACGGCAGTCCCAGCTCGGCGGCCAGCTCCGCGCTCTGGACGGTCGTGCCCAGCAGCCAGATCTCCGGCGGGACGCTCGGCACCGGGGTGGCGCGCAGCCCCGCCAGCGGATGGCCGTCCTGCAGCGGCCGTCCGCCGACATAACCGGCAAGCTCGAGGACCTTGTCCCGGTAATCCGGCTGCTCGGCCATGTACCGCTGCAGCGCCCGCGTGCTGCGCGGCAGCCCGCCCGGCCCGCGTCCGACGCCGAGGTCGACGCGGCCCGGCTCGAGCGACGCCAGCACATGAAAGTTTTCGGCCACCTTGTACGGGTTGTAATGCTGGAGCATGATGCCGCCCGAGCCGACGCGGATCCGTTCCGTCCGGGCCAGCAGATACGGAATGAGCGTCTCCGGCGATGAACCCGCGAGCTGCTCCGTGTCGTGATGTTCCGACACCCAGAACCGGACGAAACCGTGCCGGTCCGCCAGCCCGGCCAGCTCGACGGTGTGCGCGAGCGCTTCGTCGGCGGTCTCGCCGGGATGGATCGGGCTCTGGTCGAGAATGCTGAGCTTGATCGTCATCCGGACAGCCTCCCTCATCTCAAATCGAATATTCCGGAGCAAGCCGCCTCAAAAACTGTTTCGTCCGCTCCTCCTTCGGTCTTGCGAACAGTTCGGCGGGCGGGCCTTCCTCCACGATGGCGCCGCCGGCCATAAAGACGACGCGGCTCGCCACGTCCTGGGCGAAGCCCAGCTCGTGCGTCACGATGATCATCGTGATCCCTTCTTCCGCAATCTGGCGGATGACCGCCAGCACTTCGCCCACCAGCTCGGGGTCGAGCGCGGACGTCGGCTCGTCGAACAGGATCACTTCCGGCTCCATGGCCAGCGCCCGGGCGATCCCGACGCGCTGCTGCTGGCCGCCGGACAGCCGGCTCGGGTAAGCGTCCAGCTTGTCGCCGAGCCCGACCTTCTCCAGCAGCCGGACCCCGCGCTCCCGCGCCGCATCCTTCGGCATCTTCCGGACGACGACCAGCCCTTCCATCACGTTTTCGAGCGCCGTTTTGTGCCGGAACAGATTGTACTGCTGGAACACCATGGCGGTCTTGCGGCGGAGCGCGTGGATCTCTTTTTTCGAAGCCTTGCTGCAGTTCACGTGAAGATCGGAGATGCGAATCTCGCCCGCATCCGGCCGCTCCAGAAAATTGATGCACCGGAGCAGCGTCGTCTTCCCCGAGCCGCTCGGCCCGATGATCGCGACGACTTCGCCCTTGTTCACCTCGAGGCTGATGCCCCGCAGTACGTCGTCTTTGCCGAACGATTTGCGGATGCCGGTCAGCCGGATCATGCCACTCCCCCCTTGTGATACCGGTTGATGCGGCGCTCGATGGCCCCGCCCGCCCGTTCGAGCAGGATCGTCATCGCCCAGAAGAGGATCGCGGCCGCCAAATACGCCTCGAAGAACTTCCAGTTCGTCGACGCGACGATTTCCGCCTTCGCGTTGATGTCGACGACGGAGACGACGAACGCCAGGGTCGAACCGTGCAGCATGCCGATGACGAAGTTGGTCAGGTTCGGCACGCTGGCCGCCAGCGCCTGGGGAAAAATGATCCGCCGCAGCGTCTGCATCGCCGTCATCCCGAGCGACTGCGCCGCCTCCCGCTGCCCTTTGTCCACCGCGAGGAGCCCGGACCGGATAATCTCGGAGCAATACGCCGACGCGGTGACCGAGAACGACAGATAGGCGAATCCGATCATCGGAATGCGGGCCGAATTCCAGCCGAGGCCGAGACGGCCGGTCCACGTGTCCACGATGAGCGTCAGCCCCGCGTAGATGACGAGCAAATGCACGAGCATCGGCGTGCCGCGGATCACCGTCACCCAGGCGGCCGCAAGGCGGTGGAGCACCGGAACGCGATAGACGCGGACGAGCGCGATGGCCGTTCCCGCCAGGAAGCCGCATCCGACCGAGACGGCCGTAATGGCGAGCGTCGTCGGCAACGCTTCAAGCAGCTTCAGCAGCGCCTCACCGATAAATGAAGGATCCAGCTTCATGACGGCGTGCCCCCCTGCAGCCCGGACGCCAGCTTGCGCAGCGTCAGACCCCGGCGCAGCCGGAACCGGCCGGCAGCTTCCCCGGGCCGTTCATGGCGCAGCAGCCGCCGCTCGGCCGCAAGCAGCAGCTTCTCGAGGATGAACGCGACCGCGAGATAGAGGAGGGCGAGGGCCAGGTAAGCCTCGAGAAAATGCTGCGTAATCCGGGCGAGCGACTGCGCCTTGCCCGACATCTCCATGACGCCCAGCGTGAAGGCGAGCGACGTATCCTTCAGCAAGGCGAGCGTCTGATTGGCGAGCACCGGCACCGCGATGGCGAGCGCCTGCGGCGCCGCGATGCGCAGGAACGCCTGCGGACCGGTCATGCCGAGCGCATAGGCGGCTTCCACCTGCCCCCGGTCCACCGCCATGACGGCGCCCCGGATCGTCTCCGACACGAAGGCGCCCGTATGCAGCCCGTATGTCAGGATCACGAACACGAGGACCGGCGTGCGCGTAACGTCGATGTGGGCCATTTTCAGCAGCTCCGGCAGACCGTAGTAGATCAGGAACAGCTGGATCAGGATCGGCGTGCCGCGGAAGAAAGAGGCGTAGGCGACCGACGCCTGCTGCAGCACGGGAATCCGGTACAGCCGGGGCAAAGCCGCAATCAGCCCGAGCAGCAGACCCGACAGCAGCGATCCGGCGACAATCCCCAGCGTGAGCAGGAGCGTCGAAGCCAGCTTCGGCATGAACGAGAAAACGTAGCTGATGTCAAATGGCAGACCCATTCGTTGGCCTCGCTTTCTGCAGCGCGGACGAACCGGGCTTTAGTCTTCGTACGTGAAATCCTGGCCGAGCCATTCCTTGCTGAGCTTCGCCAGCGTGCCGTCCTTCCTCAGCTCGAGCAGCGCGGCGTCGATGTCGTCGGCGAGCTGCTGCGATTCGGGATCGCCCTTGCGGAAGATGAACAGGATTTCGGCTTCCGTGAGCGGCTTGCCGACCGTCTTGAGCTTGCCCTGCGGATCGATGAGCGGCAGGGAGAAGTCCGCGCCGATCGCCGCATCCACGCGCCCCGTCGTAATTTGACTCACGAGGTCGTTCGCCCCGCCGTTGTTGTAGACGATCTCCAGCGCGCCGGGATGTTCCTTGTTGTAGTTCTCCAGAATTTGCGCCTGCGCGCTGGTGGCCGTCGCCAGAAACTTCTTGCCGTGCATGTCGTCCAGCGACTCGATCGGATCGTTGTTGTCCTTGGCGACAACGATGAAGTTGCGCCAATAAGCGTAGGGCACCTTGTTGAACAGATACTTCTGCTCGCGTTCCGGGTTCTTCTCGAACTCGTGCGCGCCGAAGTCGATTTTGCCCGTCTCCAGACTTAGCAAGATGTTGCTGAAATCCATCGTCTGGAACTCGAATTCGTACTGCTCAAGCCGTGCGTCGAGCTGGCGGACCAGCTCCACGTCGAAGCCGGTCAGCTTGCCGTTCTCGTCGATGAATGCGACTTTCGGAAACTGCGTGCCGGTGCCGACGATGATTTTTTTCACGCCTTCCTTGCTCTCCCCGGCGCTTGCGCCTCCGCAGCCAGCCGCCGCGACCGCGGCAATGATCAGCAAGATGACGGCTTTCATTGCACTTCTCATCGGGATTCCCTCCTGTTGCCGCTGATCGTATGGACTTCACTGAATTTCGCGGGATCGAGAATTTTGCGGAGCAGGTGCATGGTCCCGTCCCCGTTGCCCGGATCGAACGCGATGAACCGCTCGTAGCCCCGCCGCTCGTACATCGGCATTAACCACGGATGTTTCTCGGCCGTTGCCAGTGTGACCGCCGGCGCCCCGAGCCGCCCCAGGACAACCTCGTTCTCCACATAGGCAAGCAGCCTCCCGCCAATGCCCTTGCCCTGGAAATCGGGGTGCACCGCAAACCATTTCAGGAACGGAAGGTCGGTCAAATGCCGGGCTTCTTCCTTGCGGGACAGCGTGATCGTCGCCGCGATCAGTCCGTCGATTTCCAGCACGTAGCAGTCGTTCTCCGCGATATTGTCCCGCACGAGCGCCACATCCGCATGCGCCGCCGGCCAATGCAGGTTCAGCTCGCGGATCAGGGCATACGCTTCATGGATGACTTCCCGAACGCGTTCCGCGTCTTCAATCCGCGCCAGCCGAATCGTTTCGCTCATCCGGCTTCCTCCTCTCCACAGACTCAAATTCTCTTTTTCCTATCGTTTTAGTGCGAATAGGGCTTGAGACAACTGTATCACGGCTCCGGCCATGCCGCTAATAGACTTTCTCTATTCGTCGATCGCAAAAATTTAGGACGCCAGCGCTTCCCTCAGATCCACCGAGCGCAGCAGCCGGATAATCTCTTCGTGTTCGCCGCTCAATGCGATCAGGTTCGTCTGCAGGGCGATGCCGGCGGTTTCCTCGATCTCGACCGGCTTGAGCCGTCCTTCGGCAACCTCCTGCCGGACGGTGAGTCCGGGCAGGAAGCAGATGCCGGCCTTGCGCATCACCAGCTTCTTCGCCGTCTCCGCGTTGTCGGCATGATACACGATGTCGGGCGGCTGATCGAGCCCTTCGAACACGCGATGCAGCCTGAGCCAGTCCAGCGCTCCGCACTCGAAGAACACGAGCGGCTGGCCGATGATGTCCCGGAGTGACGCTTTGCCCGAGAATGCGAACGGATGGTCGGCATAGACGTACAGTTTGATCGGATCTTCGTGGAACAGAAACGACTGGAAGGCCGGATGCGCCGATTTGCGGACGAATGCAATGTCGATCTCCCGGTTGAGCAGCTTGGCCGTCAGATCCTCCGTCGGCGCCGTCGTCAGCTTGAACGTCAGCTCGGGGAATCTGGCCTTGATTACGGGAAGCAGCTCGGGGATCACGTAATTCGAGACCGAAGCCGTGCTGCCGATGCGCAGTTCGTTGGGGACGGCGGTTCTTTGCTGAAGCTGCAATTTGCCCTTCTGGAACGTCTGCAGAATCTTCTGCGCATAAGGCAGAAACTGCTTCCCCTGCTCCGTAAGGACGACTTGTTTCCCGAGCCGGTCGAACAGCTTGCAGTCCAGCTCCCGCTCCAGCGTCTGAATGCGCGCCGTCACCGACGGCTGCGACAGATAGAGCACCTCCGCCGCCTTGTTGAAGCTGCCGAAATGGTTGACATAGACGAACGCTTCGATGTTTTCCAGGTTCATGATCAGACGCCTCCCTCCTGTGTCGACCTGAATTCAATCTTTTCCTATATGTTAAATTGGAAATGTTTGTTTGTTATCGTAAGGCAAGATCGTCAGGTCTGTCAATTTGTTCCTTGCGTCACAGGGGCGGGGCATCGATTGAATTTTTCTATTCGTCGATAGAGAATTTTGAATTGCAAATGCATAAACCCGGCGCCGATCCGGCACCGGGTTTTCGCGATGCTTGCGGCAAGCGGCTACACGCGGACGGCGGCGTCCGCCGTCTCCCCCGCAAGCCTCGCCGCCGCCGCGTCGAGGCGCTCCCGCAATTCGTCCTGCAATTCGTAAATGACGCCTCCCGGCGTTTCCTTCCGCTCCACCTGCGTATCCAGCGCATAGACTTCGCCGGCGAACCGCCGCGCGCCGAGCGCGGACAGAACCGGCTTCAGCGCGAACTCAATCGCCAGCAGATGGGCGATCGTGCCGCCGATCATGACCGGCAGCACCGTCTTGCCTTCCAACCCTTTCTGCGGCAGGAGATCCAGGAACGTCTTGAGCAGGCCGGTATAGGATGCCTTGTACACCGGGCTGGCGACGATCACGGCATCGGCCCGCGCCACGCGCGCGTTCGCCTCCTGAACAGCCGGGCTGTCGAAACGGCCGAAGATCAAATCTTCCGCCGGCAGAGACGCGGCGGCGAGATGGTCGACGTCGACGCCGCGCGCGGCAAGCGTCGTCTCCAGATGGGAAATGATGCCGGCGAGCCGCGATTGCGGATTCGGACTGCCGGAGAGGATGAGAACCGTTTTGGCCATGCGTGTCCACTCCTTCTGTATCCATCATGGTCGGGATCAAACCTTGAGCGCTCTCGCGCGGGTATAGCGATTCTCCGGTACGGGCAGTCCGAGGTTGCCGCGCAGCGTGTCGCTCTCGTACTCCGTCCGGAACAGGCCGCGCGCCTGCAGAATCGGCACAACGTGGTCGACGAATTCCTCGAGACCCCGCGGCGTCGCGGCATGGATGATGAACCCGTCCGCCGCGCCGGTCTCGAACCACTCCTGAATCCGGTCGGCGACGGTTTCCGGCGTGCCGATGAAATTGCCGCGCGGCGTGGCCGTCCGCAGCGCGACTTCGCGGAGCGTCAGGTTCTGCTCCCTGGCGATGCGCTTGATCCGGTCCGTGTTCGCCTGGAAGCTGTTTTTCCCCAGATCGCCGATGTCCGGGAACGGCTCATCCAGCGGATACTGCGAGAAGTCGTGATGATCGAAGAAGCGGCCGAGATAATTGAGCGCCTCTTCCACCGTGACGAGCTCGGCAACTTCGCGGTACTTCCGCTCCGCCTCTTCCTCCGTGGAGCCGATGATCGGCCCGATGCCGGGGAAGATCAGCAATTCGTCCGGATTGCGCCCGAAGCCTGCCGCCCGCCGCTTGATGTCCTGATAGAACTCCCGCGCTTCCTCGATCGTCTCCTGCCCCGTAAAGACCGCGTCCGCCGCCCGGGAAGCGAAATTTCTCCCGGCTTCCGAAGATCCCGCCTGGAAGATGACCGGATGCCCCTGCTTCGAACGCTGGATATTGAGCGGCCCCTTGACCGAGAAAAACTCGCCTTCATGATTCAACGCGTGCATTTTGTCGGGATCGAAAAACTGCCCCGTCTCCTTGTTGCGGACGAAGGCATCGTCTTCCCACGAATCCCATAGCCCGCGCGTCACTTCGAGAAACTCCGCCGCAATCCGGTACCGCGTCGCATGATCCGGATGCTGTTTCCTGCCGTAGTTGAGCGCCGATCCTTCCAGCGGCGACGTGACGACGTTCCATCCCGCCCGGCCGCCGCTGATGTTGTCCAACGAACCGAACTGCCTCGCCACCGTGAACGGCTCGCTGTACGACGTCGACAGCGTCCCGACAAGTCCGATATGCGTGCTGACCGCCGCCAGGGCGCTCAGGATGGTGATCGGCTCGAATCGGTTGAGAAAATGGGGAATCGATTTTTCATTGATGTAGAGACCGTCCGCGATAAAGATGAAGTCGAGCTTCCCTTCCTCGGCTTTGCGCACCCATTGCTTGTACAGCCCGAAATTGACACTGGCGTCCGTAATCGCATCCGGATGGCGCCAGGTCGATGTACCGCCGCCCACCCCGTGCAGCAGCGCCCCGAGCTTCAGCTGTCGCTTTCCGCCCATTCGTCATCCCTCCATCGGTCGTATCTGGCTTGATGTTGTCGTCTCGTTGGTTAAATGTATTTTATCATAGCGGTTTACTCGGGTTTTAATTGAAAATTAAATCGTTCAATAAAGGATTTCGATTGCCGCCGATCATGGTTGACTGCTGCACGGGGCTTGACACTGCTTGGCAAATTTCGTCATACAAGCACATATAGGCCGCTGCCCACATAGACTGTAAAACAGTCTTCCGCCGCCGGAGGCGTGCGGGCCGTTCCGGTAAATCATCTTGGGGGTGGCCTTATTCATGCCTGGATTGTTCGCTGCCATCGCTTTGTTCATCAAACAGCTCTCGCTGCTGGTTTCCTACGTCAAGAACAACGCCTTCCCGCAGCCGCTGCAGGAGGAAGAAGAAGCGAAGCATCTCCAGCTGATGGCAGAAGGGAATCAACATTCCCGAAACTTGCTGATCGAACACAATCTGCGCCTGGTGGCCCACATCGTCAAAAAATTCGACAACACCGGCGAAGACCTCGAAGACTTGATCTCGATCGGCACGATCGGGCTGATCAAGGCAATCGAAAGCTTCCAGCCCGGCAAGGGGACGAAGCTCGCCACTTTCGCCGCGCGCTGCATCGAGAACGAGATCCTGATGCATCTCCGCTCGCTCAAGAAGACGCGCAAGGACGTATCGCTTCACGATCCGATCGGGACGGACAAGGAGGGCAACGAGATCACCCTGATCGATATCCTCGGCTCGGACACGGACGAAGTGGTCGACAAGGTGCAGCTCAAGATCGAGAAGTCGAAGATCCACAAGAATCTGGACATTCTCGACGAGCGCGAGCGCGAAGTCGTCGTCGGCCGGTTCGGGCTGGAAGCCGGAGGCGAGGAGCGGACGCAGCGGGAGATTGCGAAGGAGCTCGGCATCAGCCGTTCCTACGTGTCCCGGATCGAGAAGCGTGCGCTCATGAAGCTGTACCACGAGTTTTACAAGCAGAAGAAATAACGCCGGCCGGAGCCTCCCCCAGGGACTCCGGCCGTTCGCATCTGTTTCGCCTCGGCCGCAACGTGCCAGCGTCTTCCGTTCTCAACTCAACAACTCATGCCCGGCGCGGGCGACCACCTCTTTCAGCTTCTCCACATAGAGCTGCCCGAGACGGCTCAGGGACGTCTTCTGGTTCGTGATATAGCCGATGAGCATGTCTTCGTCCGTCTTGAGCCGCACGGGCTTGATCAACCCGCCGTACACGTCCTGGTTCAGCACGCCGGAACTGATCGTGTACCCGTTCAGGCCGATCAGCAGATTGAACAGCGTCGCCCTGTCGCTCACCAATATTTTCTTCCGGTAGCTTCGCGTGCTCAGAATTTCCTCCGCGAAATAGAACGAGTTGTACTCCCCCTGCTCGAACACGAGACACGGATACTCGTCCAGTTCGTCCATCTCCAGCATCTCCCGCTGCGCCAGCGGATGGTGGACGCTGATGAACACATGGGGCTTCGCGGTGAACAGCGGATGGAACTTCAGGTCATGATCCCGCAGCAGCTTGGTGATCACTTTCCGGTTGAACTCGCTCAGGTACAGAATGCCGATTTCGCTGCGCAAGTTCCGGACATCCTCGATGATTTCGTGCGTCCGCGTCTCGCGCAGCGTGCATTCGTATTCGTTCTCGCCCAGCGTCTTCATGAGCGCCACGAATGCCTGGACGGCGAAGGCGTAATGCTGGGTGGAGATCGAGCACAGCTTCCGGGACGGCCGCTTGTTCAAGTACCGCTGCTCCATCAGCTCCGCCTGCTCCACCACCTGGCGGGCATAGGCCAGAAACTCGATGCCCTCGTTCGTCAGGGCGATCCCCTTCGGGGAGCGCACGAAAATCTCGATGCCGAATTCTTCCTCGATCTCCTTCACCGCGTTCGACAGACTCGGCTGTGAAATATAGAGCTGCTTCGCCGCCTCGCTGATCGAACCGCAGTTCACGATGGCGAGAATGTATTTGAGCTGCTGCAGCGTCATGCGATCGCCCCCTTGCCGCCGTCAGAACACGAACGTTTCGTCCGTAATGGGCGCCACTTTCGCCACCGCGTACGTCGACCCCTTCTGCGAGAAGAAATCGTAGGTCGAACCTTCGTTCCGAATGCCGTTCATGACGATCGGATTGACTTCCTCGTCGGGGAACATCACATCCATCCCGAGGTTCATGAGCGCCTTGTTGGCGTTGTAGCGCACGTAGCTTTTCACTTCCGGACCGAGGCCGGTCTCCGCGTACACGTCGTTCGTATATTCGATTTCATTGTGATACAGGTCGAGCAGAAATTCGCAGCCCCACACCGTCAGCTCTTCCTTCACCTTGTCGGGAAACGATTTAAACAGTTGCTGCGCGAAATAGCCGACGGCGACCCCGTGGATCGACTCGTCCCGCAGGATGAGGGAGATGACCTCGGAGCTGTTCCGCAAGATCCCCTGGCCGCCCAGATAGAGCGGATAGAAAAATCCGGAATAGAACAGGAACGATTCCAGCATGACCGAGGCGAACATCGCCTTCCACAGGGAGACGGGGTCATTCTCCCGGATCGAACGGTAGACGCCCGAGATCCGGTTCGCCTTGTATTGCAAATATTCGCTCTTCTTCACCCAGTCGAAGATCGCCTCGATCTCGCTGTTCGTGCAGAGCGTGGTGAAGATGTACGAGTACGACTTCGCGTGGATCGCCTCGAACGCGGCGAACACCGTATAGAGCGCCTTCTCCTGCAGATCCGGCGCATGGCGGGCGATCTCGTTCATCCCGATGTTCGTCTGGATCGTATCGAGCAGCGTAAGCCCGCCGAGCACCTGCTTGTACGTCTCCTGATGCTCGAACTGGCTCCACTGCTTCACGTCCTTGCTCACGGCAATCTCCTCGGGGAACCAGATCTGCCGCCATTGTTGATCCCAGAACGTCTGGACGAGGTCCCGGCCCTGCCGGTTCCAGTTCACCGCTTCATACCGATTCAGACCGAGCATGCCACACACTCCTCAATCGTCTGCAGCCGCTGCCGCACGTAGTAAACCGTCTTGATCCCCTTCATCCACGCGTAAATGTACAGCCGGGCGAGCCGCTCCGTCGTCCATTGGTCGGTCACGTACACCGTCATCGAGAGGCCCTGGTCGACATGCTTCTGCGCCGCCGCGTACAGGTCCACCATGCGGAACGGATCGATCTCCCAGGCTTCCTTGTACAGATGCTTGTTCCCGTCATTCAGGAACGGCATCGGATAGATCGTGCGGCTGTCCGCGTAGTCGCGGATTTCCACCCGCTCCGTGATCGGGGCAAGGGACGCGGTGCAGTTCCGGATGTACGAAATGCTGCCCGTCGGCGCCACCGCCAGCCGGTAGGCGTTAAACAGCCCGTGCGCCATCACCTGCTCCTTCAGTTCCTGCCACATCTGTCTCGTGATGACGGGCACGGTCCCCAGCGCGCGCCGCACCGGCTCGGGCAGTTCCCGCTCTTCCTTGTCCACATACGGGTCAAAATAGGAACCGTCCGCGTAGTCGCTCAGCTCAAACCCGTGGAACGTCTCCCCCTTCTCCCGGGCCAGCCGCATGGAAGCGAGCAGCGAGTAGTAGTTCAGCGCCTCCATGAACGCATCCACGAACAGGATCGACTCGTCCGAACCGTATTCCAGCCCTTGCGACACCAGATGGCCGTGCAGATTCATCACGCCGAGCCCGACGGAATGCATGAGCCGGTTCGCCTTGCTGACGGACGGCACGTTCCGGATGTCGGTCATGAGCGACACATTGGTGAGCAGCCGCATGGCCGTATCCACGAGCTTTTCGAAATCCGTCTGCGTCGCCTTGTGGATGTCGAGCGAGCCGAGGTTGCAGGACACGTCCATGCCGTATTCATTTTCCGTGCCGTGGTCGTGGATGACGCTGGTCTGCTGCACCTGCAGAATTTCCGTGCACAGGTTGGACATTTTCACCCGTCCCAGCCCGCGCAGCGGATGCCGGGCGTTGACGTTGTCGTCGAACACCTCGAACGGATAGCCGGACTCGAACTGGGCTTTCTTGATCTCCGTGTACAGCTTCCGCGCATTGACCCGCTTCAGCTTGCGGATGTTCGGGTTGTCCAGCAGCTCGTAGTACATCTCGCTCATGCTGATCTCCGACATCCGCTTGCCGTACTCCCGGTAAATGTCGTACGGGCTGAACAGGACGATGTCCTTGTCCCGCTTCATCAGCTCGAAGAAAATATTCGGCACGATGATGCCCGTGGACAGCGTCGCCAGGCGGATCTTCTCGTCGGCGTTCGGCTTCTTCGCGGAGATGAGGCTCTCGATGTCGGCGTGGAAAATGTTCAGATAGACGACGCCCGATCCGTTGCGCTGCCCGAGCTGGTTCGAATAGGAGAAGGCGTTCTCGAGCAGCTTCGCCACGGGCATGACGCCGCTGGCGCGGCTTAAGATGCCCTTGATCGGATCGCCGAGCGGACGGATGTCTGTCAGGTTGACGCCGACGCCCCCTCCGAGGCGGGACAGTTCCAGGCAATAGCCGATGTTCGCGGCGATGCTGTTCATCGAGTCGTCCATCGACAGCTTGAAGCAGCTCACCAGCTCGCCGCGGGCCCGCTTGCCGCTGTTCAGCGCCGTCGGCGTCGCCGGCTGGTAGGCGGTCATCATCGCGTCGACCGCCCGCTCCGCCAGCTCCTTGTCGCCGCGCGCCAGGTAGAGGGCGATGATGACGATGCGGTCCTCGTATTTTTCCAATATTTCGGCGCCGTCCCGGCTCTTCATCGCATAGCTGTCATAGAACTTGCTCGCGCTCATGAACGACGGGAACCGGAAATGATAGCTGTACGCCCGCTCGAACAGCTTCTCGATGAACGCCTTGTCGTACTGCTCGAGGAATTCCCGCTCATAGTAGCCCTCGTCGACGAGGTAGCGGATTTTCTCGTCCACATCGATGAAGTAGCGCATCTTGACGTTCACATGCTCGAGAAAATAACGCCTCGCCGCTTCCCGGTCCTTCGCCAGATCCAGCCGCCCCGTGCGGTTGTAGTGGTGCAGCACTTCGTTGTTAATTCGCAAATACGATTTCATGCCGGCTCCCCTTCCCGATCCGTTCCAGGTAAAATTGCCGGATCGCTTCGTAATCCTGCCTGAATCCGCGCAATTCCAGCTTGCGCACCAGCGGCACGTTCCACCGCGCCGCGATCGCATCCCCGGCTCTGCCGAAATGGACATGCCCGAAGTTGCGGTTGCCGCTGACGGCCACGCCCCGGCAATGCGCGCCGCTGCGCTCCATGAATCGCTGCACGACCTCCGGCACCTGCCCCAATCCGTCGGTGTAGGTCAGCAGCAGGAACGGCTCCGCGACCGTCGTATCCTCGCCGATCTCGATTCCCGGCAGCCCCAGCTGCGCGACGATGTAGCGGACATTGCCCGTCCGGCTGGCGTAAGCGATCATCCGTCCGCGCCCCCCAGCCGCTCCAGCATCTCTTCGGTGCTCGTCCAGAACTCGCCGTCCGCCTCGAGCGCCGGCACGGTCTTGATGCCTGCGCTGATCAGGCGCTCCCGCGCCGCTTCGTCATGGTCGATGTTGATGATCTCCACTTCCTTGCCGGAGCGCTGCGCCTCGGATTTGATCCAGATGCACCGCGGGCAGACGGTTTTCGTGTACAGTTTCATGGCGGGTTCCTCCCTTGTGCGGTTCGATTGGATGAAAAAAAGCACCCTCTCCCCCGAGGATGCCTGCTGACGACAAGCGCATGGCGCGGAAGCCCTGCCGCGGCAAAACCGCTCCATCCTCCGCATGCGCCGGCCGTTCCTGTTCTCAATCCCCGGAGAAAGGAAACCACGTTTCGGTCAGGCAGGTCTCCTGGCTCCGCCTCATCCTCCCGTTCCCTTCCCATGCGCGAAAGCGCACAGTGGATGTGAACGTTCGTCCGCGTTACAGTTGCGGGGACAGCGCCGGATTCGCACCGGCTTCCCTATTAAACCGCCTTCGCGGTGCCTGTCCGAAACAAGCAATATGTGGTTGTGCGAGATGAGTCCATCCTAACACAAGTTTTGCCGAGGTACAAGATATAGTGTTTCGGGATCAATTCACCTCCAATATATTGATTCCACGGCGTTCCGGCCATTTCGGGGCACGCTTCGGTTCCATAGAAAAAAACTATCGAACGCGATAGAAACCGCGTATTACCCGATACCTCGTCCGGTCTTCCATAATCTGAAGCAAAGACGAAATCGGGAGTGATGGGGATGCAGACATCGATCATCGGATATCCGAGAATCGGAGCCTCGAGGGAACTGAAGTTTGCCGTTGAGAACTATTTCAGGGGAGAAATCGGCGCCGGGGAGCTGAACCGGATCGCCGCCGGCCTCCGAAGTGCGCATTGGCAAGTGCAGAAGGACAGCGGGATCGATCACATCCCTTCCAACGACTTCTCCTTCTACGACCATGTGCTCGACACGGCCGTCCTGTTCAATCTCGTTCCGGAGCGCTACCGCGCGCTGGGGCTTGATGAGCTCGAGACGTACTTCGCGATGGCGAGGGGCTATCAGGGGCCGCGGGGCGACGTGAAGGCGCTGGCGATGAGGAAATGGTTCAACACCAACTATCATTATCTCGTGCCCGAAATCGAAGATTCCGCGGAAATCCGGATCGCCGGAAGCAAAATCTTCGATGAATACGAGGAAGCAAGGCGGCTCGGCATCGAGACCCGGCCGGCGCTTGTCGGCGCCTTCACCCTGCTCAAGCTGGCGCGGTTCACCGGGCGCAGGCGGGCGGAACATGTCCTCGCCGACATCGTCCGGGCCTATCAGGATGTCCTTCAGCGGCTGGGGGAACTGGGCGCCCGGTGGGTTCAGCTCGATGAGCCGTGGCTGGTGACGGATTTGACGACGGAGGACATCCGGCTGCTTGCGGAGCTGTACCGGCCGATCCTGTCCGGGAAGCACAGCGTGAAGGTGCTCGTCCAGACGTACTTCGGCGATGTCCGCGACTGCTATGAAGAACTGCAGACGCTGCCCTTCGACGGCATCGGGCTTGACTTCGTGGAAGGCGTGCAAAGCCTGGTGCTCCTGCAGAAACACGGTTTCCCGGAGAACAAGACGCTGTTCGCAGGGGTCGTAAGCGGCCGGAACATCTGGCGAAACCGTTATGCCGACACGCTGCGGACGGTGCGGGAAATCCGCCGTTATGCGCGGGATGTCGTCATCGGCCCGTCCTGTTCGCTGCTGCACGTGCCGTATTCGGTCAAGCATGAGACGCGGTTGCCGCAGGACTATACGCGCCATTTTGCCTTCGCGGAGGAGAAGCTGCGGGAGCTGGCGGAACTGAAGCGGCTCCTGGACAGCCCGAATCCGACGAAGGAAGAGGCGTACAAGCGCAACGAGGCGCTGCTTGCGGGTCCTCGCTGCAAGCCGGACGAAGCGGTCCGGGCGAGAGTCGCCGCCCTGACGGAGCGCGACTTCACCCGTCTGCCCGCCTTGCCGGAACGGGAAGCGATCCAGCGGGACAAGCTGAAGCTGCCTTTGCTTCCGACCACCACGATCGGGTCGTTCCCGCAGACGCCGGATGTGCGGGCGATTCGTGCGGCGTACCGGAAGGGAGAAGTGCCGGAGGAGGCGTACAGGCGGTTTATTTTCGACAAGATCGCGGACTGCGTCAGACGCCAGGAGGAGATCGGCCTCGACGTGCTCGTCCACGGCGAGTTCGAGCGAAGCGACATGGTCGAATATTTCGGCGAGTGTCTGGACGGCTTCGTCTTCACGACAAACGGCTGGGTGCAGTCCTACGGCACGCGGTGCGTCAAGCCGCCGATCATCTGGGGCGACGTCCGCCGGTCCCGGCCGATTACCGTCGAGTACGCCGTTTACGCGAACGGGCTGACGGACCGGCCGGTCAAGGGGATGCTGACCGGGCCCGTGACGATGCTGAACTGGTCGTTCCCGCGGGAAGACCTCCCGCCGAAGGAGATCGCCTTCCAGATCGCCCTCGCCATCCGCGACGAAGTACTGGATCTCGAAGCCCATGGCATCGGGATCATCCAGATCGACGAAGCGGCGCTCCGGGAGAAACTGCCGCTCAGGCGGTCCGACTGGCACGCGCAATACCTGAGCTGGGCGATCCCGGCCTTCCGGCTCGTGCACAGCGGTGTGCGGTCCGAGACACAGATTCACACCCATATGTGCTACAGCCGGTTCGAAGACATGATCCGGGAGATCGAAGCGATGGACGCGGATGTCATCTCCTTCGAAGCATCGAGATCCGATCTTGAACTCGTCGAGACGCTGCGGGCGAGCGGTTTTCGTCCGGGGGCAGGACCGGGCGTCTACGATATCCACTCCCCCCGCATCCCGGATGTGGAGGAGCTGAAAGCGGCCATCCGCAAGATGGTCCGCGCCATCGGCCCCGCCCGCCTGTGGATCAATCCGGACTGCGGGCTGAAGACGCGCGGCGAAGCCGAAACGTGGGCCAGCCTGCGCCATATGGTGCAAGCCGCGGCCGAGGTCCGGGCCGAGCTTCAGGGTTGATATGGAACGCCTTTGCAGGAAATCGACTGAAACAAGATGAAAGAATATGGAAACCGGTTTAAGCATGGGCGCTGTGTACGCGAAGGAAGGGATGACTTGCCTTGACGCTGGGAATGTCCATCCTCCTGTACGGGCTGGCGTTGTCGATCGTGCTGTCGGCGATGATCGTGGGAACGCTGTACGCCAATCCCCGGCTGCTGCTGCAGTCGTACCCCGAGGGCATTCAGCGGGCGGCCGGCGCGAAGACCGCTTCGGAACAGCGGACAACCCGCATCATCGGCGCTTGCTTTCTGCTCGTGCTCATCGGCGTTCCGGCGGTCTCCACCTGGCTGCTCGAGCGGTCGCTCGGCGGGGACATCGCGTTTCCGACCGCCTTCCTCAACGCGTTCGGCATCATGACCGTGTTCAACGCGGTCGACTGGCTCGTCCTCGACTGGCTGCTGTTCTGCACCGTCACGCCGAAGTTTCTGGTCATTGAAGGAACGGAAGGCATGGCCGAATACAGGAACTATCGTTTTCATTTCAGAGGTTTTGTTGTCGGCACGGTGTTGGCCGCAGCCGCAAGTCTGGCATTGGCTGCGGTTTTTGCAATCGTATAGGCTGCTCAGCGGCCCTCCGGAGTTCCATTGCGCAGACATCCGGAGGGCCTCTCGTGTCCCGCCGTCGGCACCGCTCTCGCCATCTCTGTCCGCGCCGCTCAGTTCCCGAACCTTCAGGATCAAGGCCTCCCGCCGGGAAGTCCGGATTTGGTTGCGGCCGCGCATGCTGGTAGAGTAGAGACATGGGCGAAAGCGCTCACAGGAGAGCCGGATGCGGCGGAATCACTCACAGTTGTCGAAACGGCGGCATTTTGGAGGCATTTTTGATCCGGACGGAAAAATTGAGGCACAAGGAGAGGGACTGATCATGAAAATCGCGCGCTTCATCCCGCTGGCGGAACCGGAATCCCCCGCCCGCCGCGGCATTCTGGAAGACGGCTGGCTGCGGGAACTGTCCGGCGGACTGTTCGACCCGCCCGCGTTCACCGGCCGGCGGTTCGGGCTTGCGGACGTCCGCCTGCTCGCGCCGGTCATGCCGCGCCATATCATCGGCATCGGCAAAAACTTCGCCGCTGCGGGCGAGCCGAAACCGCCCGAACCCGACATGCCGATCCTGTTCTTCAAACCGCTCGGCACCGTGATCGGTCCCGGCGATCCGATCATGCTGCCGGACGGGGCGAATCGGGTGAAGTTCGAGTCCGAGGTGGCGGTCGTCATCGGGCGGACCGCACGCCGGATTCGTCCGGAGGATGCGGACGGCGTCATCTTCGGCTGCACCGTCGCGAACGATGTCAGCGCGCTGGACTTTTTCCACCCCGAAGGCCATTGGACGATCGGCAAGGCGTTCGATTCGTTCTGCCCGCTCGGGCCGGTCATCGACACGGCGTTCGACTGGCGCACGGCGCGCATCCGCGCCTCGGTGAACGGCGTGCCGAAGCAGGACGGCGCGATGGACGAAATCATCATGCCGGTCGACCGGCAGATCGCTTACATCAGCCGCTTCATGACCCTGCAGCCCGGCGATGTCATCCTGACCGGCACGCCGGCGGGCGCCGACTGGGTCGGCGACGGCGATGTCGTCACGTGCGCGGTCGACGGCATCGGCGAGCTGACGAATCCGGTCGCCGCTCCGGCGTGATCCCGCTCCGGCGGCTTCCCGGACGGGCGCACCGGTCTTAGGGCCTGACGCCCCGCAGCACCTGTGCGCCCTCGAAATGGGAGTCCAGCACGACCATCGTCCGGCAGCCGATCATTCCCGGCTCCGCGACGATCTCGTTCGTCACCGTCGCGCTGAGCACAAAGCCGCTGTCCGCCACCATCGGCTCATCCCGGCCGTATTCGATCGCGTCATCGTGCATATCCTCGAGAAGCTGCTCCGGATCGACCAGCACGGACGTATAGATCGTCGCCGTCGGCAGGAAATAGGCCGCCAGGAAGAACGGCCGGTCGGCCGGATAGCCCCCGAAGCAGAGACGTTCGCCGTAGAATCGGAGCACCGTGCCGACAAGCAGCGGCAGGAAGCCTTCGGGGAGCTCCAGGTGTTCGACTTGTTTGACATCAACCGAAATCCAGGAATCCTGTCGCATGGTGTTCATTCCTTCCGTGGGCCGCTCGAATATCCCGGGCAGATTCGGGCAACGATGGTGCTGAAAACCTTAAATGTCGTCAAAAAAACTGAAAAATCTCCAAGATTTCGAATCGCCATGGTCTGGCAACCTTATACAGGTTCACTATAATGGAAGTGATGCAACAGCCGCAAGCATTCTCCGGCCCGCCTGTCATCAGGCTTTCCGCAGCCGAAAGGGAGAATGGCATTGAAACGCAAACCGTCCATTCTGGCGCAGCTCACGATCGGTTTCACGGCGATTCTGCTCTTCGTCATGTCGGCGACGGCAACGGTGACCTACGTGCAGACGTCGCGCTCGTCGCTGAATCAGACCGCCAGGCTGCTGCTGGACTCCATCACCCATCTGAGCGGCAAGCTGGACGCCAATCTGATCGAATATGACAAAATGACGCAGGTGCTGGCGTTCAACGAGGTCGTGCAGAAACATTTGTCCGCCCGCACGAATCCGGGGAGCTACAACGAAGAGCTGATCCGCGTCATGAACGCGAGCAACCGGACGAGCGGACACGAATCGAATATCATGATCCTTGACCGGTACGGATCCAGCTACCTGGCCAACTCTTCCATGGACTTCCTCTGGCGGTCGCTTGAAGCCGTGCAGAAACAGCCCTGGTACGACGAAATGGAACAGTACAAGGGACGCATGCTCTGGTTCTCCGGACTCGTCTGGGTGGGCGGCGCCCAGCCGGCCGTGATCGGCGCGCGGAGCCTCAACAACATCGAGACGCTCGAGAACATCGGCACGATCGTCTTCGCCTACCCCGCGATCACGCTGCAGAAGACGATCGGACAGATGAACCTCGGCAAGAGCGGCAAAGTCCAGGTTGTCGACTCATTCGGCCGCGTCGTCTATTCGACCGTATGGGACGACGTGGGCACGCCTGCGCCGAGCGTGCTGCTGGAGCAGGTGCGCAAAGTGCCGAGCGACATGATTACGCTGAACACGGAAGACGGGCCCGCCTACATCTCCTATGCGTATTCCGAATACAGCGGCTGGACGGTGCTGGCCTACATCGACCGCAGCGAAGTGTACGAGGGCGTGTCGCGCCTGCAGCGCACCATCCTCTGGATCAGCATCGTCGGTCTGTCCGTCGGCATTCTGTTCATCACCTTCTATTCCTGGACGCTCGTCAGACCGATTCGCTTCCTGGCGAAACGGATCGAGCGGATCGACGAAGGCCATCTGCTGCCGGTGAAGCGCCAGCTCTGGAATGCGGAAGTGTCGGGGCTGTATGACAGCTTCAACCGCATGCTCGCGCGGCTGCAGCAGACGATCCGCGATCTGACGGACAAGCAGGTCAGCGAGCGGCAGGCGCAGTTCGTCGCGCTGCGCGCCCAGTTCCGCCCGCACTTCCTGTACAATACGCTGAACACGATCTACTGGACGCTGGAAGGCAAGCGCGACGCCGCGGCGGCCGCCGAGATGGTGCAGCTGCTCAGCGAGCTCTTGCGCTACAGCATCCAGCCGGGCTCGGAGATGACGACGGTCCGCGAGGACGTCGCCCAGCTCAGACGGTACATCACCCTGCAGAAATACCGCTACGGCGAGCGGCTCGATGTCGAGCTGGACATCGACGAGGAACTGCTCGATTGCCGGTGCATGAAGCTGCTCCTGCAGCCGATCGTCGAGAACGCGATGACCCACGGGCTGGAAGGCGTCAAGCGGGATCAATGGAAAATCCGCATCCGCATTCAGCGCGACGGGCGGGACATGGTGCTGACCGTGGACGACAACGGCATCGGCATGAGCGAACGCGAGATGAAGGAGATTCTGTCCGAAGACGCGCCGCAGCGGAACAAGCCGCTGCACACCGGCATCGGTCTGCCGAATCTGCAGGAGAGAATCCAATACATCTATGGCCGCAGCTACGGGATCACCTTGTCCGGCAACGAATGGGGCGGCCTGCGCGTGACGATCCGCATTCCGATCGATCCGGACGCCGGCAGCGGCAAGGAGGTGCCGTGAGATGACACCGCATGGACAACCCAGACGCGGCGGACCGCGCCGGACATGGCCGCTCCTCGCGCTGGCCGCGCTGCTCGTCCTCGCCTCATGCGCGGAGGGCGGCATGATCGTCAGCCACGGCGCCCGCGGCGCGGACCAGGGGCCGGACCCGCTCGTCATCTGGCTGTGGCCCGGTTCCGGCTACGAGCCGTTCATTTCACAGTATAACGAGGAGCATGACGACGTGCAGGTCGAGATCGTCCGGTTCGACTCCCAGGATCTGCACGCCAATCTCCAGACCGCGTTTGCGGCCGGCTACGGCGCGCCGGATGTCGTCATGATCGACCTCAGCTACATGGAACGCTTCAAACGGTTCCCGTCCTACTTCTACAATCTGCGGGAACTCGCATCCGAGCCGCTCGCCGGGCGGTATCTGGCGTGGAACTGGCAGCAGGCGGCCAGCCCGGACGGCTCGTTCATCTACGCCCTGCCCGCGTCCATCGGGCCGATGACGATGCTGTTCCGCGTCAGCCTGTACGGGCAGGCCGGATTGCCGCTGGACCGGGGCGAGCTGGCCGAATCGCTGCCGGACTGGGATTCGTTCCTCCGCAGCGGCATCGTGCTCCGCACCCGGACGGGCAAACCGATGATCGACAACATCGGCACGCTCTACCGCGCCATCCTCGGCCAGGCCGAGGTGCAGTACTTCGATCCCGAGACCGGCGCCTTCATCGGCGACACCAACCCGGCGGTGCGCGAAGCCTGGGACTACGCCGTCGCCGCGAAGGTGAACGGCCTGTCCGCCGGCCTGCAGACGGGCTCGACCGAGTGGGCCGTCGGCATGGAGCAGGGACATTTCGCGACGCTGCTCGCACCCGCCTGGATGCTCAGCTACGTGACGGAGAACTCTCCCGGCGCGGTCCGCCAATGGAACATGACGCGGCTGCCCGGCGGAGCGGCGAACTGGGGCGGATGGTTCTTCGCCATTCCGCGGGAGAGCCGCCATCCGGATGAGGCCTGGGAGCTGATTCGATGGCTGACCGATGAAGAACGGCAGCTCGAACTTTTCCGTGAGCAAAATATTTTTCCGTCGCTCACAACTTTGTACGACAATACCGATATTACGAATAAACGGGATGGTTTCTTCATGGGCGCGCCGGTCGGCCAACTGCTGAGCGAGGCTGCGCTTGCGGTCCGGCCGGTCTATGCGGGCGCCTATCAGCCGCTGGTCGAGGAGATCATGGAATCGGCGCTGCAGAAAGTCGAGAACGGACTGCTGAGCGGCGACCGGGCGTGGGAAGACGCCATGCGGCAGATCCGCACGGAACTCGCGGCGCGATAACCCGCCGGCACGACGACAGAAGGAGGATTGACCGATGCGGATTCTGATCGTGGATGACGAATCCGGCGTCCGTCAGATGATGGCGGACACCGTGCGCCGATTCGACGACAGCTACGAAGTGGAAGAAGCTGAGGAAGGCGAAGAGGCGCTGCGCATGCTGGACGATTCGTTCGACCTGGTCATCACCGACATCCGGATGCCCGGCATGGACGGGGTGGAACTGGCGTCCCGCATCCGCGAACGTTTTCCCGACATCATCATTTTCATGCTGACCGGCTACGCGGAATTCGAGTACGCCCGGGCGGCGATCCGCGCCAACGTCTCCGAATATTTGCTCAAACCGGTATCCGTGCAGGCGCTTCGCGAAGCGATCGCCAAGGCCGCCGATACGGTACGGGGACGCAAGGAAGCGGAGCGGATCAGCCGGCTGCGGGAAATGGCCCTGCTGGAGAAAAGGGTGCAGGATCTGCTCTACGAACTGCCCCTCCCCTACTACGACGAGTGGATGTTCCCGGAATACGACGCCGTCGGCGTGCTCAGCTTCGTCATCGAGGACGCGGAGGAAGGCGGCACGATCCGCTTCGCCGTCAAGAACGTGCTGGGCGATGTGCTGAGCGGTTTCGGCGTTCCCCTCGTCTTCGTTGAAGGCAGCCATCTGACCTGCGTCCTGTTCCTGAAGGACGGCCACGCGTCGCCGGAGGAGATCGCCTCGCGCTGCGCGGACGCGGTCCGCGCCACCCTGCGGCGGACGATCCGGGCCGGGATCGGCGGCGTGGCGAAGCAGCTTTCGGAAGTGAGCGGCCTCTACTGGCGCAGCCTGAAACAGCTCGGCATTGACCGTCCGGCCGTGCCGGTCGCGGGCGACGGGACGGAACAAGGAACGGACGGCCTGCTTGAGCCGCGCGGCGAGATGCACCATCTGATCCGCCAGACGATTCACATTCTGGAGACGGAATACGACCAGGACATTACGCTGTCCGGACTCGCCGAGCGATTGTATCTCAATCCGAACTACCTCAGCACCCTGTTCAAGAACGAGACGGGCACCACGTTCACGCAGGCGCTGCTCCGCATCCGGATGGAAAAGGCGAAGGAGCTGCTCCGCACGACGAAGCTGAAAATTTACGAGGTCGGCAGCCGGGTCGGCTACGCCGATTCCGCGCATTTCAGCCGGGTGTTCAAAAACCACGAGAACATGAGCCCCTACGAGTACAGAGAAAAATACGCGCAGACCTGAAGCCTGTTCACACATCCGCACCTTGTAACCGGGGTGGCCTCTTGCGGCGCATGGGTGCGCCGGAGGGAGTTTCACCGTGCCACACCTCCGGATCTGGTGCATATCTGCACCAGATGGAGGTTCTCCGCGCCTACCTCCCCGCATCTGGTGCATTTCTGCACCAGATGGAGGCACTCCGCGCCTACCTCCCCGCATCTGGTGCATTTCTGCACCAGATGGAGGCACTCCGCGCCGACTCCTCCGGATGCGGTACCAGCGCAGTGCCATCGCACAAACGGGCTTCCGCTTGAAGATTGCGCCTCAAGCGGAAGCCCGTTTCAACTATCCCCTCACACCGCCTCCGGCAGACCGAGGAGCGTGCGCCGCAGCGCGCGCCACGCCGCCTCCAGCACCCGCTGCAGCCGCCACGCCGCGCCCCCGGCGGCCATGACGACGATGCCATTGCGCCAGGTGCGGGAGGCGCCGGCGATGCACCCGCCGGGCATGGCCTCGGACGCGCGTTCGATCGCCTCGCGCACCGCATCCAGATGGATGCCGTCCAGACGGTCGGAGAAGCAATACAGCATCCCGACGTGCGTGCAGTCTTCCCAGGCACCCGGCGCGGCGATCCGCTGTTTCGCAGGGTCGACGAGCTGACGGCTGCGGAAGATCAGCTCCCCGCCGTACCGGACGGACAGCGTCGCATCGTAACGGCGGAACGCGAATTTTTCCCCGCGCCCGGCGCGGCCCGGGCAGATGATCTCGGAAGACAGCCAGACGGCGCCCGGCGCGAGGTCGACCTCGGTGCACGCGGCAAACTCGGCGTCCCGGTACAGCATGAGCGGCTCCATCATCGACTGGACGCACGCGCCTTCATGCAGCGCGAACCGCTGCGTCAGCACCGCGCCGCGGCCTGGCGGCGACGGATGGATGCGCGTGTGCCCCTGATTCGTCAGGCAGACGCGCGCGTCCGCCTCCGCCGTCCACGCCATCTCGTAGCGGTCGCCGGTGAGCATGCCGGGCGACGCATCCATGACGATGACGGCCAGCTCGTGCTGGCGGTCGAACGCCTTCGCGATTTTGAGCGGTGCGGTGTGCATCTTCGAGACGAGGGCGGTGCGCCCGCCGCGGACGGCGAAGGCGGCTTCGAGGCGAGCCTGCCCGTGGGCCGGCGGCACTTGCGGCAGTCCGTCTGCCGATGCTGCATCCAGCCTTCCGGCCTGCGCTGCGTGCGGTCGGGGCCCAGGCACCGCATGCGGCTGCACGATGGCCCGCGTCCCTAGTCCTGCGGCTGCCGCCGCGCCGTCAATGCGTATGCCGGATGCCGCGGGCATGCTGAAGCTCATGTTCCAGCCAGTCGACGATCATGCGGAGCCCTTCGCCGCCGTGCAGCAGATTGGTGAACACATAGGGCCGTCCGCCCCGCATCCGCTGCGTATCTTCCTCCATCACCTTGAGGCTCGCGCCGACATGCTCCGCAAGGTCGATCTTGTTGATGAGGAGCAGGTCGGAGCGCATGATGCCCGGACCGCCTTTGCGAGGGATTTTCTCCCCTTGCGCCACGTCGATGATGTAGATGAACCGGTCCGCCAGTTCCGGGCTGAACGCCGCCGCCAGATTGTCGCCGCCGCTCTCGATCAGAATGAAATCCAGATCCGGGAACCGGGTTTTCAGATCCTCGATCGCCTCGAAGTTCATCGAGGCGTCCTCCCGGATCGCCGTGTGCGGGCAGCCGCCCGTCTCGATGCCGATGATCCGCTCCTCCGGCAGGCAGCCGGTTTTCACGAGAATGCGCGCGTCTTCCGCCGTATAGATATCGTTCGTGATGACGGCGATGCTGTAGCGGTCCCGCATTGCCTTCGCAATGCGCTCGACGAGCGCCGTCTTGCCCGAACCGACCGGCCCGCCGATGCCGATCCGCATCGGACGGTCCGCCGGTACGGTCGGCGTCTCCCAATCATGATGGTGATGATGTCCCTGTCCTTGGCACATGGAAATCCCTTCCTATCAAAAAATGGTTATCCGGCGTCATCGCTACGACATGAACAGCCGGGAATACAGCGTCTCATGGCGCATCGCCATCAGTTCCGCAAGCGGCGTGTTGCCGTGCGCGTCCTCCGGTTCGAGCCGGTTCGCCAACTCCCACCCTTCGGCGATGAGCGGGATGAGCCGGGCGATGATCGCCTGCCCCTCCGTCTGGCCGATCGCCATAAGACGCAGCGCGCTGTTCACGCAAGTGACGATGTTGCCGTAAAGCAGCCCCTGCACCGCCTGATGGAGCGGAAAGCCGAGGCGCCGGCACAGAAACCCGAAGACGAGCGGATGCGTAGCCAGGGAGCGGCCGCTTCGGAAGGCCTCTTCCAGCGGCGACAGATCAAGTCCCGGATGGACACTGGCCGCGAGGCGGAGCAGCCGGCGCCCCATCTTCCCGGCGGCCGCCCGCGACTCCGCCGCCGCGCGCTGGAGATGGACGAGCCGCTCGATGCGCCAAGCCCGCTCCCAGTCATCCGTCGGGCATTCGTACACCGCCTTCACGATCATCGCGTCGAGCGTCGCCCAGCTCTGCAGCAGCAGCATCGTCTCCGCATAGCGCTCAAGATCAGCCGACGTCCGGATCCGCCCTTCCTGCACCATCGTCTCCAGGCCGAACGAATGCGAGAACCCGCCGATCGGCAGCGCGGACTCGAGCAGCTGCTGCAGCATCAGCCACGACACATCTGCTCGAGTCCGCGTCGGAACGGACACCGGCACCGCTCCGCCGCCTGCCGGACTATCCAGAGCATCCGCCACAGCCACAACCTCCTTGCCGCCTCAGAACAGGAAATACCGCTGCGCCATCGGCAGCACGGCCGCCGGCTCGCAGGTGCACGGCTCGCCGTCGACGGTCACCTTGTACGTCTCGGGATCGACTTCGATCCGCGGCGTCGCGTCGTTCAGCACCATATCCTTCTTGCCGATGTTCCGGCTGCCCTTCACCGGCTCCACCCGCTTCGTCAGGCCCAGCTTCTCCGCGATGCCTTGGGTATAGGCCGCCTGCGACACGAACGTGATCGAGGTCGCGGCGCGCGCCTTGCCGAACGCGGCGAACATCGGCCGGCCGAATACCGGCTGCGGCGTCGGAATCGACGCGTTCGGATCGCCCATCTGCGCCCAGGCGATGGCCCCGCCCTTCAGCACGAGATCCGGCTTCACGCCGAAGACCATCGGATTCCAGATGACGAGATCGGCGAACTTGCCCGGCTCGACGGAACCGACCAGATGCGCGATACCGTGCGTGATCGCCGGATTGATCGTATATTTCGCGATGTAGCGCCGGATGCGGAAGTTGTCGCTCGCCGTGTCCGGTTGAAGCTGTCCGCGCTGGCGTTTCATTTTGTCCGCGGTCTGCCATCGTCCGGCCGGCGATCGCGGCCAGCGTATCCTCCACGAACCCCGACTCGTTCAGCGTGTCGGTGTGGATGGCGACCTGCACGTCGTGCAGATCCGCCGCGCGCAGGCACGCGTCGATCGCCGCCGGCGTCGTCCCCCAGTCCTCGTGCAGCTTCAGCCCGATCGCGCCCGCTTCGATCTGCTCGATGAGCGGCTCGATGAACGAGGCGTTCCCCTTGCCGGTGAAGCCGAGGTTCATCGGGAATGCCTCGGCCGCCTCCAGCATGCGGGCGATATGCCAGGCGCCCGGCGTGCACGTCGTCGCGTTCGTGCCGGCGGCCGGCCCGGTGCCGCCGCCGATCATCGTCGTGATGCCGGACGCGAGCGCCGTCTCGATCTGCTGCGGGCTGATGAAATGCACGTGCGAATCGATGCCGCCGGCGGTGACGATCCGGCCCTCGCCCGCGATCACCTCCGTGGAGACGCCGACGATCAGGTTCGGATCGACGCCGTCCATCAGGTCGGGGTTGCCCCCCTTGCCGATGCCGACGATCAGGCCGTCCTTGATGCCGATGTCGGCTTTCACGATGCCCCAATGGTCGATGATGACCGCGTTCGTAATGATCGTGTCGAGCACGCCGTCATCGCGCCGCGCCCGGCTCGACTGCCCCATGCCGTCGCGGATGACTTTTCCGCCGCCGAACTTGCATTCGTCGCCGTAGACGGTATAGTCCCGCTC
Organism: Thermobacillus composti KWC4; assembly: GCF_000227705.2. Lineage (GTDB taxonomy): Bacteria > Bacillota > Bacilli > Paenibacillales > Paenibacillaceae > Thermobacillus > Thermobacillus xylanilyticus. The sequence continues at coordinate 2,572,058 of NC_019897.1, forward strand.
GATTTCGGCCCACAGCTCCGTGTCCGCCAGCCGGATCGCATCGCCCGTCGTCGGGCCGAACATGCCGTCGTAGCTTTTGCGATCCATCCGGCTCACCGCGGTCCCTCCTTCCATGCTTCCAGCCGCTCCCGCACCTCTTCGGGAACAGCGACGGGAGCAGCCACGCCCCGCGTCAGCCCGTTCAGGCCGTAGACGATGCGTGATCCGCCGATTGTGGTCAGGACGACCGGCTTCTCTTCGCCCGGCTCGAACCGGACCGCCGTTCCGGCCGGAATGTCCAGCCGCATGCCGAACGCCGCCTCGCGGTCGAAGACGAGGGCGCGGTTGACTTCGAAGAAATGAAAATGCGAACCGACCTGCACGGGACGGTCGCCCGTATTGACGACAATCAGCTCCTTGCGCGGCCTTCCCGCGTTCAGTTCGATCCCGCCTTCCGCCGTCCGGTATTCCCCTGGAATCATGCACGGCATCTCTCCTTCCACATTTGCATGCCGGATCTCCGCCCGGCCGGTTATTCGGCTATCGGATGGTGGACGGTGACCAGCTTGGTGCCGTCCGGGAAAGTTGCCTCGACCTGCACTTCCTGAATCATCTCCGGCACCCCTTCCATCACCTGGTCCCGGCGCAGGATGCGGGCGCCGTACGCCATCAGCTCGGCGACCGTCTTGCCGTCTCGCGCGCCCTCGAGGATTTCGGACGTGATGAGCACCACACTTTCCGGATAGTTCAGCTTGACGCCGCGCGCCAGCCTCCGCCTTGCGAGATCGGCGGCCACGCTGATCATCAGCCGCTCCTTCTCCCTTTCCGTCAGCAGCATGCGTACATCTCTCCCTTCCATCCAATTTAATGTTCGGTTTTCTAACATAATTATAACGTCAATCCTCAGAATTCGCAATTTAATGTTAACTTTTATAACATAAAAATTTTGCGCCCCAATGCTCTTGCATCTTCTCGAAAAAACCGGTACGTTCCTGATGAGTGTGTTGTGACGAGGAGTGATCCCGAATGAAGGAACAGAGCATCCGTCGTCTGACGGATAAGGAAGTGGATGACAGCATCCGGCTGTCCTCTTTCGCGTTTCAATTCAGCCTCAACCCGGAAGTATGGGAACAGCGCCGCAAATCGTTGAAGCCGGACCGCGTCTGGGGATATTTCATTGACGGACGGTTGGCGGCCAAAGCCGCCGTCCATCCGATGCGGATCTGGCTGAACGGCCGCAGCATCCCGATGGGCGGCATCGCGGGGGTCGCTACGTGGCCGGAATTCCGGAGACAGGGACTCGTCCGGCAGCTCCTCCTGCACGTCCTGGGCGTAATGCGCAACGAAGGGGTGACCGTTTCGTTCCTGCACCCCTTCTCCATTCCGTTTTACCGGAAATTCGGTTGGGAAGTCGTCGCGGACGCCGTTGTGCTTGAACTGCAGCCGGAGAAATGCGGAGGATTCGCGATGGAGGGCGGCATGCGGCGGATCGAACGGCCCCTGGAGGAACTGGGACTGCTCCATCGCCTGCGCGGGCGTTATGCGGCCCGGTTCAATACCATGAACGATCGCGACGCGGATTGGTGGGAAGAGCGGGTGCTCGCGAACGAGTGTTGCTGCTACATCTACGAGGACGCGTCCGGCGAGCCGCAGGGGTACATGCTGTTCACGCTGAAGGACCGGCTGATGCACATTGCGGAGTGGGTTTACCTGAATCGCGAAGCGCGGGAGGGCATGCTGGCGTTCATCGCCAACCACGATTCCATGGCGGACAAGGTGCAGCTGAAATGTTCGGCGAACGACCGTCTGCCGTTTCTCCTGCATGATCCCCGGTTCACGCAGACGCGGATGCCGCACGTCATGGGCCGCATCGTCGATGTCCAGAGCTTCGTCTACGCATACGCGTTCCGACCGGGGAACGGCCCGACCCGTCTGCGGCTGCGCATCACGGACGAGGCCGCGCCCTGGAACGACGGCGAATTCCTGCTCTCCGTCGACGCGGACGGCCGCGGGAGCCTGACGCCGGCCGCCGCCGGGTCGCCGGATGCTCCGGCGCTGGCTTGCCACATTCGCGCGCTGTCGGCAGTGCTTCTCGGCGATCAGCGTCCTGCGTCCCTGTATGAGGACGGCTTGTTCACCGGCGACGCGGCGGCCGCGGAATTGCTCGAATCTCGCGTTCCGGCGACGCCGACGAATCTGATCGATTTCTTCTGAGACCAAAAGCAGACATTCGGATGGCGGGAAGGCGCAATTGCCCCCGCCGTTTTTGTTGCCTCCGTCTGCCTCCCGATTGCTGGTCAAGGTATGGCGGATATGTTACACTAAATTAGATAGTTCCCGGCGTTTGCACGGATCCGCCTCAGAATCGGAAAGGGGAAATCGCAGTTGACCACAGGCAAAATGAGATCCGACATGATCAAGCGCGGCTTCGACCGCGCCCCGCACCGCAGCTTGCTGCGCGCCGCGGGAGTCAAGGAAGAAGACTTCGACAAACCGTTCATCGCGGTCTGCAACTCTTACATCGACATCATTCCGGGCCACGTCCATCTGCAGGAATTCGGCAAGCTGGTCAAGGAAGCGATCCGCGAAGCCGGCGGCGTCCCGTTCGAGTTCAACACGATCGGCGTCGACGACGGCATCGCGATGGGCCATATCGGCATGCGCTACTCTCTCGCCAGCCGGGAGCTCATCGCCGACTCGGTCGAGACGGTCGTGAACGCCCACTGGTTCGACGGCATGGTGTGCATTCCGAACTGCGACAAGATTACGCCGGGCATGATGATGGCGGCGCTGCGCATCAACATCCCGACGATCTTCGTCAGCGGCGGTCCGATGAAGGCCGGCAAGACGTCCGACGGCCGGTCGATCTCGCTGTCGAGCGTGTTCGAAGGCGTCGGCGCCTACCAATCCGGCAAGATCGACGAGAAGGGCCTGCGGGAACTCGAAATGTACGGCTGCCCGTCGTGCGGCTCCTGCTCCGGCATGTTCACCGCGAACTCGATGAACTGCCTCGCCGAAGCGCTCGGCCTCGCGCTGCCCGGCAACGGCACGATCCTGGCCATCTCGCCGGAACGCCGAGAGTTCGTGAAGCAATCGGCGCGCCAGCTGATGGAGCTGATCAAGCGCGACATCAAGCCTCGCGACATTGTCACCAAGGAAGCGATCGACAATGCGTTCGCCCTCGACATGGCGATGGGCGGCTCGACGAACACCGTGCTGCACACGCTCGCGATCGCGCGCGAAGCGGGCATCGATTACCCGATCTCGCGCATCAACGAAGTGGCGGAGCGCGTGCCGCATCTCGCCAAGATCGCGCCCGCATCGGATTACCACATCGAAGACGTGCATGAAGCCGGCGGCGTATCGGCCATCCTGAACGAGCTGCTCAAGAAGCCCGGCGCGATCCACGGAGAATGCATTACGGTCACCGGCAAGACGCTCCGCGAGAACGTCGAAGGCTGCGAGATCAAGAACAAGGACGTCATCCGTCCGCTGGACAATCCCCACAGCGAGCGCGGCGGCCTCGCGATTCTGTTCGGCAACCTGGCGCCGGAAGGCGCGGTCATCAAAGTCGGCGCGGTCGACCCTTCGGTCGGCGGCTACCACAAAGGCCCGGCCATCTGCTTCGATTCGCAGGATGAGGCGCTCGCGGGCATCGCGTCCGGCAAGGTGAAGGAAGGCCATGTCGTCATCATCCGCTACGAAGGGCCGAAGGGCGGTCCCGGCATGCCGGAGATGCTGGCGCCCACGTCACAGATCGTCGGCATGGGCCTCGGCGCCAAGGTCGGCCTCGTGACCGACGGCCGATTCTCCGGCGCGTCCCGCGGCATCAGCATCGGCCACGTCTCGCCGGAAGCGGCGGAGGGCGGCCCGATCGCGTTCGTCCGCGACGGCGACATCATCGAGCTCGATCTGAACAACCGCACGATGAACGTGCTGATCAGCGACGAAGAGATGGAGAAGCGGCGCGCGGAATGGCCCGGCTTCACGCCGAAGATTTCGGGCGGCTACCTCGCGCGGTACTCGCATCTCGTCACGAACGCCAGCATGGGCGCCGTGCTCAAGATCTGAATACAAAAAGACGGGCTGTTCCGTCAGATCCCTTAAGGCGCGGGATCCGGAACAGCCCCTTCTTTTATGCCGCGATTACTGCTGCAGCGTCTTGCCGCCCGTCAGGATGGCCGCCGCCGGCCCGTCGGCCGGCAATGCCCCCGCCGCGGCCGGCTCGAGCGCGCCGGACGCATCCGGCTGCGGACGGCCGGACGCGCTGCCGTACCGTCTCAGGAACTCGGCCATGGACATCGCCATGATGCGCGGGTAGAACTGCACATTCTTGTCTCTGAGCAGCTCCCCTCCGCTCGGATGAAGCACCCGGATCAGCAGCCGGAGATACCGGGTCGTCAAGAACCGGAACGACCCCCGGGGCATATCCAGCACGCTGAACCCGAACGCCTCCGGACCGCGGTGAATCATGCTGATGCCGTACAGCCCCTTGACATCGCTGAGATCCGCTTTGCTCTCCAGATGCCGCGCCAGCGCCGGCAGCGCCTTCTCCGTCTCGCGGATCAGGAAAATCGCGACTTTCATGAGTGAACGCGAATTCTCCAGCAATTGCCTGAGCTTCGCATTGTCGAAATGCAGTTCGACGATCTTGTCGTTCGGCCGGATGACGGCGCCGTCGTCCAGCACGAGCTCGCCGCCGCGATACGGCCGGATGCGGTAATGAAGCAGCGAGCCGTCGCCGACATCGACAATCCGGAACAGCACGTTGAAGCAGCGCTCCCATGCCATCCAGCATGCCGTCACCGTCCGCTTGAACCAGCCCGGCTGCCGCCCGGCCTTCTCGCGCGCGCGATTCTTGTCCGTCACGGCGATCAACTCCCCGATCGTCACAAATCGATAGCCCCGCTCGCTGCCCCGTTGCAAATACACTTCCAGCGCCTGCAGCATCTGTTCCGGCGCGTCTTCGTCCGCTCCGAACGTATTGCCGCAGTCGTGCAGAAGCAGCACTTCGCCCGGGCGCAGCTTCTTCATCATCCGCGCCGTCAGCCGTTCGACGCCGACGCGCTTCCGCCAGTCGCCGAACATCGCCGACCACAGAATGATCTGCAAATAGCCGAGATTGGCGAAATCGAACAGATTGACAATGCCCCACGGCGGACGGTAGTAAACCGGCTTCACACCCGTCGCCTGTTCGATGATCCCGCTCGTGCGGGCGATCTGTTTCTTCACCGTGCCGGGGCGCATGAGCCAGTTCGTCTTGTGTAAATAATTATGAATGCCGATGTCATGTCCTTCCTCCGCCATCCGCCTGAGCAGCTCGGGGTGCCGCTCGGCGTGGACGCCGACGACGAAGAACGTTGCCTTCGCCCCGTATTTGCGCAGCAAATCCAGCAGGCGTGGCGTGTACACCGGGTCCGGCCCGTCATCGAATGTAAGCGCGATCTCTTCGCGGGCTCGTCCACGCTTGAATACGCGGAATCCGAACGTCCGGCTGATGAATCCTGGCAGAAAAGCATAGAACGTCAGGAAGTAGAATCCCCACAGCAGCACATTCTCCATGCGAACGTTTCCCCACCATCCCAAGTGAACGCCGCACCGGTTTCGCTTCCGGCGTCGTATTCATCTTGTTTATTGTATCATAATCGTTAAAAAAATAGGCGGCTTCTCCAAAACTATAGTAAAATCAGGTTGTCCCTTTTTTTGCGCCACCAACATCTCGAAGGGGAGTCGATATGATCACGTTCTACAAACGCTACTGGCGGACGGCATTCGATATCGCGCTCATCGCGCTTACCGTATGGCTCATCATGTACGTCTTCAGTTTTCTGTACAAGATCGCCGCTCCCGTCTTCATGTCCTTCCTGATCTTCGCCTGCATCGAGCCGCTGGCGAAACGGCTGAACCGGATCGGCATCAAGAAAGCGATCGCTTCCGCCATCAGCGTCCTGTTCTTCACGCTGGTCATCCTCGGGGCGTTCATCGGGGCAGGCGTTCTGCTGACTTACGAAATCATGGAATTCGTCGACCGGCTGCCCGATTACCAGACGATCTTCACCGAGGAAGCGACGTACTGGATCGCCTGGCTCCAAAGCCGGATCGACCTGCTCCCGGAAGGCGTCGTGCAGCAGACGCAGAGCGTCATCAATTCGATTACGGGCTGGGGGCAGCGGGTCGCAACGCAGATTCTGGTCGGATTCGTCAACATTCTTTCATCCCTCAGCACCTTCGTGTTCAATTTCGGTATCGGCATCATTCTCGCGTATTTTCTGAGCATCGAGATCGACACGTGGAAGAAGCTGGCCCGCGAAAAAACGCCCAACACGTTCAAGACGGCGTTCTACTTCCTGAAAGACAACGTGCTGGCCGGCATCGTCGGGTATCTGAAATCGCAGCTCATCCTCGTCTCGATCACCTTCGTGGTCATTCTGACCGCCCTGATGCTGCTCGGCGTGAACAACGCCTTCACGATCGCGGCGCTGTCGGCCATCGCGGACATCCTCCCGCTGCTCGGCGTCACGACCGTGTTCGCGCCGTGGATCATCTACCTGTTCATCGTCGGGCAGACGCAGCTTGCGATCTGGCTGACCGTCATCCTCGGCGTCGTCCTGCTGACGCGCCAGATTCTCGAGCCGAAGATCACGGGCGGAACGCTCGGTGTATCCGCCTACACGATGCTCGTCTGCATGCTGGTCTCGCTGTCGCTCTTCGGCGTGGCCGGCGTCATCCTGTCGCCGGTGCTCGTCATCCTGATCAAGCAGCTGCACGCGCAGGGCTATCTGCGCCGCTGGATCCGGCCGCCGCTCGATTACGACAACCCGCCCGCGGATCCGCCCGCAGGCTCGCCCAACGCAACCTGACCCGGCAAAAAAGCTCCGCCTCCGTTAGCGTACGGAAGCGGAGCTTTCTTCATGCGCCGCGAGGATATCCATCACTTGCCGGAACAGCAGAACCGCCTGGTGCTCGCTGCCTTCCGGGCGGTTCAGCGCCACGACGGCGGCGGCGTACCGCGGCCGGCCGACCGGCCCGAAGCCCGCGAACCATTGATGATTGACCGGCCGGCCATCCTTCATCGCCTGGGCCGTTCCGCTCTTGCCCGCGAGCGGCCACGCCGCATCCCGCAGGGCGCGCCCCGTCCCCTCCCGGACGACCGCCTCCATGCCGTGAAGCAGGAAGGCGGCCGTGCTCGGCGAGACGCGCCCGAAACGCGACGGCGATTCGGCGGTTCCGAACGCGGCCATCCGGCCTCCGGAAGCGTAGCGGATGTCCGCCACGATGCGGGGCGCGGGCACCCGGCCGCCTTGCAGCAGGGCGACGACGGCTGCGGCCGCCTGCAGCGGCGTGGCGGCCGCGTCGCGCTGGCCGATGGCGGTCTGGACGATCAGACCGCCGTCCCGCGCGTCCGGCCGGCCGGCGAACACGCGGCCGCTCTCTTCCTCGGGAAGCGGCCGGACCTCGCCGCCGGCCCCCGGCCAGCGGATCGGGCGGACAAGCGGCCGGCCGAAGCCGAGCCGGTCGGCCGCCGCCGCCAGCTGCTCCGGCGTGAGTCGTTCGGCGATCTGTGCGAAGGCGACATTGCACGACTGGGCGAACGCCTCTTCCAGCGTCAGCACGCCGTGACCGCCTTCCTTCCAGCAGGAGAGCCCGTAGCGCCCGTATTCGCCGTCGCAGCGGAAGCGCTCCTTGGGATGAACGACGCCGGCGTCAAGCGCCGCCGCCAGCGTGACGAGCTTGAAGATCGAGCCCGGCGCGGCGGCGCGGAGCGCGTGGTTTTCCGTGCCGGCGAGGCCGGGCGCGATCCGCAGCGGATCGTAAGCCGGCCGGGAGACCATCGCCGCGATGTCGCCGGTCGCCGCATCCAGCACGACGATCGCCCCTTCCTTGAGGCCCGCCCGGTCCGCCAGCGCGGACAGTTCGCGCTGCAGCCGGCCGTCCAGCGTCGTCCGGACGGTCAGCGGATAATAGCCGCTCCGGCTTTGCGCGATCCGCAGCGCCCCCGGCAGCGAATCGCCGCCCGCGTTCCGTCTGCGCTGGGCGATGACCGGTCCCGAACCGCGCAGCAGCTTCTCCAGCGAACGCTCGAGCCCCATGCCGCCGATCTTCGCATCCAGCGGCATTTCGCCCCTCGCCGCTTCCTCCGCGTAAAGCTCGGCAAGCCGTCCGGGATTCTGGCTGACGTAGCCGACGACATGCTGCGCTCCCAGGACGGACGAATCCCGCGGCGTATAGGGCAGCACATAGACGCCGGCGAGCCCCGCTTCCTCCGCCGTTCTTGCCGACTGCCCGTGAAGCGGAAGCGGCGCGCGGCCTTCCCGGTCCATGAGGAACTCCGGCTCGGTCAGACTCTCCAGCCAGCTCCGCAGTTCGTCCGGCGGCATGCCAACCGCTTTCGCCAGCTGCGCGTATTGCCCTTCCTCTCCCCGCGGTCCGTTCACCGGAAACGCGGCCAGGGCGGGGTACGGCAGCCCGACCAGCGACACGCCGGCCCGGTCGACGATGCGCCCGCGTCCCGTATCGGCGACCAGTCGGTCGAACCGGCTCACCACGGCCCGTTCGGTTACGTCCGCGGCGGCGGGCAGCACCCCGGGCAGCACCTGCAGCCACGCCAGCCGGCCGAGGCAGACCGCTGCCGCGATCGTCGCGGCGACGCCCAGCCGACCGATCCGGCGAATCCTGCGTTCGGTCCGATCTTCCTTCACATCCCCCGCCTCCTTCCATTCGCCAGTGTAGCCTTCGGGTGCGCTCCCTATGCCCCGCCAGGGCGTCCGTTGCATGAAAAAAGCCGGTCCCGCGGGACATGCCGCGGAACCGGCCTTGACGCATCTTAGGCTTTGCCGTTCTGATTCTTCCAGTCGTCCGTCCGGAAATGGGAGAGCGTCTCCTTCAGATGATTGGACACCTTCTCCAGCTCGTTCGACAGCACGACCAGATTCTCGCTGATGTTCAGCTGCTCGTTGCTGAGCGATGCCACTTCCTCGCTCGTCGCCGACGATTGCTGCGCCACCGCGCTGACGTTGCTCATCGCTTCGGAGAGCACGCTCTGCGTCTGGCCGAGCTGAGCGACCGAATCGTTCACCGTCTCCAGATGCGCCGTGAAGGCGTTCATCTGCGCCTGGACGGACAGGAAGATCTGATTCGCTTCCTTGACCGATTCGATCTGCTCCTGGAAGATCGGATAGGCCTCTCCCAGCACGCCGACCGTGGCTTCGATCTCGCTCTGGATCGACTCCGTGATCGAGGCGACGACATCGATCGACTCGCGGGATTGATCCGCCAGCTTGCGGATCTCGTCCGCGACGACCATGAAACCTTTGCCCGCGGCGCCGGCCCGCGCCGCTTCGATCGTCGCGTTGAGCGACAGAATGTTTGTCTGCTTCGTGATATTGTTGAGCACATCGAGAATTTGCCGGATCGACCGCGTGCTTTCTTTCAGCCTGTCGACCTTCTCGACCATGTTGCGCGTCATTTCCTCGGTCATGCCGGTCTTCTCGATGAGCGAAGCCATATAGCGCGTGCCCTGTTCGCTCGCCCGCTCGACCTCGACGGCCGACGAGGCCATCTGGTCGCGCGCTTCGTTGACCTCCTGCATCTTCGCGCCCATCTGCTCCGTCAGTTCGCTGCCGCGCTCCGCCTCGACCGCGAGGCTCGTGGCGCCGTTCGCGATTTCCTCGGTGGCGACGGCGATTTCCTTGGCGGAAAGCGCCGTCTTGCGCGAAGCTTCCGACAGATTTTCCGCCGTCCGCAGCACTTGCGCCGCCGACTCGTTCGTCCGGTTGACCAGCGCCGTGATCTGCTCCATCATCTGGTTGAAGCTGAGCGCGAGCTGACCGATTTCGTCGCGCTTCCTGATGTTCGAACGGACGGTCAGATTGCCTTTCTCCCCTTCGTTCATCAGGTTGCGCAATTTCGCCAGCGGCATCGCGATCATCCAGATGACGAGCAGGCCGATGCCCGCGGCGAGAAGGGCCGCGATTCCCAGCATGCCGTACATGACGTTGCGGATCTTGCCGGCATCCTTGACCAGCTCACCGACCGGCAAGGTGCCGACCAGCGTCCAGCCGGTGATGAGCGTCTGATAGGGCGCAAGCACCGTATCGCCGTTCAGCTCGGCGGTGACGGCTTCCGCCTGCAAGGCCTGGCCGAGTTCAATGTCCAGTTTCTGGCCGACTTCTTCATCCGGACCGAACAGAATCGTCCCGTCCGCATCGACGATGCGAACCTGGCTGCCGTCGCCGAGCGAGACGCCGGCGAATTGCTCCATGACCACCTGATAGTCATATTCCAGCACCAGCAGGTAGATCGGTTCATTGGTCGCCGTAGAGCGAATCACCTTGGCGAGTCCGAACGTCATTTTGTTGCCGTTGCCGTTCAGACCGTTCTTCATCGTCGGAATCCAGTACGTCGTGCCGTCCAGTTCGAGTGCCCGCTTGTACCAGTCGGATTCAAGCGCCTTCTGGACGTCGAGACGGCTCGTCGCGCTCAGGATGGCAGACAGCTCGTTCTTCAGCGGAAGCAGCGCGCCGCCCGTGATATATTTGCTGTTGCCGAACAGGAAGTTGTTGAAGCTCGTCTCGATTCCCTGCACTTTCTGGTAACGCTCGAAGTCGGTCAGGTTCGCCGCATAGGCCAGCTCCCGGGAATTCAACTGAAGCGTCTGGTCAAGCACGACGGACATGACCAGGTTCTCGATGCTGGACAGCTGCAGATTCAGCTTGCCCGCCGTCTGGGAGATCGCCGTCTTCGAGGCGTCCATCACCTTGTTCTTGATGATGTCCTTCGCCGTCTCGTATGAATAGAGCCCGACGGCGTAGACGCAGACCAGAATGCTGACAAAAATGATGGCGAACAGCTTCACGCCAACGGAACGGGTCAGCCTCACCTTGTTCAGGCCGGCGCCGATTTTCGATACAGCCTCGGTTACCTTGGTGAGATCGGCCGCATTCCGGTTTTTTGCCGATGAATCGGGTGCGTCGCCCTGACTTTTTCGTTCTTTCGGTTTCCATGTCCATTTCATGATGTCCACCACCCAAATCGCACGAATGTTGCGTATCGCTTTCATTACGCTGTTTTAAAGTGTTCAACGTCATGCTTCGGAGCACCAACGGATTGGTCTTGCCGCCTCCCCTCTGCCGGTTGCCTTGCATTTGCCGTGAAAGACACGATTGCCGCCGGTCATGCTTCCGGCATCGTATGTACTTACGCATATATTTTTATTATCGGAAAGGACGGCATGCTTCGTTAGGCCCGGCTTGCAAAAAAAATCCGGGCTTATCCGCCCGGATGATCGTCTTCCTTATGGTTCCTCCCGCTCATGCGCCGATCCGCTTCCGCATCAGATCCATCGCCCGGACCGGCTGCTCCGTGCGAATCCGCACGCGCTGCAGCGGATGGCGGGCAACGTCGATCCGTGCGCCGGACTCGTCTTCCAGTTCGCCGAGCGTCTGGCGGAACAGCCTGCCGCCCGGACCGAAAAATTCGACTTCCTGCCCCGGACGGAACGGGCTCCGCTGCTCGACGAGCGCGATGCCGGTCCGTTCGTCGTAGTCCAGGACGACCCCCGCAAAGTCATACGGCGCGCCCTTCGGCTCCGGCCCGTAGATATGGTCGTCCGCGTCGGGCTCGCCGAAGAAAAATCCGGTGGTCAGCGGCCGGTTCGCCGCCTTGTAGATCTCCTCAAGCCACTCCGGCTTCAGCCGGTAGCCGGCGGGATCGGCGAAATAGGCGTCGATGGCCTGGCGGTAGACACCCGTGACCGTCGCCGCGTAATGCAGGCTTTTCATCCGCCCTTCGATCTTGAAGCTGTCGATGCCGGCCTCGATGAGCTTCGGCAAATGCCCGATCATGCACAGATCCTTGGAGCCCATCGTGAACCGGTCGCCTTCCCCGGCCAATACCGGCTCGTCTTCGCCGAAGTACAGGTCGTACTGCCAGCGGCAGGACTGGCAGCAGCCGCCGCGGTTCGAATCCCGGTCGGTAAAATGGTTCGACAGCACGCAGCGCCCGCTGAACGACGAGCACATCGCGCCGTGGACGAACACTTCCAGCTCGATGTCGACGCGCCGCTTGATCTCCAGAATTTGCTCCAGGCTCGTCTCCCGGGCCAGCACGACGCGCGGCAGCCCTTCATCCTTCCAGAACTGGACGGTGCGCCAGTTCAGCACCGACTGCTGCGTGCTGAGATGCACCTCGAGGCCGGGCGCAACGCGCTGCGCGGTCTCGATGACGACCGGATCGGCAGCGATGATCGCGGCGATGCCCGCTTCCTCGAGCCCGCTTAAGTATTCCTCCAACCCGTCCAGATCCTCGTCGTGCGCGTAGATGTTGACCGCGCAGAACACTTTGGCGCCATAACCCCGCGCGAACCGGGCGCCCTCCTTCATCTCTTCGAGCGTGAAGTTGTCGGCGTTCGAGCGCAACCCGTATTTCTGTCCGCCGATATAGACCGCATCCGCGCCGTAGTGGACGGCGAACTTCAGCTTCTCCAGACTTCCGGCCGGCGCCAGCAATTCCGGACGCTCAAGCCGGACCCTTCTGCCCCTGGCAGCCGGCATCGTCATCGCGGCCATCAGCGCCGCCTCCTTGCTCCTGTTCTAGTAAACCTGTTCCTTGTAGTAAAACCCGAACGTCAGCTCGCGGCGGGGATCCTGCAGTCGCCGAATCGGCTCGAGCCACTCCTCACGAAACTCGTATCCCGCGGGATCGCGCAGCCATTCGTCGATTGCGGTGCGGTACGCCCGGACGGCCGCCTCGTTGTATTCGGGCGTCTTCAGCAGCCCTTCGATCTTGAGCGCGTCGATACCGCCCTCGAGCAGCTCGTGGACGACCTCGAGCAGGCAGATGTCGTCCGGACTCATGATATGCGTTCCGGCCTCGTCCTCGAAGATCGGCAGCCGGCTGTCCGGACGCTCCGTCTCGATCAGATAGAGTCCCTGCGCCGCGTCGGCTGCCCCCGGACGGCCAGCGGTCCGCTCTGCATCCGATCCGTCCCGTCCGCGCAGCTCGAACGCGCGGCCTGTATTCGCACTGTGCTCCAGATAGCTCTCCACGAGCCGCCGCTTCGAGTGGTAGATGTTCGTCATGCCGTGCACCTGAACCTGCACTTCGAGCGACGTCTTCGCCTTGAACGCCAGAATCTCTTCCCCGTTCAGCTCCCGGGCGAGCACGGCGCGGGAAGCGCCGCGCCTGCCCCAGAATTCCGCCGCGCGGGCGTTCGTCGCCGTCATCTCGGCATTCCAGTGAACGGCGATCCGCGGCGCCTCTTCGCGGACCGTCATCAGCACGGCGGGATCGCCGCATTCGACGGCATCCGCCCCCGCTTCCGCCAGCCCGCGGATGTATTCCGGCAGCGCCTCGAGCGCCGCGTTGTCCAGCAGATTGTTCACGAGCACGTACAGCCGTTTGCCTTGCGGATGGAGCAGCCGCGCCGCGTCGCGGATCATCGCGAGGTCGAACGGACCGGCGGCGCGGGCGGCGAACGGCGGTCCGCCGACGAGCAGGGCGTCCGCTCCGGCATTCGCCAGCCGCTCCAGCTCAGCCGGGGATGACGCCGTCGCCAGCAATTCCGGCTTCCGTCCCGCCGTCATCCGCCGCCGCCTCCTTGAGCCGCGACTGCATTGCTTTTGCGGATGTTCTCCTGATGCTCCTTGAACGTTCTGGCGAACAGATGCGTCCGCGAGCCGTCCTTTTTCGTCACGTAATAAAGGTAATCCGTCTCTTCCGGCTCGAGCGCCGCGCGGATCGCCGACAGGCTCGGGCTCGCGATCGGTCCCGGCGGAAGTGCGGGAATCTTGTACGTGTTGTACGGGCTGTCCACCTCGAGATCTTCTTCCAGAATCCGTTCCTTCGTCTCGCCGAGCGCGTATTGCACGGTGGCGTCGATCTGCAGCGGCATGCCTTCCTTCAGCCGGTTGTAGATGACGCTGGCGACGATCGGCTGTTCCTCCGCGACGGCGACTTCGCGTTCGATCAGCGACGCGATGGTCAGCAGCTCGTGCAGCGTCATGTTCCGCTCGTCCAGGACGTCCTGCCAGTCTTCGGGCAGTTGGGCCAGCTTCCGGTCGAGCTCGATCATCATCCGCTTCAGAATGTCGGCTTCGGTGCTGCCCGCCTCCATCTCGTAGGTTTCGGGGAACAGATAGCCCTCCAGCGGATGGAGCATCTTCTCGTCATCCGGCACGGACGCGGCCGCGGACGACCAGCCCCGCGCCTCGGCCGAATCGGCCAGCGCGAGGAAGGCGGACTTGTCGATCAGTCCCTCGGCCGCCAGCTTGTCCGCTATTTTCTCGATCGTATAGCCTTCCGGAATCGTGAAGCGGAACGTCTCGGGCTTCAAGGTGCGCCCTTCGTTCAGCATCGCGATGATCTCGTCGTTCGTCATGCCCGGCGTCATCTCGTACAGACCGGCCTGAAAATGATCCCCCTGATCCTTGAAGTGCAGATAATACTTGAACAGAAATGCGCTGCGGATAATGCCGTAGTCCTCCAGCAGTTCGGCCGTCCGGAAAGCGGACGTGCCGCTCGGAATTTCAATCCGCACCGGCTCTCCCGCGGCGGTCGGCTTCAGACCGTTCCAAATGTAGAGAGCGACGCCGCCGATCCCTGCCGCCATGAGCAACAGCAGCGACAGGATGACCCACATCGTAATCCGCCATTTCGGTATCGGCATCCGGACGCGGCCGTCCGTGCCGGTCGGTTCAGCTTGGATGTGATCCGACATGTCTCTACCCCGTTCCTCCTGTTCAACAGCACAGAGGGACGAGCTTCCCCGTCCCTCGGCGTCCCTATTCGAGCGAACCGCGGTCTCCTGCGCTTTCCTCGAATATCAGCTCGTCGTATCCTTCCGCGGCTGTCTCCCACTCGTCTTCATCTTCGATGTCCGCCAGCTCGAACGAGCCGTCATCCCGCGTTTCGACACGGAAGAAGGCGATCTCGTCATTCCGGCGCATGTCGGGCGTCTGCAGCGCGGCATACACCGCGTCCCCGACCCTGTACTCGGCGAGCAGCTCGAACGTCTCCGTCCCGCCTTCGCCGTCGATCAGTTCAATCTCCCTGCCGTAGGTCTCCTTGAGCCGGTTCAGCCGTTCAATCCGCATCATGCTTCCGTCTTGCCTTCTTCCAGCTCGGCCAGCAGCGTATTGAACGTCTCTTCCACCATGTTCCACTCTTCCTCGTCTTCGATCGTGTACAGCTTCAGATCGTCGCCGTCTTCCTCGTACCGGAAGGCGTACACTTCCTCTTCCTCGCCCTCCGGCGCGTCAACCGGCATAAGCATCATGTACTTCTTGTCGGAATCGTCGAGTTCGAACTTCATGATGACTTCGAACTCTTCCTCGTTGCCTTCTTCATCCGGGATATAGATGATTTCCGGCTCTTCGGTCAGCTTTCCGTCATCGGTCATCGTTTTCTCACCTGCCCGCTTTGGAATCGAGATAATGCTGCAAAATCAGCGTTGCCGCCAATTTGTCCACAACCTGCCTGCGTTTTCTGCGGCTGACGTCCGCTTCAAGCAGCGTCCGTTCGGCCGCTGCCGTCGTCAGCCTTTCATCCCAGAGGTGAACGGGCAACTGTAGTTTTCCGCGCAGCATATCTGCAAATGCGATGCAGATTTCGCCACGCGGCCCGATCGATCCATCCATGTTGCGCGGCAGGCCGACGACGATCTCGCTGACCTCCCGTTCGCGGACGAGCCGTTCGATTTCTTCCAGTTCCCGGCCGTCCCGATGTCTTTCCACGACGCCGACACCCTGCGCCGTCCATCCCAGCTCATCGCTCACGGCGACGCCGATTCTCCGGTCGCCGAGGTCCAATCCCATAATCCGCAATGCGCCGCTGACTCCTTTATCCGCCGCAGGATGAGGCTCAGTTCGTTCCCATGGTCCTTACCTGCGCCGGCTCAGATAGTACCGGACAAGCTCTTCGATCAATTCGTCCCGTTCCTTCTTGCGGATCAGGCTTCTTGCGTTCTTGTGCCGGGGGATGTATGCCGGATCGCCGGAAAGCAGGTATCCGACGATCTGGTTGATCGGGTTGTACTCCTTCTCGACCAGCGCGTCGTACACCGCCAGCAGAATGTCTTCGGCACTCGTCTCGACCTCTTCCGCCTTGACGTTGAATTTCATCGTCTTGTCCATGGATGAACTCATCGCCGGCACCTCCCTTTCGGGTGAGACCAGATTCATATTTCCATCATATCACATTTGCTTGGGCCAGAACCAGTTCCTCCGCACGCTTCAGCGCTTCGTCAAGCTTCGACGGATCCTTGCCGCCGGCCTGCGCCATATCCGGACGGCCGCCGCCTCCGCCGCCGCAGACCGCCGCCACTTCCTTGATCAGCTTGCCGGCGTGGAAACCTTGGCCGGCCAGATCCGGCGAGACGGCGATGACGAAGTTCACCTTGCCGTCCTGCTCCGCGCCCAGCACGATGATGCCGGAGCCGAGCTTCGCCTTCAGTTCGTCGGCGATGCCGCGCAGCGCGTCCATGCCGCCGGCGCTCACCCGGGCCGCGATCAGCTTCACGCCGCCCACTTCGCGCGCCTCGCCCGCGAGCGAGCCTGCCTCGATCCGGCCGAGCTTCGCCTGCAGCGATTCGATCTCGCGCGACAAGTCCTTGATCTGCGCCTGCAGACCCTCGATCCGCTTCGGCACGTCCTGGACGCTGACCTTAAGCAGCCCGGCCGACTGGCGCAGCACGGCGATCTGATGATCCATGTACTCGTACGCCTTCCGGCCCGTCACCGCTTCGATCCGGCGGACGCCGGAGCCGATGCCGCTCTCCGAGACGATCTTGAACAGGCCGATCTGGGCCGTATTCTGCACGTGGATGCCGCCGCACAGTTCGATGCTGTAGTCGCCGATCTTGACGACGCGCACGATCTCGCCGTATTTCTCGCCGAACAGCGCCATCGCGCCCATCGCCTTCGCTTCGGCCAGCGCGTGATACGAAATTTCGACGTCCGTGCCGAGCCAGATCTGTTCGTTGACGCGGCGCTCGATGTCGTCCAGTTCCTCCTGGGTGACCGCGCTGAAATGGGTGAAGTCGAACCGCAGCCGATCCGCCTCGACGAGCGAGCCGGCCTGGTTCGCATGCCCGCCCAGCACTTCCTTCAGCGCCTTGTGCAGGAGGTGCGTCGCCGTATGGTTCTTCGTGATCGCTTCGCGATCGGCCTTCGCGACAGCCGCTTCGATGACATCGCCGACGCGCAGCACGCCGCTTTGCACCTTCACGTGGTGAACGTGCTGGCCGCGCGGCGCCTTCGATACGTCCTGCACCACAGCGCGGACCTGTTTGCCCGTAATTTCGCCCCGGTCGCTCACCTGGCCGCCGCTTTCCGCGTAGAACGGCGTACGGTCGAGGATGACGAGGCATTCGGTGCCTTCGCCCGCCAGGTCGACCATTTGCCCGTCTGCGACGATCGCGGCCACCTTCGCCTCCACGGCGACCGCGTCATAACCGACGAATTCGCTCGGCTCGGCGTAATCGTCGAGCGGTCCGCCCTGCACCTGCATGCCGCCGGTCTCCTGGCGCGCCGCACGCGCCCGCTCCCGCTGCCGTTCCATCGCGGCTTCGAATCCTTCGCGGTCGACGGAGAGGCCGTTCTCCGCCGCATAGTCTTCCGTCAGATCGAGCGGGAAACCGAACGTGTCATACAGCTTGAACGCATCCTCGCCCGAAATGACGCCGCCTTGTCCGCGCGCCGCTTCGGCGACTTCGGCCAGCTTCGCGAGGCCGCCCTCGAGCGTCTCGTGGAACCGCTCTTCCTCGGTCCGGATGACGCGCTCGATGAACGCCCGCTTCTCGACGACTTCGGGGTAGTGCGACCCCATGATGTCGCCGACGACCGCTGTCAGCTCATACAGGAACGGCCGCTCGACGCCGAGCTTCCGTCCGTAGCGGACGGCGCGCCGGAGCAGCCGGCGGATAACGTAGCCCCGTCCTTCGTTGGACGGCAGGACGCCGTCGCCGACGGAGAACACGACCGTCCGGATATGGTCGGCGATCACCTTGAGCGCGACGTCCGTTTCCTCCCGCTCCTGGTAGCGGACGCCAGCGATTTCGCACGTCCGGTCGATGATCGGCCGGAACAGGTCGGTGTCGAAGTTGGAGTCGACATCCTGCAGGATCGACGCGAACCGCTCAAGCCCCGCGCCGGTGTCGATGTTCTTGTTCGGCAGCGGCGTGTAGCTTCCGTCCGGATTGTGGTTGTACTGCGAGAACACGAGGTTCCACACTTCGAGGAACCGCTCGTTCTCCCCGCCCGGATAGCACTCGGGATCGGACAGGTCGCCGTATTTTTCCCCGCGGTCGTAGAAAATTTCCGTACACGGTCCGCACGGCCCTTCGCCGATGTCCCAGAAGTTGTCCTCCGTCTTGTAGATGCGTTCCGCCGGAATGCCGATCTTCTTGTTCCACAGCTCGAACGCTTCCGTGTCCTCCGGGTGGACGGTCACCGACAGCCTGTCCGGTTCGAAGCCGATCCACTCGGGGCTTGTCAGGAATTCCCACGCCCAGGTGATCGCTTCTTCCTTGAAGTAGTCGCCGATCGAGAAGTTGCCCAGCATTTCGAAAAAGGTGTGGTGCCGCCGCGTCTTGCCGACGTTCTCGATGTCGTTCGTGCGGATGCATTTCTGCGCGTTCGCGATGCGCGGGTTGGCCGGCTTCACGCGGCCGTCGAAGTAAGGCTTGAGCGGCGCCATCCCCGCGTTGATCCAGAGCAGGGAAGGATCGTTGTGCGGCACGAGCGACGCGCTCGGCTCGATCGCGTGGCCTTTGCTTGCGAAGAACGCAAGCCATTTCGAACGGATTTCACTGGCTTTCATGACTGTCGTTACGCCTCCGTCTTTCGGTTTCTCAAGATAATAAAAAACGTCCTTGCATCAAGCAGGGACGAATTCATGATTCGCGGTACCACCCTGGTTACCGGCTCCCTTCCCGCGGGCACACCGGTCGCCTCGCCGGACGATAACGGGTCCTGCCGGCGGATTTTCCCTCCGCACTCCGAAACGAGCTTCGGCCGCCCTGATGCCCGGGGCCCTTCCAGCCGCGCCTTGCGACTTTCGCGCGGGGCTCCCTCTCTGTCCGGCCGGTCACGGCTTACTCCTGTTTCATCCTGGTTTTGTCCGATATAGGCATATTCCCAACGTATTATAGTATTGCCGCGCGCGTTGTGTCAAATCGTTTTCCTGCGGATGTAATAGGCGAACAGATGCTGCAGGACGACCTTCGCCGCGGCGAATGCCGGCACGGCCAGAATCATGCCGATGAGCCCCGCGATCTCGCCGCCGGCGAGCAGCGCGAAGATAATCGTGAGCGGATGCATGTGCAGCGAACGCCCGACGACCTGCGGTGAAATGACGTTGCCCTCGATGATCTGGCAGAGCGTGTTGACAAGCACGGTGAAGAGCATCATTTTCAGCGATACGGTCGAGGCGACCAGCAGCGCGGGCGCCGCCCCGATGAACGGGCCGAGATACGGAATCACGTTCGTGACCGCGACGAATGTGGCGAGCAGCAGCGGATACGGCAGCCCGATCAGCCAGTAGCCGGTATAGGCCAGCAGGCCGACGATGGCGCAGACGATGAACTGGCCGCGGATGTAGTTGCCGAGCGCCTCGTCGATGTCCTTGAACAGCCGGATGACGCCCTGCCGCCTGGAGCGCGGCACGTAGTTGATGATCGCGCGCTCGAAAGCGTCGAGATCTTTCAGAATGTAAAACGCGAGGAACGGGATGATGAACGCGATGAAGACGGCGTTCAGCATCGACCCGATGTTGTTCATGAACGACAGCGCCGCTTCGGCCAGCCGCTTCTCGAGATCGATCAGCGACTTGTTGATCGCGTTGCGCACGCTCTCCGGCAGGAACGAATGATTGTTCAGCTGGTCCATCAGGTTCTGGGCCCGCATCGTCAGCTCCGGCGCGTGCCGGTTCAGCTGCTCGACCTGCTCGGCGATCATCGGAATCGCGTTGAGCAGGATGACCGTCACCGCCGCGGCGAACACCGCGTAGATGAGCAGCACCGCGACCGAACGCGGCACCCGCCGCTCGGCGAGCAGCGTGACGACCGGATTGAGCACGTAAGAGATGATCATCGCGATGATGAACGGCGCAAGAACCGCCTTCAAAAATCCGTAAACCTGAAGCAGCACGGGCTTGAGCTGCTGGAGCAACAGCAGAACGGCCAATATGAGGATCGTGTAGACGAGCCCTCTGAACAGCCGGCTGGCCGCCCATGGATTCATTCCGGCCACCTCCTTCCCGCCGCGGGGACGGGCCCACCGCAAGACACAGTACATTATATGTAGCGGGTGGGACATTCATCCTCCTTGTCCGCGCGCGGCTCTTCCGGAAGGGGTCGGAGCGGGAAGGAGAGAAGAAGAATCCCGAAATTCCATCGCCAAAAACAGCAAGGCGGCCCGCATCTTGCGCGGACCGCCTCGTCCTGCCGCCGGCTTGTGAAGCCGGCACTTCAATTGGCGTGCATCTGCTGCTCGACCGTCGGTTCATCGAAGAACAGGTCATCGAGCGAACTGAGCGTGCCGTCTTCTTCCACCTGGAATACCGACATTTTGTCGCCGTTGACCGTCAGTTCGATGAAGCATCCCCAGCAGTAGTACTGGTGCGAACCGATCTTGCCGATGTCTTTGGAATTGCAATTTGGACATCTCATACTTGCATTGCTCCCTGCTATCCCGATTCCGTGACGAAGGCCTCCAGGTCATGTTCGCATCGGGCGGGGACGAGTATCGCGTTCTCCCCGAGTTTCATCCGTTCGGGGTCCGCGGGAGTCTTGAGCCGCTTGCGCCCTTCGATCAGATCCGAGACAAAGCCGTCCGTCAATTCAAAGCCTGTAATTGGTGTACCCTGAAATCCTTGAAAATAAACATCCGATACGCGTCCGAGCTGCCTGCCTTCATCGGTGATGACCGGAAGATCTTTCAGCCGGATCTGCCCGGTATGGAACGTTCGGCCGATTTCGGCCGCTTCCAGCCGTTTGACGGCGCCTTTGTCCGAGATGAGAATCGCGTCGCTGCCGCAGGCCGTGACGCTCTCCCAGAGCGCGGCGTCGTAATACCTTTTGAACCACCACCGTCTGGCTTTCAGAAGAAATCCTCGGAGTGACCAGTGCTCGTCAAACCACAGATCGAGCACCTTGCCCGCCCGATGGCCGGTCTTCTCGTCGAAGACCGGCAGACCGATCAAACACTGCGCGCTTAGCACGGGGATCGCGCCCCTTTCATTTATTACGCAGGCGATCTGCTATGGTTGCAATTTTTTCTGCGGCTGTCTCGATTTCTTCCATCGTGTTCGAAGGGCCGAAGCTGAATCGCACGGCCGATTTCAGGCGCTCTTCCGGCAACCCCATCGCTTTCAGCACATGCGACCGCTCGAGCGATCCGGAAGAGCAGGCGGAGCCGCTGGCCGCGGCGATGCCTTCGAGGTCGAGCGCCATGAGCAGCGTCTCCGTATCCGCGCCGATGAAGCTGATGTTCGTCACATGCGGCAGCCGGCTGCCGATGCGGCCGTTCACGATGGCGCCCGCGGGGCCGAGCTTGCCGATCAGGAGCGCTTCGAGCCGGTCCCGGAGCGCCGCCAGGCGCCGGACTTTCTGATCCATCCGTTCGACCGCCAGCTCGACCGCGCGCGCGAATCCCCAGGCGGCGGCCACGTTCTCGGTGCCGGCCCGGCGCTTTCGCTCCTGGGAACCGCCGTGGATCAGCGATTCGAACGGCGTACCGGCGGCGATGTAGAGGGCGCCGATTCCCTGCGGGCCTCCCAGCTTGTGCGCCGAGAAGCTGACGAGATGGGCCGGCGTCTCCTTGAGGTCGATCGGCAACACGCCGAGCGCCTGCACGGCGTCGACGTGGAAGACGATGCCGCGTTCCTTGAGGCGCCCGCCGATCTGATGGATCGGCTGGATCGTGCCGACTTCGTTGTTCGCCCACATGACGCTGACAAGCCCCGTCTCCGGCCGGAGCGCCTCTTCCACCGCCGCCGGATCGATATAGCCGGTCGAATCCGGCAGAACGCGCGTCACGGCGAATCCTTCGCGCTCGAGCGCATCCGCCGCATGGAGGACGGCGTGGTGCTCGATCGCTGATACGACGATATGCGTCTTCCCTCGGCGTCCGAGCGCGCGCGAAGCGCCGATGACGGCGGCGTTGTCGCTCTCGGTCCCCCCTGAAGTAAAGACGATTTCGGATGGCTTGCAGTTCAGCCGCGCGGCGATGCGGTCCCGCGCATCGGTCAGCCGCGCCCGCGCGGCGCGCCCGAACGCGTGCAGACTCGAGGGATTTCCCGGTCCGCCGCGCATGACGTCCAGCATCGCTTCGGCCACCTCGGGCAGCAGCGGCGCGGATGCGGCGTGGTCCAGATAGATGCCTTTCATTCCGTCAAGCTCCGTTTCCTGCTCCGGTTGATGCGCCCTGAGCGAATCAAATGTAGAACATGTAGCTGTCCTGTTCGCGTTCGCCCTGATACGCGATGAGGTCGGCCAGCGTCGTGGAGTCCAGCACGTTCGCGATCGCATCTCGGATGCGGAGCCACAGATCCCGCTTCGCCGGATCGTCTTCTTCCGTGAAGTCGACGGGCGAGATCGGCCCTTCCAGAATGCGGATGACGTCTCCGGACGTGATCTGCTCCGGTTCCTTCGACAACACATAACCGCCGTATGCGCCGCGAATGCTCTTGACGAGACCGGCGTTGCGCAGCGGCGCGACGAGTTGCTCAAGATAATGTTCGGACAAGCCGTTACGTTCGGCAATGCTCTTCAAAGACTGAGGCCCGTCGCCGTATTTTGCTGCAAGTTCCATCATGATCGTCAGTCCGTAGCGGCCTTTCGTCGAAATTTTCACTGTTTCGGCACCCCGCTTTACCATTCTGTCCCAAAATCAATTCGCGGTATTCCTATCATCACCATATGGTAACACAATTCGGTCGGATTGTGTTCCAGATTGCAGCAGGAACGGTGAAAATATTTTCGCATTTGTGTTACAATGTGCAAATAGGCGGTGATACGAATGATGACGAAAGATCCATCCAGGACGCGCGTCGTCGTCGGCATGTCGGGCGGCGTCGACTCCTCCGTCGCCGCGCTGCTGCTCAAGCGGCAGGGCTACGACGTCGTCGGCGTATTCATGAAGAACTGGGACGACACGGACGAATTCGGCCGCTGCACGGCAGACGAGGACGCGGAAGACGTGCGGCGCGTCTGCAGCCAGATCGGCATTCCGATGTACACGGTCAATTTCGAGAAACCTTATTACGATAAAGTATTCGCGTATTTCCTCGCGGAATACGAGCGCGGCCGGACGCCGAATCCCGACGTCATGTGCAACCGCGAGATCAAGTTCGGCGAGTTTCTGGAGAAGGCGCTCGAGCTTGGCGCAGACTTCCTGGCGACGGGCCACTACGCGCAGATTGACCGGACCGGCGGGAGCGTGCGCCTTATGCGCGGCGCCGATCCGAACAAGGACCAGACCTACTTCCTGCACGCGCTGAGCCAGCGGCAGCTCGAGAAGGCCATGTTTCCGATCGGCCACCTGACGAAGCCCGAAGTGCGGCGAATTGCGGCCGAAGCCGGACTGGCCACGGCCGGCAAGAAGGACAGCACCGGCATCTGCTTCATCGGCGAGCGCAATTTCAGGGAATTCCTCAGCAACTATCTGCCTGCCCGGCCGGGCCACATCGTCGACCTGGCCACCGGCAAGGTCATGGGCCGGCATGACGGCCTGATGTACTACACGCTCGGCCAGCGGCAGGGGCTCGGGATCGGCGGAACGGGCACGGGCGAGCCCTGGTTCGTCGCGGACAAGGATCTGGAGCGCAACGAGCTGCTCGTCGTACAGGGCGACCGGCATCCCGCCCTGTACTCGAACGGGCTGACGGCGAGCGGCGTGAACTGGATTCCGCCGCACAGGCCGGAGGGACCGTTCCACTGCACGGCGAAATTCCGCTACCGCCAGCCGGACCAGGGCGTCACGGTGATGCTGTTTGAGGACGGCACCGCCGAAGTCGTCTTCGACGCGCCGCAGCGCGCGGTCACGCCCGGCCAGGCCGTCGTCTTCTACGACGGCGATGAATGCCTCGGCGGCGGCACGATCGAGCGCGTGCACAAGAACGATCCGGCGGCTTTGGCCCCCGACGCCGTCCGATGATCCGCAGAAGCAGTCCGCAAAGCACGGAAACCTCCGGGCATGCGCCGGGCGGCGCAGTTCCGGAGGTTTCCTTGTTGACGCGGGAGCCGCATCAGCCCGTCTTCTCGGCCGACAGCAGTCCCTCGCTGTTCTCGTTGTCCCGGATGATCCGGACGGTGATGCGCGAGATACGCAGATGATCCGTCTCTTCGATCACGAACTTGTGCGTGTCCTTGTAGAATACGCCTTGGCCGCGCTTCGGCGGAATCTCGATCTGCGAATAGATCCATCCGCCGATCGTATCGTAGTCGTCGGACTCGATGTCGAGGTTGAAGAAGCTGTTCACTTCCTCGATGAGCAGAAGCCCGTTGATCGAGTACGTCGTCTCGTCCTTGCGCTCGATGTCCGGCCGCTCCTCGTCGAACTCGTCCTGAATCTCGCCGACGATCTCCTCCATGATGTCCTCAAGCGTGACAAGTCCCGACGTTCCGCCGTACTCGTCAATCAGAATCGCAATCTGCGTCTTCTTCTTCTGCATCAATTTGAGCAATTGGCTGATCTGCATCGATTCCGGCACGGTCGTAATCGGACGCAGAATCTCCCGGATGCTCTGCGGCTTGTTCCCGTCAGCCCGCAGGATGTCCTTGATATGGACAAAACCGATAATGTTGTCCTTGTCGTTCTCGCAGACCGGATACCGGGTGTGCATTTCCTGCAGCGCGATCGCCTTGTTCTCTTCGAACGACAGGTTCGCGTACAGGACGTTCATTTCGGTGCGCGGAATCATGATCTCCCGGGCCGTCGTCTCCGCGAATTCGAAGATGTTATCCACGAGCGTCAGTTCGGTGTTGTCGATCAGACCGCTCTTGTGGGACTCCTTCATCAGAATCCGGATCTCTTCCTCCGTGTGCGCCGACTCGTGCTCCGATGCCGGGGCGATGCCGATCAGGCGCAGCATGCGGTTCGCGGTACCGTTCAGGAACCAGATGAACGGGTACATCAGCTTGTGGAACGCGATCATCGGCCCCGCCGTCCACAGCGTGACGCCCTCCGCCTTGCGGATGGCCAGCGTCTTCGGCGCCAGTTCGCCCAGCACGATATGCAGGAACGTGATCAATGAGAACGCGATCGCGAATGAAATCGTATGCAAAATAACGTCGTTCTCAATGCCCGCCGCGTGCAGAACCGGCTCCAGCAAATCGGCCACCGCCGGCTCGCCGATCCAGCCGAGACCCAGCGACGCAAGCGTAATCCCGAGCTGGCACGCGGACAAATAGGCGTCCAGATTGTTGGTCAGATTCTCGGCCAGCTTGGCGCGCTTGTGTCCTTCCTGCACGAGCGTGTCGATCCTGCTGCCGCGGACTTTCACCATCGCGAACTCCGCCGCCACGAAGAAGCCGTTCATGAACACCAGGAATACGACCAGCAAAAGACTTAGCCATATGGGTAACGGGTCACTGCCCACCGATTCCCTGATCCCCGCCGTTCCGCCGGGCGGAAGCCGTGCGGGACAGGTGCACCTCCTCTGAAAAATGATGGCGTCCTGCGACAGCCTATTTATAAAGAATCCTTATATCAAAAGTTTATGCCATACTGCCTCCGCGCGTCAAATGTCTGTGACCGCGCTTTAGTTATCCTTATTCGGTTAAGGTTGACCTTTATGAACCTTTGCCGGGCGGAATTGACCATTTTCAGCCGTCAGGTCACGATCTGCCCGATTTGCGCCTTTTCTGCTGGTTGATGTGAATTTTTTCCTCCATCCCCTGGGTTGTCGCTTCATAGAAAATTTTGCCGCCCAACCGATCAGGCAGATACTGTTGCTCGACATAATGCCCCGGGTAGTCGTGCGGGTATTTGTAGCCGACGTGCCCGAGCTTCTCCGCCCCCTTGTAGTGCGCGTCGCGCAGGTGCAGCGGCACCTCCATCGCCCCGGCCGATTCGATCGCGTTCATGACGCGGCCGATGGCCACGGCAGTCGCGTTCGACTTCGGACTTTCGACCGCGAACAGAATCGCCTGCGCGATGTTGTATTTCGCCTCCGGCCAGCCGATCTTGTGGTAGGCGTCCATCGCCGTCACCGCCTGCACCATCGCCTGCGGATTGGCCAGGCCGATGTCCTCGCTGCACGCCACGATCAGCCGGCGCAGAAACACCATCGGATCCATGCCGAGCTTCTCCACCGCGTACAGGAACCAGAACAGGGCGGCGTCGCTCGACCCGCGGATGCTCTTGTGGAACGCCGAGAGAACGTCGTACTGCGTCGAAGGATCCGCCTTCACCGTCGGCTGGCGGATCGACTCTTCCGCCACGTCCAGCGTGATGTGCACGGTGCCGTCCTGCCGGGACGAAGTCGTGACCGCCGCCAGCTCGAGCGCGTTCAGCGCCCGGCGGATGTCGCCGCCGGCCATCCGCGCGATGTGCTCCAGCGCTTCTTCGTCGACCTGAAGCTTCATGAACCCGAGCCCGCGCTCGCGGTCGGCCAGCGCGCGGCGCAGCGCCGTCATCACATGCTCCGTCGTCAGCGGTTCGAGGCGGAACAGCGTCGAACGCGAGAGCAGCGCGCCGTTCACATGGTGGAACGGATTCTCGGTCGTCGCACCGATGAACACGATGATGCCCTGCTCCACCGCGGGCAGCAGCGCGTCCTGGCGGGCCGTGTTGAACCGGTGCACCTCGTCGAGGAACAGGATCGTCTTCTTCCCGTACAGCACTTTCACTTCCCGCGCCCGGTCGATGACGTCCCGCACGTCCTTGACCGACGCATCCACGGCGTTCAGCCGGACGAACTCGCCCTGCGTCCGCTTCGAGATGATGTGGGCGAGCGTCGTCTTGCCGCAGCCCGGCGGGCCGTACAGCAGAATCGATGTCACCTGGTCGGCCTCGATCGCCCTGCGCAGCAGCTTGCCGGGACCGAGAATATGTTCTTGCCCGACATATTCGTCCAGCGTCTCGGGACGCATCCGATCCGCAAGCAGCCGGGCGCGTGGCGTTTGCTCGTCTTGATAGGTGAACAAATCCATGTCCGTCATCCCACCCTCGCTTATGTTGATGATAGCATATTCGCACATGCGTTCGCCACCGTGCCGCCCGCGGGTCACTTTTTCGCCGGATGAAGGCCAATAATCAACTTCGCTTGCATTAAATTGACAGAGTTCGACGGCGGATTTCGATTTATCCTCGTCCTCTTGAACCACGGGAAATAGGCTTATGGTTTGATTTGGTGCGCTGAACGGATTTGATAGAATGTTGTTGCAAGTAAATTAAGTAAATTAATGTCACTAAATGAAATTAAAGGAGATAACCTCATGCTCAAGCGCGTCACGACGGAACAGGATCTGGCGTACTACAACTTCATCTGGATGACCGCATGGCGAGAGAAGGGATATGATTTCGAATTTTCGCCGTCCGTGCTGGAGCGCTGGCTCGTCCTGACGCCCGAAGGCCAGCCCGTCGGCACCGCCGAATTCAAGCCGTTCCTGCCGGGGGTCAGCGCCTTCGAAACGGTCGCGGACATGAGCCGGATGCCGGAACTTGTCAGTGATCGCCGGCAGGTGGCGGAGATCGACAAGTACGCGGCGCTTCCGGAACACCGCGGCAAATATGTCGACGATCTCGTGGCGGCCGCCGTCCTGGTCGCCAGGGAGCACGGCATTCGCTGGTTCGTCACGCTGCTCGAGCCGCTGTTCTGCCGCGCGATCAAGATTTTGTACCATCCCCCGATGACCCCACTCGGACCGAAAACGTTCTACAAAGGAGACGATGTCATCCCTGTCGTCATGGACGTGCGGGATGTGGTGGCGCATCCGGAAAAGTACAACATCAAGCTGCCGCCGGTGCTGGCCGCCGTGGGCGACGCCTGTTGAGCTGGTTGCGGAAGCGAAGGAGGGCATTTGACGTCGCAAGCAAAAAAAGATCGGCCGCCGGCGCGGAAGCCTGGCGGCCGATTGGCTTGTATGGTTCTAGACCCGCACGCCGCCGGCGGCGAGCAGGTCGCGCACGGCGACGCTGACCATGATGAGTCCGGCAACCGGCGGAACGAAGGCATTGCTCGCCGGCGGCTGCTGCGCCTTGCGGATGTTCGGCGCGTTCTCCGGCACAATCTTCTCCGTCACGTCGCGGCGCGGCTTGATCGGCGGCTCGGTCGAGAAGACGACCTTGACGCCTTTGCGGATGCCGGCTTCCCGCAGTTTCGTGCGGATGACGCGCGCCATCGGGTCCATGTGGGTTTTCGAGATGTCCGCAACCTGGAACTTCGTCGGATCCATCCGGTTCGCCGCGCCCATGCTCGAGATGATCGGAATGTTCCGCTTCAGGCACTCCTTGATCAGCAGGATCTTGTAGGTGATCGTGTCCGAGCAGTCCAGCACGTAATCGAGATCGTACTTGAACAGTTCCTCGCTCGTCTCTTCCGTGTAGAACATCCGCAGCGCAATCGCGTCGCACTCCGGATTGATCTGCTTGATCCGGTCGCGCATCAGCTCGGCCTTCGGCTGCCCGATCGTTGTCGTCAGGGCGTGCACCTGACGGTTCACGTTCGTGATGTCGACGACGTCCTTGTCAATCATGATGACCCGGCCGACACCCGTGCGGGCCAGCGCCTCGGCAGCGATCGATCCGACGCCGCCGATGCCGAGCACGGCGACCGTGCTCCGCTTCATCACCTCGAGCCCTTCCGGTCCGATAGCCAGTTCGGTGCGGGAAAATTGGTGAAGCATATTCTGCGACGTCCTCCCTTACTCGGCCTGCGGCTGCAGCTCTTGCTGCTGCCCGGATTGCTGCGGCTGTTGCGGCTTCGCGCCCGGCTTCGGCACCGTGCGGATGTGCAGCTCCGCAAGCTGCTCGCGCTCGACGCGCGACGGCGCGTCCATCATCGGATCGGAAGCGTTCGCCGTCTTCGGAAACGCGATCGTCTCGCGCAGGTTCGTCCGGCCCGCCAGCAGCATAATCAGCCGGTCGAAGCCGAACGCGATGCCGCCGTGCGGCGGCGTACCGTATTCGAACGCGTCGAGCAGGAAGCCGAACTTCTCGCGCGCCTGCTCCATCGTGAAGCCGAGCGCCTTGAACATTTTCTCCTGCACGTCCCGCTTGTAGATCCGCATCGAACCGCCGCCGACTTCATAGCCGTTCAACACGAGGTCGTAGGCTTGCGCGCGGATCGCGCCGGGATCGCTGTCGAACAGATGCAGATCCTCGTCCCTCGGCCGCGTGAACGGATGGTGCTCCGCCACGTAACGCTTCGCTTCCTCATCCCACGAGAGCAGCGGGAAATCGACGATCCAGGCGAATTTGAACACGGAATCGTCGATCAGGCCGAGCTGCCGGCCGACCTTCAGGCGCAGATTGCCGAGCACGTCGCAGACGATCTTCTTCTTGTCGGCGGAGAACAGGAGCAGGTCCCCTTCCTCCACGCCGAGCCGCTCCGTGAGCGCCGCGATTTCTTCCGGTTTGAAAAATTTCACGATCGGACCGCGCCATTCGCCATCCTTCACCGTGACCCAGGCCAGCCCCTTGCCGCCGTAGCGTTCGGCGAACGGCTTCAGATCGTCGAGCTCCTTGCGGCTCCAGTTCGCGCAGCCCTTCGCGTTCAGCACCCGGACGACGCCGCCCTGCGCGGCCACTGAAGCGAACACCTGCACGTCGCTGCCCTTCGCAATGTCCGTAATGTCGACGATCTCGAGGCCGAAGCGGAGATCCGGCTTGTCGGAGCCGTATTTGTCCATCGCCTCCTGATAGGAGAGGCGCTGGAACGGACGCGGGATATCGACGCCGATCGTCTCCTTGAACAGCTTGACGACCAGCTCCTCCATCATCTCGAGCAACTCGTCGCGCGACAGGAACGACGTCTCGATGTCAACCTGGGTGAATTCCGGCTGACGGTCCGCACGCAGGTCCTCGTCGCGGAAGCAGCGCGCGATCTGATAGTACCGCTCGAGCCCGCCGACCATGAGCAGCTGCTTGTAGATCTGCGGCGACTGCGGCAGCGCGTAGAATTCTTCCGGATGCAGACGGCTCGGCACGAGATAGTCGCGCGCCCCTTCCGGCGTGCTCTTCGTCAGGATCGGCGTCTCGATCTCGATGAAGCCGTTCTCGTCCAGAAAATCGCGGAACACCTTGGCCGCTTTCGAACGGAGCATCAGCGTCTTCTGCATTTCCGGCCGGCGCAGGTCGAGATAGCGGTATTTCAGCCGCACCGATTCGTCGACGTCGATGCCGTCCTCGATCGGGAACGGCGGCGTCTTCGCCGGGTTCAAAATTTCGACGTGCTTCACGCGCACCTCGATCTCGCCCGTCGGAATGTTCGGGTTGTACGTCTCGGGATCGCGGTGCACCACTTCGCCCCGCACGGTGAGCACATACTCGCTGCGCGCGCGGTCGGCGATTTCATGCGCTTCCTTCGAGAAAGCGGGGTTGAACACGATCTGCACGATGCCGGTCCGGTCGCGCAGGTCGATGAACAGGACGCCGCCGAGGTCGCGGTAGCGCTGCACCCAGCCGCTGAGCGTCACCTCTTTGCCAACGTCCGCTTTCGTCAGCGTGCCGCATTGATGGGTTCTGAGCGTCATTTTTCTTCGACTCCCTTTGCTTGTTTTTGATGGGTTGACCCGTCTTGCGACGGTCGGACTTACCCTTGTTCGCGAATCGCTGCCGCCAGCTCGTCAAGCTTCACGAAGCGCTGGTCGCCGCTCGCCATTTCCTTCAGCGTGATCTCGCCGCGCGCCAGCTCGTCGTCGCCGAGGATGGCCGCGAACCGCGCGTTCAGCCGGTCCGCCGCCTTGAGCTGCGCCTTCATCTTGCGGCCGGCGTAGTCGCGCTCCGCCTTGAGCCCCGCCTGGCGCAGCGCGTGCAGCAGCCGGACCGTCTCCCGCTCCGCCGCTTCGCCGAGCCCGATGAGATAGACATCGATCGTCTCACCGGCCGCTTCCTGCTGCTGCTCGAGCAGCAGCACGGTCCGCTCCAGCCCGATGCCGAGGCCGACGCCCGGCTGGTCGGGACCGCCGATCTCCCGCACGAGGCCATTGTAACGACCGCCGCCGCCGATCGTGTCGATTGCGCCGATCCCTTCCGCTTTGTACTCGAAGGCGGTGTGCGTGTAGTAGTCGAGGCCGCGGACGAGCCGGTGATTGATCGCGAAGGGAATGTCCATGGCCGTGAGGAACTGCTGCACCTTCTCGAAATGCGTCCGGCACTCCTCGTCCAGACTGTCGAGGATCGACGGCGCCCCGCCGAACTTGTCCTGGTCGACCTTGCAGTCGAGCACGCGCAGCGGGTTGCGTTCCATCCGCTTGCGGCAGTCTTCGCAGAGCTGGTCCTTGAGCGGCTCGAGGAATTCGAGCAGTCTGCCGCGGAACGCCGCGCGGACGGCCGGCGTGCCGACGGAGTTGATCTCGACGCGCACTCCGGACAGGCCGATCTCGCGGTAGAACATCGCGCCGAGCGCGATCACTTCCGCGTCCAGCGCCGGATCGACGGACCCGATCGCTTCTACGCCGAACTGGTGGAACTGGCGGTATCGCCCCGCCTGCGCCCGCTCATAGCGGAACATCGGACCGATGTAGTACAGCTTCGCCGGGTCCGGCTCGCCGTACAGCTTGTTCTCGACATAGGCGCGCACGACGCCGGCCGTCCCTTCCGGCCGCAGCGTCACGCTCCGTCCGCCGCGGTCTTCGAAGGTGTACATCTCTTTCTCGACGATATCGGTCGTCTCGCCGACGCCCCGCCGGAACAGTTCGGTCATCTCGAAGATCGGCGTGCGGATTTCGCGGTAGTTAAACCGGCGGCACAGATTGCGCGCCGCTTCCTCGACGCGCTGCCAGATCGCCGCGCTGCCGGGCAGAATGTCCTGCGTTCCCGGCGGCCGTTGAAATGCCATAGGATCACCCCGTCTGTCAGTACTGATTTCAAGATCGATTGTCCAGGCTCCCCGTCCATCAAAAAAAGGCCCCCGTCCCGTCAGGGACGAGAGCCTCCGCTCCCGTGGTGCCACCCAGTTTCCAAGTGCGTGCGCATGCCTGCATTCCCGCTGCCCATGCGCGCTCAATGCGCCGCATGGCTCGCCGAACCCGCAGATCGCACTTGCTCGTTGCCTCCGGTTAACGCCCGGCCGCGTTCCGCACTACTGGGCGCCGCTGCACGGATGCACGGGCCGTTCGCACGGAAATCTCGGGGAGGTCTTTCATCCGGTCGTCAACAGGCGGCTTGCAGCCGACGGCCGCCCTCTCTGCGGATGCGGTTCCGGATTACTCTTTCCCGTCATCGATTCTGGTCATGTCAGAGATCATTGCTCCTAATTGTAATATGCGCGTTTTCCCCTGTCAACCGAGCGCCGGCCATTAACGGCATTTCGAGCCGTTAATGGTTGCGAGGGCATGTCGACACGGCCTGTTAACGGCACCAAGTGCCGTTATTTGAACGGAGCAACCGCCGCGCACGCCCGATGTCGGCCAATAACGGCATCTGGTGCCGTTATTGCTCGCCCGAGTATGCCTGCGGGACCAATTAACGGCATTTCGTGCTGTTATGTCAAAATAAGCCACCTGCGCAACTATTTAACGACACTCCATTTCGTTAGCCGCTCCGGTCGGACAAAGCGGACAAACGATACCGAGCCCCGTGCCCCACGATCCCAAGCCGAGCCCGTGCCCACGATTACAAAGCCGCGATCCCGCCCCGCACCCGCTTCCGCCTTCCGGATTCGCGCCCGACAAAAAGAAAGAAGCCTGCAACAGCGTTGCAGGCTGAAAGGGTTGCTCTATCAATAAAGGGGGTCAAGTCTCATTATAGGCGCGCAAGGTTAAAGGAATATGTGAAAAAGATTACAATTGTATTACAAAGCAGCAAAGCAGCGGACGCGGCGCGGAAGCCGCGGGTCAAACCGACGCCGCTCCGGCGCGGAACACCCGGTCCAGCGCTTCGATCTTCGTCTCCGCGGCGCGCTCCCAGGATTCGATGTACGCCTTCGGCTCCTTCGGATTCGCATGCCGCGTAATCTCGCCCGTCACCGGATCGATGAACTTGCTCGTCGCGCCGCAGCCGATGCCGATGATCGACTGCATTTCCTCCATCATCAGGATGTTGTAGAGGCTCTCCGCGCCCGGCTTCGCGTACCCGACGTTCTCCTGGTTGCCGAGGATGTTTTTCTGCCGGTACAAATAGTACGGGACATACCCGTGCGCCTCGGTCCACTCCATCGCCATCGCCGTCATCTGCACAATGTCTTCCCGGCCCGCGACGCGGTACTTGCCGTCTCCCTTGTGCCGCGTCATTTCCGACGCCCGCTTGAACGAAAGCGTGTGCACTGTCAGCGACTCCGGCATCAGCTTCTCCGTCTCGGCCAGCGAATACGCGAATTCCTCCGGTCCTTCGCCCGGCAGACCGATGATCAAATCCATGTTGATGTTGTTCATGCCGTGCTTCCGCGCCAGCTGGAACTTCTCGATTGTCTCCTCGACGGTGTGCCAGCGGCCGATCCGGTCGAGCGTCGCCTGCGTGTACGACTGCGGGTTGATGCTGATCCGGCCGATCTTCCACTTTCGCAGCACCTCGAGCTTCTCCGGCGTAATCGTGTCCGGCCGGCCCGCCTCGACGGTGATCTCCCGCACCCGGTCGATGCCCGGAATTGCGTCGTACATCAGCGCGTAGAGCGCGTCCATCTCCTCCGCGGAGATGCTGGTCGGCGTGCCGCCGCCGTAGTAGATCGTCGTGACGCCCACGCCGCTCCGTTTCAGCCAATCGCCGATCGCCCGCATCTCTTCATGCAGCCCGTAAAGAAAACCGTCCACCGACCCCTGCCGACCGTTAATGTCGTAAGCGGGAAACGTGCAGTAGGCGCATTTCGTCGGACAGAACGGTATGCCGATGTACAGGCTGACTTCGTGGCCCAGATGATACAGATCGGGAATGACGGCGAGCTGCCGGTCCACGATCCGCTCCATGAGCGCGATCTTTCCGTCGTTGATCCGATACAGATCGCGCAGTTCCCGCCGGGTCTCCTCGCGGCTGATCCCGCGCAGGTTCCGGTCGTGCAGCAGCTTCGTGGGCCGCACGCCGGTCAGGATGCCCCACGGCTGCACGATCCCCGTGCGGCGCTCGAGCGCGTCCAGCAGCGCGGCTCCCGCCGCCTGCCGGCGGACGGCCCGGCGCTCTTCGTTCGATGCGCCGTCCGGCACCGCGCGAACCTGCTCCGCCTCGATCGGAGCACCGCCTCCCGCTTCCGTCAGAACGGCCCGGGCCCGCACGCCGCCGTCCAGATCTTCAACGCCCACGGCGATCGTCCATTCCGCGTCCGCCGCGTCACCCGGGCCGGCCGTGACGGCCGCATCCTCGTCGAACAGCGCCGCGATGTTCGCCAGCGACCGCTCAAACGCCATCTCTTCGATTCGAATGTGTATCCGCATTCCGCTCTCCCCTCATGGATCCGCCGCGTCAGGGTTCCGCCGCTCCGCTCCTTCCGCGGACGGGCGCCGTCCGGATGTCCGGATGCCGCCCGTGGATCCCGTCCTCCTGGCCGAGCACGGCGGCCGCTTCCCGCCGTTCCGCGCCCGGCAGCATGGCAGAGGCGCGCGCCATCTGCCATTGCGTCGGCGATTGCCGCACTGCCGCCCAGCTCCTTCCTCAGAACGTGGCTTGCCAGCAGCCCGTGTCCGCTAGTATGGCCCGTCCGGCGGCAGTTTAACCCGGCGCACCCGGCGCCCCGCACGACGGCGCGTCTTCCGCCCGCCGTCTTCAGCGCACCCGGTCCCGGGTGTCCAATATGAGCGTCACCGGTCCGTCATTGACGAGACGAACCTCCATCATGGCGCCGAACCGTCCGGTCTCGACGGCGAGCCCCTGCTCCCGCAGATACGCGTTCAGCATCTCGTAGAGCGGCTCGGCCTGTTCGGGCCTTGCGGCCTCCATGAAGTTCGGACGCTTGCCCTTGCGGCAATCGCCGTACAGCGTGAACTGCGAGACGGACAAGATGCTTCCCCCGGTATCGAGGACGGAAAGATTCATCTTCCCGGCATCATCCTCGAAAATGCGGAGGCCCGCGATCTTGTCCGCCATCCATTTCGCGTCCGCTTCCGTATCGTCATGCGTCACGCCGACGAGCAGCAGAAGCCCCCGGCCGATCTCGCCGACGGTCTCGCCGCCGACGGCGACGGATGCGGAAGAGACGCGCTGCACCACAATTCTCATGCCTTTTGCTCCAGCCTTTCGTAACGGTCACTGCATGATCCGCTGCACGGAAAAAATGTCGCGCACCCGCTTGATTTTGTCCACCACGGACTGCAGATGCTCGATGTTGCGGATCAGAATGGTCATATGAATCAGCGCCAGCTTGTTCTTGTCCGAGCGGCCCGACACGGCCGCGATGTTCGTCTTGCTCTCCGCCACGACGGACAGCACCTCGTTCAGCAACCCCTTGCGGTCATGGCCGCGGATCTCGATGTCGACCGCGTAGTTCGCGTCGACCGACTGCTCCCATTCCACCTCGATGACGCGCGCCGCCTCTTCGCCGTTCTCCTGCGAGGGCAGGTTGTTGCAGTTCGACCGGTGGACCGATACGCCGCGGCCGCGCGTGATGTACCCGACGATCTCGTCGCCCGGCACCGGGTTGCAGCAGCGCGCAAACCGGACGAGCAGGTTGTCGACGCCTTTGACCCGGATGCCCTGGGCCGATCGCCTCCGCTGACCGACCGCCGCGGACGCGGGGGGCCTCACTTCCTTCACCTCGGTCGACAGCTCGATCTGATTCGCTTCTTCCGCCTCGCGGCGCAGTTTCTCCGTCAGACGGGTGACGATCTGCGCCGCCGTGATGCCGCCGAAGCCGACGGCGGACAGCATGTCCTCGATGTCGTTGAACGCGAATTTCGCCGCGACCGGCTGCAGCTTGTCTTCCTGCATCCATTCGGACGGCTCGAGGCCGAGCCGCTTCAGCTCGCGCTCGATCGCCTCGCGGCCGCGCTGGACGTTCTCCTCGCGCTTCTCCTTCTTGAACCACTGCTTGATCTTGCTGCGCGCATGGGACGACTGGGCGATCTTCAGCCAGTCCTGGCTCGGACCGTACGAATGCTTCGACGTCAGAATCTCGACGATGTCGCCCGTTTTCAGCTTGTGGTCGAGCGGCACGATCCGGCCGTTCACCTTCGCCCCGATCGTCCGGTTGCCGACTTCGGTATGCACGCGGTAAGCGAAGTCGAGCGGCACCGATCCGGCCGGCAGTTCGAACACTTCGCCCTTCGGAGAGAAGACGAAGACGAGATCGGAGAAGAAATCCATCTTCAGCGATTCCATGAATTCCGCGGCGTCGCGCGCCTCGTTCTGCAGATCCAGAATTTCGCGGAACCATTTCACCTTCTCGCCGAAGCCGGCGTTCGGATTCGTCTGTCCTTCCTTGTAAGCCCAGTGGGCCGCGATGCCGTATTCGCTCGTCCGGTGCATTTCCCAGGTGCGGATCTGCACTTCGAGCGGCTCGCCGTTCGGGCCGATGACGGTCGTATGGAGCGACTGGTACATGTTCGCCTTCGGCATGGCGATGTAGTCCTTGAACCGGCCGGGCATCGGCCGCCACAATGTATGAATGATGCCGAGCGTGGCGTAGCAGTCCTTCAGGTTGTCGACGATGATGCGGATCGCAAGCAGGTCGTAGATCTCGTTGAACTGCTTGTTTTTCTCGGTCATTTTCTTGTAAATGCTGTAGATGTGCTTCGGCCGGCCGGAAATGTCGCCCTGGATGCCCATCTCCGCAAGCTTTTCGCGGATCCGTTCGATGACGTCGGCGATGTACTGCTCGCGCTCGGCCCGCTTCTTCTGCATCAGGTTGGCGATCCGGTAATATTGCTGCGGATTCAGATAGCGGAGCGCGATGTCTTCCATCTCCCACTTGATGGCCGACATCCCGAGGCGATGCGCGATCGGGCAGTAAATCTCCAGCGTCTCGTGCGCGATCCGGCGCTGCGCCTCCTCGGACTGGAACTTGAGCGTGCGCATATTGTGCAGCCGGTCCGCCAGCTTGATCAGGATGACCCGGATATCCTGCGCCATCGCGACGAACATTTTGCGGTAGTTCTCGTTCTGCTGCTCTTCCTTCGAGCGGAACTGGATGCGCTCCAGTTTTGTCAGGCCGTCGACCAGCATCGCCAGCGTCTCGCCAAACCGTTCGCGCAGATCGTCCAGCGTCACGTTCGTATCCTCGACAACATCGTGGAGAAGCGCAGCCACGGCAGACGTGACGTCCATCTGCATGTTGACGAGAATCTCGGCCACGGCGACCGGGTGCTCGATGTACGGCTCGCCCGATTTGCGGACCTGTCCCTTGTGCGCCTCGGCGGCGAACTGATAAGCATCCCGGATCTTCGCGATATCCGATTCTTTCATGTAGGTCGAAGCTTTCTCGATCAGCGACTCGATGCCCATGAATCGTCCCTTTCTTCCGTGCGCCGCGGTCTGCCCGTGCGGTACGTTAGTTTACATTATGACCCCGGAGGCTTGCCCCGTCAACTGCGGCTCGGGCGGATGCGGATCCGGATGCCGGACGACTGCCAAAAAAACCCCCGCAAAGAAAAAAACCCCCGTTCCGCTGATGTGGCCGGAAGCCGTGTCGCCGCCTGTTCATCGGAATGCGGGGGTACCATCTTTTCAATACGTCATGAGCGAGTAAACGTCCAGCCCTTCAAGCTTCTCCCGTCCGTTCAGATAGCCGAGCTCGATCAGGAACGCCGCGCCGGCCACTTCGCCGCCCAGCATCCGGACGAGCTTGACGGTCGTCGCGATCGTGCCGCCGGTCGCCAGCAGGTCGTCCGCCACGAGCACGCGCTGGCCGGGCTTGATCGCGTCCTTGTGAATCGCAAGCTTGTCGCTGCCGTACTCGAGATCGTACGACGTTTCGACCGTCTCGCCGGGCAGCTTGCCTGATTTACGGATCGGCACGAAGCCGACGCCGAGCATGAGCGCAAGCGGCGCGCCGACGACGAAACCGCGCGCTTCGGGACCGGCGATCAGATCGACATTCAGATGCCGCACCTTGTCGGCGATCGTCTCGACGGCTTTCCGGTAAGCTTCCGCGTCCTTCAGCAGCGTCGTGATGTCCTTGAAACGGATGCCCGGCTGCGGGAAATCGGGTATGACGCGAATGTAGTCCTTGAAATTCATGTTTTGTTTATCCTCCTTGTGGAATTGCCGCTCCGGCCGGCTGCAGCCGGATGTTCGGCTCCTGTCCAAATTCCCGGCATGCCGGTGCCTTACGCTCGATCCACGCGGCCAGCTCCGCGGCCGGCGCAGACCAGAACCGTCTTGCTTCGGCGGCGCGAACCGCCTCCCGGTAGGCCGCGGATTCTTCCAGACTGCGTTTCGCCGGATTCATCGCGAGCCGGATTCGGCTTCCTTCGGACTCGATGAATCCCAGCTCGCCGAACACGTTCAGCACCAGATCCGCCAGCTCCGGCGGAAACGCCAGCTTCCGTCCGAGCAGGGCGCGGGCTTCCTCCGGCAGGACCGGTTCCGTGATCGTATCGCGCAGCAGCCGGTAGGCCGCGGTGAATGCGCTGCGGTCGGGATCGTGCGCATCCTGCACTTCGTACAGCGCATAGACCGCGGCCGGCTCCCGGCACGCCTCCAGAATCGCGGCCAGCCGTTCTTCGCTCGGCGGCGGATCAATCAGCACGATCGAACGGCATTCGCCGAGGGCCTCGTCCCCGTCGTCGTAGCCGCGGACGATCCATGCGCCGGCTCTGTCCGCCGCGCCCGCGGCGGCCGCTTCGCGCAAGGCCGGATCGGCGGTGAACACCGCCGCCGGTTCCGCCGCGATGCCGCGCGTGCCGAGCTCCATCAGCCGGTCCAGCCTGCCGGCCGTGCCGCCCGCCCCGGCCCGCCGGACGCGGCCGTCGAACAGCTGCACGTTGCTCACGCGCAGATCGCGCACGAGCAGCTGCGGCTTGCGGCGGCCGTTCCATTCGTTGATGTTCAGCTCGCCGACCAGATCCACCCGGGCCGTGTCCGAGATCCGCGCCGCCCATTCGCCGAGTCCGAAGCCGACCGCTTCGAACGTCGTTCCCGGCGGACCCTGCGGCGTGATATGCAGGTGCCGCCCGTCCTTGCCGATGGTCCGCGCGCTCCGCACCGGAACGTCCGCGATCAGCAGCGTCGGGCGCGGATTGCCGTGGCCGTACGGCTCGAGCAGCTTCAACTGCTCGGCCGCCGCGAGCGTCGCCTCATCCATGGCGCAGACCAGATCAATCTCCGTCTTGCGTATGTAATCCTCCGCCGTCAGCCATTCGGCGGCAAGCCCGTCCAGCCGAGCCTCGAGCTCCGGCAGCCGGTCCGCCTGAAGCGTCATGCCGGCCGCCGCCTGATGGCCGCCGTAGTGGTCCAGCAGATCTGCGCAAGCCGTCAGCGCGGCGTGCAGATCGAAGCCGGCGATCGAGCGTGCCGAGCCTTTGGCCGTGCCGGTCTCCGGATCGATGTCGAACACGATCGCCGGCCGGTAATGCCGCTCGATCAGCTTCGAGGCGACGATGCCGGCGACGCCGACGTTCCAGCCTTCCGCCGCGGCGATGATGACGCCCGGCTTGTCCTTCCCGGCCGCTTCCGCCGCCCGGACCTTGTCCGCCCAGATCGCTTCGGCCTGCTCGACCATTCTGTCCACGAGCCGCTGCCGCTCGCGGTTCAGCGCATCCAGTTCCGCCGCGCAGGCGGCGGCTTCCGATTCGTCGGACGTCAGCAGCAGCACGATGGCCGGATCCGCGTGCCGGAGCCTGCCCGCGGCATTGATGCGGGGCGCCATGCCGAATGCGATCGATTCGGCGGTCGCCGTCACCGGATCGAATCCGCACACCGAAGCCAGCGCGCGCAGCCCCGGCCGGTCCGTCCGCCGCAGCCGCTCAAGTCCGTGGCGCACGATGAACCGGTTCTCGTCCACAAGCGGCATCAGATCCGCAATCGTGCCGAGCGCCGCCAATTCCGTCCATTCGAGCGGCGGACGCCCGAGCAGCGCGTGCGCCAGCTTGAACGCAACGCCGACACCGGCCAGTCCCTTGAACGGATAGGGACAGCCCGGCTGCTTCGGATTGACGATGGCAGCGGCCTCCGGCAGCGTCGGCGGCGGTTCGTGGTGATCTGTCACGACGACGTCGATGCCGAGCTCTTTCGCACGAGCGATCGGCTCATTCGCGCTGATGCCGTTGTCCACCGTCAGAATCAGGCCGATCCCGGCCGCCGCGGCCGCTTCGACCGCCGGCACGCTGAGTCCGTAGCCTTCCAGCGTCCGGTGCGGCACGACATGGTCAAATTCGGCGTTCAGTTCCCGAAGCAGCAGCGAAGCGAGCGCGGTGGACGACACCCCGTCCGCGTCGTAATCGCCGAAAATCCGGATCCGATCGCCGCGGCTGACGGCAAGGCGGACCCGCTCCGCCGCTTCCCGCATCCCTTTCATCGC
The DNA here is from genome assembly GCF_000227705.2 of Thermobacillus composti KWC4. GTDB lineage: Bacteria > Bacillota > Bacilli > Paenibacillales > Paenibacillaceae > Thermobacillus > Thermobacillus xylanilyticus. The sequence goes on from NC_019897.1 coordinate 2,612,579, forward strand.
GAACGGATCATGAAGCGTCTCGGGACCGCCTTCGAGAAACGCGCGCGCCGCGTCCGCGTCCCGCAAGCCGCGTCTGACCAGCAGCCGCGCCGCAAGCGGTTTCAGTCCAAGGGCGCCAGCGATTCGCTGCGCGGCCGCTTCGTCTTCATGGGCGAGCCGCTCCACAATCCAGCGGCTCATTGATTTCAGCATTCATCATTCCCGCTTTCCAGTTCGCAGCATACCGCCGCCGGATTTTTCGCTGTCCGCCCGCATTACTGCAGCAGCGTCGGCACATTGTCCTGCCGCGCATCGCCGTGCACCTTGTAGGGATAGCCGCGGTCATACGGCTCCACCTTGACCCGCACATCCAGCACATACGGGAACGCGGCAAGCAGTCTTTCCCGGGCGCGGCGGCCGATTTCCTGTCCTTCGTACACCGTGATGAACGGATTCACCCGAATCGTCAGGTTCACCATCACATAATGCCCGTGCTCCCGCGTCCGGCACGATTCCACTTCGATCACGCCGTCCACGCTGCGCACGGCGGCCCGCATCGCGGCAAGCTGGGCTTCGCCCAACCCGGACTGCACGCTGTTGCCGAGCGCGCGCAGCGCGCTGCGGAAACCTTGCAGGGCCATCGCGGCGCCGATTGCGCATCCCGCCGCTTCGTCCATCACCGCCAGCGCCGGTTCGCCCAGGCGGATGCTGCCTGTTGCGGCGGCCGAGCCGAGCAGTGCGAGAGCGGACAGATACGCGTCATATGCCCGCCTTCGACCGGGCACTTCCAACGCCGCCCGGATCGCCCACAAAATCGGGATGGCGATCAGGACAGACCAATGCGGCGCGGCATACGCGTCCTCCCGCACGATGCGGATCGCCGAAAGAACCAGTTCAATGCCGGCAACCGCCGCGACAACCGGCAGCAGCACAACCGCGGCGTCGCGCCGCGTCGCCGGCGCTCCGGAACGGGCAGGCCGCCCGCCGGACTGCAGCGCCGAAGCCGCCGATCCGGCCGCCTGCCGCAGGCTTTCGGCCAGCAGCGCGTGGCTTCCGGCCGCCAGCCCCCCCGCCGCCGCAATCAGCGCCACCGCGGAAGCGGTCCAGCGGACGCCGCTTCCTGCCGCGTTACGTCTGCCGAATACCGGCTCTCCCACACTTCGTCACCCTTCCGTCATGGAGCGGCCGATTCGGCCCTCATGGATCTTGTTGCGCATTGACATCCCCATTATAGCGATGCCGATTTTGGAAAGTCAAAACGGACGGGCCGTCTCCCGGGCCGGATGGCCCGCTCCGGGAGGCGTCCCTTCCCGTCCACCAAGCAGCAGACTCCCGCCGTTTGCGCGGGAGCCATCATCGATTCGCATGTTCTCTTTCTCAGAAACGCATTCCGCGGTACGCGCCCAGCGTGACGTAATTCATGAACTGCGTCACCTTCAGCGACAAAATATCGTTGACCACCCGATGAAGCGGCGGCTGGCCCGTCTTGTGATAGTTCTCGCTCACGCATTCCCAGATGTCCCGGCCCGTCACATCCTCATAGCCCAGCATGCGGAATTCCTCCGCCTTGCTCTGGCAGAGGTTCTCGATCATCGCGTTCAGTTCATCTTCCGTCATGTGCCGTACCTCCCTGTCGCCACGCTCGCGGTTACAACATCTATTCGCCCCCGCGTCCCCGAATTCCTGCCGGATGCGGCCGATCGGCTTCAGGCATGCCGCCGGACAGGCCGCATAGATATGGAATAGGGCCAGTCCGCAAGGGACTCGCCGCATGCAGAGGGGGATGCTCATGTGACAAGGCAAACGTTCATTCAAGGCGCCATGATTCTGCTCGCCGCCGGCATCATCAACCGGATTCTCGGCTTCATTCCCCGCATCGCCCTGCCGCGCATCATCGGCGCGGAAGGCGTCGGGCTGTATCAGCTCGGCTATCCGTTCATGTCCGTGCTCGTCACGATCGTCACCGGCGGCATTCCGCTGGCCGTCGCGAAATGGGTCGCGGAAGCGCGCTCGATCGGCGATATCCACGGTGAACGAAAAATTTTCCGCACCGCCATGACGCTCGCCATCGTACTGTCCACGCTGCTGGCCGGCCTTGCCGCACTGGCCGCGCCGTGGGTAACGACCCGGGTGCTCACCGATCCGCGCGTGTACACCATCTTCATGTGGATGTTGCCGGTCTTGCCGATCACGGCCGTGTCGGCCGTGTTTCGCGGCTACTTCCAGGGTTGTCACAACATGATGCCGACGGCGGTATCGACGGTGGCCGAGACGGTGGTCCGCATCGCGTTCGTGCTGCTTCTGTCCGCTGCGCTGCTGCCTTACGGACTCGAATGGGCTGCCGCCGGCGCGATGATGGGCGTCGTGGCCGGTGAATCGTTCGGCCTGGTCGTGCTTCTGGTCCAGTATGTACGGAGCAGGCAAGCCGGACGCGCCCCGGAAGGCGCCGTCGCCGGCGGTCCGTTCCCGGCGCTGCACAGGCTGCTTGGCCTGGCCGTTCCGGTCACCGGCAGCCGGCTGGTCGGCTCGCTCTCCTACCTGTTCGAATCGATTTTTACCGCGCGGAGCCTGGCGGCGGCGGGCATTGCGACCGGCATCGCGACCGCCCAGTACGGCGCGCTGCAAGGCATGATCATGCCGGTCGCGCTGCTGCCGACCGCGCTCACCTATTCGCTGGCCGTCTCGCTCGTCCCTTCGTTGTCCGAAGCCGCGGCCGGCAGAGACCGGGCGCTCATCCACAAACGTTTGCACCAGTCGACACGGATCGCCCTCGTCGCCGGGGCGCCGTTCGCCGTCGCCATGTATCTGTTCGCCGAACCGATCTGCCGGCTGCTGTACGATCATGCGGAGATCGCGCCGATGCTGCGGATGCTCGCTCCCGCCGCCCTGTTCATCTATCTCCAGGCTCCGCTGCAAGCCGCCCTTCAATCGCTCGACAAGCCGGGCGTGGCGCTGACGAATACCTTCATCGGCGCAGCGGTGAAACTGACGCTGATCGTATTGCTCGCATCGCGGCCGGATCTCGGCATCTACGGCGCGCTCATCGCCATCATCGTCAACATCGTGCTCGTCACCGCGCTTCACGGCATCGGCGTCGCCCGGGCGATCGGGTTCACCATGAAGCTGCCCGATTTCGTAAAAGTCGGGTCCGCCATGACCGTCATGGGCGCCGCTTCCCTGTTCGTCATGAAGCGCTGGCTGCTGCCCGCCGAATGGATGAACCTGCTGCTGGCCCTCGCCGCCGGCACCGTCGTCTACCTGCTGCTCATGGTTCTGATGCGGATGATCGACCGGCATGACGTTGTCCGCATTCCGTTCATCGGCCGTATTTTCCGCTGATGGCCGCCGCCTCAAGGCCCGCATGAAAAATCTGATGCCGATGGCGTACCGCCGCCCGCTTGCTAAGGCTGCGGCTTCCGGGCGGCGTCGACGAACAGCCGGCCCCGATGGTCGAGCGTGCACAGGAAGACGTCCTTGACGTCCGAAATGCCGCGCGAGCGCAGCTCGCTCCGCAGCCAGAACCGGTTCTTCCCGAGCTTCTCCAGATTTTCCTCGAGCACTTGTCCGTCCATGATGAGCGGAACCGGCAGCGTCTCGAACCGATATTTCGGCGGGAACCGCACCGTCCCGGACGCATGGTCCTGCTGCGCCTTTTCCTGCTTCTCCGTGCCCGGCTCCGTCCCGCCGCCTTCCGCTTCCTGCTTCTTGATGACCGACAGCTTGCCGTTCGGCTCCAGGACGGCGAACTCGACATCCCCGACCGAGGCGATCTGCTGCTCGCGCAATTGCACCATCAGATCGTCGAGCGTATAGCGCTGCTTCCGCATCACATCGCGGTTGAGCCGCCCTTTCTCGATGACGATCTGCGGCTTGGCGTCGAACATGAGCCGAAGTTTCCTGGACTTCAGCAGAATGAGCGACGTTCCGACCTGAATGGTTAGCAGCGCGGCCAGCGGCACGAGCGCATGCATCATCGCTTTGTCGGGCTCTATTATGGAGATGACCGCGATCTCGGCGATCATGACCGAGACGACAAAGTCGAAGACCGACAGCTTGCCGATCTCCCGACTGCCCATGATCCGCATCACCGCAAGCACGACAAAATACATTATCACGGTTCGCAGCACGATATGGCCGAGTTCCTGCACGGCAGCCGCTCCTCCCCCCGCATCCGTCTTCCCGTCCGATCGGTATCCGTATTATGCGCGCTCTGCCGGAACGCGCATGCGGAAGCAGGGGGTTCAATATGTGGATGCCCCGCCTGACGTTACAACAGGAAAAGGCAGATATAGCCGGTGGAGACGGCCAGCGACAGCAGCGCAACCGGCGCACCGATCTTCAGGTAGTCCAGATAGGAAAGTTCCTTTCCTTCCCGGGCGGCCATGCCGGCCACGACGACGTTGGCCGCCGCGCCGATCAGCGTGCCGCTCCCGCCGAGCGATGAGCCGAGCGCAAGCGACCACCAGACCGGATTGAGCGCCTCCGGATCCGTCAGATTCATTTGGGCGCCGAACTCCTGCACCAGCGGAATCATGGCCGCGACGAACGGCGTGTTGTCGACCGTCGCGGACACCATGCCCGACAACCACAACACCAGAATCGAAAAATAGCCGATGTCGCCCGATGCGAGCTGCAGCGCCATCGTCGCCAGCCTTCCGACGACGCCGGTCTCGACCAGGCCGCCGACCACCGCGAACAGGCCGGCGAAGAACACGACGGTTCGCCATTCGACGTTGTCCAGCGCTTCATCGACGGCTTTGCCCTTCAGGCCGGCAAGCATGAGCAACGTCGCCCCCGCCATCGCCACCGTCGCTGCCTCGATGCGCACGCCCGTCCATGCGGAGAGCGGTCCGTGCAGCACGAGCCCGATGACCGTCAGGCCGAGCACGATCACCGTCTTCAGCGCCAGCCTACGGTCCTGAATGGCGCCGGCGGCGTCAATCGCGAGCAGTTCCTTCCGCTCCGCATTGCCGGCGGAAAGCTGCTTGCGATAGAGCCAGGCCAGCAGAGACACCGTCAGAATCAGAATCAGCAACGATACAAGTCCGGCATGAACGAGAAAGTCACTGAACGTCAGGTGCGGATTCGCCCCGCCGATCATCATGTTCGGAAGGCTGCCGACCATCGTGGCGGCGCCGCCGACATTGACGGCGATGATCTCCGCCGTCAGGTAAGGCATCGGACTGACCTTCAGCACGCGTGTGACCAAGAACGTAAGCGGCACGATGAGCAGCACGGTCGTCACATTGTCGAGCAGCGCCGAGCCGACGGCTGTCCCAACGGTCAGGATGACCAGCATTTTGAGCGGGCACCCTTTTACCCGCTGTACCGCTTTCATCGCCGCAAATTGAACGACACCGGACCTGCTTGCCATGCCGGACAGCAGCATCATGCCGACCAGCAGAAACAGCATCCTCCACGACACATGCACGCTGTAAGCCTCTTCAAGACCGACGACGCCGAGAAGCGCCGCGATGACGGCTCCGGTCAGTGCGACGGCCGCGCGGCTCATTTTCTCTGTAATAATGACCGCATAGACGACAAGAAATACGACGACCGCCGCGATCACCTGCCAACCCGGCGTGAAGGCCGTTTCAGACGCGACTTGTTGAACCAATCGGGTTCCCCCCTGTTCATCCAGCCGAAATCCCATCGATTATAACGCAACATTTCCTGTTTCGTCCACGCTCGCATCCTCTTTCTTCCAGATCAAAAACGACAATCCATGTTCTATTTCCGCTTGTCCCGCATAAAGTGTACAAACTGTGCAGAATCGCAGATGACGGTCCGGGGAGGGATGAACGATGGAACCGATCCGAACGGTGACGCGGTCCGGCGGCCGGCTGCCGCTGCTCTACGGCTTGTTCGCGTCGATCCTCTGGCTGGGCACGGGCGCATTGCTGCTCTCGCTCCTGCTCCGCTACAGCGGGCTCAAGGAAACGGCGCTGCCGACCCTGGCACTCCTGGTACACGGCATTTCCGCGCTGGCCGGCGGGTTCACGACGGGAAGACGAGCCGGGCAAAAGGGCTGGTACAGCGGCCTCCTGCTCGGTGTTGTCTATGCGCTGATCGTGCTGGTGATCGGTTTTCTCGCAGCGGACGCGCCGCTCAGTCTGGAATCGCTGTACCTGTTGGCGGCCGCGGCAGGCGCCGGAACGATCGGCGGCATGTTCGGCGTCGGCACCCGACGATAGTCCGTTCGCACAGTTTCGTAGGGCTGTTGCTTTGCGTCTGCCGAACCATTGCCCGGGAAATAGACGCCATCCGGGAAATCGCCGACCTCTTCCTTGTCATGAAAAAACCCTCTGCCGTGCGGGCAGAGGGTTTCGCCATGATGTACGCCGGTATCAGGAGTCAGCCGACGGCGCCGATTCGACGACCGTATTGATGGCGCTGCGCTCGAACGTCATTCTGACCGTATCGTTGACGCGCAGCACGACCGTGTCGTCCGTCAGCTCGACGATCGTGCCATGCAGACCGCCGATCGTCGTGACCTTGTCGCCTTTCTTCAATTGGCTGAGCATCAGATTGCGCTGTTTCTGCTTTTTCTGCTGCGGCCGGATCAGCAGGAAATAAAAGACCGCAAACATCAGCACGAACGGCAAGATAAGCCCCCAGATGCTGCCGCCCCCGGTATTGGAAGTCGTGGCCAACCACATAACCGCTCCTCCTCTCTAGAACCCTTTGTCATTGTCAAACAGGCCGTACTCGGCGAAAAACCGATCGCGGAAATCGAGCAGCCGATCTTCCATTATCGCTTGCCGAACGTCCTGCATGAGCTTCAACAGGAAATGAAGATTGTGAATCGTCGTCAGGCGGATGCCGAACGTCTCGTCCGCCTTGATCAGATGCCGGATATAGGCTCTGGAATAGTTCCGGCACGTGTAGCAGTCACAGGCCGGATCGAGCGGACCGAAATCCTCCGCGTATCGGGCGTTGCGCACAACCAGCCGGCCGCGGCTTGTCATGCATGTCCCGTTGCGCGCAATGCGCGTCGGCAGCACGCAGTCGAACATATCGATGCCGCGGATCGAGCCCTCGATCAACGCGTCGGGCGAACCGACGCCCATCAGGTACCGCGGCTTGTCGGCCGGCAGCAGCGGAACCGTATAGTCAAGCACTTCGTACATGACATCTTTTGGTTCCCCTACGCTCAGCCCTCCAATAGCATACCCCGGGAAATCAAGGGATGTCAAATCAGCCGCGCTTTGGCGGCGCAAATCTTCGTACATGCCGCCCTGCACGATGGCGAACAGCCCCTGATCGTCCGGACGGGCATGCGCCTTCAGGCAGCGCTCGGCCCAGCGGCTCGTCCGCTCGACCGACTGTTTGACGTAGTCATAGTCGGCCGGATACGGCGGGCATTCGTCGAACGCCATCATGATATCGGAACCGAGCGCATTCTGGATTTCGGTCGCGAGTTCCGGCGACAGGAACAGGCGGTCGCCGTTCAAATGCGAGCGGAACTCGACGCCTTCCTCCTTGATCTTGCGCATCGCGCTCAGGCTGAACACCTGGAATCCGCCGCTGTCGGTCAGAATGGCGCGGTCCCAGTTCATGAACCGGTGCAGACCGCCCGCCCGCTCGATCAGCTTGTGGCCCGGACGGAGGAACAGGTGGTACGTGTTGCTCAGGATGATTCCCGCATCCATCGCCTTCAGTTCTTCCGGGCTCACCGTCTTGACGGTCGCCTGCGTGCCGACCGGCATGAACGCCGGCGTGTCGAACGAGCCGTGCGGCGTATGCACCCGGCCGAGCCGGGCGCCGGATTGTTTGCAGACTTTGATCAGTTCGTACTTTATTGCCACGTTATCGCTTCCCATTCGAGTATATGAACATGGCGTCGCCGAAGCTGAAGAACCGGTATTTCCGCTCGATCGCCTCGCGGTACGCCTCCATAATCTTGTCCCTACCCGCAAAAGCGCTCACGAGCATGACCAGCGTCGACTTCGGCAGATGGAAGTTCGTCAGGAGCGCATCAACCATTAGAAAATTGTATCCGGGATAAATAAAAATGTCCGTCCAGCCGCTGCACGCCTCGATCTTTCCGGGGCCGAACCTGGCGGCCGCCGTCTCGAGCGTCCGCGCGGACGTCGTGCCGACCGCAACGATCCTCCCGCCCCGCTCCCGCGTCTCGTTGAGCAGCGCGGCGGTCTCCGCGCCGATCTCGTAATACTCGGCGTGCATGACGTGATCTTCGACGCGCTCGGCCGTCATCGGACGGAACGTGCCGAGGCCGACATGCAGCGTCAGGAACGCGGTGCGGACGCCGGCTGCGCGCAGTTCGTCCAGAAACGCGGGCGTAAAATGCAGCCCCGCCGTCGGCGCGGCCGCCGATCCTTCCCGCCTGGCGTAGACGGTCTGATAGCGTTCACGGTCGTCCAGCCGCTCGCGGATATAAGGCGGCAGCGGCATCTCGCCCAGCCGGTCCAGCAGTTCCTGAAAAATGCCGTCATAACGGAACTCGACCGTTCGAAAACCCGATTCGCCTGCTTCAAGCACAACGGCCCGCAGCAGCGGAGCACCGTTTTCATCTTCGCCGAAGACCAGCTCGGTGCCGGGCCTCATCCGCTTCGCCGGCTTGGCCAGCGTTTCCCACCGATCGCCTTCCAGCTGCTTCAAGAGCAATAGTTCGACGCGGGCCCCGGTCTCCGGTTTGATCCCGTGCAGACGCGCCGGCAATACGCGCGTATCGTTCAGCACGAGCGTATCGCCGGGCATGAGGTAACGTTTCAAATCGGTGAACGTGCCGTGGTCGATCCTTCCGGTCTCGCGATCGAGCGCGAGCAGCCGGGAAGCCGTCCGTTCGGGCAGCGGCGTCTGCGCAATCAGTTCTTCGGGAAGTTCAAAATCGAATTCGTGCGCGAACACCGCGTTAACCTTCCTTCTCGATGGTGACATTCTTGAAATAGTATTTCAGAATCGATTGATAGTCATACCCGCGCTCGGCAAGCGCGCGCGCCCCCCACTGGGACAGCCCGACGCCGTGGCCGTTGCCGGTGCCGGTGAAGCGGAACGCCGGCTCGGCGGTGGCGGCGCGGATCGTGCCGTCTCCGCTCAGGATGTACATATTGTTCGTGTCCAGCTTGACGGTCTCGCCCGAAGCGCCGGTCATGTAGACCGCGCCGTTCTCGAACGGGCGCTCGCGCAGCTCTCCGCTTGCGCCGAGCATGGCCACGCGGCCCGTCTCGTCGATCTCGAACCGGGTGCTCGGAAGTCCCCCGAGCGCCGAACGAAGCGTGTCCGGTGTGCGGACATCATACCGTTTGCCGTTCACGAGCAATTCCGTGACGCGTCCGGACGGGCCGCGCTTCGACGCTTCGAGCGTGCGGATCTCGCCTTCGATCGGCGTCGCGGACCTGCCCTTCATCGACTCCGCCAGCTGCGCCGGCGTGAACGGTCCCCTGATCCACGACATCTCGTTGGACTGCACGACGGTCTCAAGCAGCACCACCCGCGTTCCCGCATCGACGCGGGCAACCGGCTCGACGTCGCTCTGAATGAGCGGTATCGGCCGGATCGCCACGCCGTCGCCGGTGACCCGGAGCACCTTGCTGCCCGCGGTCGTCCGCTCGCCGGTGTCCGCGACCAGATCTTCCCGGACGTATCCGTTGCGGCCGTCCGGCAGGACAACGCGATGCCAGCGATACAGCCCGTTCTCCGACAGCTCGTCCGGGCTCGGCACGCTGCCGAGATACGCGACGCTGTTCCCCCAGATCTCGGCGGCATCCGCCGTCACACCGCCTGCGCTCGACGAGAACAGCGCCTCGACGATCCGCCCGTTATGCATGAGCACCTCGCCGCGCGTCGCGTCGACCGCCGCGCTCGTCTGCGGCTTCTCCGTGCCGATGCCGCCGTACACCTGGCTGTATGTATTGTCGACTACGTGCGCAATCTGAAAGCCGAACCCCTGGAAGAGCGCATAGCTGCGCGCGGCGACGGCCTGCGCCTTGAGCGCTTCGGCCGGCCAGGAAGCCGGCATTTCCGCGCCGACGACCGAATACAGGTACTCTTCGAACGGCAGCTCATTCACGACCGCCAGCCGCTGATTGAGGGCCGTCGCTTCGAATGCGCCCCGATAGGTGCGTCCATAGCGTTCCTCAAGCTTGATGCCGGTGCCGTTTCCGGACGGCTGCAGCCACACCTTGACGGAGCCGTCAACCGGGACAAGAATATGCCTCGACCGCGTGCCGCCCGCTTCATAGCCGTCGCGCAGCAGCAGGTAAGGCTTGTCCGGCGTGAACGGCGCGAGGGAGCCGCCGGCGGCTGCCTGCACGGCATCGAGGCCGGCTGCGCCGGTTGCCGCGCCGACGAGCACCCTGTACTCCGCGGATTTGGCCCCCGCTGCCGCCGCCGCATAGGCTTCCAGCCCCGCGTCAGCGAGCGCCTGCGCGGCCTTCCGCGCTTCTTCAAGCGTCGCATAGCTTCCCGCATCCAGGTGGGCCGGACCGGCCAGCGAAGGCGCGGCGCCGCCGAGGTGCGGCTGCAGATCGGGGCTCGACCGCCATTTCGCCAGCGCGGCTTCCGCTTCCGCGAGCGTCGGATAAGCGCCTTCTTCCACCACATAGACCGCCTTGCCCGACAGCTGCAGCATTGCGGCCGAACCGCTGCCGGACAGACTTTGCAGTTTCTGCAGCAGGGCGGAGGCCGCCGCGGCGCTCTCCGTCGTCAGCAGGCGGACTCTGTAGCCGTCCAGGCTCACCCGAACCGGTTCGCCCGCGCCGGCATGCAACACGGGAAGGACGCCGTCCGGCTGCCGCATGCCGACCGACAGGCCGGCCGCCGACGAGAACGTCGCGGAGGCGGTCCGCAGCTGATACTTGCCGGGCAAATCGATGAATATGGCCACGCGGATCGTATCCAGTGTCGGCACCGCGCCGAACGACAGGTTCGTCGTCAGCACGGCGTTGAGCAGCATCAGCACGATTGCCGGGGCCAGGAAGCGGCGAAGCCGGGGCAGCCTTGTGCCCCCCGCGGCGCTTCCCTGGGCCGGCAAGCCTTCGCTTGCAACGATAGCCTTCGCCATCCGTTATCGTTCCTCCATCTCCCTGGTACTTGACGGCCGCGGGCGGGACGCTCCGGCGCCGTCCGCGTTCCGGTGAAGCGCGCAGGCGCCGCTCGCGCATCCTTCGTCCGCCCTGCCGAACCAATCATATCTGCGCCGGGCGACATACCGGTATGCCGCGTCGGCAGCCCGCTTCAACCCGGGAACGCGGTACAGCCAGGATAACAGCCGCCATCCCGGCAGCTCGCGCATGATCCGTACCACCGCTTCCGCTCCGGCGAAAACGGCGCCGTCCGCCTGCACGACGTGCAGCTGCGCGCGCAGCGCAGCGGCATCGAGGCGCGTCAGATCCGGCAGGCCGGACGGTTCCTGGCGGCCGCCGTCACGCGCGCCCGCTGCCTGCGCCTCCAGCGCCTGCAACGGCACGAAGCGGAGTTCCGCCCGCGCGCCGCGGACGGCGGCGAGCTGCCGGACCGCGCCGGTGCACAGCGCGCATTCCGCATCGTACACGACGCACAGCGTTTCCCTTCGCTTTCGCTTGTCCGGCATGCGCATCCCTCCCGCCGCAGCTTGCGTCTTTCCGGCCGATCAGAAGAGCAGCGGGCCTTCCTCCGGCTCATCCTTGGGCCGGTCGCCCGGCACCGGCAGCCCGAGATGCCGGTAGGCCGACACCGTCACGACGCGGCCGCGCGGCGTCCGCTGCAGGAACCCGATCTGCATCAGATACGGCTCGTAGACGTCTTCGATCGTCTGGCTCTCCTCGCCGATCGTCGCCGCGATCGTGTCCAGGCCGACCGGACCGCCGCGGAAATGGTCGATCATGGCGCGGAGCATCTTGTGGTCGATCTGGTCGAGTCCCATCGGGTCGACCTGCATCCGTTCCAGCGCCTCGCGCGCCAGATTGGCGGTGATGATGCCGTCGCCCGCGACCTGGGCGAAATCGCGCACCCGTTTCAAGAGCCGGTTCGCGATGCGCGGCGTGCCGCGCGAGCGCATCGCGATCTCGCGCGCCGCCTCGCCGATCAGGCCGACGCCGAGAATGTCGGCCGACCGCGAGACGATGAACGCCAGCTCATCGACCTCGTAATATTCGAGCCGGCTGACGACGCCGAACCGGTCGCGCAGCGGCGCCGACAGCAGCCCGGCGCGGGTCGTCGCCCCGACGAGCGTGAACTTCGGCAGGTCGAGCCGGATGGACCGCGCGCTCGGGCCCTTGCCGATCATGATGTCGAGCGCGAAATCTTCCATCGCGGGATAGAGCACTTCCTCGACCGTCCGGTTCAGGCGATGGATCTCGTCGATGAACAGCACATCGCCTTCCTGCAGATTGGACAGAATCGCCGCCAGATCGCCCGGCCGTTCGATGGCGGGACCGGAGGTCGTCCGCATGTTGACGCCGAGTTCGTTCGCGATGATGGCGGACAGCGTCGTCTTGCCGAGCCCCGGAGGACCGTAGAGCAGCACATGGTCGAGCGCCTCTCTCCGCATTTTCGCCGCTTCTATGTACACCTTCAGGTTCTCCTTCACCCGCTCCTGCCCGATATACTCGGACAGGTAGCGGGGGCGGAGGCTGTATTCCGCCGTCTGGTCTTCCATCATCAGCCGGGCGGATACGATCCGTTCGTCCATGGCGCCTCCCCTCCTTCCGTCAACCTCTGAAGAGCAGCGTCAGCGCCCGCTTCACGAGGGCGTCCGCCGTCTCCTCTCCGCTCACCGAACCGCTGATCGTCTGCCATACGCGGTCGATCTCCGCCGCCGTATAGCCGAGCGCGGCCAGCGCTTCGCGCGCCTCCGGCCAGGCGGTGCCCGCGCCCTGGCCGCCAGCCGCGGCCGGTTCCGCGGGCAGATCGTCCATGCCGGACGCGGGTCCGATGCCGGTGCCGCGGTCCAGCTTGTCCTTCAGGTCCAGAATCATCCGCTGGGCGGTCTTGCGCCCGATGCCCGGCAGCTTGGTCAGAAACGCGACGTTCTCCTGCCGGATGGCGGCCGCGATCGCTTCCGGACGCGCGCCCGCCAGGACGCCGAGCGCGACCTTCGGTCCGATGCCGGACACCTCGAGCAGCGCCCGGAACAGCCGCTGCTCCTCGCGCGTCGCGAAGCCGAACAGCAGCGCGGCATCCTCGCGCACATGATGATGCGTATAGACGGTCACCGGCTCGCCGGATACCGCGAACGCATAAGGATTCGGTGTGAAAACGCGGTACCCGACGCCCGCGACGTCGACGACGATCCATTCCTCTTCGATGTGCGCGACGGGTCCCCGTATGTAGTCGATCATGTCCGGTTCACTCCGTTCATCCGGTTCAGCAGGACGGCGAAATGGGCATGGCAGACCGCGACCGCCAGCGCGTCCGCCGTATCGTCCGGCTTCGGCACCGCGGGCAGGTTCAGAAACATGCGCGTCATTTCCTGCACCTGCCGCTTCTCGGCCTTGCCGTATCCGACGATCGCCTGCTTCACCTGCATCGGCGTATATTCCGCGACGGCGATGCCGCGCTGCGCCGCCGCCAGCACGATGACGCCCCGCGCTTCGCTGACCGTGAACGCCGTCGTGACATTGCGATTGAAGAACAGTTTCTCGATCGCCGCGGCGTCCGGCTTGTACTTGTCCATCAAAGCGCCGGCCGCTTCGTACACCTGTTTCAGGCGGATGTCATGCGGCGTTCCGGCCTCCGTCTCAATGCAGCCGTATTGGACGGGAACGAGCCGGTTCCCGATGCTGTCGATGATCCCGAATCCGACGAGCGCAATGCCCGGATCGATCCCCATTACCCGCACGCCGTTCTCTCCCCGTTTGCAAAACCTTTTGAAGCTTCATCCCATTATAGCAAATGTCGGGACGCATGAGAACAGACGTTTCCGGCCCCGAAAACAGCCCAGGGCCGCCCCGATCCTTCCGGATAACGGGACGGCCCCGGCCGCGCCCACGCGTTCAGGAAACGCCGAATGCGCCGGCATCATCCGGCGCCGCATATTCGCTGAATGAGGACAGCACGCTGTTGTATTCATCCAGATCCGAAACGCGGATGCCCCGCACCAACGCATCGAACCGTTCTTTCGGCAGGCTGCTCTCCATGTAGCGGATGTTCAGTTGATAGAAGGACCGCAGCACCTTGCCGCCATCCGGCGGTCCGTCGAACAGCGACAGCCGTCCGTCCGCGTCGATGCCGAACACCGCGCTTTCCTTGCACGCCGGCGACAGGTCGTTGATCCGCTCTTCCATGATGACGGCGCCGCTGCCGGCGGACACCGCCCGCCATTCCGGATGGCGGCGCAGCAGGTCGATCGCCTGCGCGGCGGTCATCCTGCCGAGCAGCTGCGTCTCTTCGCCGCAAACGAACCTTCGGCGCAGCGTCACGTCGACCGGCGATCCGGCCGCGCGCACCGCTTCATACCGCCGGGCATCCGCTGCGTCGACACCTGAGGCTTGCGGCGCCGCCGCGGCGGCATCAGGGACGGCGGTCATAATGGCGCAGGCTGCCGCGGCCAGCCAGACCGCCAGCCGGAGTCCGCCCGGCCGCATGCCGCGCCTCAGCCGTCTGCGAAGCTCTTTCCACAGGCTGAATCCCATCCGCGAAACCTCCCAAGCAATACTTTGTCTTATTGTCCCTTCCCTGGTTGCGATTATTCCGCCCGTCCGCGGTGCGCATAAACCGCCAGCCGTTCCGCAAATCGGAACAGGCATGATCCGGACGGCGGGCAAAAGGGCCATACCCGGGAAAGCGGTGCAGGTACGTTCCGGACGGTGGCCAAGGGATGCACATTCGTGCGGCTGCGGTATTGCGCGTTGGAGAGGCGGGGTGCTTTTGAGCGATGCTTTTGAACGTGTTGGAGCGGTGTACTTGGGCGGAACCCGTGAGCATTCCCGAATTGGCGAAATTTTTTCCTCTACTTTCGATTTTCGGGACCGGATTTGCGAAACGTAGAGTAAAGGGCTGGGGGACCAGCCCCTCCTCATCAAACCGTACGTGCGGTTTTCCTGCATACGGCTTTCCGACGTTCTTCACCTTGCGCAATACGTACTTCGCCACGTGGTAGCGGACCGCAGTCTGGCTTCCCTCAGGATTTCGTGGAAGCGGGATCGTCTCAGCGACCACTTCTTGTACTTCTTCCGGCAGAAGATCATGAGCCTCTTGATGAGGTACCAGTCGATCTTCGCCAGAAATCGATTGGCCGCCCCTAACCAGATCATCCGCGTATCGCACCAATGTTCCCAAATGGGCGAATCGCCTTGCCCGGATGGTATCGAGGCAGTTCAGGTAGATATTGGCCAACAGCGGCGAAATGACACCGCCCTGCGGGCTCCCGATCTCGGATTCATGAAACTGATCATCTTTCATGACCCCCGCTTTCAGCCACCCGCGAATCAGTTTGAGCACCTTCCGGTCTGACACCCGCATCTCCACAAGTTTCATCAGCTTCTCATGCGAGATGTTGTCGAAGTACCCCTTGATGTCGACGTCCACCACCCAGTACACCTGACCATTGTTCACGACGCTTCCTTTGTTGGCCTTTACTTGCTTCCACGCGCAGGTCATGATGTCTTCGCGGCAGATCTTGTCATACAGCGCATGGAACCGCCTCGTTGGCTTTTCCTTGGCTGCAAGGTACGGGGCTCGCTGGAGTTGTCGAGCTTTTGCTTTGGTGCAGTCAGCCTTCCGGGCATTCACCCACTCTTACCTCCAGATCCACCCTTGAACGAAGTGAGGGTCCTTCCCTTCGCGGGGTTGTGTTGTCCCGGCCTCATCGGTGTAGAGTCGAAGGAGGTCGGCTTACGCCTCTCTCCGTCCGCTCGATCAAACGGATCGTGCAGTTTTCCCGCAATCCGCTTTCCTTCATGTCACCCTTTGGGTGCAGTTCGTAGGTTCAAATCCGGAATTAACGACAAAAGGTTCACCAGTCTGTACTTGGAGTAGAGGATGGATTCGGGCAACTTCTTCCACCCTGTGTTTCGCCACCGTTTAAACCGATGGCTCCATATTCGCCTTATGATCCAGCGTTGGAGTCGGTTAAACAGCTTTCTTACATGGGCTTTTACGGAAATAGTTTCCCCATCCTCGTATGACGGGATTGATGGAGTCAATGAGTTCGTAGACCGTTAACGGTATGCGTCTGCGCGTTCGGGCCCGAATCGTATCCATGAATGCTTGAATGGACTTCGCTTTGGGATAGGCATAGATGTTGAATTTCGGTTGTTTCTTCACCTTATCCCGCGGCAGTGACAGACCCTTTCCCCGTTTGAGTTTGTAGCCCAGAAACTCAAATCCCCGTGTGATGTGGGTGATCCTGGTTTTATCCGGGTGAAGCGTCAATCCGAGCGACTCCAGAATCATTCTTGCGTCCCGAAGTGCCCGTGCCGCCTCCGCTTGGGTCTTGCAGAGAACCACCCAATCATCGGCAAATCGCGTCAGCCGATACCCTCTCGCCGTCATCTCATGGTCGAACCGGTTCAGATAAATGTTGCTAAAAAGCGGACTGACCACGCTTCCTTGCGGTGTTCCGCTTGGGGTAGCGTATTTCTTTCCGCTTTCCATATACCCGGCTTCGAGCATTTGCCTGACCAGTTTGAGGATTCTGCCGTCGCTGATTTGCTCCGCAATCATATCGATTAGCGGTTCGTGATGGACCGTCCCGAAGAAATCCCGCAAGTCCGCATCCACGATCCATTCGCATCCATCCATGAGTTCGCGATAAATCTTCCGCATCGCTTGATGCGTCGATCTACCCGGTCGGTATCCGAAGCTGCATTCACTGAACAGAGGTTCGAAGATAGGCTCCAGCCTGTTCTTCAAGGCCTGTTGACATACCCTGTCCCGTATTGCCGGAATGCCCAACGGTCGCTTTTCACCCGGTTTCCCTTTCTTGGGGATGAGTATCCGTCTGACCGGCATCGGTCGGTATGTACCCTGTTTCAGTTCTTCGTGCAGCCGCGCCAGTTCCACTTCGGCAACTTCTTGGAACGCCGCGATGGTCACCTTGTCGATTCCTCCGCTGCCTCCGTTTGCCTTCACCGACTCCCATGCCATTTCCAAGTTTGTCCGATGATACACTTTGTCGATTAACGAATGAACTTTCCGACCTGTGCCTTCTGCTTTCATGCGTTTCGTATCCTCCGCCTGCAAGTTCCGGGTCTTTCACTTAGGGAACTGTCCGTCCTTTGCCGCCTACTCGCGAAACTCACTCCAGTTCCGGTCTCCATAAAGCGAGCCGCCTTCCCCTTCCGCCCACCTTTTGAGTGAGCCAGAAGCCAACCGCACCAGGGCGGCTGATCCGGACGTTTCTGTTGTTCGTCCGTTCCAAAGTAATACGCAGCTCTCCGACTTCTCGCCATGCATCCGGCATGCACTTCGGGGTTTCCTTATAGCATCCGTTACTGAAACTGCCGCGCGTTCTTTGGAAGCGGCGGGCGCGGCGCGACCGCTTCGACTTTATTTACCCACTCGTCCTGCAAGTGCCTTCGTTTCAGACATGACGAGATCTCCGTGGGTCGCATCGTCATCTTCCGTACCATGCCGTCCGCACACACCTTGGTGCGATGGGTGGACTAGAAGCGCCTTCGTCTCCATAGTGCAGACTCGACCTTGCCCCATCTTTGGCCGACCGGTTCGCAATTCGGGTAGCCCCGTTTCACTACGGCCTGGTACTTCTCCTCAAGCCTTTCAGACTCTGCCTCGCGACAGACGCCCTGCCCTCCGGCAAATCCAATTTGCCGGCCCCCGAGGCATTACCCCCGGGTTTGGATATGAGCCCCCTAGTCCGAGGCTCAGCGGGACTTGAACCCGCCTGATGATCGTGCTGCCACGCACGCACTATGACCCTCTCCGACTCCCTTCCCACAGCTTGCCACTTCACCTTGCAGGGCTTATAGGTTCGCTCTTTACGGCGTGTTTCGCCGTGTGGGGGAGGGCCTCCCTGGTTCCAGACATCACGGTCTCCACATGCCGATCCCCATACACCGGAGGGTTCTTCCGTGCTGCTCCAAGTTCTTCACACGTTCCGTGGCCTTCGCGCTTCGCCTCGGCGCTCGGCACCCTCTTGTCCCTTTCGGGTTAAAATTGACGATGCGGCAGGATTCACTTCATGTTACGGCCTGCGGAGTTGCTTCACATGCTTCTGGCATGCTTTTCGCAGGGCTTCAACCCACGGGTCTCGCCCCAAGTTGCCTGCTAGCTACGGGGCAGCTTGGCCTTTACCCCGGCTGGACTTGCACCAGCTAGCGATGCCTGGCTTGGCCAGGCGCACAGAGGAATAGATTTCGCTTATCCAGGCCGGGTCCCCTAAAAACAAAGCGGCCGGCCGGGACCGAAATCCCGATCGACCGTCAAAGCCGGCGCGTCTGCTTTGCACCGTTCTATCTGTTGTTGATCCACGGCAATCCCGAGCGTTTCTTCGGCGCCTGCTGCTGCTTCGGCCGGCGCTGTGTGCGGCCGGAGACGGAGCGAATGGATGCTTTTTTCGCTTTGCGTTCCGCCGGTTTCGCACTGTGCTCGACGGCCGTCTCCGCGGTCTCGGCTATGCCGTCGTCCTGACCGGAATCTTCGGGCGCAGCCCCTCCGCGGCAGTCCGCATACGGCAGATCGCCGATGCCGTGCGGATACGGCATGGGCCAGGCCGGCGGACAGGGCCCCCAGTCCGGGCCTGCCATGCCGTGCCCGTGCGCGCCGTACGGGGCACCGCCGACATGGGCATGAGCCGACAGGCCGGGCCAGCCCGGCTGGCCATGGACTGCGGCCTGCACCGGCCATTCATATCCGTGGCCCGACCAGACCGGATCCGCGCCCCAGGGCGCTCCGGCTGCTGCGCCGGGCATCGGCCAGTCCGTACCGGCTGCCGCCATGCCCGGATACGGAACCCCATAGCCCATTCCGTAGCCCGGAACATCCTGATGACCCGCCATGCCGTAAGGCGGATAACCCGTTCCGGCAATGGCCCCGGGCTGTGCGAACGTCTCGAGCGCGGGCATTTGGATTTGCTGGAACGGATGCTTCGCCTTGTCCGGGAAGTCTGCACCGTGGGGCGGGTAAGCCGCATGGTGCTCAGGATATACCGCATGGTGCGGCTCGGGACAATACGGTTTCATCGGTTGATGGATCGGCTCCGGCATCGGAAGGGGGACCGGTTTCGGCAGCTTCGTCCAATCGACCGGCTTCGGATAATGGACCTCCTTCGGATACTCGACCGTCTTCGGATTCTCGACCTCCTTCGGATACTCGACCGTCTTCGGATTCTCGACCATCTTCGGTTGCTCGATCGGTTTCGGCGGTTCCATCTTGGCCTCGGCGGCCGGCTGCAGCTTCGACAAATCGATCGGTTTCGGCGGTTCCATCTTGGCCTCGGCGGCCGGCTGCAGCTTCGACAAATCGATCGGTTTCGGCTGCTCGATCGGCGCCGTCGGCGCTTTGCCGGGGATGACGCCGGTGAACGCTTTACCCGGGATCGGACCTTCCGCACCAATATGGTGCAACTCCTGCGGATATTCATGCGAATGGCCGCCGTGCTTGCCGCCGTCCGCCGCGTATCCGCCGGGTTTCGGGATATAGACGATCTCCCCGGTCATCAGGACGTTCGGGTTCTTGAGCTGGGGATTCGCCTTGATCAAATCCGCGAGCGGTACGCCCCAAGCCTTCGACAGCTTCCACAGCGTGTCGCCCTGGACGACCTTGTGCTGATGCATCCAGTTGCCGGCGGGAGCGGGCGCTTTCTTCGCCGGAATCTTGATCTTCATGCCGACGTCAATGACATCCGGATTTTTGATGCCGGGGTTGTATTCCAGCAGATCCTGGACCGTCACGCCGTGTTTGGCTGCAATACCGGACAACGTGTCGCCTTTTTTGACCGTATAGATCTTCACGAACCGTATGACCTCCTGTCACGTTCTTCATGCGCAGCGGCGATTGGCTAATGGGCAGGCGTCCCCGCTGCCTGTCGTTAACATCCTATGCATCCGCTGGGCGGGTGTCCCCAATCGAGGGCAAAAAAAATCTGCCACGCCTGTCCGGCCCAAAGCCGGATCCGACGGAGCAGACCGCCAATCTGAAGCTTCACTTGTAAACTTGAACGCCGTCCACCGTAACGATCTTGCGGAATTCCTCAAGCAGGTGCGTCGTGATCGGGCCCGCCTTGCCGGCGCCGATCGTGCGGCCGTCGACCTCGCGCACGGCGATGACTTCCGCCGCCGTGCCGGTGAAGAACACTTCGTCGGCCGTATAAACGTCATGCAGCGTGAACGGCTCTTCCCGCAGCGGGTAGCCGAGCTTGCCGCACAGCTCGATGATCGCGCCGCGCGTAATGCCTTCAAGCGCGCCGACCCAGCACGGCGGCGTGTAGACGACGCCTTTCTTCACGATGAAGATGTTGTCGCTCGAACCTTCGGCGACATACCCTTGCGCGTTCAGCATGATCGCCTCGCCGACGCCCGCGAGGTTCGCCTGGATCTTCACGAGGATGTTGTTCAAATAGTTGAGCGATTTGATCTTCGGATTGAGCGCATCCGGAATGTTGCGCCGCGGCGAGACGGAGATCGACACGAGCCCGTTGCGGTACGCTTCCTCCGGATAGATCGCGAGCTGCTCGGCGATGATGATGACCCAGGCTTTCGGGCAGCGCTGGGGATCGAGCCCCAGGTTGCCGGGACCGCGCGAAACGACGAGCCGGATGTATCCGTCACGCAGCTCGTTGCGCCGCACCGTTTCGACGAGCGCGTCCTGCATTTCCTGGTAAGTCAGCGGAATGTCGAGCATGATCGATTTCGCCGAATCATACAGCCGGTCGAGGTGTTCCTTGCAGCGGAAAATGTTGCCGTCATAGATGCGGATCCCTTCGAAAATGCCATCGCCATACAAGAAACCGTGATCGAAGACCGAAACTTTGGCGTCTTCTTTCGTGACGAAGTCGCCGTTCAGGTAAATCCACTGCTGTGCCATGCGTGCGTTTGCACCTCCACTAAGAGTTCGTTGCTTTCGTGCCAGGTCACGTCTCCCATGCGAAGCTGGGATAGCTGCCCAATATGCGAACCTGGCAGCCGATCGCCTCGATCTCGGCGATGGCCGCAGGCAGCAGAACGGTGTTCATCGACATCTCCACGTCAATGAAGAAATAGTAGCTGCCGAGCTTCTTCTTCGTCGGCCGGGACTCGAGGCGCGACAGATTGATCCGCCTCCAGGCGAACGCGGACAGCACCTGGTGCAGCGCTCCCGGGTAATCCTCCGGCAGCGTGACCAGGATGCTCGTCCTCTCCCTGTCCGACTCCCGCAGCGTGAACGGCTCACGGCCGACGAGCAGAAAACGGGTGTAATTGTTGTTGTGATCCGTCACTTGCGCGCGCAGCACGTCCAGACCGTGCAGCCGGGCGCCGCCCAACGTGCCGATCGCGGCCCAGCCGTTGCCCGGATTCTCCTTCACGATCCGGATGCCTTCCGTCGTCGAGCCGACGGTCTCGCGTTCGGCATGCGGCAGATATTCCCTCAGAAACCTCATGCACTGCGCCATCGCCACCGGATGGCTGAACACCTTTGTGATCTTCGAGAAATCCGGGCTGCCGTCCGGTCCGGCCGTCTCGGCCAGGCGGCCGATCAGGTTCTGGATGGACGGATAAACCCATTCCGCCTGGATCGGCAGATCGACCTCGTGGACAAGCCAGTCCGCATGAAGGCTTACCGATCCTTCGATCGTGTTCTCGATCGGAATGACGCTGTAATCGGTCTCGCCGGACGCGGTCGAGAGAAAGACGTCCGCGATCACACTATAATAGCGATATTCGACGGGGGTGTCGCCAAACAGATGCCGCGCGGCTTCGTCCGACGTCGATCCCGCGGGGAGCAATGCAACCTTGATCATGCGCGTACTTCTCCTTTGATCCGTTCGAAGAGCGGCACCCGGACGGCGTCCGCGCCGGGTTCGACGATTTCCGGTCCGGCGGACGCCGGCTTCAGCCACAGCGTCTCCGCCGCAATGTTCTCCGCGGCAAACGTCCGGAGCAGAAAGCGCTCCAGCTCCGCCTTGCGCGTGCTTTCGCTGTCGACGAACGCGAGCATCGTCGGTCCCGCGCCGCTGAGCGCCGCGCCGAGCGCGCCGTGCTCGGGCGCTTCGGCGAGAATCTTCGACATGCCGGGGATGAGCGCGGCCCGGTACGGCTGATGCAGCCGGTCTTGCATGGCGAACCCGAGCAGATCGAGCCGGCCGGCGGCCAGCGCCGCCACGAGCAGCGAGCTGCGGCCGATGTTGAATACGGCGTCGCCGCGGCTGTACGAATCGGGCAGCGCGTGTCTCGCGCGTTCGGTCGGCAGACGGAACGACGGAATCGCAACGAGCACTTCGAGATTCGGCGGAGGATCCAGCCGGACATGCTTCGCCCGGTTGCCGTCCCAGGATGCGGCCACGATGCCGCCGAACAGGCAGGCGCCGACGTTGTCGGGATGGCCTTCCAGATCCGATGCGATTTCCAGCAGCCGGGTCTTGGGCAGCGGCGAGCCGATCAGCGCGTTCGCCGCCGCAAGTCCGCCGACGATCGCAGCCGCGCTGCTGCCGAGGCCGCGCGCCAGCGGGATATCGGTGTATGCCGCGATATGCAGTTCCGGCATCGGCACGCCGGCTTCGGCGTACACAAGCTGCGCTGCCTTGTAGATCAGATTGTCACGGCCGGCGGGAAGGCCGGCGAGCTCCTTGCCGAACAATTCGAGGCGGGCCTTGCCGTCATCGGCCTCCGCCATTTCGATCCAGGAATAGAGCGACAGCGCCATGCCGAGCGCGTCGAACCCGGGGCCGAGATTTGCGGTGCTGGCCGGCACCTTCGCCAGTACGCGGCGCATCATCGCTCACCTGCTGCAGAAGCGCCGACTGATTCCGACGGGCAGTTCCCGCCCGGCATGTGCGGGTTGTCTTGACCTAGCATAACAGGATGATGGACTCCTCTCGCGCAAATGGGATTGACCTGACTCGGGCTGCAAGTTTTATCCTTCAACCCGATAGACGCTCTTGATCTGCTTGATGACATCCAGCGATTCGAACGCCTGCAGGACGCGCCTCATGGCGGCCCGGCTGGCATCGTGCGTGATGATGACGAGATCCGCCGTCTGATCCGAGGCGGTCGGCTGCTGCAGAAGCGACTCCAGGCTGACCTCGTGTTCGGCGAACACCTGCGTGATCTGCGCAAGCACGCCGGCGCGGTCCTGGACGCGGAGCAGCAGGAAATTTTTATACGCCACTTCCGCTTCGGACTTCAAAATTTTCTCCTTGAAGACGGCCGCGGACTGCTTGCCGTTCACGCCGAGCTTCAGGTTCTTCGCGACGGCCACCAGATCGGCCACGACCGAAGTCGCCGTCGGCAGCTCGCCCGCGCCGGCGCCGTAGAACATCGTCTCGCCGACCGCCTCGCCGCGCACGAAGACGGCGTTGAAGACACCGCTGACCGACGCGAGCGGATGATCGCGCTTCACCATCGTCGGCTGCACGCTGACGCTGATCCGGTCGTCCTGCCGGTCGGCGATGCCGATCAGCTTGAGCTCGTAACCGAGCTTCTTCGCGCAGGCGATGTCTTCCTTCGTCACCTTCGAAATGCCTTGCACCTCGACGTCCGAAAGCTCCACGTTCATCCGGAATCCGATCGTCGCCAGGATCGTCATCTTGCGCGCCGCGTCGAGACCTTCGACATCCGAGGTCGGGTCGGCTTCGGCGTAGCCGAGCTGCTGGGCTTCCTTGAGCACCTCTTCGTAGGAAGCCCCCTCCTGGCTCATCTTCGTCAGAATGTAGTTGGTCGTGCCGTTCACGATCCCCATGATCCGGTCGATCCGATCCGACGAGAACCCTTCGATCAGCGTCCGGATGATCGGGATGCCGCCGGCGACGCTCGCTTCATACATGACGTCGCATCCGTGCTCGCGCGCCGTGGACAGAATCTCGGAGCCGCAGAGCGCCATCAGGTCCTTGTTCGCGGTGACGACGTGTTTGCCGAGCTTCAGCGCTTCGAGAATGTAGGCCTTCGTCGGCTCGACGCCGCCCATCACTTCCACCACGACGTCGATCTCGGGGTCGCGCACGACTTCCCACGGATCGTCCGTCAGTTTCGCCGATTCGATCGCGACGGCGCGCGGCTTGTCGAGCTGTCTGACGGCAATCCGCGCGATTTCGATCGGCGAACCGACCTGCCCGATCAGGTCTTCGCGGTGACCTTCGACGATGCGCACCACGCCCGTTCCGACGGTACCGAGTCCGAGCAGCCCCACTTTTACCGGTTTCATACGTCTCTCCTCCACTGCCATGATCTCTCTTGTCAACCCTGTCCCGCGACGGCCGCCCGCCGGACGCCGTCCTGCTTCCGTATGCCGTCGATCAGCACCGGAAGCGGCGCGGACAAGCCGGATATATCGACGGAAATAACGACATTGGCCAGTCCCTGCAGCGGGATGCTCTGGTGAATGGTCAGCACGTTGCCTTCGCACTCCGCCACGTAAGCGAGCACTTTCGACAAAATGCCCGCACGGTGCTCCAGATCCATGGAAATCGTGACGATCCGCTCCCGCTCGATCTGGTCGAGCGCATAAACCCCGTCCTTGTATTTGTAGAACGCGCTGCGCGACAGGCCGACCCGCTCCACCGCCTCGTGAACGGTCTCCGCCTCGCCGCGTTTCAGCATGTCGAGCACCCGGAACGTCTTGACGATCGCCTCCGGCAGGAGATCCTCCCGAACGACAAAATAACGTTCCGCCATGAAACGTCCTCCCTGCGAAGACAAATGTTCACCTATAGCGGACATTATACAGGATCGGTACGCCGCCCGCAAGTGAGATTTGACTGTTTTCCGCGAAAAATAAGACAGCACATCCTGCGGGGCGGGGGCTCCATGCATGAAGCGGGACTTTGCCAAAGAAAAAGAGCCGCCGGGCGGCTCCTTCATTCTTCGACATAATCGGCGCCTTCGAAGAATTCGAACACAAAGTCGCCGATCCGAACCGTATCGCCGTCCTGGCAGCCGGCTTTGCGCAGCGCAGCGTCCACGCCCATGTTGCGCATGACGCGCCCGAACCGCATGACGGCATCGTAGGAATTCATATTCATCCGCTTGACGTACCGTTCGATCCGGGCGCCTTCGACGACATACGTGCCGTCATCCTCGCGGCGCACCGCAAACGCGTCGTCATCCTTCTCTTCGAACTTGTATACGACGCGGTCCGCCGTCTCCTTCAGCTCCTGGGCGGACACCGTCTCCGGCACGCTGTCCAGCAGCTCCGCCGCTTTGAACATCAGTTCCCGCACGCCCTGCTTCGTCAGGGATGAAATCGGCACGATCTCCGGTGCGTTCTCTCCCAGTTCCGCTTCAATCCGCTCCCGGAACGAGGCGAGGTTCTCCTCCGCTCCCGGCACGTCCATCTTGTTCGCCGCGATAATCTGCGGCCGCTGCGCCAGCTTCTCGTTGTACTTCGCAAGCTCCGCGTTGATCGTCTTCCAGTCCTCGTACGGATCGCGGCCTTCCGAGGCGGAGATGTCGACGACGTGGATAATGACCCGCGTCCGCTCGACGTGGCGCAGAAACTCATGTCCGAGGCCGACGCCTTCGGCGGCCCCCTCGATCAACCCCGGCAAGTCGGCCAGAACGAAACTCCGCCCTTCCTCGACTGACACGACGCCGAGATTCGGCGTCAGGGTGGTGAAGTGATAAGCGCCGATCTTCGGTTTCGCCGCCGACACGACGGACAGCAGCGTCGACTTGCCCACGCTCGGATAGCCGACCAGACCGACGTCGGCCATTACCTTGAGCTCGAGGACAACCCACCGCTCCTCGCCTTCCTCGCCTTTCTCCGCAATGTACGGCGCGGGATTTCGCGGCGTGGCGAAGCGGATGTTGCCGCGGCCGCCGCGGCCGCCGCGGGCGACGACCACTTCCTGGCCGTGGCGGGTGAGGTCCGCAATGATCTCCCCCGTATCATCATCTACGATGACCGTTCCTGGCGGCACGCGGACGATCAGCGGCTCGGCATTGGCGCCGTGCATGCCCTTGGGCTTGCCCTTCTCGCCGCGCGCGGCCTTGAAATGTTTCTGATAGCGGAAATCGACCAGCGTGCGCAGCCCTTCGTCCACGCGGAAGATGACGTCTCCGCCTTTGCCGCCGTCGCCGCCGGCCGGACCGCCGTCCGGCACATGCAGTTCGCGCCGGAACGAGATGATGCCGTCGCCGCCGTCGCCGCCTTTTACATAGATTTTCGCTTTGTCGACAAACATGTCTTCCTCCGTTTTCAGCTCCCGAGATCGGCGGCCAGCATCACTTCCGTCAGCTCCGGCTCAAGCCGTTCCGCACGGAATGGCGATCGCTTCAGCCGCTGGCGAATTCTGTCGTGCGCATCTTTCGTCTGGATGAACTCGCCGTCGAACTTCAGCACGGCCTTAAGGGCCGCTTCTTCCCGGTCCAGCCGCACGGTGAGCTGCGCCGGCTCTTCCGCACCGGGTTTCGCACCGTAACGGTAAACGTTGATGACATCGATCAGTGCGGCGGCCGCGGCCTCCGCATCAAACGGCAGTTCGGCCAGGTTGAGTTCATCCGGAAGCTCAAGATGCAGCGTGATCGGACCGGGCGCCGTCCTGAACGACTGCGCGTACAGGATGAGAGAAGGAACCCCGAGCTTGGCGATCCGGCTTTCCTCTTGCATGCGCTGTCTTATTTTCTCCACGCATTCCACGGTCTTATCCGGTTTGTTCATCCGGATGTAGCCGTACAAGACTTGCAAGTCATTCATCCAATCGTGGCGGTGATGATTGAGCGTGCGGATGGCCGTCCACTGCAGCGTCCGCATCATCCGCTCATGACCCGTCTCCCGTTCTTTCCGGTCGATCAGCACCCAGAACAGCGCAGCCGCGGCAACCCACAGGATGAATACGAGATGCGCCCACCATTCCGTCCGCCAGATCCATACGGCAGCCGCGGGCAGCACGACGGATGCCGCGCCGTAAATCTTCGCCATGCGATAGCGATTCATGTGACCGTCCTCTCTCCCGGCACAAGTAAAACGGTTCATGCCGCCTTATCCCAGCGGCATGTCCGATTGCGTCGAAAGATAAGCCGGTATAAGCCCGATACTTATACGTTCTTATCTTTCAAGTCTTTCAAGCAAAACGTCCCGCGCCGCCTCGTCCTGCCGACGCATCCGTTTTGCGGTAAACCGTTCAAATGCAAGTTCTTCTTCCCGTTAACAAAAATCCCGGCCTGTCGCCAGACCGGGATTGTACATTACTCTGCTGCCGCCGCCACAGGCGCAACTTCCACCGGATATACGCTGACTCTCTTCCGATCGCGGCCCCAGCGTTCGAACTTCACGACGCCTTCGATTTTGGCGTACAGCGTGTCGTCCTTGCCGATGCCTACGTTGCGGCCCGGGTGGATTTTCGTGCCGCGCTGACGCACCAGGATGTTGCCGGCTTTGACCGTTTGGCCGTCGGCACGCTTCACGCCGAGTCGTTTCGATTCGCTGTCGCGGCCGTTCTTCGTCGAGCCTACGCCCTTCTTGGAGGCGAACAGCTGAAGATCGAGTCTAATCATGTTGTTTCCCTCCTTCTTCACAGGTTTCCCGAACAACGACATATTTGCCGTATGATTGTTGAATCGTATCCAGCATGACGACCATGGATTCGAGCAGAAGCTGAACCTTGTCGTCAGCGGCTGGCGTTCCCGTCTCCGGGATCGCCGATTGAAGCCATCCGTTCCGCATCGAATACGGAAGCCGGATTCCCGTCAGCGTCTCGATGGCGTTGACGGTGCCGACCGTCACGGCGGACACGCCGGCGCACACGATATCCTCGCCGCGTTTCGCGTAGTTCGCGTGGCCTTCGGCCGCGAACGAGACAATCCGCCGGTCGGACGGTCTCCGGACGATCGTGATCGTAATCATGGCTTTGGTCTTACGCCTCGATCTTGCCGATCGTCACTTTCGTGTACGGCTGGCGATGGCCTTGCTTGCGGCGGTAGTTCTTCTTCGGCTTGTACTTGAAGACGATGATCTTGCGTCCCTTGCCGTGCTTCTCGACGGTTCCCGTCACCTTGGCGCCGGCGACGACGGGCGTGCCCGTTACGAAACCGCCATCCTTGGATACGGCGAGAACGCGGTCGAACGTGATGCTGTCGCCTTCATTCGCGTCCAGCTTCTCAACGTAGATGACGTCGCCTTCTTGCACCTTGTATTGCTTGCCGCCAGTTTCGATGATCGCGTACATGGATTTCCTGCACCTCCCTGATCTAAGACTCGCCTGAACCAGGCGGCGTCCGCATCCGCGGGCGCGCTTGCCAGCCCGTTCCGAGCGGTTGTAGCCGGTGTGTCGCAGGAAGGACACACATGAAGTGATTCTAGCATACTTTCGGCCGCAGTTCAACAGGGATGTAATTGCCCGGCGGTGCAGGCGGCCGGCGGCGATGTCGACCGTGCTGCGGCCAGACCGTGACCGAAGCAAACAAGCGAAGATTTTTCCTCCAATCCGGAAAGTCGGGGCAAACCCTCCGAAACAGAAGAAAATGCTTCGCTTATTCTCGCCATTTCCGCCGATTTCAATCGCTTCACTTATCCGTCATCCGGGACTTTGACGTCCGTCAGCCACCGTCCCGCATGCGACCGGCGCCGGCGTAGACCACGCCCCGGCCGCCGCACGCGGCGCAAGGCTCATACAACCGGAGCGTCGCGTCCCGGCGCACCTTCTTGCGCGTCATTTCCATCAGCCCGAGCCGGGTCCAGCCGAGCACGTGACAGGCCGTCCGGTCCTGCCGCGCCAGCATTTCGAGCCGCTCCGCGACCTGCGTCCGGTGCCGTTCATCCCCCATGTCGATGAAGTCGATCAGAATGATGCCGCCTGTATCGCGCAGTCTGAGCAGCCTGGCGATTTCTTCGGCCGCCTCGATATTCGTCGCAAACACCGTGTCTTCCAGATCCGTCGTGCCGACGTAGCGCCCGGTGTTCACGTCGATGACCGTGAGCGCCTCCGTCTGGTCCCACACGAGCGATCCGCCGCTCGGGAGCCGGATTTCCCGTCCGTAGGCCTGCTCCAGCTGAACCCGCACGCCGTGCTGTTCGAACAATCCTTTCTCCCGCGAACCGTACAGACTGACGCATTCCAGCTTCGCGGGCGCCATGCTCCCGATCAACGCCCGCATTTCCTCGAGTGCGGCCGCGTTGTCGATCCAGATGCGGTCCGTTCCGGCGTCCAGCATGTCGCGGACGAGCCGGTACATCAGGCCGGCATCGCGGTGCAATTCGCAAGGCGCGGCCGCCGCTGACGCCTTCACTTCAATCTCCCGCCAGAGCCCGCGCAGGAATTCAACGTCTTCGCGCAGCCGTTCATAAGATTCCCCTTCGGCCGCCGTCCGCAAAATGATGCCTTCTTCGCCCTGGCGGATGCGTTCGCCGGCTTCCTTGAGCCTGTCCCGCTCCCGGTCGTCCGCCACTTTCTTGGACACGGCGACGTAGTCCGCATGGGGCATATAAACCAAATACCGTCCGGGCAGCGTGTAATGCGTCGTCACGCGGGCGCCCTTGCCGCCGTGCGGCTCCTTGGCGATCTGGACGATCAGCTCCTGTCCCGGGCGAAGCAGCTCCGCAATGGACGGCTTCATCTTCGGCTGACGTTCCAGGTGCGGATGCAGCACGTCGTCGATATACAGAAAAGCGTTCCGGGCCAGGCCGATATTGACAAAAGCCGCCTGCATGCCGGGGAGTACGTTCTCGACCCGGCCGAGGTACAGGTTCCCGGCCAGCTTGCCTCCCGCGGCTTCCTCGATGTCGTACTCGATCAGCCGACCGTCCGCCATGACCGCCGTCTCGATCGTCTGGCGGCCGACGTGGACCAGGATCTCTTTCATCTGCATCATCACCTGCCCGGAACGTAAATGTTTGCACCCTGCCGTTCCATTTTACCCGAAAAGCTCGGAAACTGCACGATTTTGTCCGCCGGAACAGAAATAGGTCCCGATCACACGCTCCTCCGGCACGACGCCCTCGATGCGTCCGCCTTCGCCCAAAACATAGACGAGATGATACCGCCCCTTGCGAAAAAGGCGCAGAATGTCCCCCACCCGGCAGGCCGGCTGTACGACAATCGGCAGCGCAAGCGTCCCCTTCGCCCTGTCCCTGGCCGAGTCCGCTTCGCGCCTGACCAGAAAACGCATGAACAGGTAGGGAATATCCCGCATCATCCGCCAATTCGAAGCAAGCAGGAACAATCCGACGAGCAGCAGGTTGAGCTGCACGCCGCCGAACAACGGGATGCACGCCACGGCTACCATCGCCAGGCTGAGCGCGAGTCCGATCCGCACGCTCCATTTCAGCGCGGACTGGTAGGGCATCCTGGCGGTCATCCATGCCGACAGCAGCCGGCCGCCGTCGAGCGGCTGAATCGGCAGCAGATTGAACAAAGCGATGATCGCGTTCGCGTGCGCGATGTATATCGCCCATCCGGGATCGATGCCTTCGAACCGCGTGCAGAGCAGCGCCGCCGTCCCCATCCAGACATTCTGGAGCGGACCGGCGGCCGCCACGACCGCTTCCTCTGCCGCCGGGACGGAGCCCGCTTCCTCCGTCTCGGCCGCTCCCCCGAACGGGAGAAGACGGATCTCCCGGACGCGCCAGCCGAAGGCCCGCATCGCCATCACGTGGCCGAGTTCATGGACGATGACGATCGTGAACAGGACGGCCAGTTCTCTGATGTATCCGGTGGCCGCGGAGGCGAGCATGACGAAGACGAACAGCGGATGGAAGGTCCACCGGATGCCGAAGCACCTAATCAAGCGGAACCACGTCCGCGGGGTCGACATATTTGCCGTCGACCCGCACGGCGAAGTAGAGCAGACTCCGCGATCCGTCCTCCGTCTCCGGCAGCACGCCGATCCGGTCGCCCGCTTCCACCCAGTCGTCCGGCGCGACGAAGACCGATTTCATCCGGCCGTAGACGGTCATCCGTTTGCCGGCGTGCCGGATGACGACGCTGTAGCCTTCGTTCTCGCCGCCCGTCACATGGGTCACCCGGCCGGTCTCCGCCGCCGTCACGATCGATCCGGGCTTACCCGCGATCTCGATGCCGGCAAGCGTCTCCGCGAACGAGCGGACGATCTCGCCCGACGCCACGGGCGCGGCGACAGGAAGGCCGGGGCCGACCTCCGTCCGCTCACCCTCCTGTCCGAAAATGGGAATAAAGGCAGGCGACCCGGTGAACGTTCTCTGGTACCATTCCGCCGCGGCCCGCGTATCCATATCCTCCGTCAGCGCCCGCGCGATCAGCCGCTGCGGCGCCGAAGCCCAGGGCTCGTCCAGCCGGAACAGTCCCCATACCGCCGCAAACAGCACAGCCGCAACCGCAAGTCTCACCATAAGGCTGCGGATCATTCCGCCGCGCTGCCGCGGTTCCTCCCCGTCGATCAGACCGGGTGCGCGGCCCCGTCCCGACGCAGCC
The DNA here is from genome assembly GCF_000227705.2 of Thermobacillus composti KWC4. Lineage (GTDB taxonomy): Bacteria > Bacillota > Bacilli > Paenibacillales > Paenibacillaceae > Thermobacillus > Thermobacillus xylanilyticus. Next base: position 2,643,978 of record NC_019897.1, read on the forward strand.
AGCCATTCGCGGGAGCGCTGCTTCCATTCCGTCTCCGGATCGCGTTCCGCGCGGTCTTGCGGCAGAGCCGCCGGGCGCGGCGCCGAGGCGCGGCCGCCGGAGACGCTCCCGTGCACGGAGACGCGGTCGCCTGTGACGCCCCCGGTCACGGGAATGCCGTCCGGATTCACCGATGCTGGCCGGATGCCGTCCGCATCCGTTTCGCTTTGATTCGCTTCCAGAATGGCGCGTATCCGTTCCGCTCTTCGGCGCTTGACGCCGCTGACCCTTGCCATGACGATTCCTCCCCGATGCGCATCATCCGGCCGGTTCCGATGCCCGGCAGGCTTGTTCACTACCACGTTATGAGCGGGAGCAAGCGAATATGCCGTCTTTGAAAATACGGCAGACAGCCGTTCGGACCGGTGATATAGTAAGGTGTGATTGAACATCGCGGCTTGCGGCCGCTCGCGGTCGAGGAGGACTGTTCGGAAATGTGGCTTGTGTATGCGGCTTGTTCCGCCGTGGCATTCGGTCTGCGCGGCATTTTGTACCAGCGGCTCTCGCCGCTTCCGCTTGACCGGAACGTCCTGCTGTCAGGCGTTTTCTTTACCGGATTTCTGATCTCCCTCACGCTTGCCTTCCTGAATGGGCAGGCATGGGAGATCGAAACGGCCGTCGGCATTCAGATGGGGGTGTGCTCGTATGTGGCGAACATGGCCATGTACCGGGGGTTTGCCGCCGGGAAGCCGTCGATCGTCGCCGTCCTGTCCGCGCTGCCTCCGGTCGTTGTGGTGCTCGTCGCGTGGCTGCTCTGGGGCGAGCGGCTGAACTTCGGACAGTCAGCGGCGTTTCTGCTGATCGTCGCCGGCGTCGTGCTGATCCGGTATGCGCGGGACTTCACGCTCGCCCATTGGAACAGCGCGAAATGGGGGCTCGTGACGATGCTGTTTTTCGGCTTCAACGACCTGTCCAGCAAATGGTCGACGATGCTTGGCGCCGACCTGTACCCGGTGCTCGCTTGCATGTTCGGCACGGGCACCGTGCTGTTCCTCCTGTCCCGCCGGGCCGGGAAGCGGCGCTCCGCGGATGCGCTCGTCCGTCCCGCGGGTGCGGAACCACCAGCCAATGCATGGACCGAACGGCGCACGTTCGGCGTCGGCATGCTTGTCGGCCTGACGAACGCCGTCGGCATGATCTTGATCGTCACGGCGTTCGAGACCGGCATCACCGGACTGGTCTCGGCGATCGTCGCGTTGAACGTGCTGCTCATCCTGCTGTACACCCGCATCGTCGTCCGCGAGCGGTTCTCACCGCGCGAGGCGGCCGGCATCCTGCTCACGGTCGGCGGCGTGATTACGCTCCGCTTGCTCGCCTGAAACGCGAAACGGGCTGTTTCCCACAGAAGCCGCAAGCGGCTTTGGGTAAACAGCCCGTTCAATTTTCTTCACGTTGCCTGTTCGGGATCCTGCTGATGCGCCCGGATGCTGAACACCAGTCCGATGCAGACCATGTTGATGAGCAGCGACGTGCCGCCGTAGCTGATGAACGGCAGTGTGATGCCGGTGATCGGCATCAGGCCGATCATCATGCCGATGTTCTGGAAGATCTGGAACACGAACATCGACACGATCCCGACGATGATGTATGAACCTTTCAGATCGGTGCACTGGAACGCGATCATGATCATACGGTAGATCAGCAGGAAGTACAGGAGCAGCAGCAGCGCGGCTCCCTGGAACCCGAACTCCTCTCCGATGACGACGAAGATCGAATCCGAATACGGATACGGAATAAACCGCCGGTTCTTCATGTCGCCCTTCATGTACCCGTCCCCGGTGAGCCCGCCCGAGCCGATCGCGATCAGCGATTTCTCCGACTGGTGCTTCGCGTCGTCCGATGCCGTCTCCGGATTGATGAACGTATTGATGCGCTCGTACCAGTGATGTTTTCCTTTGTCGCTCAGGAATTGTTCGATCTCCTCATTGTACGTGTTGAACATTGCCACGAACAGGATGAGGCTGACGACCATCAGGGCAATGCCGGTCAGCACATGCCAATATTTGACCCGGCCGATCCAGAGCATGCCGAGCAAGATGACGATGTAGATGATCGCGTTGCCCAGGTCAGGCTGAATCATGACGAGCGCGAACGGCAGCAGCGAGATCGCGGCGACCGGCAGGAGATCGGACTTGAACGAGAGCGGATCGCCGTCCCGGCGGGCGAGAATGCTCGCCACCGTCATGATCAGCAGGATTTTCATGAATTCGGCCGGCTGGAACAGCAATCCGTCCGCCAGCTTGAACCAGCTCCGAGCGCCGTTGATCTCTACGCCGAAGAAATAGACGAGCACCAGCAGCAGAACGCCGAAGCCGTAGAGCACATACCAGTATTTCAGGAAAAACCGGTAGTCGAACAGCGTTGCGAAGACCGCAACGGCAAATCCGGCCAGAAAGAAAATGAGCTGCTTCAGGTCATAATTGGGATACATCGGGTTGCCGTATGTCGCGCTCCGGACAACCAGGACGCTGATGACCATGAGCAGCCCCAATATGAGCATGATGCCAAAGTCGATTCGCTTCAGCTTGTTCAGCACACGGCACTCATCCTATTCCGAAAAACTTGCGGAATCGCTGCATCATCCCGGTCTTGTCGTCCAGCTGCATGAGCGGCACCTTCTCCCCGAGCACGCGGCGCGCAATGTTGCGATAGGCGATCGCGGCGCGGGATGAAGGGTCCATGACGGTCGGTTCGCCGGAGTTCGCCGCCTTGATGACTTTCTCGTCATCCGGCACGATGCCGAGCAGATCGACGGCGAGCACCTGGACGATCTCGTCGACATCCAGCATCTCGCCGGATTTCACCATGTTCGCGCGGATGCGGTTGATGATGAGCCGCGCAGGAATGCGGTGTTGTTCAAGCAGCCCGATCACCCTGTCGGCGTCGCGCACGGCCGCGTTCTCCGGCGTCGTCACGATGATCGCAGCATCCGCGCCGGCCACCGCGTTGCGGAATCCTTGCTCGATGCCGGCCGGACAGTCGATGATGATATAGTCGAAATCCCGCTTCAGGTCACCTATGATCTGCTTCACCTGATCCGGCGAGATGTCGTGCTTGTCTTTCGTCTGGGCAGCCGGCAGCATGTACAGCTCGTCGAAGCGCTTGTCCTTGACCAGCGCCTGCGCGAGCCGGCACCTGCCCTCCGCGACGTCAATGATGTCATAGATGATGCGGTTCTCGAGTCCCATCACGACATCGAGGTTGCGCAGACCGATGTCCGTGTCCACCATGCACACTTTCTTGCCCTGCAGCGCGAGCGCGGTGCCCAGATTCGCCGATGTCGTCGTTTTGCCGACGCCGCCCTTCCCCGAAGTTACGACTATCGCTTCTCCCATGCCTTACACTCCTTTGAACACGATCGGATCTTGACGGAAGCGGCTCAGCCGGGAAATCTTGTCGATCCTCATCCGGCCATCCTCCAGGTATGCGAATTCCATCTGGGCGTCATCCGTCATCCATTCCTCCGGCGGCCGGCTGATGCAGTCCGCGATGCGAAGCTGGGTCGGCCGCATCAGGGAAGCCGCGATGACGGCATCCGTATTGCCCCGGCAGCCCGCGTGCGCCGTTCCCCGAAGTGCGCCCATGATGAAAATGTCGCCCGTACAGCTTACCGACCCGCCCGGGTTGACATCGCCGAGCAACAGCAGATGTCCGTCCCGTTCAACCGTCTGGCCCGAACGGATGACGCCGGTCATGACGTGCAGGTTGCCGGCGCCGGCCGGTTGTTCGGCAGGGTCGGGATCCGCTTCGATCGATTGCACGATCAGATTGCCTCGTTGCCTGATGGCGTCAACCAGGCGCTCCTTGTCCGCTTCCGAAATGCGCCGGCTGCCGAGCTTGAGCTTGACGTGCACCAGCGGCCCCGTGAGCAGCTTGTGATGGGACCGTTCCAGCTTGTCGTTCAGCTCGGCCAGCAGTTCGTCCATCCCGCAGCGGTCGTCGAGCAGGAACACCAGGCCGTCCTTCACGCCTTTGATCACGATTCGTTGCTTGCCGGTCAAGCCGTTCCCTCCCCGAAAGGGGCTGCCTTAAACGATTCGGTTTCGACAGCCCGAAATCCTGCCTGGCGGACGTTATTCTGCTTCATCCGCATTTTTCTTCGCCTTCGCTTCGAAAAGCCGGCGGGCGGGCACGTACACCGCGAGCGCAAATCCGATCTGCAGGAACAGACTCGGCGCGATGGAGTGCAGCAGGACGAATTCGAACGTTTCGTGCGTGACACGGAAAATGCGGTAGACGCCGTATGCGGCCGCATCGTACAGGAAGCAGGCCAGACCGATGACGGCGAGCGCCGTCAGCATCGGAATGCGCTTGCCTTCAAGCAAGAGGCCCGTCAGATAGGCGATCACGCCCATCAGGAGCGAGTGGACGCCGAGCAGGTGGCCGTAGAACACGATGTCCTGCACCAAGCCGAAGAAAAATCCAAGGAGCAACGCCTGATGCCGGCCTGCGTACAAGCCGGCATACAACGCAGCGACGAAAACGAAATGCGGAGCGATCCGTCCGTACATCGGCTCCGGAATGAGCCACGGCACGACGGTCGTCTCCAGCATGAACAGCAGCACCATCAGCGGAATGACCAGCTTCTTGTTCATGGTGCCGCCTCTTCGATATCCGGAGGCACGACGACGAACACTTCGGTGAGCCGGTCGAAATCGGCAGCCGGTTTGATATACGCCGTATGTGTCAGGCCGAAATCGCCCACTTGCCGGGATTCCACCGTCCCGATGACCAGCCCGTACGGGTAGACGCCGCCGAGTCCGGATGTGATGACCACGTCGTCCTTGGAGAGCGGATCGTTCTCCGCGATCCGGTTCATGACCAGCATGCCCCGCTGCGTATCATAATCTTCGATAACGCCGAATGATTCCTTGTGCTCCATGACCGTCGCGGAGATGGCCCGCGCCCCGCTGGACTCGCTGTCCAGCTGCGTGATCGGCATCACCGTTGAATAGAGCGGGAACACGCGGCTCACAAGCCCGACCAGACCGTCCGTCGTGACGACCGCCATGTCCGGCCTGATGCCGTCGGTCGACCCCAGATTGATTTTGAACGTCGGATTGAGCGGGTCCTGGCTGACGGCCACGACCTGCGCAATCACATATTCATAGTCGAACATCCGCTTCTGGCGTTCTTTGAACTCCAACGCTTCTTTGAGCCTTTCATTCTCCAGTTCGATCCGGTTGTATGTCACCCGGTCCCGGGCATACCGTGCGACGGTCGTGCGCAGTTCCTCGTTCTCCCGGTAAATTTCGCGCATCTTGCGAATGTCTTCAAACAAGCCCGCCAGGTAACCGGCGGGCTTGTAGAACCATTGCTGCACAAAGGTGACCGTATCGCCGACAAAATTTTCGGGCCATGTCAATTTATCCCGCTGTCCGAGCGAGAATCCCATGATCGCGGCGAACACAATCAGGACGATCAAGAGAACGAACAGCTTTTTGTTGCGAAATATGCGAAACAGTTCGCTCACCCGCCCCATCCGTGTATCCGGTTCTCGTCCGGTTGGCCGTCGTTAACGGCTGGAACGCGCCACCGCCGAGCCGCGGGATTTGAACAAATGGATGTTCTCCAGCGCGCGTCCGGTTCCGACCGCCACGCAATCGAGCGCGTTCTCGGCCACGATGACCGGCATGCCGGTCTCGCGCGCCAGCAGCTTGTCCAGATTGCGCAGCAGACCGCCGCCGCCCGTAAGCACGATGCCGCGGTCCATGATGTCGGCCGACAGCTCGGGCGGGCACCGCTCAAGCGTTACTTTCACCGCATCGACGATGGAACCGACCGTATCCGTGAGGGCCTCGGTAATTTCATTGGACGAGATCGGAATTGTCTTCGGCAGCCCGGTAACGAGATCGCGTCCGCGGATCTCGACCGATTGCTCATGATCAAGCGGCAGCGCCGAGCCAATGTCCAGCTTGAGCTGCTCCGCCGTCCGCTCGCCGATCAGCAGATTGTAAGTCCGCTTGATATACTGAATGATCGCTTCGTCCATCTCGTCGCCGGCGACCCGGATCGAGCGGCTCGTCACAATGCCGCCGAGCGAAATAACCGCGACTTCCGTCGTGCCGCCGCCGATGTCGACGACCATGCTCCCCGTCGGCTCCCATACCGGAAGATCGGCGCCGATCGCCGCGGCGAACGGCTCCTCGATCGTATAGGCTTCGCGCGCGCCCGCCTGCCGCGTCGCGTCTTCGACGGCGCGTTTCTCGACGGCCGTAATGCCCGAAGGCACACAGACCATGACATTCGGATTGCGCGAGAAGATCGAGCGCTTCTTCTGCGCCTGGCGGATGAAATATTTGATCATCGTCGCGGTGGTGTCAAAGTCGGCGATAACCCCGTCTTTCATCGGCCGGACCGCCCGGATGTTGCCCGGCGTCCGACCGATCATCCGTTTCGCCTGTTCGCCGACCGCTTCGATCGTCTTCGTATCGGTGCGCAGGGCGACCACGGAAGGTTCCCTGACGACAATGCCTTTGCCGCGGGCATAGACCAGAGTGTTGGCTGTTCCCAGGTCAATGCCCAGATCTTTCGTTCCGAACATCGTCTTGCTCCCTTCTGTCGTCAGACAATCCTTCTCATTATATTACAGGTATCCTTGCTCCTTCAAACTGACGAACCGTCCGTCGCCGATGACGATATGGTCCAGCACGTCGATGCCGATCAGCGCCCCCGCTTCGTGCAGGCGCCTGGTCAGCGCAATGTCCTCGGGGCTCGGCGTCGGATCGCCGCTCGGGTGATTGTGCAGGCAGATGATCGACGCGCTGCCCCGCTTGATCGCGGCCCGGAACACTTCGCGCGGATGGACGAGCGACGCGTTGAGCGTGCCGACGGAAAGCGTCTCGCGCGCGAGGACCTGGTTCTTCGTGTTCAGAAAAAGGCAGACGAAATGTTCCTTGAGCTCGGAGCGGAGATCTTCCATCACCAGCTTCGCCGCGTCTTCCGGCTTCCGGATCGCCGGCCGGTCGGATGCGGCCCTGCGCGCCAGCCTGCGGCCAAGCTCGATGCCTGCCCTGAGCTGCACGGCCTTGGCCGGACCGACGCCGTGGATGTTGGTCAACTCGGCGATGCTCATGTCGACCAGCTGCCTTAAGCCCCCGCATTCGCGCAAAATCCGGTTTGCGAGATTGATGGCGGATTCATTGCGCGTTCCGGTCCTCAGCAATATCGCAAGCAGTTCCGCATCGCTCAGCGCTTCCGCCCCATCGATCATCATGCGCTCTCTCGGCCGGTCTTCCTTGGGGACGTCGCGCAGCAGAATGACACGTGAGTCCATGTGATTCAAATCCTCCTTGGGCTGCACCCTCCGTCAATGCCGAACCGGCCGCAGCTTGACGTCAAATGGTCTCCACACCGAATTCGGCCAGCAGGTCGCCAAGCAGCGAAAGCGGCAGACCGACGACATTGAAGTAACAGCCTTCGATTCTTTCCACGAATCCGGCGGCCAGTCCCTGGATGCCGTAAGCGCCTGCTTTGTAGTGCTAAATGGTTCTTTTGAGGGGTGAAAACCACCATTTATTGACATTACCGAAGCAGAATGCCCCGCTTTATTCTCCATAGCTACAATTGATACGAATGATTTCGTCACAGCCCCTGCCTTGTAGGTAACGGTGGCTTTGTTGTTCCCGCCACCGGAACCATCTGGATCATCACCTCCATCGTAATTAAGTAATTGCTCAATATTGGCTTTCAAGTATATTGTAGGTTCCCCATCTTTACTGACGATTATTTTGTCAATAAGGATCTCAAGGTCTTTACGATTTAGTGTATCCTTTGCTATGATATCATCCGTTCTTGCGCCTTCCTTGAACATACTCGACTTCTCTCTAACAGCGGTCAATTCCTCAATCTGCTTTGAAACAGTATTAATATGTTGGCGTTTTTCAGCTTCTAGCTCAGCGTAGGTTTCAGAGATAATATCCGCCATGTCAGGATTTTTGGCAATGTCCTTAATTTTTTGCGACAATGTAACTTTGAGTTCATCTGAAAGTTGCTGAAGTTCTTTATTTAACCTCTTTAAGGATACCTCAAAATTATCTTCTCGTTCAACGCGATCTTTCAGTTTAGCATCAAACGCCGCGATTGCGCTTGATAACTTTTATCGAAGCACAGTAAGATGGGCTTTAATTGCAGGCACAAGAGTACGATCCAAGATGTAGTGCGTTGAACAGGCAATTTTACCGACTCTCCTATAAGTCCCACAGATGTAGGACTTATGTTTGCCCTCCTTGTTAAGAGCAACCATACCATGACCACAATCAGCGCATTTCAGAAACCCCGAGAAAAGATTTATATGTTTATGACTCAACTTTCGCAGCATGAAATAGGCAGATAAGCCTTGATGTCATTGGGCAGAGCAGCAATCCACTCCTTGAGTTGACGCTGAATAAACGCCGAAAGCTTTTTGCCTGCTTTTGCAGCGACTTCATGGATCAAATCGACCAATTGCTGTAACGCTGCGACCCAGTCCACCGCGCCGATTTCGTCACAAAGCAAATAAAACAGGCCGCCGAGCGAACGCACGTCCGTGCTTTGCCGATGCTGCCAGGCCAGCAGGATATAGCGCGAAAACACAATGGTCGTATGGTTTACGAGCATATCATACGAACGGCCCTGAAACTCGTTTTGCAGGCGCAGCAGCGACTTGGCGCACTTGAAGAAAACCTCGATGTCCCATCGCATCCGATAGATCCGGATGATGTCCTGGGCCGTCAGCCCAAGGTCAGTCGAAAGCAGGGCAAGCCATTCGTTTTTCCTGGAACGATGGCGGACAAACACGACCACCACCGGGATTCCCGGGGCGAGCGAGGTTCGGATGAGACGAAGGATGTTGCGGTTCTTCCCTTCGACACGCGGGGAAGCGGCATACAGTTCCTTCAGGCTGAGCCGCTTCCCGTTCACGAGATAGCGCTTGTTATCGTTCTTGACCATGCCGATCACGTGCAGTCCGCGACGGATGATTGCCTGAATGAGCGGCGCATGTGTAAACCAACTGTCCATCAGGGCGTACGATGCCGAAACGCCGGCCTCAAGCGCACGATCCAGCATGGCCGCGATGACCTGCGGAGCCGTACAAAACGCTTCTAGCCGCCGCTTGTAGCCATGGCTTCGCTTGCCGATCCCGTCCACCATGCCGTTGATGCCGGACTTCGCCGAACTCAGCAGCGCAAAGTCCATCGGGACAAACGAATGGCCGTCCGACCAGCCCATCGAAGCCTTTGTAGAAAGCACCGGTCGCATGATCCTTGAAGCGCGCCAGCATCTCGACGGCCTTGCTCCGGTTGCGCGCGTACATGGAATCGTCGAAAATCAAGGCGGTCTCCCGGTTTGACGAGGTCAGCGGTTCGATTCTTGCGATCGTTTCGCTGCTGAGCGACAGCAAAAACCGCCGCCATGCGTAGCCGCCGTGATTCAAGAAACGATACACCGCATCTTTGCCGGGGAACGTCTCGCCTTTGTTGCTTTCCAGCAGACGAAACCCGTTCTTCTGATGGAACATCAGGACAAAGACAAGGCGAAACAACCAGGCGCAGGTAAATCCGAATTTCTTCCTGAACCCCGCGGCATTCAAGTGTTTGAGAACTTTCAGTTCCTGAAAAGCAGGTTTGATCTCTTGAGGGAGTTGATCGAATGGCGTCGTTTGATTTATCATGTAGGAAACACCTTTTCTGTTCGGTTTTGGGATCTTGGCAATTCCAATTATACCAAACAGAGAGGTGTTTTTCATTTCGTCAAGCCTGGAACCAAACGAGCTAAACCCCATCATCCCAAGGAATTAGCGCCATTTTCTCTCTGGTCGAGTAGACGTGAGCCTCACGGCTCACGCCCCTCACAGATCCGTACGTGCCCAATTAAGGCATACGGCTCCTCATATCATCCTTTACAGAGTTGCAATAATCATCCATAGATATTCACATAAATTTTGGGTTCAGGTAAAGGGTTACGTTTCAGAAAGAGATTGAATTTGTCATACGTGAAGCTTCTTTTTTGGCTTCTGCGATTTAGCCATTTAAACAACACTTTGGTAATCTGAAATTTGTATACGGACAGCATTCGGCTATTGTCGGTTATTCCATAATAGCGATAATGTCCGATCAGCTTTGCCCGTATTGTTTTCATTATCTCCTTCACGTCTTGATGGCGTTCTGTTTTCAGCCATTCTTTGAATGCTTTCACTTTTGCCTTAAACTTCTTTCCGCTTGTTTTCCTCTTTACTCTGAATTTGCCCTTGCTGCTTTTGCTGCAGTAGTGAGTAAACCCTAAGAAATCAAACGTCTTGGGCTTTCCCATTCCTTTTCGCTTCCGGTTTTCTGCGGCGAAGCGTCCAAATTCCAGGATTTTCGTTTTCTCTTCTGCAATTTGCAGGTCGAATTTGGCCAGACGCTTGATTAGTGCCGCATAGAATCGCTCTGCATCGTCCTTGTATCGAAAACAGCACACGTAATCATCGGCGTATCTGATCATATTCGCGTCGCCACGGCACGCTCTTTTTACTGCAATCTCGAACCATAAATCGAGAGCGTAATGCAGGTAGAGGTTTGCAAGTATCGGCGAAATCAGGGACCCTTGAGGAGTACCGGTTTCCGTCGGCTCCCACGTGCCCTGTTCCATCACCCCGGCTTTCAGAAAACGCCAGATTAGTCTTTGAATATTGGGGTCTGCTATTCTCACTCCAAGGAATTTCATGAGCCATTCGTGATTGACATTCGTGAAGAAGCTGCGGATGTCGGCGTCCACAATATAGCTGGTTTTTCCATACTCGATGATGCGATTCAGTGCTTTCAGCGCGTCATGACAGCTTCTTCCCGGTCGGAAACCGTAGGATAGGTCCAGAAAGTCCTGTTCGTAGATGGCCTGTAAAATCTTGTTCAGTCCCAGTTGCACGATTTTGTCCTCGTAAGAAGGGATGCCGAGCGGCCTCTTGCTCTTTTCATCCTTGGGTATGTATGTTCTTCTTACGGGTTGTGGCCGGTAACTTTTCCTTTTTAGCCGCTCTACCAAATCTCTAATGTTTGATTCCAGGTTTTCCTCGTACGCTGTTTTCGTGACCTGATCGATGCCTGTCGCCTTATTGCCATCCAGTTCTCGATGGCATTGTGTCAGCAGCTCCTCGTTCAAGAGGTGATACAGCGATGTGAATTGCTCTTTTGGATTTTCTTTTGCAATCTCTGCTATTCTCGCTAGTTTTGTTTGCACTTTTGGCCTACCCCTGTGTGTAGAAAATGTGTCCGTAGCAAGAGCGGTGATATGTCCCTGCCTTCCCTCTGCCGACATTACTCGGTTTCATCGGTACTACGCAGTGATCCGACTCCCTGTCCATCATTTGACATCCTCCCTTGTGATCGGTTGTTTGTCATACTTCCTTTCCGAAGAATGGGCAGGGCCTCCCAAGTTGCTGTGAAGTCATTGTATAGCATGCCTGGCTCTTCGACCCCGGGAGAGCTCATTCCTCCTTGCCATTGACGCAGAAATGAGTGTTGTCTTCCGTACTTTCGAAAACGTCGACCTCTCCGGTTTACTCTTTTCGAGGCTCCATCACTTTCAGGCCTACTACCTGACTGTCTACGCTTAGCGCCTGAAATTACTTCCAGTCGCTCAAGACTCGCTATTGGTGGCTTGGCTTTAGCCTTTCCAAGCAGGATTTCCACCTGCTAAACTTCACAACCTAGGCTTGGTCGCACCGAAAGTTGAGTTACAAAGTTATCCGACTCCGTCAGCCAATTCTTCCCACCAGTTAGCACGATGCGCTGCCAAACGCAAAAAAGTCCGGGAATGACTCCGGACTTTCCGAACTTCACTATCGTTTTTTCTCATCTATTAATTAGATCACGTGTTTACCGTGGTCGTAGAAGTTGGAACATAATTTATTACTTCTAATACAATCGGCGAACCCGCCAAAATAGGTTCTCCTCCTGCGGGTACATTAATCACCAGTGAACCTACTGTAGTGGCTCCGGGAGTATAGGTTGAAATCCCCTGCATTTGCAACACACCGTTAATGTAAACATTATACATACTATTGTTTGTCGCCAATGCAGGAAGATCAGTTGCTGCTGCCCCGGTATCATCGAAAAAATCGGCAGTATCAATCGTCAATGTTGCACCCGCCGCGGTTTCACCAGTTGTTACATAGAAAAACTTTTGTGGCGATGGAACCGTTTCAACTGTCGTTGTTGCCGTAACAAGTAACTTCATAAGTTGTAGTGCCATGATAACAAACCTCCTCATAAAATGTTAAGCTTCTCGGAAATTCATTTCCGTTGTGGACTCTAGCTTTCTGGCCAGGGTCCTTTATTGTTTCACCCCCAAAATAGGGATGCGAACAAACTTTCCTCTTGACATTTTCGAAACTCCCCAACAATCGCCGAGAAGGCATTTTTTTACTGCCTATCTCTAGAAAATTGGGTGATTGTGTGAAAATCGTTTCTCGTTCTCACCAGGACTACTTGACCTTCGTAAGCGATCAACTGCGCAAGGAGTTCGACACCCCGGAAGCCATGTTGTTCTTGCAACACTTCTATCGCGACTTGATCTTCTGGATCACGCCGATCGATCTGTCCGCCACCGCTTCCTTGATGCGTTCGGCTTACTCCTCCAATCCCAGAGGCCGCAAGCCCCACGATCCCGCCGACATGCTCCGCTGCATGTTGCTCTTCACCAAGCTCGGGCTCAGTGTCGATGACGGAGTCGTCGCGCTGCGAACGACGCCGGTCTATGCCATTGTCTGCGGCTTTAAACCCGGTGAGACGCCGGGTGTCGGAACGTTCTACGACTTTTTCCCCCGGCTTTGGCGGGCATCCACTCCGCATAAGACCGGGCGCGTCAAACGCCGCTTGAAGAAGCCGCGGAAGAAGGGCAAAAAGAACGAAAAGCAAGAGCCCAAAAACCCCAAGATTACGGAGAAACTCGTCTCCCGCATCCTGCGCGAGGGCAAGATCCACTACGCCCCCAAGGACGCACGACCTGCTGCAACAGTTGTTCCAATCCCTGTTTGTCCTGCCTTCTGCGGCAAAAGGATTGCTTGGCGATACGAGCGCTTTCCGCGTCATCGGCGACGGATCTCCGGTTGAAACCGGCGCGCGATCCTACGGCAAGTTCCTTTGCGATTGCCGCCAGTCGGGCAACTGGAAATGTTCCTGCAAACGGCAATTTTCCGATCCGGATGCCGATTGGGGCTGGGACAGCTATCGCGAGAAATATTACTACGGGCGTACGCTCTACATGTTCACCGCAGCCGACAGTCCTTACAATTTGCCCGTGTACCCGCGATTGTTTCGCGCCAGCCAACATGACTCGGTGTCATGGATCTGCGGCTACCGCGAGCTGCGTCACTGGTACTCGGACTGGAAGGTGGGAGAGGCGCTCCTGGATTCGGCCCACGACGCCCTCCCGATCTATACCATGCTGGAACACGATGATGTTTCCGCCATCATCGACCTGAATCTCAGGCGTTCCGGGCATACGGTATACAATGAAATGAAAATTGGCTCCGATGGCGTTCCTGTCTGCCCCATTGGACGCAAGATGGTCTGCTGGGGCAAGTGTTCCGGGCGACAGCGCATCAAATGGCGCTGTCCCGCCAAAGTCGGCAAATGGGAATGCCCGACTCCCTGCTCGCCTTCCGATTATGGAAGAACGTTCTACACATCCACCGCGGATAACCCGCGCCTGTTCCCGCGCATCCGCCGTGACAGCAAGGAATGGAGAAAGCGTTACGCGCTGCGAACCGGAGTGGAGCGTTGCATCAAGCGCCAGAAAGTCGATTACAACCTGGAAGCTTCGCGCGGGCGCAGTTCCCGCCACTGGAACATTCGCGTGTACTTGATCGCCATGTGCCAGCATGCCGACGCGTGGCTGGAAGAAGCGAAGAAGCAGAAGCAGCTCGTCTCTGTCGAGCAATGGCTGGAAGGCTTGGCGGCAGCTTAACGCCAAAGGACTTCATAGCATTTTTTAAAAAATGCCCTTTTGAGGGTTCTTTGGCATGCACATTCTTGAAAACAGCTTTCATAGGCGCCGCTTCATCGACATTTCTGCCTCATTCACCCCTCATTCGGACTCAGAACGACTGCTTAATTCCGAGCTCCTATAACGTAATACAATAAAATCATATTCTGAATGAAGATGAACGTCAGGGCTAATCTTCAAGTGAATATACCTATTTTTTTCTCGATATGATAAATCCGATTGATTCAAGTATAATGGGGTTAGTGTAAAATCTTCGTGGGTGTAGGAATTGGAAAAAGCGGACATAGAAAAAGAGCTTCTCCCTTGGTAAAGTGATGTTTGTCCACAACACACCAAGAAGGAGGAAGCTCCTGTGAGCAACATTACCACAACAATGCCGACAATGAAAGAGATTGAGCAATGGATATTTCGGAAAATGCAGGAGGAATTCGCTCGTGCGATGAAGCAGGTGCTGGAGGCGCTGGATCAGCAGATCTTGGAGCAACGGGACCGAGAGCGTTATCGAGTAAAGGACGAGCGTGAAACAAGCGTCAACACAGTGTTCGGGAATGTGCGCTTTAAGCGGAGATTGTACTGTGACCGTAGAAGCGGCAAACACGTGTATCTGCTGGATCAGCTGTTGCAATTCGAAGGGCGCGGGAAAGTCAGTCCGCATTTGGAAGAGACAGCCATCGCATTCGCCAGCCAAGGACCGTCGTACCGGGACAGCGCTAAGCGGCTGGAGCAGCTCCTGGGATACAATGTGCTGAGCCACCAAGCGATCAGGGAAAAACTGATTGAGCGTGCGGAACAGCCGATGTCTGAGGTGAAGCGACGCCCAGCGCGAGTATTGTTCGTGGAAGTGGATGGGCTATACACGAAGCTGCAGCGGAGCAAGAAGCGTGGGATGGAGAACGCAATCGCTGTCGTACACGAAGGCTGGGAGAAGAGCGGCAAGCGAGTGCGGCTGAAGAATAAACAGCATTACCTGCATACGAGCGGCGGCAACTTCTGGGAAGGGTTCGGGGACTTTCTGGTGGAGCGTTACGAAATCGACGAGAACACGTGGCTTGTGGTGAACGGAGACGGCGCGGGGTGGATCGGGGAATGTACATCCTACTTTCACCAATGCCTGTACATGCTGGACCGCTTTCATGTGGCGCGTGATTTGAAACGTTTTGTCGGACATTTACCGAAGGTGTGGGAGACCGTGAGACGGTCGCTGGCCAAACAGGACGCAGCCGCGCTTATAGCGGCCTTAGAAAGCGTAGCGGAGCAAGAGATAGCGGAAGAGAACCGGAAGGATTGGAAGCAGTATAAAAGCTATCTGAAGCGGCACGAGAAGCATTTGGACGACTACCGAAAAACACTCCAGGTGAAGGGGATCGACACAAGCGGTATGCGCCCGATGGGAAGCGCGGAATCGCAGATGCGCATATTCGCCAAGCGGACGAAGCGTGGCGGGTACAGTTGGAGTGAGCGAGGCGTCAGGGCGATGCTGCGGACAATGATGAGGATTAAAGAAGCCGGCATGGTTGTAAGAACGGTTGAAGGACATGCGAGTATGCAAGCAACGTCACAACAGCCAATAAACATGCGGCAATTGCTCAAGAACGCGACGCAACCAGTCAAGGGTTGTATCGCTGGAATGATTCGCATGCTGCAAGGACCGAAGCAAAGCAGCACAACGGGTATGGCACTCAAAGCTCTTCGCGGATAATGGCAAAAAATTCTGACAAATCACTTTTATTTGATGAAAGAACGAAGCAAAGCGCTTACAAGGAAGAGGTTTCCTTTGGGGTTCGCGTTCCAAGCATCTTAAATGACTGCCCACGCTAGCTTGACACTGACTATAATGGGGGTTCCTTTGTAAATCGTTTGCCCTGTCGATATAATAGTTAACGCATCGGAATTTACATGATATAACTTACCCTCTTGCAATGCTCCGTTAACGTACAAATTGAAGTAACCTTCTTGACCAAAGTCAACCTGAATTTCGAAAGTGCGATCCTATGAAAACATAAAAAAGTGCCCAAATCTTTGGTAGAATGGTGTTTATCGAGAACACTACACCCAAAGAGAGGAGCACCTTTTAGGTGAAGTCTACCACACCCATCAGCAAAATCAAGACCGAATTTTCCCTACAGAACGCGACCAATTTCGGCGGCATCAAAATCTTCCTGGAATACCTCGAAAAAATCAAGTTTGCCGCTGCTTTACAAAGGCTGTCATGCATGAAAGCAAACAACTCGCTGTTCCCCGTCTACCGTATTCTGCTTTATCTCGTCGTCGGCTGGATGCTCGGCTGCGAACGCCTCTTCCATTTCCGCAAGCTACAGCAAGACTCGCTTCTAAAGCGGTTTCTCGGTGGACGCTGTCCGCACCATTCGCTGTTATACAAAGAGTTGTCGCGTCTTAGCAAATCGCACCCGAACTTGTTGACTGAGCTGCGGTCGCTCAATCAGGAAATCATTGGACCTTGTTTACCAGAGGCTCTCATTCTGGACCTTGACTCCACCGTTGAAACCGTATATGGCGATCAGGGCGGAGCGGCTAAAGGCACGAACCCGCATAAGCCCGGCCGTAAGAGTTATCATCCTTTGCTGGCCTTCGAAGGACAGTCTCGTCTATGTTTGAATGCCGTTCTACGTTCGGGCAATACGCACTCCTCCACGGATGCGTCAGCTTTCTTCACCAAACCTTCGAACTGCTGAGGGAGCATCCGGTGAAGTACGCGAGGTTCGATAAGGGCTTCGGCGGTGAAGATTTCTACGGCCTGTGGGAAGGCAAAGGAATCGGTTACGTCGGAAAGTTGAAATGGACAAAGCGCCTTGCAGAACAAGTCGCAGCCTGCCGGTACTGGAAACGATTCGTCGATGAAGACTGGATCATCGAAGGGATTACGATCATCTACAAAGCGACATCTTGGGAGAAGGCGCGCCGCGTAGCGATTGTTCGCAAGGCACACATCGTCGATGAAGGCCAGACCCGCATGGTGTTCGATTCGGATTGGCAATACGAAGCGATCGTCACCAATCTCGAATGGGAGCCGCTTGATCTGTGGCGCTTCTACAACCAACGCTGTTGCATGGAGAACTATATCAAGGAAGCGAAGAACGGCTTCTCCATTGATAGAATTGCGACGAGCGAATTTGAGGCGAATGAACTCGACTTGTTGATCAAATTACTCGCCTACAATTTGTTCGAGCGATTCAAGCGAAGCTGCTGCGAACCGGTACATCAAGGTTACACAATCGCACGGTTCCGATTAGAGTTCTTCCATTGCGCAGCAACGATTATTCGGCATAGCCGCAACATCATTCTCAAGCTGGCGAAAGACTTTGCAAACCGGTATGCATGGCAACGAATAGAAGCCAGGATCGCACTTTTGGAATGAAAACCCCTAAATTTAACATGGAAGAAATCGCAGCCTCTTCATTGGGGAGGGGGAAAGTGTATCCACATAATGTTGACTTGAACCGAACGAACTGGGAAATCGCCACATTCTTACAGCTAGTTTGGCAGTTCCACTATATACAGCGTTTGATATTACGGGCTTTCGAAATTTAGGGTCAATAAACTTGGCAACGGTTTCGCCTTTATCATCAACAAACTGATTGGGAAACAAAACTATTTTTTCTCCTGATAAATTAATGTCATGGGGTGCAACAAAAAAATATCTTCTTACTATTGGTTTAACACCAATAAAAGGTTGTTTTGGGCAAATAATATTTAAACGTTTTATTACACAATTAATTTTGTATATTACTTTTTTTCTGCCTCTTCTCTTTCTACGCTTTGTAGGTTTAAAAAATTTACACTTTAATCTATGCTTTTTCGTCAATAATCCCACCTCTACTATGCATAAGTCTTGGAATAATTTATGCTTCTTTTTAATTTATGTTTTGGACAAAAGACCTAATCAAGGAACATTGGGTTGAGCATATAAGGAAACAACAAATAAGGCGCCAATTATAGGCGCCTTCGAAAGAAACGAAAAATATTCAACTCAACTATGATTGATTAAATAAGCTGATTCCAAACATTAACAACATCTGATAAAGAAGGTTCAAGGGAAGCCCCATAATACTGTAAAAATCTCCTTCGATTTTTTCAATAAATACCGAGCCAATCCCCTGTACACCGTACGCGCCCGCCTTATCTAAAGGATCACCAGTTTTTACATACGCCCAAATCTCTTCATCGCTCATCGGTCTAAAAGTTACCTTACTGACGGTGTGACCAACAATTATTTCCGGTCGACCGTCTGGCGACTCAGATATGATACGATACTGACCAATGTCTCCAAGGTGCATTGTGGTGTCATAGCCCCCGGCTTTGTCGAGCGGCTCGCCGGTCGCGACGTACCGTGCGATCCGGTCCTCATCAAGCGGCTTCATGACGACCCGGGTGATGCTGCCGGCGGTCTTTGATTCTCCCGACGTTCCGTTCAGGACGGCCACGCCGGTGATAACTTCATGCGCACGGCCCTGCAGCATGCCGAGCATCCGGCGCGCGTCCGCGGCGTCTCGCGGCTTGCCGAGAATGTCGCCGTCCAGCACGACGATCGTATCGGCGCCGACAATGACGGTTCCCGCCGCCTCCGCGCCCAGCCGATCCCGGACGCTGACCGCCTTGTTCAGCGCCAGCCGCTGCGCCGCTTCCGCCGGCGCAAGCCCCGGCGGTATCGATTCATCCGCGTCGGACGCCTCGAAGCGGACCGGAGTGCGGAGGCCCAGCAGCTGCACAAGTTCCCGCCGGCGCGGCGAAGTCGACCCCAGCACGAGCGCCTGAACGGCTTGTCCGACGTAAGACCCATCTTTCGACATACGGACTTCCTTCCGTCCCGCGCCGCAAGACGCGGGATCTACATTCTGCGATAGAGCCAGATTGCCAGGACGACGCTGATGATGCTGAGCAGGCTGATGTTGAGTCTGACCGTCAAATCAAACGCGACGACGATCAAATCCGCCGCCGGCGACCAGACAATCGGAACCGAGTCGGTCAGGAAATCCAGCGCGGGAACCTGTTCCAGCCATTTCGCGACAAGCGCTCCCGCCACGAGCCCGATGACGACAAAAAGCACCAGCAGCCAGCGATTCTTCTTCATCCCCGATCGTCCTTCGCCCAATTCTGACACTCGTTCTATATTATACGCGGCGCTCCTTGCGTTTACAATGCGCCGGTCGACCGCATCCAGTCCCGCTGGGCGATCGCCGCTTCCATCAGCGCGGACTGTACGTCCCACAGATGTTCGGGCGCCGGCTTTCCGCGATATGCGGCGAATGCCTCGGCCGCCTTGCGAAGCGCATCCGAGATTCTGCCGGGTCCGCTCTCTGCCGGGACTTCTTTCCGAACCGCTTCCGCCGCCTCCGTCCAGCTTCGGTGAGACGTCTGCCAATCGTCCCAGGCTTCCGAAGGAATCGGATTTGTCCCGCCGGCAGCCAGCAGGCTGGCCGACAGCCCGCTCATCGTCCGCATCAGGTCGTTCGTCCGGAGCATGAATTCGGCCGCGCTGCCCGGCTGCCCCTCAAGCGCTGCCGGATCGGTCGCCGGCACCTCGAGCGGCCGGACATACAGCTCGACGCCGCCGAGCTTCGCCGCCAGCGCTTCCGCCGCTTCCCGGCTTTCCGCGATGCCCGCGTAAGCGCGGAAGCCGTCCGCCGTGTCGGCTGCGGCGGCATAGCCGGCCTTCTGCAGCTGCGCCAGCGCTTCGGCAAGCCCCGCTTCGGTCGAGAACACGCCGTATTGCAGCACATAATACCGGACGGCGGGAACTTGGGAAACAGCCGGACTTCCGGAAACATCCGGCGAATCCCCGGCCTCCTCCGGAACAACGCCGTAAGCCGGCAAGCCGATGTTCGCCTCTTCATCCGGCGGAATTCCGGTCTCCTCTTGCTCAGGCGCCCCCGGCTGCCAGACCAGTAGCGACATGACCAGATAGCCGAACAACGCGCCCGTCAGCACCGCTCCGGCAACGGTGGCGATCACCCGCGTCCAGGAAGGCGCGGGCGGCCTGCGGCGCGGCGCAACATAGCCCGCCGGCGCATCGTCTTCTCCGGCAATCAGCGCCTCCCAATCATTCAGCAACATGCCGCCGTTTGCGTCCGCCGGATGTCCACCGGTCCGCGCAACGCCGCCGGCTGCCGGTTCGCGTAACGGCACCGCGTCGTCCGCTTCCGGCTTCCGCTCCGGCACGGGACGGATTCGGCCGGTTTCTGCGCCGCGTTCCGTCTCGCCGCCTCCCGTCCGGCCGCCCGGCTCCGTCTCCATCGTCTGCCCGTCCGTCTCGCGTATCAATCGCTCGAGCGCATCGGGATCGTCCTGGAACGGGCTTTTCCAGGGGATGACATCGGTCTCGAACCGAAGTTCCCCCGGCCAGACCGGGTCCGCCGGACTTTGTCCGTCTTTCCGGCCGGCATCGTCTTCCGGAAGGACCCGCACCAGCCTGCCCCCGTTCCGGTTGCTGTCAGCGCCTTTTCCCGCAACGCCGGGCTTCGCCGGTTCGAACCGATATGTTATCCGCGCTTTCGGGTTCATATCCGTATCGCACTCCTTGTCCGATTCTTCTTGCTCTACTCTATGAACCCGATGCGAGATTTATGTGTCTCAAAAAAGAGAGTTTGACGGACGGGACACGAACGTGTGTTCTATTATAACTTGGTCCGTTTGGGATATCCAGGAGAAATTTCCTTGCCAATCATTAAAAAAACACCGAATGCCGTCCGACGGACGCCAACCGGTGTTCTGATCCCGATTTAACGGGGCGTATAGAAGTTTTGGGTGTAGTACCAGCCGTATTCGCTGTCCGGATTATGCTTGACGCCGACACCGAGCGATTCAAAACGCTCATGCAAAAGGTTCTTTCGGTGTCCGGAGGAGTTGACCCAGCCGGTATGCGCCTCAAAGGCGTTGCGATAACCGGCGGCGATATTCTCCCCGTAAGCGCGATAATCCCCGATCCCCGCGGATGCCATCCGGTCCCACGGATTTGCGCCTTCCGGGCTCACATGGTCGAAATATCCCCGCTCCGCCATGTCTTCGCTGTGCAGCCTTGCCGCCTTGGCCGCCATGTCATGCCAGGCCAATTCGTTCAGGCCGTGTTTCAGGCGAAACACATTCGTCAGATCCAACAGTTGACGTTCATAAGCGCGCGCCAGTTCTTCGCGCGGGGCAGACGCGCGGGTTCCGCCGCTTCCCTTTCCGTCCTGTTCCACCAACAGGCCTTCCACCGTGCTCGTGAGCAGATCCAGGTACAATGTGATCCGGAGGCCGTTCTTCTCATACGTATAAACCTCGTATTCCTTCAACGTTTCAAGGGAGATCCCCGCATGTCCGGCCGCCGTCTGCAAGGATGCTCCGGGCTTCACACCGTCCGGCTGCGCCCAGACGCCCGCGCTGCTGAACAGCGCCGCCACCCGTCCGCCGCTCACGCCGATCTGCGCAAAATCGGCATAGTCGGCATTGTAGACAAGCCAGGTGTATCCCGCTTCGGACGGTTCCCGGCGATCCGGTTCGCCGAGCGCGGCCAGCACCGCCTGCTCCCCGTCGCCGATGACGATGCCGCGCAGCGCAAAATCCGTGTTCCTTGCCGCCGTCTCCGCGGCGCCGCCCGTCCCGCCTTGATTCGCGCTTGTTCCCGCGTGCTTGACGTTGAAGATGAACGTCAGCGCCTCCGCGCGGGTGAGCGGATCGCCGGCGCCGAAGCCTTCCGGCGTTGCGCTCGTCTTGCCTTTGGCGAGTCCGTTGTCCAGCAAATACCTGACCGCCTCGTCCACCGTCAGCAGCTTCCCGTGCGCCGCCGCGATGATGCGGGCCGCGTCGCCGCGGGTGTATTCCCGCTTCGCCTCCATGTCGACGACCGGCCAGTTCAACCGCTTCGCCGCCGCATAATACCGGACATGCCACGGCTCGCCCGCCTTTTGCTCCGGAACTTCATATTCCGGGAAGGCGCGCAGCACGAGCGCCAGAAATTCGCGTTCGCTGATCTTCAGATTGGGGCGAAACATGCCGTCATCGAACCCGTTGGCAATCCCGTTCACAGCCGCCCATTCAATGACGCTCTTCGCCCAATGGTTCCCGACGTCCTTGAAGGAGACATTGTCCGCGCCTGCCGCGAACGCCCCGCCTCCCGTGGCCAGGACGACGACAATGAGCAGCGCCGGAAACAGTTGCCGAAACTTTTCCCCGATCGTTCTCATCCGTTTCCCCTCGCTTGGACAGTTTGCATGGCCTTTCGAAAAAGACAAGTCAACGTTATCTTACAGGATGTCGCGGGTATGCTCCAGTGTCTGCATTCCTGTTTGCATGAAAAAAACCGTCCGCCGAAACCCCGGTGGGGGTCCGGCGAACGGCTGTCCGCTTCCCGTCAACCGCTTGTCGCAAATCTGCCGTGCAATTCC
This sequence comes from Thermobacillus composti KWC4, assembly GCF_000227705.2. Classification (GTDB taxonomy): domain Bacteria; phylum Bacillota; class Bacilli; order Paenibacillales; family Paenibacillaceae; genus Thermobacillus; species Thermobacillus xylanilyticus. Next base: position 2,666,363 of record NC_019897.1, read on the forward strand.
CGCGCCAGCTGCTCGGCTGTCTGCCAGATGTCGCCGGCCCCCATCGTCAGGACGAGGTCCCCCGGCGCCACGCGTTCGAGCAGCCAGGCGAGCGCGTCTTCTTTCGTCGGCAGGTAGATCGTATTCGGATTGCTGTTCATCACGATCAATTCGGCGAGCCGTTTCGAGGTGACGCCCTCGATCGCTTTCTCGCCGGCGGGCGAATAGATGTCGGTGATGACGACTTCGTCGGCTTCCGCGAACGAACGGCTGAAGGCGTCGAGCAGGAAAAACGTCCGCGTATAGCGCTGCGGCTGGAAGACCGCGATAATCCGTTTGCCCGTCGCCTTGGCGGCCGCAATCGTCGCCTGGATCTCCGTCGGGTGATGCGCGTAATCGTCGATCAGCAGAATGCCGCCCGTCTCGCCGATCACCTGGAAGCGCCGCTTCGCGCCGCGGAACAGGCGGATCGCCTCCGCGACGCGCTCGAACGAGAGGCCCGCTTCGAGGCAGACGGCGATCGCCGCGAGGGCGTTGCCGGCGTTATGCCGGCCCGGCACCGACAGATCCACGCGTCCGAGCCGTTCACCACGTCGGATCACCGTGAAGGAAACTTTTCGATCGCCGGGCGTGATGTCCATCGCCCGGTAGTCCGCTTCACGGCCGGGTTCGATCGAGTAGGTGACGATCCGGGCGCCGTCAAGCCGCGGCAACAGCTCCCGGATATTCGGATCGTCGGCGCAAACGACGGCCATGCCTTCCGGCTTCACCTGGCGCAGAAACTGCACATACGCCTCTTTCAGCTTGCCGAAATCGCCGTCGTAATTCTCCAGATGGTCAGGTTCAATGTTCGTGACGACCGCCGTATGCGGTTGATATTGCAGAAACGATCCGTCGCTCTCGTCCGCCTCGGCCACAACGTATTCGCCGCCTCCGGCTTTGGCGTTCGTGTCGAGACCTACGATCTCTCCGCCGATGATATAGGTCGGATCGAGGCCGCACGACTCCATGACAAGGGCGATCATGGACGAGGTCGTCGTCTTGCCGTGCGCGCCGGCAACGGCGACGCCCTTGCCCTCGTTCAGAAGGCGCGCCAGCATCTGTGAACGGTGGATGACCGGGATGTTCCGCTCCTCGGCGGCCTTCCGTTCGACGTCATCCTGCGCGATCGCCGTTGAATAGACGACCAGGTTCGCTCCTCTTACGTGCTCCGGCTTGTGCCCGATATAGATACGGGCGCCCTGCGCCGCGAGCTTGTCGGTTCGCTCCTGCCGGACCACGTCCGAACCCGACACCTTGTATCCCTTCTCCAGCATCACCCTGGCGATGGCGCTCATTCCGTATCCGCCGATGCCGATGAAATGCACATGTTCCGCCGTGCTCAAATGCCGTCTCACCAACCTTTTTCAATATCGCGATCATGAAGCAGAGAGGAACGAACGTCTGCAATCAGGTACAGCGAGCCGGATACGACGGCCAGATCCTCGGGACCCGTTCGTCCGATCAGCATGTCGAGCGCCCGGCGCCAATCCGGTTCGGCCGCGGCATCGGCTGGACAGCCGGGGATGCCGGCCGCGATCCGCGCAAGTTCGCCTGCGTCCAGCTTCTTCTTGAAATCCGGTTCGGTTACAATGAGCGAATCCGCTATTGGTAGTATATGCCGCAGCATGTCGATATGATTCTTGTTCGCCAGCGCGCCGATCATCAGATGAAGCCTGCGCCAGCGGAACGATTCCTTGAGGGCCGCCGCGAGCGCGGCCATGCCTTCCGGATTGTGCGCGCCGTCGAGCAGAATGCGCGGCTCCTCCCGGACCAGCTCCAGCCGGCCGGGCCATCGGGCCGCGCGCAGGCCTTCCTCGAGCACGCCCTCCTCGAGGATGAGCGCGTAATACTGCCGCAGCACCTCAAGCGTCATGACGGCGACGGCGGCATTCGTCCGCTGGTGCGCGCCGCGCATCGCGATCTCTAGCGGTTCGATCGCGCGGAACGGCCCCTCGAACCGGAATCGCTGCGTTCCTTCGCCGGACTCGAGCGGCGTTTCGCGGAACTGCTTCCCGAGCAGATAAAGCGTGCTCTTCTTCGCGGTCGCCGTTTCGGCGAGAACGCGGATCGCCTCGGGCTGCGACGCCGCGCTGACGACCGGCACGCCGGCTTTGATGATGCCGGCTTTCTCCGCCGCGATCGCTTCCAACGTATCGCCCAGCACGTCCATATGGTCGTGGCCGATGTTCGTGATGACGCTCGCGACCGGCACGACGACGTTCGTCACGTCAAGCCGCCCGCCAAGCCCGGCTTCCCAGACGACATAATCGGGGTAGGCGACCTTCGCGAAATACAGGATCGCGAGCATGGTCGTCACTTCGAACATCGTCGGCGATCCGAGCTCGGTCTCGGCCAGTTCGTCGACATGCGGCTTCACTTCGTTCGCAAGCCGCACCAGCACTTCGTCGGGAATGTCCCGGCCGTTGAATGTAATCCGATCCGTAAAGCGGGTCAAATAAGGCGACGTGAACGTCCCCACATCATAGCCCGCTGCACGGAGCACACTGGTCAGATAGGCGCAGACGGAACCTTTGCCGTTCGTTCCGGCCACATGGATGAACTTGAGCCGGCGCTCGGGCCGGTCAAACCGCTCGAGCAGCCAGGTGATGCGCTCTAGTCCGGGACGGATGCCGAACGCGGTCAGACCGGTGATCCAGTCGCGCGCCTCCTCGTATGTCCGGAACGGACCCGCATCCTGAACCCCGGTGTCAAACGCTCCGCCGGTCCGTTCGCTCATGTCGGGCATCTCTCCGCTTCTCCTCCTTGTGTGTCCGTCAGCCGCGCAGTTCCGCGATGCGGGCGATCGTCCGGTCCCGCTTCTCGGTGTAGTCGCGCAGCTTCGCCCGTTCTTCCTCGATCACTTTCTCGGGCGCCTTCGCCATGAAACCTTCGTTCGCGAGCTTCTTCTCGACCCGCTCGACTTCGGCGTTCAGCGTCTTCAGCTCTTTCTCAAGCCGCGCAATTTCCGCGTCGATATCGATCAGACCCGCCAGCGGCAGATACAGTTCCGCCCCGGTCACGATCGCGGTCATCGCCTTTTCCGGCGCCGGGATCCCCGTGCCCAGCTCGAGGGAGGAAGTGCCGCAGAAACGGCGGATGAACTCCTCGTTGCGCTTTGCGATCGCAAGCTCGGCTTTCCCTGTGAGGCTCACGATCAGGTCGACCTTCTTGCTCATCGGCACGTTCACTTCGGCGCGGATGTTGCGGACGGCGCGGATGATGTCCATGAGCAGGTTCATCTCGCGCACCGCGTCCGGCGATTCGAACGCGGTCTCGTACACCGGCCACGGCGCGAGCGTGATCGTCTCGCCTTCATGCGGCAGATGCTGCCAGATTTCCTCCGTGATGAACGGCATGAACGGGTGCATGAGCCGGAGCGTCCGGTCAAGCACATAGGCCAGCACCGATTGGGTCGCGCGCTTCGCCGCCTCATCCGTGCCGTACAGGTTCAGCTTCGCGAATTCGATGTACCAGTCGCACAGATCGTCCCAGATGAAGTTGTAGAGCACTCTTCCGGTTTCGCCGAACTCGTAGATGTCGATGAGCCGGGTGACGTCGCGGACCGTCTCGTTCAGCCGGTGCATAATCCATTTGTCCGCCGTGCCGAGCGGGCCGGACAGATCGATGTCCGCAGCCTTGAATCCGTCCAGATTCATCAGCGCGAACCGCGACGCGTTCCAGATCTTGTTCGCGAAATTGCGCGCCTGCTCGACGCGCTCCCAACGGAAACGCAGATCCTGGCCGGGCGAGATGCCCGTCGACAGCATGTAGCGCATCGCGTCCGCGCCGTAGCGCTCGATGACGTCAAGCGGGTCGACGCCGTTGCCCTTCGACTTCGACATCTTCTCGCCGTTGGCGTCGCGCACGAGGCCGTGGATGAGGACGTCCGCGAACGGCCGCTCGCCCGTAAACTCCAGCGCCGTGAAAATCATCCGCGACACCCAGAAACCGATGATGTCGAATCCGGTCACGAGCACCGTCGTCGGGTAGTAGCGCTTCAGGTCCTCCGTTTCGTCCGGCCAGCCGAGCGTCGAGAACGGCCAGAGCGCGGAGCTGAACCACGTGTCCAGCACGTCTTCGTCCTGGCGGAGCGATGCGCCGCACTTCGGACAGGTCGTCAGATCTTCGCGGGACACATGCATTTCGCCGCAGTCGTCGCAATACCACGCCGGGATGCGATGGCCCCACCAGAGCTGGCGGGAGATGCACCAGTCGCGCACATTCTCGATCCAGTGCATATAGTTCTTCTCGAACCGTTCGGGCACGAACCGGACACCGCGCTCGGAACGCTGGACGGCGATCGCCTGCTCCGCGAGCGGCTTCATCTTCACGAACCATTGCGTCGACAGGAACGGCTCGACGACGACGCCCGTCCGCTCGCTATGCCCGACCTGGTGGACGTGCTCCTCGATCTTGATCAGGACGCCCTGCGCCTTCAGATCCTCGACGATCCGCTTGCGGCACTCCGACCGGTCAAGGCCTTGGTACGGCCCGGCATTCTCGTTCATCTTGCCGGTCTCGTCCATGACGATGACCTGCGGCAAATCGTGGCGAAGCCCGATCTCGAAGTCGTTCGGGTCATGGGCCGGCGTAATCTTGACCGCACCGCTGCCGAACTCGCGGTCGACATATTCGTCCGCGATGACCGGAATTTCGCGGCCGATAATCGGCAGCACGATCGTCTTGCCGATCAGGTCCTTGTACCGCTCGTCGTCCGGATGGACGGCCACCGCCGTATCGCCCAGCATCGTCTCCGGACGGGTCGTCGCGACCGTAATGTGGCCGCTGCCGTCCTTGAGCGGATAGCGCAGATGGTACAGCGCGCCCTGCACTTCCTTGTACACGACCTCGATGTCGGACAGCGCCGTGCGGGCGGCCGGGTCCCAGTTGATGATCCGCTTGCCGCGGTAGATCAGCCCTTTCTCATACAGGCGGACGAACACCTCGCGGACGGCGCGGGACAGCCCTTCGTCCAGCGTGAACCGCTCGCGCGAATAGTCGAGGGAGAAGCCCATCTTCGCCCATTGCTCGCGGATCGTGTTCGCGTAATGTTCCTTCCATTCCCAGACCTTCTCGAGAAACTTCTCCCGGCCGAGATCGTACCGGCTGATCCCTTGCTCGCGCAGCGTCGCTTCCACGCGCGTCTGCGTCGCGATGCCCGCATGGTCGGTGCCCGGCAGCCAGAGCGCGTCATAGCCTTGCATCCGCTTCGTACGGATCAGGATGTCCTGCAGCGTGCAGTCGAGCGCATGGCCGATATGCAGCATGCCCGTCACGTTCGGCGGCGGGATGACGATCGTGAACGGCTTCGCGTCCTTCCGCCGTCCCGCTTCGAAATACCGCCCCTTGATCCAGTAATCGTACCATTTCTTCTCCGCCGATTTCGGGTCATACGTCGTCGGCATCGCGATCGCGGATTTGTTTTCCGTCATGCTCAACCTCACTCCTCATGCGGCATGGATCCGGCAATCTCCGCGCAGGGGGTTCAACAAAAAAACCTCTCGCCCGACAAAGGACGAAAGGCTCTTCGCTTCCGTGGTACCACCTTTATTCCGCCGGCGGTCCAGACGCTGGCGGCACTTGCCGGCTCGTAACGGTTGCCAACCGGCCTGCCCTGGCGCGCGCGGCGCTCGAACAGGCGACTCCGGGGCGACCCGCAGCCGTCCGATCCTGCAGAACCTCACAGCCTCACGGTTCCGCTCTCTGAAGGCAAGACGCGCTGCTATTCCCCTTCTTCGTCGTTCGCTGTCGGGATTGCCGAATCCCGTAATGCTAACAGTTATTATTTCCTATCATAACGATGTTAACCGTCTTCGTCAACAAGAGGGACATGCCGCGGGCCCGGCAAACAAAAAACCTCACGCAGGGGAATTCCCTCCGTGAGGCTGCGCCGCTGACCGCCAAGCCCGTTACGGGATGTAAAGCACCTGGCCTTCCGTCACCTCCGTGCCGTTCAGCCGGTTGGCCAGCGCGATCTCGCGCGGATTCCGCTGATAGCGGCCGGCAATGGCATCGAGCGTGTCGTCCTTCTGCACGATGCAGAGCCGCACCGTGCGGAACGATTCCTGCACGGCGGCGCCGCGGAACAGGCTCTTCCAATCCACTTCGTCCGACGAAGACTGCCGGTGCCCCGCATCCGCCGCTTCCTGTGCCGGTTCCTGTTCTTCCGCAGGCCGCACGCCGGCTTCATACCGCGCCTCCCGCCGATCCGGGAAAAACAGTTTCCCGAGCCCCGGAGAACCTTCCGCTCCCGCCGGCTCATTTTCCCGCTTCGCGTTGACCGCGACTTTCACGTCGACCTTGCCGGATGCGGCTTGCGCGGCGGGCTGCTGACCGCCGGTTCCGCCCCATTCCCCAAGCTGCGCCGACGGCGTGACGGCGATCTCCTCCGTCTGCAAAGGCTGCGCGTCCGCTTGCCAGACATCCCGGCCGTCTGCCGCGGACAGATCATTCGCTTCGGGGGAACCGGCCTCGATTCTGGCATCTGAAGCATCCCCGGAACCGGCGGCGGACAAGTCCGGCTCCGCATCTTGCCCGGATCCCGATTCCGGCTCGTTCGCCCGTACGGAACTTTCATCAGCCGCCAGGTTCTCCTGCACCCGCGCCGCAAATTCTTTCCATTCCACGGGCCCGGCCGCCTGAACCGCTTCGGATTGAAGCTCCGTCTGTCCGGCGAAACTGTCTTCGGATGGCGCCGATTCCACAGACGAATCCGGCCCCGCATCGTCCGCGCTTTCCGCGGCAAACGCGTCTTCGCCGCCGGCGTTCCGCCATTCCGCAAATTGTTGCGCCGCCCCGGACGTTTCATCCGGCGCCTGGGCCGCATCCGCTGCTGTGAAGGACGGCTCGGCTTCGTCAACCGGTTGCGCGGATTCGCCGGCGGATTCCGGAGCCGCATCTTCGATCAGTTCCCGCCCGCGGCGGTGAACCACCGTATACGGCTCTTCTCCCCATGCGTACGTCTGCTGCCGGCTGCCCAATGCTCCCGCCTCGATGCCCCGCAGCGTCAGGACGCCCGTAACGTTGAGCGTGCGCTTATCCAACACGTCGACGTCGAAATTGTCCACTTCAACGGCCAAATCTTCGAGTCTGCTCACCCGTTCCAGCGGCAAAGTGATTTCCACCGGAATCCAATGCTCCAGCTGCCGCGAATTTCGGCTTTCGTCGTCCGGAAGATAGACGCCGCCGAGAAGCAGGCTGCCGCGCAGCACCACCTGATCTCCCTGGCGTTCGGCCTGGACACAGGGCGTCAGTTCGACTTCTTCGATCTCGCGGATGTCCGCCGCATCCTGCGGCAGGTGAACGCGCTCGTAGACGTCGAACCGGAGCCCGCTCGGTTCGTGCACGTCGCTTCCTCCTTCCTTCCGCAACCATGGATATGAACGGATTCGTTCCTTCGTTCAATATCTATCTATATGGCCGCATGAAGGAGGGCATGCCTGCATTTTCCCTTTCAGGCCGGCGCGGCGCAGCGCATCTTCAAACCAGCGCGGACGCGGCGCTTCGACGACGACCGGACGCCCGGTCCACGGATGCGGGAAGCTGAGCGATTCGCCGTGCAGCGCCTGATGGGAGAGACGGGAATCGGGCGGGGCGCCGTACAGCGCGTCCCCCAGCAGCGGGTGGCCGATATGGCTGAAGTGGACGCGGATCTGGTGCGTCCTTCCCGTCTCGAGCCGCACCCGGACCAGCGCCAAATCTCCCGCTTCCTTCACCGTCTCGTAGTGCGTCACGGCGCGGTCACCGCCGGGCTGAACCCGCCTGCGCGGGCTGCGGCCGCGATCCTTGCCGATCGGCGCATCGATCGTGCCGGCGCGCGGCCGGGGCGCGCCGTGCACAATCGCGAGGTATCGCCGCTCGATCCGCTTCTCCCGCATCGCTTCGTCCAGGCGCAGCTGGGCCAGATCGTTCTTCGCATAGAGCACCGGTCCGGACGTATCCGCATCCAGCCGGTGGATATGGCGGACCGGCAGCGGATCGCCCGCCTGCAGCACATGCCGGACGGCCGCTTCGTCCAGCGTCCCGCCCATGCCCGGATATGCGGGATGGACAGGCATGCCGGCCGGCTTGAACAGGACGAGGCACCAGTCGTCCTCATGCAGCACTTCGGCCCGCGCCGGCTCTCCCCGGCCGGCGAGCAGCGGGTGATCGGTCCAGTCATGGGGAGGAAATGCTTTCAGCGACAGCACGCCGTTCTCCAGCCGGATGCCGCCGACGGAGAAAAGGCGGTTCAGCCACTTCTCCGGCAGGATGCCGTCCGCGATCAGCCGGCGGCGCACATCGTGCGGATGCGTTCCGTCCGCCAGCCCCTCGGGACGCGGATCGGGCAGCGGGATGCGCAGCCATTCACCGTCGCGCCGGGCCTGCGCCAGGTCGATCAAGGCGATCCCTCCCGCTTCCGCACAGCCCGCACGGAGCCGGCGGCAAGATTACAAGCGGCGCAGCGCTTCGTCATGGGCTTCGATCGTCGCATCGATGTCCGCCTCCGTATGGACGGCGGAGATGAACATCCCTTCGAACTGGGACGGCGCGATGCTGATGCCGAGGTTCAGCATCGATGCGAAATACACCTTGAACCGGTCGAGATCGGACGTCTTCGCCGTCTCGTAATTGATGACCGTCTTGTCGGTGAAGAACGGGCAGAGCATCGATCCGACCCGGTTGATCGTCGTCGGGATGCCATGGCGCTCCGCATTCTCCTCGAAACCGCGCTGCAGACGCGCGGACAGCGCCTCCAGACGCTGGTAGGTCTCGGGCGTCAGCAGCTTGAGCGTCGTGTAGCCGGCCGCCATCGCCAGCGGATTGCCCGACAGCGTGCCCGCCTGATAGATCGGCCCGCTCGGCGCGATCATTTCCATGATCTCCCGCTTGCCGCCGTACGCGCCGACGGGCAGCCCCCCGCCGATGACCTTGCCGAAGCAGGTCAGATCCGGTTCGACGCCGTACAGCCCCTGGGCGCAATTGTAATGGACGCGGAAACCGGTCATCACTTCATCGAAGATCAGCAGGCTGCCGTATGCCCGCGTCACCTCGCGCAACCCTTCGAGGAAGCCCGGCAACGGCGGCACGACGCCCATGTTGCCGGCGACCGGCTCGACGATGACGCAGGCGATTTCCTCGCCGAACCGTTCGAACGCGAGTTTGACGGCGGACAGGTCGTTGTAGGGCACCGTGATCGTATGCGACGCGACGCTGTCCGGCACGCCCGGGCTGTCCGGCAGGCCGAGCGTCGCCACGCCGGAACCGGCCTTGATGAGCAGGCTGTCCGCGTGGCCGTGGTAGGAACCTTCAAATTTCACGATCTTGCTCCGCTTCGTGTAGCCGCGGGCCAGCCGCAGCGCGCTCATCGTCGCCTCGGTGCCGGAGTTGACCATCCGCACGACATCGACGGACGGCACCCGCTCGACGACCAGTTCCGCCATCATCGTCTCCAGTTCCGTCGGCATGCCGAAGCTGGTTCCTTTTTCCGCCGTCTTTTTGATCGCTTCGACGACCTCCGGATGGGCATGCCCGAGAATGAGCGGTCCCCACGAAGCGACATAATCGATGTACGTGTTGCCGTCGATGTCCGTGATGCGGCTGCCGGAGCCGTGCGCCGCGAACACCGGCGTCAGACCGACCGACCGGAAGGCGCGCACCGGGCTGTTGACGCCGCCCGGAATCGACCGCTTCGCCCGCTCGAAGGCGGCCTTGGAATGCTCATCTCTGCGGACTCGCGATTTTTCGACCAATTTCGTCACTCCTGTCATTTCAAGAATCTTACCCTTCTCCAGAGCGGCGACAGCTTCGGCGAGCTGTCCCTGATCGACGGCCGCCCGCGCTCGGCTTCGGCCGCGACGCTGGAGCCCACGTCGGTTCTGGTCATCGCGGAGCAGCCGTTCCACGAGCTGCTGCGCACCCATTACGATATTACCAGGCGCATCATGGCCGAACTGTGCCAGCGGCTTCGGGATACGAATCAGCATGTGCACGACCTGACGTTCCTCGATTCGCGAACCCGCGTCATCAAGAATCTGATCCTTCTTGCGAACCGGCACGGCCAGCGCAGCGGCAACCTCATCGCGATCCGCATGCCGCTCAACTACGACGAGCTGGCGCAGATGGCCGGCGTGCAGAAAAATGTACTCGCCGAAGTCATCCGTGACATCGAGGACCGCGGCATTCTGCGCCTCTCGCCGAACGAATATACGCTCGATCTGTCGAAGCTGCGGAGCTGACCGCCCGCAGCTTCTTCTTTATTCAAGCCTTCAGCCAGTTTGCCGCGTCGATCGCGTGATAGGTGATGATCAGGTCCGCGCCGGCGCGCTTCAGGCCGGTCAGCGTCTCCAGCACGACGGCACGCTCGTCGATCCAGCCGTTCATCGCCGCCGCCTTCACCATCGCGTACTCGCCGCTCGTGTTGTAAGCCGCCAGCGGCAGATCGAAGTTGTCCTTGATCGTCCGGATCACGTCCATGTAGGCGAGCGCCGGCTTCACCATCAGCATGTCCACGCCTTCCAGCACATCCGACTCCGCCTCGCGCAGCGCTTCGCGGACATTGGCCGGATCCATCTGGTACGTCTTCCGGTCGCCGAACTGCGGCGCCGATTGGGCGGCGTCGCGGAACGGGCCGTAATAGGCCGACGCGTATTTCACCGAATAGGACAGAATCGGCACCGATTCGTGCCCGGCGGCATCCAGCGCCCCGCGGATCGCGGAGACGAACCCGTCCATCATGTTCGACGGCGCGATGATGTCGGCGCCGGCATCCGCCTGCGACACAGCCGTCTTCGCCAGCAGCTCAAGCGATTCGTCGTTGGCGACGTCCGCACCGCCCGAAGGGGTTCTGCGCACGATGCCGCAATGGCCGTGGTCGGTATATTCGCACAGGCAGGTGTCGGCGGCGACGACGAGATCGGGGGCGAGCCGCTTCACTTCCCGGATCGCTTCCTGCACGATGCCGTTCGGATCGTAGGCCGACGAGCCGATCTCGTCCTTGTGCTCGGGGATGCCGAACAGCATGATCGACTTCACGCCGGCTTCTCTGACCCGCTCGATCTCTTCGCCGAGCCGGTCGATCGAGAAGTTGAACACGCCCGGCATCGATTTCACTTCTTCGCGCACGTTCCGGCCATGCGTGACGAATATCGGATACATGAAGTCAGCGGCGGTCAGCACCGTCTCCCGGACCAGCTCGCGCAGCGCGGCGGTGCGGCGGAGACGGCGGTGCCGGATCAGCGGATAGCTCATCGGATCATTCCTCCAGCCTTATGAGTGTTCCGGGCGGTCTTCAGCTTTTGAATGCAGACTGTCCGTCATCAGACCGGCCTGCGTTCCGCCCAATAGGCCGCAATCGCGGCGACCAGCGCGTCAATCGTCGACTCCGGCGGCTCGATCGCGACGGTCAGCCCCGCTTCCCGCGCGGCCGCCGACGTAAGCGGGCCGATCGACGCCACGGCCGTGCGGCCGAGCAGCGCTGCGGGATCGCCGACGCCCGCGTTTCGCAGCCGCCCGATCAGATTGCGCACCGTCGACGCGCTGGTGAACGTGACGATCTGGATGCCGCCTTCGCGCAGCAGGTCGAGGATGTCCTCCCCGCCGCCGGCCGGCACCGTCTCGTACACGTCGATCTCGACCGGCTCGACGCCCAGCGCGCGCAGCGCTTCCGGCAGCGACTTGCGGGCCAGATCGCCGCGCGGCAGAAGCGCCCGCTGGCCCGGCCGCACGGCCTCGCGCATGCTGTCCAGCAAGCCTTCGGCGTGGAACGTTTCGGGCAGCGCGGCCGGCGCCAGGCCGATCTCGCGCAGCGCTTCGGCCGTCTTCGGGCCGACGGCGGCGATGCGGGCCCGGTGGAACCGGCGGATGTCCTGGCCGAACCGGCGGAGCCATTCCAGGAAATAACGTACGCCGTTCACGCTCGTGAAAATCAGATGGTCGTAGGTCTCCGCCGCCGCCAGCGCTTCCCCGATCGACGCTTCGGCCGCCTCGCCTTCGGGCATGCGCGTCTCGATGGCCGGATACTCGATCGGTTCGCCGCCGAGTTCCTCGATCCGCTGCGACAGCGTGCCCGCCTGCGCCTGCGCCCGCGTGACGAGGACGCGTGCGCCGAACAGCGGCCGCTTCTCGTACCACATCAGCTTGTCGCGCTGCCGGACGACGTCGCCGACGACGATGACGGCCGGCGGCTCGAATCCGGCCGCCTTCACCTTATCCTCGATGTCGGCCAGCGTGCCGACGAGCGTCCGCTGGTCGGCCGTCGTGCCCCAGCGGATGAGGGCGATCGGCGTGCCCGGCGGACGTCCGTGCCGGATGAGCTGCCGCGCGATGTGGCCGATCCGCGCGACGCCCATCAGGAAGACGAGCGTGCCTGTTGCGTTCGTCACCCGGTCCCACCGGATCAGCTCGTCCAGCTTCTCCGGATTTTCGTGCCCGGTGATGATCGACACCGAAGATGCGAGATCCCGATGGGTGACCGGGATGCCTGCGTAGGCCGGCACCGCGACCGCGGACGTGACCCCCGGGACGATCTCGAACTCGATGCCTTCCCGGCGGAGCGCTTCCGCTTCTTCGCCGCCGCGGCCGAACACGGTCGGATCGCCGCCTTTCAGCCGGGTGACGATTTTGCCCTGAAGCGCCTGCTCCACCAGGATCCGGTTGATCTCCTCCTGCTTCATCGTATGGCGGTCCGGCAGTTTGCCTACGTAGATCCGTTCCGCCCCCGGCTTCAGATGCATGAGCAGCCGCGGACTGGCCAGCCGGTCGTAGACGATCACGTCGCACATGCGGATGCATTCGAGCCCGCGCAGCGTGATCAGCTTCGGATCGCCGGGTCCGGCTCCGACCAGGTACACTTTCCCCTTGCTCAAGCCCCCGGTCACCTCACATCCGCGAGAATGCGGTCGGCGCCGAGCTCAACAAGCTTGCGCGCCAGTTCCGTGCCGAGGAGCCGGGCGTCCGTCCCCGTCATCGACTCTTTCAGCAGCACGCCGCCGTCCGGCGTGCCGACCATCCCGGTCAGCCGGATCTCCTCGCCCGCGATCTCGGCGTAGGCGCCGATCGGCACCTGGCAGCCGCCGTTCAGTTCGGCGAGGAAGCTTCGCTCCGCCTCCACCGCCCGGGCGGATACCTCATCGTTGTAGCGGCTCAGCAGGGCAAGCATTTCCTCGTCATTGGCGCGGCATTCCACGCCGAGCGCGCCCTGACCGACGGCCGGCAGGCATTCCTCGACCGGTATCGGAGCGGTCGCCCGATCTTCCCAGCCCATCCGCTTCAGGCCGGCCATCGCCAGAATAATGGCGTCCAGCCCTTCCGTCTCGAGCTTCCGGATCCGCGTGTCGATGTTGCCGCGCACCGGCTCGAGGTTGAGGTCCGGGCGAAGCCGCTTCAATTGGCACACCCGCCGCAGGCTGCTCGTGCCGACCCGCGCGCCGTGCGGCAGCTCCGCGATGGAGCGCGCCCCGCGGGCGATCAGCACATCGCGCGGATCGACGCGGCGCGGCACGGCACCGATGACCAGACCGTCTTCCAGTGTATGCGGCACGTCCTTCATGCTGTGGACGGCGATATCGATGCCGCCGTCGAGCAGTTCCTGCTCGATCTCCTTCACGAACAGACCTTTGCCGCCGACTTTCGACAGCGTCACGTCCAGAATCCGGTCACCCTTCGTTACGATGCGGCGCGTCTCGAATCGAAAGGGCAACCCGAGCTCCTGCGCCAGCCGCGCAAGATCCGCGATGACCTGTCCCGTCTGCGTAAGCGCCAGGGCACTCTGTCTCGTGCCCACGACGATTGTTCGAACTCCCGCCACCAAAGTCACTCCCCGTCTGTTCCGTCCATTCCGTCTTCCGCCGCCGGAGAAACCGGCCGCTCCATAAGCTCCCGGATGCGCGCGGCCAAATTCCCATCCGCAAGATCGCGGCGCCACTCCGCTTCCGGCACATTCAGCGCGGCGCGCAGCACGCGCCTCCGCTCGCGCGCGTCAGGCACCGCGGCGCGGGCCGCATCGCGAAGCCGGTGCAGCCATTCGGCATAATCGGCCCAGGATTCGCCGTACCGCTCCGCCAGCTCGCGCGCGATGCGGCCAGCCAGCGCCGGGCTGGCGCCCGACGCGGTGACGGCAAGCACGAGCCGCCCCCTGCGGACGACGGCCGGCGCCGCGAACGACCCGGCCTCCCGGTCGTCCGCCGCGTTCACGAGAATGCCGCGGCGCATCGCTTCTTCGGCGACCCTGTGATTCACTTCACGATCCGCTGCCGCGAAGCAGAGCCGGACGCCGTCGAGATCCTCGTCCCGGTATTCCCGTCGGACCCAGGTGATATACCCCTCGCTTGCCAGCCGCTCCAACCCTTCCGTCGCGGCGGGCGCGACGACCCGCACGGCGGCGCCCGCATCGAGCAGGCCGCGCGTCCGGCGTTCCGCCACGGGGCCGCCGCCGACGACCAGGCATTGTTCGCCTTCCAGGCGCAGCATGATCGGATAATACCGCGTCACATCGGCTCACCGCCCTATGACCAGGAGTGGAAGCGCGACGCCGCGCCGATGAGCGAATTGGCCAGCAGCACACCGAAAGCGTACAGATTCCACCGCGCCGTCAGCAGGCCGGGATCCATCCGGCGCTTCCGCTTGGCTATGTAGATGATGTAGACGATCGCCGCCACCAGCGCCGTGATGACTTTCCAGTCGGCGAGCCATTCCGCCCGATGCGCGGCCAGCAGCGTCGCCGCGGCCACCGCGAGCGACAGAATGAGCAGCGGGGTGCCGGCGAGCACGGCGCCGTACGCGCACCGGTCGATCGTCTCCAGGCTGGGCATCCGCCGGACGACGGCGTTCCAGCTCCGGCTCTTGAGCTGCCGGTGCAGCAGCAGATACATGAGCGAGAGGACGGCGCCGGCGGTGAACAGCGCGTACGCGGCAAGCGCGAGACTGATGTGCACGATCAGCAAGTACTGCGCGGCATCCCACAGCCGGAGCGGCGCGGCGGACGGGCCTTCCGCCGCCACCGTCGCCAGCACCGAGAAACCGACGACATTGACGGCGAAGACGAACGGCTCGATCCGGACAAGCCGGCTTGCGGCCAGCGAGATCGTGACGAGCAGCCAGACGAAGAAGAACAGCGTCTCGAACCGCGTCAGCCCGGCAGGATTGTCCAGTTGCAGCAGGCGGTAAATCAGATAGCCGGTCTGAAGCACCCATACGAACACAAGGAGCCCTGTGCCCATCCGTTTCATTTTCCGGTTCGATGATACGAAATCGGAGAAATAAAACAGAAGGCTCAGGGCATACAATACCAACAGGCCGTGAACCGACAGGCCGTACATGGGGCATGTCACCTCCGGGCCGCATCCTCACGGAGTGGCTGCAGCGAGGCGGCCCGCCGCTTTCCGGACAGGACCCGCCGCTTCCGGCCGCTCGTCCGGGCGCGCATCGGCGGTCTTCGAATCCGGCCCCGTTTCCTGCTGCCCGATCGCATCTTCGAGCGCAAACAATCTGACGAACCAATCCATCGCTTCGCCGGCCTTTTTGTCTCCGGCCATCTCCTTGATGCGGAGAATCGGGTCGTGCATCATCTGGTTGACGATGCTCTTCGTCAGCTTCCGGATCACCTTGCGCTCGTGGTCGGTCAGATCCGGCAGCTTGTTCGTCAGGCTTTGCATCGTCTCCGTGTGGATCTTCTCCGCTTTCTCCTGCAAGGCGCGGATGAGCGGAACGACGCCGAGCGTCTTGTACCAGGAGAGGAATGCTTCCAGTTCCGCCGCGATCATCGTCTCGATCTTGGCCGCTTCCTTCCGCCGCTGTTCCAGATTCGATTCCACGATCCCTTCGAGATCATCGATGTCGTACAGAAAGACGTTCGGAATGTCGGCGATGGCCGGATCGAGATCCCGCGGCACGGCGATATCGATCAGGAAGAGCGGGCGGGACGGCCGGGACCGCATCGCCTGTTCCACCTGGGCCTTCATCAGCACGTATTCCCGCGATCCGGTCGAACTGATGACCACGTCCGCTTCGGCCAGCCGCGCAGCCGCTTCCTCAAGCCGCATCGGCTCGCCGCCGAGCCGACCGGCGAACTCGACCGCCCGCTCGTAGGTCCGGTTGGCGACCAGCACCCGCTTGATACCGGAAGCGTTCAGATGCTTCGCGGTCAGCTCGCCCATTTTGCCCGCGCCGACGATCAGGGCCGTCTTGCCGCCGAAGCCGCCGAAAATCCGTTTCCCGAGCTCCACCGCCGCATAGCTGACGGACACGGCGGACTCCCCGATCGACGTCTCCGTGTGGGCTCTTTTGCCGAGCGTAACCGCCTGCTTGAACAGCATGTTGAACAGCGTCCCCGTCGCGCGCTCCCGCTGGGCGAGCAGAAACGCGTCCCTCACCTGACCGAGAATCTGCGTCTCGCCGATGATCATCGAATCGAGGCCGCAGGCCACGCGGAACAGATGCCGGATTGCCGCTTCATCTTCATACATGTAGAGATACTTCGTGAACGTCTGGCGCGGCATGCCGAACCACTGTTCCATGAAATGCCGGATGTAATGACCGCACAGCACATGGCGGTCGACGACGGCATAGAGTTCCGTCCGATTGCACGTGGCGACAATGACGCATTCCATGATGCTCGGCGTCTGTTTCAGCATTTCGATCGCCTTCGGAAGTTCCTGCTCGGCGAAAGCGAACCGTTCCCGCACTTCGACAGGCGCCGTCCGATAATTCAATCCCACGACAATGATGTGCATCCGCGTCACCACTCCAGACCGGGCCGTACCGCTCCCGGGCCCGGCAAGAATTCAGCTTTGAAATAGTATAGCATAGTTCGGCAGCGTGTACCCGGACAAAAATGAAAAATATATGAAAGCTCGCCGCACTTCTATATTGTGGACGCAACTGGAACCGGATATTCGAAACATGCAAAAACAGCCACGGAATCATCCATGGCTGTTCGTTCCTTCATTATTCGGTTCACACCAGCGCGAACGGCTTCAGTTCGGGTTCTTCCACCCGAAGCTCGCCGATGCCGCGAATGAGCTTCTTCGCATGGACCGTGCGCGGCTTCAATACGGAAAGGAGATAGTCAATCGCCAGCTGGGGGTCGACCGTCTCGCCGCAGGTATAGCAGTCCAGTGCCGCGAATCCTTTCTCAGGATACGTATGAATCGAGAGGTGGCTTTCCGAAAGCAGGACGAGCACCGTCGCGCCTTGCGGTTCAAATTGTTTCGATTGTACCGAGAGAACCGTAGCACCGCAGGTTTCCGCGGCTTCCACCAGTTGGGCTTGCAGGAACTCGGCGTTGTTGAGCAGTTCGAAATCTACGCCCCAGGCGTCGACTGCCACGTGTCTTCCGAAAGTTGAGTACTCCACTTTCGGTTCCCCCTTCCTAGGAATAAAATGTGAAGCAAATTTCATCCGCTAGGACCTACGTCATTCACTACTCGAGGGAATCATTCTCTCGCAACATTACATGTCCTGAGTGAATCCTGGTTCCTATATTGAATTCAACGAAGATAAAAATAACATCTTCAGGCGAGAAATGCAACACTTTTTTTCAGGCAGCGAAAATCGTCCGGATCCCGCGCCGGACAAGGCCTCTCGCCAGGCAATGGCATGCGCCGTTTTCATGGCGGCGCGTCCGGTTTGCAGGGAAAGACTTGTCAAAAGAAAAGCCGCCGGTTCGAAAACCGGCGGCCGATCATGCCGATTATTCCGCTTCGAGGATGAACAACTGCTTCGTGTATTGCCGCAGCCGTTCGTCAACGGCTTGCTTCTCGCCCGGCGAGGTGCATTGATTGCGCAGATCGAGCAGCTCGTCGATTGCATCCTGGATGCGCTCGATCTCCCGTTCCACCTGGCGGCTTACGTACAGCGACTCCAGCTCGCCGACCGTATCCCGCCGCTCAAATACGACCCGCACGCCGTCCGCCGTATGTTCGACAATCTTGTGGACGGCGCCCCGTTTGTAATAATACGTCATCGTAAAACCGGAATAAATGCGATTGACAACGGCATCGCCGCGGAAAGCCGAGACGGCTCTGCGCAAGGCATTGGTCAACTTCGGATGGACTAACCGGCAGGACAGCTCACAGACAAACCGATCATCGCGCTGTTCGAACGTCATGCTGACTTCTTCACCGTTCGTCTCGTCAACCAGCGCCATCTCCTGGTTGCCGCAGCCGACCACCCGCACCCTGATGCGGATGTTCTGGCCTCCCACAAATCGAACGAACCGGTCCAGATCGTCAGCCGAAAGCTGCAGTCGGGCGTTCACATACTCTGTGGCCAGCCGTTTCGCCATATGAAAATCTCCTCAATTCTTAAGCTTGCGCCGCAAATCGCGGCTTTCTGCCTGATTCCATTATACGCGATCTTCCGAATGAGCGCCTCCCGCTCCAGCCCCGATAATCGCGCATTTTCCCGAGAAATTCCGGCGAATACCGCGGGATGGCCGAATTTTTACCCGGTATCCTTTGAATTGTACCGCAAGTTACAAGGCTTGCGGCCTTATCCGGCAATTGCCTGCCGCACGATGTTCCACAGTTCTTCCCGCCCCTCGCCCGTCTCCGAGGAGAACATGACGAGCGGAACATCGGGCGTCATCCCGAGCGTCTCGCGGACGACGCGCAGATGCCGCTCCCGCCTCGTGCGGGGCACTTTGTCCGCCTTCGTCGCGACGACGCAGGTCGGAATGCCGAAATGGCGCAGCCAGTCGTACATGAGCCGGTCGTCTTCCGTGGGCGGGTGCCTGAGGTCGACGATAAGCAGCTGCAGCTTGAGCTGCTTCCGCTCGCGGATGTACGATTCGATGAACCGCCCCCATTTCGCCCGCTGCGCCTTCGAGACCTTCGCATAGCCGTAGCCCGGAAAATCGACGAAGTACAGGCTGCCGTTCACCCGGTAGAAGTTCAGCTGCTGCGTCTTGCCGGGCTGCGAGCTCGTTCTGGCCAGATTTTTCCGCTCGATCATCCGGTTGATGAGCGACGACTTGCCGACGTTGGAGCGGCCCGCCAGCGCAATCTCCGGCAGGCCGTCTTCCGGCAGTTGTTCATGGCGCACCGCGCCGATGACGAATTCGGTACTGACGATCTTCATGGCTCCTGTCCGTTCTCCCGCTTCCTCACGATTTCCCCTCGGAGGGTCAGTGGATGTCGATCCGTGCTTCCTCTCCGCCGGCGCCGGACTCCAGCACATGGACGGGCGGCAGTCCGCCGACCAGGGCGTGCGCCAACACTTCATCCATATGCGAGACCATGACGAACTCGAGCTCTTCGCGGATGCTCTCCGGCACTTCCTGCAAATCGCGGGCGTTGTCTTTCGGAACGAGCACTTTCCGGATGCCGGCGCGGTGGGCGGCGAGCGATTTCTCCTTGAGCCCGCCGATCGGCAGCACCCGGCCGCGGAGCGTGATTTCTCCGGTCATGGCGACTTCCTTCGAGACGGCGCGTCCCGTCAGCGCGGAGATGAGCGCGGTCGCCATCGTGATGCCGGCGGAAGGGCCGTCTTTCGGAATCGCGCCTTCCGGCACGTGGATGTGGATGTCATTTTTCTCATGGAAATCCGGCTCGATGCCGAATTCGACCGCCTTGGAACGCGTATAGCTGAAGGCGGCCTGCGCCGATTCTTTCATGACGTCGCCCAGCTTGCCGGTGAGCGTCAGCTTCCCGCTGCCGGGCATGACGGTCACCTCGATTACCAGCGTGTCCCCGCCGACTTCCGTCCAGGCTAGGCCCGTCGCGGCGCCGACCTGATCCTCCTGCTCGGCGAGTCCGTACCGGTACTTGGCCGGTCCGAGCCATTCCTCGACCCGCTGCCGGTCGACGACGATCGTGCCGCGGTCCGGTTCGGTGACGATCTCCTTCGCCGCCTTCCGGCAGAGCGCAGCGATCTGCTGCTCGAGACCGCGCACGCCCGACTCGCGCGTATACTCCCGGATGAGCGCCTGCAGGGCATCCGGCTCGACGGCAAGCTGTTCTTCCTTCAGCCCGTGATCCCGCTTCTGCTTCGGCAGCAGGTAGCGCTCCGCGATCTCCCGCTTCTCCAGTTCGGTGTAGCCCGGAATGTACAGCACTTCCATCCGGTCAAGCAGCGGGCGAGGAATGTTGTGCACCGCGTTCGCCGTCGTCACGAACATGACGCTCGACAGATCGAACGGCAGCTCGATGTAATGGTCGCTGAACGTGCTGTTCTGCTCCGGATCCAGCACTTCCAGCAGCGCAGCGGCCGGATCGCCCCGGAAGTCCATCGCCATCTTGTCGATTTCGTCCAGCAGGAAGACCGGATTGGCCGATCCCGCCGTTTTCATTCCCTGGATGATGCGTCCCGGCATTGCGCCGACATAAGTTCTGCGATGGCCGCGGATTTCCGCTTCGTCCCGCACGCCGCCGAGCGAAATGCGCACGAACTGGCGGCCGAGCGACCTGGCGATGGATCTGGCGATCGACGTCTTGCCGACGCCCGGCGGTCCGACGAGGCAGAGGATCGGGCCTTTGAGCCGGTTGACCAGCTTCTGCACGGCGAGATATTCGAGCACGCGCTCCTTCGGCTTCTCCAGGCCGTAATGGTCCTCGTTCAACACCGCCTCGGCCTTGGCGATGTCCAGATCATCCTCGGTACGTTTGCGCCACGGCAGCGCGAGCAGCCAGTCGATGTAGTTGCGGATGACGCCTGCTTCGGCGGACGACGTCGGCATCCGTTCGAGCCGGTCGATCTCCTTCGATATCCGCTCGCGCACGTTGTCCGGCACGTCGGCCGCTTCCAGCTGGGCGCGCAGCTCCTCGACTTCGCCCGCCCGGCCTTCTTTGTCGCCGAGCTCCTTCTGGATCGCCTTCATCTGCTCGCGCAGGTAATATTCCTTCTGCGTCTTCTCCATCTGCTTCTTGACGCGCTGGCTGATCTTCCGCTCGAGTTCCAGCACTTCGCGCTCGTTGTTCAGCAGATCGAGAATTTTCTCGAGCCGTTCGCGAACGTCGATCGTCTCGAGGATGTCCTGTTTGTCCTTGATCTTGAGCGACAGATGGCTGGCGATGACGTCCGCGAGCCGGCCCGGCTCTTCGATGTCGCTGACTGCAGCCATCGTCTCCGGCGTCACTTTCTTCGACAGATTGATATAGTGTTCGAACTGACCCAGCACCGTGCGCATGAGCGCGTCGATCTCGGGATCGGCCGCATCCCGCTCGGGCAGTTCCTTGACCATGACTTCATAGAATTCGTCGTTCGGGACGTACTCCGTAATCTCGGCGCGCGTCAAGCCTTCCACCAGCACGCGGATCGTGCCGTTCGGCAGCTTGAGCATCTGCCGCACCCGCGCAATGGTGCCGACACGGTAAATATCGTCCTGCGTCGGTTCCTCGATGCCCGACTCCGATTGGGAACAGAGCAGGATCGTGTTGTCGCCGACCATGCAGCGTTCCAGCGCCCGCACCGACTTTTCCCTGCCGACATCGAGGTGAAGCACCATGCTCGGATAGACGAGCAGTCCTCTGAGCGGCAGCAAGGGCAGGCGCCGTCCTTTCCGTTTGCCCGGTACCACGCCAGCACCTCCCTGATCGATTGCACAGTTCGCCGGCCGGTTCATGCAGCGCGGCCGTCCGGCGGTATAAATTCTATTTTAGCATTCCGCCGAATCGGCCTGCAAATACGACACCTCCGGCACGGCGAAGCGCTCGGCCGGCGCGGCGGATTCGATGTCGAGACGGCGCAGTTCAAGATCGGGAAACGCGATCTTCAACACTTCTTCGACGTGTCCGACCGGCACGACGTTCAGCCCGTCGAACCGCGAATAGAAGTCCTGCCAGTTGTCCTTCGGGATGACGACCGTCCGGGCGCCCGCCTGGAACGCAGCCTCCACTTTGGCCAGCACGCCGCCGACCGGTTTCACGTTGCCGTGGATGCCGATCTCGCCGGTCATCGCCAGCTTGTTGTCGACGGGACGGCCCGTGATGGCCGACGCGATCGCGGTCATCATCGCAATGCCCGCCGACGGTCCGTCGATCGGCGTGCCGCCCGGGAAGTTGATGTGCAGGTCGAAACGCTGCGGTTGGAACCCGAAGCGCCGCAGCACCGTGAGCACGTTCTCGACCGATCCCTTCGCCATGCTCTTGCGGCGCAGCGTGCGCGAGCCTCCTCCCAGTTCTTCCTCGTCGACGACGCCGGTGATCGTGAACGAGCCTTTGCCCGAGCGAACCGGGATGGCGCTGACCTCGATCTCGAGCAGCGTCCCCATGTTCGGACCGTAGACCGCCAGTCCGTTCACATAGCCGACCTGCGGTTCCGCCGGCACTTTCCGTTCGGGACGCGGCGGAATCTGGCTGGAATTCGCCACCCATTCGATGTCGGCCGCCTCGATCCGTTCGCGGCGTTCGGACATCGCCAGTCCGGCCGCGAGCTGCACCATGTTGACCGCCTCGCGGCCGTTCGTCGCGTATTTCGTGACGGCTTGCACCGCGTCGGGATGGTACGGCATGCCGATCTTGCGCATGGCGCCTTCGGCGATCTCCGCAATCTCGTCCGGAAGCAGCGGCCGGAAATAGATCTCCATGCACCGGGACCTGAGCGCGGGCGCAATCTCCTGCGGCGACCGCGTCGTCGCGCCGACGAGCCGGAAGTCGGCGGGAAGCCCGTTCTGGAAGATGTCGTGAATGTACTGCGGGATGTTCGGGTCTTCCGAATGGTAATAGGCGCTCTCGAGGAACACTTTCCGGTCTTCGAGCACCTTGAGCAGCTTGTTCATCTGGATCGGATGCAGCTCCCCGATCTCGTCGATGAACAGCACGCCGCCGTGCGCCTTCGTGACGGCGCCGGGCTTCGGCTGCGGAATGCCGGCGACGCCCATCGCCCCCGCGCCCTGATAGATCGGGTCGTGCACCGAGCCGATCAGCGGGTCGGCAATGCCGCGCTCGTCGAAGCGCGCCGTCGTCGCGTCGATCTCGAGAAACTTCGCGTCATGGCGGAACGGCGAAGCCGGGTTTTTCTTCGCTTCCTCGAGCACGACGCGGGCGGCCGCCGTCTTCCCGACGCCCGGCGGGCCGTAGATGATGACATGCTGAGGATTGGAGCTGCAGAGCGCCGCCTTCAGCGCGCGCAGCCCTTCATGCTGCCCGACAATGTCGTCCATCGTCTGCGGCCGCGTCTTCTCGGCGAGCGGCTTCGTCAGCGAGATCGAACGGAGCCGGCGCAGCTTCTCCATCTCCTTGCGCGATTCCTTGTCGACGGCCGTCCGGTTCGTCCGCTGCGTCCGCAGCAGATTCCAGAAATACAGCCCGATCACCACGGCGAAAAACACCTGGATCAGCAGCAACACGACACTCAGATTCATGCGATTCGCTCCTCCCGTTTGCGGCGGTCCGTATCCTGTTCGAACCGCCGGACACAAAAATCCGGCAATCAGGATCAATACTTGTAAGTATTGCCTGTTTGCCGGACATGATACGGGAGGTTAAATTTTGGCAGCGTGCCGTTTGCGTCCCGGAATTTCGCCCGTCTCGTTGTAGACGCGCACGATCTCGTCGATTTCTTTCTTCAATTCGTTCAGCAGCTCCGCCTCGGGCACCTTCCGGATCATCTCGCCGTAGCGGAACAGCATCCCTTCGCCGCGGGCGCCGGCGATGCCGATGTCGGCTTCCCGGGCTTCCCCCGGGCCGTTGACCGCGCAGCCGAGCACCGACACTTTGATCGGCACCTTGATGTTGGCGATATAGTCCTCCACTTCGTTCACGATCGAGAACAGATCGATGTCGAGGCGTCCGCAGGTCGGACAGGAGACGAGCGTCGCCGCATTCGAGATCAGGCCGAACGCTTTCAGTAGCTCGCGGGCGACCTTCACCTCTTCCACCGGATCGGCGCTCAGGCTGATGCGCACCGTGTTGCCGATGCCCATCGCGAGCAGCGCTCCGATGCCGGCCGAACTTTTGACCGTGCCGGAGAACAGCGTACCGGCTTCTGTAATGCCGAGGTGAAGCGGATAGCGGATCTTCTCCGCCGCCATCTTGTATGCGGCGATGGCCATCGGCACGTCGGACGCCTTCAGGGAGACGATGATGTCGCGGAAATCAAGCTCCTCCAGAATACCGATATGGTAGAGCGCGCTCTCGACCATCGCCTCCGGCGTCGGATAGCCGTATTTCTCCAGCAGATGCTGCTCGAGCGATCCCGCGTTGACGCCGATCCGGATCGGAATGCCCCGCTCCTTGCACGCCTTGACGACAGCCTCCACCTTCTCGCGGCGACCGATGTTGCCGGGGTTGATCCGCACCTTGTCGATGCCGTTCTCGATCGCGGCCAGCGCCAGCCGGTAGTCGAAATGAATATCCGCAACGAGCGGGATATGAATCCGTTTCTTGATCTCCTTGATCGCTTCCGCCGCTTCCCGGTTGTTGACGGTGACGCGCACGAGCTGGCATCCCGCTTCTTCCAGACGGTGGATCTGGGCGACGGTCGCCTCGACGTCGGCCGTCTTCGTCGTGCACATGCTCTGGATCGTCACTTCATCGCTCCCGCCGATCACCAGGCCGCCGACCCGGACCGGAACGGTGTCTTTCCGATGGTACATGGCCTTCTCTCCCCATAGAACGTCAAATGCCACCCAAGCCGCGGGGGACGCTCCCCCGCGGCAGAGGTGGTCGCTTGCCATCGCCTGGCGTCAGGCGCTTTCTTCTTTCTTCTTGCCCTTCTTCGTCGTCAGCTCGGGCATGATCTTCTCGCGCACCACTTGCTCCGTGATCATGCAGCTGCTGATGTCGTCGCGGGACGGCACCTCGTACATGACATCGAGCATGATGTCCTCGATGATCGCCCGCAGACCCCGCGCGCCCGTATTCCGCTTGATCGCTTCCTTCGCGATCGCTTCAAGCGCAGCCGGCTCGAAATCGAGCTTCACGTTGTCCATCTCGAGCAGCTTCTGATATTGCTTCACCAGCGCGTTCTTCGGCTCGGTCAGGATGCGGATGAGCGCCTGCTCGTCAAGCGGCTCGAGCGCGGAGATGACCGGCAGACGGCCGACAAACTCCGGAATGAGCCCGAATTTGAGCAGGTCTTCCGGCTGCACGAGCTTCAGATATTCGCCCGGTTTCATTTCCTTCATGTTCTCGCCGCCGGCGGTAAATCCGATGACCTTTTTGCCGATCCGGCGCTTGATGATCTGCTCCAGTCCGTCGAAGGCGCCGCCGCAGATGAACAGGATGTTCGTCGTATCGATCTGGATGAACTCCTGGTGCGGATGCTTGCGTCCGCCTTGCGGCGGCACCGAAGCGACCGTGCCCTCGAGAATCTTCAGCAACGCCTGCTGCACGCCTTCGCCCGACACATCGCGGGTAATGGACGGATTCTCCGATTTGCGCGCCACCTTGTCGATCTCGTCGATGTAGATGATGCCGCGCTCCGCCTTTTCCACGTCGTAATCCGCAGCCTGAATCAGCTTGAGCAGGATGTTCTCGACATCCTCGCCGACATACCCCGCTTCCGTCAGGGAAGTGGCGTCGGCGATCGCGAACGGCACGTTCAGAATCTTCGCCATCGTCTGGGCAAGCAGCGTCTTGCCGGAACCGGTCGGACCGACGAGCAGAATGTTGCTCTTCTGCAATTCAACGTCTTCCAGCTTGCTCTGCGAGTTGATCCGCTTGTAATGGTTGTAGACGGCCACGGACAGCGATTTCTTCGCCTGGTCCTGACCGATCACATACTGGTCCAGAATCGCCCGGATTTCCTTCGGTTTCGGAATATCCTTCAGATCGAGCTCCTCTTCAGAACCGAGTTCCTCCTCCACGATCTCCGTGCAGAGCTCGATGCATTCATCGCATATATAGACGCCTGGACCGGCGACCAGTTTGCGCACCTGATCCTGCGATTTGCCGCAGAAGGAGCACTTGAGCTGGCCCTTCTCGTCATTGAATTTGAACATTCGGATATCTCCCCTTCGTCATGCGTCACTCGCCTGCGGCTTCGGGCCGTGTGATGACCTTGTCGATCAAACCGTAAGCGAGCGCCTCTTCCGCGCTCATGAAAAAGTCGCGGTCCGTGTCGCGTTCGATCTTCTCGTAGGGCTGTCCGGTGCGCTCCACGTAGATCTGGTTCAGCTTGTGCTTCGTCTTCAGGATCCAGTCGGCGTGAATCTTGATGTCCGCCGCCTGACCGCGCACGCCGCCGAGCGGCTGATGGATCATCACTTCGCTGTTCGGCAGCGCATACCGCTTGCCCTTGGCGCCCGCCGTCAAGAGCAGCGAAGCCATGCTGGCCGCTATGCCGACGCAGATCGTCGAGACGTCCGGTTTGATGTATTGCATCGTGTCATATATGCCCAGCCCCGCGGTCACCGAACCGCCGGGGGAGTTGATGTAGAGATAAATATCCTTCTCGGGATCTTCGGCCGCAAGGAAGAGCAGCTGGGCGATGACGAGATTGGCGACATCGTCGTCGATCGGGCTGCCCAGGAAAATGATCCGGTCCTTCAGGAGCCGGGAATAGATGTCGTAGGATCGCTCGCCGCGACTGCTTTGTTCCACTACGATAGGCACCAGATTCATGCGACCCACCTCTTTTCGTAATCGGCTTCGATTCTTATTGTACCATGTCTGAAGCGCAATGTCATACTCGGCGAAAGCGGACGTGGTCCTCGCCGACCGGGCTCCCGCCCATCGTTAACCTATATGTATGCGCCGGGCGGCAAGGCGTGCACTTCCCGGCCCGGGCGTTGATGGAGAAATAAGGCACGTGCCTGTAAAGTACGTGCCTTACTCTCATGTCGATGTTCCCGGTCTTTACGCGACCGAAGACGCCGTTTTGCTGTTGTCGATCAGGAACCGGATCGTCTTGCGCAGGACGAGGTCCTCCTTCAGGCTGTCCAGGCTGCCGTTACGTTCGAACAGCTCACGCAGTTCGGCAGCCGGACGGTTGTACATCCCGGACAGCTTCTCCAGTTCCTCGTTCAGTTCGTCTTCCGTAACGGTAATGTTTTCCGCCTTGGCGATGGCTTCGAGCACCAGGTTGTTGCGCACCCGCTTCTCGGCGTCGCCCCTCATCTGCTCGCGGAGCTGCGCTTCATCCTGACCGGAGAAGCGGTAGTACAGCTCGAGCGTCATGCCCTGCATCCGCAGGCGGTTCTCGAAATCGCGCAGCATGTAGTCGATTTCCGAGCGGATCATTGCTTCCGGGATGTCGACTTCAGCATTCGCGGAAGCTTTCTCGATGGCGGCCAGTTCGCGCGCGTTCTCGGCTTCCTTCTGCTTCCGTTCCTTCAGTCTGGCCGCAAGATCCTGTTTGTATTCCTCCAGCGTATCGAATTCGCTGACGTCTTTGGCAAATTCGTCATCCAGCGCCGGCAGGTTCTTCCGCTTGATCTCATGCAGTTTCACTTTGAAGACCGCCGGTTTGCCTTTCAGTTCCTCCGCGTGGTAATCCTCGGGGAACGTCACTTCGACGTCTTTGAAGTCGCCGATGTGCATGCCGACGATCTGATCCTCGAATCCGGGGATGAACGTTCCGGAACCGAGCTCGAGCGAATGGCGCTCGCCGCGTCCGCCTTCGAACGGCTCGCCGTTGATGAACCCTTCGAAGTCGATGATGACGATGTCGCCTTTCTCCGCCTGTCCGTCTTCGACGGCGACCAGCTCGGCGTGGCGCTGCTGCTGCCGTTCCAGTTCGGCCTGCACTTCTTCTTCCGTCACCTCGGTTTCGGCTGCCGGAAGCTCGAGACCTTTGTATTCTCCGAGCTTGACTTCCGGCTTGACCGTCACCTTCGCCTTGAAGATGAACGGCTTGCCCTTGCCGAATTGCTCGATGTCAATTTCCGGGGCATCGACCGGAAAGATGCCCGTCTCCTTCACCGCATCCGCGTAAGCGTCGGGCAGCAGGATGTCGACCGCATCCTGATACAGGCTCTCGACGCCGAACCGCGCTTCGAAAATCTGCCGCGGCACTTTGCCTTTCCGGAATCCGGGAACGTTTACTTTCTGGACGACTTTCCTGAACGCCTTGTCCAGCGCCGCGGCTACTTGTTCCGCATCGACTTCGACGCTCAGCACGCCCGTATTCTTCTCCAGAGTCTGCCAACTTGCCTTCATCTTATGCCTTCCCCTTCCACAACTGACGCATCCGTCTGTTTCTTCACGATACTAAACCACTCCATTATAGCCAACCTTCCCGGATATTTCAAGGTTCTCCGGGCCCTGCGGTCAGCGGCGGAGCCGCCCGCCGGACGGCTTTGTACGCCTGTTCGAACCTGAAGCGCAGCGATTCGGGAATGCCGTACGCCGCGCGGATCTCCGCTTCGTCTGCCCGGCCGTAAGCCGCAACCTGCACCGCGAGATGAAGCGCGGCGGCCCAGCAGTCGATCGCCTCCTCGCTTCCGGCCGCCATCCACTCGTAATCGGAAGTGCCGTAGAGCGACCGCAGCATTTCTTCCCAAAGTTCGCGTGCGAAAATTGGCAGCGTCGGATCGAACGCTTCGGAAGCCCGGCACGCCCGTTCCAGCACCTCGCCCGCGGCGGGCGGATAGTCGCCCATCCCGAGCGGCGTCCGCTCGATCTCAAGCTCCACGCGCTCTCCCGCGCGATCCAGCAGCACCCGGCCGGTGGCGCCGCGCCGCCGGAGCGTCTGCAGGGCGCGAAACTGCATCGACGGGTGCATCGGCTCCTTGCGGAGCCAGTCCAGAATTTCCCGGTCGACATCCGGATCGTCGAGGTAGACGGCTTTCTCCAATGCGAGCAGGCGCTGCTCCAGGCGCGGGCTCTGCTTCAAGTCCTCGAGTACCCGGCGGACCTGCTCCCCGCCGTCGTCCCGCGGCTGAAGGGCCAGTCCGCGCATCGCCGCCTCATCGTCGGGCAGATCTTCCTCCGCCCCGCCGTCTTCGATGGAAAAAGTGCCGCCCGCCGGTTCGCTTTCCCGATTTTCAAGTCCGGGATATACCGACTCCAGCCACTCGATAAGCCGGCGCCATTCGTCGTAGGCATGCTCATCCTGGCCGCGGCAATCGAGCAGGAAGCGCAGCAGCGCGTGGGCTTCGCCGAACCGTTCGGATTCGAGCAGCCGGGTCAGCCGGCCGCGATATTCGTTCACCATGGCCGGAAGCAAGTAGACATTGCCCTTGCCGGCATCCGCATCGCGTGATCGCGTCACATATCATCGCTCCTGGCGGCCGCCTGATTCGAACCCCGGCCGGTGTCCGGCAGGCGAGCCGCAGTTGATGGTTCACAAGAATCGTTCCCAGTATAGCACGCGAGCGTCCGGAACAGAAAACAAACTCCCACATTTCGCCTGAAACATGGGAGTTTGTCCAGGGGAAGCGCGATGCTCTCCTGATGGTTTTTACAGAAAATGGTCGTCCGGTCCAATCAGCACGATGCCCCGGTTGAGCGCCGGAATGCCGAGAAAGTATCCGCGGGAAATGAGCGCGAAATCCGTCGTCGCCCTGCACGCCGGCAAGGCGTGAAGCTCCCGCAAATACCGGTGCACTTCGACAAAGTCCCGAATCCGGTACTTGTGCAGCCGAAAGCCGGGCGCGTACACCTGATCGTAGCGGACAAGCAGCGTGTACAGCCACAGATCCGCAAGCGTCGGAAAATCGCCAAGCAGGCAGCGCCGCCCGGTCAGATGCCGGTCCAGATCCGCAAGGAAACGGTAAACCCGTTCAACTTCCCGTTCATATTCGTCCTGACGGGCCACAAATCCGGCGCGGTAGACGCCGCAATGCAAGTCGTAGAAAATCCGCTCTTCCCATTCCAGCCGGGCTTCCTCTTCCTGCAGGAGGGCGAGCGCCTCCTTGCGGCCCGCCGACTCCGCCAGATCGGAGACGATCTTGACCGGGAGCAGATAGGGATCGTTGCTGATGATCCGCCCGGCTTCCAGATCGACCAGGGCCGGCAGCCGGACATGCGTCCCCCATTCGAACGCCGCCGCCTCCGTCCGGACATCGGCGCCCAGGCCGGGGACGGCTCTTCCGAACCGTCCCCGCTCCGCTGAATCAGCCGCCCGTTGTTGGGAGAGAGCACCGCGATCAGATCCAGAAATCCACCGAGCGCCGCAATCAGCGCCAGCCGCTGGCCCGTCGGCGTCACCGGCGAATAGAGCAGGGCGTATCGTCCGGGCCGGGGCTCAAGCGGCTGCTTGACCGCCGGGTCATTCACGATGGCGCCGGGCAGAATGGGACCGCCGCGAATGCCGATGTCGTAATCGTCCGGCGGCCGGAAATATCGGAAGTTCCCGTACTTCATAAGCTCACCCGCATTTGCTTCAGTTCGCCCGCACGTGCTTCATCCCGCATGCACCGCATGGCTGCTCTCAAATTTGACGCCATACAGCCTGGTCCACATGTCTAGCATGACGAGCCGCGGCAGAATCGGCGGCGCGTCGAACGTCCCGTCCGACCACTCGCTTCGCGTCATGAAAGTCGTCAAGTATTCGATATCCGCAATCTGCGGCAGGACGCTGTTTTGGTCGTTTGCCGCCTCGCGCAAATATTGCAGAACGGCCGAGGTGTACGGGCGGTTTCGCATGACGGCGAATCCGCTTTTTTTCCGCCAGGCGACCTCGTAGGGAAGACGGTGTTCGTATGCCTTCCGCAAAATGCCTTTTTCCGCCGATCCCGTACGCTTGATATTGTAAGGCAAGTTCCAGGCAAATTCCACCAGCCGGTGATCCAGGAAGGGAAGCTGCACCCTGAGGCCGGCCGCCGCGCTCATGCGGTCGGCGCGATCCAGCAGGAACGGCAGAAATCGGGTCAACTGCATGTAGAACACGTAATCCATATGCCGTTGCAGCGGGTCCTCGTCGCGAAGGCCGGGCATTTCGGATTCCGCCGCCTTCCAGCGCTGCCTCAGCTGCTCGTCCAGATCGCAGCGCGCCCTAAGCTCCGGATGCAGAAAGTTCGCAGCCCCCGTCCCTTTCAGCCAGGGAAACGTATGGCCGGGCGACTGCGCTTCAGCCGCAATCCACGGGAACCCGCCGAACAGATCGTCCGCCCCTTCCCCTGAGAACACTTCCTCCCGGCCCGTCTCGCGGATGCGCCGGTAAAGATGCAGCAGCGTAATGTCCAGATCCCCGACGCCGGGAAGGTCCCGCGCCCGCACCGTATCTTCGAGGGCGGCGCGAACATCGCCCGGCTCGATCACGATCGTCTCATGGCGGGAGCCGATATGGTCCCGCATGATCTCCACATACGGACCGTCCAGCGAATGATGCAGCGCATCGGGGCGAAAATCCGTGTCCTCTCCGGCATACGAGAACGAGAACGTCTGAAGTTCCGCTTCCTTGCCGGCAGTGTGCCGGGCCGCTGCGCAGATGACGCTGGAGTCCAGCCCACCGGACAGCAGAAAAGCCTGCGCGCGACCGACGTCGTGCAGCCGGCGCCGCACCGCGTCGTCCAGCAGCGCCGCGATCTGTTCGGCGGCGGCTTTCTCGCCGGCCGGAGCGCCGGCGCGCTCCGGCAGCGTCCAGTACCGGCGGCGCCAGATGCGGCCATCCCTGAACGTCACGATCTCGCCCGGACGAACCTCGGCCAGATACTTGTACACGGTCGTCCCGGGGATGCGGGAGGTCGAATTCATCAGATCAAGAATCGCCGATTCGTCGAACACGCGGGGGAACCGCGGATCCTGCAGGATCGCCTTCGGCTCCGATGCCGCCGCGATCCGGCCGAAGCGGGCGGAATGCCAGTAATAGAGCGGCTCGATGCCGAGCCTGTCGCGCACGAGATGCAGTTCGCCCGTTCGGCCGTCAAAGACGACGATCGCGAAAGCCCCCCCGACTTGTTCCGCGAACGAAGGGCCATTGGCCAGATAGGCGCCCAGCAGCAAGCGGGCGACGGACGCCTCGCACGCGTCCCGGTCGATGCCGAGTTTGCCGCCGATCTCATCCGCGTTGTCGATAAAGCCGCTCACCGCCAACAGGACCGCGTTTTCGCCGGCCTGCTGCCGTGCAAGGCCGCTGCCGGACCACCCGCTTCCGGCCAGCGCCCGGGATTTGCTCTGTCCCAATACCGCATGCCGGTCCCCGCGCACGATCCGGATCTCGCCGGACGCGCGGCCGGACATGGCCTCCAGTCCCTTCAGCACGAATTGTTCCTGTTCCGCTTGATCGATCGGCTCTTCATCCCGCAGCACCACAATGGCGCTCATGCCGAATCCCCTCCCTTTTCACCGTGAACATCAGGCGGCCGTCAGACGGCCGCCTCCTGACTGCGCAACGTTTCCATGAATTGGCGCAGCTGCTCCATCGCCTGTCGAATATTGGCCGGATACGACGGATCGGCGGGTTTCCGCAGATCGTGCACCCGGGCGGCTTTCCAGCCCAGTGTCGATCCAAGCCCGGCGATGTCGGGCAGTTTCGGCACCATGCAGAAGGCCACGCCCGGAATGGCCTCCCGGAGATGCCGCAAATGACGCTCCGCCTGCGCCTCATTGTCATAATCGCCGGTAAACACGAAATAGACCTTATCCGGGCAGACGGCGATGAAATAGTTGAAAATGCGGCTATCCCCGTCCTCCGGCCAGACGAGCTCCTCGAATTCGTCCTGGTCCAAGCCGACCCCCGGCAAATCCAGCGCATGACCGAGGCGTCCGAGCGGCGTGATGTCCAGCACCCCTTCTTCGCGGGGTTCGATGCGCACCAGATCTCCGGTGCGGTACCGGATAAGCGGCCTGAGATCATTCTCCAGCGCCGTTACGATCAGTTCGCCTTCGACCGGTCCGTCACCGGTGACAAACCGAATCCGGCCGTCTCTCTCCTCGATCTCGAAAATGTAACTGTGCGTCTGCAGCCTGAGCGCGTCTTCCGATACGGCCACCGCCGTCGTTCCGGTCTCCGACGACCCGTATGATGCGTCGTACACCGCCCCGCCCGTCAGCTGCCGCAAACGCCGTTTCAGGGCAGGGCTGCTGCGTTCACCCGTCAGCAGCACTTTCCGGAAGGCCGGCGCTTCAAGTCCGTTTGCGGCGGCGTATTCATAGAGATTGATCAATTGGGACGGCGGACCGGCGAAGACGGTCGGACGGAGGAATCCCGCAATGCGGATGACGCGGCCGTAATCGTTGCGGACCGTATCCACCCATGTCCGGAAAGTCGCAATTCCCAGATAATTGAGCGCATGTTCGAACTGGAAGGCGGCCGGGCCCTGCGGCGTATTGATCAGTATGAGCGCCGTGTCGCCGCCGCTCAGAAACTCGGCCCAATGCTCGCCGAAGTTGACCGTATTGACAACCAGATCGTGCAGCCCTTTGGGCGCGGGCAGCGGTTCGCCGGTGGTGCCGGACGTCTCGAAATAATTCAGCATTCGATGACGTCTGCTGCGGCTGGCCTCCCCGCTGATCGCCCGATACTCCCGCTTCGCCAGGATCGGAAGGGCGGCCAGAAGTTCGCGATAGTCCGCCCCGCGCGACAGCAGAGCGTCAACCGACGCCGCCCCCTCGCTGCCGAGCAATTCCCGGTACGACTCAAGTTCAAGCGCCGAGCGGACCGTCTTGCCGAGACGCTCGGCGTAATGCGCTTCACGGTCGAAATCCGGCTGCCGCCAGGCGCGGATCAGCCGCTGCTGCTGTGCGATCAATCGGTTCACCTGTTCCCGGGTCGCTTCATCCCGATACATCCGTTCATAACCTCCCGTCGCTTGTCTTTGGCATGGTAAGGCCGTCCGTCAGAGCACAAGCCGGGCAGCCCGTGCACAACGGCTCAAGCCGCAAGTCAAACCGCTTTCTCCGCTCCTTCGGCCAGACGGTTTTCCTCCCTGGCGGGTGCGTACAACGTTCCGGTCAACAGCACCGCGAGCAACGCTCCTGCGGCGCCCGCCCAAGTCAAGGCGGACGTGCCCAGCGTTTGAATGACGAGCGCACCGGCAATTCCGGACAAGCCGATGCCGAGGTACATGCAGGAGGAGTTCCAGGAGATCAGAATCTGCGCCCGCGCGCCGCCCAGCGCCAGCAGCCGGTATTGCTGGGACGGGGCGAGCAGCCAGCCGCATACGCCCCAGATGAACGTCAGGACAATGGCGCGGATCAGCGTGTCGGCTGCCAGTGAAATGAGAACGAAGGAGGCGCAAAGGCCGAGATGGCTCACGATGTTCGTCGTCCGCGGCCCGAACCGGTCCGTCAGACGGCCGCCCAGCAGATTGCCGATGGCTCCGCCCGTACCGAAAGCGAGCAAAATCCAGGTCAGTTCATTGCCGTCGGTAATGCCTCTGCCGTTGTAATAGGCCGAAACATAGGAGTAGACGGTGAATGCGGACAGGTAGACGACCACCGTGACCAGCAGCGTGGAAGGCGCGCCCTTCATCCGCACCGCCGAAAGCCGCTGCCTCAGCGAAACATTCGGCGGCGACGGCAGACGGGAGAGCGCGGCGGACAACACCGCGAGCATCACCGCCCCGCCGATGGTGATGGACAGGAACAAACTTTGATAGTCCATCGCATGGCTCAAGTACGTGCCGAAGGGAACGCCCAGAATGGTGGCGATCGTAAGGCCGCTGAACACATAGGAAATGGCTCTTCCGCGGCGTTCGGGCGGCGAGATCATGCCCGCGATCATGATGACCGCCGGCGTGACGGCCGACGCGCCGAGGGCGGAGATGACTCTCCCGGCCATGAGCAGCGAATAATCCGCCGTCAGCGCCACGATGAGATTGCCAAGCGAGAAGACGGCCAGCGACAGGATCAGGAAATATTTCCGGTCCATCTGGCCGAATACCGACGCGATGATCGGGCTGGCGATCGCATAGGCAAGGGCGAAGACGGTGATGAGCTGCCCGGCCGCTTCGATGGAGACGCCGGATTGTTCGGCGATATCGCCCAGCACGCCGGCGACGACAAAACCGTCCGTGCCGACGATAAACATCGTGAGTGCAAGCAGAAAGATGTTCCGTTTGACAGACATAACGACCCTCCAATCAAGCAAGCGGACGATGCCGCCCGGCCGATTGACCGTCGACCGGGCGCTGTCCGTCATTGGTCAGAAGTTTCCTCGTGAACCAGCCAGCGGGGATTAAGTCCCGCTCCGTCCTGCGTTCCGTCCGCACGCAGCGGCACCGTGATGATGCCTTCGATTTCCACCAGCAGATCGGAGCGGCAAATGTCGACATTCAGGAATTGGATGTTGGCATGCGGCGCGAAAGCTTCCCGGCACCTGCGCCGCACGGCTGGAATGTCCTCCGCGTGGCGGACGTACACCTTGATGAAATCGACATCCCGCAGCGTCAGATCGGCCGGCGTCTCAATGCCGTGACGGATCAGGTTGTCCCGGCCGATCAGGAGCGAAATGTTCTCCAGCGTGACATCGCATTGCCGCATCAGATCGCTGCGGTGAACCGTCTCGTGCCCGATGATGCTCGCCGTTCCGGAAATATATAAGTTCAAGACACCAAGGGCATCATGCTGGACGCAAGTCGCGCGGGCAAAGCTGGGAGAGCGCGGGCCATACTGGCGGGGATACGTGTAAGCGGGCATCTGTCTGGGATTCTCCAGAAAGGTGACCCGTCCGGACCGGCAGGACAGGAAGAAGAACGCAATATTCCCTCCTTGCGCTCCGATCCCGGTGGCAGCCGGCATCGGCAAATGTCTGCGCCGCCCGTAAAGTTCGAAAGCCTCGGACCTGCCGGCGCAGAAATCGCGGTAAATCTCCAGGCCGTCCGCATTGTCTTCGTTGATGCGGGGAATGTAGTTCCACATGCGGAACAACCGGGGATATCCCAGCTCATCCATCAGCTCGAAGGCAGCCAGGTACGTTTTCCGCGTCAGGTTCCGGCAGCGCTCCGAGGCCGGAATTTCCGCCGCACAGAACAGATACTCGCCATCGTGCGCATAAACCAGATTCCCGCTGACGGAAGCTTGCGCCGGCCCTGCGGTCCACTGTTCGACAAACCCTTTCTCGTCCGCGCTCGTCATGCGCAGCGAGAGAAAAGGCGAACCTTCTTCCAGGACCGGCTTCCGAAAGACTGGACCAAAATTCACCATTCCTAGCACCCGACTGTTCATCAACGGGCGATCCTCTGGCAACGCCTGCGGATGCCCGCCGCTGATGAGATTGGCGTAATCCATCACGGCCCTCCTTGTTCTGTTGGTTTCCGTGAACCAGCTTAAGGGAGTTTCCGGTTTCTGGATATCCCCAATATTGGGGATGTCCGATAAGCAAAAAAAGTCTCCCCGCCCCGAAAGGCAGGGAGACGATTCCGGCGGCCGGCTTTCCTCAGCCGCCGGTCAGGCCAGAAACTTGCGCATAAACTGTCCCTTGTCGCTCACGCCGGTTTTCCGATAGATGTTCTTGATTACGCTGCGCACGGTGCTCTCGGTAATGCCCAGCAGGGCCGCGATCTGCAGCCCGCCCATATTCAGCGCCCAATAATAGGCGATTTCCCGTTCGCGGGGAGACAGGCCGTATTCTCCGAACCGACGGTCCATGGCAATGCGGCGGCGTTTCGGACATTTCCGGGCAAGCCGCTCTTTCAGCACCCGCATATAAAATTCAACCAGTGCAAGCTCCGTACCCGGACTTTCCTCCCGGCAAGGGAAGCTCACGTCGAGGAATCCGTGGATCTGGCCGTCGGCCGCGATCGGCATGCACATGCAGCTCCAGTCCTTGAACAGCCGCAGATCGTGTTCGTCGCCGCGCAAATAGACCGGCTTCCCGAGCCTGACGGCCATGGAAATGGCGTTCAGGCCGGCGTGCTGCAGATCGAACCGGGTACCGCGTTCGATTCCGATGCGGCGGGCGTTGTCCAACACTTCCTGCGGGCCGGCAACCGACAGCAGGACGCCGCGCCGATCCGTCAGAAGCAGCAGGTGCGGCCATTCCGCCAGCAGACTTTCCTCCTGAAGCGCCTGTTCGAAAGCGCGGAGGAGCAGTTGGTTGTTCCGCAGCGTTTGCCGCAGTTCTTCCTTGCCGATACGGCCCGTCAAGGTTGCGCAGTCCACATCAAGCCCCGACTGCTCGACCTCATGCCGCCAGCGGACGACAACGGCCGGATCGAGGCTTTCTTTTTTCACCCAGCGCGGGGCAAGAGACGAACAGACCTGAAACACATTCACGAACGCTCACCCCGGCAAGCGAGTCTTGTTTGGGAAAATTATACATCCACAGCCTTGCCTCGGCAAATCCGGAACGGCCCACTACTTATCTCCCGCGGTTATTGCATTTCACCTTTCCCTGTGGTATGATCATTTGTGCTCTCCATGCGGGTGTAGTTCAATGGTAGAACGCCAGCTTCCCAAGCTTGAGACGAGGGTTCGATTCCCTTCACCCGCTCCAGATACTTGTCCCAGTAGCTCAGCTGGATAGAGCATGCGCCTTCTAAGCGTACGGTCAGGGGTTCGAATCCCTTCTGGGACGCCATACCTTAAATAGCGAATCCGCCAATCGGGCGGATTTTTGTTTTACCCGGGAATCTGATGCCCTGTATGCGCGGTCCCGAATCGTTCTGCGATTGATTCAAGAAAAAAAGCCGCCCTACCGCTTCAAGCGCATAAGGCGGAATGATATTTATTTGGAATATGGCCGGAGTCAGTCCGGATCAGGCCGTTTTCCGTTTGATCACATCGGCATAAACGGCGATCAGGATCACAATTCCTTTGACAATATACTGCCAGAAGGAACTGACGCCGATCAAGTTCAGGCCGTTGCTGAGCACACCGATGATGAGCGCGCCGATCACCGTGCCGCCGATTCTTCCGTAGCCGCCGGTCATGCTCGTTCCCCCGAGCACGACTGCGGCGATGGCATCCAGTTCCGCCGCAACGCCCGCCGTCGGCTGACCCGAGAACATGCGCGAGGCGAGCACAATTCCGGCAAATCCGGCCATGAATCCGCTGAACGTGTACGCGAAAAATTTCACCCGCTTGATGTTGATTCCGGAAAATCGGGCGGCCTCCGGATTTCCGCCGACCGCATAAATGTACCGGCCCGTCTTTGTTTTATTCATAATCAGGTAACAAAGGATCACGAAAATGATTGAATACAATACGGGGGTAGGCAGAATCCCGCCGATATAGCCGGATCCGATGAAGTTGAAGGCATCCGACATGACGCGAACCGGTTGCCCGTCGGTCAATACGTAGGCCGCTCCCCGGCCGATATTCATGGTGGCGAGGGTGATGATAAACGGCGGTATGACGGTGGTCGCCGCCACATAACCGTTCAGCGCGCCGAATAATATGCCGACGAGAAGTCCCGCGGCGACGGCTATGAAAAGCGGCACATCGAACAGCGCGACCAGCATGGCGGTCACCACCCCGGATACGGCCATGACAGAGCCGACGGACAAATCGATGCCGCCCAGGATGATCACCATCGTCATCGCGAGCGCCAAATAGAGGTTGGTGGATGTTTGCCGCAAGACGTTCAGCAAATTGTTGGTCGTCAGAAAATTGGGATTGAGCACCGCGATGATGACACATAAAACCAATAGCCCGGCGAGAATGCCCATGTTGGCTCGAATAAATGATCTTATTCCGTAAACCATGGTTTAACCTCCAGTGGCATAATGCATGATGGTCTCTTGGCTGAACTCGTCCCGATTTAAAATGGTTCTTATCCCGCCTTTGTACATGACCGCGATCCGGTCGCTCATATTGATCACTTCAGGCAATTCCGAGGAGATCATGATAATGGAAACGCCTTCTTTCACCAACCGGTTCATGATCGCATAGATTTCCGCTTTGGCCCCGACATCCACCCCTCTGGTCGGTTCATCCAGGATCAGGATGCGCGGGTTGGTTGCCAGCCATCGGGAGATGAGCACCTTCTGCTGATTGCCGCCGCTCAAATTCCGCACTTCCTGATCCGGATTCGGGGTTTTGATCGACAATTCATTGATGAATTGCCGGGTTTTCTGGTCTTCATAACGGGCATTGACTCTAAACCATTTGATGAACTTATCCAGGACCTTGATGGTGATGTTGTATTGAACCGAACGGATGAGGAACAGGCCTTCCTCTTTCCGGTTTTCCGTCACATAGGCAATGCCGTGTTTGATCGCATCGTTCGGATTTCGAATGATCAGCGGCTTGCCGTCGATCCGAATTTCCCCTTCATCGAAGGCATCCAGACCGAAAATACATTTCATCAGCTCCGATCGGCCCGCGCCGACCAAACCGGCAAATCCGAGAATTTCCCCCTTCTTGAGCTCAAAGCTGGCATCGTTCAGCACGCCTTTTTTGGACAGGTTGTGAACGCTGAGCACGATTTCCCCGCCGTTTTCCGGAGCAGTGTCCTTGATGTAATATTGGGTGAGCTCCCGGCCGACCATCATCGAGATCAACTGATCGGCTGTCGTATCCTTCGTTCTGACAGTTCCGATCAGGGCACCGTCCCGCAGAACGGTGATGCGATCGGTGATGGCGAACAATTCGTTCATCCGGTGCGAAATATACACAATGCCGACGCCCTGCTCTTTCAGATGGCCGATGGTTTGAAAAAGAAATTCGACCTCTTTTTCCGTAAGCGAGGAGGTCGGTTCGTCCATCACGATCATTTTCGCCCGGAAGGATACGGCCTTGATGATCTCGATCATCTGCTGCTGCGCTACCGTCAGCTTTTTTACCGGCACCTCGGGCGACAGTTCCAGACCGAATTGCTGCAAGGTTTTCCGTGTTTCTACGATCATTTTTTTCCAGTCGATCCATCCGGTCTTCGTGACCGGTTCTTTGCCCAAAAAAATATTCTCGGCAACGGACAGATGCGGCACCAGCGAAATTTCCTGGTGGATGATGCTGATGCCGAGGGCCTGGGCATCTTTGACGCTGTTGATGGAAACCTTGTTCCCTTCGATGAAAATTTCCCCTTCGTCGACGGGGTAAATGCCCGCGAGAATTTTCATCAACGTGGATTTGCCGGCGCCATTTTCGCCGAGGAGGGCGTGAACTTCACCGCTTTCCAGTTCAAAATCGACACCCTTCAGGGCGTGAACGCCGGCAAATCGCTTTTCAATTCCGCTCATCCGAAGCAGTTTTTGACTCATCCGTTCCACCTCGATGAATGACGGGAGGGTGATCGGCGTCACCCTCCCCGTCGTTTCGTCATTGCCATCCGTCCACGCCGTACTCTTGAACGTTTTCCTCGTTGATCAGGAACGTTTCCACCGGCGTCCGTTTTTCGTAGCTTTCGCCCCTCAAAATTTTGTAAGCGATATCCGCGGAAATCTGACCGATCGAGATCGGCGACTGCGCCCCGGACCCCTTAAACGGTCCGCCTTCGGCGATGGCCGCTTTCGCGTCGGGTGAACCGTCCACACCGTAAATGGCAATCTCCAAGCGGTTGGCGGCTTTGACGGCGGCCAACGCGCCGAGCGCAGACGGATCGTTGCCGGCGAAGATGGCCGTGATGTCGGAATGGGCTTGCAATATATCCTCGGTAATGCCCAGGGCGGTTTCCAGGTCTCCTTTTGCGTCCTGTTGGGCCACGATCGTGAAGTTTTTCCCCTCAATGGCTTCCAGGAAACCGGCCACCCGGTCGTTGATCGAATTCATCGTCGGGCTGTCGAGGATGACGATGTTGCCGCCGTTCGGGAAGCGTTTGACAAGGTCCTCGCCGACGACTCTGCCGGCGTTCTTGTTGTCTGAGCCGACGTAAGCGGTAACATACTCAAAGTCCTTGACTTCGGTATCATAGTTGATGATCGGAATGCCGGCTTCCTTGAGCATTTGCAGCGCGGGTCTGATGCCTTCCCAGTCTACGGGATTCAGGAAAATCGCGTCGATTCCTTGCGCGATCATATCCTCGATCTGGTTGATTTGCAGCGCCACATCCATTGCCGGGTTCAGCGTAATCATTTCATCCCCGTTTGCTTCGACTTTCTCCCGAATCGCTTTCTCCAGGACGATAAAGAAGGGGTTATTCTGTGTCATGGAAGTGTAACCGAATACAAAATGATCCTTGGAACCGCCGCCACCGCTGCCACTGCCGCTGCTGCCGCCGCCGCCGCACGCGGCGGACAACACGACCAGCGCAACGATGCACACCAACGACAACAGTTTCTTCAATTGCAGTCCCTCCCATAAATGCTTTTTGTTTAGCTTGGTTCTCGAAAAGTTTCCGAACTTCTCTGTAACTTCATCAACCTTTATCTATACGCGGGATACGCACTTGCCTGGGATCGGTGCGGGAAACAGCACAAGTTCAATACGATTCCAACCCCTGCAAACATTTCCGCCGAGCGCTTTTGCGTCAGTAAAACTTCACTTCGTTTCATATTCGTCACCTCCATCCCTTAAGATAAGCTTCTCGGAAATTCATTTCCGTTGTGGACTCTAGCTTTCTGGCCAGGGTCCTTTATTGTTTCACCCCCAAAATAGGGATGCGAACAAACTTTCCTCTTGACATTTTCGAAACTCCCCAACAATCGCCGAGAAGGCATTTTTTTACTGCCTATCTCTAGAAAATTGGGTGATTGTGTGAAAATCGTTTCTCGTTCTCACCAGGACTACTTGACCTTCGTAAGCGATCAACTGCGCAAGGAGTTCGACACCCCGGAAGCCATGTTGTTCTTGCAACACTTCTATCGCGACTTGATCTTCTGGATCACGCCGATCGATCTGTCCGCCACCGCTTCCTTGATGCGTTCGGCTTACTCCTCCAATCCCAGAGGCCGCAAGCCCCACGATCCCGCCGACATGCTCCGCTGCATGTTGCTCTTCACCAAGCTCGGGCTCAGTGTCGATGACGGAGTCGTCGCGCTGCGAACGACGCCGGTCTATGCCATTGTCTGCGGCTTTAAACCCGGTGAGACGCCGGGTGTCGGAACGTTCTACGACTTTTTCCCCCGGCTTTGGCGGGCATCCACTCCGCATAAGACCGGGCGCGTCAAACGCCGCTTGAAGAAGCCGCG
Organism: Thermobacillus composti KWC4; assembly: GCF_000227705.2. Classification (GTDB taxonomy): domain Bacteria; phylum Bacillota; class Bacilli; order Paenibacillales; family Paenibacillaceae; genus Thermobacillus; species Thermobacillus xylanilyticus. The sequence continues at coordinate 2,708,136 of NC_019897.1, forward strand.
GAAGAAGGGCAAAAAGAACGAAAAGCAAGAGCCCAAAAACCCCAAGATTACGGAGAAACTCGTCTCCCGCATCCTGCGCGAGGGCAAGATCCACTACGCCCCCAAGGAGCACGACCTGCTGCAACAGTTGTTCCAATCCCTGTTTGTCCTGCCTTCTGCGGCAAAAGGATTGCTTGGCGATACCCGTTCTTTTCGCGTCATCGGCGACGGCTCTCCGGTTGAAACCGGCGCGCGTTCGTACGGCAAGTTCCTTTGCGATTGCCGCAAGTCGGGCAACTGGAAATGCTCCTGCAAACGGCAATTTTCCGATCCGGATGCCGATTGGGGCTGGGACAGCTATCGCGAGAAATATTACTACGGGCGTACGCTCTACATGTTCACCGCAGCCGACAGTCCTTACAATTTGCCCGTGTACCCGCGATTGTTTCGCGCCAGCCAACATGACTCGGTGTCATGGATCTGCGGCTACCGCGAGCTGCGTCACTGGTACTCGGACTGGAAGGTGGGAGAGGCGCTCCTGGATTCGGCCCACGACGCCCTCCCGATCTATACCATGCTGGAACACGATGATGTTTCCGCCATCATCGACCTGAATCTCAGGCGTTCCGGGCATACGGTATACAATGAAATGAAAATTGGCTCCGATGGCGTTCCTGTCTGCCCCATTGGACGCAAGATGGTCTGCTGGGGCAAGTGTTCCGGGCGACAGCGCATCAAATGGCGCTGTCCCGCCAAAGTCGGCAAATGGGAATGCCCGACTCCCTGCTCGCCTTCCGATTATGGAAGAACGTTCTACACATCCACCGCGGATAACCCGCGCCTGTTCCCGCGCATCCGCCGTGACAGCAAGGAATGGAGAAAGCGTTACGCGCTGCGAACCGGAGTGGAGCGTTGCATCAAGCGCCAGAAAGTCGATTACAACCTGGAAGCTTCGCGCGGGCGCAGTTCCCGCCACTGGAACATTCGCGTGTACTTGATCGCCATGTGCCAGCATGCCGACGCGTGGCTGGAAGAAGCGAAGAAGCAGAAGCAGCTCGTCTCTGTCGAGCAATGGCTGGAAGGCTTGGCGGCAGCTTAACGCCAAAGGACTTCATAGCATTTTTTAAAAAATGCCCTTTTGAGGGTTCTTTGGCATGCACATTCTTGAAAACAGCTTTCATAGGCGCCGCTTCATCGACATTTCTGCCTCATTCACCCCTCATTCGGACTCAGAACGACTGCTTAATTCCGAGCTCCTATATAGTTTACGACAAATTGTACCAGCTTGTCCATATGCCCGAGCATCGTAAACGGTCTTACAATCTGCTCCCACTCGTTAATGTGAGATTCGACATCAATTGAATTTGCGATCGCAATCAGACAGCCCAGGCGAAATGACCCTTCGTTTCTGAAAAACAGCAAAGTGTCAGAGTCCGAATGGTCAAAGTGCTCTTTTACCTTTTCCCAGATTGGATACGTTCTCTCTGTTTCAAGGAACACGTCGATCGCTTTATAATCCATCCTTTCCTGGTCAGGAGTACAGGGACGCCCCCAACGCCAACCTGTTAGTCTATGCTTACCGCGGTTGTTGTTGACGACCAGCACAGCCCGAACATCAGACTGTTGGACTTGAAACAAATTGCAGACGTCATCAATCAGGGCCCTGAACAAACTGGACCTCTGTCAATAGATTGGACACATGGAATCGAGAAAATTACGCAACATAATCGTACATTTGTTCGCATTGAATGGGTGTGAGATACCCGATCGCCGAATGGACTCGTTTGCGATTGTAGAAAAACTCGATATATTCAAAAATCTTGCTTTGCGCTTCCTTGCGGGTCTTGAACTTTTCCAGATAAACGAGTTCCTTTTTGAGTATGCTGTGGAACGATTCGATGCAGGCGTTGTCGTAGCAGTTGCCCTTGCGGCTCATGCTGCCCTTCATCCCGTATTTTAGGAGCCGTTGTTGGTACTCATGGGAAGCGTATTGGCTGCCCCGATCGGAATGATGAAGAACCTTACCTTTGGGCCGCTGACGGCTGTAAGCCTGGTCCAGAGCTTGCAAGACCAGTTCCTTGGTCATCCGCTCATCAGCGTGCCAGCCTACGATTTTGCGCGTGTACAAGTCCATGACGCTCGCGACATAGAGCCATCCTTCGTCTGTCGGAACGTACGTGATGTCCGCCATCCAGACTTGGTTGGGAGCTTGCGCTGTGAACTGCTGATTCAGCACATTGTCATGCACTGGCAGGTTGTGCCTCGAGTTCGTCGTCGCCTTGTATTTTCGGACGGTGCGCGACTTAAGCCCCAACTCCTGCATGATGCGGGCGACGGTTTTCTCGGACACCCGCATCCCTTGCTGGCGCAAGACTTGAGCGATCTTCGGACTGCCATACAGACGGCGCGATTCCAGGAAGATGCGGCTAATTTGCTGTTTTAACCGTTCGCGGCGTTTTTTCCGTTCACTTTCCTTGCGCCGGGTCCATTGATAATAACCGCTCCGGGATACATTCAAAATCCTGCACATCTCCGACACCGGATACTTGGAGCGGTGCTTGTGAATAAACGAAAAGATCAGTTCCGGTCTTTTGCGAAGATGTGCATCGCTTTTTTTAGAATCTCATTCTCCATCTCAAGTTGGCGAATTCGTTTCTGCATGTCGAGGAAGGTCTTTTCCTCCATTTTCAGATTGCCGCTGCCGCGAAAAGCGTTGACCGGATCCTGTTTGAATTCGCTGATCCAACGGTACAAGGTATTGTCGGATACACCCAGTTCCCGAGCGACTTGTAAGAAAATTTCAAACCGTGATCTTGCCATCATTCGGGCCGATCCACAGTTCTGCTTCCTCATGAAACCGCCACCCGTCAAGTCTCAACCGGTTGGCGCGCTTGGGCCACCCCGCTTCGATTCGACGCTGCACGGTTTCCCAGGAAGGAATGCCGCTGACCGCGTCTTGGCGCTCGACATTGCAGGCACCAACCGCCACCGCCGCGCGCATTGCAGACTCGGGTGAAAGGCCTTTCAACAAACCCGCCAAAAATCCGGCAATGGTGCAGTCCCCCGCACCCGTCGTCCCCGCCACTTCTACTTGATAACAAGTTGCCAGCAATTCTCGACCGGCCCATTCTCCGATATTTTCCGGCGTGTAGCCCCCCATCGATTGAAGTCGGCGTTCACCTGCGGTACGCAAATACAGGCCGTGTTCCCCCAATTTTACCGCGACGATCGCTGCTCCCATACCGATCATGCGATCAGCCAATGCACTCAAATCTTCACCGTCGAGATGTTCCGCGATGTCACCCTTCGCTGAAGCAAGCCGATCATAAAAAGGCCGATCCAGCATGTATAAGATTTCTTCAACGCTGGGCAGAAACACGTCTACTTTGGGCAGTACCTTTTCCAGGATGGCCATCCAATCCACACGCCCCGCTTCCGATGCGGGATCCGGCTTGGCCATGTCCAGCGACGTCGTCAGTCCCGCTCTCTTCACCTCATGGAGCATGCCGGCAAGTTCGGTTCCTCCGTCCGCGTACATGCGCTTCATGAGCGGAGGATAACCGAAATGGAACAGCCTCGCACCCGTCAGCAGTTCCCACCTCAAGTCGGACCCCTGAAACGTATCGTTCGCCCCGGTGCAATGAAGAAAAATCCGGTCGATTCCCGGCGAATGGATCACGATCGAATAGGATGTATTCTCACCCGCAATAACCATCATGCCTTCGGCCAGTTCGGGAGTTTGCCTCCGGAGCAATTCCAGCACTGCCTGCCCGAACAAATCGTCGCCGATTTTCCCCATCAGCAACACGGACATCCCCAGTCGATGCAATGCGATTCCGGTATTGGACACGGTCCCGCCCGTGGACAGCACAACCGGGCCGGCATTGACCAGCTTCCCGGGAACGAGGATCTGATCCAGCCCACCTTTCGCATTCGGCAGATAGGGGATGATATCCAAACAAATATGGCCGGCTACGACGACTTCCGCAACTTGCTCCTTCAAGGGAATATTCCTCCGGGACAAAGATACGGTTTGCCTAGTGGCATGGTATTCTAATGCGGCGGTCAATATGCGACGGCTCTCTGCTCCTGCTGCAGAAAAACACCCGCTGCATAATTGCTTCATCACCTTCCGGGACACCATGCATAATATTCAAGCCGCTTGCATATGCAAGCGGCTTTTCGTTGGCCGGCCGAAGCCGTATGCTGCTTTCCGCCATTTCTGATCATGATCGAAAAGATCAGACAAAATTTATTCGACCGAACCGAGCACTCGCCGCACGTCCTCCCGCACGGAGCCGAATTGCAGCACTTGCTCCCCGAATGATCCGCCATCCCGGGCGACGTTCATGAATGCGTCCGTCCGATCCACCGCCGCCTGGTGCAGCGGGTTGTCGTACCAATCGATCTCGCGGTCGGCGTCATTTTCGGTCACCCGACCATCTCAATTCCGCCGTCGGGAGCCTCCGCGAAATAGACGAGCAGATTCGCCGCGCCCGCATCGCCGGTCACAACCTCCACTTCCGCACACGGACGTCCGTCCAGGTTCGTCGTTCTTCTCACTTCGGCGTGAACGATGTCCATCGGATGGCACACTCCTTTTCTCAAGACAGACGCATCTGTTCGATGAACGCCTTCGTTTCCGGCGTTCCCAACTCATGCAGCAGGTCGTAGATTCTCGCCGTCACATCGCCCGATGCGGCCGACATTTGCTCCGTGGACGCCGTCTCGTACGGGTGCCGGAGAAAATGCCACACTTCCGCTTCCTCCAGGCTTGCCAGTTCCTCGAACAGATCCTGCAGGCGGTACAATTCCTCTTCATTCGCGCGAATTTCCAATTCATAGGGCGTTGCGCCCTTGTCCTTCACGATCTCCTTGCCTCCGACGGAGACGTAATAGGTCTCTCTTCCGTCATCCGATCTCACGATACCTGCCTCCTTCACCCGAACCGGCATGCAGAAGCCGGGACGCGCGATCTCGCCATAGCATGCCGCGCGGACAGACATTTTATGCCGCCGTTCAGCATATATCTCCTTATGCTGTTCTGTAGCTCAAGACCGACACGAGAGGATGAAAGCATATGTGCGGAATTACCGGGTGGATCGACTGGACGCGCGATCTGACGCTGGACAGCGCCATACTCGAGAACATGACCGACAAGCTCGCGCCGCGCGGCCCCGATGCTTCCGGCACCTGGATTACGACGCACTGCGCGCTGGGGCATCGCAGGCTCAGCGTCATGGACCCGGAGAACGGCGCGCAGCCGATGATCCGGCATGCCGGGGACAACACGTTCGTCATCGTGTATAACGGGGAACTGTACAACGCGCCGGAATTGAGGCGCGAACTGGAAGGGCGCGGCCATCGGTTCTTCACGAACTGCGATACGGAAGTGCTGCTCGTCGCATACATCGAATGGGGGCCGGAAGCGCTCGACCGCTTCAACGGCATCTACGCCTTCGCGGTGTGGGACGCGCGGGCCGAGCGATTGTTCGCCGCCCGCGACCGTCTCGGCGTCAAACCGTTCTTCTACGCCGAGACGGACGGCCTGTTCCTGTTCGGCTCCGAACCGAAGGCGATTCTGGCGCATCCGTCGTTCGAGCCGGAGGTCGGGGCGGAGGGACTGGCCGAGATCTTCGTCATCGGCCCGGCCCGGACGCCGGGCGTCGGCATCTACCGCGGCATGACCGAGCTGAAGGCCGGGCAATGCCTGACGGTCGACCGGTCGGGCGTCCGCGTCCGCACGTACTGGAGGCTGGAGAGCCGGCCGCATGATGACGACGAAGCGCAGACGGCCGCGCGCGTGCGGGAGCTGCTGCACGATACGGTCGAGCGGCAGCTGCTCTCCGACGTGCCGGTCTGCACGCTGCTTTCCGGCGGCCTCGATTCCAGCGCGCTCACCACGCTGGCCGCCGGGCATTACAACCTAACCGGCCGGGGCACGCTCGACACCTATTCGGTCGATTACGTGGACAACGACAAGCATTTTCAGGCGCACGCGTTCCAGCCGAACGCCGACGGGCCGTGGATCGAGCGGATGAGCAATCATCTCGGCACGCGGCATACCCGGGTCCAGTTCGACACGCCGGAGCTCGTCCAGGCGCTCGATGACGCGGTGATCGCGCGCGATGCACCGGGCATGGCCGACATCGACGCGTCGCTCCTGTTGTTCTGCCGCGAGATCAAGAAAGGGGCAACCGTCGCGCTTTCAGGCGAGGCGGCGGACGAAGTATTTGGCGGCTATCCATGGTTTCACCGCCGGGAAGCGCTGGAAGCCCGGACGTTCCCGTGGTCGCTCGCGACCGCCTTGCGGGCCGAATTATTGGCGCCGGACGTTGCGGCATGGATCAAGCCGCTCGAGTACATCGAACGGCGGTACGCGGAAGCGATCGCGGAAGTGCCGCATCTGCCGGGAGAAGACGAAGCGCGGCGCCGGATGCGGGAGATGTCGTATATCAATATTACGCGCTTCATGCCGACGCTCCTTGACCGCAAGGACCGGATGAGCATGGCGGCCGGCCTCGAGGTGCGCGTGCCGTACTGCGACCACCGGCTCGTCGAGTACGTGTTCAACATTCCGTGGGAGATCAAGACGGCGGGCGGACGGGAGAAGGGGATTCTGCGCCGCGCGCTGGAAGGCGTGCTGCCGGACGACGTGCTCTACCGGAAGAAAAGCCCGTACCCGAAGACGCACAATCCGAACTATCTCGAGGCGGTGCGCAAGCGGCTGATCGACGTGCTGAACGATCCGTCGTCGCCGCTGCTCAAGCTGATCAACACGGCGAAAGTGCGCGAGATTGCAGAGTCGGACGCGGCGGCGTCGCACATCCCGTGGTTCGGGCAGCTCATGTCCGGGCCGCAGCTGTTCGCTTATCTCGTGCAGGTCGACACCTGGCTGCGCACGTACAAGATCGCCATCCGGTAATGCAAGAAGGCCGGCGGTCCGAACCGCCGGCCTTCTCCGTTGTTCAACGCGTTTTCCGCAGCAGATCCGCAAGCTTCGCCAGCGCGCGGCCGCGATGGCTGATCGACTGCTTCTCTTCCGTCGTCAGCTGGGCCATCGTCCGGCCGAATGCCGGCACCCAGAACAGCGGGTCGTAGCCGAACCCGCCGCTGCCGAGCGGTCTGTCGATGATCCAGCCGTCCACCATGCCGTCCGCCTCCGCGAACGCGCCGGTCTCCGGATCGTAGAGCGCCAGCGCGCAGACGAAGCGCGCCCGGCTGAGCGCGCGCACACCCTCGGGCAGGCCGGACGGCTGCGGCACGTCCGCCGCCCGCGCCGCCAGCTCGCGCAGCAGCTTCGCGTTGTTGGCGGCATCGCCGGCGTCTTCGCCGGCATAGCGGGCGGAGAAGACGCCCGGCTCTCCGCCCAGCGCCTCCGTCTCGAGGCCGGAGTCGTCGGCGAGCACCGGCACGCCGAGCGCCTCGCCCGCGGTGCGCGCCTTCTTGCGCGCATTGTCGGCGAACGTCTCGCCGTCTTCGACGATCGCGGGCACCCGATCGTCGCCGGAGAGCGTCCGTACGGCGAGCCCCAGCGGCGCGAGGGCGTGCGCGAACTCGCGTGCCTTCCCTTCGTTCTTCGTGGCGATGACGATGACGCTTAAGTCCCGGCTCATGCCGATCCCGCTCCGATCCGCGCGCCCTTCTCGCCGAGCAGTTCGCGCTGCCGCTCGATCAGCTGCCGGATGCCGCCCTCGGCGAGTTCAAGCAGCCGGTTCAGCTCTTCGCGGCTGAACGGCCGCTCTTCTCCCGTGCCCTGCAACTCGACGAACTGGCCGGAGCCGGTCATGACCACGTTCATGTCGACCTTCGCGTTCGAATCTTCTTCGTAATTCAGATCGAGCAGCGGTTGTCCGTCCACGACGCCGACGCTGACCGAAGCGAGAAAGTCGGTGACCGGGTACTTCTCGAACGGCTGCTGCGCGTTCAGCTTGTCGACGGCGAGCGCCAGCGCGACGAACGCGCCGGTGATCGACGTCGTGCGCGTGCCGCCGTCGGCCAGGATGACGTCGCAATCGAGCGTAATCGTCCGCTCGCCGAGCGCTTCCAGATCGACGACCGACCGGAGCGCCCGGCCGATCAGCCGCTGGATTTCCATCGTCCGGCCGCTCAGCTTGCCCCGCGCCGCCTCGCGCTGGTTGCGCACCTGCGTCGCCCGCGGCAGCATGGAATATTCGGCCGTCACCCAGCCGCGCCCCTGCCCTTTCATGAAGGGCGGCACCTTGTCCTCGACGGTGGCGGTGCAGATCACCTTCGTGTTCCCCATCTCGATCCAGACCGATCCTTCGGCGTACGGATTCGGATTGAGTTGCATTACAAGAGGGCGGAGCTGGTCATCCGCCCGGTTGTCGTTGCGCATTCGGCTGCCTCCCGATGATATTCTTCCGCATAACGGGTATATTGTACCAAAGTCATCGGGGAAAAGCATCCGGAACGGGCTTTCGAGCCGTTTGTCTGCTGATTCCCGGATCGGAATCTCGCCTATACGATCAAAAAAATGCCGGCTTCCCCGGCGACGCTCCCGGCCTGTGAAGATCAGGCAAGCGGGATGCATCTTGCGGGCAGCCGGCCCGATGGCCGTTCATGTTTTCAGCGCGTTGACGTGCTCGGGACGACTGACCGGCTCGGCGTAGGAACGATTGTCCGTATCCACGACGTTCGACGAACCGTTCACCCGGATCTGCACCTTCCCGGCTCCCGTATTTTCGCTGACGGACAATACGACCGCCTGCAGCATTTCGGACGGAAGCGGCTGTCCCTCTTCGTAGGTGGCATCCTTCAGATCGACCACCGCCGTATCGCCGTCCACCGTGACCGACGCAGGCTCGACATCTTCCGTCATGACGCCGCTCAGCTCCGTGCCGCGCGCCGGTCCCGCGATCAATTCGCGAAGCGCGGCGACAGCCTGGTCTTCTTCGCGTTCCACCAGCCGGGTGACCGGAACGAAGTACGGATCGCCTACATCGGAGATCGACGAGAAATAGACGGTCACCGGCATCGAATTGCCGTAGGAGGCTCCCGGCGCCACTTCGAGATTGATGCCCATTGCCCGCGTGAGCGGTCCGTCCAGCGGGTAGCCGTCGACCGGCATTTCGCCGAGTTCCTCCCCATCGTGGCGCAGCAGGACGCCTTCAACGTCCTCAAGTCCGGTCAGCGTCCACGTCACCGCTTCCAGGATGCGCCGCTCATCCTGCGGATTGTAATCGGTGAACGAACCGGCGAAGTCGACGATCGCCACCCGCTGCTCCCGATCGATCGTCAGCTTCTCGATCCGCGTGCCGGCCGGAAGCACCCCGCGGAATCCTTCCGGCAACGCCCCGGCCTCGCTCCCCTCGATCATACGCTCCATCGCCCGGATGCCGGCTTCTTCGGCGTCGCGTGCCGCCGCGTTCACCGTCACCGGCGCCAGATATCCGCCCCTGTCCTTCACATAGACGGTCAGCGGCGTCACCGTTTCCGCCGTCTCGTCCGCGGACGCCGAACCCGGGGACGGTTGTCCGGTCTGCGGTTGAACCGCGTCAAGGTCTTCCGGTTCGACGTTCTGCGGCGGGTCAATCTGCCGGCTTGCCGGCTCGCCGAACAGGCTGCAGCCGGACAAGATGAGCGGTAAGGCCAGCAAGCCGGCGGCTGCGCTCCTGCGCAAGGAATGGAACCGATTCATCTGCTCTCGCGCCTCCCGTGCACCATTCAATAATTTGTGGGATTCAGAATTTTTGTAGTAGTATGTATACGAGTCTTGTCCAGCAATAGAACTGAATCCATCGAATGGGAGTGCAGACATATGCCGGAACCGAAACCCTACGTGCTGAACAGCAAAGAAGTTCAGCGCGCGACATTGGAGTGGCTGGAGAAACGCGGCGTGACAACGAGGCACATTGCGGAACTCGTCCATTACTTGCAATCGCCGTATTTTCCCGATCTGACACTGGAAGAATGCGAACATCACGTTGTTGCGGTGCTGTCCAAGCGCGAGGTGCAGAACGCCGTGCTGACCGGCATCCAGCTGGACATGCTGGCGGAGGAAGGCAAGCTGCTGCCGCCGCTTCAGGATATGGTGAGACACGACGAAGCGCTGTACGGCATCGACGAGGTTTTGGCCTTGTCCATCGTGAATGTCTACGGCAGCATCGGGTTTACGAACTTCGGCTACATCGACAAGCAGAAACCGGGCATCCTTAATAAACTGAACGACAAAACCGACGGGGAAATCCATACATTCCTCGATGACATCGTCGGCGCGATCGCCTCGTCCGCGGCGAGCCGGATGGCGCACCGCAAGCAGGAAGAGAAAGAAAACGGCCTGCCGTCTGACTGATGCCGGCAGGCCGGACCGGCACGCAGATGCCATCGATCCGTTGGCGGCCGCTCAGCCGCGCCGCCAGCGGAGGATGCCGTCGGCGCCCCGCGCGGAGGCCGCACGCCCTTCCCCGGCGAGATGCTCGAGATGCGCCAGCGTCTCGGACATGGCAAAGCGCAGATTGTGCAGGCTGCCCTGCACCCGCTCGCCGAACAGGCGCATGCAGACTTCATAGCCGGTGAGCGGCTCAGCCAGCATCTCCTCCATGGCCGCAAGCCGGCGGACGTGGTGCGCCCGGATCTCGCCGATCCGATCTCGCATGCCGCGGAACGGATCGCGGTGACCGGGGTACGCGAGAATGGTCTCGAACGTCTCCAGCTCCGCGAGACTGTGCAGGTACCTCGCCAGCACGCCGGGCTCCGCGCCCGGCAAAAGACTGATGTTCGGCGTAATGCCGGGCAGAACCTGGTCGCCGCACAGCATGATCCGGCTCTCGCGCTGCCAGAAGCAGAGATGGCCGTCCGCATGGCCGGGCGTGTCGAGAATTTCCCATGCCCGTCCGCCGATCCCGATGGTCCCGCCTCCCTGGATAAACACCGGCTCCGGCAAAGGAGACACCATGGCGACGAAGCTTTCCAGATGCTCCGCGAGGGCTTCTTCCATCCCGCGCGGCAATCCGTTCTCCCTGTACAGCGCCTGAAGCTCTGCCGTGAACGTCCGTCCGGGGCCCCACAGCCGCATCGCGTACGCATAGGCCCGTTCGGACATGTACACCGGCGCTCCCGACCGTTCCTGAAACCAGCCGGCCAGCCCGATATGGTCGGGATGTTGGTGCGTCAGCACGATCGCCCGGATATCGGCCGCATCCACCCCGCATCGCCCCATCACATCCAGCCACAGCCGTTCGGAATCCGGCGTCCGCAATCCCGGATCGATCAGTGTCCAGCCGTCATCGCCCGGAATCAAATAGGCATTTACATATCGAAGCGCAAACGGCAGCGGCACCTTGACCCGGAGCCAGCCGCCGTCCAGCCGTTCTTCTCCCTCACGCGTCATCCTGCCCATCTCCTTCGCGGCGCAAAAATGTCCCGCGGCCGTATCAAGCGCCGCGGGACGTGTGTTGCCGTCCTTTATCTTTCGATCCGCTTCCGATCTTCCATGAGCCGTTCCACCGTGTTCCAGTCCGGCGTGGCTTCCCAGTCGCCGCGTCCCTGCACGACGAGGGAGCCGCAGATGCTGGCGATCCGGACCGCCTCGACGATCGGGCGGCCTTTCAGCAGCCCTGCGAGCAGCCCCGCGCAGAATCCGTCGCCGGCCCCGACGGTATCGACGACTTTCTCCGCCTTGTAGAACGGCACGGCGGTGCGTTTTCCGCCTTCGACGATGACCGTCGTCTCTCCGACACCCTTCACGACCGAGACAGCGGACAGTTCCGAGAGCCGGGCGAAGATCGCTTCCTCGTCCGTCGTATCATAGAGCAGCTGCAGCTCGTCGTAGCCGGGAAGGAAATAGTCCACCTGTTCCGTGATCGGAAGCAGCACTTCCCTCGCTTCTTCAATCGTCCACAGCTTGAGTCTGAGATTCGGGTCGAAGGATACTTTGACTCCGGCTTCCTTCGCGATCCGGACAGCTTCCCGTACCGTGTCGCGAGCGCTTTCACTGATCGCGCACGTAATGCCGGTCACATGCAGGATTTTGCTGCCGCGGATATAATCCGCATCCAGGTCGGACGGCTTCATCCGGCTGGCCGCGGAAAGTTTCCGGTAGTAGTAAACCGACAATTTGCCGCCGGGATTGTCCCGAAACATGACGCCGGTCTGTTCGCCCGGCACGAGCCGCGCGCGGGAGACGTCAACGCCTTCGCCGCGGATCGCCTTCAGAATCTTGAGTCCGAACGGATCGTCGCCGAGCGCGCCGAACCAGCCGCTGGAAACGCCGAGCCGCGCGGCTCCGATGGCCAGATTGCTCTCCGCGCCGCCGAACGTCAGCTCCAGCGAAGCGGCCTGGTCAAGCCCTTTGTAATCCGGCGCCATGCACAGCGCCATCGATTCCCCGAACGTGATCAGGTCCGGTGATTGTGCCGCCATAACGCAAACAATCCCTTCTCCATGAAGTCGTAGAATGAACCGCAATCAAATATTCGAATACTGCATGACGAAGATGATGGCCACATACAGCACGAGCAGCAAGATGCTGAACAAGCGGACGCGCGAAATGGCGCCTGCCGCGCTCTCGCCGGACTTCGCGGCAGCTACAATCGCTTTCAAAGGCTTCGTCATGATGCCGCCGAGCGCCCCGATGCCCAGGAACAGCACCAGCGTCAGCGTGGACCAAAGCACGGAGTAATCGGCCAGCGTCATCATGTATCCGCCGGTCAGCAACTGCAGAACGAGACAGAATTGCGCCACCCGGTTTGCGATCAGCACCCCGTCGGCAAAACCGGCCTGCCCTTCGCTGCTGAGCTGCGTAATGCGGCCGACCAGGAACGGAAGCACCAGATAGATGCCCATCCCGACAGCCCCGATCGCATGCAGGAAATAGAAAAACTGACCCATTCGGCACCTCCTATCTGAACTACTCCCAGTATAGCCGAACTTGTCCGCCGACACAAAGCCGCAGCCCGCTGAAACGCGCAAGACCCTGAACGCCTGTCAGGGTCTTGCAGCGGGCTCCGGAAATGGCCATTCAGCCGGCTGCGATGCGGATGACGCTGCGGACGGATTCGGCGGATTTGTCGAGCGCCGCCTTCTCCTCCGGCGTCAGTTCCAGCTCGAGCACCCGCTCGATGCCGCCGCCGCCCAGAATGACCGGAACTCCCATGAACAGATTGTCATAGCCGTACTCGCCTTCAAGCAGCGCGATGACCGGCAAAATGCGCTTCTTGTCTTTCAGAATCGCTTCCGCCATCTGCACGAGCGACGCGGCCGGCGCATAGTAGGCGCTGCCGCTGCCGAGCAGACCCACGATCTCTCCGCCGCCGACGCGGGTGCGCTGCACGATCGCCTCGATCCGTTCCTTCGGCAGCAGCTTCTCGATCGGAATGCCGCCGACGTTCGAGTACCGGACGAGCGGGACCATGTCGTCGCCGTGGCCGCCGAGCACGAATCCGCGCACGTCCTCGACCGAGACGTTCAGCTCCCGGGCGATGAACGTGCAGAAGCGCGCCGTGTCAAGCACGCCGGATTGGCCGATGACGCGGTTCTTCGGAAATCCGAGCGTCCGCCAGGCGACCCAGGTCATCGCGTCGACCGGATTGCTGAGGACGATGACGTACGCATCCGGGCAAGTCTGCCGCACCTGCTCGCACACCGAGCGGACGATGCCCGCGTTGGTCGTGACGAGATCGTCGCGGCTCATGCCCGGCTTGCGCGCCACGCCGGCCGTAATGATGACAATATCGGAGTCTGACGCGTCCTTGTAATCGGAAGTGCCCGTGATTCGGCTGTCGACGCCCAGCACCGGCGTCGCCTCGAGCATGTCCAATGCCTTGCCCTTCGTCGGATTCTCCAGTTGCGGAATGTCGAGCAGCACGACGTCGCCGAGCTCCTTCTGCGCGAGCATGAGCGCCGTCGTCGAGCCCGTGAAACCTGCGCCGATTACCGTAATCTTCTTCCTCTTGATGGACACGTTCCCACGCCAACCTCCGTTTCAAACGGCATCAAGCCATATGTTTGATAACCTCGTCGGCGAACTCCGAACATTTGACTTCCTTCGCGCCTTCCATGAGGCGGGCGAAGTCGTACGTGACCGTCTTGTTGTTGATGGCCGTCTCCATCCCTTTGTAGATCAGGTCAGCCGCTTCCTGCCAGCCGAGATGCTCGAGCATCATGACGCCGGACAGGATGACGGAACCCGGGTTGACGACGTCCTTGTCGGCGTATTTCGGCGCCGTGCCGTGGGTCGCTTCGAAGATCGCGTGACCCGTAACGTAGTTGATGTTCGCGCCCGGCGCGATGCCGATGCCGCCGACCTGGGCAGCCAGCGCGTCGGACAGGTAGTCGCCGTTCAGGTTCAGCGTCGCGATGACGTCGAACTCGGCCGGACGCGTCAGCACTTGCTGCAGCGCGATGTCCGCGATCGCGTCCTTGATGATGATCTTGCCGGCCGCTTCCGCTTCAGCCTGCGCCTTGTTCGCGGCTTCGACGCCTTCGGCTTCCTTGATGCGGTCGTATTGGCCCCAGGTGAACGTCTTGTCCGGGAATTCCTGCTCCGCGACTTCGTATCCCCAGTTCTTGAACGCGCCCTCGGTGAACTTCATGATGTTGCCCTTGTGCACGAGGGTCACCGATTTGCGCTTGTGTTTGATCGCATACTCGATGGCGGCGCGCACGAGCCGCTTCGAGCCTTCAGACGATACCGGCTTGATGCCGATGCCGCTCGTCTCGGGGAAGCGGATCTTTTTCACGCCCATTTCCTTCTGCAGGAACTCGATCACTTTCTTCACTTCGGGCGTGCCTTCCTGATATTCGATGCCGGCATAGATGTCTTCCGTATTCTCGCGGAAAATGACCATGTTGACGAGATCCGGACGCTTCACCGGCGACGGAACACCCTGGAAGTAGCGGACCGGACGGAGACAGACGTACAGGTCCAGCTCCTGACGCAGCGCGACGTTCAGGGAGCGGATGCCGCCGCCTACCGGCGTCGTCAGCGGACCCTTGATGGCCACGATGAATTCGCGGATTGCGGTCAGCGTATCGTTCGGCAGCCATTCGCCGTATGTATTATACGCTTTCTCGCCGGCAAATACTTCGTACCATGCGATTTTCTTCTCGCCTTTGTAGGCTTTCTCCACAGCCGCGTCCAGCACGCGCTTCGATGCGCGCCAAATGTCGCGGCCCGTGCCGTCGCCTTCGATGAACGGCACGATCGGGTTGTTCGGTACTTGCAGTTTGCCGTCCTTGATCGTGATTTTCTCGCCTTCCGTCGGCGGCGCAAATTTTTCGAGTTGCAGCATGGTGATGGTTCCTCCTTTACCTGAATCAAGCAGTCAAGTTGGCCGCAATACAGCTTCAGTGTCCGTCAACGGATCGGGCTCGTCCCGTCCGGACGGATCGTCTCACCGCTGGTCGATCGGCACGTAGCGCACATTCGTCGGGCCGGTATATTCCGCCCGCGGACGGATCAGCCGGTTGTCGCTGTACTGTTCGAGAATGTGCGCCGTCCAGCCCGACACGCGGCTGATGGCGAAGAGCGGCGTGAACAGGTCGCGCGGAATGCCCAGCATCGTATAGACCGAAGCCGAATAGAAATCGACGTTCGGCTTCAGCCCCTTCTGTTCGGTCACGAGCTCCTCGATCTTGACGGACATCTCGTACAGCTTCAGGTTGCCCGCCCGTTCGCCCAGCTCGCGGGACATCTTCTGCAGATGCTTCGCGCGGGGGTCGCCGTTCTTGTAGACGCGGTGGCCGAAGCCCATGATCTTCTCCTTGTTGGCCAGCTTGTTCATGATGTAGGACTCGACGTTTTCGATCGAACCGATCTCGTCAAGCATGATCATGACCGCTTCATTGGCCCCGCCGTGGAGCGGACCCTTGAGCGCGCCGATCGCGCTCGTGACACCCGAATAGATGTCCGAAAGCGTCGCCACCGTGACCCGAGCCGCGAACGTCGAAGCGTTCAGCTCGTGATCCGCATGCAGCACGAGCGCCTTGTCCAGCGCCTTGACGGCGACTTCATCCGGATCCTTGCCCGTCAGCATGTACAGGAAGTTGTGCGCGATGGATACGCCGGATTTCGGCTGGATCGGTTCCTTGCCCTCGCGGATCCGCGCGAATGCGGCCACAATCGTCGGCAGCTTCGCCTGCAGCTTCACCGCCTTGCGCAGGTTGGCTTCCGGCGACATATCGTTCGCCTCTTCATCGTACAATGCCAGTGCGGAGACAGCCGAACGAAGCGCAGCCATCGAGTTCGCTCCGGGCGGGTAAGTCCTCAGCTGCGTGAGCAGTTCATCGGGCAGCGCCGCGTTGGCGGCGAGCTCATCCATCAGACTCTTCAGCTCGGCCCTGTTCGGAAGTTTGCCGTGCCAGAGCAGATAGATGGTCTCTTCGAAGGTGGCATGTTCCGCCAGCTCGTCGATGTTGATCCCGCGGTAGGTCAATACGCCGTCGATGATCGAACTGATCGCCGAAGTCGTCGCGACGATGCCTTCCAGACCTTTCGTTGCTGTCATGTCTCTCTCTCCTTTTCCGCAATTTCCGGGGAAATATTTTGCCCCATATTGCCGCCTGCGGGCATACGGAAGCACTTCAGCCGAGTAACGTACCAGAATATCATAACTTTTTTTGACGGGCATGTGAACATTCATGTAATGTTTGTTGGAAATAAAAATGCTTTATCGCCGTCATAAAAGAAGTTTTTGCCCTCGGACCAACCATCTGCATATGCCGGTATATTGTGCGACTTCTTCCCGCTTTTCATCCGCCGCCGGCCAGCCGCCTGAGCAGCGCGTACAGTTCCGGGGCGGCCCTGTCGAGCCGCGTCGGCTTCCAGTCCCGATTCAGCCAGACGTGGCCGGTTCCGCCTGCCGCGAGCAGCCTGCCGGGCAGTTGCCCGTCCGCATCCGCCGCCGCCGGCGGCTGTTCATCCTCCCCGATCAGCCGGACCTGCGAGTCGAAGTTCAGCCTGAGCGGCGACACTTCCCGCAGCCGGGTGCAGATGACGATGCGGTCGTCATACCGGGCCGGCTGCTCGTACCGGACGTTCAGATCGACGACCGGCAGCAGCAGTCCCGCGTCTTCCACCTTTCGATACGGCCATCCCGCATGCCGGATGAATTCGGTCCGCCCGATCTCGAACCAGGTCACGTAATTCGCGTAGAACACGACGTCCATCCGGTCCGTCTCCTGATAGCGGACACGCAGCGGGAACAGGTGCCAGTGCGAAGCCATGTCACGCCTCCCCCGTTGAAACTCGCCTGCGAACCGAATCGCCGGCGCACGCAGACACGGGAGCGGCCGGACCGCTCGGCGGTCCGCCGCTCCCGACTCGGTGAGCTTCCGGCGGACGGCGCGCTTACAGCACGCGCGCCTGTCCCGTATAGATGACGCCGATCTCGGCGTAGACCGTCACTTCCATCCCGTCCGACATCCGTTTCGTCGCATCGGACACGCCGAGCACGACCGGGATGCCGAGGTTCAGGCCGACGACGGCCGCGTGGCTCGTAATGCCGCCCTGCTCCGTGATCAGCGCCGCCGCTTTCTCGATGGCCGGCATGTATTCGCGGTTCGTCGAAGGCGTAACGAGAATCATGCCTTCCTTCGCCTTGGCGATCGCTTCTTCCGGCGTGTTCGCGACGACGACCTTGCCGGTCGCGGACTGGCTGCCGATCCCCTGGCCCTTGGCGACGAGATCGCCGACCGTATGAATCTTGATGAGGTTCGTCGATCCGGAACGTCCGACCGGCACGCCGGCCGTGATGACGACCGTGTCGCCGAGCTTGACGAGACCGGATTCGACGGCGCCGTTCACGGCGATGTCGAACATCTCGTCCGTCGTCTTCGCCGGCTTGCCGAGCACCGGAATGACGCCCCAGACAAGCTGCAGGCTGCGCATGACGTGCTCGACCGGCGTGACGGCGATAATCGGCGCCTTCGGACGATATTTCGACACCATCCGCGCCGTATAGCCGCTCTCCGTCGAAGTGATGATCGCATCCGCATCCAGATCGAGCGCGGAGTTCGCGACCGCCTGGCTGATCGCTTCCGTCACGGTCGTCTGCTGGGCGCTCGCCTGGCGGAGGAAAATCTCCCGATATTCAAGCGCAGCTTCCGCCCGCTCCGCAATGCGCGCCATCGTCATGACCGATTCAACCGGATATTTGCCGGCCGCCGTCTCGCCCGACAGCATGATCGCGTCGGTGCCGTCGAAGATGGCGTTCGCGACGTCGCTCGCTTCCGCGCGGGTCGGCCGCGGGTTGCGCTGCATCGAATCGAGCATCTGCGTCGCCGTGATGACCGGTTTGCCGGCGCGGTTGCATTTCTCGATCATCATTTTCTGCACGAGCGGCACTTCCTCGACCGGAATTTCGACGCCAAGGTCGCCGCGCGCCACCATCAGGCCGTCCGCCACTTCAAGTATTTCGTCCAGATTGTCGACGCCCTGGCGGTTTTCAATCTTGGCAATGATCTGAATATGCGACGCGTTGTGCCGTTCCAGCAGTTCGCGGATTTCCAGCACGTCGCTTGCTCTCCGCACGAACGATGCCGCAATGAAGTCAATGCCCTGCTCGATCCCGAAAAGAATGTCGTTGGCGTCTTTCTCCGTGATGCCAGGCAGCGAAATGGCAACGCCCGGAACGTTGACGCCCTTCTTGCTCTTGATCGGGCCGCTGTTCTGAATCTCGCACTTGATCTCGGTGCCCTGGATCTCAACAACCTTCAGGCCGATCAGGCCGTCATCGAGCAGAATGGTGTCCCCGACCTTCACGTCCCGGGGAAGGTCGCTGTACGTCACCGGGATGCGGTGCCTGTCGCCGAGGATGTTCTCCGTCGTCAGCGTCACGAACTCGCCCGCCACGAGCTCGACCGGCTCTTCGGCCAGATTGCCGAGGCGGATCTCCGGACCCTTGGTGTCGAGCAGGATGGCGACGGTCTTGCCCAGTTCGCGGCAAGCCTGGCGGATGTTCTTGATCCGGTTGCCGTGTTCCTCGAAATCGCCGTGGGAGAAGTTCAGCCTCGCGACGTTCATGCCCGCCAGGATCAGTTTCTTCGTGTTCTCGAGTGATTCGCTTGCGGGACCGATGGTGCATACGATCTTCGTTTTGCGCATGTGCGGTATCCTCCGTTATTAGGTCAAACCTTGGAATGTTCACGCAAGCAAAACGGCTCGCTCCGTCTTCCGGGGCGGGCGAATCCGTCTTGCAGTGAAGGAACAGTCTCCTTGCAAGCGGAAAAACTTGCAAAGTCGCATCCTTAAATAAAATACACGATACTGGCTCAACTGTACATGGGCCTGTCCGGTTTCAGCGGGCGTTCGACTCTATCGCCGCGCTTGCGTCCGCACTCTCATCCGCCGCATTCCCGGCAGGGGGCTCCGGCTCCTTCCGGTCTTCCTCCGCTTCCGGCTCCCCGGATTTCCGCGGCGGATCCGGCGGCGCATCCGAACCTCCCGATCCGATCACGCCGATGCTCCGGAACTTCCGGTACCGGTCCTCGACCAGCTCCTCCGGCGACATCGCCATCAGTTCCTGCAAGTGGCGCCAGACGGCCTCTCTCACCAGCTCGGCCTGTCCTTCCGGATCGCGGTGCGCGCCGCCCTTCGGCTCGGGGATCACTTCCTCGACGATGCCGAACGCATGCAGATCCTGCGCCGTAATCTTCATGGCCTCCGCCGCTTCATCCGCCCGGGATGCGTCCTTCCACAGGATCGACGCGGCCCCGTTCGGCGAAATGACGGAATAGATCGCGTTCTCGAGCATGAGCACGCGGTTGCCGACACCGAGCGCCAGCGCGCCGCCGCTGCCGCCCTCGCCGATGACGACGCAGACGATCGGCACGCGCAGCGTCGACATGACGAGCAGGTTGCGCGCGATCGCCTCCGACTGGCCCCGCTCCTCGGCGGTGTCGCCGGGGTAGGCGCCCTTCGTGTCGATGAACGTGATGATCGGCCGCCCGAACTTGTCCGCCTGCCGCATCAGGCGCAGCGCCTTGCGGAACCCTTCCGGATGCGGGCTGCCGAAGAACCGGGCAATGTTGTCCTTCGTATCTTTGCCGCGCTGGTGGCCGATGACCGTCACCGGAACGCCGTTCAGCTTGGCCAGCCCGCCGACGATCGCCAGATCGTCCGCGAACAGCCGGTCGCCGTGCAGCTCGATGAAATCGGTGAAAATCGCCTGGATGAAATCGAGCGTCGTCGGCCGCTGATGGTGGCGCGCAATGTGCATTTTCTGCGCGGCGGTGAGGGCGCTGTACACTTCGTTTTCCAGCTGCCGGTACTGCGCTTCGAGCCTTGCGATCTCGTCGGAGAAGTCGAACCCGCGCTCCTCCGCGAATTTGCGCAGTTCGTCGATCTTGTTCCTGAGCTCGAACAGCGGTTTCTCGAATTCCAGTCCTCCGGCCATCATTCCGCCCTCCTCATGCTGTGCATGTCCAGCAGTTTCGCGAGCACCGTCCGCATATCCTTGCGGTGCACCACTTTGTCAAGCTGGCCGTGCTGCAGATTGAATTCCGCGGTCTGGAAGTTGTCCGGCAATTTCTGGCGGATCGTCTGCTCAATGACGATCCGTCCGGCGAATCCGATGAGCGCTCCGGGCTCGGCCAGATTGTAGTCGCCGAGGCTCGCGAAGCTGGCCGTCACGCCGCCGGTCGTCGGGTCCGTCATGACGGAGATGTAGAGCCCGCCTTCATCCGAGAACCGCGCGAGCGCCGCGCTCGTCTTCGCCATCTGCATCAGGCTGAAGATGCTCTCCTGCATCCGGGCGCCGCCGGACGTCGAGAAGAGAATGAGCGGCAGCCGCTTGTCACGGGCATACTCGATCGCGCGCGTGATCTTCTCCCCCACGACCGATCCCATGCTGCCCGTAAAAAAATGAAAGTCCATCACCCCGACGACGACCGGATGCCCGTCGATCGAACCGGTGCCGGTGATGACCGCCTCGTTCATGCCCGTCTTCGCTTTCTGCTGCTCGAGCTTGGCGGCGTAACCGGGAAAGCCGAGCGGATCGCCGGACTGCATGTCCGCGTCAAATTCATGCAGGATGCCGTCGTCCATCGTCATCGCGATCCGTTCCCGGGCGGTCAGCCTGAAATGGTATCCGCAGGACGGGCAAACTTTCAGATTCTTCTCCAGTTCCTTGCTGTATTGGATGTTGCCGCACTTCGGACATTTATTCATCAAGCCTTCGGGAATGTCCCGCTTTACGGGCCGTTCGGCAGGAATGGTCGCGTATCGTTTTTTATGAAAGAGATCCTTGAACATGAAGCCACCTCTCAGGGCACAAAATTATTGTGACGTGGCCGGCCGGCGCCCGCGTGTGGCGTCATCTGCTCCGTCAAAGGATGGCCGTACCCGTCACAACCGGAGGGTGCTGATCAAGCATTCAGTATTTCGTTCAATACTTCCTGCACTTCGTCCAATTCTGCGGATGGAACCAATATCTCGTACTGCTGTCTTGAGAGATTGACCGGCCTGACTTGCACGAGGAAACCTTCTTCGGTCAGACGCTGGCGGATTGTCTCGGAGATTTTCGCAGTCGGCGCGATATAGATTACCGTCCACATCGAAAGGTACCTCCCGAACCATTCGCAAGAAATAAGGCCGCATGTTGCCATAATGATAGCATATCCGCCCGATATGCCGCAACAAACAGAGCCGCGGCGGGCTTGTCCGCTCCGCGCCGCTTGCGTGGTTTGCGGACGAGCCAGCGGCAGCCGGTCCGGTCCGGGAGGCCGTCCGTTCAGCCCTCCCCCGGCAGCCCGTATTTGCGCGCGTCCGGGTTCTGGTGTGCGATCCGCGCCGATGCCGCGGCCGCAAGCGCCGACACGAGATCGTCCAGGAAGACGTGGACGCCGCGGCCGTGACGATCGCCGATATTCCCGCCACCGCTTCCGCCGTTGGCTGCGCCGTTCAGCCTTCCGATCACGCCCGGCTTCATTTTGTCGAGATACCCGAAGCTCGTCAGGCCGATCATGCCGTAAACGGAGACGATGCCGAGCGCCAGTGTCTCGTCAACCCCGTACAGCGATTCGTCTGCCTCCATGATCTGCTGCAGCGGTTCCGGCAGGAGGCCCCGGTCGGCCAGTTCATCCAGCGCGATGCCGGTCAGCAGCGTATATTGCACTTCCCGCTTCGCGAGCACCGCGCGCACGCTTTCCTCGCAATCGGCAATCGTCAACCGATCGTTGTAAGGACGCTGCAGGGACAGGACGATGTCCGCCACATCCCTGACCGAAACGCCTCTGCGTTCGAGCCATCGTTCAATCGCCGCGGTCATCCGCATACCCCCAATCGGGGCCTTGCGCGCTGCCGGGCAGCGCAGGCCCTTGTCTAACGATATGCATCCGACACGGCGAACGTTCCTTGGGATTTTCCGATCGACTGTTGCAGGCCCTGTTATGGCACGGCGTGCCGTTATTCAGGCTTGCCGCTGCGAGCGGGCAAGCATTAACGGCACGGGATGCCGTTAATGGCTGCCTTTGTTCATTCCCTGGGGCTCACGCTGCCTTTTAACGGCACGGCGTGCCGTTATTCAGGCTTGCCGCTGCGAGCGGGCAAGCATTAACGGCACGGGATGCCGTTAATGGCTGCCTTTGTTCATTCCCTGGGGCTCACGCTGCCTTTTAACGGCACGGCGTGCCGTTATTCAGGCTTGCCGCTGCGAGCAGGCCAGCATTAACGGCACGGAATGCCGTTAAGAGCCCTGTGCTGCAAGCTGGTGCCGCAGACAAAACAGCGGCAATCCCGTGAGCCGCTACTTCACGACGGCCGTGCCTTCACCGAGCAGCCGCACGATCGCGGCGAACAGCTCGCGGGAAGGTTTGACGCGCACGCTGTCGCCCAGTTCGATCGTCCGCTGTTCCCGCTCGTAGTAAAGCACCGTGCGCAGCGGGCCCGGATGGCCGTCCAGCAGACGGCGGAGCTCCCGGAGCACGCCGGGCTGTTCCCGGTCCGCCGGTATGCGGACGAAAACCCGCTGCTCGCGGGAAGCGGTCCGCCGCGACGCCGAAGCCTGGGGCGGCACGGAGGCCGGCAAAGGCGCCTCCGCGCGCAGGGCAGCCGCATCGTCAGGCCGTTTCGGCCCGCCGCCCGGCAATGGCGCGGCAGCCGTCCCCGGCGCATGTGCAGATGCGGCCGCGGAAGCGTCGGGTCCGCCGTGTGCGCTCCGGCCCGCGCTGAAGCCCGCGCCGCTCATGCCGCTTGCGCCGGGCTCGCCGGCCGCCGGGCGCCGGGCGCGCGCGTTCGCGCGGCCGCGCATCCGCCGGACATGGGGAGCCGGATTCGGCCCGTCCAGCGGCACGATGTCGTCCACGATCAGCTTGAAATCTTCATCCTGCTGCTGCACGACCGCCTGCACCAGGGCGAGCTTGCCCTTCTCCAGCCAGAAGCTGCTTCGCTTCCATACGCTCTGGAAGACGACCGCTTCCACGCGCGCGATCCGGTCTTCCAGCTCCAGGAAGCCCATCTGCTGCCCCTTGCGGCTCGTGAACGGCTTCACCGAGACGATCAGCGCGGCCGTCACGACCGCGGCGCCGTCCGGCGCGTCGGCCAGCTCGTACAGCCGGTCGACGCCGAGCCGCTCCAGCTCCGCTTCCCGCTCGTCCAGCGGATGGCCCGACAGGTACAGGCCGAGCAGCTCGCGTTCGAATTCGAGCTGCTGCCCCCGGGTGTAGGGCCGCACGTCCGGCAGCTCGACGTCCCAGTTGTTCACTTCCTCGAAGCCGAACAGCTCGATCTGCAGCTCTTCCCGTTCCTTCCGCCACTTCGAGACCGATTCGATCGTCTCGTCGAGCGCCGCGAGCAGCTGGGCGCGGTGGCCGGGCAGCCCGTCGCACGCTCCCGACAAAATGAGCGATTCCAGCACCCGCTTGTTCACGACCCGGAGGTCGACGCGCCGGCACAGGTCGAGCAGGCTGTCGAACGGCCGCTCCTCCCGGGCCGCCTTGATCGCCTCGATCGCCTGCGTGCCGACGTTCTTCACGGCGCCGAGCCCGAAACGGATCGCGCCTTCCGTCGGCGTGAACGATTCCTCGCTCTCGCTGACGTCCGGCGGCAGCACCGGGATGCCCATCCGGCGGCATTCGTCGACGTATTCCGCCGTCTTCCGCTGGTTCCCGGTGACGGAGGCGAGCATCGACGCCATGAACGGGATCGGATAGTGCGCCTTCAGATAGGCGGTCTGGAACGCGAGCACCGCATAAGCGGCGGCATGCGCCCGGGGGAAGCCGTAGTCCGCGAACCGGACGATCATGTCGTACACCGCGTTCGCCTCCGCTTCGGTGTACCCCTGCTTCACGCTGCCCGCGACAAAATGCTCCCGCTCCTTGTCCAGCGTCTCGCGCTTCTTCTTCGACACCGCGCGCCGCAGCAGATCCGCCTCGCCGAGGGAAAAGCCGGCCATCTTCGAGGCGATCTGCATGATCTGCTCCTGATAGACGATGATGCCATAGGTGTCGGCGAGGATCGGTTCCAGCGACGGATGCGGATAGGTCACCTTCGCGCGTCCGTGCTTGCCGGCGATATATTGCGGAATGAACTCCATCGGGCCCGGACGGTACAGCGCGAGCACCGACACGAGGTCCTCGAAGACCGTCGGCTTCAGGTCGCGCAGCACGCGCCGCATGCCGGCCGATTCAAGCTGGAAAATGCCCGTCGTCTCGCCCCGGCTGAGCATCGCGTACGTCTTCGGGTCGTCGTCCGGCACCCGCCGGAAATCGACCGTCTTCCCGTACAGCTTGCGGATCCAGGCCAGCGTCCGCTCGAGGATGGAGAGCGTGCGGAGGCCCAGAAAATCCATCTTGAGCAGCCCGACGGCTTCCAGCGCGTCCATCGGATATTGCGTGAGCGCGGTCCCTTCGCCGCTGGACTGCAGCGGCACATGGTCCGTCAGCGGATCCTTCGAGATGACGACGCCGGCCGCGTGGGTCGACGCGTGCCGCGGCATGCCCTCGACCTTGGCCGCCGTCTTGACCAGATGGTCCACCCGCGGATTCTTCTCGCACAAGGCGCGCAGTTCCGGACTCGCTTCAAGCGCCTTCTCCAGCGTCATGCCGGGCTGGTTCGGAATGAGCTTCGCCGCCCGGTCGACTTCCGCGTACGGCACGGCGAGCGCCCGACCGACGTCGCGCACGGCTGCCCGGGCCGCCAGCGTGCCGAACGTGATGATCTGGGCCACATGTTCCTCGCCGTATTTTGCTGTCACATAGGCGATCACTTCATCGCGGCGCTCGTCATCGAAATCGATGTCGATATCCGGCATCGACACCCGCTCCGGATTGAGAAAACGCTCGAACAGCAGTTTGTACTTCAGCGGGTCGACGTCGGTAATGAACAGCACGTAAGCGGCGAGACTGCCGGCGGAAGAACCGCGGCCCGGTCCCGTCCGGATGCCCCGCTCGCGGGCGAACCGGATGAAATCCCAGACGATGAGAAAATAGTCGCTGTACCCCATCCGCTCGATGACGTCCAGCTCATACGCCAGCCTGCGCTCCGCTTCCGCGCGGAAGGCGGGATCGCTGCGCCACGCCGCCGTTCCGCCGTAGCGCGCGGCCAGCCCGTCCCGGCACAGCGCCCGCAAATATTCTGCGGAGGTCATCCCTTCCGGAACCGGTCGGAACACGGG
Source organism: Thermobacillus composti KWC4 (assembly GCF_000227705.2). Lineage (GTDB taxonomy): Bacteria > Bacillota > Bacilli > Paenibacillales > Paenibacillaceae > Thermobacillus > Thermobacillus xylanilyticus. The sequence continues at coordinate 2,733,689 of NC_019897.1, forward strand.
AAGATGCGCCCGGCCGAACGTCAGCTCCAGATTGCAGGATTCGGCGATCCGCACCGTATTGCCCAGCGCCTCCGGCACATGCCGGAACCGCTCCGCCATCTCCTCCGCCGATTTCAGGTAGTTCTGGTCGGTCGTGATCTTCAGCCTGTCCTCGTCCTCGATCGTTTTGCCCGTCCCGATGCAGAGCAGCACTTCCTGCAGCGCCGCGTCCTCCGGCCGCAGGTAGTGGACATCGTTCGTCGCGGCGAGCGGGATGCCGGTCTCCTCCGACAGGCGGATAAGGCCGGCCGCCACTTTCTTCTGCTCCGGCATGCCGTGATCCTGAATCTCCAGGTAGAAATCGTCGCCGAACATGTCCCTGAGGCGCAGCGCAACCCGCTTCGCTTCCTCGTCCCGTCCGTGCAGCAGATGCTGCGGAATCTCGCCGTTCAGGCAGCCGCTCAGCACGATCAGCCCGTCCGCATGGGCGGCGAGCGCTTCGTAGTCGATGCGCGGCTTGTAGTGGAAGCCTTCCAGATGGGCGATCGAGGTGAGCCGCATCAGATTGCGGTAGCCGTCGGCATTTTTCGCAAGCAGCGTCAGGTGGTGGATCGGATGGTCACGGCGCGAACCCTTTTCCAGCCGGGAGCCCGGCGTCAGGTAAACCTCGCAGCCGATGATCGGCTTGATTCCGCGGGCGACGCAGGCGTTGTAGAACGGAATCGCGCCGTACATGACCCCGTGGTCGGTGAGCGCGAGCGCCTTCATGCCGAGCTCGGCCGCCCGGTCCGCCAGGCCGCGGATGCGCGCCGCGCCGTCGAGCAGACTGTATTCGCTGTGCACATGAAGATGAACGAACGAATCCGGTCGCGTCATAAGCGTTTGTCCCTTCCGTACGCGTAATTACGCCATCATTTTATCATAAAAAAGTTTGGTCATCTCATAGACTGGTAGCGGGAAAGGCCTGTCCAATGCGGAACATGCGGGAGGTGCCGGCATGATCGTTTTTCTGTCGACGGCTGTTATCGATTTCTTCATCGCCTTCGGGGTCATCATCGGCGGATCGCTGCTCGCCGCAATCGGCGCGGTATTCGTCTCGTATCCGCCGGCTTCGACGATGCTCGACACGGCCATGCGGCTCAAGATATGGGCGATCGTCGTCGCGATCGGCGGCACGATCGACCCGGTGCGCGTCATCGAGGCGAACGTCACCGAAGGCCATCTGTCGCCGGCCGTTCAACAGATTCTGCTTATCGCCTGCGCGTTCCTCGGGGCGCATCTCGGAACCGAACTGATCCGCTGGATCGTCCGGGGGGGACTGTGACGATGCGGGTGCCGTCGTTCGACCGGTTCCGCAGGATGAGCACCGCGCTCGGCATTTTCGTGCTTGGCATGGTCGCGGGCGCCGCGGTGTATAACGGGCTGTTCGCCGCGAAGTTCGACGCGCTGGTCGAGCGGCTGCACGAGGCGGAAGAGAAGCTCGGGGAATATGAACTGGAGATCCGGAAGCTGACGAATTACCGGAACCAGCACGGCATCATCAAATCGGTCGTGCTCCACATCGAGACCGGCCGCGGTCCGGACGGCAGTCCGAAGCCGCTTGATACGGTGACCGAAACAATGCTCAAGCAGCAGCTCCGGCGCGATCTCTCCGCTTTCCTCGGGCGCAGCGTTTACGACATCGACTCGGAAGCCCGCCTGGCGCGGCTTCTGCTGGACGGCAAAGTGTACAAGGGATTGAAGAACACCGATTACGTGGTCGAGATCCGCACCGTGCTCGTCGCGGACGGCACGATGACCGTCTGGGTAACGGCGCGGCCAAGGCTGCCGGGCTGAGTTAGTGTAAAATCTTCGTGGGTGTAGGAATTGGAAAAAGCGGACATAGAAAAAGAGCTTCTCCCTTGGTAAAGTGATGTTTGTCCACAACACACCAAGAAGGAGGAAGCTCCTGTGAGCAACATTACCACAACAATGCCGACAATGAAAGAGATTGAGCAATGGATATTTCGGAAAATGCAGGAGGAATTCGCTCGTGCGATGAAGCAGGTGCTGGAGGCGCTGGATCAGCAGATCTTGGAGCAACGGGACCGAGAGCGTTATCGAGTAAAGGACGAGCGTGAAACAAGCGTCAACACAGTGTTCGGGAATGTGCGCTTTAAGCGGAGATTGTACTGTGACCGTAGAAGCGGCAAACACGTGTATCTGCTGGATCAGCTGTTGCAATTCGAAGGGCGCGGGAAAGTCAGTCCGCATTTGGAAGAGACAGCCATCGCATTCGCCAGCCAAGGACCGTCGTACCGGGACAGCGCTAAGCGGCTGGAGCAGCTCCTGGGATACAATGTGCTGAGCCACCAAGCGATCAGGGAAAAACTGATTGAGCGTGCGGAACAGCCGATGTCTGAGGTGAAGCGACGCCCAGCGCGAGTATTGTTCGTGGAAGTGGATGGGCTATACACGAAGCTGCAGCGGAGCAAGAAGCGTGGGATGGAGAACGCAATCGCTGTCGTACACGAAGGCTGGGAGAAGAGCGGCAAGCGAGTGCGGCTGAAGAATAAACAGCATTACCTGCATACGAGCGGCGGCAACTTCTGGGAAGGGTTCGGGGACTTTCTGGTGGAGCGTTACGAAATCGACGAGAACACGTGGCTTGTGGTGAACGGAGACGGCGCGGGGTGGATCGGGGAATGTACATCCTACTTTCACCAATGCCTGTACATGCTGGACCGCTTTCATGTGGCGCGTGATTTGAAACGTTTTGTCGGACATTTACCGAAGGTGTGGGAGACCGTGAGACGGTCGCTGGCCAAACAGGACGCAGCCGCGCTTATAGCGGCCTTAGAAAGCGTAGCGGAGCAAGAGATAGCGGAAGAGAACCGGAAGGATTGGAAGCAGTATAAAAGCTATCTGAAGCGGCACGAGAAGCATTTGGACGACTACCGAAAAACACTCCAGGTGAAGGGGATCGACACAAGCGGTATGCGCCCGATGGGAAGCGCGGAATCGCAGATGCGCATATTCGCCAAGCGGACGAAGCGTGGCGGGTACAGTTGGAGTGAGCGAGGCGTCAGGGCGATGCTGCGGACAATGATGAGGATTAAAGAAGCCGGCATGGTTGTAAGAACGGTTGAAGGACATGCGAGTATGCAAGCAACGTCACAACAGCCAATAAACATGCGGCAATTGCTCAAGAACGTGACGCAACCAGTCAAGGGTTGTATCGCTGGAATGATTCGCATGCTGCAAGGACCGAAGCAAAGCAGCACAACGGGTATGGCACTCAAAGCTCTTCGCGGATAATGGCAAAAAATTCTGACAAATCACTTTTATTTGATGAAAGAACGAAGCAAAGCGCTTACAAGGAAGAGGTTTCCTTTGGGGTTCGCGTTCCAAGCATCTTAAATGACTGCCCACGCTAGCTTGACACTGACCCGGGCTGAATGAAATATGACAAATCCCGGCCCGATTTGATACAATGGCAAGAGATTGTCGGGACGTTTGATCACCCGGACGATATCGGGGTGCTGATCAACCGTCTTTTTCAGCTTCGTGCGGCGTGCGTTGTAACGTGGTATCCGCGTTACAGACCCGCCGGACGGGCGCCTTGAAACGCCGTAACGTGGTATCCGCGTTACAGACCCGCCGGACGGGCGCCTTGAAACGCCGTAACGTGGTATCCGCGTTACAGACCCGCAGGACGGGCGCCTTGGGCGCCGTAGCGTGGTATCCGCGTTGCAGACTCGCAGGACGGGCACCTTGAAGCGCCATAACGTGGTATCCGCGTTACAACTCGCAGGACAAGCTCCTTGAGGCACTGTAGCGTGGTATCCGCGTTACAGACTCTTGCGAGACTTCGAACGCCTCATTTACGCACTATACACGTTGCAACCGCACCATAAAAATGGGACCGCCCGCAATCACCATCTCAAATCCGTCTTGCGGACAGGCCCGTGAAATGAAAAGGAGCCGACATCACATCATGCCGATCGAAAATGTCGTTCTGCAATGGGTGCTCTCCATAGGCGTGATCGCCTCGCTTGCGGCGACCGTCTATTACAGCCTCCGGTACCGGCGAAGCGCCGATCCGAAGACGCGCGGCCTGCTGTCCGCGCGGATGAACATCGTCATGGGCATCATGCTGATCCTGCTTTCGCTGATCCAGATGCTGCTGTTCACCGGCTCGACCATCCGCGTCATCGTCGGCGCCGTTTTCCTGCTGCTCGGCCTGTTCAATCTGTTCGCCGGGCTGCGCAACCACAGCGTCTACCGTTCGCTGAAGTAATCCTTTACAGCGGATCGATCATCTGCGCCGCGGCGAGCGCCTTGACGGCCAGGCCGTGCTCGTCGTGCAGCTCCATCTCCACCTTGGCCGATTTGCGGCTCAGTTCGAGCAGACGCGGCATGAGCCGAACCTCCGCCTCAATCTGCACCGGGCGGACGAAATACGTCGTGATGCTCTCCACGACATGGCCGCGCCGGGAAACCTCGCGAATCGTCTGCTTCGCTGCCAATGTCAGAAGCGAGAGCAGCGTGCCCTCGGATACGGTGCCGGCCGGTCCGGACATCTGCGGCGTCATCTTGCCGACATAGACCGGCAGCGCGTCTTCCGTCCGCTTCTCCTCCGTGAACCCGCTCCAGATCAGATCATCGATCGTCTCGCCCGGCTGCTGCTTGCCGGCGAACTGCATCGCCCGCGTAATGTCCGACCGGCTGACGACCGCCAGCAGCCGCCGGTGCCGGTCGACGATCGGCAGGAGGTCGATGCCCTCGCTCGTCATCCGGTGGGCAGCCGCCGCGACAGGCATCGACGGATGTGCCGTAACCGGCGGGCGGGTCATCCGCTTCTCTATCGCCTCATCCGGTTCCGCGCCGTCGGCGTCGCGCGCCGTCATCATGCCGACGATCCGGCCCCGGTCGTCGACGACGGGAAAACGTGCGAATCCCGTCCGCTCCCGCAGCCGCAGGTAGTCGGCGACCGTCTCGCTCATCCGCAGCGTAAGCGGCGCGCTGTCCGTCGTGACGATGTCTTCGAGCAGCATGATCTTCCGCGTAATGAGCCGGTCGTACATCGCCCGGTTGATCATCGAGGCGACCGTGAACGTGTCGTGCTTCGACGAAATGACCGGCAGCCCGGTCTCGTCGGCCAGCCGGATGACGTCTTCGCCGGTGCCGAATCCGCCGGTGATCAGCACGCCAGCGTGCCGCTCGAGCGCCCGCCGGTGCGCGTTCTCCCGGTTGCCGACGATCAGCAGGCTGCCGGCGTCGATGTAGCGGACCATCGCGTCGAGCTCCATCGCGCCGATGACGAACTTGTGCAGCGGCTTGTCCAGTCCCGCCGCGCCGCCGAGCACCTGGCCCTCGACGATGCCCGCCACGTCGCCGAATGTCAGCCGTCCGTCCCGCTGTCCCTGCTTCTTCTCGATCCGCACCGTGCCGATGCGCTCCCGCGTGCTGACATAGCCGGCGCTTTCCGCTTCTTTCAATGCCCGGTACGCCGTTCCTTCGCTGACGTGCAGCTTGCGGGCGAGCGAGCGGACCGAGAGACGGGCGCCCACCTTGAGATCCTTGATATATTCCAAAATGCGTTCGTGCTTCGTTACCGCCTCGTCGCGCGGAACTTCCGGCATGACCATCTTCCCTCCGCTCATGCGAAATGTTATTCTCATTTTACCAGAAAGCCGTTAAAGTGAAGATATGCCCTGGATCCGTTTCACCGGCATTCGACACCGGGGCCTGGCGCGAGGTGTGTATGGAGTTTCCGTTGCTGCTGAAGATCGGATGTCTTGTCACGTTTCCCGAGGCGCTGACCGCGTCCTGGTTCTGCTTTCGTTTCTTCGGGCTGCGCCCGCCCCGATTCTTCCCCAGGCTGATCTTGCTGGCGATTGCGGCGTCCGTGCTCATCGTCATCAGCCTGGCGCTGGCCGACCCGCTCATCCAGCCGTTCGCCGGCATGGTGTTGTATTTTGCCGTCTTGTCGCTCGTCTGTCCCGATCTGCCGTGGAAGGTCCGCGCCTTCCTCACGCTCGTCACGGGCTTGCTCTTCTTCCTGGTCGAGCTGTCATCCGTTGTCTATCTGGCATCCATCGGCGGCAGCCTGCCGACGGATCCCGGCGACTGGCCGCTGTATCGCTTCTTCCAGAAGTTTTGGCCCGCGCATGCGCTGCTCGGCTCCTCCGCCTTGTGGATGGAGATCACCGGACGCTCTCCCGGCCGGCGCGTGCTGCATTTTCTCATGAACGAGCGCAACCGGTACATTCAGCATTATGTCGTCCTCGCCTTCGTCCAGTGTTTTCTCCTGATCCTGCTGTTCATGACGCGGTATGTGCACGTGCGCGAATCCGGCATGCGCCTGCTGTTCTATGTCGGCATTTTCGCGGTCATCGTCATATCCTTCCTGACCGTGCGGCTGATCGCGAAGGCGCGCGATGAAGCCATCCGCGTGACGCAGGAGGCGTTCGTCGGCGACCTGATGCAGATGCTGACGACGATCCGCGGCCAGCGGCACGACTTCGTCAATCATGTGCAGACGATGTACGCGATGCTGACCATGAAGAAGCACGAACAGCTGAAACAATACATGGAAGAAGTCGTCGGGGAGATCCGGTCCGTAACCCGTCTGGCCGAAAAAATTCCGGCCACGGCGCTCGAATCGCTGCTGATGGCGAAGCAGGCGATCGCCCAGGTCAAGCAGATCCGGTTCGAGTATCGGCTGACGGAACTGCCGGAAGGCCTGTCCGCGGTGCGCAGCATCGATCTGGTGCGGATCGTCGGCAACCTGGTCGACAACGCCTTCGATGAAGTGATGAAGCAGAAGGAGAGTTCGCGGATCGTGACGCTGGACATCGACCAGGCGGAAGGCGAGCTGTGCATCAGCGTCGGCAACGCCGGCGATCCGCTGACGGAGGCGGAGCGGAAGCGCATCTTCACCCCCGGCTACAGCACGAAGAAGAAAGGCCACGAAGGGCTCGGACTGCCGATCGTCGTCGAACGCGTCCGGCATTACGGCGGCGATGTCGAGGTCAGCTTCCAGCCGGAGCGCGGCATCGTCTTCACCGCCCGCATTCCGATCAATCCGGAAGTGCGGCATGTCTGATACCTTGAGGCGCGGGGCGGCCTGATCACCGGACAAGCTGCAGGAACACGGACTGGATCAGTCCGATGATGCCGCCGAGCAGCGCGCCCAGCCAGGTGATCGCGCGGAATTCCCGTCCCGACAGGCTCAGAATGATGCGCTCGACCTGTTCGACCGGGAATTTCTCGACTTGCTTCTGCACAAGCTGCGGCAGTTCGAACGCGGCGACGACCGTCTCCAGCCGGCGGTCCAGCAGGTCGAACGCGGCGCCGACGATCGTCCGCAGCGCCTCTCCCCATACAGATTCATGGCGGATAAGCAGTTCGCCGACATTCGCCTTCTCGAGTTCGCCGATCCGCTCTTCCAGGCGAAGCAGCCGCAAGGCCTGCTCTTTCAGCCAGGGGAGCGGATTTTCTTCGCCCGACAGGCGCGCCGCCGCCTGCTCGAGCGTCCAGTCTCCCGCTTCCGCCAGCTTCTTCGCGATGAACGTCCGCATCATCTCGCGCAGCGCGCCGCTTTCAAGTTGCTCGACCAGCACCTCGGTCAATTTCGCCGCCGCCTTGTCCTCATCCACGAAAATGCCCGCGAGCACGCCGATCCATCCGCCCGTCCGGTCCAGCAGCCCGTCGATCATGTTGCGCAGCGTCCGCTGGCCGCGAATGGAAAGCAGCTCCTCCCGGAGCGAAGCGGTCAGCCAGTCCGACAGATCCTCCGCCCATCCGGCGGCCGTCTCTTCGGACCAGCCGGGCACCAGCTCCGCGATCGTCTTCGCCTTCCAGCCGCCTTCTTCCCACAACCGCTCTATCCACCGCTCCGCCAGCCCGGCGCCCCGGGCCGCCCATTTCGTCCGCATCGCTTCCCATGATTCACGATCCGTGAACTTCAGGATCACCCGTTCCGCCGTGAGGCCTTCTTCGGCACGGGCCAGCAGCCAGCTGCGGATCTTCGCGGCCGCGGCTTCCTGCATCGCGCCGCCGCGCAGCCATTCCCGAATCCCGTCGGCCGTCACCAGATAGTCCGCGACGACATGGCCCAGCGCCGCGGCGATCTCGTCCTTGCGCTTCGGGATGAGGCCCGGCGTGAACGGCACCCGTCTGCCCAGGATGTACAGCGCGCGCCGCGGATGGAACAGCATTTTGATCGCGAAATGATTGGTCAACGCGCCGACGAAAGCGGCGACGCACACATTCACCGTGATGAATAGCCACAGCTGCATCTTTGGTCCGTCCTTTTGCGCGATCGGCCGCAGGGGCCAATCACCAGTGTATAGATGTCCTCATATAGTGGAGTAATCGTGATCATTGACCAGCTTGTGCCGTCGAGCGGCCCAGGGCGCCTGCGTGAGGGACGAAAGGAGATCGAGATGCAAAGTTCGAAGATCAGCGTTCAGATCGTCAGCCCCGGCATCCTGTCCGAAGATACGCTCATGCTTGGCGAATCGCACCTCAAAAAGTGGCAAATTCCGCAAGGTCAGACCGTTCAGCTCAAATTCGGCGCTTACCGCGACAACGTGAAAGTGATTCCCGTCCAGCGCTACGACGGCATGCGCATCAGTCAGGCCCTGGCCGGCCGGCTCGGTCTGCACGCGCCGTGCACCCTCCGCATGCGCTATCGCCGCGCATCGCGCCAGCTCGTGCTCGGCCCGCTCATCGGCGTGCTGGTCAGCCGGGATTATCCGAATTCGCCTGATCGTCCGTTCGGATCCATCACCAGTTTCTGCAAGGAATTGGTGGATGCAGCGCGCATCCAGGGCGCTTCGGTCTATTTTCTGACGCCGGCGATGCTCGGCGGCAGCGTCTCCCGGCTGGACGTCTGGGTCTATGCCGACGGATGGCGCCGCGCGAAGGCGCCCGCGCCGGATGTCGTCAACAATCGGCTGACGACGCGCAAGCTGGAGAACAAAACCAGCGTACAACATTTCTTCAAGGAAGTAAAATCGCGCTTCGGCACGCAGGTGTTCAACGAAAAATTTCTCGACAAGTCGGAAGTGTTCAGCGCGCTCCGCAAACAGGCGTCGCTCGGCCGGTATTTGCCCGAATCCCACCTGCTGAGCGGCTTTCCGATGCTGAAATCGATGTGCTCCCGCTACGGCACGGTGTTCCTGAAGCCGGTCCGCGGCAGCCTCGGCAAGGGGATCATCAAGATTGTCCGCCTGCCGTCGGGAGGATACGCCGCGCATCATGCGACATCGCTCGGCACGCGCCGCCAGCAGTTTCCGACGCTGCTCAAGCTGTACGCCGCCATCTCGGGCAAGCTGCGCGCGGCCCGCTACCAGGTCCAGCAGGGACTGAACCTGATCGAGACCGGGGGCCGGCCGATCGATTTCCGCGCGCTGGTGCAGAAGAACGGTTCCGGCGAGTGGATCGTGACTTCGATCGTGGCGCGGATCGCGGGCGGCCAGCATTTCGTGTCGAATATCGCCAGAGGCGGCACGCTCAGCACGGTGAGGGAAGCGATCGCGAAATCGAACCTGGCGGCCGGCCGCCAGGATGCCTCCGCACGGCTCCGGACGGCCGCCCTGCAGATCGCGGCCGGCGTCGATGCGCAAATTCCGGCGCATTTCGGCGAACTCGGCATCGACCTCGCGCTCGACACGTCCGGGCGCGTCTGGCTGCTGGAAGTGAACAGCAAGCCGTCCAAGAACGACAATACCCCGCTCTCCGCCACGGGCATCCGGCCGTCCGTGCGGGTCATGCTGCTCTATGCGCGCCATCTGGCCGGACTGTGAGCGGCCCGCCCGCCGCGGCGGGCGGGGACGGTTCGGCGTGCTGATCAGCCGGGAGCCGGCCGGCGGCCGGATGCCGGAAGACCGCCTGTGCCGGATGCTGGCGGCGGCCGGAAGCGACATGGGGCTTGACGTAATCGTGTTTGCGCCGGAAGGCGTCCGGGAGGAGCGCGGCCGCGGACTGGTGCGCGGCTGGACGCTCGCGGAGGGCGGCTGGATGCCGCTGCTTGCGCCCGTGCCGCCGGTCTGGTTCGACCGGCGGTTCCCGCGCTCTCCGGCAGAGCAGGCGGCAGGCGCGCGCGCCGTCCGCCTCCTGCGGCGGCACGGCGCGGCGCCGCTCGGCTGCGCTCTGCCGGGCAAGGCGCAGGTGTACGCGGCGCTCAGGCGGTGCCGCGCGCTGGCCCCGCTGCTGCCGCCGACGGCGGCCTTCAGGCCGCGGCGGCTCGCCGGGCTGCTCAAGGCGCATCCGGCCGGCTTGTTCCTGAAGCCGGCCGCCGGCATGCAAGGCCGCGGCACGGCCGCCTTGCGCCCCGAGCCCGGCGGCGGCATCGTCCGCATTGCCGGGCGGACGATGCGGAACGAGGCGTTCGAGCTGCGCGTGCCCGAGGAGCGGCTCGCGCAGGCGGCCGAGGCGCTGACCCGCGGCCGCCCCTACCTCGTGCAGCCGCTGCTCGATTTGCGGACGGCGGCAGACGAACCGTTCGACCTCCGCCTGTTCGTGCAGAAGGACGGCTCCGGACGGTGGGGCGTGACCGGCGCCGCCGTCCGGATCGGCCGGCGGGGCACGGCGGCGAGCAATCTGCACGGCGGCGGCACGGCGCGCCCCGCCTTGCCTTTCCTTGCGGCGATGCTGGGCGATCATGCGGCCGCCCGGCTGCTGGGTGAGGCGAAGCGCGCCGCGCTGCTGGCCGCCCGCGAGGCCGAGCGCGCGTTCGGCCGGCTGGCGGAGATCGGCGCCGATTTCGGCATCGAACCGGACGGCCGGCTGTGGCTGCTCGAACTCAACGCGAAGCCCGGGCGCGCCATCTTCGCGGAGATCGGCGATGACGCGGGCGAAAGGCTGGCCGCGGAACGGACGATTTCTTACGGCCTCCGCCTGATGGCGGCGGGCGCGCCGGCCCGGGGAACCCCGGGCCCCGCGCTTCTTACGGACCGGCGCCGGAAGCGCTGCATGAACGGGACGACTGCTCACTCTACGGCTACCATGCAGGAGGTTCAATCATGAGTCTTACGAATTGCAACGTCCGCTTCTCGCAACAGGCCGACCGGGTCGTGTACGTCACCGGGGCGCTGCTGAAGCAGCTCAAGCTGACCGGCAAAAAGCGGATCCTGCTCAAGCTCGGCAGAGAGAAAGCGACGGCCGTCCTGCGCCCGCTGCGCAGGGACGGGAAGTACATCTACCTGTCGGCCGGCATCCGCAATCTGATGGGCGTGCCGAAGGCGGGAAGCGTCTATATCCAGAGCGCGAACAACGAAGTGCAGATTGGCCCGCTCATCGGCGTGCTCACGGACTCCTCCGTCCGGACTGCCTCGATGCCGTTCGGTTCCCGCACGCCGTTCATCCGGCAATTGCTTGCGGTCGGCGGCAAGAAGGCGTACTTCTTCGCGTTCACGCCGCGCGACATCGACTGGCAGTCGGAGCAGGTGAACGGCTGGTTCCTGAATCCGAAGGGCGGGTGGATCCGCAAGAAGGTGCCGCTGCCCGACGTCGTCTACAACCGGCTGCCGAGCCGCCGGGCGGAGCTGACGTCGTCGATCACCGGACTCCGGGAAAGGTTCGTCCGCAAAAACATCCCCTTCTTCAACTGGAGCTTCTTCAACAAATCGGATGTCTACGACCTCCTGCAAGGAGATCCGGACGGCGAGAAACATTTGCCGGAATCGGTGTCCGGGCCGACGCCGGAGAAAATCAAAGAAATGATCGAGAAGCACCAGTTCGTCTATTTCAAACCGACGGCCGGCAGCCTCGGCGCCGGCATCTATCGGCTGACGTATCACCCGAAACGCGGTTACTTCGCCAGGTACCGGCGGAACGGCCGCAACGTGCTGCTCCGGTTCCCTTCATTCCGCTCCCTCATGCGCATGCTGCAGGCGCGGCACGGAAGCTCGCTGTCCCGCTACGTCATCCAGCAGGGGATCCGGCTCGTCGAAATCGACGGATGTCCGATCGACTTCCGCTTCCATATGCACAAGAACGGCAACAACGAGTGGGTCCCTGTCGGCATCGGCGCCAAGAAAGCCGGGCGCGGCAGCGTGACGACGCACATCAAGAACGGCGGCTCGCTCATGACGCCCGAGCAGGCGCTCAGCCGGACGTTCGGCGAACGCGCCGGCGAAGTGCTGGAGAACGCGAAGAAAGTCGCCGTCAATCTGTCCGAGGCGATTGAGCGGAACTATCCGCATACGCTCGGCGAACTCGGGCTGGACATCGGCATTGACAAGAACGGCGGCGTCTGGATGTTCGAAGCGAACGCGAAGCCCGGCCGCTCGATCTTCAAGCATCCGGCGCTCAAATCCCAAGGCCGGGCGTCCATGGAATATATTCTGGAACATTGCCTGTATCTGGCCCGCTTCAGGAGGAGGGAGGCATAATGCAGCATCCTGCTGCGGAACAGCAGCCCGCCGTAGACGCCAAAGCGAAGCGCCCGGCGTTCGCGATTCTGACGATCGAGGACGACGTGCAGCTTTTCCGGGGCAACCGGAACAACTTCGCCGACCTGATCAAGACCGGCCGGGAGCTCGGCTTCACCACCTACGTCGTGACGGTGAGCCAGCTCAAGCTGTCGAAGCCGCGCGTGGCCGGCTACACGTTCTCGGAAGAGACGCAGACGTGGAAGAAAGGCTGGTTCCCTCTTCCGGACATCGTCTACAACCGGGTGCCGATGCGCGAAGACGAAATGCTCCCCGCGGTGCGGCGCAAAATCGCGGCCTGCCTGAAACATCCGAACATCCGGCTGTTCAACCCCGCGTTCTTCAACAAATGGAGCCTGTTCGAGTGGCTGAGCATGTCGAAGACGACCCGGCCGTACATTCCGGTAACGCGCCGGCTCATCAGCCGGGAAAGCCTCCGGAACATGCTCAAGCAGCATCCGTTCCTGTACCTCAAGCCGGTCAGCGGCAAGGCGGGCGTCGGCATCATGTCCGTGCGGCTGTTCAAGGAGAAACAGCTTCCCTACCGGCTGAAGCTGCAGCAGAAGAAGCGGAGCAAGACGTTCCGCTGTGGCACGTTCAGCGCGCTGTGGAACCGGATCAAGAAGCAGAGCCAGGGCGAGCGGTACATCGCGCAGCAGGGCATTGAACTCGCCGCTTACGGCGACCGGCAGTTCGATCTTCGGGTGCTCATCCAGAAAAATCAGCGCGGCCAGTGGGACATTACCGGCATCGGCGCGCGGCTCGCCGGGTCGGCGAGCATTACGACCCACGTGCCGCGCGGCGGCAGCATCGAGGAGCCGGAGAAGCTGCTGGTCGGCGCGTTCGGCCCCGAGCACGCGCGCAAGATTCTGACCAAGGTGAAGAGCGCCGCCCTGCTCATCGCCCGTCAGATCGAGCGGGCTTCCGGCCATGAGCTCGGCGAGATGTCGATGGATCTCGGCGTCGACAAGCAGGGCGGCATCTGGTTCTTCGAGGCGAACTCGAAGCCGATGAAGTTCGATGAGCCGCACATCCGGCAGAAGTCCCTCGAACGCATTTTCCAATACAGCCACTTCCTGCTCAAACAGAAGAAAAAGAAGAAAGCGAGCGGAGCCTGATGGAGACGAAAATCCGCTTCGTGACACCGGTCAAATGGATTCTGCACCGCCGGAGGCTGCTCGCGTTCGCGGCGGCGTTCGGCGACGGCGCGATCGGCGAAGACGCGCTGCGCCGGCTGGCCGAACTCGATCCGGTGCTGCTCGGCCGTCCGGACAGGACCGGCACGGCCTGCGTCGTCGCGAAAGCGGGCGGCTGGACGGCCGGCGTCGCGCTGGCGATAGGCCGCGGCCGGGAAGCGTTTGTTGTCGTCGTGCATCCCGCCGTGCGCGGCCGCGGCATCGGGACGACCCTGACCCGGGCGCTGCTGGCGCGGACCGGGTCGCTGGACTGCCGCGTGCCGGCCTCCGACAGCCGGGCCGTCGCCATGTGCAGGCGCGCCGGACTGGCGGAGGTCGACGCACCGGAAGATGCGGACGGCGGCTTCGTGCGGTTTGCGGGCGCGCTGACGGCGGGACCGGACCGCTGCGCCGAACGGGAGTGTGAACCCTGACATGGGAAAACCGGTGCTCGGCATCATGACGCTCTACCTGAATGACCGCGGCCTGCTGGAAGAACGGTCCGTATACAAGAAAATGACGCTGGCCGCCCGGAAACTCGGCCTCGATCTGATCGTATTCACGCCGGATGACGTCAACTACAAGACGAACCGGATCCACGCCCAGCGGTATTTGCCGGAGTCCGGCACATGGACGCGGGAGTGGACCGGATTCCCGCACATGATCTTCGACCGGTGCCGGATCCAGCGAAGCAAGCGCTTCGAACGGCTGAAATATTTTCGTTCCAGGTATGCGCATCATCTGTTTCTGAACAAACCGATCGGCAACAAGTGGTCGGTCTACCGGACACTCGCCCGCGACACCCGGTTCCGCGACCATCTGCCGCAAACGCGGATGTACGAGAGCAGCAGAGATTTGACCGAAATGCTCAAGCGGCATTCGCTGCTCTATCTGAAGCCGGCGGGCGGCACGGGCGGACGGGGCATTCTGCGCATTCAGCGCTCGGGCGCAAGCCTGCTCGTCCAGGGACGCGACCATTCCCGGCGGATCATCCGCCCGATGCGCATCCGGCCGTCCCTGCTTCCGGCGAAGCTCGCCGGCTGGGATCTGCGCGGACGAAAATATCTGGTGCAGCAAGGCATCCAGATCCGGCTTTCGAACGGCCGGGTGCACGATTACCGGCTGCTCGTGCAGAAGAACGGCCGCGGCGAATGGAGCGTGACGGGCTGCGCCGTGCGGATCGGTCCGCCGGGCAGCGTGACGAGCAACCTGCACGGCGGCGGCCAGGCGGCGCCGCTGTCCTCGGTGCTGCCCGGCTGGCTCGGCAGCGAGGCGAAGGCGAAGCAGGTGCAGGAAGAGATCGGGCAATTCGGCGTCGACGTCGCCCGGTATCTGGAAAACTGTTTCGGCCCGTTGTGCGAGCTGGCCTTGGATCTTGCGATCGACAAGGACGGCCGGTTCTGGCTGCTGGAAGTAAATCCGAAGCCGGCGCGCGACGTGTTCCGCCGGGCCGGCGAAAAGGAGGCGTACCGGCTGGCGCTCGTGCGGCCGCTGCAATACGCGCTGTGGCTGTACCGGAATCGTCTGCGCCGGCGGCGGACGGCCGGGAAAACGGCGGGACGGTCGTCGCAACGGACGACGGGCAAGACGGCGGGCGGGACGGCCGGCAGAACGACCGGCCGCACGACGGGCCGGACGGCGGGCGGCGCGGCGGCGCAGACATGGGGACGGCCTGCGAGCCGGACCGGCAAGCAGCCGGAAGCCGCCGTATCTTCGGTCGATGCGGCCGGCGAGCCGATGGCGTCCGAAACATGGCAGGCATGAACGATCACCCCGACACCGCTGCCGAGACGGCGGGTCGGGGTGTGATGCTGTTGCCGGCGCCAGCGGTCAGCCCGGACGGTGCGGCCTAACCGGCACGGCCAGCACGACATGCAACCGCTCGCCCATCTGATCCAGCTTCGTGATGTAGCCGTTCGTCTCCAACGCGTCCAGGAGCGCCGGAAGCGGCAGGCCGGTCTCGCTGCTGCCGCATGCGCCGCTCTCACCGATGGTCATCAGATCCGCGATGCAGATCCGGCCGTGGGGTTTCAGCACTCTCCGCATTTCCTGAACGGCGAGCAGCATCTGGCTGCCCGTCAGATGGCGCAGGGCAAAGCTGGAGACGACGAAGTCGAACCTCCCGTCCAGGTAAGGCAGCGCGAGGAAATTGCCCAGCCTCGTCTCCACCTCGGGAAACTTGCGACGGCACGCCTTCAGCATTTCCTTCGACTGGTCGACGGCCGCCATCGCCGCTCCCGCTTCAAGGCACAGGCCGGCCAGGTTCCCCGTGCCCGTCCCGATGTCCAGTCCCCGCTCGCCACGGACCGGGGCCGCGCGTTTCACGATCAGACGCAGCGCTTCATCGTAATCCGGATACTTCGTCTTGTCTTCCCGGACGAGCCGGTCGTGATCGCCGGCAAGCTCGTCGAACCCCCATCGGTCCTCCCAGGCCCGCTGCTCCCGGAGTATCCGCGAACTTTCCGCCAACTGATAAATGTCGTCGATCGGCAGCGTCCGGTTCTGCCGGAGCGTCTCGATCATGCGGTCGGCCGTCTCGATCATCTGCTTCATTTCGACCCATTTGGCGAACATGACGGACCGCTGCAGCTCAAGCAGCTCCATGAGCCTGCCCTCGTCTTTCGCGTCGATCTCGGCGAGCGCCGTCCGGATGTCGGCGATCGGCATGCCCGCTTCCCGCAGGGCGACGATCGTCTGCAGCCGCCAGATGTCCTCTTCGCCGAACTCCCGATACCCGTTGTGCTGCTGTCTGGACGGCGAGAGGAGGCCCTGTTTTTCATAGAACCGGATCGCCCGCTGCGAAATGCCGAGCCGTTCCGCGGCTTCTTTGATTTTCATGAGACGTCCTCGCCTCCCGCGCTTGACCTTCCACTTGCGTCAAGGTTTAGTATAGCGCTCGAAGGAGGAGGTTGTCACAATGAAATTGCTGATCAAAGGCGCGGCGATTCTGACGATGCGGCACGATGCGCCGTTCACCGGGGACATCCTGATCGACGGCAGCCGGATCGCGGACATTCAGCCGGCCATCCGGGACGCCGGGGCCGATGAGGTCATTCATGCCGAAGGAATGGCGGCGATGCCGGGGCTGATCAACGCCCATCAGCACACCCCCATGAGCTTGCTGCGGGGCTTCTCCGACGATCTGAAGCTGATGGACTGGCTGGAGAAGAAGATGTTTCCCGCCGAAGCCCGGATGACACCCGAAGACATTTACTGGGGCGCGAAACTCGCGATGGCCGAAATGATCCGCTCGGGCACGACGGCGTTCGCCGACATGTACATCCACATGAACGAAATCGCGGCGGCGGTGGAGGAAACCGGGATGCGCGCCTCGCTGACCCGCGGGCTTGTTTTCACGGAGGATGACGGCGGGCGGCGCATGGCGGAAGCGCTCGATCTCATCAAGCGGTGGAGCGGCAAGGCCGAAGGCCGGATCACGACGATGCTGGGTCCGCATTCGCCGTACACCGTTCCGCCGGAGCTCTGGCGCGAGGTGATCCGGCTGGCGGAGCAGGAGGACATCCCGATCCATACCCATCTCGCGGAGACGGTGGAAGAAGTTGCGTTGATCCGGGAGCGGTACAATCAGACGCCGACCGAATATTTGTACCATCTCGGGCTGTTCGAGAAGGCGCATGTCCTGCTCGCCCACAGCGTCCATCTGAACCGGCGGGACATCGGATATTTGAGGGGCATGCGGGGCGGCGCGGCGCACAATCCGGTCAGCAATCTGAAACTGGGCTGCGGCATTGCACCGGTGTCGGAGATGACGGAACAAGGCATCGCGGTCGGGATCGGCACGGACGGCGCGGGCAGCGCGGCTACGCTCGACATGTTCGAGGAGATCCGGGCCGCCGCCTGGCTGCAGAAGCTGGATTACGGCGACCCCGCGAAACTGCCGGCCATGGAGGCGCTGCGCATGGCGACGGCAGGGAGCGCTTCGGTGCTCGGAATTGCGGATGAGGTCGGCACGCTGGAAGCCGGCAAGAAAGCGGACCTCATTTTGATCGATCTGCGAAAACCGCACCTGCAGCCCGTCCACAATCTCCCTTCCCTGCTCGCGTACTGCGCGGTCGGCGCGGACGTGGACACGACGATCGTGAACGGCCGGGTGCTGATGCGGGGCCGGCGGCTGCTCACGATCGACGAGGACGAGCTGCTAGCTCAGGTGTCGAAGCGGGCGCGGCGGATCGTGGAAGGGATTTGAGACGCGTAACTTCCAATTGCTGTTTGAAGCTTCAAATGTGAAGATCGATGAAGTTTTCCATATGTCGTGATCTTCTTCGTTGAAGAAGACACCTTGTCCGTGACGACGCTGGTATTTCTTCTCCGACACACCCGTCCATTATGATCCGGATGTGACGCGGATTTATCAAGACGGCACGGCGGTCGACGGCTGGTATTGAACCGAACGCGCAGACCCCCCGCCCCTGAACGGAGGCGAGGGGTTATTTTTGTGCCTTTTCTTTGTAGTATCGTTCGACCGCTTCCCGGACGGGATCTTTGCCGGGCAGTTTGCTGTTGATGCGGATGAGCAGAATCAGGTTGAGGATGAGCAGGATCAGGATCAGATAGGTCATCACGGCACCCTCCATTGCGGTTTCTTGTTCGTTTGACACTCACCTTTACGAAAGTACCTGGCCCAAAAGTGCGTACTTCCTTCATTGCAGCAGACCCTTTATACTCGGGGACACATCCAGTTCTTGAAGGAGGCCTTCACTTTGAAAACTCTTGTCATCGTTGCGCACCCGAACATCGAAGCATCCGTCATCAACAAGCGATGGGTGGAAGAACTCCGAAAATACCCGGAGAAATATACGGTTCACGAATTGTACAAGGCTTATCCCGACGAAAAGATTGACGTCGGACAAGAACAAGCACGGGTGGAAGCGTATGGCAATCTGGTGCTCCAGTTCCCCGTTTATTGGTTCAACTGCCCGCCGCTCCTCAAAAAATGGCTGGACGACGTGCTCGAATACGGATGGGCTTACGGCTCAAAAGGGGATAAAATGAAAAATCGCAAAGTAGCTTTGGCGGTATCTGCGGGTATCCGGAGAGAGGATTACAGCGAAACAGGCAGATACCGGTACACGCTGGAACAAATTCTCGTTCCGTTCGAAACAACGTTCCGGTATTGCAGCGCAAATTATCGCTCGATCTTTGCGCATTACGGCACAGAAAAGGAGCCCGGCGGCAATGTGCCCGGCGCCGAGAACGAATCGTCCGTAAGCGCATTGGACCAAAGCGCGAAGGATTATTTGAGATTTATCGACAGTATGTAACAGGCGGCCTTACCGGACGCTCCCCCGTTCGGGCAAACGGTTGTTTTCTCCCCACTCGCACATCATGTTCAACAAAGGAACGAGGGAGCGTCCGCGCTCCGATAACGAGTATTCGACTTTTGGCGGGACCTGGGGGAATTCCTTTCGGATGATCAGGCCGTCGGCCTCCAGTTCCTTCAGCATGACGCTCAGCGTTTTGAAGGAAATCGAGCCGATGCTTCGTTTCAGCTCGTTGTGCCGCATGACCCCCTGTTCGGCCAGCTTGTACAAGATGATCATTTTGTATTTGCCGCCGATTAACGATAACGTGTAGCCAAAGCCGGTATTTTTCAGGTCTACGCCCGTCGGTACACAGGTTTCGCGTCGCACGGGTTGCTCTCTCCTTTGATGGCAGTACAAATGCAGGGCTTTCATTTTTCCTTGAAAGCAAACAGGATGGACAATACCGTTCCGAAAACCGTTGCTGCAGCAGCCAGATACATAAAGAAAATTTCGCCTTGAAAATGCGACAGCATGAGCAGAAAAATGCCGGGCAGGGTGAGTTGAATGCCCAAAAACAGAAACTTGTTGCTAAAGGATTTGGGATAACCGCGATAAATCCCCCAACAAACGATAAGGCAGAGGATGAGATCACCGATAAAGCCAAGCCAGGTTCCTCCTGCTGTGATCTCAATCCGATTTTACCAAAAACGGGATGTCCCAGCCACGGCAGGCTGATGACATCCCGCAAGCGAACGTTCGGCATCACACATCCGTCAAAACACCTTCTTCGTCTCCTGCTCCGCCTTCAGCAGCTCGACCGCCTCGCGGAACCGCAGCGAGTGGACGATCTCGCGCTCGCGGAGGAACTTCAGGCTGTCCTGGAGATCGACGTCGTCCGTCTGGTCGATGAGCCACTGGTAGGTCGCCCGCGCTTTTTCCTCCGCCGCAATGTCCTCATAGAGATCCGCGATCGGATCGCCCTTCGCCTGAATGTACGTCGCCGTCCACGGCACGCCGGCCGCGTTGTTGTAGAACAGCGCCCGGTCGTGGTTCGAGTAGTGGGGACCGAGTCCCGCCGCTTCCAGTTGCTCGACGGTCGCGTCTTTTGTCAGTTTATAGACCATCGTCGCGATCATCTCGAGATGGGCAAATTCTTCCGTGCCGATGTCCGTAAGTAATCCGATTACCTTGTCCGGGATCGTGTACCGCTGATTCAGGTAGCGGAGCGCCGCCGACAATTCGCCGTCCGCGCCGCCGTACTGCTCGATCAGATATTTGGCCATCCGCGGGTCGCATTTGCTGACGCGGACCGGGTATTGCAATTTTTTCTCATAAATCCACATCGCCTGAAGTCCCTCCTTGACCGGTTGTCGGCTCGCCGGCTGGCGTTACACTTGCCACGGCCACGGCGTGTTCGCCCAGTCCCACGGATAGCGGGAAAAGCTGTGGCCGAACTGCAGGAGCGGCCCGTACCGGCTCTCGTAAACCTGCGCGACTTGCTGCCGTCGCTGCGCGAACTGGTTGAACTGCTGCACCGCCTGCATGTCGTAAGGATGCGTGTCCAGATAAAGCGCCAGCTCCACGAGCACGAAATCGAGCTGCTGCAGCTCTGTCAGGAGCTGATAGTACGCTTCGTCCGGCTTCTTCCCGGCGCTCATTGCGCTTCCGCCCTCCCTTCCAGCATGCGGGATTCATAAGGACTGTAAAGCGCCGGCCACAGCGTGCCCCGTTTCAGCGCTTCCGCGGGCGAGAACTGCGGCCAGTTCGGCGGCTGGTACGGGATGAACAAGTTCGGCGGCACAAGATACGCCTTGACGGTGATCGGCGGACAAGGGTCGAACGGGCCGACGAACGGATGCCATTCCCGAATCTGGTTCAGCTGGTTCAGGACGTTTCCCTCCTCACATCACAAGACTGCTCCAATTAATGGGTATGCAGCACGAAGCGGCGGCAGACGCAAAAAAACAAGGCCCTTGTCCGCGGGAATCGTCCCGAATCGGACAAGGGCCTGTGCAATGGCAACGATCAGAGCCGGATTTTCAATTGGAACAGTCCCGCCTTGCGAGCCGCCATGAAAATGATGACGACAAGCGGACCGAGAAACACGCCGATGACGCCGACGAGCTTCAGCCCGACATACAGGCTGATCAGCGCGGCCAGGGCGCTGATGCCGATGGCGTCGCCCAGCACCTTCGGCTCGATGATGCGGCGGAAGACCGTGATGAAAAGGAACAGCACGATCAGGCCGATCCCCGTGTAGTAATCGCCGGTCAGGATCAGGTACGACCCCCACGGGACGAGCACCGAGCCGGTGCCGAGAATCGGCATGATGTCGACGATGACGACGAGCAGGGCGATCGCCATCGGATATTTGACCCCGAGCAGAAGAAACCCGCTCAGCGTAATGATGTACGTCAGCGCGCTCAGGATCAGCTGCGAGCGCAGAAAACCGAAGATCGACCTGCGCAGATTGTCCAGCACTTCTTCCACTTGCTTGCGCGATTCCTCGGCGAAGATCGAGAGGAACGACGCTTTCATCGTCGGCAGGCTGTAGCTGAACATGTACACGGCCACCAGGAAGACGATGAAGAAAATGAACAGGTTCGGAATCTCGCCGGCCAGGCTGAGGAAGAGGCGGGACAGACTGGTCGCCGCCTGCGTCAGGGTGCCGGTCAGACCCGCCAGCCAATTCTCGATCTGGGCTGCCGTATCCGGCGGCAAATGCTCGTATAGCGATCTTGCATCGTTCAATGCGTCCTGGAAGTACACGTTCAGGTTGCTGACGTAGCCGGGCACCCGGTTCCAGAACGCGACAAGTTCGCTCACGATGCGCGCGCCGAGCAGCGCGATCAGGCCGAGCAGTACGATGGTGAACACCGTGCTTGATATCGTCCCCGCCACCACCCGGTTGAGCTTGCCGCGTGACACCCGAATGAGCAGCGCGGTGAGCGGTTCAATGAAAATCGCCACAACCAGGGCGAGCAGAAACGGCGCGCCGACCGTGAAGAGCAGGTACAACAGCCCGAGTCCCACGGCGATCATGATCAAGGTGCGTACCGGCATGTCCGTTCATCGACCTCGCTTTCCACAGGTTGATTCCGTTGCCGTCTGTCGGATACGCACCTGGTCAAGCATCCGCCAGCGCCCGGCGGGTGGTGAAATCGACATCGGCATAATACATCGATTTGACGAGCAGATTCGGTCCGCAGCAGCCCGCTTCCGGGCAGTGGCAGTTCACGCTGCGGGCGAGCGGTCCGTCCAGCCATTTCGCGAAAATGTCGTCCAGCCGTTCCTCGCGGATATTGCCGAATGCCGGAACATCCGCGAAGTCCGTCACGAAGACATCGCCCGTAAACACGTTCACATTGAGCCGGTTGCGGCCGTCCGGGTCGTTGCGCACCGTGACGCCTTCAGTCTCGGCAAGCCGGCGCGCAAGCCGGCGCTCCTCCGGCTCCGGGCTGCAGCGGTAGAACGGCAGCGTGCCGAACAGCATCCAGACGTTCGGATCGCGATGTTCGATCAGCTGCTCGATGGCGGCCGCCATCTCGGCGCGCGACAGCATCGGCAGCGAAGCGGCGAACGCGCTCGGATACATCGGATGAACTTCGTGCCGCCGGCAGCCCATCTCGACGATATCGCGGTGAATGCGCACGATGTCCCGGTGCGTCCGATAGTTGATCATCGACTCGGCGGACACGAACAGGCCGCCCTTCGCCAGCCTCTGCGCGTTGTCCACCATCCGCTCGTACAGACGGGCGGCCGTCTCCAGCGACGGCGGATGGGGCGAAGCGCCGAAGGTGATGCGGTGAAACTCTTCCACCGACGTGTAGTTGTAGGAAATGTGCATGACGTCGAGCCAGGGCGCGATCATCTCGTATCGGCCGTAATCGAGCGTCAGATTGGAGTTGAGCTGCGAGCGGAGATTGCGGCTGCGCGCATACTTGAGCAGCGGCACGATGTATTCGCGCACCGTCTTCTCCGAGAAGGACGGTTCCCCGCCCGTAATGCTGATCGTCTCGAGATGTTCGACTTCATCCAGTCGTTTCAGGATGAGATCGATCGGCAGCTTCTCCGGTTCGCTCATCGCAAGCGTGTATCCGACGGCGCAATGCTCGCAGCGCATGTTGCACAGGTTGGATACGGTAAATTCCACGCTGGTCAGCACATGCCGTCCGTAACGGCGGAGCGACCGGATCGGATCCCACGGATCGTATTCCGGCGACAGCTCCGGCAGTCCGGCGGATGGTGCCGCCAATCGGTCTGCATTGATGTTCATGGCCAGCCCCTATTGAATGTTCTGCTTGAATCTATTTTCATTGTACTGCCCGGGAGGCATCCCATGCAAATGGGCCCCGCTGGACCGTGCAAACCACCGGATGCGATGCGCGTCCTCTACGGATGCGGCATTCGCAAGCTCGGCCGCGAGCACGTCGCGGATGAATTCGGGAAGATAGAGCCGGATGTCCGTGCCGAGTTTCAACGATTCGTACCCGATGCCGAACGTGAACATGTCGATCGTGCCGACCGTGTAGAGGCGGTCATCCCGGAGCGGCTCGGTTCCCGCCGTCACTTCGCGCAGCTTGCCGAACGGCGGACCGTCCGGATCGTACACGATCCGGAGGCCGTCCACGGCAAGCGTGCCGAGCCGCTCGCCGCGGAAGCCGAAGCCGCGGATCGGGCGCTCGATCCATTCGGCCAGCAGCGCCTCTTCCAGCGCCTGCCGGATGTGCCGGCCGGTGAGCGTCATCCGGCACGGGTTGATCGGCGAAGGGCAGATCGCGTGCAGCCGGCCGGTCGTCACGCCGCCGGCGGGAAGTCCCCCGAGGATCTGCCCCGCGTTCACGAGGCCGATCTCCGCGCCGGTATGGCGGCGAAGGGCCGCGGCCAGCAGGTTCGGAAGCGGCGATTCCCGATCGTCGAACGCCTCGAGCGGCGCGGCCAGCACCGCTTCAACGCGGCTCAGCGCGGCCTCGGCTTCGGCGAGCCCGCGGGCGATCACGCCGGCCGCTTCCGGCCGTTCAGCCGCCTCGGCCATGGGCACGACCGACGCGCGGAAGGCGAAACCGCGGCCGTCCGCCCGGCGGTCGATCTCGACCCGCCCCAGATAATCTCCGAACTTCCCGGTCGCAAGAATGACCGTCTCCCCGATGACGAGCGGTTCCTCCAGCAGATGATGCGTATGGCCTCCGAGAATGAGATCGATGCCTTCGATCTCCTCCGCCAGCCGGCGGTCCATCGGCAGGCCGAGATGGGACAGGACGATGACGATGTCCGCTTGCGGCCGGAGCCGTCTGACCTGTTCGGCCGCCGCTTCGACCGGGTCGAGCATCCGCCAGCCGAGCTCGATGTAGAAATCGCGGAACGCGGCCGTTACACCCGTGATGCCGAAGGTGATGCCGCCTTTCTCCACGAAGACGGCCGGCTTCATCCATGAAGGCCGGCCCCCGTCCGATTCCCGGATCATGTTCGCGCATACGACCGGAAAATGCGCATACCCGCCGTACAGTTCGTCCAGTGCGTCCATCGTCCAAGAGAGGCCTTCGTTGTTCCCGAGCGTCACCGCGTCGAAGGCCGCCTCGTTCAGCAGCTCGATGTTGACCCGGCCGCCGGTGCCTTCCGTCTCCTTCCGCATCCGGTCCATATGGTCGCCCGCATCGAGCACGAGCAGCCGGTCCGCGCCGTACCGGTTCCGGGCCTCCGCAATATACGCCGAAAATTTCGCAGCTTGTTCCAGCCGGCTGTGCAAATCGTTGCTGTGCAGCAAGAGCACCGTGCCGGGTTGTTGTGGGCCGTCAGCACGCATGGATCATGAATCCTTCCTCTCATGGTCAACGTGTTACCGGGATCATCCCCCGATCTGGGACATCCGCCGCTCGGTCGGCACATGGCTCTGCGCTTCGTCCGCCAGTTTCGCCGCCATTTCGTGGTTTTCCGGCTTGATCGCCATGGCGCGCAGGAACAGGCGGCGCATCGCTTCGGGGTCGCCGACCGCGGGCCTGACGTACAGTTCATCCACCCAATACAGGCACGGTTTCAAATGGCCGTCGGCCGTCAGCCGCAGCCGGTTGCAGTTCTTGCAGAAATGGTCGCTGACCGGATGGATCAGGCCGATCGAGCCTTTGCCGCCCTTGATGCGATAGTTGTCCGACGGGCCATTGCCTGCCGTGCGGCCGCCGGGCTCGAGTTCGAATCCGGCTTCGCGCGCCAGCTCGAGTACCCGCGTAAGCGGCAAATAATAGTTCTTCCATTGTTCATCGGCATGCCCGATCGGCATGTACTCGATGAACCGGACATGCAGCGGCTCATCGCGCGCCAGCTTGAGGAACGAGACAATTTCATCCTCGTTCACGCCGCGCAGCAGGACGCAGTTGAGCTTGATCGGCTCAAAGCCCGCGTGCGCCGCCGCCTCGATGCCTTCGAAGACGCGGCGCAAATCGCCGCGCCGCGCGATCATCCGGAACCGCGCGGGATCCAGCGTATCGAGGCTGATGTTGACGCGGGAGACGCCCGCCCGCCGCAGCGATTCGGCCTGATCTTTCAGCAGCAGGCCGTTCGTCGTCAGCGAGATTTCTTCGATGCCCGGAATTGCGGCAAGCCGGGCGACCAGCTCGTCCAGCCCTTTGCGGACAAGCGGTTCGCCGCCTGTGATGCGCAGCCGCGCAATCCCGAGCGAAGCCGCCGTCCGCACGACATCCTCGATCTCGTCGAACGTCAGCAGCGAGGACGGGTCGGCGAATTCCACGCCTTCCTCCGGCATGCAGTAGAGGCAGCGCAAATTGCAGCGATCCGTCACCGATATCCGCAAATAATTGTGTACGCGCCCGAAGCGGTCCGTCAGAACGCCCGTCATCGCCGCACTCTCCTTGTCCTCACGCAGGCCGGTTCCCGTCTGCAAGACCGGTCACGTGCGCCGCGAATCTTTACAAGTTCTAGTTTATCACTTCTCCTATAAATATGATATGCTATTCAGTAACCAACACACACCATTGGACGGGGTTGACGATATGGAAGTGCAATGGACGGTCCGCCTGTTCGCGGGGCTGGCGGAACGGCTGGGAGGAAACGAGGTCCGCGTATCGTCAGCCGAAGGCGGCATGACGGCCGGCAAGCTGAAGGCGCTGCTCGCCGAGCGGTTCCCTTCGCATGCCGGGCTGATCCATGCGTCGTTCGTGGCGCGCAACGAAGTGTACGCGGCTGACGATGAGCCGCTCGAATCCGGCGATGAGCTGGCGCTGCTGCCGCCCGTTTCCGGCGGCGCGCCGGAGAACGCCGGCGAGGACGACCTGGCGTCGGAGGACGGACGTTTCATCCTGACGTACAAGCCGCTTGACGCGGACCGCATGCTGTCGCAGGTGATCGTGCCGGAACACGGCGCCTCGCTTGTCTTCGTCGGCACGACGCGCGAATGGACGAACGGGCGGCGCACGGTCCATCTCGAGTACGAAGCCTATGCGCCGATGGCGCTGAAGACGATGCGGCAAATTGATGATGAGATTGCCGCGAAATGGCCGGGCACGCGGTGCGCGATCGCCCATCGCCTCGGAACGGTTCCGATCGGCGAAGCGAGCGTCGTCATCGCCGTGTCGGCGCCGCATCGCGCCGGCTGCTACGAGGCGAGCCGGTATGCGATCGAACGGTTGAAACAGATCGTGCCGATCTGGAAGAAGGAGATCCGGGAAGACGGGTCGGAATGGATCGGAGAGCAGCAGGAGTCCTGGAATCCGACGGCTCCCGCCGCCGAGTAGGAGAATGCGCATGTCCCCCTCGTCAGAACGATATGCCCGCCAGGTTCGCTTTTCCCCTTTTGGCATGGAAGGTCAAAAGCGGCTCGCTCAAGGGTTTGCGGTTGTGGTCGGAATGGGCGCGCTCGGCTGCGTCATCGCCAATCACCTGGTCCGCGCCGGAATCGGCCGCATCCGCCTGATCGACCGCGACATCGTGAGCTGGAGCAACCTGCATCGGCAGCTGCTCTATACGGAAGCGGACGCGGAAAGCGGCGTGCCGAAGGCCGAAGCCGCGGCCGCGCAATTGCGCACGTTCAACCGTCAGGTCGCCATTGAAGCGGCGGCGGTCGATCTGAATTCCGGAAATGCGGAATCGCTGCTGGCCGATGCCGATCTGATCGTGGACGGGACGGATCATTTCGGCGTCCGGTACCTGATTAATGATGTCGCGGTCAAATTCGGCATTCCGTGGATCTACGGCGGCGCGGTGGGCGCTTCCGGCATGACGATGACGATCGTGCCGGGCGAAACGCCGTGCTACCGCTGCCTGTTCCCGTCGCCGCCGCCGCCCGGCTCGACGGATACGTGCGAAACGGCCGGCGTCCTGCCGCCGATCGTCGATCTGATCGGTTCGCTGCAGGCGATGGAAGCGATCAAGCTGCTCGGCGGGTATAAGGAACAGCTCCATGGCGCATTGCTTCACGCGGATCTGTGGAAAACGGACTTCTCGAAAATGAAGACGGCGGGCGCGCGGCGAGCCGATTGTCCCTGCTGCGGAATTCGCCGGTTCGACTATCTGGAAGCGGTCGTTCGCGGAAAATCGGAAGCTGTCCTGTGCGGACGCGAAACGGTGCAGATTGCGCCGGCCGAGCCGCTGCAGCTTCATCTGGACGAAATGGCGGAACGGCTCAAGTCCGCGGGCCGCGTCGAGCGGAACCCCTGGCTGCTGCGGCTGACGCTGGAAGATGGCATCACGCTCGTCCTGTTCCCGGACGGGCGCGTTCTGGTGCAAGGCACCGGTGATCCGGATCTTGCAAGGCGCATTTACGACCGCATCCTGGCTCCCTGACCCGGTTATTGTCAATTGGTGGATTAGCTGATACGATGAAAATATCGGATTTTTTCAACTTCCAGGGATGCACGAAAGGTGATGATATGCAGGTCCACGTTGCTGATCTGAGAAGCGGTGATGTCGTCAGCCGGGATATTTTCAACGCATACGGTCTGTTCGTACTGCCTGCCGGCACGCAATTGACAGAATCGGAGATCGCGAAACTGTTCCAACACCAGATCGACTATGTCGATATTGAACCCCGAAACAGCGGCACCGGGAACGCGCCGACGGCCATGCGTCTGAAACCGATGTTCGAGTCGGCGGTAGCGGGCAGCGAATTGCTGTACCGGGAAGCATTGGATTCGGGCGTCGTCCGTGAGGAACAAATGGATGAGGTGTTCCGGCCGCTCACCGACCGGCTTCCGGAAGAACGGGACGTCGTCTCGATGCTGCTGCTGCTCAACTCGGAAGCGGAATATACCTTCAATCACTCGGTCCAGGTCGGCATGCTGGCCTACTACATCGCCAAATGGCTTGGCTGGAGCGAAGAGGAAGCGCTTACAGTCAGCAAGGCGGGATTTCTGTGCGACATCGGCAAATGCCGGATTGACCCGGCGCTGCTCAACAAGACCGATCCGCTGACGGAAGAAGAATACCGCATGATCCGGAAATATCCGATCTTCGGATACGAAATCGTCAAACGTTCGTTCAAAAATGAACTGATGGCCAAGGCGGTGCTTCAGCATCTGGAGCGGATGGACGGTTCCGGTCATCCTTACGGCATCAAGGGCGAGGACATTCATGAAGCGGCGCGCGTCCTTGCCGTCGCCGACGTCTGCAGCGCAATGATCTCGACGCGGACGTACCGGGAACGCCGCGACCTTCTGCGCGTGCTGCGGGAATTGCACCGGCTCAGCTTCAATGAGCTCGACCCGACGGTCGTCCATACGTTCATCCGCCGGCTGCTGCCGTTCTTCGTCGGCAAGACGGCCGTCCTGTCCAACGGCGAGTCCGGCGTCATCGTCCTGACGAATCCGACCGATTTCTTCCGCCCGCTCATCCGGTGCGGCGAGACGTTCATCGACGTGTCCCGCCAGCAGGGCGTCGAAGTCGTCGACATCGCCATGTAAGCCTGCGAAAGCAAGCCCTGCGTCTGATGCGCAGGGCTTCTTGCTTCTGGTTTCGTGTTATGAGATGCGTTTCGCAAACAGGAACGTTTCTTTCCAGTACTCCTTGTTGATGTTCGTAATCTGTACGCCGTCCTGCGGCAGCGGGCTGGAGTGGATCATTTGCTGGTTGCCGATGTAGATGCCGACGTGGCCGACCGTCGTGTCGTTCTTGAACCGTCCGGGGACATAGAAGTAGAGCAGATCCCCCTGGCGCAGCTTGTCCCGGGCCACCTCTTTCCCCAAGCGTGCCTGCGCCCGGGCCGTCCGGGGCATGTCGACCCCCTGTTTCGCGAAAAGGTACTGGACGAACGACGAGCAGTCGAAACGCTTCGACGTGGCATAATGCGCCGCGCCGAACTGGTACTTCACGCCAAAATAACGTTTCGCTTCCTTGATCAGCTCGGCACCGGCTGGCGAGGAGGCGTCGCCATCGCCATGCGCTGTCCAGGGGGCATGCGCCTTTCGGCCCTCCGCGCGGACAGCCGGGTCGTCGGCGAAATCTTGCGATGCAGCCGTGTCTTCCCGCTGCGGCTTCGGGAAAATCGCCGCCTGCACCGCGTCCACCGTGAAAACCGCTTCATCCCCGAACAGCTTCTTCAATTCGTTCGAAGGCACCAGCATGCGGCCGTCCATGAGTCTGGCCGGTTTGCTCATCGTCAGGGTGCGCTCTTCTTTCACCACTTCACGGGATTGATCCGTGATCGTCATGACCACATCGTGGTCGCCGATGAGCAGCGATTTGCCGTCTTCCGAATACTCCGTATGAAAACCGATCAAGCCGGCCATCTTCTCGGCGTCGGCGTAGGTTTGGCCGTCCAACTTCTCGAACGGAACAATCGCCCTGCCGAGTTCCAGAAGATGTTCGGCGTTGTTTTCCTCCAGGGCGGATTGACGGCCTGTCCCCTTTTGGCCCGGGGTGTTCGCTTGCTGGCGCCCGTCATGATTCGCGTTTTGCCGTTCGCCGCATCCGGCCACTGAGGCCGATATGAGCAAAAAAATAAGCAACAGCGCCAGCGCGCCTCTTCCTTGCCCTCTTCTCCAGGTACCTGCCATCTGCCTTCCTGCCCCTTCCTGACATGGTGTTGGCATTCCATAGGATGGTGTCGGAGAGGAGCGATTATGCGCCTGGCGTTCGGGCTTTCGGGTTTATTTCAGGAAGGCAACGAGGATTAACGGGAGAGAAGAAAGGGGGATGAGCAGGTTGTGACAGGAAAGATCAGGCCGGCCTCGCCGCCGGCTGCACGGCCAAAATGTTGTCGATCCGAAATGTCCGCGGCGCACCGGTGGTCATGCAGAACGCCCGCACGATGCCGCTCTGTACGCTGAGCACATGGATGGTGCGCTGCGACAGCTTGCCGTCGGCGGCGATGTATATGATCTCGATGCGCCGGCCCACATATTTGTGCATGCGGATCACCAACCGAACAGGTGTTTGGTTTTATTATACACGAACACTCGTTCGTTTATCAATGTCAGTTATTTCCGATATGTCCTGTGCGGTGCATAACCGTCAGCATTCGGTAAAAGTCGAGGCTTCCGCCTTCCGGCGTATCGACAATGCCGGCTTTCACGGCTGCATCCACCGCCTCTCTCGCCCACGCCGGCACATCCACGCGCGCCCGGCTTTCGAGTGTCTCAAGACGCTGCCGCAGTTGCGCCTGTTCGGCTGTCAGTTGCTCGATCTGCTTTTTCAGCCCCCCGATCATTTGCTTCTGCACCTCCGCTTCGGTGTCATAGCGCTTCAGATTATGCGCGGCGATGATATTTCTGAGTTTCTGCGCGTACTGCGGGTCCGTTGCATATCCGCACGCCTGCAGCATGTCCGCCTGCTCCTCCGGAGATTGTGCCGTTCGGACACCGGTGTATCTTTTGTTTTCGAACAGCAGATCTTGATCGCGGAAAAAATCCTCCACGCTGTCATACGCCCGGAACGCAGCCGTCGCGTCCACGCGCTTGCCGTCGTACACTTCCCATGTGCCTTTGGTGACGATCTTGCCGCGCCAGTACGGCGTGAGCTTGCCGCTGCCGACCTTGTAGCCGCCGAGGTTGTTCCAGGGCGGGATCTTCCAGCCGGTCTCCAGCCCCGACTGCGCGATCCGGACCGACGGGAAGATCGGCGAGCCTTCGATGCGGAGCTGGACGGCAATTGGCGCGATCTGTGCGATGAATGCGGCCGCGCTCATGCGCCATCACTACCCTTGCCTGCCGGCTGCTCCGGTTGACCAGGCGGTTCGACCGCTTTCCGCTGCATCTGGCCGGCGGTTGCCGCGACAAGGAAGCCGTTCGCGATGGCGAGCATGTACACGCGCCAGTCGGCTGGGTTGGCGCCGAGCGCGAGCTGCGCGGTGACTCACGGGTTCTTCTCCGCTTAAATCCACTCGCCATCCATTGCAAGTCGCAAAATCTTCAGCATACTGTCCAGGGACGGTATAAGACTGCCCTTGGCTCGTGAGTGTCTGGTTTACAGCGCCGCGGTTGGCCATCGAACCTGTCACTTTCGATCCATTCACATAAGCGGTTTGTCCGCTAAGGATTTGTGCAGCTGTTGCTGTCGCATCTGATGTAAACGTGCCCTCAATCCCTCCGACCGTTACCCCGGATTTGATATTGGCAGCAGTCAGGTTGGTAATATTGGCAGTCACCTTGCCGCTGCCGTTGTGATAGCCAGCAGGGACGGTATAAGACTGCCCTTGGCTCGTAAGTGTCTGGTTTACGGCGCCGCGATTGGGCATTGATCCGGCCTGTTCCCCGGCGTCATTGGTAAATGTCTTACCTGATAATACATCGGCTGGTTGAGCGTTTCCCGACCCCCCCTTCACCCTGTAAGATAAAATTGTACCGAAGCGTGTATATGCTGCCCGCTTTGAGGTTTCCTGCGGAGATATCATTGCCGTTCGGCTTTTTAATCGTCTTCTCGCCGAGCCCATTAACCCTGAATTTCGAAAGTGCGATCCTATGAAAACATAAAAAAGTGCCCAAATCTTTGGTAGAATGGTGTTTATCGAGAACACTACACCCAAAGAGAGGAGCACCTTTATGTCCATTTCAACTTTCCGACGTAACCGATTCCTTTGCCTTCCCACAGGCCGTAGAAATCTTCACCGCCGAAGCCCTTATCGAACCTCGCGTACTTCACCGGATGCTCCCTCAGCAGTTCGAAGGTTTGGTGAAGAAAAGCTGACGCATCCGTGGAGGAGTGCGTATTGCCCGAACGTAGCGCACCGGGCGCCCGGCCGCCTCGATCCATTGCAGCGCGTCGGACAGATGGTCCGCCATATCGTACCGGTCCTCGTTTCCCGCATCCGGATCAACATATTGGATGCTGAACGGATACTGCCGCTGGTACCGTCGGCCGAGTTCCTGCACATGGCCGGACTCGAGCAATTGCACGACGAAATACGGCGGGCTCGTCTCTTCCGGCGGTTCCCCGTCCAGAACGGGTACATCCGGGAAACACTCGGCCAGCGCGGCGTGAACCGCCTGGCGGACATCGTTGATCGAAACGTTCTGCGGCTTGTCTCCGATTGGATTCACCCTTTTCGCGATGGGTCTCCCGATTCAGTGGGTCACTTCACCGCCGTCACCTCCCGGCCGCGTTCGGCAAGATTTCGGGCCCCACGCTGCGCTGCGAAGGGCCCGCCATTCACGCTTGTCCACTCCCGGAAAAAAACAGCCCCGCCGTCGGCAGGACTTTCCTGTTACGTGATCCTCTTTTTCCGCAAATGGGCATACGTCGGGCACTGCAAGTTGTACGTCATCCGCACGTTATCTGCACGTCATCCGTCCGTCCCAGTGCGTCCTCAAACTTCTTCCGGGCCCGCTCGACGTACTGCTGCACCGTGCGCCGCGACAGTTCCAGCCGCGCGCCGATCTCGGCATACGTGAAACCCTGCGCCATATGCAGCAGCCAGCACGTCAGTTCGCGCTCGGTCATGACGGCCATGCAGTCGAGCAGCTTCTGCCGCTCTTCATCCGTCAGCGGCTCCGTATTCGCCAGCAGTTCCCGGCGGCGATAAATGTCATGCCGCTCGGCCCCCTTCCGGCTCCCCGGCCGCCGGCCCCGGCGCATCCAGTCCAGCGCGTACCGCATATCCGACAGCATGCCGGAAATGGTGCGGGCTTCCTCGGCCTCCACCGGATTGTTGCGGTCCAGCGATTTCTTATAACGGCTCAGCGCCTTGATGCCGGACGTGTATTCCGCGATCAGTGCCGCGCTGCTCATTCGTGATTGTCCCTCCTTTTGGGTGAACGCATTTGCGTTCGCGGTGATTGTCATGATAAACGCTATTGCGTTCAGTGTCAAGACGTGCAGTTGCATTTTGAACGCAGTTTCGCATATAATGGCAGTACAACCGAATGTCAGTTCGTTTTTGCTGCCGGGTTGTGTACGAATTCGCGTGCGTGAGGTGTCCAGGTTGGATGCGAAGGCCAAGGTACTCGCAGAGTTGATCGATCGCAGGGGAAGCCGGAGAGCGTTCGCCGAATCGATCGGCTTGCCGCCGACGACGCTCCAGTCGATGCTGACCCGTGGAGTCGGCAGGGCGTCCATCGACAACGTCATGAAAGTATGCCGCGCGCTCGGCATTACGGTCGAGCAACTGGAATCCATGGCGCAATCGTGGGAAGAGAATCGCGAGATCGGCACCATCGCCGCGCATCATGACGGGGAAGACTGGACGGAAGAGGAACTGGAGGAGATCGAGCGGTTCAAAGCGTTCGTCCGGATGAAGCGTAAGCAGAGACAGGAGTGAAACCATGCTCTACGACAACCTCATCCGAGAGGCGGAGCAGCATGGCATTGACATCTATGAGAAACCGCTGATGAAAAGAATCAAAGGGCTGTACGCAGACGGCATCGTCTGGATCAATCGCCGCATCCCGACCACGAAGGAGAAAGCGTGCATCCTCGCCGAAGAGCTCGGCCATTATCATACGAGCGCCGGGGATATCCTGGATCAGTCCGACATCCGCAATCGCAAACAGGAGAAGGCCGCCCGGGAGTGGGCGTATGAGCGGCTTGTTCCGTTGGAGAAGATCATCGAGGCGCACCACGCCCGCGTCAGCAGCCGGCATGATTTTGCGGAGTTTCTTGGGGTGACGGAGCCTTTCCTGCAAGCCGCCATCGAGCGGTATCGGGAGAAATATGGCCGTCATACGATTGTGGGGCAGTATGTGATTTGCTTCGATCCGCTCGGTGTGGCGGAGATGTTTGGGTGAAAAAAGAGCCCTCCTTGCATGCCCTTGAAACATAGCAAGGAGGGTATTCTTGTCCTGTCGTTTATTGTTCGGCTAACTTCTTGTCAATCTCCTCAAGATCGGCAGTCACCTGTTCTATGGTCTTCTGAATCTCTTCTTCGGTGAAATTCAATTTTCTCAAAAGAACGACCCTGTTCTTGGCAATAATAACCGATGCCTGCTTGCCTCTCTCAATATTTTCCTTGGCTTTTGACAAATCTTTCATGGAATTGGAATCCAGATACTTCATCAAACTCTTGGCGGCTTGTTGATCGGCAAGAGCAAACGTTTCGAATGTTCTGAGATATTCCTTCTCGTCATCAGTTTTTCCATATTTGAAACTTAACGATTTATTTGCAAACCATTGTTCAGCTTCCTTGCAGAAATCGTAGAAATCCAGCTTTGAAATTCTGTCTTCGGCATACAAACTTACTGCTTTTACCAGTTTGTTGTGGGTCTCGTAGAGCTGGAGAAAATCTTTCCATGCCCGCTCATCAAACTCGATGCCTTGCTGTTTTGGATCTACCTCGGGTTCTTCTGTCTTGGCGGTGGTTGCCGTCGAATCCTGAGACAGACCATCGACAAAATCCTGATCGTTTATGGCTGCCACCATGCACAGAGCGGCCAACACAAAAAAGATCAGTGTGCGCAATCCATGTTTCTTTTTTCTCTTGATCAGCCAAATGATCAGGCTGACAAAGGTCAAAATAGCAAAAACAAACCACAGAAACATAAATACGATTCCCAATGCTTACCCCTCCTTGACAGGTACATATTACCATAGAATAGTACGGAAGGTCTATGAAAAATTCCCAATCATGTCGATTATTGCGACGTGCTGCGGGACGACAGATTGGCTCGACATCGACAACCGCAAGCAGGAAGGCTGCAAGGGAGTGGGTATAAGAGCGGCTGGTTCCGCTGGAGGTTCCACTCGTGTGGCGGAAATGTTCGGGTGAATAAAATAAACGAAGCTGCTTCCGCTATTTTGTCGAAAAGCGCCGTTCTCCGGAAAATTAGAGGAAGCTTTTTCTTCTATCCTCCCGATTTTCCGGAAAACCGCCAATTTGACCAAAATAGGCGAAGCAGCTTCTTCTATTTTCCCGCCAACGTCCAATTTCCCGAAAATAAGCGCAAAACTTCCGCTATCAGCGGCCGGTTCAACCATCTGCGTCTTGCAGCGCGAAAATTTTCTTCAGCCATTGATGCGCCAGCTCCGGCCAAATGGCGATTCCGTCATCCGGCTGCCTCAAGTGCGCGAACCGGGACTGGAACTGATTCACCACTTGCCTTGCATCGGCGCCTTCGGGGACCGGTCCGATCTGATCATACGGGGGCGGCAGCTCCATCCGGTGATCGATCAGATACTGCAAAGCCTCGTAAACCTGCTGCATCGTATAATCCCGGCCATATTCTCCGGACGCCCATTGCCGATTGGCCAAGGACAACCCATGCCTGCCATTGCCGAATACATGAAGCTCAAACGGAACACCGTTTTCCTTGCATGCTTTGGCGAAAAGGAGCGAATTCTCGACAGGCACCGCTTCGTCGGTCGCCGTATGCCACAGAAAGACCGGGGGCGTGCGGCGGGAGACCTGCTTTTCCAGGGACATGTATGCCAACTCTTCCGCAGTCGCTTCCGGACCCAGCAGCGCCTTGAAAGACCCCTGATGCGCGTATTCTCCGGAACTGATGACCGGATAGCACAGGATGACCGCATCCGGCCGATTGCTGACGCCTTCGTATTCGGGGCTGACCGGCTGAAGCGCTTCTGCGTCATGGTGCACGGCCAGACTTCCGCACAAATGTCCGCCGGCCGAAAATCCGCAGATGGCGACCTTCTCCGGATCAATCCGAAACTCACGGGCTTGCTTCCTCACGAACCTGACCGCTTGGGACAAATCCTTCAGCGGCTGCAGTTTAAAGGGCGTTCTCTGCAACAGATTGGTCGTGTAGGTGAGTACGAACACATTGCAGCCTTTGTCGTAAAAGGCCTTGGCCACAATCTCCCCTTCCGTGGGAGAAACGAGGATATACCCGCCGCCCGGTACGACAATAAGCGCGGGCCTGATTTCATCATCTTCGTGGACATAGGTGACCAGATTCGGTACAAAATCGCCTGTTACGGGGTACGTGTATTCTTCTTTGCGCCATAGGGCATGGGTTTTCGTGATCATCGGCAGATCTCCTTTGAATGCGGTTTCATAGATGAAATGATAGCATTACACCGCCGCTTCGATCAATTGGTGAATGAGTCCGATATTCCCTGTCACAGACGAACGGCGCGCCCAATCGAACCCCGGGCAGGCGCGCCGCGACAAACATAACCGTATGGCACTTTGGTCTTGCTACTTTACGTTTTCAAATATCTGTATTGCCTCTTGCTTCTTGGTTTCCAGCAAGAACCTCCCATTTTGAGGCCAATCCTTTATCATACCGTCTTCAGATACAGCCTTTTTCAGGCTTTTTACCGAATCAAATTCATAGATTTTGACCGGAGAGTTCTCCATGTAAAAAATTACACCATCTTTTGCTCCAAGCATATCAAATAACGGTTTTTCACTCGGATCAACTTCGACACCTTGATCCTGATAAGCTTTGATAAAATCTTGCAAAGTTAACTGGCTTTCGCCGGAACTTGAATCCGAAGACGAACACCCGGCAATCACCAACACCATCAATGTTAATAGAAATAATGTCCTTTTCACAAAACAACCCTCCCATCGATATCTTACCATATTTTGCCGCAAAATACGACAGACGGGTTAGTCATAACAAAAACCCGCCGCACATAAAACAAGCGCGCTCGCCCGAAATCCGGGGTAAGCGCGCCGTGCCAATCCTTAACCAATCGAACCTTCCATCTCGAACTTGATCAATCGATTCATCTCGACCGCGTACTCCATCGGCAGCTCCTTCGTGAACGGCTCGATGAAGCCCATGACGATCATCTGCGTCGCTTCCGCTTCGGACAGGCCGCGGCTCATCAGGTAGAAGAGCTGGTCTTCCGATACCTTCGACACCGTCGCCTCGTGCTCGAGCGTGATGTTGTCGTTCATGATCTCGTTGTACGGGATCGTGTCCGACGTCGACTGGTTGTCGAGAATGAGCGTGTCGCACTTGATGTTCGACTTCGCCCCGTCGGCGTTGCGGCTGAACGACGCGAGACCGCGGTACGTCACCTTGCCGCCGTGCTTCGAGATCGACTTCGAAATGATCGTCGACGTCGTATCCGGCGCGAGGTGGATCATCTTCGCCCCGGCGTCCTGATGCTGGCCTTTGCCCGCAACCGCGATGGACAGGACGCTGCCCTTCGCGCCGCGGCCTTTCAGGATGACGGCCGGATATTTCATCGTCAGCTTGGAGCCGATGTTGCCGTCGACCCATTCCATCGTCGCGTTCTCTTCCGCGACCGCGCGCTTCGTGACGAGGTTGTAAATGTTCGGCGCCCAGTTCTGGATCGTCGTGTAGCGGACGCGCGCGTCCTTCTTCACGATGATCTCGACGACGGCGCTGTGCAGCGAGTTCGTGCTGTAGATCGGCGCCGTGCAGCCTTCGACGTAGTGGACGAAGCTGCCCTCGTCGGCGATGATGAGCGTCCGTTCGAACTGCCCCATGTTCTCCGAGTTGATCCGGAAGTACGCCTGCAGCGGAATTTCGCATTTCACGCCCGGCGGGACGTAGATGAAGCTGCCGCCGGACCAGACGGCGCTGTTCAGCGCGGCGAACTTGTTGTCCGTCGGCGGAACGACCGTGCCGAAGTACTCCTTGAAGATCTCCGGATGCTCCTTCAGCGCGGTGTCGGTGTCCATGAAGATGACGCCCTGCTTCGCCAGATCTTCACGCATGTTGTGGTAGACGACTTCCGACTCGTACTGGGCGGATACGCCCGCGAGGAACTTCTGTTCCGCCTCGGGAATGCCCAGCTTGTCGAACGTCTCCTTGATTTCGGCCGGCACTTCTTCCCAAGTGCGGCCCTGTTTCTCGGACGGCTTGACGTAGTATTGGATATCGTCGAAATCGAGTTCGTCCAGATCGCCGCCCCAGCGCGGGACCGGCATCTTGTTGAACTGCTCGAGCGCCTTCAGGCGGAACTCGAGCATCCATTCCGGCTCGCCCTTCATCTGCGAGATCGTGCGCACGACGTCCGCCGTAAGCCCTTTGCCCGTCTGGAAGACAGCCTTGTGCTCGTCGCGGAAGCCATATTTGTATTCTTCCAACTCCGGCGCCTTCTTCGCCATCGCCCTCAGCCTCCTTCATTCATTCCTTGCCAAAATCAGCCCGATTCTCAAAAA
This sequence comes from Thermobacillus composti KWC4, assembly GCF_000227705.2. GTDB lineage: Bacteria > Bacillota > Bacilli > Paenibacillales > Paenibacillaceae > Thermobacillus > Thermobacillus xylanilyticus. Next base: position 2,772,009 of record NC_019897.1, read on the forward strand.
CCGTGCCTTCCAGCCACCCGTCAGCCCTGCCGCCCGGCTTCGATGCCTTTGCGCAGCGCGTTCCAGGCGAGCGTCGCGCATTTGATCCGCGCGGGGAACTTGCTGACGCCCGAAAGCGCCTCGAGATCTTCGTACTCCTCGAATTCGACGGGCTGCCCCTGCATCAGGGCGCTGAACTTCTCCGCCAGACCGAGCGCTTCGTCCAGCGTCTTGCCGCGGATCGCATCCGTCATCATCGAGGCCGAAGACATGCTGATCGAACAGCCTTCACCCGTATATTTCGCCTGCTTGACGACGCCGTCTTCCACCCGCAGCTGCAGCTGGATCCGGTCGCCGCAAGTCGGATTGTTCAGATTGACCGTCACGGAGTCTTCGTCCATCGTGCCGCGGTTGCGGGGATTTTTGTAGTGATCCATGATGACCCTTCGATACAGTTCATCCAATTGCATGTCCGAAGAACTCCTTTGCCTTGATTAGCGCCGCGGCCAGCCGTTCCACATCTTCCTCGGTGTTGTAGAGATAGAAGCTGGCGCGGGCGGTCGCCGTCACCTCGAGCTTGCGCATGAGCGGTTGGCAGCAATGGTGCCCCGCACGGATCGCGACGCCTTCCGTGTCGAGGACCGTGGCCACGTCATGCGGATGGACATCGTCCAGGTTGAACGTCACGAGGCAGACGCGGCCTTCGCGCGGGCCGTACAGCGTGACGCCTTCGATCTCGGACAGACGGTCGTAGGCGTAGCGGGCAAGCGCCTCGCTGTGGCGGTCGATGTTGTCCATCCCGATCTCCGTCAGGAAATCGATCGCCGCCGCCAGGCCGACCGCGCCCGCGATGATCGGCGTGCCGCCCTCAAACCGCCAGGGCGCTTCCTTCCACGTCGCGTCGTAATAATCGACGTGCTCGATCATCTCGCCGCCGTACTCGACCGGTTCCATCTGCTCGAGCAGTTCCCGTTTCCCATAGAGTACCCCGATTCCGGTCGGACCGCACATCTTGTGACCCGAGAATGCGTAAAAATCGCAATCAAGATCGCGCACGTCCACCTTCATGTGCGGCGCCGACTGCGCACCGTCGACGACCATGACCGCGCCGCGCTTGTGCGCCAGCGCCGCGATTTCCTTCACCGGGTTGACGACGCCGAGCACGTTCGAAACGTGGGTGACGGAGACGATCTTCGTCCGGTCCGTCAGCGTCGCCTCGACGTCCGACAGCCGGATCGTGCCGTCCGGCTGCATCGGAATGTAGCGCAGCACCGCGCCCGTCGCCTTCGCCGCCTGCTGCCACGGAATCAGGTTCGCGTGATGCTCCATCGGCATCAGCACGATCTCGTCGCCTTCGCGCAGCGCGGCGCGTGCCCAGGAGCGGGCGACGATGTTCAGCGCCGTCGTCGTGCCGCGCGTGAAGACGATCTCCCGCTCGCTGGCCGCGTTCAGGAACTTCGCGACCTTCGCCCGCGCCCCTTCATAGGCGTCGGTCGCGCGGGATGCAAGCGTATGGACGCCGCGGTGAACGTTCGCGTTGTCGTGCTCGTAATAGCGCACGATCGCGTCGATGACGCTGCGCGGCTTCTGCGAGGACGCCGCGTTGTCCAGGTAAACGAGCGGATGCCCGTTCACCTGCTGGTCCAGGATCGGAAATGCCTTACGAAGCTCGAGCGGGTTCATGCGTTCAGCTTCCCTTCGATCATCCGCTCGAGTTCCTCGCGCACCGCTTCGATCGGCACTTCGGACACGATCGGCTCCAGGAAGCCGCGGATGATGAGCCGTTCCGCCACTTCACGGTCAATGCCGCGAGACATCAGATAGTAGAGCTGCTCCTCGTTCACCCGGCCGACGCTCGCGGCGTGGTCCGCCTTGACGTCGTCCTCGTCGATGAGCAGGATCGGGTTCGCGTCGCCGCGCGCCTTCGGGCTCAGCATGAGCACCCGTTCCGTCTGATGGCCGTTCGCCTTCGTGGCGCCCTTCTCGATCTTCGTGACGCCATTGATGATCGCCGTCGCCGAATCGCGCATGACGGCCCGCGTCTCCATCTCGCTCTCCGAGCTGAGACCGTGGTGGACGGCATGCGTCGTGATGCTCATGTTCTGTGACCCGGTGCCGACCGTGATCAGCTTCGAGTCGGACGTGGAGCCGTTGCCCTGCAGGTCCGATTTGGTGACCGACAGCGTGTTGCCGTTGTTCAGATCGCCGATGATCCATTCGATCCGCGCGTCGTTCGCCAGCGTCGCGCGGCGGATCGACAGATCCACGACGCTCTCCGGCAGATGGTGGATCGATGCGAACCGCACGAGCGCGCCGGGGCCGGCGACGACTTCGACCACGGAGTGATGGACGGCGACGGCCGACCGGCCGGCGCCGCTCGCCAGCACGCGGTCGACATAGGACACGCGGCTGTTCGCGTCGGCCACGATCAGAACATGCGGCGCGAAAGCCGCTTCCGCATCGTCCAGGTAAAGAACAGCCTGCAGCGGCACTTCCACTTCGACATTTTTCGGCACATACACGAAGACGCCGCCGTTCCAGAGCGCCGCGTGCAGCGCGGTCAGCTTGTCTTCATCCGCCTTGACGACGCTGAACAGATGCTTCTTCACGAGATCGCCGTGTTCGCGGACGGCCGTCTCCAGATCGGTAAAAATAACGCCTTTCGCCTTCCACTCTTCCGCCAGGTTGCGGTACGCGGCGCCGGAATTGCGCTGTACGACAAGATTCGCGGCATCCTGCGGCAGCGAAGCGCGGATCTCTTCCGGCAGCTGCGACAAATCTCCCGCAAGTTCGGGATGCCTGTCGACGCCGAATGCCGTCAGATTCCAGCGGTCGATGCGCATTTTCTCGGGTCTGGGCCATTCCAGCGTGCCGGCCAGCGCAGCCGCTTCTTTCCGGATATCGGTCAGCCAGCCGGGCTCGCCTCTGCCCTGGGACAAAGCTTCGATATTTTCACGGCTTACCGGAGCATTCAGTTGCGTACTCATGTCGTGTCAACGCCCCTCTCCGCTCAGGCTTGACCGACGGTCTCGTCGACGATGCCCAGCTCTTCCTTGATCCAGTCGTAACCTTCGGCTTCGAGGCGCTCGGCCAGTTCCGGACCGCCCGACTTCACGATGCGTCCCTGCATCATGACGTGGACGAAATCCGGCTTGATGTAGTTCAGCAGCCGCTGATAGTGCGTGATGATCAGGAAGCCGCGGTCTTCCGAACGCATGCTGTTGACGCCGCTCGCGACGATCTTCAGCGCGTCGATGTCGAGACCCGAGTCGACTTCGTCGAGGATGACGATCTTCGGCTCGAGCATCATCATCTGCAGAATTTCGTTCCGCTTCTTCTCGCCGCCCGAGAACCCTTCGTTCAGATAGCGGTGGGCGAACTCCGGATTCATCTCGAGCTCTTTCATCTTCGCTTCGAGCTGGCGGATGAACTTGATGAGCGAAATTTCGTTGCCTTCGCCGCGGCGCGCGTTGATCGCGCTGCGCAGGAAGTCCGCGTTCGTCACGCCCGTGATTTCGCTCGGATATTGCATCGCGAGGAACAGGCCCGCGCGCGCCCGCTCGTCGACTTCCATCTCGAGCAGATTCTCGCCGTCGAGCAGCACTTCGCCTTCCGTCACCTCATATTTCGGATGCCCCATGAGCGCCGACGCGAGCGTGCTCTTGCCCGTGCCGTTCGGACCCATGATGGCATGGATCTCGCCGCCGCGGATGTCGATGTCGATGCCTTTCAGAATTTCCTTGCCTTCGATCGACGCCCGCAGTCCTTTTACCGTGAATCGAGTCGCCATGTATGGTGTCTCCTTCCGCATTGATCTGTATTGAAAGGTGATTATCAATGATAATCGCCATGTAATTTAAAATTATTCTAATATATTTCCCGGCGCAACGCAACAAACGCCGGCCCGGTCCCGTCAGCTTCCCTGACAGTCCGCCGCCTCGGCCGTGCGGCAACCCGCCGGATCAGGCCAGCGCGTTCAGAATTTCCGCTTCCCGCCGCAGAAATTCCTCATCCGACAGCACGGGACGGAACCCGGCGTCCGCCGCGTCATCCTCGAGCTTCACCCAGGATTTGCATCCGGCATACGACTCCCGGTGCGGGATCGCGACAGGCTCTTCAGCCGCATGGACGCGAAGGATGAGCACATGGAGCGGTTTTGTCCGCTTCCATTTCAGCCGTTCGTCCGCAAACGCGCCGGTCCAGATGTGAAAACGGTCGAGTTTCGCCAGCGTTTCCGCATCGGTCACCTCGATGTCGCGCACCGCCTCCGCCCACGCCTTCAGGAGCAGCCGGCCTCCCGCCGCTTCGCGCTCGGCCAGCGTGCGGCCGATCAGCGGCCGGAATTCTTCCTTCAGCAGATGCTCCCGCTGATGCTCGTAGGTCGGCAGCAGCCAGAACCGCGGCGCGGCGAGCTGGAAATCCCGCGTCTCCTCGGCGATTCCGCCCTTGCGCATTAGGATCAGCTGCCGCCCGCAGACAAGCGCTTCAATCGCCGATGCCCATTCTTTCAGCGCGGTGCCGTCCCGCACGCCGGCAAGCCGCGTCACGTTTCCGTTCATTTCCCGGCATCCCCCCGATCCATGCTGAGTCTTCATTATACCAGATACCGGCCCCCGATTGCGAACATCCGCGACATGTTTACTCCAATCCCTTTTTCCCCTGGATCCAAAACGGCTTGACCTTGACCTGCTTGCTGCTCCATCCCAGACTCTTCAGATACTTATAAAGCAATTTGCACATTTCGCCGTCACCCGCGACATCAATGGCGGTTTTGCCGGCGTGGCGGGGCAGTGCGGCTTCTACCGCGGATATAACCGTTTGATCTTGATGCGGCCCGCCTGCAATGAACTGAAAGGGGGACTCACCGTCGAGATCCGGGAAAAAATCGGCTTGATCCCGGCCAAAAATCAAACCGGATACGCGTTCCGGATACCGGAAAAACCGGCGCAGACCGTACAGATGGCCCAGAGCGGAAATATCGCCGATCATCACGGCGTCGGCGTCATCCTGATGGATGACCAGATTGCTGGCATGCTTCATGAAATAAACGTCGTCGCCCACCCGCACGTTTTGGATCCAATGCGCTCCGGGACCGTTGGAAAATGTGCACACCGCCAGATCGAGGCTTTGCGTCCGGGCATCGAAATTCCAGATGGAATAGGACCGCACACGATCCCGCAACGGTACTTTCGGATCATCCAGGACAAGAATTCGCAAGAAGTCCTGGGGACGATACGCAAACGATTGAGAACCCTGCAGCCGGATCGTCAATCGATACGTGTGCTCCGCCGCTTTGGTTTTATCGATGACCGTTGCGCGTGTAGCCATGCTTTTCGCCAGCTTGTCAATGATCCCCATCGTCATGCCTTCCTCCCCAGCACAGTGTTGTTTATTCATCAGCGTGTTTGGTATAAAATCAAAGCTGCAGCCGCAACAACAGGCAATGCTGCCGGGTTTGACGGTTAAACAACATACCGTGCAAATTTGTCGGGCAAGGGAGTCGGACGATGGAAAAAAAAGCAAGATCTGCGCGTGACCAAGACACTTGAGGCGATTGTCCAGCCATGAATCCGAATTTATGGAAGAAATCATGGACATTGCGAGAAGACATGCTGCCATCCGCAAAACCTTCGGCGATTCACTTCCGATTGCGATTGACATTTTTCAATACTTTTACAGGAATCGGGACTTTTTAAAAGTTCTTCTCAGCCCCAAAGGCGACCCTGCTTTTCAATCCAGACTGAGACAGACGATGTGGGAGCAATTATATGAAAGAACGGCCGCATCACGGACCCGCCCAAAACGGATGCCGATATCGCCCGAGTATGTTGCCTCTTACATTTCCGGCGCGCATTTGAGCATGATCCAATGTTGGTTGAACAACGGCTGCAGGGAATCCCCGGAGGAAATGGCAAAGGTATTGTCCTTGCTTACGGCAAAAGGTCCCCTTCAGGCGGCCGGCCTTATGGAGAACGAGTGACGACGGCCTCTCGCCCGCCTTGTCTGCCGCCCATTCGGCCGCCGTCCCGGGAGGCGCCGGTGCCGACATGGACCGTCCGGCTGTCCGGCTTGAACGTCGCAATCGCATCGCCGCCTGCGGAAAACGATGACATCCGGACGACAAGCAGGCGCCGATTCATGACCGCGAATTCCCTGCAAACGAAGCAATAGAGGGTATTCCAATCAGATTAAAACTTCTTTATACTATTGGGGATAATGTCACTATTGAAGGCAACGCCACGGAGGTGCCGCAATTGTCCGAATACCATCCGCTTACCGAATCGGAAGCGATCGAGCTCGCCCGCCGGATTGAAGGCGTCTTCCCGCAGGAAGCCGCGCTGACGTGCCGCGAGATCGGGGACGGCAACCTGAACCTCGTCTTCCATATCCGCGACGAGCAATCGGGCCGCAGCCTCATTCTGAAGCAGGCGCTCCCCTATGCGAAGGTCGTCGGGGAATCCTGGCCGCTGACGCTCGACCGTTCGCGCATCGAGAGCGAGGCGCTGATCCTGGAAGGCCGCCTTGCGCCGGGTCTCGTGCCGAAAGTGTACAAGTACGACCCGGATCTGGCGCTCACCGTCATGGAAGATCTGAGCGACCACATCATCATGCGCAGCGGCCTGATGCAGTGCCGCCGCTATCCGCTGTTCGCTGATCATATCTCGACGTTTCTCGCGAACACGCTGTTCTTCACGTCCGATCTCGGCATGAACCAGCAGGAGAAGAAAGTGCAGGCCGGCCGGTTCATCAATCCGGAACTGTGCAAGATCACCGAAGATCTCATCTTCGACGATCCGTACACCGTCTCGTCGAACAACAATTACGACGCGGCGATCGAAGACGAGGCCGAAGCGCTGCGGACCGACGGGAAGCTGCATTTCGAAGTCGCGCTGCTGCGCGAGAAATTTCTGACGCAGGGCCAGGCGCTGCTGCACGGCGACCTGCATACGGGCAGCATCTTCGTCCGCGAAGATTCGACGAAAGTGATCGACCCCGAATTCGCATACTACGGTCCGATGGGCTTCGACATCGGCGCTGTTCTGGGCAACCTGCTGCTGAACTACGCCGGCCAGCTCCACTGGAGCGCCGACGAAGCTTCCAGAACGTCGTACCGCGAATATTTGCTGGAGACGGTGAAGAGCATCTGGACGCAGTTCGACCGAAAGTTCCGGGCGCATTGGAACGAGAAGAACGTCGACCGGCTCGCCGCGCGGGCGGCCGGCTACCAGGACGACTACATGCGCCGCCTGCTGCAGGACTCGATCGGTTACGCCGGGTGCAAAATGGTCCGCCGCATCGTCGGTCTGGCGCACGTCGCCGACATCGACCGCATCCCCGACGCAGCCGTCCGGGAGAAAGCGCAGCGCGTCGCGCTCCGCATCGGCAAGGCGCTGATCAAGGGCAACCGCGGCGCCGAATCCATCGATTTCGTGATCGACGCGGCCCGCGAAGCGGCCGCCGCACTGAAAGGATAATCCATCATGACGACAACGCATCAACCGCTCTCGCCGCTGAACTGGACAGGTTCGCAGCTTGAACTGCTGGACCAGCGGCAGCTTCCCGAACGCATCGAGTATCTGCATCTGGACACGCCGGAAGAAGTATGGGAGGCAATCCGCAGCCTCGCCGTGCGCGGCGCGCCCGCGATCGGCATCGCCGCCGCTTACGGCGTCGTGCTCGGCTCCGCGAAGGCCGTCCATGCCGGAACGAACGCATGGCTGGAGGCCGTGAAGCGCCACGCCGGATATCTGGCGACATCCCGGCCGACCGCCGTCAACCTGTTCTGGGCGCTCGACCGGATGACCGCGCGCGCCGAAGCGCTTGCGGCAAGCGGCGCCCCGGCGGAAAGCTGCCAGGAAGCGCTTGTCCGCGAAGCGGAAGCGATTCACGCCGAAGACATCGAGACGAACCGGCTGATCGGCGAACATGCGCTCACGCTGCTTGCGGACGGTATGGGCGTGCTCACTCACTGCAACGCCGGCGGCCTGGCGACGGCGAAATACGGCACGGCCTTGGCGCCGTTCTATCTCGCCGCCGAGCGCGGCATCAAGCTGCGAGTGTTCGCGGACGAGACGCGCCCCGTGCTGCAGGGCGCGCGCCTGACGGCGTTCGAACTGCATCAGGCCGGCATTGATGTCACGCTCATCTGCGACAACATGGCCGCCGCGGTCATGCGCGCCGGCTGGGTGCAGGCGGTCATCGTCGGCACCGACCGGGTGGCGGCGAACGGCGACGTGGCGAACAAGATCGGCACCTACGGCGTCGCCGTGCTGGCGAAAGCGCACGGCATTCCGTTCTATGTCGCCTGCCCGCTGTCGACGATCGATCTGAACACGCCGACCGGCGCGGAAATTCCGATCGAAGAGCGCCCGGCGGAGGAAATCACCGAAGGATTCGGCCGCCGGACGGCTCCGCGCGGCGTCCGCGTCTACAATCCGGCCTTCGACGTGACGCCCGCCGAGTACGTCGACGCGATCATCACCGAGCGGGGCATTGTACGCCCGCCTTACGATGTCAACCTGCGCGCATTGTTCGAAACCAAATAACGAAACCACAACAACGCCCATGCCAATCGGCATGGGCGTTCATCCTGCATCCACCGTTCAGATCATTCGCTTCAATGCGTCGGCCCCGCGCATGCCCGGCCGGATGCCGCGCGCTTCGGCGGCTGCCGTCACCGACTCCAGCGGAGCTTCCATCAGCTGCTCAAGCGTGCGCACGCCGACGGCCCTGCCCGCCACGATGCCGCGGTCGCGCAGCCTCTCGTTGAGCAGCGCCACATCCAGTGCGCCACACATGATATATCCGACATCGGTCGTGATAGCCAGGAGCGTCGTTTTCGGCAGAAGGACTTCCACGCCCAGGGCAACGCCTCCGTCAAACGGCATGGGTACCAGCCGGATCATTCCGATCACCCTTTGTCAGGAATTTCTGCAACTCTATTCCTAACCTATTCCCAACGCTCCCGGCCCGTAAGGGCAGGCGCCCTGTCCTTCTTTTCGTTGCTTTTTTGGGGTGAAAATCTATGCCGGTGGACCCATGCGTGATACAATAAGATCAGAAAGGTAAGGGGCATTAGTAGAGATGAAAATGAGAAACGAACAACCATCGGGGAGAAACCTGTACATCTTCAACGTGGAACTGCTGATCGAAAGCGACACGAACGCAACGGCGCTGGAACATCTCGTGTCGGCGCTGAACCGGAGCGGCTTCACGGACTATCGGATCAAATCGGGTATCGAGACCGGAAGTCCCATCCAACAGGCCGCCCAGGGACCGCATCAATCGAACCCGCTTCCGACTCCGGCGGAGCTCGCAAATGGGAAAACAGTCGCAGCAGAATCAGTCTTTCGTCTGGCAGAAGCAAGTGAGCCGTTGGTCCCGTCAACCGGGAACTCCCGGGAAACGGCAAGCGGCAATGCAAAAGGAGCCGCCGATGACGGCGACTCCACGGGCTGCATCGACAAAGCGATGGAACGCATTCGCGGATACATTGCGGGCAACCGGCTGGTCCGGCTCAATGTCAACCGCGGGCGCGGCATCAAGCTGAGCGTGCCTTGCCGCATTATCAATCTTGACGAATCCATGTACACCGTCACGGTGTACCATGTCGACGAGAAGAAAGTTTATACGTTCGGGCTGTTCGAGATCGACGATTTCATCGAGACCTGATCCCGCCGGCCCGCTTCAGTCCGCCCGCCCGCCGGCTTCGCGCAGCAGCGATTCCGCATCCTGCACCGGCACGGGCGGACTGCGATAATACCCCTGGAAACCGTCGCAGCGGTGCGTCTTCAGAAAGTGGAGCTGATCCTCGGACTCCACACCCTCCGCGATGACCGGCAGATTCAAATTGTGCGCCATCGCGATGATGGCCGCGACGATCGCCGCATCGTTCGGATCCTGCCGGATATCGCGGACGAACGAGCGGTCGATCTTCAGACGATGGATCGGGAAATTTTTCAGATGATGAAACGAACTGTACCCGGTGCCGAAGTCGTCGATGCTGATGCGCACGCCGAGTTCCGCCAACTCCAGCAGACAGGCCGTCGCGTATTTCACGTCCATCGTCATGGATTCGGTAATCTCCAGTTCCAGATACTGCGGCTCCAGTCCCGTTTCGGCCAGAATGCGCTCCACCCGCTCCTTCAGGTTGCGCTGCAGAAACTGCCGCATCGACAGATTGACGGACACCGGCACGGCCGGCAGTCCGAGGGACTGCCAGGTTTTGTTCTGCCTGCATGCCTCGGCCAGCACCCAATCGCCCAACTGGACGATCAGGCCGCTCTCCTCCGCGATCGGAATGAACTCTCCCGGCGGAATCATGCCCCGTTCGGGATGCTGCCAGCGAAGCAGCGCCTCCATCCCGATCAGGCGTCCCGTCTCGATCTCGTACTGCGGCTGATAGAACAGCCGGAAATCTCCGCGTGCAAGCGCCAGCTTCATCTCGTGCTGCATCGTCAGCCGCTCGAGCGAGGAATTGTCCGTCTCGCCGGTGTAGAGCATGCAGCCGTTGCGGCCGTTGTCCTTCACCAGGCCGAGCGCAATGTCGGCCTGCTTGATCACCCCGGCCGGATCGCAGCCGGCACTGGCCAGGGCAATGCCGATGCTGGCACTGAGGTGGAACGGATGACCCTGCAGCTCGAACGGCTCTTCCAGAAGCCGGAGCAACAGCTGCGCCCGTTCCAGCGCTTCCGATTCCGAATCGACGCCGTCGTACAGGACGGCGAACTCGTCGCCCTCCATCCGCGCCGCCAGATCGCTCTCCCCCAGATTGCGCGACAGCCGTTCCGCCACCTGCAGCAACAGCATGTCGCCGAAATCCCGCCCGAACGAATCGTTCACCAGTTTGAAACGGTCGAGATCGAGGTACAGAACCGCCGCTTTCCGTCCGGACGGACGCGGGCGGGAAAGCGCTTCCGTCAGCATAACCATGAACAATCGCCGATTCGGCAGCCCGGTCATGTCGTCGTAGTACGCAAGATAGCGAATCCGTTCCGAGCTGCGCTTCTGCTCCCCGATGTCCTGGATGAGTGCGACGACGCCGGGCTCGCCGCTTTGCAGGGGGCAGGGCGAAAGCAAAAGCCGGATATCCAATTCGTAACCGCTCTTGTGCAGCATGGCCAGTTCGACCTGCCGCCTCTCCCCGGCCGCCGCCGCTTTCAGACCTTCCATCAGCGCGCTTCGTGAGGCGGGGGGCGCCAGTTCCGGCAGCGAAAACCGGCTCAATTCGACACGTTCATACCCGTACAATTGCAAGGTTTCTTCATTGGCTTCCCGGACATGTCCCTTCGCATCCGCGATGACGATGGGAAACGGAGCGTGTCGGAAAATCGTCTCGCCCGCTTCACGGACAGGCGCGGCTGCCGCGCTTCCCCGTTTCGGGCGTCTGAAGGCGAGGACCGTTGCTGCAGCAAATCCGGTCACTGCCGCCACGGCAGTCGTCCATACGGCCGCCTGTCCCGGCATCAACAGGGGAGCCGCCGCGGCCCATGCGGCAACCGCTCCGCTGATCCAGATCACCGGGGCGGCGGTCGAAGCGGAAGGACCCCGTCGCAGCTTGCCTTCGTGGGCCGGATCATGCAATGCCATTTGCGCGAACCATCCTTCCCGACACGACATGATACAAGATATATTTCACCGCAGAACGAACGCGCCCGCCCGGAAGAGGACGGAGCCGGCCGTTTTGCTTGCGGGGTGATGGAAAATTCATCTTCTTCATTATACCGGATTTTGGCCGGATTCGGCATCTTTTTTGTGATCGCAATTACAATTTTCGCCCGTGAAGAGTTAGCGGCCGGAACGCAGAAGCGCGGCAGCCGCCAGCCCCCAGCCGGCGACCCAGGACACTCCGCCCAGCGGCGTGATCGCGCCGAGCCACCCCATCCCGGTCAATACAAGCACATACAGGCTGCCCGAGAACAGCCAGACTCCGGCATGCAGCAGCCGCAAGGACCAGGCGAACAGCCGTCCGGACGCACCCGCTTCCGCGCGTCCGGCCAGAATCGCCGTCAACACGAGCCCGAGCGCATGGTACATATGGTAGCGGGCGGCCGTCTCATACGTCGAGAGCGAATCCTGGGACAGCCGAGCCTCCAGCACGTGCGCGCCGAACGCGCCGAACGCGACGGCAAGTCCCGCATAAATCGCCCCGATGGCGGCATGTTTTTTCCAATTCAAGGTTTTCACATCCATTCCGTCAGGTTATAATGGTTACATTACGACAAATGGGAGGCAATGGGCAAGTGGAAGGGTCTCAGGAACAATCGCAATTCATGACCCCTGTGCAGCCGGAGGTGAATTCCGCGCCCCTGAAGCATTCCGGCCCCGGCATCGCGTCCTTCGTCATCGGGCTTGTCAGCATCTTGCTGGCGATTGTCGGATTTGGCGCCACGCTCGCCGGAATGGCCGAATACACGACCGAGGGCGGCGTGATCGCAATGCCGGGACCGGATGAAGTTGCCGGGAACATCCCGCTCGTGATCGGATCCTTGCTGATCCTCCTCGGCTTGCTGCTGTCCGTCGTCGGCGTCGTGCTGGGCATCGTCGGCTGCGTCATCCGGCACCGGCGGCGCGTATTCGCCATTCTCGGACTCGTCTTCAACGCCATTTTGCTTGCCGGCACGAGCACCCTGTTCGTGATCGGGCTCATCGTTCAGTAAACACCGCGAACATGCAGGCGGCCGGGTTGCCGGGCCGCCTGCCGCTTTTTCCCTCTGTCATCACTATACCGCGCGTCTAACCCCGCAATCAAATCGCCCGCGCCTCGTCCCGGCATTTCCGGATTGGGCAAGCCCTTCATCACATAACCGCCTTCGCCGTGAATATATTGAATAGAAAACGGCAAGTTGTCGATGCGGGAGGTGCAAGTCCATGATGGAAGCCGGCCAGCCGTCGTTCATCGTTTCGCGGGAAGATTGGTCGCTGCATCGCAAGGGCTACCAGGATCAGGCGAGGCACCAGCAGAAAGTGCGGGAAGCCGTCCGACAAAACTTGCCGGACCTGGTATCCGAAGAGAACATCATCCTTTCCGACGGCAAACAGATCATCAAAGTGCCGATCCGCAGTCTGGACGAATACCGTTTTATCTACAATTACAACAAGAGCCGGCATGTCGGCCAGGGAGACGGCAACAGCTCGGTCGGCGACGTGATCGGCATTGACCCGTCCGGAAACGGCGGAGCGGGCGAAGGAGCGGGCGATCAGCCCGGGGAAGACGTGATCGAGGCGGAAGTGACGCTCGAAGAAATCGAAACGATGCTGTTCGCCGAACTGGAACTGCCTTTTCTCAGCCCGAAGGACAAAAACCGACTGCAGACGAAGGACATCCGGTTCAACGACATCCGCAAGAAAGGCCTCTCGTCCAACATCGACAAGAAGCGGACCATTCTCGAGAACCTCCGCCGCAACGCGCTCAGCGGCAGACCGGGCATCCACGGCATTTCGCCGGACGACCTGCGCTACAAGACATGGGAAGAGATCGTGCAGCCGACATCGAACGCGGTCGTGCTGGCCATGATGGACACTTCGGGTTCCATGGGCAGCTTCGAAAAGTACGTCGCGCGCACGTTTTTCTTCTGGATGACCCGCTTCTTGAGGCACCGCTACGAGAACGTCGAAATCGTGTTCATCGCCCACCATACGGAAGCGAAGGAAGTGTCGGAGGACGAATTTTTCAACCGCGGCGAGAGCGGGGGCACCATCTGCTCCTCCGCGTATATGAAGGCGCTCGAGATCATCGACTCCCGGTACCCGCCGTCTTCGTACAACATCTATCCGTTCCATTTCTCCGACGGCGACAACCTGACGAGCGACAACGAGCGCTGTGTGAAGCTGATCGGGGAGCTGCTCAAGCGGTCGAACCTGTTCGGTTACGGCGAAGTGAACCAGTACAACCGGTCCAGCACGCTGATGTCGGCCTACAAACATATCACGTATCCGCGGTTTCTCTATTATGTCATCCGGGAAAAAAATGAAGTCTACGCCGCGCTCAAATCGTTCTTCCACAGACGCGAACAGCCCGCCGTATGACGTACGAAGCCGCCGGTAGCAAGCCGGCGGCTTCCGTTTATGCGTGTCGGGTCCGTCTGCCGAGGAGCAGGAAGAGCGCCACGCCCATCCAGCCGAACAGCGCGGCGGCGGCCAGCAGCGCGGTCATCGGCACGCCGATGCCGGACAACGCCGTTGACAGGATCGGGCCGATCGTACCCCGGATGCCGAACAGCATCATGTGCAGGCCGAAGGCTGCGGCCTCCCGTCCCGGCGCCAGGCGGAACACGTAGGTCATGAACCCGATGTCCCAGATCGCGTCGCCGATGGCGAGCACGGCGCTGCCCGCGAGGACGGCCGGGTAATTGCCGAACAGGGCGTACAGCACCGGCACGATCGCGAACGCGGCGAGGCCGTATACCACCGTGTGCCGCGCCGAATACCGGTCGATCACCCAGCCGGCCACGAAATAGGACGCGAGCAGAAAGACATAGTAGACGATCCGCGCATAGCCGATCTCCACGTTCGAGAGCGCCAGCCGGTCCACCTGGATGATCTGGTACAGCGGCCCGGCCGCGATGTTGCAGAAGCCGGTGAACGTCGTGGCCAGCAGGAACAGGCTCAGCTCCTTGCTCTCCCTCACGAGCTGCCATTGGCCCTTGAGTCCGTCGCGCCGCGGCGGGTCGGACGAGGTTTTCACCGGCTCGGATTCCCGAATCCGCGTGAACAGAAGAATCGACAGGACGCCGAGCACGGCCGCCGCCGCCAGCGGCCCGCCCGACCCCGCTTCGTCCATCCACCGGCCGACCGCGTAGGCCATCGGGATCATGAGCACGACCATTGCGACGCGGACATTGCCCATGAGCCGGCCGCGGTGGCGAGGCGGGTACATCCGCGGAATAAGCGCGGCGTATGCGGGCGCCTGCACCCCCATCAGCAGCTGGAAGACCAGCGCGGTCGCGACGAAGACGACCGGCACGCCGAAGAACGCCGGCAGCACGATCAACGCGCGGCCGATCAGATTCGGCCAGACCATGTACGGGCGCGGCTGCGACCGCTCGATGAACGAAGCCCATACCGGCGACAGCATCAGCCCGACGGCCGGCGCCGCGGCGAGCAATCCGGCCTGAAAGTCGGTCGCTCCCGCGCGCAAGGCCATCGCAATGTAGAACTGGTTGTAGACGACATTGAAGAAAGCGAACAGCAGCGACGCCGATGTATCGATCCGGAAATTGTGCCACGCGTCCGGCCCAAGTTCCAGCTTGATGTGCTGCAGCGCGCCGCGCAGTTTCCTCATGACGGATCCGTCTGCCTTTCCCCGAAGCAGTATTCGACTCCCCATCATTCTACTACACGCCTCGGAAAATAAACAGACGGAATTCGACGTTTCATGGATCAACCCAACCGGTCCGGCGCCGCCAACCCAAAACAGCCGTCAGGAGAATATCTCCTGATCGGCCGTTTTCGCATGTCCCGTATCATTCGCCCAGCAGCAGGCGGGCGTACGGCGAGTCGATCGGCATCATGATGACCGGTTCGCCTTCGAACGTCTTCACATAGCTTTCCAGCGTGCGGTACAGCTCGTAGAATTCCGGATCTTTCCCGTACGCTTCGTTGTAGATGCGGGCCGCTTCCTGCTCCCCTTCGGCGATGATCTTCTTCGCCTTCGCCTCGGCTTCGGCGAGCAGCTCCTTCGCCTGGCGGTCGGCGTTCGACGTAATCTTGCGCGACTCCTCGTCGCCCTCGGACAGATAGCCCGCGGCGATCGATTGCCGGTCCGAGATCATCCGGTTATAGACCGATTCCTTGTTCTCCGGCGGCAGGTCGGTCCGCTTGATGCGGACGTCGATCACTTCGATGCCGTAGCCCTGATTCGCGGCGACATCGGCGACGATCTTGGTAATTTCCTCGTTCAGGTCGCCGCGCGCCGTATTCTCGCTGATAATGTTGCCGTATTCGATCTCCGACAGTTTCCGCCGCACCGCGTTGTACACGGCGTCGGAAATCCGGCTTTCCGCGTTCGATACCGTATTCAGCGAACGCAGGAACTTCTGCGGATCGCTGATCCGCCAGACCGTGTAGTTGTCCACATAGATCGGCTTCTTGTCGTTCGTCAGAATCAGCGTCGGCTCGCTGTCGTAGACTTTCTGGTACTTCGGCAGCGTCCGGACGGATTCGATGAACGGCACCTTGAACTTGATGCCGGGTTCGGTATGAATGCGCGTCGCTTCGCCGAAGCGGAGCACGACCTTGTACTCCCCTTCCTTCGCGATGAACATCGATCCGGACAGCACGATGACGAGCAGCAGCACGCCGAGCCCGATCAGAAACATTCCGCGCTTCTTCATTGCTCCGTTCCCCCTCCCGTCGCGCCGGACGTTGTGCCGGATGCCGCGCCCGACGATGAACCGGACGACGATCCGGACGCCGAGCCGGAAGAACCGCCGGATTTCCCGGAACCGGAGCGGTTCAGCAGCTGGTCAAGCGGCAGATATTGCACCGTGTTGCCGCTGCCGTCCGTGATGATGATCTTCGCGTTCGGCAGAATCCGCTCGAGTGTCTCGAGCACGAGCCGCTCCTTCGTGACCGAAGGATTCTTCACATATTCCGCATAGATCGCGTTGAACTTCGCGACGTCGCCCTCCGCGTTCAGGATGCGGGAACGCTTCTCCGCTTCCGCCGACTCGATAAGCGCCTGCGCTTCGCCCCGCGCCTTCGGCAGCCGGTCGTTGACGTAGCGCTGCGCCTGGTTGATCTTCGTGTTCTTCTCTTCGCGGGCGTTCGTCACTTCCTTGAACGCCTGCTGCACTTCGCCTTCCGGCGGCTCGATGTCCTGGAACTTCACGTCGCTGATGAAGATGCCCGTGTCGTACTGGCGCATCAGCTCTTCGAGCTTCTGCTTCACTTCCGTCTGGATGACGGTCTTGCCGTCCGTGATCGCGTAATCGAGCTTCGTCGACCCGATGACCGAGCGGATCGCGCTGCTGGCCGCGTTGCGCAGGAAACGCTCCGGATCTTCGATGTTGTACAGATAGGCGCGCACGTCCGAAATTTTCCATTCCACGACGGCGTCCGCATGCACGATGTTCTCGTCGCCCGTGATCATGAGCGCCTCTTCCTCGACCTTGCGGATCTGTCCGCTTTCTTCACGGTAGCCGATCTGCAGCTTCTGCGTCAGGTTCGCCGGCACCTTCACCACCTGCTGGATCGGGTACGGCAGCTTGAAATGCAGCCCCGGTTCTTCCTGCGTCGCCGTGTACTTGCCGAAGGTCAGGATGGCCGCCTGCTCCTGCTCCTCGACCGTATAGAACGATGTATAACCGATGATCAGAACAAGCACGACGACGGCGCCGATCGCGACCTTCTTCCAGAACCCCGGCGGAAGCTCGACCGTCTTGCGCGTTCTGCCGTCCAAACCGCCTTGGTAAACTTCCATATGCCCCCTCCTTGCTGCATGTACTCACACCCAAATATACGGATTCGGGGCCTGTCGCGTTTCAATCGGAAGCCGGAACATTTCGGCAGGACCGGCAGGACCGGCAGGACCGGCCGCTCAGCCTTGCGCCACCGCGCTTTCCCTGAGCGATTCCAGCTCCGCCACCACGCGTTCGATCATTTGCACATAGGCGTTCAGCTCTTCCGCGACCGCCGCCTGCCGGCCGGCGTATTCGGCGGACTGCTCCGAGATCTCGACCGCCGTCCGGATCGACTGCCGGATCTGGTCCAGCTTCCGATGAACTTCATCCAGCGATTCCTTCGACGACGCGGCCAGTTTGCGCACTTCGCCCGCGACGACCTCGAAACCTCTGCCGTACTCTCCGGCGCGGGCCGCCTCAATCGCCGCGTTCAGCCCGAGCAGATGCGTGCGGTCCGACAGCTCCCGCATGACGGAGCCGATTTCCGAGATTTCGTGAATTTCGTGTTCCAGCTCCCGGATCGACGCGCCCGAGCGCTCCTGGGCGAGCACCGACTGCCGCGCGTTGTCGGCGGCCGAACGGCTGCTCGTGCCCAGTTGGGTCATCATCGCGGACAATTCCTGCACCGATGACGTGATGACGCTCAGCATGCCGCCGCGCTCCTCCGCCAGCCGTTCGACTTTCGCCTTCTCTTCCTCCTGGTAAACTTCCAGGACGATCTGCGAATCGAGGTTGAACATTTTCGAGAGCGCAAGCGTCACGTCCATCCAATCATCCGGACAGACCTGGCGCAGATGCGCAACTGCCAGATCCAGATAGATCATATAGGTTCCCAGATACCAATGCGTCGTAAGACCTATTCGCGAATGAATCCGGCCGACCCGCATCCGGTGCTCAATGTAAGCGTCGTCAATTCCCTCCGTGCACATGGACATGAAATAGGCGCGCTGCGTCTGCTTCAGCCGATCGATGGTGCTGTGCCGTTCGATCATGGCTTTCAGTTCCGGACGGGCAGTCACGCGACGATACAGTTCGTCCGTAACGGCGTCCGCAATTTTGTCGAACTCGGCGGTCTTTCCGTGCAAGAGCGTCGTGTCTGCGTCAGTTAATCCGATGTAATCCATCATTTGCTGCCATTTGGCCGACAATTTCATGATGCTTCCCGCCTTTCTTACTGGTTCATTATGGATTCAGACGGGTCCATTATAGACCAGAATGGGACAATTTTCACCATTTTTCGAACGTTCCACCATTCGCTCGCACTTTGGCGTCTGTCCCGTCATACGTTTCGCGCGCGGATTCATAGAATGGGTACTACGGCGCCGCCTGACGGCAGCCGAACTGCCCGACCGGGAGGGGGAACGCCCATGAATCAGGACGAGATCAAGGCGCTGGAGCGGGCCATCGACGAGATTACCGAGATCGCCCGCGGGTTCGGTCTCGATTTTTATCCGATGCGGTACGAGATCTGTCCGGCGGACATCATTTACACGTTCGGCGCTTACGGGATGCCGACGCGCTTCAGCCACTGGAGCTTCGGCAAAATGTTCCGCAAGATGAAAATGCAATACGATTACGGCCTGAGCAAAATCTACGAGCTCGTCATCAACTCCAATCCGTGCTACGCGTTCCTGCTCGAGGGCAACTCGCTCATCCAGAACAAGCTGATCGTCGCGCACGTGCTGGCCCACTGCGACTTCTTCAAGAACAACGCCCGCTTCAGCCGGTCGAACCGGAACATGGTCGAGAGCATGTCGGCGACGGCCGAGCGCATCCGACGCTACGAGATCGAACACGGCGCCGGTGAGGTCGAGCAGTTCCTCGACGCCGTGCTGGCGATCCAGGAGCATATCGATCCGTCGCTGATCCGCCCGTACGGCCTCGACAAGAACCGGTACATCGAGATGCTGAAGAAGGAGATGGAGCGGGAGGCGGAGCGCGCCGCTGAACGCAAGACGCCGTACGATGACCTGTGGGAGCTGGACGAGGAGGAGCGGACCAGGGAGAAGCAGCAAGAACCGGAACCGCCGCGCCGTTTTCCGCCCCAGCCGGAGAAAGACGTCGTCTGGTTCATCGAGGAATATTCGACCGTGCTGGAGGATTGGCAGCGCGACATCATGTCGATGCTGCGCGATGAGATGCTCTATTTCTGGCCGCAGATCGAGACGAAGATCATGAACGAAGGCTGGGCTTCCTACTGGCACCAGCGGATCGTGCGGGAGCTGGACCTGACGAGCGACGAGGCGATCGAGTACGCGAAGCTGAACGCCGCCGTGACCGCGCCTTCGCGGCGCAGCATCAACCCGTACTACCTCGGACTGAAAATATTCGAGGACATCGAGAAGCGCTGGGACAATCCGACGAAGGAGGAACAGGAGCGGTTCGGACGAAAGCCGGGCCAGGGACGGGCGAAAATTTTCGAGGTGCGCGAGAACGACTCGGACATTTCCTTCCTGCGCAACTATTTGACGAAAGATCTGGTGAAGGAGCTGGATCTGTACGTCTTCGAGAAGAAGGGGCAGGAATGGAAGATCACCGACAAATCGTGGGAGGCGATCCGCGACCAGCTCGTCACCTCGAAGGTGAACGGCGGCTTCCCGTACATCGTCGCCACCGACGGCGACTTCAACCGCGCGGGCGAGCTGTACCTGACCCACCGCTACGAGGGCGTCGAACTTGATCTGAAATACGTCGAGAAGACGCTGCCTTACGTGCACAAGCTCTGGGGCCGGCCGGTGCATCTCGAGACCGTCGTCGAAGACAAACCGATCGTGTTCAGCTACGACGGGAAGAAAGTAACGCGCCGGTTTTTGTGACGGAGTGGGCTGCGGCTTGAAGGCCGCGGCCCTTTTTCTCGGTTAGCGGACACCCGCCAGGCGGGAAAAGAGTTCGTCCGGAGCCAGCGGCGAAAGCCCGGGATCCGGCACCGACACCCGGAGCGCGTCCGCATCCTTCAGCATGTGGCCGGTCAGCACGACGAGGGCCGTCTCGTCCCTGCTGATCGTGCCTTCAGCGGCCAGCTTCTTCAGGCCCGCCAGCCCCGCGGCCGCGGCGGGCTCGCAGCCGATGCCGCTCCGGTCAATGACGCGCTTCGCGGCCATGATCGCTTCGTCTGAGACGGCGCAGGTCACGCCTGCGCAATCGCGCAGCACCCGCGCCGCCTTCCGCCAGCTCGGCGGATTGCCGATGCGGATCGCCGAGGCAGCCGTCCGCGGCGCCGGTTCGGGGACGAGCTCCCCGCCGCCCGAGGCGATCATCCGGTGGAACGGGCTCGCCCCTTCCGCCTGCACGACCGCGATGCGCGGCACCTTGCCGATCAGCCCGATCGCCTTCATCTCGAGCAGCCCCTTGCCGAGCGCTGACGCGTTGCTGAGCGCCCCGCCGGGCAGCACGACCCAGTCCGGCAGCGTCCAGCCGAGCTGGTGCGCCGCCTCGATGATCATGCTTTTCTGCCCTTCGATCCGGAACGGGTTCACCGAGTTGCACACGTACAGCCCCAGCGCTTCCCCGCAGCGGTTCAGCAGTCTGACGCCGGCATCGTACCCGCCCTCGATCCCGTACACCTCCGCGCCGTAAGCGAGCGTCTGCATCAATTTGTTCGCCGCAACGCCGCCGGGCGGCACGAGCACGACGCACCGCAGGCCGGCCCAAGCCGCGTACATCGCCAGCGACGACGACGTGTTGCCGGTCGACGCGCAGGCGAACGCCCGATATCCCGCGAATACGCCCCGCGACACGGCCGCCGTCATGCCGTTGTCCTTGAACGATCCGCTCGGGTTCTCGCCCTGCGCCTTCAGCCATACCCGCCGGACGCCGGCGTGGATTGCGGCCGGCGCGCAGTCGTACAAGCCCGTGTTGCCCTCGCCGCGCGTGACGATATGCGCCTCCTCCAGCTCGGGGTCGATCAGCTCCTTGTACCGCCAGACGCCGCTCGCGTAAGGCCCCGTCCGCAGCGCGAGCCGGCAATCGAACAGCGTCTTCAGCCGCTCCGCGTCCGCCAGCCTGAAATCTTGCCTCACTTCCAACAGTCCGCCGCAATCGCAGCTCATCGGAAAAAGGTTCTCCGGTCTCCGCGCTTTGCCTCCTGCAGGTGTCTCCGTTTCGTTGCGATTCCACAGCGCCGCTGATGGTCACACATAAGACTTGTCCGATTCGTTAACAGTCTCAACGCAATCGGGCGTAAGGCATGAAAAATCCCCGCGGGCCGCAAGCCCGGCGGGGATACCGTCCCGCGCTTTACCGGTTCAGCAGGCTGCCGACATAGCGCAGCAGCTCGTTCGCGCAGACCGGGCAGTACCCGTGTTCGTCGATCAGTCGTTTCGTCACCTCGTTGATCCGCTTGAGCTGATTTTCGTCCGGCGTCTTCGTCGAGGTCGTGATTTTCACAATATCCTTCAGATCGGCGAACAACTTCTTCTCGATCGCCTCCCGCAGCCGTTCGTGGCTGGAGTAGTCGAACTTCTTGCCGCGCCGCGAGTACGACGAGATGCGGATCAGAATCTCCTCGCGGAACGCCTTCTTCGCGTTCTCGGAGATGCCGATCTGCTCCTCGATCGACCGCATCAGCCGCTCGTCGGGGTCGAGCTCTTCGCCGGTGAGCGGGTCTTTCAGCTTCGTCCAGTTGCAATACGCCTCGATGTTGTCGAGATAGTTCTCGAACAGCGTCCGCGCCGACTCTTCGAACGAATAGACGAACGCCTTCTGCACTTCCTTTTTGGCGAGGTTGTCATACTCCTTGCGGGCAATGGAGATAAAATTCAGATATCTCTCGCGCTCCTCCTTCGTGATCGAAGGATGCTGATCCAATCCGTCCTTCAGCGCGCGCAGCACGTCGAGGGCGTTGATGCACTGGAGATCCTGCTTGATGAGCGCGCTCGAGATCCGGTTGATGACATGGCGCGGGTCGATGCCCGACATGCCTTCCTCCAGATACTCGTCCTGCATCTCCTTCAGATCGGCTTCCTTGAATCCTTCGACTTCTTCCCCGTCGTACATGCGCATTTTCTTGACCAGGTCCATGCCCTGCTTCTTCGATTCCTTCAGCCGCGTCAGAATCGTGAAGATGGCGGCGGCGCGCAGCGCGTGCGGGGCGATGTGGACATGCTTCATGTCGCTCTGGGCAATCAGCTTCGCGTAAATTTTCTCCTCTTCCGACACCTTCAGATTGTAGGGGATCGGCATGACGATCATCCGCGACTGGAGCGCCTCGTTCTTCTTGTTCGCGATGAACGCCTTGTACTCCGCTTCGTTCGTGTGCGCGATGATCAGTTCATCGGCCGAAATGAGCGCGAACCGTCCCGCCTTGAAGTTGCCCTCCTGCGTCAGCGACAGCAGATGCCACAGAAACTTCTCGTCGCACTTCAGCATCTCCTGGAACTCCATGATGCCCCGGTTCGCCTTGTTGAGCTCGCCGTCGAACCGGTACGCGCGCGGGTCGGACTCCGAACCGTATTCCGTGATGGTGGAGAAGTCGATGCTGCCGGTCAAATCCGCAATGTCCTGCGACTTCGGATCGGATGGACTGAACGTGCCGATGCCGACGCGGTTTTCTTCCGAGATGATCACCCGCTCGACCAGGACATTCTCGATGTCGCCGCCATATTCGGTTTTCAGCCGCATCGCGCACGACGGGCAGAGGTTGCCTTCGATCCGGACGCCCAGCTCCTGCTCCACTTCCGGACGCAGCTCGTGCGGAATAAGATGAAGCGGTTCTTCGTGCATCGGGCAGCCTTTGA
The DNA here is from genome assembly GCF_000227705.2 of Thermobacillus composti KWC4. Lineage (GTDB taxonomy): Bacteria > Bacillota > Bacilli > Paenibacillales > Paenibacillaceae > Thermobacillus > Thermobacillus xylanilyticus. Next base: position 2,795,125 of record NC_019897.1, read on the forward strand.
TCGCGTAGACGGCCCCTTTGTCCGTCTTCGAGAACTGCTCGAGCCCCCGCTTCAGCATCGTCACGATCGTCGATTTGCCGCCGCTCACCGGGCCCATCAGGAGCAGAATCCGCTTGCGCACGTCAAGCCTCTTGGCGGCGGAATGGAAATATTCCTCGACCAGCCGTTCGAGCGCCCGATCCAGTCCGAAGATCTCGCGTTCGAAAAATTTGTAGCGCTTGCGGCCGTCTATTTCCTCGACACCGTAGGATTTCAGCATCTCGTAGACCCGTGCATGCGCCGTCATGGCCGGCGATGGATCTTTGCGCAGCAGTTCGATATAATCGCGGAACGTCCCGGTCCAGTTCAATTTTTCGTTTTCGGCGTTATATTCTGCGATCCGTTTGAAAATATCCACAGCCGCACCTCCTCTCGACTATTCCGCCCGCCCCTGCGCGGCCCCCGGCCGACGCCGAAGCCTTCTGCAGACGCGCGGAATGGTTCCCGCATGCGGTGAACACTGCCCCGAGCCTGCCGCAGTAATACATAGATATGCATGGCCGGAACCGAAATTGCTCCATATTTCCTTCATCAATCTCCCATAAAACGACTGGTTTCCCTACATCCGGCGCGCATCGTGGTATAATGGGCTTGCCGCGCATGGAACGCGCATGGAGACGGATCTGACAGACCGGAAAGGAGCGACTGCGGTGGCCGTCCGACACGAGACCGAATTGTACGCGCCGGTGCGGGCATACTTCGAAGCGCGGGGCTATGAGGTGAAGAGCGAGGTGCTGCACTGCGACCTTGTCGCCGTGCGGCGGGGCGAAGGCGGAGAGGAGGAGACCGTCATCGTCGAGCTGAAACGCTCGTTCAACCTCGAGCTGCTGCTGCAGGGCATCGAGCGCCAGCGGCTGGCCGACAACGTCGTCCTGGCCGTCGAGCGGAACCGGAAGAAGTCCGGGGCGGTTGGCCAGCGGTTCGGCGACCTCGCGGAGCTGTGCCGCCGGCTCGGGCTGGGGCTGATGACCGTCACGTTCTTCAAGACGAAGGCGCCGCTGGTCGAATGGCTCGCCGAGCCGGGCGAACCGCCGCTCCGGGGTATCCGCCGCAAGCGGCGGGAGCGGCTCATGGCCGAGTTTGCCGCGCGGAGCGGCGACTACAACGTCGGCGGCAGCACGCAGCGCAAGCTGGTGACGGCGTACCGCGAACAAGCGCTGCGCTGCGCCTGGGCGCTGGCCGCCGAAGGCGGCGAGGCGCCGCCCCGGCGCGTGCGCGAACTGGCCGGCTGCGCCCGGGCGGGCGACATCCTGCGGGACAACCACTACGGCTGGTTCGAGCATCCGGCGAAGGGCGTGTACCGTCTCGCCGAGGAAGGCCGGAAGGCGCTCCGGGAGTATGCGGACATCCTGAAGGCCTGGGCGCCGGACGCCGCGACGGCCGCAACCGATGCAACCGCCGCCCCGAAACCGGTCGATGCGTAACAAGATGTTCACAGGCGAACTCGTTTTCAATTGTCCGGCAATCGGGTATAATAAGGGAAGCTATTGGAGGTGTCCGCGATGAGTACCGCTTTCTGGATTGTGATGATCGTCATGCTGCTGATGATCGTGCCGATCCTGACGGCCGGGTATAACGACGACAAGACGAAAGGCCTGTAAAAACAAGAAGCTTCCCGACATTCGGGAAGCTTCAACTATTGCTCGCGGAAATTTCCTGTCACTTGCGAAGCGAAGCCATTTCGCTCATGCATGCCGCGCAGAGATAGCGTTCCTTGAACTCCCGGACCTGGTCCATCGAACCGCAGAACACGCAGCGCGGCCGGTAGCGCTCCAGGATGATGTGGTCGCCTTGCACCAATATCTCCACGGGATCTCCTTCATTCATCTGATACCTCTTGCGCAGCGACTTGGGAAGCACGATGCGTCCCAGTTGGTCGACCTTGCGCACAACGCCTGCCGGTTTCACATATATCACCTCTCCTGTGTCCGTATCCGTCTGTCTTGTACGTATGTAGAAACCTTGCGTTACGATAAGCTTTCGATCAGGAAGCGGCTTTTCCTTCTCCAGCCAAAATTTTGCTTAATATCATGCAACTATTCTGTTTACCTCATGTTTGGAAATCCGAGCTGCCGGAGCGCTTCGTACAGGACGATCGCCGCCGAGTTCGACAGGTTGAGCGAGCGCACCTTGTCCGTGATCGGCAGGCGCATGCACGTCTCGGGATTCGCGTCGAGCAGCTCCTGCGGCAGCCCTTTCGTCTCCTTGCCGAACACGAAGAAGTCGCCGTCCCGGAATTCGAAATCGGTGTACCGTTTCACGGCCCTCGTGCTGGTGAAAAAAAATCTGCCGTCCGGGTACTTCTTCCGCACCTCTTCGAACGAGTCGTGATGCTCCACATGGACCGCGGGCCAATAATCCAGGCCGGCCCGCTTCAGCGACGCGTCATCCGTGCGGAATCCGAGCGGATGCACAAGATGCAGGTGCGTGCCGGTTGCGGCGCATGAACGGGCGATGTTGCCGGTGTTGGCCGGAATCTCCGGCTCGACGAGCACGATATGCAGCGGCATGCCGGTCCTCCTCTTTTCAACATTATGCCGGATCGCGTGATTTTTACATGGATTTAACGCAGCTTTGATTCATCCCTCAACCTCGGCCGCCATAATGGAAAACAGCGGACGACGAAGGGGGATGGAACGTGCGCAGACGCATTCTCGTCGTGGATGATGAACCGTCCATTGCCGCGCTGCTGGAATACAATCTGCAGCTTGCCGGTTACGACGTCAGATGCGTGTCCGACGGCGAAGCCGTTTTCGACGCGCTCGGACCTTTCCGGCCGGATCTGATCGTGCTCGACCGGATGCTTCCCCGGATGGACGGCTTGGAAGTATGCCGCCGGCTGCGGCGGGAGAAGAACGAAGTGCCCGTCATCATGCTGACCGCGCTGCACGACGTGTCCGACCGGATCGCCGGACTTGCGGGCGGAGCGGACGATTATATGACGAAGCCGTTCAGCCCGCAGGAGCTCATCGCGCGCATCGGCGCGATCTTCCGCAGAACCGGGGAGCCGGCCCGGACGGAAAGCGAAGGCGTGCACCGGATCGGCCGGCTGACCGTGCGCGCCGACGCGCGCGAAGTCGAACTGGACGGACGTCCGGTCGAGCTGACGCCGAAGGAATTCGACCTGCTGCTCTTCATGTGCCGCCGCCGCGGCAAAGTGCTGAGCCGCCGGCAGATCCTGCACGGTGTCTGGGACTGCCCGATCGTCGGCGACACCCGGATCGTCGACGTCCACATCAGCCATCTGCGCGACAAGATCGAGAAGAACGCCCGCTCGCCGGAGTATATCATGACCGTGCGCAGCGTAGGCTACAAGCTGACCGGTCCGCCGGATGAGCCGACGGCGTGAGCGCCTTCCGACAAGCAACCGCCCTCGCTCCGGCAGGGGATGAGGGCGGTTCTTCCTTGGGTTCGATTGTCGCCCGCCGCGGATCAACCGTGGCGGCGGCGGAAATCGGCCATGAACTCCGCGAGCGCCTTGCAGCTTTCATACGGCACCGCGTTGTAGGCGGAAGCCCGAAGCCCGCCGACGCTGCGGTGGCCTTTCAGGCCGACGAAACCTTCCTTCTCCGATTCCTTCACGAACAGCGGCTCCAGCGCTTCGTCCGCAATGCGGAACGTGATGTTCATCGGCGACCGGCTCTCCGGATGGGCGAAGCCGCGGTAGAAACCGCCGCTCCGGTCGATCTCGTCATAGATCAGGGCCGCTTTCTCGGCGTTCGCCTTCTCGATGGCGGCCACCCCGCCCTTCGCCTTGATCCATTTCAGCACCAGGTTGACCATATAGACGGAGAACGTCGGCGGCGTATTGTACAGCGACTCATTCTTCACGTGCGTATCATAGCGCAGCATCGTCGGCACATGCTCCGGCGCGCCGGACGCGAGATCGTCCCGGATGATGACGACGGTGACGCCGGACGGGCCGAGATTTTTCTGCGCTCCCGCGTAAATGAGGCCGAATTTCGAAATATCGAGCGGACGGCTCATGATGTCGCTCGACATGTCGGCGACGAGCGGCACGCTGCCCGTATCGGGGAACGACCTGAACTGCGTCCCCTGGATCGTCTCGTTCGACGTCAAATGCACATAGGCTGCGCCCTCGGGCAGGACGAGATTGGTCAGATCGGGCATGCGGCGATACTCGTCGGGTTTCGAAGTGGCGACAATGGCGGTCTCGCCGATGAGCTTCGCTTCCTTGAGCGCCTTCGACGCCCAGCTGCCGGTCTCGACATAAGCCGCGACCCGTCCGCCGGTCAGCAGATTGAGCGGCACCATCGCGAACTGCGTGCTTGCGCCCCCCTGGAGGAACAATACATGATAATGGTCGGGAATGTTCAGCAATTCCCGCATCAGCGCCTGGGTCTCGTTGTTCAGCTGCTCGTAAATGCCGCTGCGGTGCGACATTTCCATGATGGACATGCCGGCGCCGCCGTAATTGACGAACTGCTCCTGCGCCTGCTGCAGCACTTCCAGCGGAAGCGCGGCCGGACCGGCGTTAAAGTTGTGTCTGCGATCGCTCACCGATTCCACTCCTGCTCTTGTCTATGATAGGTTATGATAACAAAGAAAGCGGAAAGGCATCAAGTGACGGAAGCGGGAAAAGATGCACCCGATACCATGCGAGGAGGAATGGTTTTGAGCGAGAAGCAGCGTCTCTTCATCGGCCTGGCCGTGCCGGATGACGTCCGCCGGCAGCTGCTCATGCGGCTGGACGGATGGCGGGAGCGATTCGCCTTCGCCCGTTGGGCGCATCCGGATGATTGGCATATCACATTGCATTTTATCGGCGAGACGGACGCGGACCGGATCCCCGCGATCGTCCGCGCGCTGGACGAGTCGGCGGCCGGCGCCCGCCCGTTCGACGTGGAGCTGCGCGGCCTCGGCACCTTCGGACCGCCGGCCCGTCCGGCCGTGCTGCATGTGCTGCCCGCCGGACGGCTCGAGCCGCTCCGCGCGCTGCACGCCGCGCTCGGCAGCGCGCTCGCGCAAGCGATCGGCTTCCAGCCGGATGCGCGCCCCTACCGGCCGCATCTGACGCTCGCGCGCAAGTACGCGGGCGCAGCGCCATGGAACCCGGCGTCAGCGGCGGCCGAGACGTTCGGCGCGTCCTGGACCGCGCGGGACGCCTGCCTGTTCCGCAGCCGGCTCGGCCATTTCCCGATGTACGAGATCCTCCATCGGGCGCCGTTCGGTGAATAGCACAAGAGCGCCCCGGTCCGTCTTGCGACGGCCGCCGGGGCGCTCTTTGCCGTTATGCGAAGCGGTGAGACGCGGCTTGAACCGATGCCTCCCGCCGGCAATCAGCAATCGAAGTACAGGCTGTATTCGTGCGGATGCGTGCGGATGGCCACGTCCTTCGCTTCTGCACGCTTGAACGCGATATAGTTTTCGATGAAGCCTTCGGTGAATACGCCGCCTGCCGTCAGGAACTCGTGGTCCGCTTCCAGCGCACCCAGCGCTTCGTCGAGCGAGCCCGGCACGCTGCGGATTTCGCGCTTCTCTTCATCGGACAGCTCGTAGATGTTCTTGTCGAGCGGACCGTAGCCCAGCGCCCGCGGATCGATCTTCCGCTTGATGCCGTCCAGACCGGCCAGCAGCATGGCAGCGAACGCGAGATACGGGTTAGCCGTCGAGTCGGGCGTACGGAATTCGATCCGGCAGCCTTTCGGCGTAACCGCAGCGACCGGAATCCGGATGGCCGCGGAACGGTTGCCCTTCGAGAACACGAGGTTGACCGGCGCTTCATAACCCGGCACGAGCCGCTTGAACGAGTTCGTCGACGGGTTCGTCAGCGCGATCAGCGCCGGCGCGTGGAACAGGATGCCGCCGATGTAGTTCAGCGCGAGCTCGCTCAGGTTCGCGTAGGCGCCTTTCTCATAGAAGAGCGGCGTATCGCCGTTGAAGATCGACTGGTGCACGTGCATGCCGCTGCCGTTGTCGCCGAACAGCGGTTTCGGCATGAACGTTGCGACCTTGCCGTATTGGCGAGCCGTGTTGTGGATGATGTATTTGTACTTCATCAGGTTGTCGGCCGTTTTCGTCAGCGTGTCGAAACGGAAATTGATTTCGCCCTGGCCGGCGGTTGCGACTTCATGGTGATGGCGCTCGACTTTCAGACCCGCTTCCTGCATCAGCCGCACCATTTCGGAACGGATGTCCTGCTGCGAATCCACCGGCTGCACCGGAACGTAGCCGCCCTTGACGCGGACCTTGAAGCCCAGGTTGCCGCCTTCTTCCGTCCGTCCCGTGTTCCAGAACCCTTCCTCGGAGTCGACTTCATAGAAAGATTTGTTCATGCCGCTCGTGAAACGGACATCGTCGAAGATGAAGAATTCCGATTCCGGCGCGAAGTAGGCCGCCGTGCCGATGCCGGTGCTCTTCAGATATTCTTCCGCCTTCTGTGCGATGCTCCGCGGGTCGCGGTCATACCGTTCGCCGTCCGGCGTGTAGATGTTGCACGTGACGATCAGCGTCGGATGCTCGGTGAACGGGTCGATGTAGGACGTCTCCGGGTCCGGCATCATGACCATGTCCGACTCTTCGATGCCGCGGAATCCCGGAATCGAGGAACCGTCGAACGCGACGCCGTTCACGAACGTATCTTCATCAACTTGCTCAGCCGGAAGCGTGATGTGATGCGAGCGGCCGGCCAGGTCCGTGAAGCGGAAATCGACGAACTGGACATTTTTCTCTTTAATCGTCTCCAAAACTTGTTGCGCACCCATGGGTTTTTCCTCCATTCCCGAACGATTGCGTAAAATTGAACGCCGAACGTTCAACTTTTCAAATAATCTGTCGTTATTATAGTGCTTGAATTCCTGCTGCGTCAATAGCTATGTCATGTATTTTTTCGCTAATATGTTATATTAACTTACACTTGTTTGAAGAATGTCCGACAAAGCCGATGAAAAGCCTGTTTCAACAGCGAAGAAATCGTTCTGACCTGCATACAAACGGCATCTCCGGTTGACACGCACGGATTTTGGAAATACAATTTAAACTGATGTTTAAAACATTTGTTTAAATCTGTTTGTGGAGGGAGATCCGATTGAAAAATGCATTGCGGGCGCTGGCGAAACAGCCGACAACGATCATCGACATCGCAGCGGCGCTGCTGTTCCAGCTTATTTTTACCGTCGTCTGGATGACGGGCTACGACGGTAGCAGGACCGGACAGAACGGCTCGTGATCGGCATCGTCAATGAAGACTCCCGGTGGGGAGAGGCGATCGTTCGGCAATTGAAGGACGGGCTGCCCGTCCGGGTGCGCGAGTTGGACGATCCGGCCGAAGCGGCGCGGCAGCTCGAATATCGGGGCATCCAGATGCTCGTGCGCATCCCGCCGGATTTCTCGGCGAAGGCGGCTTGCAGCAATGGGAATCGGCCGTTGGCAGCGGTTCGGGGCGCGCATGGTCATCAACGCCGCGGCGGCCGTCATCGTTTCCTTCATCGGAGTGTCGCTCGTCCTTGGCCTGGGCGGCCAGTCCGCCGGCGGTTTCTTCGCGCTGTGGGGCTTCGAGGCGTTGTTCATTCTGGCGTTCATCCTCGTTTCCCAGTTGTTCCTCATGCTGTTCGGCATGGCCGGCATGCTGTTCAACATCCTGCTGCTCTCGATGCAGCTCGTCTCGTCAGGCGCGATGATGCCGCGCGAGCTGCTGCCGGATTTCTACCGTTCCATCAGCGAGGTATTCCCGGCAACCTATGCGGTGGAAGGCGCGATGAATCTGCTGTTTGGCGGACCGCCGGCCGACCGGGCAGCGCTCGGCTTGCTGGCCATCCTGGCCGCGGCGCTGCTTCTGGGCGCGGCTTCCACCGCAATCCGGAGACCTTCCGTGCAAGCCGCCGCTGTCAAATCTCCGGACCTGAACATGAACTGACCGCATCGGACCGGGCGATGCGCACCGTCCCGCTTCCGGTTGCGCCCTCCAAACGGGCACGGCATAATGAAGATAGATAACTTCAGGACGGAGGGTTGAAGATGAAGGCGGACGGTCCGGATGTGAAGACGCGCATTTTGACGGCGGCGAAGAAACTGTTCGCAAGACACGGCTATGAAGCGACGACCGTCCGGCAAATCTGCGAGGAAGCCGGCGCCAACATCGCCCTCATCTCCTACCACTTCGGCGGCAAGGAAAATGTGTTCGCCGCCCTGTTCGAGACGGCGCTGCCGCATCGGCGAATCGAGGAGGCGATCGCGCAGCCGATGGCCGACCCGGCGGAGGCGGTCCGCCAGATTGTGGCGGGGGTGGTCGCGTTTCAGCTGTCGGAGCCGGAGATGATCGCGATCATGCAGCAGGAGACGATGATCGACTCGCCGCGGCGCGACTTGATCCGCAAGCACGCTTTTCCGGTCTGGCGCCGTCTGCTGCAGGCAATTGAGGAAGGACGGAAGCAGGGCATATTCTCCTACGGGTCGAAGGATCATGTGCTCCTGTCCGTACTCGGCGCCATTTTGTTCCAAAACAAGATTGACCATTTCGGACCGCTGCTCGACATCGCCGATCCGGCGGAATACTATGAGCGGCTGACGGAGGAGCTGACCGCGTTCGTGTTGCGCGGGCTCGGCTACACCGGAGCATAACGGTCGACAAGATCAAAGCCCTGAATGCGGGATCTTCTCCCGATTCAGGGCTTTGCGTTTTATTTCTTCCACTCGCGGAACGCTTCCGCCGGCGCCTTCGGCGTGTCGAACCGTTTGCCGACGATCGGAGCGAGCTTCTCCAGATCTTTCAGCAGCGCGGCGAACTGGTCCGGGAAGAGCGATTGTACGCCGTCGCCCGTCATCGAATTGTCCGGGTCGGTGTGCATCTCGATGATCAGACCGTCCGCGCCCGCGGCGACCGACGCCTTCGCCATCGGCTCGACCAGTTCCCGGCGGCCGGTGCCGTGGCTCGGGTCGGAGATGATCGGCAGATGGCTGAGCGTCTTCAGCGACGGAATCGCGGCCAGATCGAGCGTATTGCGCGTGTAAGGCTCGAACGTCCGGATGCCGCGCTCGCACAGGATGACGTTCGGGTTGCCGCCGGCGAGAATGTATTCCGCCGCGTTCAAGAACTCGTCGTAGGTGGCGCTGAAGCCGCGCTTGAGCAGAACCGGCGTCTTGATCGTGCCGAGCTTGCGGAGCAGATCGAAGTTCTGCATGTTGCGCGTGCCGACTTGCAGAATGTCGGCGTATTCGGCGCAGATGTCGACGTACTCGGGCGTCATCACTTCCGTGATCGTGAGCAGGCCGTGCTTGCGGCCGGCTTCGGCCATCATGATCAGGCCTTCCACGCCGATGCCCTGGAAGCTGTACGGGCCGGTGCGCGGCTTGAACGCGCCGCCGCGCAGAATCTGGCCGCCCGCCGCCTTGACGAGCCGGGCGATCTCATCGATCTGTTCGGGCGATTCGACGGCGCACGGACCGCCCATGACGACGAGCTCGTCGCCGCCGATTTTCACGCCCTTGATCTCGATGACCGTATCGTCTGGATGAAAATCGCGGCTCGCGAGCTTGTAGGACTTCGAAATCTTGATCACATCCTCTACCCCGCGCATGGAACGCAGATGTTCGGCAAGCGACGGGTCGGCCTTGCCGATGATGCCGATGACCGTCCGGTCGGTGCCTCTCGACACATGGGGCTGCACGCCCGCCCGTTCGATGTACTGTACGATCTCCTCAATGCGTTCGTCGCTGATATCCGGCTTGGTTACCACAATCATGACGCTGGCTCCTTTCACGCTTCAACGCTTATATGCTTTTAAGCTTTTATGCTTTTATCCGTTAAAGTAAATATAGAGCATGACACCCGTTTCGTCAAGGCGGAATTGCAACGGAACGCACAGTCTTTATTTATTACGGTTGAAGCGGTTTTGGCACGATAACGGAACCAGAAGACCTTATCGGCGCTCGAATAGGGCGAAATCCGTCCGCGTCGGGCAAATAAGCTTCCCCTGTTCCGTTAGCATTTCCAAACTGGGAAAATCCGCAAAATAACGGCTCTGAATTCCGTTGGGCGTTCGTGCCGGCGTAGTCGAGACCGTCCGCGAGGTCTGATGTTTCTCCAAGCCTCCGCCGCTCCTCCGTCTCAGAGCATGGGCTCACGAAACCGTACACCGCTGTTTTGCCTGTTTAGCATCAAATAAAGTGTGTCAGTTTCGTTGCGGCTATCCTCCCCATGCAAAAAACGGCGCCGCATCCACGCGACGCCGCCTGCAGGGCAACATCCTAACCTCTATTCCTCCGACCGGCTGCGCACGGTCGGCAGCAGCTTGGCCGGGTTCACCGTGCGCTTGATCTCCCATGTCTCGGGCTTCTCCGGATCGTACTGCTCCAGGTACGCGATCACTTCCTTCGTGATCGGCGTCGGCGTCGACGCCCCCGAGGTGACGGCCACCCGGCGGACGCCTTCCAGCCATTCGCGCTTGATCTCGGTCACGTCCGCGACGCGGTACGCCTTGACGCCGGCGATCTCCTCCGCAACCTGCGCCAGCCGGTTCGAATTGTTGCTGCGCGGATCGCCGACGACGATGCACAGATCGGCCTGCTTCGCCTGCTCGGCGACGGCCTCCTGGCGCAGCTGCGTGGCGAGGCAGATCTCGTTGTGCACTTCGGCGGAGGGGTAGCGCTCCAGCAGCTTGGCGACGAGACCGCGGACATCCCACTGCGACATCGTCGTCTGGTTCGTGATGACGACTTTGTCCGTGCGGATGTCGAGCCGGTCGATGTCCGCCTCCGTCTCGATCAGGTGCACGCGATCCGGCGCGATGCCGATGGCGCCTTCCGGCTCGGGATGCCCCTTCTTGCCGATATAGATGATTTCGTAACCTTCCGCCGTCTTCTCGCGGATCAGGTCGTGCGTCTTCGTCACATCCGGGCAGGTCGCGTCGACGACCGTCAGCCCTTTCTCCCTGGCTTTCCGCCGCACTTCCGGCGAAACCCCGTGCGCCGTGAAGATGACCGTGCCCTTGTCGATCTTGTCCAGAATCTCGAGGCGGTTCTCACCGTCCAGCGTGATGATGCCTTCCCGCTCGAACGCCTCCGTCACATGCCGGTTGTGCACGATCATGCCGAGAATGTGGATCGGCCGCGGCAGATCCAGGTTCCGCGCCGTCTGCAGCGCCAGCACCATCGCATCGACGACGCCGTAGCAATAGCCGCGGGGCGATATTTTGACGACTTCCATGAGTACTCACCGCTTTCCGACCGGCTCATCCGTTCGTCCGGTCCGCTTCATTCATTATAACGGAATCGGACGCCATCCGGCAAAAGCGACTGGCGCCTGCCCCATGGACAGGCGCTTCCGTTTTGACTCGGCACAACTTATTCGGGAAGCAAAACGGGCAGCCAGATCACAAACGTCGTGCCTTCCCCTTGCCGCGTGCGGACTTCGACCGATCCGCGGTGCTCGTCGATGATCCACTTCGCGATCGCCAGCCCGAGTCCGGTGCCGGCGGTTTTGCCGCGCGACAGATCCGCCCGGTAGAACCGCTCGAAAATATGCGGCACCTCGTCGCTGTTCATGCCGATCCCGGTATCGGCGATGACCAGGCCGACCTGATCGGCCTCCCGCGCCGCTTCGAGCAGGACGTGGCCGGACGGCGTATATTTGAAGGCGTTCTCGATGAAAATGAACAGCAGCTGACGGAGATAATCGGCGTTGCCGAGAACCTTCACGCCTTCAAGCGGCGACAGGTCGCCGACGCGAAAATCCGCCTTGCGCGGCAGATGCACCGCGCCCTTCGCCGCTTCCTCCACGATCGGCAGCAGTTCGATCTCGGTCTTCTCCATCACATAGCCGGCGTCGGCGCGCGCCAGGGACAACAGGTCCGAGACGAGCCGGCTCATCCGCTCGGCCTCTTCGGCGATGTCCCGCATCGCCTCCAGCGAGAGCGCCGCGCGCTCGGCATCAAGCACGATCGCTGCGCCCTGACCCGGCCCGCCCGTTCGGCCGGCAGGAGCGCCGGAACCGCCGGCCGCTGCTGCGCCGCCCCCGGCGGAGGCAACCGTTCCGCCGGCCTCGCCGGCTGCTTCGCCGCCAACCGCGCCGCGCGCTCCGCCTTCCGCTTCGCCCGGCGCCTCAAGGCGGTCCGCACTGGCCCGCCACATCCGTTCGAGCAGGTCAATGTTGCCGCGGATCGTCGTCAGCGGCGTGCGCAGCTCATGCGAAGCGTCCGAGACGAACCGGCGCTGCGCCTTGTATGCCTCTTCCAGATCGTTGTATGCCCGCTCGAGCCGGGCCAGCATGCCGTTCAGCGTATCCGTCAGCCGCCCCATCTCGTCGTTCGGCCCGCTCCGCGCGATGCGCACGCTGAGGTTCGCCCCGTTCTCGATCCGGTTCGTCGCCTGGATGACCTCCTCGATCGGGCGGAGCGCCTTATCCGCGATGAACAGGCCAATCGTGAACGCGATCAGAATGACGGCCAGCGACGTGATGATCAGTATGGTTCTGAGTCCGTCCAGAAAAGCGTCTTCCGCCTGCGTATTGGCAATGACCTGCAGCAAGCCGACCACTTCGCCGTTCGGCAACGGGATCGGATACTGGTAAGCCATGAACGGGTAGCCGAACGCCGTGAAGCGCGTGTACCCTTCCTTCGGCGAATCCTTCAGTTCGGGATACGGAAAATGAACCTCCGTGCCGTCCACCGACAGCGCCGAAGACCGGATCTCGCCGTTCGCATAATTGACCAGCTGCACATAGGTGCCTTCATAACCGAGCCGGCCGCTCAGGTCCAGCCGGAGATCGCGGAACAGATTGTAGGAGACGCGCACGTTCAATTGATTGAATTGGCTGCGCAGTTGTTCCCGCGTATTGTCATAGGTGTTGTAATATACGAACAGATAGATGGCGACGCCGAGCACCAGCATCGTGAACGCCAGCAGACCCGAATACCACAGCGTCAGCCGCAGCCGGATGGACATTAACCGCTCTCTCCCTTAAGCACGTAGCCGGTGCCGCGCACCGTCTGGATCAGCCGCTTCTCGCCGCCCTCCTCCATCTTCTGGCGCAGCATGGCGATGTACACTTCGAGCACGTTCGATTCGCCGCTGTAATCGTAGCCCCAGATCTTCTCCATGATCGTCTCGCGGGTGAGCACGCGCCGCGGGTTGGACATGAACAGATGGAGCAGATCGAACTCCTTGCTCGTCAGCTCGAACGTCCGCCCGCCGCGGATCGCCTCGCGCGAATCCAGGTCGAGCACGAGATCCTCGAAGACGAGCCGGCCTGCGGACGCCTCCGCACCGCCGCTGCCGCGGCGCAGCAAGGCCCTCACGCGGGCCAGCAGCTCCTCCAGGGCGAACGGCTTCACCAGATAATCGTCGGCGCCAAGGTCGAGTCCTTTGACGCGGTCTTTCACTTCATCCTTCGCCGTCAGCATCAGGATCGGCACCTTGCTTCCGCTCTTCCGGATGCGCTCGCAGACTTCCCAGCCGTCAAGGTTCGGCATCATGACGTCCAGCACGACGAGATCGGGCTCGGTCTCCAGCATCGTCTGCAGGCCCGCCCGCCCGTCCTGCGCCGTCAAGACGTCGTAGCCTTCGAACGTCAGGCTTCTCCTGAGCAGGGACGTGATCTTCTCGTCGTCGTCCACCACCAGTATTTTCGCTCTCATCCGCACTCCCCCTGCAGCTTTCGGACATGCGAGAAGCGCAGACCGGCCGTAAGCCTGCTGCGCTTGTCATGCCGAGCGTATCCTTGCTACAAGCCTCACTGCACGTTACTGCACATTGAAATCGTTCTTGTCGCCGATTTCCACCGTAATCTGTACCTGGTTGCCGCCGCGGATGACATCCAGCACCGCCTTTTCGCCCACTTTCTTATTCTGGATCGCTTTGATCAAATCCTCTTTGGTGTCATACTTTTTGCCGTCCATGCCGACAATGACGTCATATTGACGCAGGTCCGCCTTGTAGGCCGGCGAGTTGTAGAGGATGTTGACGACGATCGAGCCCTTCGTGTTGTCCAGGCCGAGCTGGCTGGCCGCCTGCTCGGTGATGTCCGCCAGCGTCGCGCCGATAAACGGCTGCGGCACCGGCTTGTTCTCCTTCAACGTATCAAGCACACCGACGATCGTGCTGGTCGGAATCGCGAAGCCGATGCCTTGGGCCGTCGTGGACACCGCCGTGTTGATCCCGATCACTTCACCCGCCAGGTTGATGAGCGGACCGCCGGAGTTGCCGGGGTTGATCGACGCGTCCGTCTGCAGCAGATGCTGGTACTGCCGCGTGCCTTCCGTGTCCTGGATCGTGATCGGCCGCTCCTTCGCGCTCAGCACGCCGACCGTCACCGTATGGTCGAAGCCGTTCGGGTTGCCGATCGCGACGACCCACTCGCCGACGTTGATCGTGTCCGAATCGCCGAGCGGCAGCGTCGGAAAATCCTTGTCGCCCTTGATTTTCAGCACCGCGAGGTCGAGATCGTAGCTGGAGCCGAGCAGCTCCGCCTCGAACGGCTCGTCGTAGCCGATCACCGTCACCATAATTTGGTCCGCGCCGCCGACCACGTGCTGGTTCGTCAGAATGTAGCCTTCCTTGTCGAAGAAAAATCCGGAACCGAGACCGCTCGGCCGCAGTTGCTGGCTGCCTTCGTCGTCCGTCGGAATGCGGTACGAATCGCCGAAGAACTGCCGGAAGAACGGATCGTCGAACAAACTGTTGCCGGAGCGGGAACGCGTTTTTACATACGTCTCGATCTTCACGACGGCGGGACTCGATTGCTCGACGATCTTCGCAATGTTGTTCGGCCGTACCAAATCCACCGCGTTCGACACCTTGCCGCCGGACGAGCCCGCGGCCGTGCTGCCTTCCGGCGCCGCACCGGGATTCGCCGCTCCGCCGGCCGACGGGCTCTGCGCCAGCGCCTGGTCGGAGCCGGTGAACAGGTTCAGCCGGTCGGATGCGATCATAAGGCTGCCGGTCAGCAGGATGCCCGCCAGAAAAGCGGCCACGGGCGCCCACCACGAGCCGCGCCGGCGCTCCCTGACCGTCCACGTCCGCACTGCCGGAGCGGGCCGGGCTGCCGTGCCGGCATCGATCCGTTCCGCCGCCGCGGCTTCGTGCCGGATCACCGGTTCGGCGTCCGAAGCATCCCGGTCCGTGCCGCCGGAGCGGAACGGGCCGTAGGAGTAGTAATAGACCGGCTTCGCAGCCGTGCCGCCCGCAGCGTCCGCCGCGCCGCCGTCCGCGGCCCCGCTGCCTTCCTCACCGGCCCGGCCGTTCAGGCCGCTTCGCTCTTCGGGCCGACGGAAGAAATCGTCGTAAGGCCGATTCACATTGTTCTTGTCGTCCATCGTTGCCTCTCCTCCTTGCCGTATCCCATTCGCTGCGCGAAATTGTCGCCTCTGTGATATCCAGCATGCCATTTCAACATTAATTCAATCTTAAACCAGGTTAAAAGACAAATAAAAACACGCCGGCGCGAAAACAGACGACATCCGCCAAATAAAAAGGAGAATCCCGCCTGCTGCCGGGACTCTCCGACGGTCCAGCTTTCTACCCACGCAGTCTGCAAACCCCAAGCATCCTTGAAGCCGGCGCGTCAGTTCCGGAGCAGCGCCGATTCCGCGACCCGCAGCATCTCCGCCGCCCGCTCCGCCCATTCCGGGCCGATCCGGGCGTCCGGGTCCTCCGGGGACGCGAATTGATCGATCAGGCCGGCGGTCAGCCGCATGCCCGCGCCTTCGTCTATGCCGTCCTGGTAGACATGGCGCAGCGCGTACGGCTTGCCGAAACGGATGACCGCGTCGCTGTCTTCCTGTTCGGCGTCAATGTGGCCGAACGTTGCGGTGAACGGCAGCCTGAGCCACATCTCCCGCTTCTCCCCGTCCAGCACCCGGTCGAAACATCCGCCGTCGTACTCCCAGCCGCCGCCGAGCGTGAAGCCGAGATCGCCCAGCACGCCGCGGACGTCGACGAATTTGAACTCCTGATTCTCGAGTCTCGAATCGATTGGTATCATGGCCTGCGACCGACCCTTTCAGGCATGAATTGGCATACCATCAGCATGCCCGCACTTCCGCATGAATATGCAGGCGACACGCAATCGGCCGGGCCGTGAACCGCGCATCGGCCGGCGCTTACCGCCCCGCGGGCTTCACCAGCCCTTTGCGATGGGCGTAGACGGCAAGCTGCGTACGGTCTTCCAGCTCGCACTTCATGAGCAGATTGCTGACGTGCGTCTTGACCGTCTTGATGCTGATGTGCAGCTCGTCGGCGATCTCCTTGTTGGAGCGGCCTTCCGCAATGAGCAGCAGCACTTCCTTCTCCCGCTCGGTCAGCCCTTCATCCGCCTCCTGGGCGTTGCGCTGCCGCAGTCCGCGCGTGAGCGCCTGCGAGACATCGCTCGTCATGACCGGCATGCCGCGGACGGCGCCGTTCAGCGCGTAGATCAGCTCTTCCGCGGAGACGGTCTTCAGCACGTAGCTGGTGGCGCCGGCCTCGACGGCCGCGACCACCTTGTCGTCCTCGAGGAAACTCGTCAGCATGACGATCCGGATGCCGGGCCAGCGCGCCAGCACCGCGCGCGTCGTCTCGACGCCGTCCATCCCCGGCATCATCAGGTCCATCAGAATGATGTGCGGCAGCCTGTCCGGCTCCAGCGTCTCCAGCGCCTTCAGCGCTTCCTCGCCGCTGCCCGCCTCGGCGCACACTTCAAATTTCGGTTCCAGCATCAGATACGTCTTGAGGCCCGTCCGGACCATGTCGTGGTCGTCCACTATCATGATGCGGTATTCAGCCGTTTCACCCATGCGTCTCCCTCTCTTCGTTTCCGTACTTCGGTATCGTGACGCGGATGCGCGTGCCGGAGCCGGTCTTGCTGATGATTTCCGTATCGCCCCCGAGCTTCTGCGCCCGTTCGCGCATCGTCGTCAGTCCGTAAGATCCCGCTTTCACCTGATCGGTCCGGAATCCCGCGCCGTCATCCTGCAGGGTGACCGCATACTGCCTTTCCGTCTCCGTCGCGTGCAGCTGCACCCGCTGCGCTTCGGCATGCTTCACGATATTCGCCATCGCTTCCTGGATGATCAGGAAGAGCTGATGCTCCTTCGCTTCCGAGAGCGGGCTGTCGATGTCCCAGCGCAGCTCGCCCTGCAGCCCGTTCTGCCGGCAGTAATCCGGGAACCATTTCTCGAGCGCTTCGCGGAGCGAACGGCCTTCAAGCTCGAGCGGACGGAGCTGCGCAATCAGCCCGCGCATCTGCCGCTGCGCCGAGTTCGACATCTCGATGAGCTGCCGCATCACTTCTTCCGCTCGCTCGCGATTGATCTCCAGCAGCTTCGGCAGCGACGACGCCGACACATGGATGGCGAACAGCTGCTGGCTGACCGTGTCGTGCAGATCCCGGGCCAGCCGCTTGCGCTCCTCCAGTACGGCCGCTTCATTGGATGCCGCCTCCCGCATCACCTGCTCTTCGCCCATGCGCTGCAGAAGCTGCAGCCGCTCCTCGAGCTTGGCCGCCATCTCGTTGAAATCCCGATAGACCGGCGCGAACGAACGCGCGCTGTCTTCCGGGATGCGGACGGCAAGATTGCCGTTTACCGCCTGCTTGATCGCGAAGTGAAGGGCGTCGATGCGCCGCTGAATCCGCTGCGCCGCCCAGTAGCCGATCGCGATGTTCACCAGCACGAAAGCGGCCGCCGCCGCCGAACGCCAGTCGCCCGGCGGAAGCACCGCCTCCGCATAGAACGTGCCGACGGCCGCGATGACCGTCGAGATCAGCGAGGACCCGAGCACGATGAGAATCAGCTCCCACTTGCTGCTGCGCCATATCCGGGTCAACATCGGCGATTATCCCACCTTCACGATGCGGACGTCGCCGATGAACGAGCTGACGATCAGCCGGATCCGTTTGTCCGCTTCATGATAATAAGGCGTCTCGAACTTCACGTTCTTGAAAAATCCGCCCTCATGCCGATCCAGCACCCGCGTATCCCCGATGAACGAATTGGAGGTGACGCTGACGCCCAGATCGCGGTCGTTCGGCACGAACACCTTGACGTCGCCGATGAACGAAGAAACGTTGATGCGCGTCTCGCCGAGCGGAATCTGGGCTTTCGTCAGATCGAGCACCGTATCCCCGATGAACAGCGAAATGTTCATCGGCCGCAGCTCCCAGTAGTCGCCGCCGAGGTGGATGTCGCCGATGAAACCGCTCCGGTTCTCGGCGTTCAGGTTGGGCATCCAGTCCGGCCGATCGTCATCCGCCGCATGTTTCGGTCTGCCGCCCGGACCGTTCCAGCCGCCCGCGCCGTTCCAGCCGCTTGGACCGTGATGCCCGCCCGCTCCATGATGCCCGCTTGTCCCGGCGTGTCCGTCCGCGCCGGTGTCACCGGTTTTCGGCGGCTCGTAATCGAGGTCGAGCGGATTCGGATGGAGCGGAGGCGGAGGCGGAACCGGGCGTTCGCCGCCATGGTAGGGACCTCCCGTTTTCGGCGGATACGATTGCCAGCCGACTTCGCTTCTCTTCTTCCTTCCCGGCCGAAAAATCATGTTGAGCCCCCAGATGATCAGCAGCACCGGCCAGCCATACCGGATCACTTCGCCGAGCGACAAATGGATGAAATTCAGATTCTGAAGCTGGAAGAACGCGCCGAGCCCGACCAGGATCATGCCCCACCAGCCGCCGCCGCTGACCAGGCTCTGCAAGCCGATGGCGATCAGAATGATCGGCCAGAACGTCGAGAACAGAAATCCGATATCGAAATTGAAAGGGAGCAGATTCAGTTGCCGTAGCAGGAACAGGCCGCCGATGGCGAGCAGCACCAGCCCCCAGAAGACCCGCCCGAATATTTTCATGTTCATGTCCATCTCTCCTGCTGCTTATGTGGTACGTCCAGTATACATGGAATCTTGACATGCCGGGAAGGACCCCGCGAATGAACGGCGGCTCGGTCTGGAGACCGAGCCGCCTGCCGGACTGGGATATTCAGGTTGAAGCCTTCAGCCGCCGGCCGCCCGCGGCCGCGCCTGCCCGGCCTGTTCCAACCGGATGTCGATGCCGATGACGCCGGCCGGCTTGCCCTGGTCGTCCGGAATCGGCATCGAGATGGTCAGGCAGGGACGTTTCGTGATGGCGGAAACGTAGATTTCGGAAGTGTACGTGCTGCCTTCCATCGCCCGCTTCCACCATTCCCTTCCGCGCGCGTTGAGCAGCCCGGCTTCCGGGAAGGAGAAGATGAACGAGCCGTCCGCGCGGTTCGACCAGATCGCCTCGATCTCCGGCTTCGCTTCGATGAGCGCCTTCAGCGTCGACGCATGCACCTTCTCATCCAGCGAGCGGATCGACGGCTGCGCGGCAATCGATGCCAGCCATTCGATCATCGGTTCGATCGGGAGATCGGACGCGCCGGATTCGCGGCGCAATCCGACTTCCTGGATCGCCGCGTAGAGCGCCCGCGAGTTCCGGCCGAGATCTTCCCGTACCCGATCCAGCTTCGCGATCTGCTTCCGCTGCTCGGCGGTCAGCTCCAGCGTCTCGTCGACGCTCCGCACGGTCAGCCCCATCGCATCCGCGGCTTCCTTGAGCATCGACGTCACCCCCGCCGTGAGCGCGGACTGCTCGGCGCTCGCCTGCGCCGCGAAGGATACGAGCGGATCGAGCCGGGCGATGCGGGCATAAATATCGTCCATCCGCGCCTTGGTCTGCGTCTTCTCGGAAATGCCGCGCTGCACCGCCGTTTTCTCCTCCCTGACGGACGAGACGACCTGCCGCACGCCCTCCTCGATCTCCCTGACGATGCCGCCGGACCTCCGAAGCGATTCATGACTCTGTTCCGCCAGCTTGCGGATCTCCTGCGCCACGACGGCGAAGCCGCGCCCGTACTCGCCCGCATGCGCCGCCTCGATCGAAGCGTTAAGCGCGAGCAGCGACGTCTGCGTCACGATCTCCTGGAGGAAGGCGTTGATCTCGCCGATGCGCGACATCTGCGATATCAGATCGTCAATCCGCTGCTCCATCGTCCGGTTGTGGCGGCCGAGGTCGTTCATGACTTCGTCGGTGTTCACCAGCGAAAGGCAGACATCGACGACGACCCGGCTCACCTCCCGGCTCTGTTCGCTCGTGCGGAGCATGTTGTCCTTGATTTCCTCCGCCCGCGCCTCGACCGTCTGAAGCGCGGCGAACGTCTCTTCGATCCGGTCCACCGCCTGCCGGCCCAGCTTGCGCAGCCGCTCCTCCTGCGCCCGGGAACGGTTGGCAATCTCCGACAATTCGAGGGCCGCCAGATTGACTTCTTCCACGGCAGCCTGCATCCGGTCGGAGATGACCAGCGATTCATGGATCAGCTGCGACACTTTTTCTTCATGTTCCGCGGACCGGAACGCCGAAGGTTTATCCGGATCGATGGCCGCCCGGTTCCACCAATGTCGAATTGAGCTCATCCGCATCCCCCCAAAAATTATGTAAGTTTTTATAACATTATATTTAAACTTTGGCGAGAAATAAATAAGGATCTGACATTAATTAGTCAGATCCTCTGTCATAAAGTTTGCACTCACGTGACAAAAATGACCTTTTTCTTATGTATGCGATTGCAAAACCGATTTAAACCGACCGACCTTCGCTCCTCAACTCCAGGTCCGCGAGCCGCGCTTTTTTCAGTCTTTCCCGCGCCCGGTGGATTTTCGCTTTCACCGTTCCGACCGGCATCGACATGGCGTTGGCGATCTCCTGATCTTTGAGGCCGTAATAATATTTGTAGAGAAACAATGTGCGCGCCGCGGGCTCGAGCTGCCCCAGCAGCTCCGAGATTTCCGTCATCAGCTCTTCCGCCCGGTCCGCCCGCTCTCCGGCAGCCCGCATGAGATCCGCATCATCCCATGTCCGGGTGCGGGCTGCTACCCGGTTCACGTTCACCGCGACATTGCGCGTGATCACCTTGGCCCAAGCGGCCAGCTTGTCCGATTCGCGAAGCGTGGCGCGCTTGGCCAGCATTTTGACCCATGCCTCCTGGACGACATCGAGCGCGTCGGACTTGTTGTACACGTTCGCGTAGGCAACGCGAATCATTTGGTTGTACAACTCCACCAGTTCCGCTTCTTTCTGCGGATCCAGAATGCCCGCCATCTGCCCGCCGTTCCCGTTCATGGACATGGCACCGCACATCCTTAGGAAATTTTTTACAAACCCCTTACCCGCACAATACATCTTACCACGGAACAGTGGCAAATACGAGTACCGAAGGACATGATTTGTCCACTGCCCCCGAAAAAAATCAAATCCCGCCGCCGATGGCAACGGGATATGTCACGCAGGTATCAAGTTTCGCGCTTCGCGACGGGAATCCATTGACCGGCCGCAACCGCGCGGCCGAGTTCGGCAAGCTGCGCTTCGGTCAGTTTGCCGCTTCCCCGCTTGAGCACTTCGACTTTGACGGTCCGCTTGCCCCACTCGCGGTAAACCTGGCTCGGCGTCTCGAAATAGAGGTCGATGCGATGGCCTTTGATCGCCTTGCCGGTGTCGGCGACGACGCCGTACCCGTAACCGGGAATGTACAGCAGGGTGCCGATCGGGAAAACCTTCGGGTCCGCGGCGATCGTTGAGACGATTCCGCGCCTCACCTTGACTCCGGAATACGTGATGCCGTAACCGCGCTGGCCCGGCCGCTTGCCGGTCGATTCCACTCCGGCCGTATAGCCGGTCGCCGTGACGACGACGGATTCGAACCTGCCGGCTTCCGCGTCTCCCGCCTCGGAGTCCGCGGTTCCGGCGGATGATGCCGGTGCGGAAGCTGCCGGGGCGACCGGCGCGCATACGGCGGCGATGGCCACAGCGGCGGCTGCCGCGAGCCGAAGCGCCGCAGAACGACAACGCGATAAACCAGATGCTGTCGACATCGAGTCGAATCTCCTCCCTATTCGGAGGTTGCCCCGATGCCTTCTGAATTATGCAGGCGGTGCACACGCGGTTTTACACTTTGCGGGTGCGGATTTCCTCCAGCAGCATGTCGATCGTCTCGGCGACGGACTTGGCGCCGATGTCGCCTTCGCCTCGCTTCCGCACGGAGACGGCGTCGCTGGTCGCTTCTTTCTCGCCGACGATGAGCATGTACGGAATTTTCTCGAGCTGCGCGCCGCGGATTTTATAGCCCAACTTCTCGTTGCGCAGGTCCGCTTCGGCGCGGATGCCCGCTTCCTTCAGCCGCTCGGTCGTCTTCTGCGCATAATCGTCAAATTGCTGCGAGACCGGAATGACGCGCGCCTGAATCGGAGACAGCCAGAGCGGCAGCGCCCCCGCGAAGTTTTCGAGCAGGAAAGCGGTCATCCGTTCCATCGTGCTGATGATGCCGCGGTGAATGACGACCGGGCGATGCTTCTGTCCGTCTTCGCCGATATATTCGAGCTGGAACCGTTCCGGCAGCAGGAAGTCCAGCTGCGCCGTGGACAGCGTCTCTTCGCGGCCGAGTGCCGTCTTGATCTGCACGTCCAGCTTCGGTCCGTAGAACGCCGCTTCGCCTTCCGCTTCGAAATACGGCAGCCCGAGCTCCTCGACGACCTCTTTCAGCATGCGCTGCGAGTTCTCCCACATGGCGTCGTCCGGATAATATTTCTCGGTATCCTTCGGATCCCGGTACGACAGCCGGAACCGGTATTCCGTGATGCCGAAATCTTTGTACACCTGCTGGATGAGCTGGATGACGCGGGCGAACTCTTCCTTGATCTGATCCGGCCGGCAGAAGATGTGGGCGTCGTTCAGCGTCATGGCGCGTACGCGGTGCAGGCCGGTGAGCGCGCCGGACATTTCGTAGCGGTGCATCGTGCCGAGCTCGGCGATCCGGATCGGCAGATCGCGGTAGCTGCGCATGTCGCTCTTGTACACCATCATGTGGTGCGGGCAGTTCATCGGGCGCAGCACCAGCTCTTCGTTGTCCAGCTTCATCAGCGGGAACATGTCTTCATGGTAATGGTCCCAGTGGCCGGAAATTTTGTACAGCTCGACGTTCGCGAGCACCGGCGTGTAAACGTGCAGATAGCCGAGGCGCTCTTCGAGGTCGACGATGTACCGTTCCAGCGTGCGGCGCAGCTTCGCGCCGTTCGGCAGCCAGAGCGGCAGCCCCTGGCCGACTTCCCGCGAGAACGTGAACATGCCGAGCTCGCGGCCGAGCTTGCGGTGGTCGCGCTTCTTCGCTTCTTCCAGCAGATGGAGGTATTCGTCGAGCTGCGCTTTCTTCGGGAACGCCGTGCCGTAGATGCGCTGGAGCATTTTGTTCCGGGAGTCGCCTCTCCAGTACGCCCCCGCGACGCTGAGCAGCTTGAACGACTTGATCCGCCCGGTCGACGGCAGGTGCGGCCCGCGGCACAGGTCGAAGAACTCGCCCTGGTCGTAGATCGTGATGACCGCGTCCTCCGGCAGGTCATGAATCAGCTCGAGCTTGAGCGGGTCACCCAGCTCCTCGTAGATCCTGATTGCTTCTTCGCGACTCACGACGCGGCGCCGGATCGGCAGATCCTCGGCGACGATCTTGGCCATCTCCTTCTCGATTGCCTCCAGATCGTCGGAAGAAATCGGACGGTCCAGATCGACATCGTAATAGAAACCGTCCTCGATGACCGGCCCGATGCCGAGCTTGACGTTCTTCCCGCCGTACAGCCGCTTGAGCGCCTGCGCCATCAGGTGCGCCGTGCTGTGCCGCATGATTTCGAGGCCGTCCTGCGAATCGGGCGTGACGATCTCGAGCGTCGCGTCTTCCTCAATCGGCGCGTAGACGTCGACGAGCTTGCCGTTCACCTTGCCCGCGACGGCGTTCTTCTTCAATCCCGGGCTGATCGAGCCCGCCACTTCCTCGACGGTCGTTCCCGCGGCATACTCCCTTACCGCGCCGTCCGGAAACGTGATGCGAATCGACATGTTTGGCAACCTCCTTCGAAAAATAAAAAACACCCGTCCCGAAAGGGACGAGCGCTTGTCTGCCCGTGGTTCCACCCTTGTTCGCGGCCGCCGTGTCCCGAATGCCATGCGAATCGGGGCGGACGTCCGCCTCAAGCATCCCGTAACGGAGATGACCCGGTGCGGCATACTGGGGCAAGGCCCGTTCAACCGCACGGCTGATGAAGGGGTATTCCCGTCTGGCTCCGGGAGGGAATTGCAGCCCGTGTTCCCTCTCTCTGTACCGTGCCGGTTGACGAGAACATGTCTTCGTCGTCGCCGTTGCACATCATTATACTCCCGGCATTCGGCACGGTCAAGCGAGAAGCGCGGAGTTTTTTCCGTCCGCGGAAGCGGTCAATTCAAAGCGGCGCCGGTCAGCGGACGGCAGGAGCGGCAGCCCGCGCAGACGGTCACCCGCTCGGCGAAAATCGCTTCGATCGTCCGCACGACCGGCAGTTCCGGATCACGGGCGTGCAGCGTGATTTCCCGGGGCGAGATCGCGATCAGACAGCTGACGACCATGTCTTCGACGTTCAGCTCCTCATCCGTCAGTTCCAGGGTGAGTCGCCCGCCTTCTCCGGGATCCATCGGACGGAACGACTCGTCGTACAGCGCGAAGCCGCCGTCGGCCTTGAGCACCAGATTGACCGAGGACACCTTGGGCTGCTGCAGCCCGACGAATTCGTTGAGCAGCCCGATGAACTCCCGGTACTGGCGGTCCATCACGAACTCGTCGACCGCGGCTTCCGCCGCCTCGGCCAGCTCTTCCCAATACTTGTCCAGCCGGAACGTGATGTAGCCCTCCAGATGGAGCGACGGCCGCTCCTGCAGGTAAGCGAACAGTTCCGACGCAATGTGTCTTTTGCGCCTGCGACGGGCCAAGTCAGGCTCCATGCCGGAGGACTCCAGGGTGGCGTCCGCCTTGGGGACTGAGGTGCGGCCGGCCTTGACGGATGCATCCGCGTTCTCCGGGCCGGCCGGTTGTCCGTTGCGTGATTGTGCGGGGGCACTGGACAAACGGGCGGATCGGTTGATGATGGCGTCAGTCGTGAGCGGGCCGTTTTCTTTCGCCGAACCGTCTGACCGGACCGGCTGCGAGCCGAGCATCTGCATGCACAGCGCCGCGATGCGTTCCAGATCGTCATCGCCGCACGGGTAATATTTGCGGATCATGATCCGGATCAGTTCCGGTTCGACCGCAGTCAGCACATACTCGGCCATGCCTTCGGCAGCGCGGCTGTGGATGGCCATCCGTTCCTTCTCATCCGGCGCGCCGTCCGCGCAGCGGAAGACGATCAGGCCGTGCGCCGGAACGGTCTCCAGACGTCCGTCTATATGTAAATCCGCGAAGGATTCGGTCAGACAACGGGTGAGCTCGGACAGCTTGTCTTCGGATGCGGCGGATAACCTGACCTCGAAGATCTCCATGGGCCCACTCCTTTCCTTGACAACAGTATATGGCCGCCCATCGGCGGATATACGAAGAAGGGAGCGGCACGGATAGAAATTTGAGGCAAAAAAAAGCCCCGCGCGCCGGAAAACCGGGCTCGGGACAGCCGTTCAGTTCTGCATAACGAAGTCGCGGCTTACGCCTTCCGACTCGTGGTAAACTTTCAAAATTTCGTAGCGCGTGTTGCGCTGCGCCGGGATTTTGCCCGCCTGGCGGATCAGATCGAGGATGAGGGCGATGTTCACCTTGTGCGTCGTGCCGGCCGCCGAGACGACGTTCTCCTCGATCATCGTGCTGCCGAAATCGTTGCAGCCGTAGCTGAGCGTCAGCTTGCCGATCTCCGGCCCCATCGTCACCCAGGACGACTGGAAGTTCTTGATGTTGTCGAGGGCGATGCGGCTGATCGCCAGCGTCTTCAGGTACTCTTCGGGCGTCGCTTTCTCCCGCTTCAGGTTCGTGTTGTCCGGCTGGAACGTCCACGGGATGAACGCGAGGAAGCCTTCCGATTTGTAGCCGTTCCGGATGCATTCGTCCTGCGCGTCGCGGACGCGGAGAAGGTGCAGCGCCCTCTCCTCCATCGACTCGCCGAACCCGATGACCATGGTGGCCGTCGTGTTCATGCCGATCCGGTGGGCCGTCTTCATCACGTCCATCCATTCGGTCCACGAGCCTTTGAGCTTGCTGATCTTGAGCCTCGTCCGGTCGTCGAGAATCTCCGCGCCGCCGCCCGGCAGCGAATCGAGGCCGGCTTCATGCAGCTGGCGCACGACTTCCTCGAGCGAGAGCCCGCCCGATACCTGCTGCATCTTGCGGATTTCGGCCGGCGAGAACGAGTGCATCGTGATGCCAGGGAACCGTTTCTTGATCTCGCGCAGCAGGTCAAGGTAGTACGAGAACGGCAGATCCGGATGGGTGCCGCCCTGCATCAAAATTTCCGTCCCGCCGACATCCACCGTCTCCTGGATCTTCCGGAAAATCGTCTCGTTGGGCAGCACGTAGCCCTCCGGCGATCCCGGCGCACGGTAGAACGCGCAGAACCGGCAGTAGGTGTCGCAGATGTTCGAATAATTGATGTTCCGGCCGACGACGAACGTCGTGATCGGTTCCGGATGGAATCGCTTCATGATCGTGTCCGCGACTGCGCCCATCTTCTCGATTTCGTCGCTTTCGAACAGCGTCACGATCTCTTCAAGGCCGAGTCTTCCGCCTTTCAGCGCTTTGTCCAGTATGCGGTCCACTTGGCTCATTTCCCGGACCCTCCTCATCCCAGGCCGGCCGATCCGGCCGCATGTACGTTGTCCCTATCATCGTAACACAAACGGGTCTGTCACGTCGACTGACAGACCCGTTGCAAAGATTCGGTGCGGCTCTATCTGGTGCAATAATGCACCAGATTTCCCCTCGGATTTGCCGAACCGTCGAATATGGTGCGCAAATGCACCAGAATCAGCCCGGCCGGCATCAGCAAGGCAAGATTTGGTGCAGATTTGCACCTTATTGGCCGTTGGCTGCGTAATCTGCCCGAATAGGGTGCACAAATGCACCCCATGGGCTGCGGCTTGCCCCGTAGGCCGGCGCCTTGTCCGCGGGCCTGCGGCATGCCCCGCGCAGGCCGACCGCGTCACGCGGGCGGGCGGCGTGCCGCCGCGCCTGCCGCGCGTCCGGCCATTGCCGCGCCTTCCCATGCGTCAGCCGGCACCGCGCTTTGCCGCGCGCAGCCTTCAGCGCGTCAGCTGCGCCCCGGCCGGCGCCCGACACGCCGCTTACCGCGCGTCCAACCGGCGCCGAGCCGCCGCGGCGAACCGCTCGAGCGCCTCGAGCAGCACCGCGCGCGGGCAGCCGAAGTTGATCCGCAGCCAGCCCGCTCCCTGCTTGCCGAACACCGATCCTTCGCTGAACGCGACACGCGCTTCTCTGTACATCAGTTTCTTCAGTTCGGCGGGATCGTCCGAGATTGCGCGGCAGTCGACCCATGCCAGGTAGGTCGCCTCCGGCGTCATGACCCGAAGCTCCGGCAGCCGGTCCTCAAAGAACGCGACGAGCGCATCCCGGTTCTCCCGCAGATAGACGAGCAGCTGCTCCAGCCACGGCTCGCCGTACCGGTAGCTCGTCTCCATGCCGGTCACGCCGAAGTAGCTGTCCATGTGAATCGACAATCCGAGGCGGGCGGTCCGCAGAAACGCCCGGCGCAGCTCGGCGCCCGGCACGATCGCCGCCGCCGCCTGCAGCCCGGCAAGGTTGAACGTCTTGCTCGGCGCGATACAGGTGATGGAACGCTCCGCGTATTCCGGACCGAGGCTGGCGAACGGCACATGCTTGTGCGGCGCGAAGACGAGATCGTGATGGATCTCGTCGGACACGACGATGACGCCGTGCCTCAGGCAGATATCGCCGATCCGCTTCAGCTCGTCCGCCGTCCAGACCCGGCCGCCGGGGTTGTGCGGACTGCAGAGCAGCATCAGTTTCGCGCTCTTCGCCTGCTCCTCGAGCAAATCGAAGTCGATCCGGTAGACACCGTCCTCGATGCGCAGCGGATTGTCCACGATGGTCCGGCCGTTGGCGCGGATGACATCGTAGAACGGATAATAGACCGGCGACTGCAGGATGACGCCGTCGCCCGGCTCCGTGAACGCGTGAATCGCCGCGGCGAGCGCCGGCACGACGCCGGGCGAGGACACGAGCCATTCGCGCTCGATCGCCCAGCCGTGCCGGCGCTCGAGCCAGCCGGTGACCGCTTCGTAATACCCTTCGGTTCGGATCGTGTAGCCGTAGACGCCGCGCTTCGCCCGCTCGACAATCGCTTCGACAACTTCCCGCGGCGCCTCGAAGTCCATGTCCGCGACGAACAGCGGCAGCACATCCTCGCCGCCGAACAGCGTTTCGAGCTGGTCCCATTTCAGCGACGACGTGCCGCGCCTGTCGATGATCCGATCAAAATCATACCGATGTCCGTTTGTCATGTGCGTCATACCTCCGTCTCTCTTGCTGCCTGCTCCAATGCCTGTCCGAGGTCTTCGATCAGATCATCGCAATGCTCGATGCCGACCGACAGCCTGAGCAGCCGGTCGTCCACGCCGACCGCGCGCCGGATTTCCTCCGGAATGTCCGCGTGCGTCTGGACGGCCGGATACGTCATGAGCGATTCGACGCCGCCGAGGCTCTCCGCAAACGCGATCAACTTCACATGGCGCAGCACCGGCTCGACGAGGCGGGCATCTTTGAGCTTGAACGAGAAAATGCCCGTATTCCCCGACGATTGCCGCTTCTGGATCTCATGTCCCGGATGGTGCGGCAGCGCCGGATAATACACATCCGTCACAAGCGGATGCTCCAGCAGAAATTCGGCGATGCGGCTCGCATTCGCCTGATGGCGCTCCATCCGCAGCGCGAGCGTCTTCATGCCGCGCATGAGCAGCCAGGAATCCTGCGGACCGAGCACCGCGCCGATCGAGTTGTGCAGGAAAGCCATCCGCTCGGACAGCTCCTTGCCCTTCGTCACGATCAGTCCGGCAAGCACGTCGTTATGGCCGGCCAAATATTTCGTCGCACTGTGGATCACGATGTCCGCGCCGAGCTCCAGCGGCCGCTGGAAGAACGGCGTCAGCAGCGTGTTGTCGACGATGACGAGCAGCCCGCGGGATTTCGCCCACTCGCTGACCCGCGCCAGATCGGTGATCATCATGAGCGGATTCGTCGGCGTCTCGACCAGCACCGCCTTCGTGCTGCTCGGTCTCAGGTTCGCCTCGAGCGCTTCGATGTTGTTCGTATCAAGGTACGACGCCGTCACGCCGAAGCGGGACATGACCTGTTCAATGAGCCGGTACGTGCCGCCGTACAGGTCCAGCGACACCAGCAGGTGGTCGCCTTGCGAGAACAGCGCGAAGATCGTCTGCAGCGCCGCCATCCCCGAGCTGCAGGCGAACCCGGCGTCGCCGGATTCCAGCTCGGCCGCCGCTTCCTCGAGCACCTTGCGGGTCGGGCTTTTCGTCCGGGCATAGTCGAATCCGGTGCTTTGGCCGAGCTTGGGATGGCGGAAGGCGGTGGCTTGATAGATCGGATAGCTGACCGCCCCGGTGACGGGCTCCTTGACCGAGCCGATTTGCGCCAAACGGCTTTCAATTCTCATCATTCAGAGCTCCTTAATCATGTATTGATTGAAAAAGTCGCCGCACGACTCCAGGCCGTGCCGGAGCCCGAGACGGCGTTCTGCGATCGACACGGATGACTATATGCCTGCTCCCAGCTCGTACGGGGTCTGCTGGTAAACGTAGTAGTTCAGCCAGTTCGAGAACAGCAGGTTGGCATGCGCACGCCACGAAGAGAGCGGCATGCGCGTCGGGTCGTCGTTCGGGAAATAGTTCTTCGGCACGTTGATCCGGAGCCCCTTCGCCTTGTCGCGTTCGTACTCGAATTTGAGCGTCAGCGGATCGTATTCCGAATGCCCGGTCACGAAGATCTGCCGGCCGTCCTTGGATGCGACGATGTAGACGCCGGATTCCTCCGAGCTCGACAGAATCTCGAGATCGCCGACCTTCTCGATGTCCTCCTGCCTCACCTCCGTATGGCGGGACTGCGGAACGTAGAACAATTCGTCGAACCCGCGCAGCAGCGGGACGTTCCGCTTCGTCACCGTGTGCGGGAAGACGCCGAACACTTTCTCGGGCAGCAGGTACTTCGGAATGCCGTAATGGTGGTACAGCCCCGCCTGGGCGCCCCAGCAGATGTGGAACGTCGAGGTGACGTGGCGGCGCGACCAGGTCATGATCGCCTTCAATTCTTCCCAATAATCGACTTCCTCGAACGGCAGATGCTCGACCGGCGCGCCGGTGATGATCATGCCGTCGTAATACTGGGCCGAAATCTCGTCGAACGTCTTGTAGAATGTCGCCAGATGCTCGGCCGACGTATTTTTGGACACGTGCGTCTTCGGATGAAGCAGCACCACCTCGACCTGCAGCGGCGTGTTGCCGATCAGGCGAAGCAGCTGCGTCTCCGTCGTCTCCTTCGTCGGCATCAGGTTCAGGATGGCGATGCGGAGCGGACGAATGTCCTGGTGGAACGCGACAGTCTCGTCCATGAAAAAGATATTCTCTTCAGCCAGAATCTCCTTGGCCGGGAGATTGTCAGGCACCTTGATCGGCATTGCAGATCACTCCTTCAATCGGTTCGACCACTGTCGCGGAGCGCATCTTGGCGGCATGTTTAAGGCCCTTTCCCGATCGAGAAAGGGCCGAATGTCTAAAGTCACCCGCCTTCCTCATCTCTCGGAAAACATCACATTTTCCGCAAGAATTAGCACCGTGCTGAACGCCGGTTGCCGGGCTTCATCGGGCCAGTCCCTCCGCCTGCTCTTGATAAGAAAGTGGTCTATTCGGTTGTGTCTGAAATTGATTATCTATACTTTAGCGTATTCCGCTTGCGGCGTCAAGAAATCCGGCGCTGCGCCCGCCGCGCCGGGCTTCGAAGCGCGGACAAGCCCATTTTCCCTTCTGACCCGCCCGGGTCCGAGATTTCCGCTTGTATCGGAGGCTTGGCCGGGAGTATACTAGACAAGGATTGACACCCCGGACGAATGCTGTCCGGCGGCAGATCGCGCAAAGGAGGCGGAATCGGCAGAATGGGCAGTGAAGGACCGGATATATGTCACATGAAGCATATCGGTTACGCCGCCGGATCCGAATCCGCGGCGCGGAACGTCCGTCCGGACGCATCGGTCATGGACTGACGTTTCATCCGCGCGCTTCCGGCGGCAACCGGCGTTCCCCCGGGACGCCTCAACCTGCGGAAAAGGAGCGAGCGGAATGAAAACGAGACTGGTGCGCAAAGGCGTCTTCACGCTGATCGAAGACGTCCGCGAAGCGGTGTCGCCGCCGAGCGAAGGATTCTACTGGATTGACGCCCACGTCGACGAACTGGCATCGCTGCAGCCGCTGTTCGGGCTGCACGATCTCGAAGTGGAGGACTGCCTCAGCGAAGAGGAGCAGCGGCCGAAGCTGGAAGTGCATGAAGGGCATTATTTTATTGTCATCAACAGCATCCGTTTCGACGATGAGGAAATTTTCCTGCGGGCGCTGAACATTTTTCTCGGCCGGCATTACATCATTACGGTCACGCGGCAGAAGATCAACGAGCTGCGGTCGGTGAAGCCGATTTTACTGCAGGAGCAGGTCGATCAGCCCGATGTTTTCCTGTATCACCTGATCGACCGGGTCGTGGACAACTACTTCCTCGTCGGCGACCGGATCGAGACGCGGATCGACCAGTTGGAAGAAGACATCCTGATGCATACGAAGAAGAGCCATCTCGAGGAGATCATCAACCTGCGAAGCGAAATACTGTGGCTGCGCAAGGCGCTCGGGCCGCAGAAGGAATTGCTGCACGCGCTCAACAAGCGGGATCTGAAACTGATCGACAATCAGCTGCAGCACTACTTCGGGGACATTCACGAGAACGCCGTCAAAATCGCGGAAGCGTTCGACACCTACCGCGACCTGATCGGCAACCTGCGCGAAGCGTACCAATCGAGTCTGGCCGGAAGGGCGAACGAGATCATGCGCGTCTTCACGGCGCTGACGACGATCTTCATGCCGCTGACGTTCATTACGGGCATCTACGGAATGAACGTCGACAACCTGCCGGGAGCGCACTACCGATGGGCGGCCTACGGGCTGCTCGGCCTGATGCTCGTCGTCGGCTTCGGCATGTTCTACCTGTTCCGGAGGAAGAATTGGCTTTAAACGTCGAAAGGGCTTGCGCGGACGAGCGATTCGTCCCGCAAGCCCTTCGTTCATGGCCGCTCAAGCCATGGTTGCGGCGCCGCCCGCGTCCCCGCTCTCGCCGGCGAGCGCTTCTTCCCGCCCCTTGTTCAGATTGACCAGCATCAGCAGCAGGATCCCGATGACGAAGAAGGCGAGCACGGCCAGAATGCCGAGCCTGACCGAACCCGTCAGCGCGCCCACGAGCCCGAACAGGAACGGGCCGGCGCTGGCCGAGAACTTGCTCGACAGCGCCAGGAAGCCGAAGAATTCGGCTCTCCTGGGCGGCGGGGTCAGATTCGCGTAGATCGAGCGCGCGACCGCCTGGCTGCCGCCCTGCACGAGTCCGACCATGATCGCAAGCGCGTAGAAATGGAACCCCGTCGTCATGAAGAAGCCCAGCATCACGATCAGCACATAGATGACGAGCGACAGGTACAGCGCTTTCTTGGAACCGAGCCGCACGGCCAGACGCCCGAACAGAATCGTGGCCGGATAACCGACAAATTGCGTGATGAGAAGCGCCAGAATCAGATCGGTCTGCTCAATGCCGATCGTCGCCCCGTAGATGGTCGCCATGACGATGATCGTATTGATCCCGTCGTTGAAGAACCAGTAGGCCAGCATGTATTTCGCCAGCTCCGGGTACTGCCGGATGCGGCGCAGCGTCGCCAGATTGCGCGCGAAGCCGGTGCGGATGACGGCGAAGAGCGGCACCGAGCGGTTGGCCGGCCGGTCCTTCACCGATCGAAACAGCGGCAGCGCGAAGACGATCCACCAGACGCCGACGGTGACGAAGACGGTCTGGGTGGCCGTCGTCTTGTCCGGAAAACCGAACGTCTCCCAGCCTTCGATCATCGCGATGTTGAGCGCCAGCAGCAAGCCGCCGCCCATATATCCGAACGCGTATCCCCGGGCGCTGACGACGTCGCGCTCCCGCTCGGGTACGAGATCGGGCAGCAGCGCGTCATAGAACGTGTTCCCGCCCGAGAAGCCGATCGTGCCGAGAATGACGAGCAGCGACGCGAGTAGCCAGTCGCCTTCCCCGATGAAGAAGGACGCCAGGCAGGACAAGGCGCCGACGAAAGTGAAGACGGACAGGAACCGCACTTTCGATCCGCGGAAGTCCGCGATCGCGCCGAGGACGGGCGACAGCAGCGCGACGCACAGCATGGCGATCGTCTGCGTATAGCCCCAGTAGGAAGCGGCCGCCCCTTCCGCCAGGCCGGCGCCGGCCACGCTCTCGTAGAAGACCGGCATGACAGCCGCCATCATGGTGGTGGCGAAAGCGGAATTGGCCCAGTCATAGGTCACCCAGGCCCGGACTTGTCGTTGGTTCATGAAATCCCCTTTCCGCGGCCGGCAGGCAAGCGAGAGGCCGCTGACTTCGTCTGTACTTCGACGCCGCGGCCTTCAATCCTGCCGCGCGCCCGCAGATTCGTCCGCGAAATCTGCCGTCCGGCAGAAATTGCCCCCGGAAAGACGATCCCCTATAATAAAATGGTGAGCATCGTTACATTTTTGTGCGCGAAGGGGGGAACTGCACATGAACATCAGCCAGTTGGAGACCCTGCTCACGATCTCCAAGACGATGAGTTTCCGCAAGGCGGGTGAACTGCTCAATCTGACGCAGCCGGCCGTATCGGCCCAGATCAAGAGCCTGGAAGATGAATTCAAGACCGTCCTGATCGATCGCAATCAGCCGGTTACGCTGACCGACCAGGGGCGGGTGTTCCTGGAGCACGCCGAACGGATACTCGCGATCGTCGAAGAGCTGAAGCAGCGGCTGGCCGACCTCAGCGAGACGCCGCAGGGCAACATCGTGCTCGGCACCACCTCGTCCATCGCGATGCAGATTCTTCCCCGCGTCCTGTCCTATTTCCAGAACCAGTTCCCGCGCATCAAGACCACGATCTACTCCATGCCGTCTGCACAAGTGATGGCGAACGTCGAGAACGGCACCATCGACATCGGCATCACGTATCTGGCCGAACGGAACCCGAACCTGGTGACTTCGGTGCTGTATTACGACACCTTCGAACTCGTCGTCTCGCCGGGCCATCCCCTTGCGGACGTGAAGTACACGACTGTGGACAAGCTGAAGGACGTGCCGTTCGTCATGCTGACGCCGGACACCCTCATCCGCCGGTTCGTCGACCAGATGTTCCGCAAGTACAATATCGAGCCGCGCATCGTCATGGAGCTGTCCTCCAGCGAGGAAGTGAAGCGGATGGCTGAAATCAACATGGGGGCGGCGATCGTGTCGAAGTTGTCCGTCACGGAAGAGCTGCGGCGCGGCACGCTCCGCCTGATCAAGGTCAGCGAGCTCGAGACGACCCATCCGGTCGGCGTCGTGTACAAGGCGGGCCGATATCTGAGTTCGGCCATGAAGCAATTCCTGAGCGACCTCAAAGGCATGCCGGAAGACCAATTCATCAGCAGCGAATGATTGCCGCTGATTCGCGAAGGAGGAGACATGAGCGTGCGATTCGACCTGCACACGCATCACAGCCGCTGCGGCCACGCGGAAGGCGACATTGAAGACTACATCCGGGCGGCCCTCGAGGCCGGCATGGACGTCATCGGCATTTCCGACCATTCGCCGTACTTCGCCCATGCGGAAGATCACCCGAACCCCCGCGTCGCGATGCCCCGCAGCGAGTTTGCCGCATACGTCGAAGAAGTGCTGCGCCTGAAGGAGAAATATCGGGGCAGGATCGAAGTGCTGCTCGGCGTCGAATCCGATTTCTTCCCCGAATACGCGGACATTTACCGCAAAGCCTATGAGCCTTATCCGTTCGACTACATCATCGGCTCCGTCCACTTTACGCGCGGCGTCAGCATTTTCAACAAGAACCGGTGGAAAGGGCTGTCCATGGAACGGAAAATCGAGGAGAAGGTCCACTATTACGAAATGATCGCCCTGTCCGCGGAGTCCGGCATGTTCCAGATCCTCGGCCACATCGACGCGATGAAGGGCAACTATCCGGATTTCTCCGACATTCCGGCGGCTGAAGCGATCGACGACGCGCTGAAGACGATCGCAAAATGCGGCGTCGCCATCGAAGTGAACACGTCGGGCGGCACGAAGCTGTGCGGCGGCTGGTATCCGTCGGACGACATTCTCGAGCGCGCCCGCCATTTCGGCGTCGACGTCACGTTCGGCTCCGACTCGCATCGCCCCGGGCGGATCGCCGAAGACTGGGATCGGGTCCGCACCCGGCTGAAGGAGATCGGCTTCAAGGAATGGGTCTTCTTCCGCCGCAAAGAACGCATCGCCGTGCCGCTTTGAGGAGGTTCAAGCACAAAAAAAGGAGACCTGCCGCGTTCGGCCGGTCCCAATCAGGGTATATTGAAAAGGGGGTCTTGCCATTATCATAACCCCCGAATGTAAAAGGTCCGTGACAGGATCATTTCAATTTTGTAACAAAACAGTAAGATTTGCTTCCGACCCTGCCCATCCGACCGAAGTCCGGTTTGGCGACCGTACCGCGGTCCAGTCCGAATCCGTACCCGGGGCCGTTCCTCCGTCGTCCATGTTCCGTCTAAAATGGGAAAAAAACGGACGCGGTGATGAGAGATGCCCCATGTATATGTCATTCTTACGGATACCGGAACCCTTTTTTCCCGCTCCATTCGATGCTGGACCGGAAAACCCCTCAATCACGCATCGCTGGCGCTCGATCCGGATCTGGACGAGGTGTACAGTTTCGGACGGCTGCATCCGAACAATCCGCTGCGGGCAGGATTCGTCCGCGAGCAGGTGTGGGGCAGCCTGATCCGCGAGGCGAGCCGCTACACGCCCTGCGCCATCTATCGCTGCCGGCTCGGCCGCACCTCTTATGCCAAGCTGCTGTCCGAGCTCGACCGGTTTCGCCGCGAATCTTCGCGCTACGGCTACAACCTGGCCGGATTGTTTGCGGTCGCCGCCGGTGTCAAATGGTGCCGGCCGGACAAGTTCTTCTGCTCGCAGTTCGTCGCGCATCTGTTCGCCGCGGCGGGCGCGCCGCTTACACGCAAGCCGCCGGCGCTGACGCAGCCGTGCGATCTCGAATCGTCGCCGCGGCTCGAGCTGGTGTACCGCGGCGATCTGCGCGAATATTGCACGCATTGGAGCGGAATTGCCGCCTCGGGCTCCGTCGTCCACACGGCGCCCCTTCCCTTCGCGGTCCGCGCCACGAAGCTCTCCTGATCGCGGCGTTTGCGCCGGATTCCCTTACTTTTTGCAATCTGTCGTGGTACAATAAAGATTGCAAAGCGGGGTGAATCCGGTGGATTACTCACGGATGTGTCCGAGATACGAGTCGGCGGCGGAGATTCTGGGTAAGAAATGGACCAGCCTCATTATCTACGTGCTGCTCGGCGGACCGAAACGTTTCAAGGAAATCAAGGAACTCATACCGGATATGAGCGACAAAATGCTGACGGATCGCATGAAGGAGCTCGAGGCGCAGGACATTGTGAAGCGCAATGTCTATCCCGAGATGCCCGTGCGGATTGAATACGAGCTGACGCCCAAAGGCAAGGCGCTGGAACCGGTCATCCAATCGATCCAGCGTTGGAGCGACGAGTGGATGTAACCGGATCAACGAAGAACGCCCGGAAGATTTCCGGGCGTTCTTCGTTGTATGCGGACGCTTGGGTCAAGCGTTCAGCCACTTCTTGAACATATGTTTCGTCACGTCGCGGTTGACCGCCGCGATCGACGTCGTGAGCGGAATGCCCTTCGGGCAGACGCGGACGCAGTTCTGCGAGTTGCCGCAGCCTTCGATGCCGCCGTCTTCCATGAGCGCTTCCAGCCGCTCTTCCTTGTTCATCTCGCCCGTCGGATGGGCGTTGAACAGGCGCACTTGCGAGATCGGCGCCGGACCGATGAAGCTCGAACGTTCGTTGACGTTCGGGCACGCCTCGAGGCAGACGCCGCACGTCATGCATCGCGACAGCTCGTAGGCCCATTGGCGCTTCGATTCCGCCATGCGCGGGCCGGGACCGAGGTCGTACGTGCCGTCGATCGGGATCCACGCCTTGACGCGCTTCAGCGCGTTGAACATCCGCTCGCGGTTGATGACAAGGTCGCGCACGACCGGGAAAGTGCGCATCGGCTCCAGCCGGATCGGCTGCTCCAGCTTGTCGACCAGCGCGGTGCACGCCTGACGCGGCTTGCCGTTGATCACCATCGAGCAGGCGCCGCACACTTCCTCCAGGCAGTTCGACTCCCAGACGACCGGCGTCGTCTTCTTGCCTTCGGCGTTGACCGGATTGCGCTGAATTTCCATCAGCGCGCTGATCACGTTCATGTTCGGCCGGTACGGAATGTCGAACGTCTCCGTGTACGGCTTCGAATCCGGGCTGTCCTGCCGTGTGATGATGAATCGGACCGTCTTCTGTGCCGTCATCGTTTCCGCCATCGTCCGTCACGCCCCCTTCTTCTTGTCGGTGGTGTAGTCGCGTTTCCGAGGCGGAATGAGCGACGCGTCGACGTCCTCGTAGGTGATCTCCGGACCGTCCGGCGTCCATTTCGCCTTGGTCGTCTTCATGAACTTCTCGTCATCCCGTTCGGGGAACTCCGGCTTGTAGTGCGCGCCGCGGCTTTCATCGCGGAGCAGCGCGCCGACCGTCATCGCCTCGGCCAGCTCGAACATGTTCCACAGCTGGCGGGTGAAGGCGACGCCGGCGTTGTTCCAGCGCGAGGTGTCGTTGATGTTGATGCGCTTGTAGCGCTCCTTCAGTTCCTTGATCTTGGCTATCGTCTCGCGCAGCTTGTCGTTGTAGCGGACGACCGTCATGTTGTTCGTCATCCACTCGCCGAGTTCCTTGTGCAGCTGGTAGGCGTTCTCGGTGCCGTCCAGCTTCAGGATCGACTCGTACTTGTCCTGATGCTTCTTCAGCTCGCGGTCGAAGAGGGTCGACGGAAGATCCTCGGCCGTCTTCTCCAGCCCGCGGATGTACTCGACCGCCTTCGGACCGGCCACCATGCCGCCGAAGATCGCCGACAGCAGCGAGTTCGCGCCGAGCCGGTTCGCGCCGTGGTATTGATAGTCGCATTCGCCGGCCGCGAACAGGCCGGGGATGTTCGTCATGTGGTTGTAGTCGATCCACAGCCCGCCCATCGAGTAGTGGACGGCCGGAAAAATCTTCATCGGAATCTTGCGCGGGTCGTCGCCCATGAACTTCTCGTAGATCTCGATGATGCCGCCGAGCTTGACGTCAAGCTCCTTCGGATCCTTGTGCGACAGGTCGAGGTACACCATGTTCTCGCCGTTGATGCCGAGCTTCAGGTCGACGCACACGTGGAAAATCTCGCGCGTCGCGATGTCCCGCGGCACGAGGTTGCCGTAAGCCGGATATTTCTCCTCGAGGAAATACCACGGCTTGCCGTCCTTGTACGTCCAGATCCGTCCGCCTTCGCCGCGCGCCGACTCGGACATCAGCCGCAGCTTGTCGTCGCCCGGGATCGCCGTCGGGTGGATCTGGATGAACTCGCCGTTCGCGTAGTAGACGCCTTGCTGATAGACGGCGCTCGCCGCCGTGCCGGTGTTGATGACCGAGTTCGTCGACTTGCCGAAGATGATCCCCGGGCCGCCCGTCGCCAGGATGACGGCGTCCGAACGGAAAATGTGGATCTCCATCGAGCGCAGATCCTGCGCCGCGATGCCGCGGCAGATATTCTCGTCATCCAGCACCGCGCCGAGGAACTCCCAGTGCTCGTGCTTCGTCACGAGGCCGGCAACCTCCCAGCGGCGCACCTGTTCGTCCAGCGCGTACAACAGCTGCTGGCCGGTCGTCGCGCCCGCGTAAGCCGTCCGGTGGTGCTTCGTGCCGCCGAACCGGCGGAAGTCCAGCAGCCCTTCCGGCGTCCGGTTGAACATGACGCCCATCCGGTCCATCAGGTGGATGATGCCCGGCGCCGC
Source organism: Thermobacillus composti KWC4 (assembly GCF_000227705.2). Classification (GTDB taxonomy): domain Bacteria; phylum Bacillota; class Bacilli; order Paenibacillales; family Paenibacillaceae; genus Thermobacillus; species Thermobacillus xylanilyticus. The sequence continues at coordinate 2,834,125 of NC_019897.1, forward strand.
TTCGCACATGGCCTTGACCGGCGGCTGGTTCGCCAGGAAGTCGCCGCCGTAGATCGTATCGTCGAAGTGTTCCCAGGGCGAGTCGCCTTCACCCTTCGTGTTGACCGCGCCGTTGATGCCGCCCTGCGCGCACACGGAGTGGGAACGCTTGACCGGTACAAGCGAGAAGAGGTCGACGTGCACGCCCGCTTCGGCCGCCTTGATGGTCGCCATCAGACCGGCGAGCCCGCCGCCGACGACGATGATTTTGTTCTTGGCCATAATTCGATCGCTCCTTGTCTGTCGTTATCCGATAGCGGTCTGCGTGAGGACAGATGCCGTTTCCGCAAAAGCTTCCGAACGGAAAGAGATCAGCGCGGCAAGGAACATGCCGGCCACGATGACGAATACGCCCATCCAGAAGTAAGACGAGATGCGCTGCGCGCGCGGACCGACCGTAATCCCCCAGCTGACGAAGAATGCCCACAGCCCGTTGGCGAAGTGGAACGCCGCGGCCAGCACCCCGATCGTGTAGAAGGTGAACGACAGACCGTTCGTCGCAATGTCGTGCATGACTTGTCCGAAATCGTCGTGCCCGATGTTGCCGAGCATCACCTGAATCCGCGTCTCATAGACGTGCCATGCAACGAAGATCAGGGTAATCACGCCGGTGATCCGCTGCAGGGCGAACGCCCAGTTGCGGCCGTAGCCGTACCGCCCCGTATTCAGATTCGACTGGTACGCGACGTACAGGCCGTACACGCCGTGGAATACGAGCGGCGCCCAGATGAGGACGAACTCCAGCACGGGCAGTATCGGCAAATTGTTGATGAATTCCACCGCGCTGCGGAAACGCTCGGGACCGCCCTCGGCAGCCTGGAAGTTCGTCAGCATGTGGGTGACGAAGAACAGGCAGAGCGGGATCACCCCCAACAGCGAATGCAGCCTGCGCGTGTAGAACGAGTTGGTTCTCATGACGTAAGCGTTCTCCTTTCCGGACTGGACATGCTTCCCAAACCATACCCATTGTACCCCCGGTGCCGGGGAGCGTCAACGGACGGCGCATGAAGGCACATGCATCCGCATGCATGCCGGTTGCACGCGTCTTTCACGCCTCCGTGCGTCACCGTCACCGTTTCGCCACAATCTATCCTACTCGTATTCCGCTTATAATGGAATTGCCGTTTATTTATAAGGTATAATAACCAATATGCATAACGGGATTCATGGGGGTTGTTGCACAGTGTTTCTTCCCCGCCGCTTCATTTTATTAAATGACGGATTGTAATATGAAGTGCGACAGAAAAAAATAAAGGAGCCCATGGATGGATTCGTGTAAAATGGAAGTCGCCAAACACCCATTCGTACAGGAGGATCCATTCATGAGCTACTCCCATCTTAGCATAATTGAGCGCGGACAAATAGAGGCTTTGCATCGACTCGGCTGGTCAACGAGGAAGATCGGCAAACAGCTTGGACGCCATCACTCCACGATCGCCCGTGAACTCTGTAGAGGGCAAGTCAATGCGTCCTATGAAGCCGCGCCCGCACAAGACGCCTATCAAGAGCGAAGAGCTGCTTGTGTGCCATCTGGCAAGTTCACATCCGAGCTGGCTGCGGAACTGCAAGAGAAGCTGGAGCAGACCTGGTCGCCCGAGCAGATCGCAGAGAGGCGGCGATGTGAAGGACAAGCATTCGTATGCTTCAAGACGATCTACCGCTGGCTATATGCTGGCAAGCTGACCGTCTCTGAGACTCAGGTGCTTCGCCACAAGGGCAAGCGACGCAAACCCGTGGAGACACGCGGACGCTTCCTCGTCGGCACCCCCATCCGTCAGCGCCCGAAAGAAGTACGCAAGCGTTCCACTTTCGGTCATTGGGAACTGGATACCATTGTGTCAAGCCGAGGGAAGAGCAAGGCTTGTGCCGCGACGTTCATCGAACGTAAAACCCGGCTCTATCTTGCGGTGAAAATGCCGGATCGCACAGCCCATTCCATGGAGATCGCATTTGGCGTAGCGGCAAGCCAGTATCCGAAAGGGACCTTCAAGACGGCAACAACCGATCGCGGCAAAGAATTTGCTTGTTATACCGCACTCGAAAATACGCATAACATCAAGGTCTACTTCGCAGATCCCTACTCATCATGGCAACGTGGTTCCAATGAGAACGCCAACGGCCTCCTGCGGGAGTTCTTTCCCAAAGGACATGATTTCGCCGCTGTGTCAGACGATGAACTTGCGAGGGCTATACACCTCATCAACAACCGCCCTCGAAAATGCCTGAACTGGAAATCTGCTTACGAAGCATTCATGGATGAGCTGTCGCATTTAGCTTGACAATCCGTCAAATGAAATGAGAAAAGGAGGTGCCGGCCATGCTCGACGAGCTGCTGGTCTTCGCGGCCGTCGTCGAACATTCCAGCCTGAACAAGGCCTCGTCCGCGCTCAATCTGTCGCAGCCCGCCCTCTCGCGCAAGATCGCGAAGCTCGAAGCGGAGCTGGGCGTGCAGCTATTCCGCCGGGCGGGCAAGCGGCTCGAGCTGACGCGCATCGGGCAGACGACCTACGAATACGCGGTCGAAGTGCGGCAGCGCCATTTCCGCTATCTGCAGACGATCAGCGGCCAGCGCGAAGGCGGCAGGACGACCGTGCTCATCGGCGCCAGCCTGACGACGCTGCAGACGACGCTGCCGGAACTGATCCGGATGATGACCGGCGCGCATCCGGAGGCGGACATCAAGGCGGTGACGGGCAAGACGCATGAAATCGTCTCGCTCGTCCGCGAGCGCAAGGCGGACTTCGGCCTCATCGCTTCGATGATCGAAGAGGACGCACAGGTCCGCTGCGTGCCGCTGTTCGACGACCATCTGGAGCTGGTGCTGCCGCGCGGCCTGTACGTCGCAGGCGCCGCTCCGGGCGCCGGTCTGCGCATCGCCGATCTGGACGGCATGCCGATGATTCTGTTCGCCAAGGGCACGTGGTATCGGACGATGATCGACCTTCTGTTCGAGAAATACGGGCTGCGGCCCGACGTCCGGATGGAGATCGATTCGTTCGAAGCGATTCTCAGGCTCATGCATCCGTGCCGCGCCGGGGCATTGCTTCCCCGGTCGTATCTCCGCGATCAGCTGCTCAAGGACAACGATCTGATCGCGATGCCGGTGCCCGAGCTGGAGGAGACGAAGCGGACGACTTCGCTCATCCATCCCGATCCCGGCGCCATGAGCCCGTCGCTCCGGCTGTGGATTGACGAAATTGCGTCTTATTTCAGCCGGGTCAACCGATAATAATTCTGCCCTCGGGATAGCGGTACAACTCCTTCTCATCCTTCGGCCGGAGCGCATAGGCGAAGGTAAGCGGGCCGAGCCGGCCGGCGAACATCGTCAGGCTGAGCAGCAGCTTGCCGAAGTCGGTGAGCTGCGGTGTAATGCCGGTCGAGAGTCCGCATGTGCCGAAGGCGGACACCGTCTCGAACAGGATGCGTAAGAAAGCCCGGTCCTCGGTCGTGCAGAGCACCATCGTGACGGCGACGACGACCGCCAGCGAAATCATCGTGATCGTGAGCGCCTTGAAGATCCGCTCGCGCGCAAGCCGGTACCGGAACAGGACGACCTCGTCCTTGCCCCGCATCATCGCGATGACGGCGCCGACCAGCGTCGTGAACGTCGTCACTTTGATGCCGCCGCCCGTCGATCCCGGCGCGGCGCCGATGAACATGAGCAGAATGAGGAAAAATTGCGTCGCCTGCCGCAGCGAGCCGATATCAAGCGTATTGACACCGATCGAGCGCGGCGCGGCCGACTGGAACAACGACGCCCAGATCTTGCCGTCCCAGCCGAGCGGCGCGAGCGCGTTCGTGAATTCGAAGACGAAAATGACGACCGCGCCGATGCTTAGCAGCGCGCCGCTCGTCGCGAGCACGACCTTGGAGTGCAGCGACAGCCGCCTGCGCTTCCGGTATTCGAGCAGATCCGATATGACGATGAAGCCGAGCCCGCCGAGCGTCACCAGCAGGATGGCGGTGATGTTGACGACGGGGTCCGAGACGTACGGCGTATAGCTCCGGTAATTGCCGAACAGGTCGAATCCGGCGCTGTTGAACAGGGATACGGCGTGGAACAGCCCCATGAAAGCGGCCCGTCCAAGCGGCATCTCGGCGGCGAACCGCGCCGTCAGCACGGCCGTTCCCGCCGCCTCGATCGTCAGGGAATAGATGATGACGCGCCGGATGAGCCGGACGATGCCTTCCATGCTCGTCTGGTTCATCGCTTCCTGCAGGATGAGCCGCTCACGCAGCGTGATGCGCCGTTTGAAGACGAGCGCGAACAGCGTCGCCATCGTCATGAAGCCGAGCCCGCCGACCTGGATCAGCGCCAGGATGATGAGCTGGCCGCCGGCGTTGAAGAAGGTGCCCGTATCGGCCACGACCAGTCCGGTTACGCAGACCGCGGAAGTTGCGGTGAACAGCGCGTCGATGAACCGCATCGGCTGGCCGTCCGCCGAGACGGCCGGCAGTGACAGCAGACTGGCGCCGAGCAGAATGATCAAGGCGAATCCGATCGCGAGCACGCGGGGCGGAGACCAGAGTGCGGCGGTGAACTTGAATTTCATTAGGATGTGTTCACTCCCGAAACGGGCCGGCTTTGGATGTGCGGGCCGGCCGATTGTTACGATTATAGCCCGCCGGCCGGAGTTTACCAAATGTCGATTTGTCGCGCAATTGGAAGATTTTCACGCGATATGTTACGCTACGATTAGATTTTGCAGTCACGTTCACATCAAACGAGGTGTTGGCATGCAGCGAGGGATTACGCAGCCGAATTGGCGCCTGCTTCTCGGGGCCGGGGCCGCGGGGCTGCTGCTGTTTCTCATTTTCCAGATCGCCCCGGAAGTGAGCCGCATCATCCGCGATCCCGATGCCACTCGGCACATCGCGAAGGCGGAGGCCGAAGCTGCGGCCGTCCGGTTCGCGGAAGAGCACTTCGGCGGCGCGTTCGAGCCGGCGGGCACCGTGCATCAGATTCAGGAACGGCTGTACGGCTATTTGTCCAGGGAAGATCTCGGCGAAGATTATGAAGAGCGCTACGGACAGCAATATCCGGTGGAAACCTGGCAGGTGGAAATGCACGGCGAAGACGGCGAAGTCCTGTTCGTGCACGTCCATATGGATACGGGCGAAGTCGTCGCCTGGAACGAACTGCCGGGCAAAGGCGGACGCAAGCTGGAGTTCGGCGCGGCGTCGCTGGCGGCGCGCGCCTTCGCGATCGAGCGCGGCTATCCGGAGCAGGCGCTCCATTTGCGCGGCCTGCCGGAAGACGGCACGATCGTGTTCGACGCCGAGGATCAGATCGGCGATGCGAAGCTGACGCTCCGCATCAATATCAGACAGGCGGAGGACGGAACCATCCGCGTCACCTCGTTCAAGCCGGCGTTCGAAGTGCCGGACGATTATGCCGCTTATGTCGAGCGGCAGGACCAGATCGCCTCGATCCTGACATTCGCCGGCTATATGGGCCTCTCGTTCGTGCTGTTCGTCATCGCGATCATCTACGCCGCGCTGCTGCGCCGACAGACATCGTTTGCGCGCGGTTTGCTGCTGAGCGGCATTTTCCTGGTGTTCTACCAGATCAATAATGTCAACATGTTGGACGGCATCCGGGCGAGTGTCGGCGAATCGGCAGAGGCCGGCCCGGTGACGGTATTCCTGACCATCCTCCAGGTGCTGTACACGCTCGGCGTCGCCGTGTCGGTCTGGTTCGCCTTCGTCGGCGGTGACGGGCTGTGGCGGTCGATGGGGTACAACCTGTGGAGAAGGCGCGGGGAGCCGGGCTTCGGCGCCGATGTCTGGCAGGCGATGAAGATCGGGTACTGCGCCGCATTCGCGCTGCTCGGGCTTCAGGCGGTCATTTTCCTCGTGATGGAGCGGGGATTCGGTATCTGGTCTTCCGCCGACGTCACCCAGTCGACGCTCAACTTCCGCTGGGCATGGCTGTTCCCGCTGCTCGCCTGGTGCGCGGCCATATCCGAGGAAGCGATGTACCGGCTGTTCGGCGTCGGCCTGTTCAAGCGGTGGTTCCGGAATACGGCGGCAGCATGCATCATCCCGACCGTCATCTGGGCGCTCGGCCATGTCGCGTACCCGCTCTACCCGTGGAGCACACGGCTGATCGAACTGACGATTCTCGGCCTGCTGTTCTGCTGGCTGTTCGTCCGGTTCGGCTTCGCGGCCGCGCTGTTCGCGCATGCCGTCTTCGACCTCGTCCTGATGGCGACCTCGCTGATGTTCCTCGGCGGGGCCGATGCGATTGCGGCCGGCATCTTCTACATCGTGCATCCGGTCGGCATCGCCTGGCTCATCCATTGGTGGGACCGGCGGCGTCCGCCGAAGCCGCCCGCGCCGGCGCCCGAGGCTCCGGTGCCGGCAGCGCCCGCTTCGGCCGCGGGGGATCCGGATCCGGCATAATCGAGTAGGAGGGGGCGGCTAGCCCCCGACCTCTCACACCACCGTACATGCGGGTCCGCATACGGCGGTTCCGTAAGGTTAACAAAGTTCCAGGTAACGAGAAAGCAGACTTTTCAGCCCTTTCGCTTCCCAGTAGGAAGTCGGAAGGGCATTGTTTGTGTTACGGGACATTTCCCACGGACCACGGCGTGAGTTCGCCATCATTCGAGCCGCCCATTCGGGCACGCCGAGTGCACGGAGATTACGCAATCTGGTCCTGGGTCTCTTCCATTGTTTCCACAGACACATGCGTAGTCGCCTGCGCATCCATGCGTCGAGGTTACCACAGTGGTTCTTGGCGGCAGCCAGACGGAAATAACCGATCCATCCCATCATGAAGCGGTTCAGTCGGTGAATCCTCTCTTCCATCGTCAGCGGGCGCGAGCGGTCCGTTATCTCCCGGACTTTCTTCTTGAAACGCTGAATCGTCTTGGGTGCCAACCGGACCGTTGCCTGCTTGTTCGACAGGAAGCTGAAGCCGAGGAACTTTCGGTTCCACGGCCGGTCTACCGCGCTTTTGTCCCGATTCACTTTCAGTTTCAGCTTTCCTTCCACAAATCGGATCACCGATTCCATGACCCGTTCCCCGGCCCGCTTGCTGGCCACGAAGATGTTGCAATCGTCCGCATAGCGGACGAAGTGCAGTCCTCGTCTGGTCAGTTCTTTGTCCAAATCGTCCAGCAGGATGTTGGCGAGAAGCGGACTGAGCGGGCCGCCTTGCGGCGTGCCTTCTTCCGTTCTCACGACCACACCCCCGGCCATAACCCCGGCATTAAGGTAAGCGCGAATCAGCTTGAGCACGCGCTTGTCGTCTATCCTCCGCGCGACTCTCGCCATCAGGATGTCGTGGTTCACACGGTCGAAGAACTTCTCCAGATCCATGTCCACGACCCAGCGGAGGCCGCTTTGGATATACTGCTGCGCTTGCCTTACCGCATCGTGCGCGCGCTTCCCCGGCCGGAAGCCGTAGCTGTGCCATGAGAAATGCGGGTCAAAGATCGGTTCCATCACTTGCAGAAGCGCTTGCTGGAGAAGACGGTCCATCACGGTCGGGATGCCGAGCAGCCGTACGCCGCCTCCGGGTTTGGGGATTTCCACCCGTCTGACGGGCAAGGGGCTGTACGTTCCCGCAAGGAGTGCGGCTTTCACCGCTTCCCAGTGTGTGTTCAGGTAAGCTTGTAACTCCGTTACCGTTACCCCGTCCACACCGGGGGCTCCTCCGTTCTGTACCACTTTCCTGTAGGCCTTCAAGAGGTTCTCCCTTTCCAGCATCTTCTCCAGCAAGTCGTCCTGTGCTTTGCGAGAGGAAGGGGCGATTTGTGCCGGCAACGGACTCGGCACTCCAACGGTCCCTTGCGGCTTCACCGCTACCTCCCGCTGGCAGCCCTCTTGCGAGGTATTCTGCTGTCTATGCCCGTCGCGCGAACGCATCGGTTTCCTCTCTCCTTTCGGTTTGGCCCTTCCGCTTTCCTTACGTCCCGTACTCGCGTACTATGGCCTCTGCTGACTCCTGCGGATTCAGCGCAGCCTCCCGGCTGCGGTTACGAAGTCACTTCGCGCATGAAGTCACTTCGCGTATTCCGCAGGCCTCCCCGGATAAGAGCGTCATCTTTCCGCCCGCGACCACTGGAGTTTACAGGATTAGTCCTTGGCGGCTTTGGATTTCGTTGTGTGCTGGCAACTCATCCGACTAACCCTGCCTCGAATCCAGTTCGTGTACCTTGGCCCGTGCGTTTGCCTTAGGCTTCCTTCAGATTCGGCCTCGCGACCGACACCCTTGCCCTCGGCTAATGGTAGGCGCTCGCCAGCCCCCATTCCGGACTTTCACCGTAGAGATGACGCCCATGCCGGGCGTACATCACGAAAGCCGCGTGCGGTTGCCGCACGCGGCTTTCAACGTTCTATCCGGCCGGGCCTTGCAGCCCGCTGTAGCGTGCTATCCACGCTACAGACCATCCGGCCGGGCCTTGCAGCCTGCTGTAGCGTGCTATCCACGCTGCAGCCCATCCGGCCGGGCCTTGCAGCCCGCTGTAGCGTGCTATCCACGCTACAGACCATCCGGCCGGGCCTCACAGCCCGCTGCAGCGTGCCATCCACGCTGCAGCACCGGCCGCTCCACTACTCCGCCGGCTCCGGCTCCGCCTGGCGCGCGTCATCTTCCCGCAGCGCCTCCAAAATCTTCGCCGCGAGCTTCTCGCCGATGCCGAGCGGGCGGAAATCTTCGATCGACGCTTCGCGGATCTTCTTGATCGAGCCGAAATGGCGGAGCAGCGCCTTGCGCCGCTTCTCGCCGATGCCGGGAATCGCGTCGAGCTGCGAGGCGACCATCGATTTGGCGCGCACGTTGCGATGGAACGAGATCGCGAACCGGTGCACCTCGTCCTGGATGCGCTGCAGCAGGTAGAACTCCTGGCTGTCGCGCGGCAGCGGCACGATCTCCGGAGGATCGCCGGTCATCAGCTGCGCCGTCCGGTGCTTCGCATCCTTCACGAGGCCGCAGACCGGCACGTTCAGGCCCAGCTCGTTCTCGAGCACGTCGAGCGCCGCGCTGATCTGCCCCCGCCCGCCGTCGACGACGATCAGATCCGGCAGCGGAAGCCCCTCCTTCAGCACCCGTTCGTAGCGCCGGCGGATCACTTCGCGCATCGTCGCGTAGTCGTCGGCTCCTTCGACCGTCTTGACCTTGTACTTCCGGTATTCCGACTTGTCCGGCTTGCCGTCCGTGAAGACGACCATCGCCGAGACGGCGTCGGTGCCCTGAATATTCGAGTTGTCGAACGCCTCGATGCGGCGCAGCTGCGGCAGACCGAGCCACCGGGCCAGCCCTTCGCAGGCTTTCACGCTGCGGGCTTCGTCGCGCTCGATCAACCGGAATTTCTCGTCCAGCGTCACCCGGGCGTTCTGCATCGCCATCTTCACGATGTCCCTTTTCTTGCCCCGGCGGGGGACGAACACTTTGATCTTCAGCCAGCGCTGCAGCGATTCGCGCATATCCTCTTCGCCCTGGGAGGCGCCGGCGCGGGCCTCGCCTTCATCCGGCCGCTCGCCGCCGGAAGCGCCGCCGTCAGCCGCAGCCCCCTCCTGCCCGGCAGCCGCCGCACCATCCTGCCCGCCCGCAGATGAAGCCCCGTCTTGCCCGCCGCCGGCCGGTTGTCCTTGCTGCCCGCCGTCCGCCGTCCTGCCGGCATCTTCGGCCATCGGCAGCAGAATCTCCTTCGGCAGCGCCGGGTTCTCGCTGTAATACTGGGCCACGAACGTCATGAAATCATCATACGGCTCGCCGTAGAACGGAAACGTGGTGGCGCGGCGTTCGATCATTTTGCCCTGGCGCATGTACAAAATCTGCACGCACATCCACCCTTTGTCCACAGCAAAACCGAAAATGTCGCGGTCGACCGCATCGGCAACCTGAATCTTCTGCCGTTCCATCACCGTCTCGATGCTCTGGATCTGGTCGCGGTACTCCTTCGCCCGTTCGAACTCGAGCGCCTCGGCCGCGGCCATCATTTTCTCCTGGAGCTGCGCCTTCACTTCCTGGTAGCCGCCGTTCAGGAAACGCGTGATCTGCTGCACCATCTCCTCGTACCGGCTCCGGTCGACCGGGAATTCGCACGGCGCGAGACATTGCCCGATATGGTAATACAGGCACACCTTGTCGGGCATCGTCGCGCATTTGCGCAGCGGATACAGCCGGTCCAGCAGCCGCTTCGTCTCCCGCGCGTCATAGGCGTTCGGATACGGGCCGAAATATTTTCCGCCGTCTTTGACGACGCGCCGCGTCACCTCGAGGCGGGGATGCGCGTCTCCCGTAATCTTGATGTACGGAAACGTCTTGTCGTCCTTCAGCAAGACGTTGTAGCGCGGATGATACTGTTTGATCAGGTTGCACTCGAGGATGAGCGCTTCCATGTTGTTGGACGTCACGATGTATTCAAAATCGCGGATCTCCGACACGAGCCGCTGCGTCTTGATGTTGTGGCTGCCCGTGAAATAGGACCGGACGCGGTTCTTGAGCACCTTCGCCTTGCCGACGTAGATGATCTGCCCGTCGGCGTTCTTCATCAGGTAGCAGCCCGGCTTGTCCGGAAGCAGCGCCAGCTTCGAGCGGATCGGCTCCGGAACGCGCCTCAGTTCCCCGGCCGCGGATCGGCCGGCCGACTCCTTCTGTGCCATGCGGTTTCGCCCCCTTCGTCGCTATACGTATTGTAGCACATGGAACGCCCGGCGGAGCGATGCCGTCCCGACAAAACGCCGCCTTATTTTTGTCACATTCGTTCGCTTTACAAGCATTCGGCAAGTTGGGTATACTAGGGGGAGCGATGGAAGACTTACGGGGCACAAGCTGCGGTTTACCGCCGGCCCGACAGGAGGACAGACTGATGGAGAACGTGCAGGATCCGCGTCAACATATCAATGAAGAGCCGCGCAACGATTTCAACGATGTGGCGGTCGGTTTCGCCGGTATGTTCGCCTTTATGGTGGTTGTTTTCGCCGCAGCCGTCATCATCAAGTTTCTGATCTCGTAACCCGGCCGGCGGCGCGATGCCGCCTCATGCGCATTTGACCTGCCGTAAACCGAAGCCCCGCTTCCGTCCATTCCGGACGGCGGCGGGGCTGTTCGTTTTCAATGTTTCGCTTCGCCGGTCTTCGGCAATGGCCTGCCGGCAACAGGCTGAGCCCTACGCGCCGCGGCCGCTGCGTCGAACCGCTTGCGTTCCGTGCGATCGATTTGCACGATCCGGCCGTCATGAACCGTAATGACCACCGAGCCGTATTCCAGGCCGTTCACCACTTCGGCAATCCGTTCCAGCCATACGGCATCCACCTCTACCGGTTTCGCCATTGTGAACCCTCCATCCATTCCAGTATGGACTAAATATGGACCGGCATCGGATCCGTCTTGAGCGGATTTTCGACCAATACCGCAGACGATCCGTCAAGCACGTACAACCGATGAATAAAGACAAGCACTTCGGCACCCGGCTCGAGCGGTTCCCGGTCAAGCGACCGGTACGCGATCAGCCGATTGCCTTCGACATCCACTTCCAGTTCCAGATGCGCGCCGCGGAAGAACGACTGCCGGACGATCCCCCGCTGCGCGGACAGCGGATAGGAAAGCTCCCGCTGCAAGCCGACCTCCACGAATTCCGGGCGGATGATGGCCGATTTGCCGCCCTGGCTGACCGCTTCCTCGAATCCGATGAGCCGCTCGGGATGCTGGAGCACCCGCGATTCGCCGATGAACGATGCGACGAAAGGCGTCCGCGGATGGCGGTAGATCTCAAGCGGCGAGCCCTGCTGTTCCAGCCGGCCGTTCGAGAAAATGAGCATCTCGTCGGCCACTTCGACCGCCTCGTCCTGGTCGTGCGTCACGAAGATCGATGTGATGCCGATTTGCTCGATCATCTCTTTCAGCCACGTCCTGAGCTCCTTGCGCACCTTCGCGTCGATCGCGGCGAACGGCTCGTCGAGCAGGAGCAGGCTCGGCCGCGGCGCCAGCGCCCGGGCGAACGCGACGCGCTGCCGCTGGCCGCCCGAGAGCTGATGCGGATAACGGTTCCCGATCGCCTCAAGGCCCACCAGCTTGAGCAGCTCGTTCACGCGCTCCCGGATTTCATTCTTCTTCGCCTTCTTCACTTCCAGTCCGAACGCGATGTTGTCGAACACGGTCGTGTGACGGAACAGCGCGTAGTTCTGGAAGACGAAGCCGATGCCCCGCTTCTGCGGCGGCACGTCGTTGACGCGCTTGCCGTCCAGGATGATATCGCCTTCGTCCGGCGTCTCCAGCCCCGCGAGCATCCGCAGCAGGGTGGACTTGCCGCCGCCGCTCGGGCCGAGCAGCCCGATCAGCTTGCCCTCTTCGATCGTGAAGCTGACATTGTCGACCGCCTTCAGGCTGCCGAAACGCTTCGTCACATTCCGCACTTCGATACGCATGTTACCCGGTTCCTCCTTCCGATCCGGCCGATCGCTGTTCGGATTTCCACTCGACGATCGCCTTGACGACCAGCGTCACGAGCGCAAGCAGCACCAGCAGCGAAGCGACGGCGAACGATGCGGTGAACTGGTACTCGTTGTACAGGATCTCAACGTGCAGCGGCAGCGTGTTCGTCTGTCCGCGGATATGCCCCGAGACGACGGAGACGGCGCCGAATTCGCCCATCGCCCGCGCGTTGCACAGGATGATGCCGTAGAGCAACCCCCATTTGATGTTCGGCAGCGTCACGTGCCAGAAAATCTGCCAGCCCTTCGCCCCCAGCGTCGCCGCCGCCTCTTCCTCCTGCACGCCCTGCGTCTGCATGAGCGGAATCAGTTCCCGCGCCACGAACGGGAAGGTGACGAATATGGTGGCGAGCACGATGCCGGGCAGCGCGAAGATGATCTTGATGTCATGCGCCGCCAGCCACGGACCGAGCAGCCCCTGCGCGCCGAACAACAGGACGAAGATCAGGCCCGAAATGACCGGGGAGACGGCGAACGGAAGATCGATCAGCGTGATGAGCACGTTCTTGCCCCGGAACTTGAACTTCGCGATCGCCCAGGCGGCCGCGATGCCGAACACCGTGTTCAGCGGGACGGCGATGGCCGCGGTGATCAGCGTGAGTCTCAGCGCCGAGAGCGCATCTTTCTCGGTGATCGATTCGACATAGACGCGCCAGCCCTGCGACAGCGCCTCGACGATGACGGAAATGAGCGGCAGCAGAATGATCAGCGCCAGGAACAGCAGCGCGGCCGTAATCAGCGCGATCCGGACGCCCCTCGATTCCGTCGCGTGGGCGGGCCGGTCGGACGCCGCGTCTGACAGATGTGCGTGAATGGCTCCAGCCATGGCGATCCCTCCTTATCCCGCCTGCACGCGGCGGCTGTACCGCCACTGCATGTAGTTGATGAGCAGCAGCAGGGAGAACGAGATCACCAGCATGACGAGCGCGATGGCCGTCGCGCCGGCGTAGTCGAACTGCTCGAGCTTCGTCATGATGAGCAGCGGCGCGATCTCCGTCCGCATCGGCATGTTGCCGGAGATGAACACGACCGAACCGTACTCGCCGATGCCCCGGGCGAACGCCAGGGCGAAGCCGGTAAGCAGCGGCGGAATCAACTCCGGCAGAATGACGCGGCGGAACGTCCGCCAGCGATATGCGCCGAGCATGACGGCCGCTTCTTCCACGTCTTTGTCGAGATCTTGCAGAACCGGCTGCACCGTCCGCACGACGAACGGCAGGCCGATGAACACCAATGCGATCGTGATGCCGATCGGGGTATAAGCGATTTTCAGTCCGAGCGGTTCAAGCAGCGATCCGACCCAACCGGTCGGCGCGTAGATGGACGTCAACGCGATGCCCGCAACCGCGGTCGGCAGGGCGAACGGCAGGTCGACGATGCTGTCGATGAGCCGCTTGCCCGGAAACCGGTAGCGCACGAGCACCCAGGCGACGAGCAGGCCGAACACGGCATTGACGGCGGCCGCGAAGAACGCGGTCAGAAAACTCAACTTGTACGCCGCGAGCACGCGGGCGTTCGTCACGGCCGCCCAGAACTCCGAGAAGCTCATTCCGGCCGTCTTGATCAGGACGCTGGCCAGCGGAATGATTACGATGAGACTCAGATACAGAACGGTAAATCCGAGCGACAGTCCGAATCCCGGCAGCACGCTGGCCTTTCTGGAACCTTTCATGTGAAGTCAGCTCCCGTCCGATTCACGGCTGTTCGATTTATCCGGTGATCAGGAACCCGGCGTATAGATTTGGTCGAAAATGCCTCCGTCGGCGAAATGCTTCTCCTGCGCCGCGCGCCAGCCGCCGAAATCGTCGTCGATCGTCAGCAGCTCCACGTCGACGAACACGTCTTTGAACTGTTCGGCCACGGATGGCAGCGTCGGCCGGTAGAAATTCTCGCCGATCACTTTCTGCGCTTCCTCGGTGTACAGATAGTTCAGGTACGCTTCGGCGACTTCCCGCGTTCCCCGCTTGTCGACCACCTTGTCGACGATGGCGACCGGCGGTTCGGCCAGAATGCTGAGCGAAGGCGTGACGATATCGAACTGGTCTTCGCCGAATTCCTTGAGCGACAGGAACGCCTCGTTCTCCCATGCGAGCAGCACGTCGCCGATCTTCCGTTCCACGAACGTCGTCGTCGCGCCGCGCGCGCCCGAGTCGAGAACCGGCACGTGCTTGAACAGTTCCTTCACGAACTCCTGCGCATACGCTTCGTCGCCGCCGCTTTTCTTCAGCGCGTAGCCCCATGCGGCGAGGTAGTTCCAGCGCGCGCCGCCGGACGTCTTCGGGTTCGGCGTAATGACTTCGACGCCCTCCTTGATCAGGTCGTCCCAGTCCTTGATCCCCTTCGGATTGCCTTCCCGGACGAGGAAAACGATCGTCGACGTATAAGGCGAGCTGTTCAGGTCAAACTGCGACTGCCAGTCCGGCGAGATCAGCCCCGCATCGGCGATGGCGTCGATGTCGTAGCCGAGCGCCAGCGTCACGACGTCCGCTTCCAGCCCGTCGATGACGGAGCGGGCCTGCTTGCCGGAACCGCCGTGCGACTGCTTGATCGTCACTTTCTGGCCCTTCTCGTTCAGCCAATACTCGGCGAACAGCTCGTTGTACGCTTCGTAAAGCTCGCGGGTCGGGTCGTAGGAAACGTTCAGCAGTTCCAACGGCGGCAGCGATTCTTGTTTCGCATCGGAAGACGCTCCCCCGGAACCGGTCGACGGTCCGTTGCCCGAGCCGTTGCCGCCGCCCGATCCGCAGGCGGTCAACAGGGCAATGATGGCAATCAAAATCAGCGTCCGATAAATCTTGGATTTCATTCTCGACACTCCCCCACAATCGGGCGGCCCGACGGCCGTCCCTTCTCAATCTGTACCGACTGATGGCGCAGCGCGATGAGGATGAGGCTTCATTTGCTCCGGTTGACCGGTCACTAAATGATTATTCCTACATGTTTAGTCGGGTTATAGAAGCATCATATCAGGTCGCCAGCCGGGGCGTCAACCTATTTTTTGTTAGTTTTTATTGATCTTATAAACTGCGCTGATAAAACAAACGGCCCGCCCGGCAGGCGGTGAAACCTGCGGGCGGACCCTGGCTGTCGGATCACAGATGGTCGAGCATCACTTTGCGGCCGGTCTTCGCGCTCTCGAGCGCGCCGAACACCATGGCCATGCTCTTGATGTTGTCGGTGCAGTCCGTCTCCGCCGGACGCCCCTCCTCCAGCGCGGCGAACATCTCGTCGAGGCAGCCGTCATGGCCTTCCCGCCCGTTCCAGGCGGCCTTCGCTTCCACCCGGCGGACGGTCCGGATGAAGCCGGGTTCCGCCGACTCGTCCACGACCTCCGCCTCCGGCATCGCGCTGCCGTCCCAGCGCGCCGTGCCGCGGCTGCCGATGATGCGCCAGTCCGCTTCCCAGGACGTCGGGAACCCTTCCGCGCACCACGACCCGCGGTACGTGAACACCGAACCGTCGCTCATCTCGAAAATGCATACCGCCGAAGCGTTGCCCTGATACCACGAACCCGGCGGATTGTACTCGTGGCAATACACCGAGACCGGATCCGCCCCGCTGATGAAGCGGGCCTGATCGAACGTGTGGATCGCCATGTCGACGATGAGCGGACTCTCCATCGCGTCGCGGAAGCCGCCGAAATGCGGCCCGAGAAAGAAATCGGCGTGAATCGATCCGACCTTGCCGATCGTCCCGCCAGCGATCAGATCCCGCAGCGCGCGGATCTGCCGGTTGTACCGGCGGTTCTGCATGACCGCGTACCGCTTTCCCGTCTGTCCCGCGACGCGCACGATCTCCTTGGCATCCTCCAGCGACTCGGCCATCGGCTTCTCGCCGAACACGTGGCAGCCGGCGGTGAGCGCCGTCGTCACGATCGTCTTGTGGCTGGCCGGTATCGTCACGTCAAACACGAGGTCCGCCTCCACCTTCGACAGCGCTTCCGCAAGATCGGTGAAGATCGGGACGGCCAGTCCGAGCTCGGCGGCCCTCCGGCGCGCCGTCTCTTCGTACAGGTCGACGAGCGCGGCGATCTCGACATTCTCACGGGATTGCGCGTAATCCAGCCACAGCCGGGACATGCCTCCGCAGCCGGCCGCAACGACACGATGTTTGCGCATGGTGACCAGTTCCTTCCTCTCCGGACACGGTGCGGATCCGCACGCATCCTTTTTTGTCATCTTCCCGCATCTTACCATCTCCGGAGAAGCCGGAACAAGCGTACATTCTTAAGATGGCGGTCACGTGAGGCCGCGCTTGTTCCCGCCGCCGATCCAGAGCCGGTCGACGAACGGGCGGATCCGGTCCATCAGCCGCTGTCCCTTGTGCGCTTCCTCGCCGTCCTTGTTCGTGAAGCTGAAATGCCGCTCCAGCGCGTCCAGGTCATGATTGGACGTGTAAAACGTCGGCTTCCGGTTCATGCGGTAGTTCAGAATCGTGCCCATCACATGGTCGCGCACCCAGGGGCTGAGATTCTCGGCGCCGATGTCGTCAAAAACGAGCAGATCGGTCTGCTTCATCAGTTCAATCGTCTCGCGCAGCCGGGCCGGTTCATCCAGCATCGATTTCACGTCCTCGACGAACTCCGGCACGTAGACGATGACGCCGGACAGCCCGCTCTTCGCCAGCTCGTGCAGCATGTAGCACATGAGATACGTCTTGCCCGTGCCGAACGGGCCGACGAGATAAAGTCCGCGCTTCTGCAAGCCGTTCTCCCGCGTCGTCTTGATGTATTTGAACAGATGGTTGACGGCAGCCGAACGCTCGGGCTCGAGGGTGACCATCTCGGTCGGCGAGAACGAACCGCCGAGCGCCGATTCGTCGATGTAGAAGCTCCGCACCCGGCTGCGCAGCTGCTGTTCGGCCTGACGCGCCTTGAGCAGGCTGCAGGGGACTTTCCGGTCGTACAGCTGCGCCTTGTCGCTTTGCACCTCGCACTCCAGCACTGTGTAGTACCCTTCGATGTCGTTCGGGCACCGGTCAAGACCGGGACACGCGGCGCAATGGCGCTGCTCTTTCACATATTGATAAATCCGGTTCAGATTGAGGCGCAGGTCGCGCCGCGTCAGTTCCGGATGGCGTGCCCGAAACTCGCGGACGGCCGGTTCTTCCAGCAGCGCGTCCAAATGCCGCTCCGCTTCGGCCTGCATCCCGGCGCCGAGCGGCCACCGCTTAAGCAATTCGCCCAGCGATTCCATCGGTCTGCCCCTCCCTTGTTACTCGCGTTCCAGCTCGCTTGCCAGCCGGAGCGCCTCCGCCAGCTCCTCCGGCGTCAGCTGCCGGCCGCCCGTCCGCTGCTCGACGATCGGAATCGCCGGCTTGCGCGTTCCGCCGCTCCGGCCGCCGCGCCAGGCGCGGCCCTGCGCCCCGCCCTGCGTCCCCTGCGCGCCTTGCGGCCGGCGCTCCGCTTCCTTCATCCGCTGCTCAAGCTTCTCCTGCTCGCGCACGTACCGGATCGCCTTCTCGTATGTATCGACCCCTCTGGCCAGCATGTTCGAGGCCACCTTGTCGATGAAGTCGCCCGACAGCCGCTGCGTTCCGCTCATGCCGAGTATGTAATGGATGAGAACGTTGATCACTTCGCGCGGCATTTTGTAATGAAGGTCGATGCGTTCGAAGGCCCGGTCCAGCCAGGCGGGCACGGCTCCCGGGAAGAACCGCTTCAGGAAGCGGGTGTGCGGCTCGTTCCGCATCAGGAAGTTGTACTGTGCGATGTCGCACCGCCCCGCCATCGATTCGGGAACCGGCAAATAATCGTCTTCCGACACCGGCACTTCCGGCGGATCGTCCGGGGCCGCTTCTTCCGGAACGCCGGAGCTTAGCGCGCTCCGCGCCGCGATCCGGTTCCGCTCCTCTTCCAGCTTGCGGTTCTGCCGGTAGAATTGGCTCGCCCGCTGCTGCAGCTCGTCGAACAGGAGTGCGCCATCCGGCGAGAAGACGCCGGGCTCATCGAGCAGCCGCCGCATGTCCACGGCGTCAAGGTCATATTTGTAGGCGACGTAGTTCACGATCGCCATGCCTTCCTTGTCCGTTCTGAGCCGCTCGACGAACGGCCGGTTCGCGGAACTGCGCGGGAACCCGAGAATCAGCTCGGCGTACGCGATGCCCGCGGACGGCTCGGGCGGCAGAGCCGGCGCCGGTTCGCGGGTGGTGGCCAGCTCCGCCAGCGCCTGCTCCAGCTCGGCGTCCGCGCTGTGCGGCTGCACGCGGAAGATATCGAAGAACGGGACCGACAGGTCTTCCCGTGCCACCCCGGCGCGATCCAGCTCTTCCGGAGCCGGCGACTCGAACTGCTCGCGCAGCGCGATGACGGCGTATTTGCCGATCTTGTCCCGTAGCAGCAGGGTGAAATGGGGATTCGTGAAAAATTCGGCCGGCTCGAGCGGCCTGACGAGCGTGTATTCGTACAGGATGTCGTCCCCGCCCGGCAGCGCGATCCGGTGCGTCTGCAGCAGCCCGACGGATTCGAGCCGGGAGGTCTGGTCGACCAGATGACGCCGGCCGGTCTCGCCGAGGCCGACGCCGAGGCCGAGCAGCAGCCTGCGCTGCACATCGGGCCGCGAGTATCCGGTTCGCGTCTCGTCGATCTGGTGATAGAGCAAGAGATACAACGAGACGGCCGGCGCGCCGATCATCGGCTGGTAGATCAGGCTGAGCGTCTTCATGTCCAGCGGGCTCATCGAGAAATCGCGATAGACGATATACCGATGATGTTCGGTGAATTGATGCCCGTGTTCGATCCGCATGCTGTCATCCAGCTCCATCCGTCATGGGAAATCTCGTGATCCTATTCTAGCACAAAACGACAGCGATCGCGCGTTTGGCGCCGGCGCTTAAGCAAAAAAGAGCGGCCGCCGACCCTCGGTCAGCTCCGCTCCGCTTCCTGCGCCGCAGCATCCGCCTCGTCCGCCATGAGCACCTCCGCCAGACCTTCCGGCCCGGCGAACTCGGGCGCCGCGTCCCGGCCTTCCAGCTTCGCGATCCAGGCGCGGATGACATCGCTCGTCTGATCCGGCGCCTTCGTCGGCAGGTGATGGCCCGCTTTCCGGATCCTGTACCACTCCGACTCCCGAAGCCGCTCGTGCAAGGCGCGTGCATAGGCGCAGCCCGCCCCGTCCTCCGCGCCGCTGAGCAGCAGCACGGGATGATCGATGCGGTTCAGCCGCCCGGTGCAGCTGTAACGCAGGCAGCTATCCGCATATTCCCGGCAGCGGCGCGCATCGCCGATCTTGCCCTCCGCATGGAGCACGCCGAATGTCGTCCGGCTGTCCGCGTTGCCGAGCGCGACCGGCACGACGACCGCCTCCGGGGTCAGGCCGCGAAGCATGGCGCCGGCCCGCATCTGCATCCGGCTGCGGCTGTCGGTCAGCTCGCTCATGCCGGACAGCAGCACGGCGCCCCGGAACCGGCCGGGCGCGCTCAGCAGCGCTTCGAGCACCGGCATCGCGCCGCAGGAATAGCCGCAGACATAGGCGGACTCGATGTCCAGCCGGTCCAGCAGCTGGCGGATGTCCTCCGCGATGAGCGGGATCGTGAGCGAAGCATCGCCCGCCGGGCTGTGCCCATGCCCGCGGATGTCGAACACGACGACGCGGTGATCCCGGGACAGATCATGCTTCAGATAATTGAAAATGGAACTCGCAATAAACGGCGGGTGCACCATGACGACGGCCGGCCCCCGGCCAAGCGCGTGACAATGGATGTCCGTCCCGTTCACATGAATAAACGGCATCGCCCTCACCTCGACGGAATCGGTATTCCGTCTTAGTATGGCTCTGCCGTCTCAGGTGCCGATTAGAACATTTTGTATCCGCCCTGGCGCAGCTTGCGGATCGTCCAGCCGCTGACATACGCGCCGGCGAGACCCGCGAGCGCCACCGAGATGTCAACGTAGGAATACCCGGTCAGATTGGCCGTGAACGACTTCGACTCATCCCAGGTGAAGTACATGCCCAGCGGCACGCCGACGATCAGGAACAGCCAGATCGGAAACCAGGTCGTCTTGATCAGCATGTTCAGAATGAAGCCGATGCCGAAGATCATCACGAAGAACAGAAGCAACAGCACGATCATTTGCAGCATGTCGGAAGCAAGCTCCTTCCTTGGCGCATTCCGTTTCTCTAGAGTAGTTTAGTGGAAGTGCCCGCACGAGTCAATTTCGGAGCGGCTTTGTCACAAGACCGTCATTTGCCCCGCGTCCCGCCGTTCGGGTACAATGAGGGCGACAAGTGCAGGTTCCACGAACGACAGAACCTGAAGGAGGGTTTCCATGAGCGAAGCGGCTCAAACGCTTGAAGGCTGGTTCGCGCTGCACGATTTCCGCACCATCGACTGGTCGGCATGGAAGCAGGCCGACGCGGCCGAGCGGGAACAGGCAGCAGGCGAACTGCGCCGCATGATGGAAGAATGGGCATCGGTCGAAGCCGCGAAAACCGGCAGCACGGCCGTCTACGCGATCGTCGGCCAGAAAGCCGACATTCTGTTCATGCATCTGCGCGAGACGCTGGACGAACTGCAGGAAGTGGAGACGGCGTTCAACAAATCGGCGTTCGCCGACTATACGCTTCCCGCGTACTCCTATGTCAGCGTCGTCGAGCTGAGCAACTATATGGCGCAGCCGGGAACCGATCCGATGCAGAACCCGGAGATCGTCGCCCGGCTCAAACCGATTCTGCCGAAAACCCGGCACATCTGCTTCTACCCGATGAACAAACGCCGGCAGGGCAGCGACAACTGGTACATGCTCCCGATCGACGAGCGGCGCGAAATGATGCGCTCCCATGGCATGACCGGCCGCAAATACGCCGGCAAGGTCCGGCAGATCATCACCGGTTCGGTCGGCTTCGACTTGTGGGAGTGGGGCGTCACGCTGTTCGCCGACGACCCGATCCAGTTCAAGAAGCTGGTCTACGAAATGCGTTTCGACGAGGTAAGCGCGCGGTTCGGCGAATTCGGCGACTTCTACGTCGGCAATCTGTTGACGTCGGACAAGCTCGGCGAACTGTTGAACGTGTAAATGGACGCAGCAAAAGGCCGGACAGGATTCGCATCCTGACCGGCCTTGTTTCGTTCCCGATGGCGCAGCATTCCGATAGCATCACTCGTCGTCTTCTTCCGTTCCGGCGTCCGCCGTCCCGTTGGCTGCCGCGCCTTCCGCTTCGGCTTTTTTCGCCGCCAGATATTCTGCCGTCATCTGGTCGCGCTCGCGGCTTTTCGCCTTCAACCGCTCGATCGCGGGCTGAATCAGCAAATCCACTTCTCGTTGCACCGTATAAGCCAGGTCGTATCGTCCCTGCGATTCCAGGTAAGAGCCGACTTCCATGAGCGCGTTGTAGCGGTCGAGCTCGTCCCGGGTCAGCAGTCCCCGCACTTGTACGCTGCAGTGCCGCATCAGAAGAATTTCCCTTTGCGCAGCACGAGCGGAATGCCGCCGATGATGAACAGATAGCGCAGGTCGATGAGCTTCTTGAGCTGGGCTGCCGTCCAGCCTTTGTACTTCTTGCCGAAGGCGATGCCGATGGCTTCACCTTTGCCCAGCGAAGCGACCGTGCCCTTGTGTTTGTACTCGAACTTCTTCAGCGCCTGGTTGCGGATGGAGGCGACCAGGTTGTGCGCCACGGCCACGCCTTGCTGCATGGCGATCTGCGCCGTCGGCGGGTACGGGCGGCCTTCCTCGTTGAACACCAGCGAGTTGTCGCCGACGACGTAAACATTGTCATGCCCCGGCGCACGCAGATATTCGTCGACCTTCACGCGGCCGCGCATCGTCTCGAAGCCGGCTTCCTCGATCAGCCGGTTGCCGCGGATGCCGCCGGTCCAGATGACCGTCTGCGCCTTGATCTCCTCGCCTTCGCCGACGATGACGCCGTCCGGCTTGCACTCCTTGATCGGCGTGCCGATGCGGAACGTGACGCCTTTCTTGCGCAGCACGTCCATCGCATATTCGACGAGCTCCGGATCGAAGCCCGGCAGCGCGGTCGGCGCCGCTTCGATGTTGATCAGCTTCACGAGCTGCGGATCGACGTCGAATTCACGGCAGAGCTGCGGGATGCGGTCGGCCAGCTCGCCGACGAACTCGATGCCGGTGAAGCCCGCGCCGCCGACGATGAACGTCAGATAGTCGGTGCGATGCGGCTCGCGTTTGTACTTCGCGAACTGATACTCGATATGTTCGCGGATCAGACGGACGGAGTTGATGCTCCGGATGTTCAGCGCGTACTCCTTCAGGCCCGGAATGCCGAACGTCTCCGGCTCCCCGCCGACGCCGATCACGAGGTAGTCGTAAGACAGCGTGCCGTCCTCCAGAATGACCTTGCGGTCCTGCGGCCGGATCTGCACGACCGTCGACTTCACGAAATCGATCTTGAACTCGTCGATCAGTTTCGAAATGCTGACGCGTGCATTCTCCGGACTGTCCGTTCCTGCGGCCGGCATGTGCAGGTGGGTGGTAATATAATGGTAGTCATGCTTGTTGACGAGCGTCACGTCCGCTTCGTTGTAATTGAGTTGCTTCTGCAGACGAAGCGCCGTCATGACGCCCCCGTACCCGGCGCCGAGAATGACGATCTTCGGAATGCTGCTCATGTTGGGCTCCCTTCCATTCTTGGTCGTTGATCATTACCGGGATATTGTGAAAAATTACACAAACAAGACCGGCCATCAAGGGTTTCATGCCTAGCTTGCGTCAATTCAAACGCCCTCATGTATGCGCTCGAACAGATATCGGACACAATACCCGTAACATACATTGAAAATGATAGCAGTTTTCAGAAAAAGTTCAAGAGCAAAACCTACGAATTCTTTTAGAACTCCGTACAAAAACGACAGACGAAGGACGCGGGAACAGGTATAATGTAAAAATAACCGCGCAGATGTCGAAATTATCCAATCAGCCTGGAGGTGCCGTGTGATGTCCCAGCAAACCCATCCCAATCTGACCGACATCGTCATCGTCGGCGGCGGTCCCGTCGGCATGTTCGCCGCATTCTACGGCGGCATGCGGCAGGCGACCGTGAAAATCATCGAGAGCATGCCGCAGCTCGGCGGCCAGCTCTCCGCGCTCTACCCGGAGAAAGAAATTTTTGACGTGGCGGGCTTTCCGCGCGTGAAAGCGCAGGAACTCGTCGACCGTCTCCGTGAGCAGCTCGATCTGTTCAAGCCGGAAATCTGTCTCGAAGAAAAAGTGCTGAACGTGCGAAAAATCGAGGAACGGCTGTTCGAAGTGACGACCGACCGCACCGTGCACCACGCGCGCGCCGTCATCATCACCGCCGGCGTCGGCGCTTTCGAACCCCGGAAGCTGGAATTGCCGGGAGCGGAAGCATACGAGGGCGTCAACCTGCATTATTTTGTCAATGACATGGAGAAATTCCGGGACAAGCGCGTCCTGATCAGCGGCGGCGGCGACTCCGCCGTCGACTGGGCGCTCATGCTCGAGCCGATCGCATCCTCCGTCACGCTGGTGCACCGCCGGGACAAATTCCGGGCCCACGAGCACAGCGTCGAGAAGCTGAAGGCGTCGAGCGTGAACATCATCACGCCCGCCGAGATCGAGGCCCTGTCCGGCAGCGGGCGGATCGAACGCGTAACCCTGAAACATGGCCGCTCCGGCGAAACGACGGAGCACGAGGTCGACGCGGTCATCGTCAGCTTCGGCTTCGTCTCTTCGCTCGGCCCGATCGAGGAATGGGGACTTCAGATCGAATCCGGCTCCATCGTCGTCGACTCGCGCATGGAGACGTCCATTCCGGGCATTTTCGCCGCGGGCGACATCGTCACCTACCCCGGCAAGCTGAAGCTGATCGCCGTCGGTTTCGGGGAAGCGCCGACCGCCATCAACAACGCGAAAGTGTACATCGATCCAACCGCGAAGCTGTCTCCGGGCCACAGCAGCAATATGAAATTGTGACGGCTGGACATCCTATGTGACGGGGTGATGGCCATGCCGCCGATCTGTCCCGTGTGCAACGGTCTCGTGCCGCTCGTCTTCGACTGTCCCCGCTGCGGCCGCTCCGCCGAGGACGCCGGGCGTGCTTCCGACGCGCTCGGGCCGTACGCGCCGTACGAGCCCGGGCACGAAGAAAGCCGCATGCGCGGCTCGATCGAAGACATGATCTGTATTCACGCGGTTCACTGCGCATCCTGCGGAACCGATGGCGAAGTCACGATTGTCCTGCGGCCGTGAACGCCCGGATCTATTACGCTCCCATCCGGACGGAAACAGGCTTCAGCTTGCGCCGGGACAGTTCCGCTGCGAGCATGCGGATGAACGCGGGATCCAGTTTCTGTTCAACCGCCGTATAATAAGCTTCGAGCAGCAATTCGTCCGGAAGCTTGTTCATGCTCGGGTCATCCTTTCAATGCTTGTGTCACCCTCATCTTAGCATGTCCATTTCCAGCGGAACAAGCGATCCGGATATCCACAGCGGACTGTGTATGAATTGTGCGTTTCTTGTGGGCAGACGTCGAAAAATGCGCCGTTGCTATGGGGATGTTGTGGATAGAGTTATACACAGCATGTGATTTGCGTCTGCCCTATAAAAAAGTTTGATGCATATTGATTTCCAGATTAGCAAATCCTATTAACCTCATTAAATATCTGGCAAGATCAATGCGGCCGCGTGTTCACTTCGAAAATCCAGATTTTCCCCGAGCGGTCCAGACCGTAGTCAAATCCGAGCTGGCCGATTCCGGGATACCGCTGTTCCAGCACGGCCGTCGCCGTGTACGTGAGCGAACGCATCTGCCGTTTCTTGACGGCCGCCAGCCGAGGCGACAGCGAGCGGCTGATGCCGACGGAAGCCGGCAGCTGCGTGCCGCCGCGGCACAGGTTCGTGACGAACAGCCCCTTGCGCGCCAGCCGGCCGACAATCGCCCGGATTTTCCACGCGCCGCCCTCCTTCACGATCTTCACCCGGTAATCGATCGGCCGTCCGCCGATCGTCGCGAGCGGGATGCAGCGCTGGATCAGGTAGCGTCGCCCGCGCCTGAGCCGACGCAATGCCCGAAGCAGCCCCGCGAACGAGCGGTACGAGCGTTTCGATGCGCCGACCGTGAGGGTATATCCGCGTCCGCTGCGCGCAATCTTGGCGACGCCGAGTCCGCCGGTGCCGCGCTGCGGCTTGACGACAACGCTCCCGTATTGCGCCAGCATCCGGCGCAGATTGGCTTCAGTGAACAGCCGCGTGTGCGGAATATGCGGAGCGATTCCCGGATGCGTTTTGAGCGCAGCCGTCTTTGCCCACTTGTTCGCCAGCGTCCTGCCGGTACCCGCTTGCATCGGCATCGCTCCCCTTCCACTTGAACTGCTCCATCATATGCCGGGAAGACAACTCCCTCCTGGATAAACACCCCTGCCTCGTCCAAAATGTGCGGATGTCGTTGATTTCAAGCCTTGCGGAGTGGTACCCTGTCAGTACCATGACTTGACGGCTGCCCCGGTACTTCCGGATTCACCGGCAAGGCCGGGCAGACGGTCTTCACGCAGGGAGGTGCCGACATTGATACCAATCGACGCCGAAACGGTTCAGGCCCGGCTCGAGGCTTTGAAAGGACGCGATCTCTATCTTCACCTCGAGTCGACGACCGGCGCATACGCCACTCATCACGACAGCAGCCGGCATCCGTCGTCGGCGTTCGTCAAGAACGCCGTCATCCGCTATGAACGGGGTACGATATCCGGCAGCGGTCCGTACCGCGTCGGACTGAAGATGGCACACGGATGGGTCTATTGCGAGGGACTGACGCACTACGAGGAATCGGAGACGGAGCGGCTCCTGCTGGCCGGCCACAACAGCGAAGGCAAGCTGGCCGTCGCCCTGCAGTTGTCTCCGAGCCCGTTCTGAGAGGGGAGAGGTGCTTAGATTATGGAAAAACGCGTTCTTGCCGTTTTCCCGCATCCCGATGACGAATCGTTCGGCGTGTCCGGAACGCTGGCCATGTACGCCGCCTCCGGCGCCGAAGTCGCATACGCCTGCCTGACCCTCGGCGAGATGGGCCGGAACATGGGTTTTCCGCCGTTCGCGAACCGCTTGACGCTGCCCGGGTTCCGCAGGCGGGAACTCGAGGAATCGTGCCGGGCCATCGGCGTCCGGGACCTCAGACTGCTCGGTTTCATGGACAAGACGATCGAATTCGAAGATCCCGAGCTGCTCGATGAGCGGATCGGCGCGGTCGTGCGCGACGTGAAGCCCGAGCTCGTCATCACCTTCTACCCGGGCTATGCCGTCCACCCCGACCACGACGCCTGCGGCGCCGCCGTCGTCCGCGTGATCGGACGGATGCCTCGCGGCGAACGGCCGACCGTGCATTGCATCGCCTTCTCGCACGGCTGCGAGCGCGATCTCGGCAAGCCCGACGTCTACCGCGACGTCCGGCCGTACCTGAAGCAGAAGTTCGATTCGATCCGGGCGCACCGCTCCCAATTTTACGTGCCCGGCATATCGGACGGCGGCAAGCGGATCACCCGCGAACTGGAAGAGCGGTTCGGAACCGAGCGATTCTGGACTTATCGGTTTGATTGAATCTGCTTTGCAAAATTGACATGACTTTGAACATTGCTTCGCGATGGCAGACGCCTTTCGGCGTTGTATCTGCGGATTGGGGACAAAAGGAGCCGGTCAGGCACATCCCGTGCCTGGGCCGGCTCTTCCATTTGTCAATGCGTCGATTCATTGCGACTTCGACGAACCGGGCATATACTAAATGTACATTATCGGGCGCATGAACAGGCCGTTCGCCGAAGGAGGCGGCCCATATGGGCGATTTCCATCATCTCGCGCACGTCAAGGAACAGGCGGCATCCCGGCGCACGTTGTGGATCGTGCTCGGTCTCACCCTGTTCTTCACGATCGTCGAAGTGATCGGCGGCATCGTCTCGAAATCGCTGGCGCTCCTGTCCGACTCCGCCCACATGATCTCCGACGTCGCCGCCCTGGGGCTCAGCCTGCTCGCGGTGCAGCTGGCGTCGCGCAGGCCGAATTCCCGCTACACCTATGGCTATCTGCGGTTCGAGACGATCGCCGCGCTGCTGAACGGCCTTGCGCTGTGCGCCATCTCCGTCGGCATCTTCATCGAAGGCGCGCGCCGGTTCGTGACGCGGCCCGAGATCGACTACGGCATCATGCTGACGATCGCCGTCATCGGCCTCATCGTCAACATCGTCCTGACGATCGTCCTCAGCCGCAGTATGAAGGAAGAGAACAACCTGAATATCAAGAGCGCGCTGTGGCATTTCATCGGCGATCTGCTCAGCTCGATCGGCGTCATCGTGTCGGCTGCGCTCATTTACTTCACGGGCTGGCATCTGTTCGACCCGATCATCAGCATCATCATCGGCGGGATCATTTTCGGCGGCGGGGCGAAGATCATCCGGCAGTCGTTCCGCGTCCTGATGGAATCGGTGCCGGAGGGGTACGAGCTGGAGGAGATCCGGAAGGACATCGCGAAGGTGGAAGGCGTGCTGGACGTTCATGAGATGCATTTCTGGGCGATCTCGACCGACCACAACATCCTGACCGCCCACGTCTTCATCCGCGCCGACATCCAGCCGTTCTGCGTCATCCTCGCGATCAACGAGATACTGAAGGACAAATACAAAATCATGCACGCCACCATCCAGACCGAACACGCGCAGATCCATCCGCACGGCGAGTACGGCAGGCAGTTCCTCGAGGACCGGAAGCCTCGGGAAAAAGAACTCGCGGGGACGACGTAACGCGGATACCGCGTTACAGACCCGCCCGGAGCGGCTCGCTCCACGCTGTAACGTGGATACCACGCTACGGCACCGCTCGGGGCGGCTCGCTCCACGCTGTAACGTGAATACCACGCTACGGCACCGCTCGGGGCGGCTCATCGCACGCTGTAACGTGGATACCACGCTACAGAACAGCTCGGGTCGGCTCGCCGCACGTTGTAACGCGCATACCACGCTACGGCACCGCTCGGGGCGGCTCATCGTACGCTGTAACGTGAATACCGCGCTACAGACCCGCCCGGGGCGGAACGCCTCACGCTGTAACGTGAATACCACGCTACAGACTCGCACGGAGCCGCTCGCCGCACACTGTAACGTGGATACCGCGTTACAACCCCGCCCCATGCCAGACTCACAAAAAAGTACGGCCCGCCTCAACCAGGCGAACCGTACTTTTTCGCTTCTTACAACACCTTGGACAAGAACTCCTTCGTCCGCGGATGCTGCGGATTCGTGAAAATGCGTTCCGGCGCGTCGTCCTCCACGATGCTCCCCCCGTCCATGAACAGCACCCGGGTCGCCACTTCCCGGGCGAATCCCATCTCATGGGTGACGATCACCATGGTCATGCCCTCGTCGGCCAGCTGCCGGATCAGATCCAGCACCTCGCCGACCATCTCCGGATCGAGCGCCGAAGTCGGCTCGTCGAACAGCATGACCTTCGGATTCATCGCCAGCGCGCGGACGATCGCGATGCGCTGCTTCTGCCCGCCGGACAGAGTGGACGGATACACATGCGCCTTGTCCTCCAGGCCGATGCGCTTCAAGAGCCGCAGGGCCGTCTCCCGCGCCTCGGCCTTGATCTGCGCCTTGCTCGTGTTGATCGGATGGAGCGGCAGCTTCTCGCGGCGGAACAGATTGCGCAGCCGGATGAGCCGGTTCCGCCATTTCAGCCTGCGCAGATCGCGCAAGGCCAGGTAGACCGGCGCCAGCATGATGTTGTCGAGCACGGTCTTGTTGTTGAACAGGTTGAAATGCTGGAACACCATGCCCATCTGGCGGCGGTGGGCGTCGATGTCCGCCTTCCGGTCGGTAATACCCTGACCGTTGAAGATGATCAAGCCGCTCGTCGGTTCTTCCATCCGGTTCAGGCAGCGGAGGAAGGTGCTCTTGCCGCTTCCGGACGGTCCGATAATCGCGATCTTCTCGCCCGGCTTGATCGAGGTCGTAATCCCCTTCAGCACGTCCAGCTTGCCGTAGGTCTTCTTCACTCAACTTTCGCAGTATGAAATGGGCAAACAAGCCTTGATGTAGCTGGGTAAAGCGGCAATCCATTGCTGGAGTTGACGTTGAATCAGAGCCGAAAGCTTTTTTCCTGCTTTCGTTGCGATTTCGTTGATCAGATCGAGCAGTTGCTGCAAGGCGATCGCCCAGTCCAACGTGCCAACTTCGTCGCACAACACATAAAACAAGCCGCCGAACGAGCGAGCATCCGTACTTTGCCGGTGCTGCCATGCCAGCAGAATATAGCGGGAAAACACAATGGTCGTATGGCTAATCAGCAAATCATAGGAGCGACCTTGAAACTCTTTCTGCAAACGAAGCAGCGACTTGGTGCACTTGAAGAAGACCTCGATGTCCCAGCGGATCCCGTAAATGCGGATCACGTCCTCCACGGAGAGGGAAAGATCCGTTGACAGTACCGCGAGCCATTCATTCTTCTTCGTACGATGACGGACGAATACCACGCGAACCGGTATGCCGGGGGCAAGCTCGGTTTGAATCGAACGGAGGATGCCCCGTTTCTTACGCTGCACCGGAGGCGCTGCCGCATATAGTTCTTTGAGCGACAGCTTCCGGCCTTGAACAAGGAAACGCTTATTGTCGTTCTTGACCATGCCGATCACGTCGAGCCCGCGAGAAACGATTTCGCCAATGAGGGGCGCGTGCGTGAACCAACTGTCCATCAAGACGTAGGAGGCCGTGGCTCCAGCGGCAAGCGCGCGATCCAACATCGATACGATTACCTGCGGAGCCGGCAGGAGTGCTTCTTGACGTCGCTTATAGCCGTTCGTCCGTTTGTCGATCTTCTCGCTCATGCCGTTAATGGCAGATTTGCTGGAACTGAGCAGTGTGAAGTCCAGCGGCAGAAACGTATGGCCGTCGGACCATCCCATGGTGAGCATGCGAAAGCCCTTATAATAAGCGCCGGTGGCATGATCTTTGAATCTGGCCAGCAACTCGACGGCTTTGCTGCGGTTGCGCTCGAACATGGAGTCGTCGACAATGAAGACGGTGTCCCGATTGGACGACGTAAGCACGTTCACCTTCTGCACCGTCGCGACGCTGAGCGACGTCAGAAAACGACGCCAGGCAAAGCCTGCATGGTTGAGGAAACGATAGACGGCATCCTTGCCGGGAAATGCGTCGCCCTTGCTGCTCTCGAGCAGTCGGAACCAATTCTTCTGGTGAAACAGCAGAACGAAGACGAGTTGGAACAGCCGAGCACAGCTAAAGCCGAATCGCTTACGGAACCCGGCTTGCTGAAGATGTTTCAGCACTTTCAGTTCTTGAAAAGCAGGCTTTAATTCGTTTGGCAGTTGATTCAGGTCGGGCTGATGGTCTATCATGATGGAAGACACCTCTTCTGTCTGGTAGTGGAAGTCGTCACTCTCACTTTACCAAACGAAGCGGTGTTTTTCTATTTTGGCAAGCTGGCTATTCAACAGACCCTAAGCCCACTCCACAATTGGTTTTACATTGATTTTCTAGGTGCGAAAGTTGAGTTCTTCAGATCAATGACGTCTATCACTTTTTCTCAGGCTCCTTTCCAATTGCCTGATGATCAGCGCAGCGACGGCAACCAGGGCAATGTAGATCAAGGCCATGACGAGATAAGGCACCATGAATTCGTAATTGTTCGAGCCGATATAGTTGAAGGCCACATACAGATCGGCGGCGCCGACGAAGCTGACGACGGAGGTTTCCTTGATCAGCGAAATGAATTCGTTGCCGAGCGTCGGCACGATGTTCTTCACGGCTTGCGGAATGACGATCTTCAGCATCGTGACGCGGTAGTTCAGACCGAGGGCCCGGCCCGCCTCCATCTGGCCGGGATCGACGGACAGGATGCCGCTGCGCATGATCTCCGACACATAAGCGGCGCTGTTCAGCCCGAAGACGATCACGCACACCTGCAGCGCGGGGATATTGACGCCGATCAAAGGCAATATGACATAGTAGGCGACGAGCAGCTGCACGACGATCGGCGTTCCTCTGAACAATCCGACATAGAAAACGCACAGGCTGTTCAGGGTTTTCAGCAATCCGTTGTTTTTGGGCGATACCCGGATGATGGCGATGAGCGTACCGATCAGGATACCGATGGCCAGGCCCGCGACCGCGATGTAGACCGTATTTTGCAGTCCGGTAAGCACCTTGACGTATCCGCCATGCTCGATGAAGACCTCCCAGAACCGCTCCAGCTTCTTGTCAAAATTTCCCATGACACGCTCCCAAACGCGGAGATACTCCGCCCTCCGGCGGAGTATCATCGAATCTGTTCAAGCTTTGCCTGGATGCCAGCGTCTGCATCCGCCTGTCTTTATTGCAATTCGTTGATCGCGGCGGCAATGAACTTCGCCGGCGCCTCGTCGATGATGACCAGTTCAACATTGCCGTTGAGCATATCCTGAACGGCCAGCGAACCGTTGCGATAGCCGACGCCGGTCACATTGAGTCCCGGGAATCCCCAATCTTCGTCGCCTTCCACATAGAACTGTGCCGTCGTGCCGGTCTGGAACCCGACCTTGTTCTCCTTCGTCAGTCCGGCCAGTACCGCTTCCACATCGGCGGCCGTCTTGCTGTCGTCGAACCGGGTATCGGAAGCTTTCACGATGACCAACTGCGCAGCGTCATAGTATTTCTCCGAGAACTCCACGTATTGCTTGCGCTCCTCATTGACCGTAAGACCGGCCATGCCGATATCCGCTTTGCCCTGGCCGACGGACAGCACCACGGCGTCGAAGTCCATGTTGCTGATGACAAGTTCTTTGCCCAGATGCTCGGCGAGCAGCGCGGCGATCTCCATGTCAACGCCGTAGTATTTGTCGCCCTTCATATACTCGAACGGCTCAAAAGCCGCGTTGGTCGCGACGACCAGTTGGTCCTTGCCGGTGTCCAGTTCCGCGGAAGTGACCGGCTGAGGTTCTCCGTCGCCGAAATAACGGTTCAGGATCTCATCGAGCGTTCCGTCTTCCTTGATCTTGGCGATGAACTCATTCACTTGCTCCAGAAGCTCCGGTTGATTCTTGTCCACCCCGAAGGCGTACTCTTCTTCCGTGAGCGGAATGTCGATGACCTTCACGCCCGAGCTTGCCTGGTCCTTGTTGCTGTTGCCTGAGCCGCAGCCGATGACCGCAACCGCAAGCAGTGCCGCGAGCAGGATGGCGGCTGTTTTTTTCATGAATGTCCTCTCCCTTTTCCCATGTGCTACTTTGTATTATTGTGATCTGATCCCGCAAACGCAACAACCAAATATTCCTTATATTCCAATCAGCGGATGATTGCAAGCATTCAATCAAAAAAAAATCGTTGTGATGCAAAAAAGTCCGGGATCTTCAATCGTAACCGGTGCGCGCAAAGAAGGACCGCCCGGCCCGAAGCAGCCGAAGCGGTCCATGATTCATGCGCCGGCGTTCACTTCCCGCGCCGGCCGGCCGCCGCGGATCAGGAACGCGGTGGCCAGCGACACGAGACTGCCGGCGGTGCCGTACAGGAACATCCAGCGGAATCCTTCCGCCACCTCCGGCGCCTTCGCGAGCATCGCGCCCATCAGCGTGACGCCGAACGTCGTGCCGATGTTCCGCGCGAACATCTGCAGCGACGTCGAGACGCCCTTCTGGTCGGGCGCCACCAGCTGCTGCACCCCGATGATCGACACGGTCGACAGCATGCCGAACGCAATTCCGAGCGGGAACGACAGGATAAGTACGAACCAGAAATCGTTGAACGTGCCGAGCAGCAGGAACATGGCCGCCGAAACAACCTGCAGCAGATTGCCGAGCACGATGAGCGGCCGGTAGCCGTAGTTCAGAATCCAGCGGCCCGCCGGCACCGAAGCGATCATCCAGCCGCCGGTCATGCCGAGCATGGCGACGCCGCTCATGAAGATGGACCAGCCCTGGTCCTGCAGATAATACGGAAGATAAGTGCTTGCGCCGAACAGCGCCGCGTTCGCCAGAAATCCGTTCACATTGATCCAGGTCACCTGGCGGTTGCGGAACAGATTGAGCGGCAGCAGCGGCGACGCGTGGCGGCGTTCCCACTGCACGAACAGCACAAGCAGCGCGAGTCCGCCCGCGGCGTACAGTGCAATTCCGCTTTCCACAACCGTCGTCATGAGGAGCAGACTGACCCCGGCCGTGAACAGCACCGTGCCGGCGTAGTCGATGGCGGCCGGCCGCGGCTGGTACACCTCGCGATAAGGCAGCAGCAGCAGAATCGATACGATGCAGATCGGAATGTTGACGAAGAAAATCCACCGCCATGTCCAATACTCGACGAACAGCGAGCCGAGCAGCGGCGCAATGACCCCCGACAGCCCCCACATCGCCGTGAACAGCGCCTGGATGCGTCCACGCTTCTCGACGGAGAACAGATCCCCCGCGATGATCGCCGGGAACGGGTTCATGATGCCCGCCCCGATGCCCTGGACGGCGCGGAAAAGAACAAGCTGCACCATCGACTGCGCGGCGCCGCACAGCAGCGATCCGAGCAGGAACAGGACGAGCCCCGCCAGCAGCACCTTTTTCCTCCCGTACATGTCGGAAAGCCGGCCGGCGATCGGCGCCAGCACCGTCGTGAAGATCATATAGGAAGCGAAAGTCCACGCGTACAGATGGAACTGTCCCAGTTCTTCCGCAATCGTCGGCATCGTCGTATTGATGATCGTCGTATCCATCGCCGAGACGAGCATGGCCATGACAATGCCGGCCAGCACCGATACTCTGCGCCAATCCATCCTCAGCATCTCCCTCCGCAAGTCACATAACGCCATTATCCACCATCACCCGCCGGGGGTCAATCCTTGGCGCCGCCGATGCAAAAAAGAGGCTGCTTCCGCCCGGACATCGCGCCCCGAACCACATAGGATAGTCGAGACGCTCGAACGAATGGATCCGGGAGGCATGCGAGGATGCGACTTGTCCTGTTGTGCGGCGGTTCCGGCACCCGGCTGCGGCCGCTTTCAAATGATATCCGCTCGAAGCTGTTTCTCGACCTGCTGCCCGCTCCCGGAGGGGGACGGGAATCGATGGTCCGGCGGCTGTGCCGGCAATTGGAAGAAGCGGGCATGCTGTCGTCCGCCCTGTTCGTCATCCGCCGCGACCAGACGGCCCTGCTGCGGCGCCGGATCGGCGGAAGCGGGCTGGTCATTCCCGAGCCCGGGCGGCGCGGCACCTACATGGCGGCGGCGCTTGCCGCTGCCTATCTCCATTCGGTGCTGTCCGCGGACCCGGACGAGATCGTCTGCGTCATGCCTGCCGATCCGCTCGTGGACGAAACGTTCTTCCGGACGATCGCCCGGCTTCCCGACGCGCTGGAGCAGACGGGGGCGAAGCTCGCCCTGATCGGCACCGTTCCCTCGCATCCGTCCGATCAGTTCGGCTACATCGTGCCGGAGGGCGCCGTGCCGTCCGGCGGCCATGCCGCCGTGCGGCGATTCGCCGAGAAACCCGCCGCGTCGGATGCGGAGAAGCTGATTCGGGACGGCGCGCTCTGGAACTGCGGCGTGTTCGCGTTCCGGCTGAAGTACCTGCTCGCCTCGATGGCGGAACGGGAACTGCCCGCCGACTACGGCAGCCTGCAGGAGCTGTACGGACGGCGGGAAGCGGACTGCTTCGACCGGGAGATCGCCGAACGCGAGCCGGAGGCGATCGTCCTCCGGCACGACGGCCTGTGGCGCGATCTCGGGAGCTGGTCTTCCCTGTCCGACCATCTCGGGACGTCCGTCGTCGGTCCGGGCGCGATCATCGGCGATGCGCGCGGCTCGCACATCGTCAACGAACTGCATATCCCGATCCATGTCATCGGCGTAAGCGGCATCATCGCGGCCGCCGGTCCGGACGGCATCCTCGTCTTGGGCAAGTCGCAGAGCAGCCGGGTGCGGGACCTTCCCCCGCACGCCGGACGCCCGATGTACGGCGAATACGCCTGGGGCGTCCGGCGCGTCATCCATGCGGACGCCCCGGACAGCGGCGGGCGGACGATCGCGCTGGCGTCCTTGACCCCGGGCGCGGTCCGGCAGATGCCGGAAGAACCCGGCGGCGATACCCTGATCACGGTGCTGTCGGGCGAAGGGACGCTGCTGCGGCTGGACGGGAGCCTCAAGCCGCTCCGCCGGGGGGAAACGGTCCTCCTGGCGCGCGGCGAACGCTATGCCCTCCAAACCGATTCCGGCATGGAGCTGATCGAAGTGCACAACGGCGAGCCGGCGCATATGCTGGAGCAAGACGATGCGAACGAACCGGGGTGAGCTTATGACTGCCGGCCTTGTCCATATTTCGGGTTCAGGCGAACCGATCGACGTGCTCATTCCGGCCGTCGACAAAGATGCCGGCACGCTGCCGCACACGATCGACAGTATCCGGAGCATGGTCCGGCATCCGATCGGCACGATCTATGTCGTATCGCCGGACAGCCCGCGGATCCGCGCAATCTGCGCGCGCAAAGGGTGCGTCTTCGTGAACGAGCGGCTGATCGAGCCGCTGCCGAAAAGCCGGATCCGCTACCGGTCGAAGCGGTGGGAGCGGTCCGGATGGCTCTATCAGCAGCTGCTCAAGCTGAGCGGCGACCGTCTCGTCCGCCGGCGGCATTTCCTCGTCATGGACGCCGACACGGTGCTGATCCGTCCGCACCGGTTCCGGATCGACGGCAAGACCGTCTTCTATTACCGGCGCTGGAGCCAGCCCGAATATTTCCGGACGTACCGCAGGCTGACGGGACGCCGCCGGAAAGCGAAAGTGTCGTTCGTCGCGCACTACATGCTGTTCGACCGGCACAAGCTCTACCGGTTCAAAGCCATGCTCGAAGCGCGGCACGGCAAGCCGTGGTACCGGGCGATCATCGACAGCATCGACCGGACGCGCAACTTCGGATTCTCCGAGTACGAGACGTACGGCAACATGGTGTACGGCGAAAATCCGTCCGCCGTCAAACTGCTCCCCGCCCGCAACCTGCATCTCCGCCGCGGCGCCTCCTCCCTCACGCCGGCCGAGAGGCGACGGTATGCGCGGAATTACCGCTCGCTCTCGTTCCACAAGCGCGGCGTCTACTCCCGGGGGCAGCGCCGAATCGCGCGGAAAAAACGCCCGCTCAAGTCCCGCAGGCGGCGCGCATCCAAATGAGAAGCAGCCCGTGCGGCACGCATGTGCGAACCGCGCAGGCTGCTTTTTCCATGCGGTCAGATTTGAATCTGCACTTTGAGCAGATCGGGATCCTTCGGTCTGGCCAGAAAATCCGGCGTTTCCTCGAGCGTGATCACTTTCGAGACGAGCGGCTCCAGCTTGATCCGCTTCTCCTTCACCCAGCGGAACGCGGGCAGGAACGTATGATTGATCGCCATGGAGCCGATGAGCGTCCAGTCCTTGTGGTACAGTTTGAACGGATTGATGCGGATTTCCGCGTTCTGCGGCGCCACGCCGAACTGCAGGAACTTGCCCGCCGGCCCCAGGAAGCCCAGCGCCCGCTCGATGACGGCCGGTACGCCGGTGGCGTCGACGACGGCGTCGAACCCGCGCGGGAAGTCTTCCGGCTTCAGCTCCCCGCTGAGCACGCCCCGCGTCGCGCCCAGCCCCAGCGCGAGCTGCAGCTTGTTCGGGGATACGTCGACGACGACGAGCTCGGAAGCGCCGGCCGCGGCGATCGCCTGCACGAGCTGCAAGCCCATGGCGCCGGCGCCGAACAGGATGACCCGATCGCCCATCTTCAGATCGAGCCGGTTCATGCCGTGCACGACGCAGGCCACCGGTTCGACGAACGCCGCCTCCGCAAAACTCATCGTATCGGGAATTTTCACCGCGTTCCGGGCGGGAAGCTTCACATATTCGGCCATGGCGCCGTCGGTCGTGTCGCCCAGCGCTCCCCATTTCAGGCATTGGTTGCCGCGGCGGGTCAGGCAATATTCGCATTCGCCGCACAGCAGGGTCGGATCGGCCGTCACCCGGTCGCCGGGAACAAAACCCTCGACCCCTTCGCCCACCTTGTCGACGACACCGGAAAATTCATGGCCGGGAATGAGCGGGTACGGGGACAGGAACGTGCCGGCAAAGATATGGAAATCGGTGCCGCAGATGCCGACCCGCTCCACCTTCACCGCAAGTTCGCCGGGGCCGGGCTCGGGATACGGTACTTCTTTGATGACGGCATGGTTCGGTTTTTCAATGACGAGCGCCTTCATGATCATCCTCCCGTTCTCGGCACGAATTGCATCGCTTCCTTCGCTTCGCCCGGACTGCCGTGCGTCAGACTGCGGATGAACGGCTCCTCGATGAGCGACATGCTGATCTCGCTGGCAAGTTCGAAGTTTTCCTTCGGACCGTGCAGCGGACCGAGCATCGTCAACACCGTCCGCACCAGTGCCGGTCGGCCTTCGATGTCCCAGTTCACTTCGCGCCCGAGGCGGAACAGGCAGATCGCCATCTCGTCAATGCCTTCGCTCCGGCAATGCAGCATCGCCAGCCGTTCCGGCTCCATCAGCAGCGGCCCGAGCCGCTCGCGGTTCTCCAGGTCGCGCTTCAGGAGGTCCGGGTCGGAGACGGAGAAGTTCTCCCCCGCATATGCGATGATCCGGTCGACCAGATGCTGCTTGTCATCGGCTTCAAACCGGTCGACGACTTCGAGATTGCGGATCAACCCGGCCAACGCTTTGCCGTACCGCTCCACCCGGTCCACCGTCCTGGCGACGCTCGCCCGATCCAACGCCGGCTTATGGGCTCCTTGCTTCTGCGTTCTGATCTGTTCCAGCCGCTCCTGAATCCGGGCGATTTCATCATCCGTGAGGAACGGGCTGACGGTGAACGCGTCAACCTGCTCCATCTGAATCGGCAGCGTCGTCAGCACAAGATCGACCGGCGGATGGTCGCGCAGCCAATCGTCGAGCTGCATGAGCGAAACAGTGTCCACCACGTGCAGCGACGGAAGCTTCAGCTTGATCTGCGCCTGCAAGAGCTGCGAAGTGCCGATTCCGCTGGAACAGACGAGCAGCACCCGGTACTTCTCCCTGCCGGTCTCCTGCCGGTTCAGAATCGCCGTGCCGAAATGCATCGCCAGATAGCCGATCTCTTCTTCCGGCACCGGTTTGCCGAGCGCCTGTTCCAGACAACGCGACGCCTTCCGGGTCGCCTCGAAAATATCCGGATACTCCGTCTTCACATGCTGGAGCAG
Source organism: Thermobacillus composti KWC4 (assembly GCF_000227705.2). Classification (GTDB taxonomy): domain Bacteria; phylum Bacillota; class Bacilli; order Paenibacillales; family Paenibacillaceae; genus Thermobacillus; species Thermobacillus xylanilyticus. The sequence goes on from NC_019897.1 coordinate 2,872,748, forward strand.
CGGATTGCGCACCGGCATGCCGAGCTCGATCCGTTTGACCGCCGACCGCAAATGCGTCGTCAGATTGTCCGCCAGCCGGTCGTCGCTGCCGAGTTCCAGCCGGAGTTCCTGCTCCATGACGGAGATCATGCGCTTCGTGTAATCTTCGAGCACGGAATAATCGTAATCGCTGCTCATCACATTGTTCGAGCGCGCGCCGAGAAGATGCATGGTGATGTAGCCGATCTCGCTCTCGGGAAACGCAAGCTCCAGCTTCTCGCTGAGCCGGTCCGCCAGTTCGGAGGCCAGACCGAACTCGGGCGTTGCCTTGAGCCGCTCCAGAATTTCCCGTTCAATCGTAATTTCTTCCCGGTTCTTCAGCCGCTGCGCGGCCAGCGCCAGATGCACGACGAACCCGACATAGGCGTTGTCCGCCATCGGATAGCCGCGCTTCTGCTCCATCTGCTGGATGACCTGCTCGATCTTCAGCAGCCAGGCCGGGTCGATAAAGTTCAGCAGCCGGCTGCGGATTTCATCCCGCAGTTTCTCCCGGCGGGCTTCCTCGCGGCCGTAGATCAGCGTCATCAATTGTTCCTGGGTGACGTTCTCGTACAGCAGGTCGGCCAGGGCGGCGCGAATCTGTTTCTCCGTGCCTTCGATGTAGACGCCCAGCCCCGGCCTGCGATGCAGCCGGATGCCGTATTTCGCAAGCCACGGCTCAATCTTCTGAAGATCGTAGCTCACCGTCGATTCCGCGACATGGAGCGCCTTGCCGAGCGCATACAGCTTGACCGGTTCCTTGCCGGAGAGCAGCATGTGCTTGATGACGGCCTGCCTTTCTTCCGCCGTGTAATCCGGCGCGGCATCAGCCTGGCGGCGCAGCTGCCCGGCCAACTCGGCAAGCGCCGCTTCATCGCCGTGCAGTTTCATGCCGCGGCCGAATTTCTTCCGGAACCGGATGCCGAATCGGTCGAGATACAGATCCAGCTCGGCAAGCTCGCGCTGGAGCGTACGCAGACTGACGCCCAGCCGGTCTGCCAGGGGCTGCGGACTGGTGAAATCGTCGTGTTCAAGAAAGTAGCGCAAGATCTGCACCTGTCTCATCGTCAGCTTGATGTTCATCATGTCCCCACCTCCGCACCCGGTTCTTCCGCACAGCGCGCACCGTTTCGGATCCGTCACTTCGTAATGGAGCGAATTTTCTGCAAAATCGCCTCGTAGGCGGCAGGGTCGGTGTAGTTGCCGATCGACAGGTATTCCCGGCCGGGAGCGCTCTGTTTCGCCCGGCCCAGCAGATAGTGATGCGTCACGATCAGATCCGCGTTGTCCGGAATCTGGTCAAGCGAAGCATGCACGACCGCCACCCGCTCGCCGAATGGAAGCGCGCGCAATTTCTTGCGCAGAATGGCGGCCCCCATGGCGCTCGAACCGAGTCCGGCGTCGCAGGCGAAGCAGACGGTGAACGTCCCGCCTTCTTCGCCGATGTCCGGCGCCGGCTTCTCCGGGGGCCGGGACGCCAGCGGATTGCGCAGCACCGGGCTGACTTCTCCCCACTGCCCGACATGCTCAAGCCGCCGGATCAGTTCATGTTCTTTGCTGCTTACATTCCGCTCCTTCAGATCGTCCGCCGAACCGATGACGACGAGCGACACCGCCAGCGATACAACCGCGGAGACGGCAATCCCCAGCATCACATAGAAAATGTCGCCGGGCGGTGCCAGGCCGATCACGAGGAACAGACTGGCCGGCGACGGAATGGACACCAGTCCGGCGTTCCAATATTGGAAGACCCAGATGCCGGACATGTTGCCGAGAATGAGCGCGATGAGCAGCTGCGGCTTCATCAGCACATACGGAAAATAGACTTCGTGAATGCCGCCCAGCGCATGGATGGCAAGCGAAGAAGCCGCGTTGCGCCGCACCTGCCCCCGCAGCCGGATGATGTAAGCCACAAGCATGCCGATCGCCGGACCGGGATTCGATTCGAGCAGGAAGAAAATCGACTTGCTCAAATCCTTGATCTGGGAAATGCCGATCGGGCCGAGAATGCCGTAACTCATCATGTTGTTCAGGAACAGCACCTTGGCCGGTTCGATGACGGCGGCGGCGGCCGGCAGCCATCCGGAATAGGCGACCTGCAGAATCAGTCCGTTCAGCTTCAGGATGATGCTGGAGAAGAACTGGCCGACATAGAGAAAGCAGGTGACGGCGAGCCCGCCGGCAAGCACGGCAAAGATGAAGTTGGCGGTCAGGAGTTCATAGCCCGACGGCAGCCGATGCTCCAGCGCGCGTTCGATCCGGTTCACCGCCCAGCCGATGACCGGCCCAACCAACATCGCGATGAAAATCATCGAGACATTGCTGGCCAGCGCCAGTCCGAAAACGACGATGGCCGCCGCGGTACCGCCCCGTTTGCCGCCCAGCAGATGTCCGCCCGTATAGCCGAACAGCACGGGCACCAGCCAGTTCAGGAGCGGACCGGCCAGGAGATTGACGTTGTCGTTGGGAAACCAGCCGTACACGCCGAACATCGCCCGGATCAATCCGATCGCGATGATGATGACGATATTCTGGGATACGATGGCGCTGAGCAGTCTGCCGAACTTGTACATGATGGGTCACCGCTCTCTTGAACGTCATCACCGCCTGCCGGAAGACGATGCGCTGTTTGCCGGCCGGACCGCCGCAGGCCGCTTCCACCGCCGCTCCTCAAGGCTCGATGACGATTTTCAGCGTGCTGTGTTTCTCCTTGATCGCTTTCTCGAACGCCTTCGGCGTCTCGTCGAGCGTCATGCGGTCCGTTACGATCGGATCCAGATTCAGGTTCTCCGCCGACATGACGGCCACACCCGTCGGATACGTGTTGTGGTAGCGGAAGACGCCGCGGATATCGATCTCGTTGTCGACGATATACGGAATATTGAGCGGCGTCGCTTCTTCTTGCGGCAGACCGACGAGCACAACTCTGCCGCCTCGGCGCACCGCTTGCAGCGAAGCCTGGGCCGCCTTGCCGTTGCCGGCGGTCTCGATCGCCAGATCCGCCTTCCGTCCGCCGGTCAGACGGAGAATCGCTTCCATGCCGTCTTCTTCGCGCAGATTGACGACGCCGTCGGCGCCCATCTGCAGCGCCCGCTCCAGCCGGAAACGTTCGAGGTCGACGCCGATGACCCGGCCCGCGCCGGCCGCCTTGGCGGCGAGCAGCGTCATCATGCCGATGGGGCCCATCCCCATGATGACCACCGTCTCCCCGGTCTTCAGTCCGCCGCGGCTGACCGCATGCAGCCCGACGGAGAGCGGTTCGATCAGCGCCGCTTTCTCGTAAGACATCGAATCCGGAATCGGATACAGGAAATCCGCGCGGATCGCGATATACTCGCAGAATGCGCCGTCATACGGCGGCGTCGCCAGGAAGCGGACGTCCGGGCACAGGTTGTACCGGCCCGACTTGCAATATTCACACCGGCCGCAGGTAACGCCCGGCTCGATCGTCACCCGCTGCCCCGCCTTCAGATGGCGCACTTCGCTGCCCACGGCGACGACTTCGCCGGCCGCCTCGTGCCCGAGAATGATCGGCTTCGTCACGACGTAAGGACCGATTTTGCCGTGCTCATAATAGTGGACGTCGGAACCGCACAGTCCGACGGCCCGCACCCGGACGAGCGCCTCGTCCGGACCGGGCGTCGGAATGTCCAGCTCCTGAATTTCGATGTGCCCCGGCTTGGTCAGTACCGCTGCTTTCATTTTCCCCTGCATGGATCAGTCTCCTCCCATCGTCATTTGTCCCTGATTCCATTCAATCACTTCACGGCGCCCATGGAAAGACCGCGGACCATATATTTTCGCACGAGCAGCCCGCAGATCAGCATCGGCATGATGATGACGGTGCCGGTCGCCATCGCCTGGCCCCATTTGATGCCGGACTGCGAGACGAGCAGCGACGCGGCGATCGGGACGGTCTGCGTGCCGCGGCCGGTGAAGATCGAAGCGAACAGATAATCGTTCCACGAGAACATGAGGCAGAGCACGGCGGTGGCGACGATGCCGGGCGCCGCGGCGGGCACGACGACGCGCCAGAAGGCGCGGAACTTGCCGCAGCCGTCGATCATGGCCGCCTCCTCCAGATCGGCCGGCACATCCTTGAAGAATGTGGACATCATCCACAGCGCGAACGGCAGGTTGAAGGTCGTGTAGGCCAGCACCAGCCCCGTCGTCGTGCCGATCAGATTCAGTTTGGAGAAGATCAGGTACAGCGGCAGAATGACGGCCGGAATCGGCGCCATCCGCGTGCTGATCACCCAGAACGAGACGTCCTTCTCCCACCTGAAATTGCCGCGCGCGAGACCGAACCCTCCCATGACGCCGAGCAGCAGGCACAAGGCGGTGGTCACCACCGACACGACAAGACTGTTCCGCAGAAACTGCGGGAAATCGCCTCTGCCGAAGAACATTTCTTCATACACGTCGAACGTCGGCGTGAAGAAAAGTCTGGGCGGCATTTCGAACATGTTGACCTGCGTCTTCATCGAAGACAGGATCATGTGAAGAATCGGGACAAGCGCCCACAGGAGACTGAGCGTCATCAGCGCATAAAGCACGGCGTGCAGCAGTTTCTGTCGGTGTTGCATCTTCAGGCTTCCTCGCTTCTCAAGACTTTGATGAAGAACCGCCCCATCAGGATGCTGGCCAGCAGCATCGTCAGGCCGACGGAAGCCGCCCCGCCGATGTCCTGAAAGCGGAACGCCACCTGCATCAGGTAATAGCCGATCGTCTTCGTCGCATCGGCCGGTCCGCCTTCGGTCGTGATGACGATCGTATCGACGTAGCGCAGAATGTCCATCGAGCGGACGAGCAGCGCCACCACGATCATCCGCCGGACCATCGGCAGCAGGATATAGCGGATCTTCTGCCAGGAATTCGCGCCGTCCACATCGGCGGCTTCCAGCGGTTCTTCCGGCACGGTCTGGAGTCCGGCCAGCACGATGATCGTAATGAGCGGCGTCCATTCCCAGACGTCCATCAGAATGACGGCGAACATCGCGTAGGACGGGTCGCCCAGCACCTGGATGTCCAGGCCGAACGTGTTCAGCACCCAATGGTACAGCCCGTAGGTCGGATCGAGCAGAAACCGCCACAAGAGACCGGTGACGATCGGCGCCACGAAGAGCGGCAGCATGAACAGGGTCGAGAACAGGTTGCGGAACCGCGGGATATGGTACAGCAGCAGCGCGATCGCGCAGCCGAGCACGAGCTGGGCGAGCAGGCCGCCGCCGGCATAGACGAGCGTCCGGCCCCACGACTGCCAGAACGCCGGGTCCGTAAGCGTGTCCGCCCAATTGCCGAATCCGGCGAAGCGGGGGCGGTCCATATCCAGCGAATAGTCCATGAAGCTCGCATAGACCATGAAGAAGAACGGGAAAATGCTGATCGCCGCCAGCACGACAATCGATGGCAGCAGCATCCAGAATTCCGTGCGATTCCGCTTTGGTTTTCGCATGAGCGGCCGGCTTGCAGCCTGTTGCATGGTAAGCCTCCTTGCCGATTCATTCCGGCCGACGGGAAAGAAGGCATGAAAGCGGGCATGCCGCACCATCGGCAAACCCGCTTTGTCCTTGTCCGTCAGTTGCCGGTTAGCCTGTCGCTTTGTTTTGCGATTTCTTTCATCGTGTCCGCCGGCGATTGACGGCCGGCCAGCATCTTCGAAAGCTCGGTGTAGATGATCGTGTCGATCTGCGGCCACATCGGAATTTTCGGGCGCATGTAAACATTGCCTTCCTTCCACGCTTCCTGCGCGGCGATCAGCGAGGAGGCGAGCGGCCATTCCTTGGCTTCCTGCGATTCCGGATCGTTCATCGCCTTCTGGATGTACGGCAATTGATAGACGGAGTAGCGCGTGGGCGTGAAGCCGGCGTCGAGAATCATATATTGCGTCTGCGGCGCCGTCGCCCAGATCAGGAAGAGCCATGCCGCCTTGATCTCTTTGTCGCTCGCATATTTGTTGATGCCGATGCTCGTGCCGCCGTACATGTTGCCGCGGCCTTTCGGGCCTTTCGGCAGGATCGTCCAGCCGACCTTGCCCGCCACTTTCGACAATTCCGGATTTTCGAACATGCCTGCGAATTCGTGCCACTCCGGAATCATCGCGATTTCCCCGGCGGCGAACGCTTCGGCCAGACCGTTCCAGTCCCAGGTCGTGCTGCCCGGCGCCGCGATCTTGAGCAGCTCGTTGTAGAATTCGGCCGCTTCAATCGCTTCCGGCGATGTGAGCAGCGATTTGCCGGGATTCTCCGTGCCGATGTCGCCGAGATTTTCCGCTTCGAAATAATCTCCGCCGTAGGCGGCCAGCACGTTGCTGAAGTCGTTCATGAGCGAGTCGTGCTGTTTCGCCTGGTGACCGGTGCCGTATTTGACTTCCGAAATGACGCCCGCCTTGGCTTTCTCGTTGATCCAGAGCGCGACTTCGTAGTATTGGTCCCACGTCATGTCAGGCCCAGGCGTCCAGTCGTAGCCCTTCTCCTGCATGAACAGATCCTTGTACTTCTCGAAGACGTCCTTGCGGTAGGCGAGCACCATCGTCGGGTTGTCATAGGGCAGAGCGTACAGATGCTCCTTGTCGCCCATGTAGCCGCCGACCAGCAGCTGCGACTGGATGAAGTCCTCGAGTCCTCCCGGAATGGACGGCAGCGTCGGATCGTTGTTCAGCGTGTTCAGGTCGACGAAATGTTTGGCTTGCTTCGACAGAATCTGGTACGGATCGGCATAGATGATTTGGTAGTTGCTGTTGCGGGCGTTGAAATCCAGGCCCGCCTTCTCCACCACGATGTCCAGGTTGACCTGCTCGATGTTGACCTTGATGCCGGTCGCCTGCTCGAACACTTCGATATTGGCGGCAAGCCCGGAGGAAGGCGGCGTGTTCTCGGTGATGACGTTGAGCGTGACGCCTTCAAATTGTTTCCAATCGAATCCTTCCGGAGCTTCGATCTTCGGCAAGCCTTCCACCCAGCCGCCGAACGGATCGGAGCTGTCGGCCGCGCCGGACGGCTGGCCGCCCGCATTGCCCGCATTGCCCGATTGACCGGAGTCTCCGGAATTGTTACCGTTTACATTTGTCGCGTTTTGAGAGCTGCCGGAATTCGATCCGGATCCCGGCTTGTTCCCGCCGGACGAACAAGCGCTCAGCACGAGAACGCTTGCAATGGCCAGCACGATCAGCTTGGTCACCCATGATCTGTTCAACTGTATCCCCCCGAATGCGCGTTCCGCCGGCTGATGATGCCTGCGTTTGTGAAGGAACCCCGGCCGGGAACCTCTCCGCGTTCATTATAGTTCAGCCGGATGAGGGGATTCTATCTAAACTTCCTGGCATCGTGGCATGGCGAATTTGTGACAAAAATGAAGAAGCCGCCGGATGGTACCTGCAGCCCCGTTCCATTCGGCACTCCCCTTCACCATTGCAGATCTCACGATAATACAAGGATACCATTTGTTGGATAGATTGTTCAATGATTTCGGGAACATTTGTTCTTGTCATTGTGCTCGCAAACGGAACAAATGTTTGTCTCGCGGATCGGGTTGATTTACAATAGTTTCCCCTGAAAAATTCAGTTTTCTAAAAACTGATCATTCATATGACACGACATGTAGTGTAAGTTTTTTTTGATAGAACCAACATATTGATGTAGAAGTCATATTGAGTTTACAAAATTATATTTTTTCAGGGGGCACTACAATAGCGAAGGAAAGGGAGCGGAAAGGAGCGGTCGTCCTTGTCCGTGGACAGAAAAATCAATTGCTTTCAGTGCCGCCACTATTTCGTCACCTGGGATCCCGATTTCCCCCGCGGCTGCAGAGCCTATGAGTTCAAAACCCATATGATGCCGAGCGCCGTGGTCTATTCGTCTTCCGGGCAGCCGTGCCTGAAGTTCGAGCCGAAGGCGAACCGGAAGCCCCCGAAATGAAAGGAGAATCCTGATGAATCGAACGGCATCCGCCCCGTCGTCCGGCCGTCTGGTCTATGCCCTGAGCTTCGTGCTGTTCTTCTCGGTCATGAACGCCACCATGTTCAACGTTGCCCTGCCTTCCATCGCCGGCGAGTTCCGGCTCCCGTCGTCGGCCGTAAGCTGGGTCGCAACCATCTATTCCGTCCTGTACGCGCTGGGCTCGCTCCTGTTCGGCAAACTGGCCGACCGGCTGCCGCTCAAGCGGCTCATCACGGTCGGCCTGCTTGCGTTCGCCTCGGGTTCCGCCATCGGCGTGTTTGCCGACAGCTATGCGATGCTGCTCACCGCGCGCGTTATTCAGGCGGCGGGCGCTTCCTGTGTCCCGGCGCTGGTCATGCTCATCCCGATCCGCTTCTACCCGCCGGAGCGCCGCGGCCGCGTCATGGGCACGATCGCGTCGACGCTCGCCTTCTCGGCGGGGATCGGACCGATCGTCGGCGGATTCATCGCCGGCCAGTTCCATTGGTCGGGCATGTTCCTCGTCTCGCTGCTGGCGCCCGTGGCGTTGCCGTTCATCCGCCGCGCCCTGCCCGATGAGCCGGTGAGGGACGGCGGGCAGGTCGACTGGTACGGCGCTGGTCTGCTCGGCGCCGCGGTCACGCTGCTCATGCTGTCCGTCACGCAGTGGAACGGCTGGTATCTGCTCGGATCGGCCGCGCTCGCCGCGCTGTTCGTCATCCGTTCGCGGAAGGCGCCGCATCCTTTCGTCCAGCTTTCGCTTTTCCGCAACGCGGATTACACCTGCGGGCTGATCGTCAGTTTCTCCGCCTTGTTCGCGGTCTTCGGCCTGTTCCTGATGACGCCGATGATGCTCGGCAACCCGGATGGCCACGGACTGGACGCGCAGGCCATCGGCTTCGTCCTGTTCCCGGGCGCGATGTCGGCGGCGCTGCTCGGCCGGTTCGGCGGCGGCCTCGTCGACCGGCGCGGCACCCGGTTCGCGCTCTTCGTCGCGCTCGGCTTCATCGGCGCCGGCATGCTGGCGCTCTCGCTGCTGTCCGCCGCGGACGCCTGGGTCATCGCGCTCCTCCTGCCGCTGATCAACGCGCCGTTCACGTTCGTGCAGACGGCGATGGCGAAGTCGGTGTCGTCCACGCTCCCGCGGGAACAGTCCGGCGTCGGCATGGGCATGTACAACCTGGTCAACTTCCTGTCGGGCGCAATCAGCGGCGCCATCGTCAGCAAGCTGATCGAGTTCGATCTGAGCGGCCTGAACGCCTTTGCGCTGGTCCAACCGTCGACTTACGGCGCGGTCTACCTGCTGCTCGCGCTGTTGATCGCGATGACCGGCCTGCTGGCGTATGTCCGGCTGGAGCGCCGGCCGAAGCCGGCGGTGCAGCCGGAACGGCCCGCCGCCAGGCTCTGACGCCGGTTGGCGAACCGCCGCTTACTTGTGCTCCGCATATCTCCACCAGGCGACGGTTCCAGCAAAACCGGCGATCGCGGTGAGCGCGAGAATCATGACGCTGACGAAGCCGATGTCCGCGCCTTTGGCCAGAAGGACCGGGATGGTCCACGGAAAATACGGCCCGAATCCGAACTGGACTACGGCGTTGGACACGATGATGATGACGAAGATCACCCCGATCGGGGCCAGATACCCTTTCGTGAGATTGGCGATCAAGGCGCTCGTCGAGCTGACGGCCATAATGAACAGCGCTGCCGTCATGTAGGTCCCGAAGACCCGGAGGAAGGTGTCGGCCGACCCGCCGTGCGCGCCATTGACCGCACCGGCGGCCGTAATCATCGCGAACGTAAACAGGGCGATCAGGATATTCCACATCGCGGTCACGATGAACTTCGACAGCACGCTGTACGATTCGGGAATCGGCTTGACGAGCAGATCCTTGATCGTTCGGTCCGTGTACTCCCGTCCGAACACCCATGCCGATGTGAAAGAGAAGCCCACCACCAGCAGGGAAGCGATGGAGTCCAGGACATTCGAATAATCGGTTCCCCAATCCAATCCCGGCTGCTTGAGGAGCCCGATCAGCAGGGGCAGCGCCGCAAACACCGCGGCCACGACCCAGAACACGACCGATCGCCTGACTTTGAGCGTCTCGTTGCGAATGAAAGCATGCAGCATTATGCATCCGTCCTCCCTGCCGTACGAATGGTCCGCAGAAAATAGCTTTCCAGATTTTCCGTGACGACGCTGAGATGCGTCGGCGGTTGTTTCGCGCGCACGAGCAGCTCCGCGATCTGTTCGGGACGATCCAGCGCGCGGTCTTCCGCAAGCTCCAGCCGGTCGTCTTCCGTGTCCGCACAGGCAAACCCGTGCTCCGCGAGAACGCGCTTCATGGCGGCCAAGTCGCGTCCGCCCACCACCAGCTTCTTCTGCAGCGAGCGTTCCAGCTCGTCCATCGTCAGATTCCGGACGAGCCGCCCTTTATGCATGATCACGACGCGGTCGACCAGCTTGGACAACTCCTCCAGGAGATGGCTGGAGAGGAAGATCGTAACGCCGTCGTTGCGGGACAGATCCAGCAGCAGTTCCCGGATTTCGACGACGCTGGCCGGGTCGAGCCCGTTGACCGGTTCGTCCAGAATCAACAGTTCGGGGTTGTGAATGATCGCTTTCGCCAGTCCGAGCCGCTGCCGGTTCCCGAGCGAAAGATTTTTGGCTTTCTTGTTCCGGTACGCGTCCAGGTCGAGCTTCCGGATGACCCGGTCGACGGCCTCCCGGTCGGCAATCCGATGCATTCTTCGCGCGATGTCCAGATTCTCCGCCACGGTGAGCTCCGGATAATAGGAGGATTCCTCCAGGTAGCCCACCTTCTCCCACAGCTTGTAGTTGCCGGAGTCGACCTTGCTTCCCAGCAGATGAATGCTGCCGTCGGTAGGCTTGAGCAGCGACAGGAGCATCCGGATCGTCGTCGTCTTGCCGGCTCCGTTCAAGCCGAGAAAGCCGATGATTTCTCCCTTTTTCAATTCAAGCGACAAGTCGCGCACGGCGTAGTAATCGCCGAATTTTTTGCTCACCCGGTCCATTCGGATGGCGATGGCGCCGGCTTTTCCGTCTCTCATTTCTCGAACCACCCTTGCTGCAGACTTTTTTCAAAATGGAATCAGCTTGTACTTTAACCGACGCATCTCAACCGAATCTCAACCCGCGGTCTGGAAGCTCGTTGATCTTCGGTTGATGTGGGGATCGTATAGTAAGGGCAGATCAAACCGAAGTGGGGGAGATGCGGTGATCGATCTGTTGGTGGTCGAAGACGATGCCAATACCCGGAAGGCTGCTCTGCGCCGTGCTTGAGCGGGGAGGCTACAGGACTCATGTGGCCGCGAACGGACTGGAGGCGCTGGACCTGATGGAGAAGCGCCGCTTCGATCTGATTGTGCTGGACCTGATGATGCCGGGAATGGACGGGTACCGGTTATGCGAGGAATTGCGCGGCGCGGGGGACACCATTCCGATCCTGATGCTCACGGCGGCCCAGGATATCGAGGACAAGCGCAACGGTTTCCTGGCCGGCACGGACGATTATTTGACGAAGCCGTTCGACGAACAGGAGCTGCTGCTCCGGATCAAGGCGTTGCTGCGCAGGGCGCGGATCGCCAGCGAGCGCAAAATTGTCGTCGGCGGCACGACGCTGGATTACAACGCGCTGACGGTAACGAGGGGAGATCTGGAGATCACGCTGCCGCAGAAGGAATTTTTCCTCTTGTTCAAGCTGCTCAGTTATCCGAACAAAATATTTACCCGGCTGCAGCTGCTGGAGGAAATTTGGGGACCGGACACGACGGATGATCACACCTTGAACGTTCACATCAACCGGCTGCGCGACAAATTCAGGAACAATCCCGATTTCGAGATCGTGACGGTGCGCGGTCTGGGATACAAAGCGGTGAAGCGGAGTTGAAATCGATCCGGAGGTTCGGGGCGAAAAAAATATCGCTGGCCTTCTCCCTGGTCGCCCTCGTCTTTCTCGTAATGGTGCTGTCCGTCGCTTCGGCCGCCCTGCTCGCCTTCCTGCTGAAGCGGGCCGGGCTGATCGATCTGAACCAGCCGGATTCGTATCGCGGCATTTACGTCCTGCTGTACATCAGCGTCTTCATGGGCGTTGTCATCGCCGCGCTGTTGAGCAGGCGGTCCGTGAAGCCGATCCGCGACATGATGGAAGCGACCGACCGGGTGGCCAAAGGCGATTTTTCCGCCCAGGCGACGGTGAAGGGAAGCGTCGTGTTTGAACTGGACAAGCTGGCCGCCAGCTTCAACAAGATGGTGCGGGAGCTGCAAGGGATCGAGACGCTGCGCAGCGATTTCGTGCGCAACTTCTCCCACGAGTTCAAGACGCCGATCGTCTCCATCAGCGGCTTCGCAAAATTGTTGAAGCAGGGCAATCTCAGCGAAGCGGACCGGCAGGACTACCTGGATCGCATCATTCAGGAATCCGAGCGGTTGGTGGAGCTGTCAACCAGCATTCTGAACTTGTCGAAGGTGGAGAACACCGAAATTTTGCGCGAGAAGACGGTCTTTCGTCTGGACGAGCAGATCCGGCTGGCGATGCTGATGCTGGAGCCGAAGTGGAGCGCCAAAGCGCTGAAGCTCGATATTGCGCTGGTCAAAGTCGATATCGTCGGCAACAAAAACCTGCTTCAACAGGTATGGCTCAACCTGCTCGACAACGCGATCAAGTTTACCGATGAGGGCGGAACGCTGCGAATCGCCCTTTGGAGAGATGGCCGGGAAGCCGTCTTCCGGCTTGAAGACAGCGGCTGCGGCATGAGCGAAGAAACGATGCGGCGCATGTTCGACAAGTTTTACCAGGGCGACCCGTCCCGCTCGAAGACGGGGAACGGATTGGGACTTGCCATCGTCAAGCGGATCGTCGACCTGAGCGAAGGGACGATCGAGGCGGACAGCCGGCTCGGACAAGGTTCGGTGTTCACGGTCAGGCTGCCGCTGGGCACGGGCTGACGAACAAACGGCACGGGGGTGTTCCCCGTGCCGTTTCATTCTCCGCCCGCCTCAAGCTCCCGCTTCCGTGTACCGCGTCCAGCGCGGCGCGCCGGGAGCCGGGCAGGCGCGGTCTTTCAGCTTCGCGACGATCGGAACGATGCAGCCGCAGACCGCGCATGTATGGCCGCCAATCAGCTTCGGACAGGACCGGCAGAGGTCCAGCCGCATCTCATAGACGTCGTCCGGCACGCACAGCCCGCTTGATTCCGCGAACATCGGCGCGGTGAGCATCGCCCGGATGCGTTCTTCCGACACGTGCGCGTCAGACCTGCAGCCTCTGCACGGGCGTTCCGCCGTCATCCGCCGCTCACCCCGCCGTCAGCTCAAGCACCGTCACGGACATCGGCGGCAGCGATGCGTTCAGGCGCCCGCCCTCGAGTTTGAAGTCGCGGAACGGGGCCGGTTTCACCCGCTCGGGCTCGTCGAACGTGTTGTGCCCGTCGATGCGGTCCGACGTCAGCGTCGTGCCGGTTGCGCTCACGCCGCCGTTCAGGCCGCGCAGCTCGATGTCCACGCTTGCTCCGGTCTCGAAGTCCAGATTGCACAGACTGATGTGGATCTTGCCGTCCGCCGCGCGGGAAGCGGAGACCGATACCTTCGGCAGCTCGCCTTCCGGACCCGTGCGCTCCACAGACTCCCATGTATCGAGCAGTTCCGCATCCTGATGCACCTTGAACATGTTGAACACATGGTAGGTCGGCGTCAGCAGCATCCGCTCGCCCTCCGTCAGGATGACGGATTGCAGCACGTTGACGAGCTGGGCGATGTTCGCCATCCGGACGCGGTCGCAATGGCGGTGGAAAATGTGCAGCGTCGCGCCCGCGACAAGCGCGTCGCGGATCGAGTTCTGCTGATACAGGAAGCCCGGATTCGTGCCCGGTTCGACGTCATACCACGTGCCCCATTCGTCCACGATCAGATCGATCCGCTTGTCCGGATCGTAGACGTCCATGATGGCCGAATGCTTCGTGACGAGCTCGTCCATGAACAGCGCCTTCTTCAGCGTGACCCACCATTCGTCCGTCGTGAAGCCGGTCGCGGGTCCTTTCTTCTCCCAGGGGCCCGGAACGGTGTAATAGTGCAGCGACAGCCCGTGCATGAACGGCGCGGCCTGCTTCATCAGCACTTCCGTCCAATGGTAGTCGGCCGTGTTCGCGCCGCACGCAATCTTGTGCAGCTTGTTGTCGCCGTAGTTGCGCAGATACGTCTGGAACTGGCGGTACAGATCGGCGTAATATTCCGCGCGCATGTTGCCGCCGCAGCCCCAGTTCTCGTTGCCGACGCCCCAGTACTTGATGCGCCACGGCTTCTCCCGTCCGTTCTCCCTGCGCCAGTTCGCCATCGGCGATTCGCCGTCGAACGTAATGTACTCGACCCATTCGGACATCTCCTGCACGGTGCCGCTGCCCACGTTGCCGCTGATGTACGGTTCGCAGCCGAGCAGCTCGCACAGCATCATGAACTCATGGGTGCCGAAATGGTTGTTCTCGATGACGCCGCCCCAGTGCGTGTTCACCATCCGCTTCCGCTTCTCCCGCGGGCCGACGCCGTCTTTCCAATGGTATTCGTCCGCGAAGCAGCCGCCCGGCCAGCGGAGGACCGGAATTTTCATCTGCTTCAGCGCCTCGAGCACGTCGTTTCGGATCCCGTTCGTATTCGGAATCGGCGAATCTTCTCCGACCCACAGCCCTTCGTAGATGCATCGCCCGAGATGTTCCGAGAAATGGCCGTAAATGTTGCGGTTGATCGTGCCCTTCACCCTGTCGGCGTTTACGACTACCCGGCTTGCCACGTTCATCGCTCCTTCATTTTGCTGAAAGATTATCTTCCGCGGGCCGTGCAACTCTCATATTCGAATCCCCGCGACTCTTGTCTTCACTAATCATTGTAAAGGTTTGATCGCCTTGGTGAAATGATCTATCATAATCAATAACTGATCTTTCGTCTTCAAGGCGGTGGCGCGATGTTCCAGATGAACCGGTGCGGCTACAACGTCGTCCATCCGGAAGGCATCGTCATCGACCGGCCGCACGGCTCGGGCGATTATCTGTTCCTGTTCTTCCGCAGCCGCATGTGCGTCGAAGCGCGGGGAGAGCGCTTCCTGACGGACAAGAACACCTGCATCATTTACCGCAAAGGAAGCCGGCAATACTACCATGACATCGAACAGCCGATGGTGCACGACTGGTTCCATTTTGACGGCGAGGATGTCGAGACGTTCTGCCGGAAACTGAATCTGCCGCTGGACACGCCGATGAAGGTGCATGAACCGGTATATGTGTCGCGGAAAGTGAGCGAAATCCAGGAAGCGCTGGTCCAGAACGGGCTGTACCGGGACGAGATCATCGACGCGACCGTCCGCTGCCTCCTCATGAAGCTCAGCGACATCCGCAACCGGATCGAGCCGAACAAGCCGGTCAGCAAATATTACGATCTGCTCGTGTCGCTGCGCAACGACATATACAGCAACCCGTCCGTCGCCTGGACGATCGGCGATCTGGCGGCCCGCGTCAACATGAGCCGGTCCTATTTCCAGAAGCTGTACAAAGAACTGTTCGGCATCTCCGTCATGAACGACATCATCCACAACCGGCTCGAATACGCGATGTACCGGCTGAAAAACACGTCCGACAGCATCCGCGACATCGCCGCACAGTGCGGATACGAGAACGACGTCCACTTCATGCGGCAGTTCAAGAAGTACATCGGCCTCACGCCCGGCGAATTCCGCTCCGGAAGGGCAAAAACAACCGTCCGGGCGTAACGCGGCGGTGCTCACGAATCTGAGCCCGCGGAACGGCAACAGCCGGTCCGTCCGTTTCTCCGGAACAGACCGGCTGCGATTGCCGGTTTCCGCCGGCTCAAGCTTCAGCGCCCGCCGTCCGCACGACGCGCCGGAACGCCTCCTTCGGCCGGTGCTGCGCGTCGAACAGCAGCGGCCAGTTGCGCCGCCCGCGCACCGGGAAATAGCTGAGCCACGTATAATCGTCCGCCGCGCCCCAGAACGTGACGCTGCGGATGACGTCCCGGTATTCGCGGTAAAGCGAGAACAGCTGCTCGTACAGCTCCGCCTGCCGCTCCACCATTTCCGCCGTCGGCTCGAGCAGATCGGTTCGCCGGTCATCCCAGGCGTAGACGGACATGTCCAGTTCCGTCACATGAATGACCAGGCCGAGCTCGGCGTACTTCTCGATCGCCTCGCGCACCTCGGCGATGGACGGCGACGCCAGATTGTAGTGCCCCTGCATGCCGATGCCGTGGATCGGCGCGCCCTGCTCTTTGAGCCATTTCACGAGGCGGATGATCTTGTCGCGCTTCGCGGGATTGCATTCGTTGTAGTCGTTGTAGAACAGCAGCGCGTCGGGATCGGCCTCGTGCGCGTACTCGAACGCGCGGACGATGAATTCCGGCCCGACCATGTCGTGCCATTTCGACGCCCGCAGCCACTGTTCGCCTTCGTCGGCGACCGCTTCGTTCACGACATCCCAACAGTAGGTCCGCCCTTTGTACCGGCCCGCCACCGCATGGATGTGGTCGCGCATGCGCCGGAGCAGCGTCTCCTTGCCGGCGGGACCGCCGCCGGGCGCTTCGAAGAACCAGTCCGGCGTCTGGTTGTGCCAGACGAGCGTGTGTCCGCGCAGCTTCTTGCCGTGCTTCGCGGCGAAATCGGCAATCTTGTCCGCCTGCTCGAAGGTGAAAACGCCTTCAGACGGCTGCGTATTAATGGGCTTCATCTCGTTCTCCGCCGTGATGCTGTTGTACTGCGCCCTGAGCAGTTCCGCCGCGCTGTCCACCGTCCGGACGTTCACCGCCGCGCCGATGTCGAAGTCGTCCTTGAAAACTTCCCACAGTTTGAGTTCGGCCATGCCCGGTTCACCTCGCTGATTGTGGTTTGATAGGATTTCACAGCCGCATCCGCAACCCGGACTGCCGGGCGTCGCATGCGGCCGGGTTCCCCATGCGCTCAACCTTCATGCGGTACACTGCCGCGGCATACCGTTGTTCTTCGGCATGCCGCGGCGCCCGTTATCGGTAATCGCTGCCGGTCGTAATGTCGCCGGATGGCGCAAAACCTTCGACCGAGCGTTTCTTCTCGTAAAACTTCACCGCCCGGGCCAGAATTCCTTCGCGGGTGTAGAACGGATCGTCCGGCGCAAGCGGCAGCCGGACCGCCTGACCCGTCGCGCCCGCTTTGTAGACGGCGGTGATGAACTCGAGCGTCCGCCGTCCGTCCTCGCCGCCGATCAGCGGCTTCCCGCCGGTCCGGATCGCGTTCAGCACATCGGCGTATTGTCCGGCGTGGCCTTCGTGCTCAAGATCCGGAATGGCGTCATAAGCTTCCTGAAGCTTCCGTTCCAGCTCCGGATTCGGCTCCGGGAAGCCGTTCGGCTTCGCGATGCCGGCCTTCGGCCGCCAGGGCGCCGAGATGCGTGCGCCGCTGCATTGGAAGACAAGCTGCTGTTCCTCGCCGTGATGGACGACGGAGCTGGTGAGCTGGCCGAGCGCCCCGTCCGCATAGCGGAAAATCGCGACGGACAGATCCTCCACTTCCGCGTTGTCATGCGCCGTGTTCGCAAGGTACGCCTGCACTTCCACGGGCATGCCGGCCATCCAGAGCATCGCGTCGATATGATGAACGGCGTGATTGATCGTGCAGCCGCCGCCCTCCTTCTCCCATGTGCCGCGCCACCAGAGATCGTAGTAGCTGTAGCCCCGCCACCAATGGGAATCGACCTGCACATGCAGCAGTTTGCCGGCGAGCCCGGAATCCAGCATCCGCTTCAGCTTCATGAGCGGCGTGCGGAACCGGTTCTGGGCAATGACCGACAACACCTTGCCGCTGTCCGCCGCGGCGGCCAGCATCCGGTCGCATTCCTCCAGCGAAGCCGCCATCGGCTTCTCGACGATGACGTGCCGTCCCGCGCGCAGGAACAGAATGGCGAGTTCCGCATGCGTGTAGGGCGGCGTGCAGACGGACGCGAGATCGAAGTCGAGATCGAGCAATTTCTCCGCATGATCTGCCACGACAGCCTGCTCGAGCCCGAAGCGGGCTTTGAGCGCTTCGGCTTTTTCCGGCACAATGTCGCACAAGGCGACAATCTCCCATTGCCCGGGAAATGATGCACAAGCTTCGACATGCGCCGGAGCGATCGCGCCGCAGCCGATCAACGCGACGCGGACGGGACGGTTGGCCGACATGTTCTCATCCTCCTTGGGGCGGCGTATGGACAATCGGCGAACATGCGCGCGGTGCCCTTCAATAGATCTTGCGCCCGCGCGCATCCGGTATGCCGGATTTCCGCCAGAAATAGGTGTTGATGACGTCGCGCCATTCCTTCGCGTGTTCCGCCTGCTCCTCAAGCCGTCTCAACACTTGCAGGAACCGGCCGGCATCGATCCGGCCCTTCAGGCCGGACCACCGCGCCACCAGCCCGCGGGCCTGCTCGGCGCCCTCGAAATGCGTGTCGTAGATATGCTGGATCACCGTCTTGCCGGAATGCAGCCGGTGCGTGTACGGCACATGGTGGAAGAACAGCAGCAATTCATCCGGGCACTGCTCAAGCGATTCATAGATCTCGGAGTGCGGCTTGTGGTACTGGGCCGTAAAGCCCGTCCCCGTCTTCACCGTCCGGTCGACGCCGATGCCGCGGCAGTCGGCGAAGTGGTACGTCCCCCACTTCGAATATTCGTATCCGTCGACGTTCGGACCGTAGTGGTGTCCGGGATTGACCATCCAGCCGACGCCGAGCGGCGCCGTATAGTTCTCGTAAATGCGCCAGGAGTCCAGCAGCATCTCCGCAATCGTACGGACCGTCTCGGGATCGCCGCCGAACGTCAGCCGCACCCATTCATCGGTGATGTCTTCTGCGGACAGCTCCGGATTCCACGCCAGCCGGCCGAATCCGTACAGATTCGCCTGCGCCAGCAGATGGCCGGTCCAGTTCGGATCGTCGCCGATGTTGGAGACGCCCGCGATGCCGCCCGTCTCGCGACCGAACGCGCTGCCGCTTGCGATGCGCGCCACGGTCGTCCCTTCGCCGCAGGCATAAGTGTCGAAATCGAGCACTTCCTTCCATTGCGGCACCAGGTAGCAGAGGTGGCGCTGCTGGCCCGTGTACTCCTGCGTAATCTGCAGCTCGAGCATCTGGTTCGTCCGCGTGAGGCCCCCGAACAGCGGCGACACGGGCTCGCGCACCTGGAAATCCATCGGCCCGTTCTTGATCTGCAGCAGCACATTGTCCTTGAAGCGGCCGTCGAGCGGCACGAAATGGTCATACGCCGCCTTCGCACGGTCCGTCGTCCGGTCGCGCCAGTCCTGCAGGCAGTTGTAGACGAAACAGCGCCAGATGACGATGCCGCCGAACGGTTCCAGCGCCTCGGCCAGCATGTTCGCGCCGTCCGCGTGGTCCCGGCCGTAGGTGAACGGCCCCGGCCGGAATTCGGAATCGGCCTTCACGAGGAAGCCGCCGAAGTCCGGAATCCGGCGGAAGATGGCTGCCGCGCGCTCGCGCCACCACGCGCGCACCGCCGGATCGAGCGGATCCGCCGTCGGCAGGCCGCCGGCCTGGATCGGAGCGGCGAAGTTGATGCTGAGCATGAGCCGGATGCCGTATTCGCGGAAAATGTCGGCCGTCGCCGCGACATCGGGCAGCAGTTCGTCCGTGATCAGCTTCGTTTCCGTTTCATGCACGTTGACGTTGTTGATCGTCAGCGCGTTGATGCCGATCGATACGAGCAGCCGGGCATAATCGCGGACGCGCGTCTTGTCCGCAATAAATTTTCCATCACGGAAGAAAATGGATTTCCCCGCGTAACCCCGCTCGATGCTGCCATCCATATTGTCCCAATGATTGATCATGCGCAGCGGATTGCGCGGGCGATCCGCGATATCCAGTTGCTCGAGAGCGCGATCGTTCAGGCTGCCGATGGACGCGAGCCGGAGAAAATGGAATGCGCCGTACAGCAGCCCGCGCGCCGTGCCGCCCGCCAGCAGCACCGCCCGGACGTCTCCCCGGCGGACGGTTCGGATGACGAAACCATCCGCATGCAATGCCCCGGCTTCTTCTCCGGCAAGCAGCCCGAGGCCGGCGGCGCGTTCCGCCGTCGCGACGACCAGCGCCCGCCCCGCGCCGGGCGTGTCCGCTGCATCCGCATCCGCGTCGAGCACATCCGTGACGACCGGCTCGATGCCGAGCAGCGACGCCAGCGCCGCCGTCAATTCGCGTCGAACGGTGCCGAGCATGCCTTCCCGCTCCGGCATCACGATCCGGCTGCACCAGCCGATCAGCGCCTCGGCCTGCCCCGCCGGCAATCGGTCGTACCGGAGCCAGGCATCGTAACCGGTGTCGGAAGTGGCGTTCGCGACGGACATGAATGAATCCTCCTTATGTACGCTAAGTGATGACCCGTGATAGGATAGTTGCAGGAACCTTTGCTGCGATCCGTATTCCGCACATGAACGCGTCAGCAAGCCGAACGAAGGAGGCTCAGTGCCCATGGCATTGTCCCAATACGATCATCTGGTGCCCGAAGTGGTGCTCTTTGTCGACCGGCGCTGTTACCCCGACTGGAAAATCATCCGGAGGCCGATCGATTTCCATGACCTGACCTTCGTCGTCGGCGGCAAGGCCGACTACTACGTCAACGGCGTAAAACATACCGCCGAAGCCGGCAACCTGATCTACATTCCGCCGGGGTCGATTCGTGAAGCGCATACCTATGCCGACTCGCCGATGCATTCCTACGCGTTCAATTTTCTGTGGCTGCCCCCGAACAACGAGACCCGGCTGCCGCTTGCGACCATCACGAAGTTCCGGCTTACGGGACCGCTGCTGGAGCAGATCAAGGCGTTCAACCAGATCTGGATGAGCAAGCAGCCCGGATACAAAATGCAGGCGCGCGGCCAGTTTCTTCTGATCCTCCACCGGCTGCTCGTCACGGCGCTGCACCGGACGGAAGATCTGGCCCCCGATCCGCGCATCGAGCGGATGAAGGCCTACCTCGCCGAGAACTACGCCGAAGATCTCGACATCGGCCGGCTGGCGGAGCTCGCGGGCCTGCACCCGGTCTATCTCGGCCGGCTGTTCAAACAGCAGACCGGCGTTTCCTTCCGCGCGTTCCTGAACACGATCCGCGTCAACAACGCCGAAGCGATGCTCGCCGCCGGCGGCTTCACTGTCAGCGAAGTGGCCGAACGATGCGGCTTCAAGGACGTCGCGTACTTCAGCAACGTGTTCAAAGCGGTCAAAGGCTACCCGCCTTCTTCCATCGCAGCGAAGGGATGGACGCCTGAAAAAATTTAAACTCTTATATCGTAAAAACAGAACGCCGAAGCGTTCCGTTTCCCTTTCATTATAGGAATGAAGCACCGTGAACCGCCATAGAAGAACAATAGAACATTTGTAATTTTCCAATATGTTTTTTTGTTCCGGTGCTTCTTCATGTTTTCGACGTCAGGGCGGTGCGGTATTCCTTCGGCGTCATGCTCACGACTTTCTCGAACTGCGCCGCGAAATACTCGGGATTGCTGAAGCCGACTTCCGCCGCGATCTCGTAGATGCGCATATCCGTCTGGCGGAGCAGCCGCTTCGCTTCCTGGATGCGCAGATCCAGCAGAAAATCGTTGAAATAGACGCCGTACGTTTTCTTGAACAGCTGCCCCAGGTAGACCGGGTTCATGTAGTATTGCTGCGCGATGACCTTCAGGCTGATGTTCTCGCGGAAATGGCGCTCGATGTGCTGTTTGATTTTGTGGATCGAGCCTTTCGCCTTTTCTTTGCGAAGCTCCGCCATGTAATCCGACGCTTCTTCGACGAACGCTGCCGCAAGCCGCTTGAGCCCCTGCAGCGTCATCGGCTTTTCCTGCCATCCGGCGAGCGCCGTGCAGCCGGCCAGCGCCTGTTCGTCGCCGTCCATCGCCTGCACCGTCCGGTTGACGGCCCGGATCAGCCGCGCAATCGACGCCGCGACCGCGTCCGGAGCGAACCGTGACGAGCGGAACGTGTCGAAGATTTCGTCGAGCACCGCTTCCGCCGCGTTGGCATCGCGCTCTTCCATCGCGTGAAGCAGCCGGTCGAACAGATCGGACGGCAGCTCCGTCCGGACGAGCGCCAGGCCTTCCGTATCCTTGCCGGACAATACGGCCTGCCCGTCAAGCGCATATTTGTAATCCATCGTCTGCTTGGCGGACCGGTACGAGCGATGGATCTGTTCCGGCGTCCCGGCCGGCTTGCCCACATACAGGCGCAGGACGCCGCCGCGCAGCCGGACGGCCTGCCGCAGCTTCTCCGCCGCCGCTTCCCACGATGGCAGGCTCTCGCCGAGCGGGAGCAGCAGGCCCGCGGTCCACTCGCCGTGCTCGTGCAGCAGCGGTTCCCGGCCGCCCGTCAATGCGGCCGCCGCCCGGATCAGCTCCGCCTTCCAATGGCCCGCGTCGGCGGATTCCGTGTCAGCCTCCGCGCCGACATCGTTCACTTCCGCAATGATGTAGCAGAGCTCACGGCCGGCGGGAAGGCCGAGGGCGGCCGCCGCGCCGGGGATGTACGGCTTATCCAGCCTTCCCGTCAGCAGGCTCTCGAGCAGCGACAGATGCAAGGCCGGATGTCCCGCTTCCAGCAGCTGATCCCGCTTTAACGATTCAGCAACACGCTTCAGCGTGTCCTCCAGCTCCGCCTCGTCGATCGGCTTCAGGATGAAATCCTCCACGCCGAAGCGGACCGCCTGCTGGGCATACTTGAAGTCATTGTATCCGCTGATGATGATGAATTTCGGATTTCCGATCTCCTGCTCCTTGACCGTCCGGATCAGCTCCAGACCGTCCAGCACCGGCATGCGGATGTCGGTCACGACGAGGTCCGGCTGCTCGTCCCTGATCATCTGGAGCGCTTCTTCGCCGTTCTCCGCTTCCGCCACGATCTCGAATCCAAGAGAGTTCCATGGTATCAAGCCGCGAAGTCCCGTGCGCGCGAAGACTTCGTCATCGACGAGCAATACTTTGTGCATGACCGTTGCTCCTTTCGCATCGTTGCATTTGCTCGTTTGCGCAACTTCGCATGCGCGCTCTTCCCCGGTGTTCGGCAGAACGTCGATTTCGCCGGATACAACTATCCGCCTGGTTAAAAAGTAGGTCTCCCTCACAATCTGTAACCGCTTACATCCACAAAAGTTTCGCCCATGCCGTTTTCTTTTCAGTTTACAGAAATGAACGGGTGGACGGAACTTGAAAAAATATAGTTTTCATAGCAAAAATTTAAGACTCAATTTACATCCCGGGAAAATCATTGTACATTTCATTCAACAGATTTCCAACTCCTAATTTCTGTTTCACAGGCATGATGTCAGTGATCCGGAGGGGCGGTAAGATGAGGCAAGGCGGCAGAACGAAAGCCGCGCGCAGCGGCGCGGCGCTCCTCGCGGCCGTATTGCTGCTGCTGGCGCTCGGCTGCTCGGCGCGCAATGCCGGAGAGCCGGATGCTGCGGCAAGCGGCCCGGTTATGGAGGAAGAGGCGGGCAGCGGCGGACAGACGCGGGAGAACGCCGATGCGGAGAGCGATGCGGCGGCCACGGAAGAAGAGGCCGCAGCTAAGGTTGAACCGACGGAACCGGCCGTCCAGACCGATATTCCGTCGCTGGCCGAAGCGTATGCCGACGATTTCCCGATCGGCGCGGCCATCACGCCGGAACAGACGGAAGGTCCCATGGCCGAACTGCTGAAGAAACACGTGAACATGCTCGTGGCCGAAAACGTCATGAAGCCGATGCTGCTGCAGCCGACGGAAGGCCAGTTCCGCTTCGGGCAGGCCGACCGGATCGTCGAGTTCGCCAGGGAGAACGGCATGCAGCTGCGGTTCCACACGCTCGTCTGGCATCAGCAGACGCCCGCCTGGTTCTTCCATGACCGGGAAGGCAAACGGATGACGGACGAGACCGATCCCGCGAAGCGGGAGGAGAACAAGAAACTCTTGCTCGAGCGGCTTGAGAACCATATCCGCGTCGTCGTCGAACATTTCAAGGACGACATCACATCGTGGGATGTCGTGAACGAAGTGGTCGAGCCGTCGGACCCGGGCGGCCTCCGCAACAGCGAATGGTACCAGATCGCGGGAATCGACTACATCGAGACGGCGTTCCGCGCCGCGCGCGAAGCGGCCGGTCCGGATGCGAAACTGTACATCAACGACTACAACACGAACGAACCGGCGAAGCGCGACCGGCTCTACGAGCTGGTGAAGGAGCTGCTGGACCGCGGCGTGCCGATCGACGGGGTCGGCCATCAGACGCACGTCAATGTCGACTGGCCGTCCGCCGATTCGCTGATCGAGTCGATGCGGAAGTTCGCCGGGCTCGGCCTCGACAACATCGTCACCGAGATGGATATGAGCATTTACGCGTACAACAACCGCAGCGATTACGGCGACGACATTCCCGAGGCCGTGATTCAGAAGCAGGCCGACCGGTACCGCGAATTTTTCGAAGCGTTCAGGGACAACCGGGACTTCGTGAGCGCCGTCGTCTTCTGGGGGATCGCGGACAGCCACACGTGGCTGCACGATTTCCCCGTTCAGGGCCGGACGGACGCGCCGCTCCTGTTCGACAGGCAGCTGCAGGCCAAGCCGGCGTTCTGGGCCGCCATCGAAGCGGCGAAGTCTTGACGCACTTGAACATGACACATTTGAATTCCACTGGAGGAGCATGCCGAAATGACGGAAGCAAAGCAAGGGGCGTTTCATACCGGACAATACCGCAACGTCATAGCAGAGTACGGACTTGCATCGGAACAGGAAGCCGCGGGGCGGCTGCAGGACACATGGGATCAGCTGTTCGGCGAGTACGGCGATCATGCCGAGACGCGCATTTATTATGAGGCCGGTCCGGATATGGGCTACCTGCTCGATACCGGCAATCTCGACGTCCGCACGGAAGGCATGTCGTACGGCATGATGATGGCCGTGCAGATGGACCGCAAAGATATTTTCGACCGGATCTGGCGCTGGGCGATGACCTGCATGTACATGACGGAAGGCGAGCATGCGGGGTATTTCGCCTGGTCCTGCCTGCCGGACGGTTCGCGCAACTCGAACGGCCCCGCTCCGGACGGCGAAGAATATTTCGCGCTCGCGCTGTTCTTCGCTTCGCACCGCTGGGGCGACGGCGAAGGCATCTTCGATTACGGTCGCCAGGCCCGGGATCTGCTCCGCACCTGCCTGCACAAAGGCGAGGACGGCGTCGGCCGGCCGATGTGGAACCCGGACAACAAGCTGATCAAATTCATCCCGAACTGCGAGTTCACCGACCCGTCTTACCATCTGCCCCACTTCTACGAACTGTTCGCTCTGTGGGCTTATCCCGAAGACCGGGCGTTCTGGCGGGAAGCGGCGCAGGCGAGCCGGGCATTCCTGAAGACCGCCTGCCATCCCGTCACCGGCCTGGCGCCCGAGTATGCGTTCTATGACGGAACGCCGAACCATGTGCGCGGTTTCGGCCATTTCTTCAGCGATTCGTACCGCGTGGCGGCGAATATCGGACTCGACTGGGAATGGTTCCGCGCCGACCCGTGGAACGTGAAGGAAGCGAACCTGATCCAGGCGTTCTTCGCGGACAAAGATCCGGCCGATCTGCGCCGGTACACCATCGCGGGCGAGCCGTTCGACGAGCCGGCCCTTCATCCGACCGGCCTGATCGCGACGAACGCGATGGCGTCGCTGGCGGCGGACGGCCCGCATGCCCGCCGGGCGGTCGAGCTGTTCTGGCGGACGCCCGTCCGCACCGGCAATCGGCGCTATTATGACAATTGCCTCTATTTCTTCGCAATGCTGGCGCTGACCGGAAATTACCGGATCTGGATGTCGTCCGGGTCGTAACGCACCGACATGTCAACGGAGATCGTGTATGCCCGACAAAAAAGCCGGTCAATGAGCCGGCTTTTCGTCATCCTTTGCTTCCGCACTGCGCACGGCTCAGCGGACCTGACCATCGCTTTCATCGCGAAATCGGCTGCGGCAACCGAAGCCTGGAGAAGCAACCGTTCGACGATCCAAGGTATATATCCCCTGAAGCATCACGGTTGATCAGTCCGCTCTTCGTGTCCTCCTCACGCCCGTCCGGGTAATCAATCCGCACGTCCCGCAGCCGGCGGAGCACCCGACCATCCGATACATCCAACACAAGCAGATCTTCACCGTAAGGCATGAGCAGCGCGTCACCCGCTACAAGCGGACTTACGGGAGCGCGCCAACCGGACTTCAAAGGTCCGATGTACGCCGTCTTCCACACCATCCTCCCGCTGTCGAGATCGAAAGCAGCCGGTATGCCGTCCAACAGAAGATAGACCCGGCTGCCCTCGACCACCGCGCCCGAGCCTCTGCCCGGAAGCTTCCATTGTTCCCGTCCGGCGGACGAATCGTATAACACCGTCTCGAACCGCCCGGCTTCGTCATCCGGCGACCGTTCGATCAGCAGCCAGCGGCCGTCGAAGGCCGTGACATATTCGCCGGGATTCACCGGGTAGACCGCTTCCACGAGGCCCTGGACCATATCGATCTTTGCGATGCTGCTGCCGAACGCCGCCCAACGGATGCGGCTGCCGGACGAGAACCGGTCCGTTCTTGCGTCCGTGAACACGTTCTCGAAAGGCTGCAAGTCCGGACCAGGCGGATTCCCAGCCTCCAGTTCCCATACGCGCTTGCCATC
The DNA here is from genome assembly GCF_000227705.2 of Thermobacillus composti KWC4. GTDB lineage: Bacteria > Bacillota > Bacilli > Paenibacillales > Paenibacillaceae > Thermobacillus > Thermobacillus xylanilyticus. The sequence goes on from NC_019897.1 coordinate 2,899,379, forward strand.
GGCGGGGCGGTATGCCGTGAGCGTTCGTTCATGTTGAACCAGCACGTACGGATCGCCCGGACGGTTGAGCACCCGGAACGATTCGGCGTATTCGCGCTCCCACATCAGCCGGCCGGTGTCGGCATGGTAGACACGCAGCTTTCCGTCGCCATCAGCCGCGTTCTCGGGCGGTACGGCATAGATGACCGCACCGGCCGCAAGGCGGAGACTGCCGTGCCCCTTCGGCAGCACCTGTTCCCACAGGACGGCGCCATCCCGCAGCCGCAGCCGGCGGATTCGCTCCTCGTGCTGCCCCGCATCCGGGTCGTAATGGGTCAATACGGCCGCATCGCTGCGTTCGGGATCGACCTCCGCATCCGCCCACCCGGAACCGGCGTCGATGCTCCAGAGCAGTTCGCCGGTTCCGCGGTCCAGCGCGTAGATGGTGCTGTCCTGATGAAGACCGCTGAAGCCGCCGTCATCTCCCCGCAGCAGCAGTTCCTCGTCCGTAGCGCCGAGCAGATAGTGGAATGCCAGCTTTCCCTGATACCGCCATACCCAATCCGGATCGACGGACGGCGCCGGTTCCGGCGAATAGCTTTCAATTTCCGCAGGATCAGAATCTGCAAATGCGGCATCCGGCGGTCCGCCCGGCAAGCCGTCATTGTCCCGCACACCATCCGCAGCCCGGACATCACGCCCTTGTTCAGCCATCGCCCCGGCCGCATTCCCGCACCGTACCCGTTCATTGCCGCCGTCCAGACAAGCGGTCGCCAGTGCTCCGAGCAGGATCGCCGACATCATCAGCACAACGGTATGTCTTCGCCAACGCACATCTCCCATTTCTTCATCCATCCTGTCGCCATCCATTTATGGGAATAGACGCCGCCAGTTGACGAAATGTTCAGGTCCGCTCGACCGCGCCCTTCGGTTCCCGGAGCGTCCATTTCAGCATGGGCGGCGCGGCCAGCGTCGTGAAGACGACGACCAGAATGACCGTCGTATAGAGGTCAAGCGGCACCAGCCCGTTCCCGAGTCCGAGCGACGCGATGATCAGCGCCACTTCCCCGCGCGACACCATGCCCGAACCGATAATCAGGGAGGACTTCCGGTTGAAACCGGTGAGGCGGGCGCCCAGCCCGGCGCCGATCAGCTTCGTCAGCACGGCGAGGACGGACAGGACGATGAGCTCCAGCCATTGTTCGGCCAGACCGTCGAACGAGACATGCAGTCCGATGCTGACGAAGAAGACCGGAACGAACACCGGGTAGGCGATCCGCTCGACCCCCCGCTCCACCTTCTCCTTGAACTCGGTGCGGGACACGGCCAGTCCGGCGGCGAACGAGCCGATGATGCCGGCCATCCCCGAATATTCCGCGGCGAAGGCCATCAGCAGCACGATGACGATGGCCGCGCTCAGCACCGGCTCGGTAACCGACAGACGGGCCGATTGCCGGAGCAGGAACGGAATGCCTTTCCATACCATCAGGACGACCACGACGGTGAACGCGGCCATCAGGCCGATCACCGTTGCGAGGCTGACCCCGCCGGACGCCAGCAGGCCGAGGACCACGGCCAGTCCGATGACGACCAGGATGTCGTCCGCAATGGCGGCGCCCAGCACCGTCGTCGCTTCCCTGCCGCCCAGTTTCCCCAGCTCGCGGAACGTCTGGACCGAAATGCTGACGGATGTCGCCGACAGCAGCAGCCCGAGGAAAATGGCATGTGCGGAATCGAGTCCGAACGACAACCCGACGGCGTACCCCCCCAGCAGCGGAAACAGGATTCCACCCGTCGCCACCGCCAGCGAGGACGTGCGGTTCTCGTTCAACATCTTCAGGTCGGTCTCCATGCCGGCCAGAAACATGAGCAGCAGCACGCCGATTTCAGCGAATACCTCGACCCAATGGGACGACTCCACCCATCCAAGCACGGCCGGCCCGACGAGGACACCCGCCAGCAGCTTGCCCAGCACGGAAGGCTGGCCCAGACGAATCGCCAGCTCCCCCGCAAGCTTTGCTGCCGCCACGATGATGGCAAGCTGCAGCATGGCCTCCAATATAAAATCCAAATCGTTCCTCTCCTTCCATAATTTATCCTAATACAAAGAGAAGCCCGTCGGTGACAGGCTCCTCCCAAATCTTCCGTATGAAGTTTTCGCGCACGGTGAAGATTATAGATTACCTCGTCCTGACAGTCAAGAAAGCGGTTGACGCCTTCTCCAAGGGAGACGGCCCCGCCGCGTGCACGGAACAATGTCATCCGGAGGTCCGGCGATGGGAAGAAGAACAAAAGTCCGTTCGATCGGTTCCGATCTGGCCGGCGACATCCAGACGATGCTCGGGTCTCCCCCGGATCTGGTCTGCCGTTCCCTGATCCCGGACGGGGACCGCATCGTGCAATGCATCTATCTGGATTCGCTGGTCGACAAGCGGACCATTGACGAGTTCATCGTAATCTCCGTTCAGCAGAACACGTTCGCCGATGGACCGGCAGCTTCCGGCAACCAGTATATTCAAGAACTGCCGTTCACGGCGCCGTATGAAACCTTGCGGCAACAGGTGTTGCAGGCGGTTGTCACCGGCAAATGCGTGCTGATCGACGCCGCACGGGAACGGCTCAGCCTCATTGACACGTACAATGCGCCGGGCCGCCAGGTCGATGAACCGAAGACCGAGCCGACGATCCGCGGCGCTTACGAAGGGTTTACGGAAAATATCCGGATCAACATCGGCCTGATCCGCAAGCGCATCGTCAATCCGTCGCTCCGGTTCGAACAGATGACGATCGGCAGCCAGAGCGGTTCGACCGTCATGATGGTCTATATGGAGAACCTCGCGCCGGAAACGCTTGTTCGGGAAGTGAGAAGCCGGCTGGCCGCCATCCGGACGGACAGCGTACTGGAAAGTTCCTATGTGGAAGAGTACATCGAGGATCGGATTCTGACGCCTTTCCCGACGCTGCTCGACACCGAACGGCCGGACAAGACGGCCGCCCACCTGCTGGAAGGCAAGGTGGCCGTCATGGTGGACGGCACGCCCTTCGTCCTGATCGCGCCGCTTACGTTCTTCGAGTTGTTCAGTTCACCCGAAGACTATTACCAGCGGGCGGACATTGCGACGTTCATCCGCTGGATCCGGCTGATCTCGTTCTTCGCCGCCGTCTTCGCGCCTTCCCTGTTCGTCGCCGCCACGACGTTTCATCAGGAGTTGATCCCGACTGAACTGCTCATCAGCCTGACCGCCCAGCGGGAAGGCGTGCCGCTGCCGGCCTTCCTGGAAGTCATGCTGATGGAGATCGTGTTCGAGATCATCCGGGAAGCGGGGCTGCGCATGCCGAGGGCGGTCGGACAGGCGCTGTCGATCGTCGGCGCGATCGTCCTCGGACAGGCGGCCGTGGAAGCCGGGCTGATCTCCGCCGCGGTCGTCATCGTCGTCGCGGTGACCGGCATCACCAACTTCGTCGTGCCGGTGTACAGCTTCGGCATGTCGCAGCGGCTGCTCCGGTTTACATTCATCCTGCTGGCCGGGTTCATGGGGCTGTTCGGCGTCCTGTGCGGCGCGCTGTTCCTGCTCGCCCATCTGGTGTCGCTGAAATCGTTCGGCGTCCCGTACCTGACCCCGCTCGCGCCGGCCAACAAGGACGACTGGCGCGATGTACTGATACGCGCGCCCCGTCCCTCGATGAAACCGAACCTTCTCCCCGCGTCCATCCGGCGGCTGAAACGAAAGTAACCGGGAGGAATGGGCATGTCACGCCGACAACGCGCCGCGGCGGCGGTCCTCGCGCTGTGCGCGGCACTGCTGACATCCTGCTGGGACAAAGTCGAAATCAACGAACTGTCGCTCGTCAGTCTGGCCGGGCTGGACCGGGATCCGGAGAGCGGCATCTATACGGTTTACCTGCAGGTCATCAACCCGGCCACCGGCGCCTCCTCCCAGGGCGCCCCGGGAGGCGAGCAAGCTCCCGTCTATACTTACACGGCCAGCGGCAAATCACCGGGAGAAGCGCAGGCGTCCTTCTACAATGTCCTGCCCAGAAGAATGTTCCTCCATCACGCCAAGGCCGTCCTGATTTCCGAACGCGCCGCCAGGCAGGGAATGCGGGATTTCTTGAATTTCTCCGAACTTCAGCCGGACGCCCGGACTTCCATCCCGCTGCTGGCCGTCGACGGTTCGATCGCCGAAGTGATGCGAACATTCACCCCCCTGGAGCGGAACCCGGCGGATTCCATCGTTTCCCGGCTCGACCTGATGTACGATTTCACGCTCAAGGCCGGCCGGAGGATCGAACTCCGGGACGTCATCGAGCGGGTGGAAAGGGAAGAAATGGTCGTCATCCCGATCGTCGCCGCGACATCCAAGACAGGCCATCTCAACAGCTTTGATGTCAATGCGGAGATCGACGCGAACCGGAACCAGCTCAGGGTGAGCGGCGGAGCGGTCATCCGGGATTACCGGATGGTCGGCCGCCTGAACGAGGGCGACCTGGTTCTGTATCACGTGCTCACCGGCGAAAAAGGGCGGTTCGTGCGGCGCTTTCCGTTTCGCGGCGGGCACATCACGGTGATCATGAAGACCAAGCGCATGGAGCGGCGGCTGGACTGGAAAGCCGGCAAGCCCGTCGTCCGGCTACGGCTCCGGCTCGAGTTCTCCACCATCGCCATGAAAGAATATTTTCCGCAGACGCTGGATGAGCTCAAAAAACTGGAACAGCATCTGAACCAGGTCTTCGCCGAAGAGCTGAAAACCTTCGTGGACAAAACCCGCAGGAGGGGCTGGGATCTGCTCCGCATCCGCAGCCTGCTGCACCGAAAGGCGCCGAACCTTCCGGATCCGGATCAGGCGGCAAGCGAGGCGGAGATCAAGATCGAGGTCGAGACCCGGCTCAGGGGAATGGGCAACCTGGGCGGACTCTATGACGGAGCGGGGGGAGAGCCATGATTTCTCGCGCGCAGTTCTATCTGCTCACGGTAAACTTCACACTCGGCACCACGCTGTTCGTGACCATCAACGAGATCATACAGCGAGGCAAACGGGACGCCTGGATGATGCCCCTGTGGGCGGGCGCATACGGCATGCTCGCCGCGCTGCTGTGGATTCTGCTGCTCAGGTCTTCCCCGGGCAAAAGTCCGGTCCAGATCGCGCGGGAGGCCTGGGGACCCGCGGGCGTGATCGTCGGCATTCTCTATCTGCTCTGGTTCTGCATGATCGGCGCATGGGCGCTGCGCAACCTGAGCGACTTCATGAACGTGACGGTCATGCCGAGAACGCCGCCCACGATGTTCCATGTCATGTTTCTGCTCGTTGCCGGCTACACGGTGGCCCAGGGAACGGAAACGGTCGGACGGCTGAACGGGATCGTCACGCCGTTCCTTTTCTTCCCGTTCTGGATCAGTCTGACGCTGGCGACGGTCGGCTGGGACTGGGAACGGTTGCTGCCGGCGTTCCGGGACCCGTGGGCAATCTTGCGCTTTCCGGCCCTCCTGGGCTTTCCCTTCATGGAGACGTTCGCGCTGACGATGCTCTACCCGAAGGTCCGGTCGGGAGCCGCGGGCGCCCTGCTGCTCGGCGTGGCCAGCGCGGCGCTGTCGATCAGCCTGGTGATGTTCATGGTGATCGGGCTGCTGGGACCGGAACGCGCTGGCCGGATCCTGTATCCGATCTACACAGTCGTCCAGGAAGTGGAGCTCGGCGATGTGATCGTCAACATCCATTCCGTGCTGATCGTCATCCTGATCACGCTGATATTCATCAAACTGCTGGTGCTGCTGTATGCGGCATTCGAAACGATCCATCAATTGTTCCGGCCGGCCTCCCGCTGGCCGCATCTCGTGGCGCTCTCCATCCTGCTCTCCGCCGCCGCCGTCGTCATCTATGAGAACCCGATCCAGAACCGCATATTGAGTAACAAGATCACGATCGCCTACGACGTTTTCCATACGATCCTGATCCCCGCCCTGATGCTGCTGTCCCTGCGGCTCAGACGCGCGCTCCAAAGCCGCCCCCGAAGGAGATGACCGCGCATGTGGATGCTGTACGCCGTGCTGTTGCCGCTGATCGTCCTGCAGGCGGCGTGGCTGATCCGCAAAAAAATGTTCAGGGACACCGCCGTATTCGCGGCGGTATCCCTGTCCGGGTTCGGACTCTGGGCGAGCATCGCGTCCGGACGCCCGATCATCCTGAACGCTCTGATCGGACGGATCATCGACGCGGCGATGTCGCTCCTCTCCGGCTAGTTGAAACGCTTGCTCCACTCGCTTACCCTGCGGAAACTTTCCTCCTCGGACAAATCCTCGACGCGCGACATGATCGTCCAGCGGACGCGGAACGGGTCCAGAATGCTGGCGTAACGGTCCCCGGAGACAAAATCCATGGCGGGCTCGCGGACCACTGCGCCGTGTTCGACGGCCAGCTCCACCACCCGGTCGACATCCGGCACATAGAGGCCCAGCGAATAGCAAGCCGTGTCGTCTCCCGGCGGCAGCACCGTCTTGAACTGGGGGGTCGGCGCGCCGAGCTGCAGATAGCCGTTGCCGAAATCGATCTCGGCGTGGACGATCACGGCATCATCGCCGCTGCCGAAAGAGGTGGCGTTTTTCAACTTGGCGCCGAATACCGCTTCATAGAAGGCGATGGCTGCGGCGGGGTTGTCCACGATGATGAACGGTGTGATGGCGGTGTACCCATTCGGCGTGCCGTTTCGGGTATATTGCCCGGTGACGCCCTTGCGGCCGGTCTGTTCGGACATCTCGATTCCTCCCATATTCTGTGATATGTTCATGGTAGGCCATCGGCCGACCGATGGATTGTAAAAAGGCGACAGGTCATCGGAAGAGAACGGGGGATGCGCATGAGACCGAAACAAGACGGCGGTTCGACCCGCGGCATCGTGCACGCGGCCGCCGGCCTGGACAAGTCCTCGCTCAACCGCTACGTACCGTGCGCCGAACTTCAGCCGTTCATCGAGCATTACTGGATCGTCCGCTACAATCTTCCCCCCGGCGAGTCGTACACCCAGCGGATCTTGTCCTATCCGAATGTCCACCTCGCGTTCGAGCACGATGTCGACGGACGCCGGGCGCTCATCTACGGCGTCACGAAGCGGCCGTTCGTGCGCGTGCTGCGCGGAGCGTGCCGCGTGCTGGGCGTCAAGTTCCGCGCGGGCTGCTTCCACCCGTTCTGGCGGGACGATGTCTCCCGCCTGACCGGGAGGACGATTCCGGCAGCCGATCTGTTCGGCCCGGCGGCTTCCGGATGGATGGATGCGGTGCTGGACGCGGGCAATGACGAAGCGATGGCGCGGCAGGCGGAGGACTTCCTGCTCGCGCGCCTGCCCGATCCCGACGCGCAGGCCGAACAGGCGGCGCGCATCGTGGAACAGGTGATGCGCGACCGATCCGTCGTCCGGGTGGAGCAGCTCTGCGAGCTGACCGGGCTGTCGATCCGGCAGCTGCAGCGCCTGTTCCAGCGCCATGTCGGGGTCACGCCGAAATGGGTGATCCGCCGGTTCCGGCTGCAGGAAGCGGCGGAGCGGATCGAGAAGGACGCCTCGACGTCGCTCACGGAGCTGGCCTTGCAACTCGGCTATTTCGACCAGGCGCATTTCATCAAGGACTTCAAGGCCGTCCTCGGGCAGCCGCCGGCCGCCTACCGACAAGCGGCGGTCGGCCCGGCAAGCCGATAAAGCAATGACAGCGGACGCTTGTCCGCTGTCATTGCTTGTCCAGCCAATCGATGATCGCCCCGATCTCGTCATCCGTCAGCCGGTCCCTGAACGCCGGCATGCTGTTCCTGCCGTCCCGGACCACGGCGATGAACTCTTCCCTGCTCATCCGCTCCCCGACATTCCGCAGCTCCGGGCCGAAGCCCCCTTCCAGTTCGCCGCCATGGCAGGACATGCACCGGTTCATGTACAGCCGCTCTCCTTCGGCGGCCACCCGGTCCGCCTCGTCCGCCTTTCCCTGCCCCGTCCCGTTCCCGCCGCCTCCGCCGCATGCGGTCAGTCCGACGGCGAGCAGAAGCAGAGCCAGCCATCCTTTTCTTCCCGCCATTGCCGTCTCCCCCTTGTCCATGGCTCATTTCCACGTATTATACGGCACATGTTTCCACTCGGCAAACGAGCATCTTGTGAACGCGGCACCTTGGATAAAACACGCCCCGCATGCAAACAATGGAACCAAACGCACACGGCAGGGGATGGCGATGAAACTCTCCAATCATTTGCGGGAAAATCTGCGGCGGCTGCGAGCCGTCTACAACGATTGCGCCGACGTGGTCTTCCATGACATGGTCATCGGCGGCCACACCCCGGCCATGCTGGTCTATATCGATGGGCTCGTCCGGCTGGAAGAGCTCGACCAGCATGTCGTCGCGCCGCTCCGGGACGCTCCCGGCCCGAACCCTGCGCTGCAAGATATCCGGAATCAGACGACCGACGCATCCGTGCAAACCTGCGGCACGATCGAAGCCATCGTGGAGAAGATCTCCGGCGGAAATCCGGTGCTGCTCGTCGACGGCCAGAACGCGGCGCTCTCGTTCGGTTTGTCCTCCTGGGAGCAGCGTTCCGTCGAGGAGCCGAAGGCCGAGTCGGTGCTGCGCGGGCCGCGCGAAGGCTTCATCGAGACGATGCGGACGAACATCGCCATGCTGCGGCGCAAGATCCGGAGCCCGAAGCTGAAAGTCGTCACCCTTCACATCGGAACCTGTTCCCGAACCCCGGTCGCCGTCATCTATATCGAGGATATTGCACAGCCGTCCCTGGTCCGGGAAATGATGAGCCGGCTGAAGCGGATCGAGATCGAGGATGTGCTGGAAACCTCATATATCGAGGAATGGATCGAAGACAACCGGTATTCCCCCTTCCCGCAAATGCTCAGCACGGAGCGGCCGGATGTGGCCGGCGCTTATCTGATGGAGGGCCGCGTCGTCGTCATGGTCGACGGAACGCCCACCGTGCTGGTCGCGCCGGCGACGTTTTTCTCCCTGCTGCAGACACCGGAGGACTACTACGAGCGGTACGTGGTCGTGACGGCGATTCGCTGGCTGCGGTATTTCTTTCTCGCGATCTCGCTGCTCGGCCCGTCCCTGTATGTGGCGGTCGTGTCGTTCCATCAGGAGATGATTCCGACCACCCTCATGCTCACGATGGCGCGGTCGCGGGAACAGATCCCGTTCTCCGCGCTGATGGAGGCCATCCTGATGGAGACGATGTTCGAAGCGCTGCGCGAAGCCGGCGCCCGGCTGCCGAAGCAGATCGGCTCGGCCGTCAGCATCGTCGGCGCCCTCGTCATCGGCCAGGCGGCGATCTCGGCCGGCATCGTGTCCGCGCCGATGGTCATGGTGGTGGCGATCACGGGCATCGCGTCGTTCATGGCACCCCGCTTCACCATCGGCATTCCCATCCGGCTGCTCCGGTTCCCCATCATGTTCCTGGCGGGCATGATGGGCCTGCTCGGCATGATCCTCGGGGTGATCGTCATCCTCAATCATCTGCTCAATCTCCGCTCCTTCGGGGTTCCTTATATGTCACCGCTCGCGCCGATGCAAAGCCGCGGGCTCAAGGACGTGCTGTGGCGGGCGCCCCATTGGATGCTGAACAGGAGAGCCAAGCGATGAGGCGAAAGCGGACAAGCATGCTTGCGAACGGGCGGAGAACCGCGCCGGCCCTGCTGTCGTTGTTCGTCTGCGCGCTCCTTCTTTCCGGCTGCTGGAACAGCAGGGAAGTGAATGATCTGGCCATCATTACGGCGGCCGGCCTGGATCTGAATGAAGACGGGCATATCGAATTGTCCGTGGAGATCTATCTGACCTCGTCGAGCTCGGATTCCGCCGGCAGCCAGATGTCGGGGGCGCCCGATGGCAACAAAGGGACGTCGGTCATCCGCACCGTAACGGGCATCAACATGGCGGACGCGGCATCCCGGCTGCAGAAGATGATTTCCCGCAGGGTGTTCTGGGGGCAGGCCGATGTGTTCCTGTTCGGCGAGCGCATGGCGAGAGCGGGATTGGAGGCGCCGATGGACTTCCTGATGCGGCACATCGCGTCGAGGGAACGCGCCCACGTGTTCGTCTGCGACGGTCCGGCGAAAAATGTGCTGCTGCTCTCTCCGTCGATCGAACGCTCGGTCGCGGACGCGCTCGTCCGCATGGCCGAACAGCAGACCGGACTGAACATCACAATGATGGATCTGGCGCAGATGATGGTCAGCAAATCGAAGGCGGCGGTTCTGCCGATCGTGGTTATCCGCGAGGAGCAGGGCGAAAAGCAGTCCTTCCCGTATATCCAGGGAGTGTCGGTCATCAAGAACGGCAAGATGATCGGGCGAGTGAACGAGGACGTCACCCGGGGCATCATGTGGCTGCGCAATGAGATCAAGCAGGCGACCGTGACCGTCTCGCCGGAGCAGTCCGACGGGTACGTCTCGCTGCATCTGCACCGCAGCCAAACGCGGCTGATCCCGAAGATCGAAGGCGGGCGCTGGATCATGACCGTCCGGATCACCGGCCAGGACGACATCGTCGAAAACACGTCGGATCTGGATCTGTCGGTTCCGGACCATATCGGGAAGGTGGAAAAGGAACTGGAGAAAGTCGTCAATACCCGCGTCAAGATGGCGCTTGGGCAGGCCCAAAAGGAATTCAAAGCCGACATCTTCCAGTTCGCTGACACCTTCTACCGGAAGTACCCGAAAATCTGGGAAGCGAACGCGGACCGTTGGGACGAAATTTTCCCGGAAGTGGAAGTCCGGCTGGAGACGGACTTGCGGATCGCTAGACCGGGTCTGATCGGCAAGAACTTTTTCAGGCAGGAGCAGAGGTGAGCCGCGCATGAAGAAGCGCATGACGAGGGAGCGGATCGCCGCCCTCGTCCTGACCCTTGCGGGCGTCGCGCTGGCGGCCGCGCTCGCATACAACCCGCGGATGCCGGGACCGTCGCGGATGGTCGACTGGATGTTCCGGCCGGCGGTCGTCATGATCGAACAACTGAGCGCGAAACGGAGCGGATAGGCGCCATGATCGAAAAAGGGAAAATTTCCGCCCTTCAGATGGGCAAGATGATTTATCTCGCTATCACCCCCACAGCCATTCTCACCGCGTCGGGCATCTCCTTCAACTTCGCGCGGCAGGATCTGTGGCTGTCGCCCGTCTGGGCCTTCAGCGGCGTCATCGCCGTGCCGGTCGTGCTTGGACTTAACCGGCTGTTTCCCGATCGGAGCGTCATCCAGACCCTCCGGGACACCGTCGGCCGGCTGCCCGGCTTGGTGATCGGGGCCGCGCTCTGGCTGTACTATCTCTACATCAGCGGGATCATTCTGCGGGAATACGGCGAGTTCGTCGTCGGCGCCTTCCTGTCCGACACCCCGCTCATCGTCGTGCTCGGCAGCCTGGTGCTGGTGTGCGCCCTCGCGGTGAGAGGAGGGGTGGAGATCGTGGGGCGTTTCGCCGATCTTTTTCTCCCCGCTTTTCTCCTGCTGTTCCTGCTGATCGTGCTGCTCATCATCCCGGACCTGCACATCACGTACATGACGCCGGTGCTGGGAGATGGGATTCTGCCTTCCGTGAAAGGCTCGCTGGTGCTGCAAATCTGGTTCGGGGAGCTGTCCATCGCGTGGTTCTTCCTCCCCCATGTCTCCGATCGGGAAAATGCGAAGAAGAGCCTCTGGATCACGTTCGGCGCGATCATCCTGACGCTGGTGTTGTCCAACCTGGTGACGCTGCTCTTGCTCGGCGAGCTGACGGGCGGTTATTCGTTCCCGTTCCTGATCCTCGCGCGGTACATCGATCTGGCCGAATTTTTCGCCCATCTGGAGGCACTGTTCATGGCCATCTGGGTGCTCGGCGCCTTCGTGAAAATTTGCGTGTTCTTCTACATCACCGTGATCGGCGCCGCGGAGTGGATGAACCTCGCCGACTACCGGCCGATCGTGTTCCCGGTCGCCCTGCTGCTGACGCTGTTCGGCGTCTGGGTTGCGGCGAACTATCAGGAGATGACGCACACGATCTCCACGTCCCTCATCCCCTTGTCGTTCACGATGTTCATCGTCCTGCCGGCGCTTATCTATGCCATTGCCCGCATCCGCAGGCCGGGAAGCGGCAACCGTTACAGCTCCGGCCGAACGCGGAAGTAACAAACCTTCAACCTTTGATGAGAATCAGCCGTGCACCCGCCGCTTCCGCCGGATCGATCTGGACGGCGCCCGACGCGGACGAGCGGATGAAGCGGACGCCCCTCGCTTCCAGCGCGCCAGCGGCCGCGTCGGGATCGGGCACCGTGAGCACGACGCCCCGCAGGCCGTATCCCCGCCGGGTGACGAAATCTTGCAGCGGACTGTCCGCGGAGTTGGGCGCGATCACCTCGAGCTGCCCGTCGGACAGCGGAAAGAACACGCGGTCCCCCTGGCGGCTGGGGCAGACCGACTGCTCGCCGACGCGCCGAAGGCCATAGCCGTCGCGGAAGCAGGCCTCCCCTTCCTCAAGCGTCGGGAACACCACTTCCAGCCGGTCAATGCGCCCGTAGCCGAGCGGATGGGGATGCGGCGGCCCTGCAGCGCTGCGCGCGCGTTCTGTTCGACCATGAACACGGTCGTGCCCTGCCGGTTGATCGTCTGCACCAGTTCCAGCACCCGGTCGACCCACAGGGGAGAAAGCCCCATGGTCGGCTCATCCATGCACAGCACGCGCGGCTTGCCCAGCAGCGCCCTGGCCATGGCGACCATCTGCTGCTCGCCTCCGGAGAGGGTGCCCGCGGCCTGGTTCAGCCGTTCCCCGACCCGTGGGAACAAATCGAGGAGCCGTTCCAGGTCTTCCGCGACCTGCCGGCGGTCTTTGCGGAGATAGGCGCCGAGCAGCAGATTTTCCCGCACGGTCATGAACGGAAACAGGCGGCGCGCTTCCGGCACGGAGCGGAGCCCCCAGGCGACGAGCTGGGGCGTACCCCACTGCGTCGCGTCCTCCCCGGCGAGCAGCACGCGGCCGGAGCGCGGCCTGACGAGCCCGAAGATCACTTTCATCGCGGTGGATTTGCCGGAGGCGTTGCCGCCGAGCAGGCAGATGATTTCCCCGGGGTAAATGTCGAGGCACAGATCAAAATGCGCCTGCACCGCCCCGTAGAACGTGTTCACGTTTTCCAGCCTCAAGACCGCTGTCATCCCGCTTCCCCCTTTCACGCCTGCAACGACGGTTCAAGCACGGCGCCGGCGCTTGCGGCGGCGACCCCGTCCTGTTTTTTGCCGACATAAGCCTCGATGAGCCGCGAGTCGGAACGCACCGTTTCCGGCGTGCCGGACACGATCACCTCGCCGGCATCGAGCGCCACCACCCGGCGGGCGACCGCCATCACGAGCTCCAGCTTGTGCTCGATCAACAGCATGCTTTGGCCCCGGCGCTGAAGCTGCAGAATCACTTCCGACATTTCGTCGGTCTCCGTCGGGTTCATGCCCGCCGTCGGTTCGTCGAGCAGGAGCACCCGCGGGCGAAGGGCGAGGGCCCGCGCCAGCTCCGTCCGCCTGCGGTTGGCGTAGGAGAGCGAGTAAGCCGGCTGGTGAAGCCTCGGAAGCAGCCGGTCGCCGAAGAAGGACAGAATGTCCCGGACCTCCTCCGTCAGCTCGGCTTCCATCCTGCGGAAACGGCGGGGCTGGATGATGCTCCAGGCGATTTCCCGCAGCGCCGTCAGCACCCCTTCGCCCGGCCGGGAACCCGGGCCGGTCAAATCTTCAAGCCGCGTATGGGCGCCGAGCAGCACGTTTTCCAGCACGGCGAGATTGCCGAAGACGCGCCCGTTCTGGAACGTGCGGGCCAGCCCGCGCGCCGCGGCGAGATGGGCGGGCAGCCCGTCGATGCGCTGCCCGTCCAGCACGATTTCCCCGTCGTCCGGGCGGTCTTCGCACGATATCAGGTTGAACAGCGTCGTCTTTCCGGCGCCGTTCGGGCCGATCAGGGCGACCGTCTCCCCTTCCTCAAGCTCGAAGCTGACGCCCTTCAAGGCGTGCAGGCCGCCGAAACGCTTGTGTATGCCGCGCACGGATAACAGACTCACGGCGCCGCCTCCTTCACGTAGTGGAATTGAGCAGTCCGTACGGACGGAAACGCAGCATCCCGATCAGCAGAAGCCCGTACAGGATGTACCGGTATTCGCCGAGGAACCGGATCGTCTCCGGCAGCACGATCAGGATGACGGCTCCGATCACGGCGCCGCCCACGTTGTCCCGTCCTCCCAGGATGATCATGGTGAGCACCTGAATCGAGAGCGCGAATGTGAACGTGTCGGGCGCGATATAGGAATAGGAGTGGGCCAGCAGCACGCCCGCAACCGCCGCGAAGAAGGCGCTCACCCCGAACGCGATGGACTTGTACCGGGCCAGGCCGATGCCGAACGCCCGCGCCGCCACCTCGTCTTCCCGCACGGCGCGCAGCGCCCGGCCCAGATGGGAGCGCGACAGCCGGTACACGGCCCAGACGCAGGCGAGAAGCGCCGCCAGGTCCAGCCAGTAGACGCCGGCCGCGGACCAGATCTCGTAGCCGAAGAACGCGGCGGGCTGAATGCCGCTGATGCCGAGCGGCCCCTGCGTCACCGAATCCCAATTGAGCGCGATCAGGGAAATCGCCTCGCCGAGCCCCAGCGTGGCGATGGCCAGGTATTGGCCGCGCAGCCGGAGGGCCGGGCAGCACAGCAGGACGCCGATCACCGCCGCCACGACGGGCGATACGAGCAGCGACACGGAGAACGGCAGGCCGAGCCGACTGGTCAGGATCGCGGTAGCGTAGGCGCCCAGTGTCACGAATCCCGCGTGGCCGAGGGAAATTTGTCCCGTGGTGCCGGAAATCAGGTTCAGGCTGACCGCCATCAGGGCGAACACCCAGCCGATCGCCAGCACCTGCAGCGCATAAGGGTTCGCCACGAACAGCGGCAGCGCCGCGGCGAGCACCGCGGAAGCCGGAATCAGCCACCTCGGAAAACGAAGCGGGCGGCCATGGGGTATGAACGTGCCCGCGGTCGGCTCCGGATTGAGCGCCCGCCGCCCGGAGAGCAGCCCGTTGGGCCGGAACAGGAGCACCGCGATCAGCAGCAGCACCGCCACCAGGTTGCGGTAGCTGGAACCGAGCCATTCCACGCTGAACGTCTCCGCGATGCCGAGCACATAGGCGCCGAGAATGGCGCCCGGCACGTTCCCGAGTCCGCCGAGCAGCGCGGCGGTCGTTCCCTTGAGGGTGGCCGAGGCGCCCATCGTCGGGTAAATGTTGCTGAAGTACAGCCCGACCAACAGTCTGCTGAGGCCGGCGAAAGCGCCGGAGAGCGCGAAGGAATACCGGTTTACCCGGTTGACGTTGATCCCCATCTGCAATGCCGCGTCGCGGTCCTGGGCCGTCGCCCGCACCGCCCAGCCCGCGCGGCTGCGGTACAGGAACAGATGGAGCAGAAGCGCCGTGCCGACCCCGCACGCCAGAATGAACAGATCGAGCAGCGACACCGTGCCCGCCCCCAGCCGGATGTGCCATTGCGGCAGCGGATTGGGAAGCGCCTGCGTCTGGGGCCCCCAGATCACCTGGGCGGCGTTGTCGATGATGAGCCCGGCGGCGATGGTCGTCAGCAGCAGGATCGTGCTGCCGGCCCGGGCGAACGGCCGGACCGCCAGCCGCTCCAGCGCCAGACCGAGCAGGGCGCTGCCGGCCAGCACGAGCAAGATCACGGGAACGAGCGGCCAGTGCAGCCAGGTTATCGCCATCCACCCGATATAGGCGCCCGCCATATACACCGAACCGTGGGCAAAGTTGACCACGCCGGCCACGCCGTAAATCTGCGTGATGCCGATCGCGGTCAGCATGTACAAGTTGCCGATCACCAGGCCGTAATCAACTGATCGAACATGGCCGTTCTTCCGTCTCCTTCTCATCCGGGATTCGTCAAGGCTGCCAGAGCGCCTGCTGGAACAAAACGAGGTCGTGCGCCGCGAGGTGTTCCCGACCGTCCCGGTGACCGTGGAATATTCGCTCACCGAGAAAGGCCGGGATTTTCATAGATCCGCCGTCCCGCCGCGCAATGCTTCACGGAAGACGATCTTGCACAGAACCGCAAGTTCCATCTCCCCGAACGAGTCGTATAGCGCTTCTTACGCCTCTCCGTACAGACAGCCGCTCTCTACGTCGCCCGATTGCTCGAGCAAGCGTAGCGAAGCATGGGATGAAAAACCGCCCGCAGGCGAGGGAACGCGATGGACAAAACAAAATTTTGAACAAACAGCACGCTTCGAGGGTGATCGACTTTTTCCGGCCGTGCAAGTTATCATGGCCTTCATGCTATAATCGTGTTGGAACCTATATGAATGGGGCGATCCGCAATGTCTGCCGATATCCGGTGGAAGCAAAGATACGAAAATTTTGACAAAGCACTGGACAAGCTCGTGCAAGCGTTGACTGCAGAGCATTTGTCCGAGCTGGAGAGAGCCGGTGCAATTCAATACTATCAATTTACTTTTGAACTCGCCTGGAAAACATTGAAAGATTACATGGAAGAACGCGGCATCGATGCCAAGTTCCCGCGGGATGTCATCAAAGAGGCGTTCCGGTATGGCCTGATCGAAGACGGTGAACTCTGGCTGGATATGTTGCAAAAGCGGAATGTAATGGCGCACACCTACGATGAGAGCATGGCGGAATTGGCATTTGGGCTCATTCGTGACCGCTTTACAGCTGCTTTGAAACAAGTGCACGGCCGGCTGGGGATGGATCGATGAACACCTATGGCGTATCGCCGGAGTCTTTTCGGCTGATGTTGGAATCCTTCAGCAAGTATCCGCAGATTCGCGAAGTGGTTCTGTTTGGCAGCAGAGCCAAAGGAACTTACAAGAAGGGCAGCGACATTGACCTGGCCATCAAAGGCGACCGGCCGTTGCCCGATGTGGCCCTGAATTTGCAAGCGTGGTTGAACGAGGAACTTCCCATCCCCTACAAGGTGGATGTCGTGGACTATCATTCGCTGTCCCGCCAAAACCTCATCGAACACATTGATCGCGTCGGCATCAGCATCTATAAAAATGACTGCCGACAGGGTTTGTCGACAGTCAACAAATTCAAGCCAAATTGACGGCGCGGATCTTGTCCGGATCGACCTTCGGCTTGCGGCCTTCGGTCAAGAGGCCGTTCGTCTCCTGCTGCACGTCCGTGATCTGCGTGTAGCAGAACCCGCAGACGTAGGGCGTGGCCTTGATCGCGTTCGTAATCTTGCGATAGCGCTCGATAAACTCCTCTTCGTCCTTGACGTGGTTGCCGTAGCCCCACCCGGCATCCGTCTTGAAGGCGATGCCGCCGTATTTGCTGATGATGACCGGCTGGCCGCGGTATTCGTACCCTCGCGCGAAGGCGTAACGGCCGTTGTTGAACGGAATGCGGTTGCCGAGAATGTCGTCCCGCAGGCTGTACCGCGCCAGGAAGCGGTCCCCGTCCTCTTCGTAATCGTGCAGCGTGATGATGTCGGACACGGTGTGCTCCCAGCCGTCGTTCACCACGACCGGGCGGTACGGATCGAGCGCCTTGGTCAGATGGTAGATCGACTCGGTAAAGTGCTGCTGCTTCCGGTCCGTAAAGACTTGCGCTTCAGATTCGGCCTCGCGACCGACACCCTTGCCCTCGGCTAATGGTAGGCGCTCGCCAGCCCCCATTCCGGACTTTCACCGTAGAGATGACGCCCATGCCGGGCGTACAGCGCACGAAAAAGCCCGATCCGGGGGATCGGGCTAGATTCGAACGTTAATATAAGCAATTTTGCTCGGGTTGTTACAGATATTCTGAGCGATTGTTGACTGGCAGCATCTTACCATACAAATGACTCTTTAGGAATATTTGTAATGACTAGTTCTTTCCCAAGAGCACTTCCTCCGGCATTATGCTGAATCCGATACTCTTCCATATGGTATTGTGCGTATACATTTCTAATCAGTTCACAATCATCATAAGTAACAATCCAAGGGTTATCTTTTAAATGTTTGCTTATTATTCGCTCAAAGTTTCGATGATCATCCTCCTTAAAAAAATTAGTATAAAGTCTATATCCTTTAGCCACATATGGCGGGTCAATGTTAAAGAATGCATTGTTTTTTATTTTTTTCAGATGTTTAGTTATTAATTCACTAGCATCATAATTAAACAGATAAATTCTATCCTTAAGCAACGCAACTTTCTCTATTCTTTTACTAAGATCCGTTTTATTAAAGCGACAATCGAGTTTATATTTTCCAGCTTGTGATTGCCCGCCAATTGGACCTCCTTTTATAATTCCAGAGTAGTTTACACGATTTAAGAATAAAGTAGCAAACCCATCACTGAGGGTGTCTGCAGAAGGATCATTATAAATTGCAAGTTGCCTTTTTCTTTCCTCAATTGTAATGGGGGTATCATATATCTTTTTCACCAGTTCATCAGTAAAGTGGAATAGTGAATACCAAAAGTTATATATATGCCTGTCATAATCATTTAGTACCGCCGTACTCACAATTCCATTGCTCAGCAAGCCAATCCCAATACTAAATCCACCAGCAAAAGGCTCTACATACGTTCTACAATCGTAATTATTTTTCTCAATGAGCCTAACAACCCTCTTGTATATCTTATTTTTCCCACCCGGGTAACGTAGAGGTGAAAAAGAAGTCGCCATCATTTACCTCTCATAATCAAGTTTCTGTAATCCAAGAAAGTGTTAGGCAACCAATCTGACAAATCAATAGGGTTTAAGTACATTTTATTAGTACTGCTAATTGGTTTTTTTAGGATTGGCGGAATAACCTCAAATTCAATTTTTCCCATCTGAGATAAATCCGGATCTTCTGAGATAAGCTTCTCAAGCGGGACAAGCCATTCCTTTTGCTCTTTTATTGAATAGCCATAAGGTAAAGTCCCATTCTTGGCATAATTCAACAATTGCAGCCCAAGTTCTCTATTAAAATAACGATGACTTCTTTGATTCCAAAAGTTATCAAGGCAGTTCTTACATGAACGGGAACAATCACATTTAGAGAGGATATTTTGTGCAGTCTCTAGTATATCTCCAAGATGTTGTCCAATCATAGATGAATAGCCTGCACCACTAGATAGATTATCATAGAAGTACATCTCAATATGTGAATTCCCATCATCTTTTATTCTCGGACGCCAACCACCACTAATCTCGTTATAATCAATGTCAAGGACTATAGACACTGCTTTTTTTAGAGCCTCATGCAGCGTTGTTACTGCAGACGAAAAAATGCTTTTCTCCTCTGCACTACTGTTGCTAACTAGCTTTTTTGTGTCATATGAAATATCCAACATAAACATATCTGTCAAAAATTCAAACCCTAAGAATACATTATTTGCTACCTCATCATGATTACACACACGGCTATCATGATACGGCTGAGATACCAAAGTACGTCCAGGATTGCTTGGATCTGATATTTCTGCTCCGCCACATTTCTTGCATATATTAAAACCGTGCTTGTTATTCCCCATATTAACAGTTAGTACTTTTCTATTGGACAATTTTGCATAGCTAATCTTGCTTTCTCCAAACTGTTCAAGTTTTTCGTCCTCTGGTACATAGGCATAATAGGGCATTTCTGTAAAAGAGTATTCTTCGCTCTCATCTTCATATCTAACCGCATCACCTCTTTCAGGCGCAAATCCCCAGGGACGCAACATTTTCTTTCGTTCAATCGACGCATGACAATAAGGACAACTTGATCGTGCATAATCTTCTTTATCTACACCAAACCAATTGCATTCTGAGCAAATAATAATATCGTGATAATAGTCACTATTCGTAAAGTAAAACTCAGCTTGATTTGTTTCATATCCTCGCGGTCTTGGATTGGCATAGATGCCACCACTTTTATATATTTTTTTATCAATAGTTACAAACCTTCCCGGAGCATATTCACTAAGCGCTAATGCAATATCCCTTTCAGGGGCATATTGAATTTCACGATTATTCCTTCCGTGACTCGAACCTTTCTCTACGTAAAACTTTACGACATTCTTTGGAAATGAGTAGGACGGAATATACCCCTCACGATAAAACACATCAAAAGCAGATGCTTCTTCATACTCACTGATTTTATTTTCATCCAACACATTTTCTTTAATCTCTTTAAATTTTCTTATAGATTCATCCATGTAAGGCTGTGTTGCACTAGTAGATTTGACATACTGAATGTATTTTTCGCCATAATCCTTACAAAAACTGATTATTCCAATATCAGCTATGCTGTCGAATTGTGTCCTCATCTCTTCTGTGGACATGAATCCATTTAGAGCCATCATGTTGTAATGTCGTTGCTTTATCTTTGGATTGTTGCGATCAATCCATGGTTTTCGTGGAGGACCAGATATCATTTCATTTGGGTGAATGAAATAATGATGGTCATGTGGTCCACCTAAAGCATATGTGACCACTGTGGAAACCCCCGCATTTCTTCGTCCTGCTCGGCCAGCTCTCTGCTGATAGTTTTCCCTCATCGGAGGGATGTTCCGAAGGCCTACAGAAGTCAAAGCACCAATATCAATCCCAACTTCCATCGTTGTTGTACAACTTAATACATCAATTGAATCCTCTCCAGACTCTCCTGCACATATATCTTGGAACTGCATCTCATACTTTTCCGTTCTGCTCCAAGTGTCACTTCTTGTTTCTTTATGCGTCAATTGAGCAGTATGTTCTTCTGTTCTGATTTTTTGAATCTGAAACCCTTCACTTAGAGCATTTAGTATTGGAATTCTCCAAAAATCAAAACGAGACAAATCTTCTGCAGTAATAGCTACAACCTCCGTTGAAACAAAGCAAGCACCACAATACTCCCCAATTTTAAACGGTGAAATCTTACCGCACTTTATGCATCGATACCATGAGAAATTCTCATCTGTAGATACTATCTTTACCGATGAAAGTTTGATATAGTACCTATTATTTCTTGATGACCTTGCAAAGAAGTTATCCCTTATTAGTTCTATGGTTTTTTTCATTTTGGGCAAATCAATGTCAAGAACCTCTTGAATTCGACTTAATAATTCTCCATCTATGTCAGAAATAAAAGCCGAGTTCAATCCAAATTCTCGAGACTTGCTACGTCCTGGTAACTGTTTACGAACTTCATCTGGTATCATTTCTCCAATCGCAGCTGCTTCATCCATTACGTCCCAGAACAACAACACCATCGTCTGATACAGAAGTTCTTTATCAATTTCAATTCCTTCATCTTCAATATCTTCTATTAAGTAGTTGAATTGTTTGTTCGTGGGCGCAAGAAATCCAAGCCCAATATCTTTAAAAGAACGCGGACTTTCTGTAAAGAACATCAGCAAATGTTCGTAGTATTCTTCTGGCAACGACTGAAATTCCCTAGCCATTTCTTCAAAATCAATTTTACCGCCTCGCCCTAAAATTCGATTTTTCCTTTTTTCGAATTTCTGTTTATGTTCTTCAAATATTTGCTTGTCTCCGGCATTAAAGAAAGAAAGTCTATGATAATTGCAAATCTCCAAAAATGCCGGGTATAGCTCACTGAGCGAGTATTCCTTTTCGCTGTTTTGCATCAACTGAGATGCAAGAATAACTGCCTGTCGGAAAGCATCTGCATCAGATGACTTTGACAAATCACGGGCAAGTTTGGCAGCATTCTGTCTGGAATCGGAAAACAAAAGGACCTTTTTTCCTTGATTTATCAAGTTCCTCTTTTGAGGCGGTTGCAGTTCGAACTGGACTTTAGTCAAATTGTAAAAAGGAATATTTCCTTTTGTGGCAAGGTCGATTGGTTTCTTTAAAGTCATATTCTTACAGCACTTGGGACATTTATTAAAAGTATAAGCTTTGGTTTTTTTATCTTCGGTATCGTTGTAAATTACCTTTAGAAGACTATCATCATTTTGAGGCGTTAAGTACAATTTTCCTGTTAATGGGTCAAGATATCCCAACTTTTCATCTTTTCTTCTCTTATGGTTGGATGGAACAATATACAACAGCATTGCATTAAGGGAATCCTCATCACCGACCAAGCCAGGCCGAGGAAATACATACCAATATGGTTGACCATCTTCTTTTTTGAAAAATACACGAAAATATAAAGCCCCACACTTAATATGGTTGACGAGTTCATAAACTCGCCCACCACATTCGCATTTTTCTTTTGGTATTGATATAACTTTTCCCAAAGGAAGTTTCTCACTTTCAGAATAATACGCATTCTTGCATTTTGGATTTGAACACGCATAAATTCCCTGTAAGCCACGCAAAAACATGTGCAAACGAACAGGAAATAAAATGTTATCGTTTTTCTGAGCAAGAGGAACTAAGGCAAGTAACGCATCCAGTGCATTTCCTGCATGTCTATGATCACCAAATAGTTGTTCTCTTAGAAAACTATATGAATTCGCACCATCTCGACAAAGCTTTTTCAGTTTTACGAAGGCTTCATATTTCGGCAGATTCTCATAGAGCCAAGCTTGTGCTTGCTCATTATCAATGTTTTCTGGCAAAGTTTGATTAAATACAGTTTTTGCGAATGTTTTAATTTTTTTCGCGATACCTTCCCCATAAGCTTGTTCTGATCCGATCGAGGCAAGAAGTTCGACATCTGTGATTACTTCGTATTTATCTGGGATATCTTCCTTTTCTCCGAATAAAAACATACAACCGGTATGCTCTTTTCCAGTTAGCCCCGTGTAAAATGCATTTATAGCATCATGGTCATTCTCAGGCATGCTAGCCGTGGTCAAAATAAACTGAACTCTCTCAATAGTTATATTCAAGCGATTGAATAATCGCTCCAGTAACAAGGCGATTTCTCCACCACTTGATCCGCGATACATATGTGCTTCATCCAAGACTACAAGAAGCTTATTTTCTCTTGATGCTTCAAGCCATTGTCTAGTTTTCTCCCATATATTCGATTCCCGCTGGCGCATCAGCATAAATTCCAACATAGAGTAGTTGGTAATTAAAATATCCGGAGGAAATACCTGCATTTCAAACCTTGTGATAAGTTCAGCATCAAAGGGATCAGGATTTTGAATATTATTTTCCAAATTGTTGATAAATTTTTCTACCCCTTTTTCTCCACCATATCTAGCAGGGTATTTGTGTATACTTTGAAGCCCTTTAATATTGTTTCGTTGCTTTTCCTGGATTGCTTCATCAGCTGACTTATCCACTAAGTAATTTGCACGAAAAGTTTGTGCGAGTTCACGGTTACTAGATGTCTTGGACTCACCAGAGTAAGGGGTTCTGCCTGTGTACATTCCAAAATGAGGGATACGTTCAGCATTTGTTTCGGTAGTAAAAATATCTTTAAATTTCTCATTACCCAGTATTTTTCTAATTCTTGAGAGTTGATCTGATACAAGCGCGTTCATAGGATAAATGACTAGCGTCCGTACCGCATCCATCTTAAACGTATTCGGGCGTTTTTTTGCTTCTTCAAATGCTTTAGCAAGTATCGGCCAAAGGAAACACTCTGTTTTACCAGAACCCGTCCCCGTTGAAACAAACAAATCTTTTCCAGACAAGAAAGATTCCAATGCCTTTACTTGATGTACAAAGGGATCAGGATATACTCCTAAGTTTGCATCCGCAAGTTTTATAAATGCCTCTTTAACACCCGGTTCAATGGAATGTGAATTTTTAATACCATCCGGGAGTTTCTTGTAAGATGCTGATGTTTCAATAAAAGGCTCGCGTGCAATATTGGAATAATTGTTACACTTCTCGCCTAAAAGATCGTTTTCATATAACAGTAAGGTTTCACTGTTGGCAAGATAGTCTGACTTTATATAGTTTCTCAACCGATCTCTAATAGCCTGATAATAGAATTGAACACCGTTTGAATTGTGCATAATTACTAACCTCCTATTACTTTTATACCAAGGTTACTTAGTAATGCTGTTATATCGGCGATAAACTCTTTCTTGAACAAAAAATTGGTTTTGTTGAAAGCATTATTATACGGCCATGACATCAATAAAAGAAAAAAATACTCTCTATTAGGCAAGTGTCCGTTCAACTTTAAAACCACATAACTGTCGTCCTTATCAATCAATTTGGCAATTGATGGATTGCTATAGTAAGCTTTTAAGGCGTAATATAATCGTCTATACTCAAATGAGGACAGTGAATCACCTTTCATTTCTCCAACTTCATTTGCGAATAAGATGGCACCAGTGGGTTCTCTAACGACTCTGTAATAGGAATTATGTTCAACAGTTCGAGCAACTGAATAATCAGTTACTATATTTCCAGACCAAGAATGTGAAATGGCTTTTTTCGATAATGGATTGAAAAACTGCAGTTCCTCTATTCTGATATCCGCTTCATAAAATTCAGCAATGTTATATTTTGCATGAACATAATCTGTTACTGATAACTCATCTCTAATTAAGAGTTCTCTGGTAGTTACTGAGTATTCTGTTGGTGAAGTAAATAATCCAAGTCCATTAACTGTATATAATTTGTTAGGAATCCCAAAGTATAAAGATGTGTTGCCAATATTCAAGGATCGCCCAAAATAAGCCGTTTGATTGCGATTGTTTTCATTAGTGATAAGATAACCTGTTTCTTCATAGACTCTACGCATATGGACTGGAAATCTGAGGTTAGGGTTATTTGAATCGATAAATTTATCAATAATACCTGGAAAAAGTTCGTTGTATCTTTGCATCAGTTCATTGATAACTAGAGTTTGATTGTGTTTTGTTGACCCATACTCTCCATTATTTGCTGTCCATAAGCACCAAAGCCCTAATGAAGAGTAAAGCAATCTGTACGTAAATGAATTCTCCGATTCACCAAAATACCGATTTATTCTCATATCATTGGACATCGATATTAATAATTCATTCATTGAGCAAACCACCCTAATAGTAAATTCTTAATTGGACACCGCCCTGCGTGACCAGCATATTTGTTCAATTGATTGGAAATATTATAAGGGTTTATCTGTAAGACATCAGTACAATACGGAAGTATTTCAAATGCTAATAACCGGCAGAGATCATCTTCATTTTTTACGTAAGAGCAATAGCGTTCAACTAAGCTTTGCCTAAAATCTAATTCCATAAGGATTTGTTTTAATATTCTTTGATATCTATTCCATTCGTAATTTAGTTCGAACACTTTGCTCTGTTCTTCTAGGCTCGAAGGATCTTCAGTTAAATTGACTGTCAAAGATAGCGCACTTATTCGATCCAAGTTAAGGTAACGACAGTATTCAAGAAACTCTTTTGAAACATAGTTGAGAGTCCTGTTGTAGGCAACTGTAAGAAAGATGATCTTATCTCTATGTTTCTCGAAAATCGGTATCAATTCAGTTTCATTAAAGTTTCCTAGAAAATTGGCCAAGCCAACAATTCGATCTGCTGTACTAAAAAAATGATTGATATGAGTTGAAGTTATATTTTGATAGTAAACAAGCATTTTAGCATTTTGATTTCCTATAAGTGTATTTGCGGTACACTTAATTAGATTCAATCCAACTTTGTGACTTATGATTATTGGGAACCCTTGAAACAGCACTTCACTTAAGTGTTCTATTAGAAGCCTGAAATACTCAGTGTTCTTCGTTAACCCAATATTTTCAAGGTTATATGATAAGTATTCTTTAAATTCGTCAATATCAGAAGGAGATTTGGGTATTGGCAGTTCACTAATATTTTCAATAATTTGTTCTTGATCAATTTCAATTCGGATACTTTCATTCTTTTCGGTTAGAATGCACGCATCTTTAATTTCGCTTAGTTCACCAGACATAATCTCGATTTTCTTTTGAAGCATTGCATTCTCATTTAATAAAAATTCAATTCGTTTTTGATTATCGTCTATAGTATCCGCATAATCCTCAACTGCCACAATTTTCTTCTTTATTTCGTTAATTTCAGCGGAACTTTTCTTTAACTGTTCCTCAACCGAATCTCTTTGCTTACCTCTGCTGGAATCAAGATTTACTTTTAGAGTTCGAAGATCAGATTCCAGGAGCCTTAATTCTTTTTCAATGTTTTCTTTTACTTCCTTAATTACAGAAGTTTCTTTGTATATATTAATGAACGCACTTAAGAATCCTATATATTCTTCAGAATAATTCTCATTGACAAGCTTAAAGTACAGCTGAGTATTATTTGAAAAGTTTGACTGAGATAGTGCTTTTATTATTGCAACTTCTTTACTGTTACCTTCTTGTATGCACATATTAATTTGCTCTTGCGTTATTGATACCCAATCATGAATATGCTGCTCAATGAGATTTGAGATGAAATTGTGATTATGAAAGTTAAGCAAAATATATTCAACATGACGTTTCGTTAGTTTGTTTGGTCTAAAGCCTCGACGAACTTTCGCAAATTCTTTTGGGTATCTTGAAAAATATGAAATTGCATTCTGATGAGGTATTAAGGAACATATGAATTGCAATTCTTCTTTTGATAATTGAGGAAGATACTTCATAATAGCCCCTCCTCAATATAATGTCTTACCACTGTATTTATTTTTCCATCAATCTCACATTTTTTAATATACTGAAGTGCGAGTGTACTTAGTCTATTTTGATCGATTTTTGATTCATCAAAATTCTCTGTTTTTTTATAATGAGCGAGAATGTCGTTGAGTAACTCATTTCCGCACTTAACGTGATGTTCATCCTGAACAATGTAAGTGACAGGATAGTTATGTTTATAACCAATAATTAAAGAATCAGGGGTCATATATACCGTTTGATTAACCGTCAATTGAGATACTCCATAACAGTTGAACATAAAGTACGATAATCCATCCTCAGGAACTTTGAACACATTCGCTTTTCTCGCGTAACTTTGAATATGTTTTTTATTGAATGTTATAGAATCTTTTTTTTCTATTATTATCTCAGCGTTTTTCTTGAATATAATTGACTGCGGTAACAGATTTATTCTTGAAACATTTGATGTTACAAGTCGGATATTCTCTCTGGGGACATTAGTATTTCCTTTTGGAATCAAGTTAAAGCTGGAATATACGTAAATATAATCAGCGTTCACATTGCATTTATTGTCCGTAAGATAAGTAGGAGGCCAAAGAATCGTTAATGCCTCACTTGTCTCCGCTTTATAATTCCATGATTTTAGTAATGAAACCAAATTTTTTGATAAATATTTAATACTCAATACCATCCCTATAAATCTCATATCCATTGTTTTAAATTCGAAAGTATCTTCTACATCAAATTCATTCAAAAGAAACTGATTCTTTAAGCTCGATTTCTTTAGCGGAAAAACAACAACGTATTTTATATTTGTATAAAGCACACCTCCTCTCACATATTTACATCTACCTGCTTGGTCATGTCCCATCATTCTGAAAAAGATTGGAGTGTTACTCCGACTAAAAAACAGACGCTTGCTCGTTTCCTCTTCGCTTGAAAAGGATAGATAATAAGATGATGAAAATCTCGCAAGAGGGAATAGTGTAACAGTATCTGGTGCAAAATTTTCTCGGTTAATTTTGATTTTTAATAATGTTCTGTTCTTATCCTCGGTATTGAGTTCTATAAAGACGTTATTTTTCTCGCAATCTTCTATCTCATCCACACTAAATCGCAAACCTAAGCAAAAATTTCTATTTTTATTGTCAAAGTATATCTCTCCAACTTCACGGCTTTCTCTCTTGAAAGACAATCTATCTGTATTTCCAGTTAATTGACCTAAATAGTATTCACATTCGACATTATTGTTTCCTCTATGATGTCTAAAATGAACTGATCTTTCTGTGCTATAAGCAGCCGCAACATAGACCTCTTCTTCACAAACAACGCACACATACCGATTTGGCTCAAATCCTTGATTTATTGCTGCTTCTTTTGCAGTAACAACCATTTGAAGTTTTCTATCATAAGCTTTACGTATTGTATTTTGCGTGCCCTTTCGCATAACATCAATCTCCAATCGAAATCCGGGCAATTAGCATTTACAAATCAATCAATATTGTATTACTTGCCTTATTGCCTACCTATTCCTTCAGGACTATAAATTCAACATACATCAAGTAATCCTATGCCTCATTTCCATGAAGATGAAGTCCTCAGGAAAACAGGTTCAAACATATCAGTACCTCAAATCAATTCCAAATGAAATTATCCCAAATAAATATTCTCATTGTGCCAAAGAAAAAATGCTTTGCCGGTCGTTCATCAAATCTATCAGGAATTACCGCCAGCTTCTTCCCATGAAAAGCGTAATACTCGCGTCCGTCGCCATATTCTTCTTTAATTCGCTTGCTAACCTCAATTCTCAGTTCCTCATTCACTGTGATGTATCCGCGATCAAATAATGCATGGAAATCTCTTCGGAGCAACAACCCATTACTGGTTAAATGGGGACCCTTTTCAGAATAGGTTTGATATGGGCTGCTTCCAATGCTGGGAGCGTATTACCACCAATAATAGCACCAACGGCGATGATACGCCTCTGTAACCAATATCTTAAATGTTCCTTGGCATATTCTCGGATATACGATTCGACCGGGCCCATATCGAGCAATGCTTCCACTTACAGTATTTGGTTCGGGTTGATCAATTTGACGCTCATTTAAAACATTCATAACATTATCGTACAATTGCATTACCCAATGGTGTGTTTGTATCGTAAGTTTTTCGAACCATATTTTTATATTCATTCCAATCTTCTGGCGCTGGAATCCAATTTTCTCGACTAAAAAAGAATGGCTTTGACAAGATAATGCAACCGAATTTTTGGATCAGGGGTCCGTTCTGTAATCACTATTACGATATTTATAAATTGCATTCCTGAATGCCTTGTGATTTGGCATTCCATTTTTGTTTTAAAAGCTTCCCATGCCAAAGAAAGTGGCAAAAAAACATGCCGAACAAAGAAACCGCCGCCCACAATGAAGTTCGATGGACTGTGCAATTTAAACAAGAACAGCTCATTCGGTTTAAGTGCTCTGAATCCTTGTTTTCCACCTGGACGCCAAAAGTTCAATTCGTCTGGCTGTTCTCTGACAAGAAAATTGAACCAATCACTATCAGTCAAATTTACATAAATCTTCATCGTATCATCACCCCCGCCCGGCCACATCCAGCACAAACGCCGGCAGCGGTTCGCGCATCGTCCACTCCATGCTGATCGGCGCCGAGCCGCGGTGGCTCTTGTAATCGGCCAGCCCCACGCAAGTGAAGGGCATCGTCACCCCGTTCTCATTCCGCTTCTTCTCGCGGACGAAGAACAGGACCGGGTGCCGAGTCTTCCCCTGATTGATATACCGCCGCCCTGTCGGCGAATCGACCGTCGTACGGCTCTGCGACTGCCAGTGGAAGACCCGCTCATTCACCGCGTAATCCTGGTACATCGTCGTCGGCGAGTAGTCTTTCTCGGACTTCACCAACGTGACGAAGAACACGTCCATGTTCCGATCCTCTACATAGAGGACCCCTTCCTGGAAGTGCCGGTGCTTCCACGCCTGATGCCGGTCGAGTGCGGCCAGAATCTGGTCGGTCGTGTAGTTGCAGTACAGGTCTAACGGAATGTCCTCGTCGAGCCCGTCGATCGGCCGCCCGACGATGTCGATCCGTTCGTACTGGTACCGCAGCAGATCGCACAACTCCGCATAGGCCAACGGATGCCCGATCAGCCAATACAATGCCTCTTCTACCGTGCGGAAAGGCTGCCCCTCCAAATCCGACAATCCGACATTCCAGAACGTGTAGTACAGCATGAGCAGCATTTTGCGTTCGGCCGCATTTAAATCCGCCAATTCCCGACCGCGGCCTTCGCGAATCCGCTCCAAAGCCCGCAGCGAGAACTGGATGAACCGCGCCGAATTGCAGAACGACAACCGCTCCAGCCCGGCGGCCAACAACCGCTCCCGAGAATCACCGAGCGGCTCCTCGCAAGCCACAACCTTCTCCCGCGCACCCAGCCCGTAGACCGTCACGTCGCGGCGATACACCTCGAGCGGCTTCACGTGGTAATCTTCGAAAAACTCCCCGACCTGCCAATCCCGATGGTGCGCGAAGTAGTCGACGACCTTGCGCCGGATGTTCCGCAGATTGTTGATCGAAGCCCGGATATGCGCGAGGATGATCTCCTGCGCCTTCCGCTCGAGGATGATGGAGCAGCCCTTCGGCACATTGGCGAACCCTTGCTCGATCTCACGCACGATCGACCGGCGCGTCCGCGGCAGGAGCGCCTGGTACCGCTGCTCGAAGTTGTACTCCCGATGGGCCTGCCCGACGAAGTCGAGTACCGTCAGCGCTTCTTTGCCTTCGCATAGCCGCAGTCCACGGCCGAGCTGTTGAAGGAACACGGTCAGGCTTTCCGTCGGCCTCAAGAAAAGCACGGTGTTCACTTCCGGGATGTCCACACCCTCGTTATACAGATCCACGACAAACACAAAATGGATCTCCTTCTGTACCAACCGCTTCTTGACCGTATCCCGCACGTCGTCCGGCGATTCGGCGGTCAGATACGCGGAGGGAACGCCGAAGGCATTGAACTGCTCAGCCATAAACGCGGCGTGCCGCTGGCTCACACAGAACCCGATCCCGATCACATCCCGAATGTCCGTACAATACCGCTCCACCGCCTCGAAAATGAACCGCGCCCTCTCCCGGGCCGTCCGCTCCTGCAGTACGAAAACTTTTTCCAGTTCGGCCTCGTCGTATTTGCCGAATCGCCATTTCACTTCGCTTAAGTCGACCGAGTCCGTGACACCGAAATAGTGAAAAGGACTGAGCAGCTTGCGCTCGATCGCTTCGTATAAACGAATCTCCGCGGCGACCCGGCCGTCGAAATAATCCGTCACCCGCTTCCCGTCCGCGCGCTCTGGCGTCGCCGTCAATCCAAGTAATATCTTCGGCTGATAATACGACAACAACTGCTGGTACGACGGCGCAGCCGCGTGATGGAATTCGTCGATGATGATGAAGTCGTAGAAATCCGGCGGCGTCTGTGCGAACAGATCCCTGGAGTTCAGCGACTGGATGGAGACGAACAGATGATCAATCTGTTCCGGCATCTGCCCCGCCACCATGATGTCGCCGAAGTTCAGGTCCCGCAGGATCGACCGGAAACAGGCCAGACTTTGCTGCAGAATCTCTTTGCGATGCGCGACAAATAGCAGCCGGTTCGGCTTGCCGGGATTTTGCCGGCAGTACCGGCGGTAGTCGAATGCGGAAATGACAGTCTTCCCCGTTCCCGTCGCCGCCACGACGAGATTGCGGTACCTCCCGTGCACCTCCCGCTCCGCCTGAAGCTTGTCGAGGATTTCCTGCTGGTAGTAATAAGGCTGGATGTCAAAATAGTAGCCCAGCGTGCTGTGATCATCGGGTTGCCAGGAACACTCCGCCTTCAAGGCCTGTCGCAATTGTTGTTCATGCAACTGCGGGATGAACGTCACGAACTCCGGATTGTTCCAGTAATGCTCGAAAGTGACCTCGACCTTTGTAACGAGATCCGGAGCATCTTGCTGGGACAGCCTGACATTCCATTCGAGCCCTGAAGTCATGGCCGATTCCGAAATATTGGAGGATCCGATGTACAGCGTGCTGAAGCCGGTGTGCCGCCAGAACAGATAAGCCTTCGCGTGAAGGCGGGTCGTTTTCGTATCGTAGGAGATTTTCACTTCAGTGTTCGGCAGCTTGACCAGCTCCTGGATGGCTTTGTAGTCCGTCGCCCCCATGTAGCTGGTCGTGATGACGCGGAGCTCGCCGCCGCGCTGCGTGAACGCCCGTAGTTCATCGAGCAGCAGCCGAAGGCCGCTGAACTTGATGAACGACACCAAGAAGTCAATCCGGTCGCTTGTGGCGATCTCTTTCTTCAGTTCCGCCATCATGCTCGGTTCTCTTTTGTCTCCGGTAAAAAGAGAGCTGACGGACAGCGGGGTGTCGGGGCGGACGCGCGATTGGGGCGCCTGAGCCCGACTTTTGTCGATCAACTCCAGCAGCATCTCGGCGTCCCGGTGAATGAGCTGCCCCTTGAGGCTGGCGATCAGTTCGGGATCAAGCCTGCCCGAGGCCGAATTTTCGAGAT
Source organism: Thermobacillus composti KWC4 (assembly GCF_000227705.2). GTDB lineage: Bacteria > Bacillota > Bacilli > Paenibacillales > Paenibacillaceae > Thermobacillus > Thermobacillus xylanilyticus. Next base: position 2,931,388 of record NC_019897.1, read on the forward strand.
ACTCAATCGTGTATCGGATGATGGCGTTGCAGAGCGCGACCCGGTCCCTGACCACCTTATCTCCTTGATCGAGGTACTCCATGACCCGCGCGAGCAGACGCCCCATGTATTGTCCCAATATCGCAGCCGATTCGGCACGGTCCAGTTTGCCTTTATCTGCGTGCCAATCGTCATTCAATTTCGTCAGTTCGGATTCCAGGCAGTCATTGATGACCTGCTCGTATAAACCGGGTTGAAGCATGTTGCCACCACCGAATCCTTTTCCTCGACTTCCAATATTCGACACCTGCGGTTGATAGTCCTTCTTTCCCGCGTCGAACGGGGTGGCCCAAAAATAATAAACAACAACATAAAGCAAGTGACCGTAACGAGCCCTTCCAAAAAAAGCACCATTTCAACTCCTTTTTTTCTACGACAGAACAATTAACATTACAAACGTCCGATAAGGACCGCAGCGCGGCATTATACTGCTGTAACGCGGTATGCACGTTACAGCGGCTTCTGCTCGGCTCCTCGTGCCTCTGTAACGTGGCATACACGTTACAACAGCTTCTGTCCGGTTCCGCTTGACCCTGTAACGTGGTATCCACGTTACAGCAGTTTTTGCTCGGTTCCCCGCGACTCTGTAACGTGGTATCCACGTTACAGCAGTTTCTGCTCGGTTCCGCGCGTCTCTGTAACGTGGTATCCACGTTACGGCCGATTCAATACAGCTTCTGTTTGGCCAGTCGCAGAAAAAAGCCAGAGTACTCACGATGGAGTAGTCTGGCTTTTATCACCGGGTTATAGCTCGCATGATACAGGCAACCCCGCCTCAAGCAGCTTCTGCCGCCGGATACGGCGCAACAGCGCGGCAATCAGCCCGCCTCTTGCATCTGCCGCCGCCACAGCCGGGCGTACAGGCCGTCCGCCGTGAGCAGTTCGTCATGGCGGCCCTGCTCGACGATCCGCCCCTGATCCAGCACGACGATCCGGTCGGCGTGCCGCACCGTCTTCAGCCGGTGGGCGACGACGATCACCGTCCGGCCGCGCACCAGCCGGTCGATCGCCTGCTGGATCTCCGCTTCGTTCTCGGGATCGAGCGAAGCGGTCGCTTCGTCGAGCAGGATGATCGGCGCATCCTTCAGCAGCGCCCGGGCGATGGAGATCCGCTGCTTCTCGCCGCCCGACAGCGTGCTGCCGCCTTCGCCGACCAGCGTGTCGTAGCCGTCCGGCAGCTTCATGATGAAGTCGTGGCAGCCGGCGAGCCGCGCCGCTTCCTCGATCTCTTCGCGGGTTGCGTCGCGCCGTCCGAACCGGATATTGCCGGCGATCGTATCCTCGAACAGGTACACGTCCTGGAACACCATCGACACCTTCTGCATCAACGCTTCCGGGTCCATGCCGCGGAGATCTTCCCCGCCCATGGTCACCTTGCCCCGGTCCGGATCGTAGAACCGGGCGATGAGCCGCAGGACGGTGCTCTTGCCGCTGCCCGAAGGACCGACCAGCGCGGTGAAGGACCCTTCCGGAATGCTCAGGCTCACGTCCCGCAGGATCGGTTGATCCAGATAGCCGAACGTCACCCCTTTGAGCTCGATCGCGTGGCGCTCGGGCGGCTTACGCTGCCCCTGCATGGGCGGCTCCTGCAGCAGCTTCACCATCCGTTCGCCCGCCTGCCCGATATAGCGGAACTCCGCGTAACCGGCCAGCGCAGTTGTCAGCGGATCGAAGATGCGGGTGCCGATGATCAGGAACGCCGCGAACGTGATGACGTCCAGGTTGCCGCCGGCGAGCAGATGGACGCCGACCATGACCATCAAGGTCAGACCGGCGCGAACGCAGCCGATCGCGCTCAGCAGAATCGGTCCGAGCGTCCCTTCGAAACGGATGCTCTGCCGCATCAATTCCCGGAAAGACCGCTCCAGCCGGACGAAGCGCTCGCCCGTCATGTTGTACGCCTTGATCACCTTGATCCCGTTCAAATATTCCTGCAGCCGCCCGCCCGCGTCGATCTTGGCCTGCAAATGCCGCAAGCCGAGCCGGCGCTGAACGCCGGACGTGAGGACGAGCAGCAGAACGGCCGCCGGCAGCGCCGCGAACAGGGAGAGCGCGAGACGCCAGTCGAAGAACGCCATGCCGATGAGTGCGATCACCGGCATGGCGGCGCCGGCAATCATCTGCGTTACGACATGGGAGATGCCGTGCTCGACCATCGAGAAATCGCTCGTCATCATGTTGGCGAGCTCGCCCGGATCGCGCCGGTTCAGAACCCCCAGCGGCAGCTTCCGCAAGTGCTCGGCCAGCCGGGAGCGCCCCTCCACCGCCGCGCCGTAGGCATCGCGGTATTGCGCGCGGTAGGCGGGAATTTCGCAGACGAACAGCAGCGCCATCGACAAAACCAGCCCGCCGCACACCCACCAGAGCCTCGACGTGTCGAGCGGAACGCCGGGATGGACGTATGGGGTGAAAATCAATCTCGCCGCTTCCGTCAGCAGCGCGAACGGGAGGATGCCCTCCAGATAGGCCAGCGCCGTGAGACAGACCGGCTTGATGAGCGAGCGCGGATTATCCACCGTAATGTTGCGAAGCATGCGGCGCATCGGCGTCCACCTCCCCCTTGCCCAAATGCCATTGTGCGGCCTGCCGATAGGATTGCCACATGCGCGTGTACAAGCCCCCGGACGCGAGCAGCGCTTCATGTTTGCCCCGCTCGACGATTCTGCCGTCCTCCATCACGAGAATCTGGTCCGCGTCCCGGATGGTCGACAGGCGGTGCGCGATGACGAGCACCGTCTTGTCCTTCATCAGCGCCTTGAGCGCGAGCTGCATCTCGTGCTCGTTCTCCGGGTCGGCGAAGGCGGTCGCTTCGTCCAGGACGAGGATCGGGGCGTTCTTCAGAATCGCCCTGGCCACGTTGATCCGCTGCGCCTCGCCGCCGGACAGATGGACGCCGCCTTCCCCGATCCGTGTGCCGTATCCTTGCGGCAGCTTCTCGATGAACGCGTGGCACTGCGCGGCCTGCGCCGCGGCGTACACCTCTTCGGGCGCCGCGTCCGGCCGGCCGACCGCGATATTGTTGTACACGGTGTCGGAGAACAGGAACGAGTCCTGGAACACGAAGGCGACGGTATCCATCAGATCGGCGGTCGTCATGTCGCGGATGTCCACGCCGCCGATGCGGACCGCCCCCATGTTCACGTTCCAGAAGCGGGGCACCAGATGGGCGACGGTCGACTTGCCCGCCCCCGACGGCCCGACGAGGGCCGTCACTTCCCCTTGCCGGGCGGTGAACGAAATATCCGCCAGCGCGTCCGTATCGGTCGGTTCCGTTCCGTACGAGAAGAAAACATGATCGAACGTCACGTCGAAGGACGCCGGCCGCCGCGGAATCTCGGGTTCCGGCAGCGGCGGCTCCGCCAGGATGCGGTCGAACCGCTCCACGCCTTCGTTGATCAGCCGGGTATTCTCCATCAGGTACATGAGCTTGAACATCGGGGCGGCGATGCCCGGCGCCATGACCAGGAAGAACAGCACCGTGGAAGCGGCGGTAATGCTCCCCGGATCGCGGTTCAGCAGGAACACGCCGACCGGCAGGATGAACGCGGCAAGCGAATTCAGGATGACCTTGAAGGTCAGGTTCCCGTTCTGAAACAGTTGCGTCAGCATGACACCGTGGTCGCGGTAGCGCACCATGTCCTGGTAAAATTGCCGGAACGAATGCACCGTCTGCCCGAACACCTTGACGGCCGGCATGCCCCGCACATACTGCACGGCGGAAGCGTTCATCCGCTCCAGCGCATCCAGAGCCGACTTGAGGGTATTCCGCGTCTTCGGACTGGCAAAAGCCAGAAACTGCGCCGCGACGCCGATCACCATCGGCAGGATGCACGCGATCGCCAGCCAGACGTTGAACGAGAACATGACGGCGATCATCACCATCAACGTCACCGCCGCGTGAACGAGATCGGGCAGTTGGTGCGCGATGAACAGTTCAACCCTGTCCACGTTGTCTTCCAGCGTCTTCTTGACGGCCCCCGTCGAGCGGCTGCTCAACCATCCGAGCGGCAGCTTGCCGATATGGCCGGCGAGCCTGATCCGGAGGCCGTACAGAATGCGGAACGCGGCGATGTGCGCAATCAGGCCTCCCGCGTACGTCGCGGCCAGGCCGGCCGTGAAGCCGGCGATGGCGATGACGCCCCAGCGGCTCATCTTCGCTCCGTCGGCCAGCGCCGGGGACGCCGCGTGTTCCAGCAGCTCCCGCAGGATGAAATAGACGGACACGTACGGCATCAGCATGCAGACGGCGCTGACCGCGGAGAACAGGCCGGAGGCGATCAGCAGTCCGCGCTTCTCGCCGGCGATTTCGAGCAGCCGCGCGAACCCTTTCTTCCCGGTCATTTCACCTCTCCCCCGACCGAAGCAGGAGTCGGAACGTCCGCCCTTCTCCTGGCGAAACCGGCGAGCAGCGTAAGTCCGATCAGCAGCGCGCAGATCGAATACGGCGCGTTCATATGGGCCGTGTACATCGCCGTCCCGGCGGCCGGCCCCACGAAGGCTCCGCTTCCCTGGATGGCCGTAACGAAGGAAGCAACGCCGCGCTGCTCATGATCCCGCACCGCGACGGAAGCGCTCGAGCTGAATCCCAGCAGGGCGAACCCGAAGCCGATGCCCGCCGCGATGAACAGTGCATACGTGAGCTTAAGGAGCGACAGCAGGCCGACGAGCGCAAGGGTGAGGATGGCCAGGCCGATGCGCAGCATCCGTTCGGGGCGCCGCTTCATATATTTGCTTGCAAAAATTTGGGTCACCACCACCATGCCCCCCGCCGCCGCCAGCCCGTAGCCGATCAGCCGCGTCGTCGCTTCCGCGTTCAGGCCGAGCGAATCCTGGATGAAGAAGCCGATCGTCACCTGCAGGATGTTCAGCGTCACCGTAATGAGCAGCCCGGCCCACAGGTAATAGCGGATGCGCGGATCGAGCGGCGACAGCCGGGAAGCCGAACGCTCCCGCTGAAGCTCCGAATCGTTCGGAACCGCGAGCCACAGCCAGATTTTCATGACGAGGAGCAGGGCGGCGGCGGCATACATGGGCGCGGTCAGCCCGACGGAAGCCATGGCGCCGCTCATCGCCGGCCCCAGGACGAAGCCGAGCCCGTTCGCCGTACCGAACAGCGCCATGCCGCGCGTCCGCGTCTCCGGCGTCGTCCAGCTCATGATGTAAGCCTGCGCGATGGCCGGAATGCCCCCGAAGAAGAAGCCCGAGACGATCCGGAGCGCGAGAAAGATCCAGAAGAGGCCCGGCGCGGACTGCGCCTGGCTCGCCGCGTAATCGGCCAGCCAGGCGAAAGCCGCCACGGTCGCGACATAGGCGAGCATGACGAGCATAAGCAGCCGTTTGCTGCTCAGGAAAGCCGCCCTGCCCCAGAAATAGCCGCCGAGCAGCCAGAACAGCCCCGTCGCGGACACCAGACATCCCGACTGGAATTCGCTTAAGCCCAGATCGCGGGAGAGCGGGCCGATGATCGGGTTGAACACCGCAATCGAGAGGACGCCGCTCAGGACGATCAGAAACATGACGATAGAATGGGGTTTCAATACCCTTCACCTCCAACGCGAATCAATTCGCTCATTCCGGCTGGTTGACGGTCGCGCCGCCGATTTCGTACGGAGAGTAATAGCCTTCATAGGCGACATGCGCGGACATGCCGACGGCGGCGTGGTCGAGATTGTGGCAATGGTCCATCCAGATGCCGGGATTGTCGGCCTCGAACGCCACTTCGTACCGTTCGCCGGGCGCCACGTTCAGCGTGTCGGCGATCCACGGACTGCCGGTGACGGCCTTTCCGTTCCGGCTCAACACCTGGATGTGGTGGCCGTGCAGGTGCATCGGATGATCCTCGAAGCCGCGGTTGGCAAGCGTCATTTTCACCAGCTCTCCCTCGCGGACCATGAACATCGGCGCATCCGGGAAAACGCGGCCGTTGATCGTCTGCACGAAATTGAACTTCCCGTTGTAGAAGCCGAGCCGGTTGTCGAAGACGAGCGTGTAATGCCGGTCATAGCGGGTATCGGGACCGAACTTCGCCTCGGCGGGCGTCCCGTAGGAAGCGGGATCAAATACCGTATCCGCGGCGGCGGCCGGCGGCAATCCCTCATCCGCCGGGCTGAGCACGAGCGCGCCGCTGTCCTGCGCGAACGGTCCGCCGCGGCGCGCGACGCCGACGGCCGTCTCCGGCATCACGAACGTCACGTCGTACCGCCCGCCGGCCGCCAGCTCCAGACGGGCACCGGTCAGGTCGCCCGGCTCGTGAAGATCGGCGCCGTCGATCGCCGTCACCCGGAACGGAACGCCCGAGATGTAAACGGATGCCGGCAGATTCCCGGCGTTCACGAACCGGAGCCGGACGGGCGTGCCGGGTTCCGCCTTCACGCGCCGCAGCCGGTCCGGACCGCCCAGGGTCACCGTCGTCCCGTTCTCGGTCTGCCATTCGTGCAGCATGACCGTAAGATCGACCGCCGGCTGCGCCGGCGCTTCGTCCGGCTCCACGATGATGACGCCGTACAGCCCCATCTGCACCTGCCGCGACGATTGATGGTGGGAATGATACCAATACGTTCCGGCCTCATCGGCCACGAACCGGTAGATGTGCAGCTGTTCCGGCATGACGGCGTCCTGCGTCAGGCCCGCGACGCCGTCTTCGGCGTTCGGCACGTCGATGCCGTGCCAATGGATCGTCACGCCGGCGTCGACGTCCCGGTTGTACAGGGCGACTTCGACCAGTTCCCCTTCCTTCACGTGTAGCTCCGGGCCGGGCAGCTCGCCGTTGAACGTCCAGGCTTCCCGTTGCTCGCCGGAAGGCAGCGTCACCATCGTCTTCTGCGCCTCCAGGTAGAAATAGCGGTCGGGCAATGCGGACCGGGGACCGGTCAGCTCGGCGACGCTCACCGGCTGCGCCGCGGCAGCGGCGTGACGGGCATGCCCCCCGGCGTGCCCATCGCCGGCCATGCTCATCCGGTCCGGCACGCGGCTCGCCTGCGCCCCGAGCACGTACCAGATGACGAAGACGGACGCGGCGGCCAGCACCGCTCCCCCTTTCCGGTACAGCCGCGCGGCCCGGGTCCCCCATTCCGGCCGGCCGGCGGCCGCGAGCCGGCGATGCCGGTTTCGAAGCTCGATCCAGAGCAGGCAGGCCCAGGCGGCGAACACCGCCCAGACCGCGAGGATCTTGCCGACCGGAAGCGGCCATTCCGCGATGAAGAACTGCTGGATCACCGACAGGAGCGCGCCGATGTACGCCAGGCAGACCGGGAACGCCCAGAGCGGCTCGGCCGCGCTGAGGCGCGCTTGCGGCGAAGGCGGCTCCTTCGGCGCTCCGGCCGCCGCCCGAATGTCCGCCCGAATCGCCTTCGCGGCCGGAATCGAGCACCACAGCACGGCCGCGGCCGGGATCAGCAGCATCGGGAGCTGCGCCACCGCTTTGTCTTCCACGACAATCCAGCCCGCCGTCGCCGCGAGCTGAACGGTTGCCGCCAGCTTGACGAACAGGACCAGGCCGCCGATGCAGATCAAGACGAGCGACGTCCGCAGGCGGGAAGCCATTTTTCCCGTCGTCGGCGCAAGGCAGACCCGGCCCGCGCACATGGCGGCGAAGCCCGATGCGACGGCAAGCAGAATCGTCGATGCGAATTGAACCATTACCCAGATCATGGACGACCTCCCTCTCTCTCCAGTCCCAATGCGGCATGCTCCCTGCGATACTACGCCCGCTTCATGAACGCAATTTGAACGAGATGGTAAATTTTGTAACCCTCAAGCCGACAAAAAAACCGCCTCCCGCATTTGCGGAAGACGGTTCCTCCTAAGTATTCCATTGGCCCGCACATTGGCCCGCGCGGTTACACGGCCGGCAGCATCACGGTGACCACCGTGCCTTCGCCCGGCTTGCTGCCGATCTCGACCGTTCCCTGGTGCAATTCGACGACGCGCCGCACGATCGCAAGTCCGAGCCCGCTGCCGCCCGCATCGCGGTTGCGGGATTTGTCGGCCTTGTAGAAGCGCTCGAAGACGCGCCGCAGATCTTCTTCGCCGATGCCGATGCCCGTGTCCCGGAAGACGACGCCGATCCCGCCGTCGCCGGCTTTCAGCTCGATGAAGATTTCGCCGCCTTCGGGCGTAAATTTGATGCTGTTGCCGAGAATGTTCAGCCAGACCTGGTTCAGCAGATCTTCGTCCCCGCGAATCTCCGTCCTCGGAAGATCGAGATGAATGTTCAGCCGTTTCGCCGCCCATTGCGGTTCCGCGGTGACGACGACGCGGCGCAGCTGCCGGTCCAGCCGGACGGTCGACGGGTGGAACCGGAAATGGCTCGAATCGATCGCGGCCAGCCGGAGCAAGTTCTCGCTGAGCCGGGACAGCCGCATGCTCTCCTGCCGGATAATGTCCAGGCAGCGAAGCTGCTCCTCCTCGCTGAGACCGCCGCTTTGCAGAATGGAGACGTAGCCGGAGATGGACGCGAGCGGGGTCTGGATTTCGTGGGACACGTTGGATACGAACTCCTGCCGCATTTTCTCGACCTGGCTGATCTCCTCCGTCATCTGCCGGAATTGCTTCGTCAGGATGCCGAGCTCATCCTTGCTCTTCGTCTGAAGCGACAGGTTGTAGTCGCCTTTGGCCACCTTGCGGGTGGCGGCCGTCAACGCTTTGAGCGGCTTGATCACGATTCTCGTGAAGAGGATGAATTTGAAGCTGCCGATCAGAAGCGCGGTCAGAATGAACACGGCCGTGACGCCGGCCATCAGCCGCACGGCATCGGAGCGTTCCGGGCGGATGACGAGCGCCAGCGTCCCCTCCGCCGTCCGAACGGGGAACCCCATGTACAGACTCGTCGGCAACGGCCAAAACGATGCCCGCTTCACCACTTCGGCGCCGTCCAAGACGAGCCGGATATCCTCGTCGGTCAGCAGCGGCTCTTCCGTCCGTCCGTAGGCGTGGCGCAGACCGCTCCGGTCGTAGACCCACAGGGATGCCCCCTGGTCCCCGGACAGCCGCTCCAGATAGGGGCCGCGCTCGTCCGCCGCAAGCCGGGGGTAGACATCCGCGATCATTCCGGCGCGCGCCGCGTACGCGTCCCGGATGGACCGGTCGACTACATCCCGGAACAGATACGCCGTGACCGGAACGGAAAGGGCGAACCCCACCGTCAGGGCGAGGATGAAGATCATCAAGATTTTCAGGTTCAGACTCTTAATCATGGCTTTCCATCTCCAACCGGTACCCGAGTCCGCGAATCGTCACGATGCGGAACAGATGGGTATAGGCGGCGAAGCGCTCCCGCAGCCTTTTGATATGAACGTCGACCGTCCGCTCGTCGCCTTCGTGGTCGAATCCCCAGACCGTCTCGATCAGTTGATCGCGCAGGAAGATCTGGCCGGGATAGCTGGCAAGCTGATACAGCAGCTCAAACTCCTTCGGGGGCAGATGCACATTCACGCCGTCCACCGACGCCGTCCCCTGCAGCCGGTCCAGCTTGAGGCTTCCCAGTACGATCCGCTTGTCGGCCGCGATCCGGTACCGGCGCAGCACCGCCTTGATGCGGGCCACCAGCTCCGGCGGGTCGAACGGCTTCACGAGATAGTCGTCGGCGCCCAGGTCGAACCCCTTCACCTTCTGGCTGGTCTCGTGCTTGGCCGTAATCATGATGATCGGCAGTTCCGGACTGATCCGCCGCAGTTCGCGGCACAGATCCCATCCGTCCATGACCGGCATCATGACGTCCAGCACGACCAGATCCGCGGGCGAGCGGTCCATTTCCTCGAGCGCCTCCTGTCCGTTGACCGCTCCCCGGACGCGGTACCCTTCCCGGCTCAGGACGAACAGAATCACATGTGGGCGGGAAGGCTGCCCGAACCCGCGACCGAGGAAGCCGTGCGCAAGTTCGCCCTGGAGCGCGGCATCGCGCTCGGCCGGTTCGCCGAGCCGCATGAAGTGGCGAATCTGATCGTCTTCCTGGCCTCCGACAGCGCCGCGATCATCACCGGAACGGACAGCATCATCGACGGCGGTCTGGTCAAGACGATCCACTGAGGCGGACAATGATCGCGATGCGCACTCGACACAAAAACACGGCAAACGCGGCGCTGCTGCTGCTCTGCGTCGCGCAGCTGATGGTGCTGCTGGACGCCTCCATCGTGCAGATCGCGCTTCCTTCCATCCAGCAGGAGTTCGGCGCCGCGTCGGGCCGGCTGCAATGGATCACGACGGCGTACACGCTCTGTTTCGGCGGATTTCTGCTTGTCGGGAGCCGGCTGGGGGATCGGTTCGGCCGGCGGCGGACGCTGGCCGCGGGGGCGTGGCTGTTCGCCCTGGCATCCGCGGCGGCCGGGTTCGCGCCCGCCTTCGGGGGGCTGATCGCGGCGAGGGCGCTGCAGGGACTCAGCGCGGCGCTCATTGCGCCGATGGTGTTCGTGTTTGTCGCGGCGCTCTTCCCGGAGGGGCCGCCCCGCAACCGGGCGATGGGAATTCTCAGCTCCGTGTCGGCGGTCGGGTTCGTCACCGGGCTCATTCTCGGCGGAACGCTGACCGAATGGTTCGGATGGCGGGCCGTGTTCTTCCTCACGGTGCTGACCGGCCTGCTCGTCGCGGCCGCGCTGCCGATCCTGCCGGCCGATCGGGCCGGCGACCGGCGGCCGCTCGACCTTGCGGGCGCGATGGCGGCGACGCTGGGCATCGGCTGTCTGGTGCTCGCGCTGTCCGAAGGCGGAACGATGCGGGATGCGTATTGGACCGTCCTGCTGCTGGCCTTGTCCGTCCTGCTGCTTGCGCTGTTCGTCCGGATCGAGCGCGCGGCGGCGCATCCGCTGCTGCCGCTGAACCTGCTGTACGGGCAGGCTTTCTCCGGAGCGGCGGTTGCGGCGTTCCTGTTCGGCAGCGTGATCGGCCCGTCGATTTTCATGCTGACGCTGTACATGCAGCAGGCGATGGCATTCGAGCCGCTCCGGGCCGCCGCCGCTTTCCTCCCCCAGGAGCTGACCGTCATTCTTGCGGCCAATCTGGCCGGAAGATGGATTTCCCGCTTCGGGACAAGGCCGGTCCTGCTGGCGGGAGCCACGGCTTTCGCGCTCGGGAGCTGGCGGCTGTCGCAGCTTGCGGCGCAGGATGCGTATCTTGCCCATATCCTGCCGGGAACCGTGCTGATCGGCATCGGGGTCGGCTGTATCATGGTCGGCTCCTCCGTCGCCATGACGAACGGTCTTGCCCGCGATGACCAGGGAGCCGCCGCCGGCCTGTGGAATGTCGCGCCGCAGATCGGCGCCTCCGTCAGTCTGGCGATGCTGGTGTCCGCGGCCGATTGGTTTTCCCGCGGGCAGCTGCTCCACGCCCCGCAATCCCCGGAGGCGCTGGCCGGCTACCGTGCCGCGTTCGCCGCGCTGCTCATCTATACGGTGATCATCGGCACGGGAATCTGGCTGCTGCTGCGCCGCCCCGCCCCGGCCTGCCGGGATCGGGCGGCGGGTTCGCGGAGCATGGAGTAGCGAATGTCATCCCGGCGGCTTCCTGTATTTCTTCGGCGCCCTGCTCAAATACGCGTCTTCGAGCACGCCGGCGATCTCGTCCCATTCCGCGCCGCGGTCCAGCCGCAGGCCGATCCAGCCGAGATGGCCGACATATGGCGGAACGAAGTAAAGGTCCGGGTTCGACTCCGTCAGCACGGACTGCATGCCCGGCGGGGCGGAACACCAGAGCGCGATCCGTCCGTCTCCATGGTGGTTGACCCGGTATTGCGCGAAACATTTTTTGCCGTCGATGAAGAAAGCCGGCGCCCCGTGGCTGATCCGCTCGCTCGTCCCCGGAAGGGACAGGCAGCGCGACCGGATCCGGTGGAACAATTCCTCCCTATCCATGCCAATCCCGCCTTTATCCGTGTATTGTCAGGCTTGCGCTCCCGCTCCGGCATGGCGCGCATGCGCCCGCAGGTAATCGTCGAGCCGGTCGGCCGGACGCCGCACCGGACCGCCGTGGCACACTTCCATATGCGCCGGCTTGAGCTCCCGCACAATCAGGCTGCTCTCCAGCGCCTGCGCCTTGTCGAACGTGAAGAGCGGGAAGTGGAGCCGCCCGCGCTTCGCGTTGAACAGGTCGCCGGCCAGCAGCACGTCGTCCTGCACGTGATGGTAGACGACATGGCCCGGCGCGTGGCCGGGCGTCCAGTACGGATTCAGCCCGCCGATCGGTTCGAGCCGGCCGCCCGCGCCTTCGGGAAGCGGCCGGGGCAGCCCGCCCGGCAAATATTGCGCCGCCTTCCTGCGGCCCGGGTAAGGCGCTTCCCCCGTCGCAAACGGGATCTCCAGCCGGTGCGCATAGACCGGCACGCCCGGCCATTCCTGCAGCAGCCGCTTGACCGCGCCCACGTGATCGGAGTGGCCGTGCGTCAGCACGATCCGCTTCAGCGGCCCGATTCCGAGGGAGCGGATCGCGGCGTTGATCCCCTTCGCCATCTTCGGAATGCCGGCGTCGACCAACGTGACGCCGTCCTCCTCCTTCACGAGCCATACCGTGATCGGGAAGACAAGCCAAGTATGGACGCTCCAGATATGTTCCGATACCCTGGTCACGTTCATCCCCCATTGCCTCCTTCTTCGATAATGGCATTGAAACCGATCAGCAGCGCCCGGAACGCGTCGCGGAACGTCGGGCCCAGCCTCGCCATCAGCTCATCCAGCGACTCGGGCGAATGCCGGTACGTCCCGACAATGCCGTATGCCATGTAGAACATGATGCGCGTGCATGCCAGCAGCCGTTCCTCGCCGGTTCCGGGCGGCAGGCAGCCCCGCATCGCCTGCATCAGCATGCCGAACAGTTCGTTCCGCAGACGGTTCATCTCCAGCTTCGGGTCCTTCTCGTCCACCCGCTCCGCTCCGACATTGAAGATCACGTCGTACAGGTTCCGGTGCGACAGGCAGAACCGGATCCAGGTCATGCACATGCCGTTCAATTGCGCTTCCGGGGCCGCGTCGTTCGCGAGAATGCCCGCGAGCTCCTCCCGCAGTTCCTGCAATGGAGGCACGGAAATATGCTGCAGCAGCGTTTCCTTGTCGGTGAAATAGAGGTAGATCGCGGTGTGGGAGCAGCCCGCCCGCGCCGCGATCTCCCGCATCGTGACCGCTTCGAACCCCCGCTCGGCGAACAATTCCGCCGCCGCCGCGATGATGTTCCGTTTCGTCCGTTCCGCCCGCGACTGATGTTGTTTCCGCATGGCCGCCACCTTATAACCATTGGTTAGTTTTTGTTGATTCAAATATAACCATTGGTTAGTTTTTTGTCAACAACAACTTGGAAGCAATAAAAAAACGACCCCAGACATCGGCTGAGGTCGCCTGCCCGCAGATCGTCATCCTTTCACCGCGCCGGCCGCGATGCCTTTGACGATATGTTTCTGCATGAGCAGGAAGAAGATGAAGATCGGGATCAGCGTGATCACCGTAAGCGTCATGAACATCGGCCATTGGACGTTGAATTCGCCCTTCGCCTTGTAGATCTGCAGGACGAGCGTCGACTTGGAGGACGAGTTCAGGAACAGCATGGGCGCCAGAAAGTCATTCCAGATCCACATCGTCTCGAAGATGACGCTCGTAATCGTAATCGGCTTGAGCAGCGGCAGGATGATTCGCCAGAAGATGCCCCATATGCTGCAGCCGTCGATCACGGCGGCCTCGGACAAATCCCGCGGGATCGTCTTCATGTAGCCCGTCATCAGGAAGAAGACAAACACCGATCCGCTCGTATACAGCATGACGAGGCCGTAGAGCTTGTCGATCAAGCGCAGGTCGGTCATCAATTGAAAGAGCGGGATGAGCGTCGCCTGGAACGGAATCATGAATCCCGCAAGCAGATACAGCATCGCGAGCCGCGTAATCCGGTTCGAGTTGAACACGACGGGGTACGCGCCCATGGCGCCGATCAGCACGATCAGCACGACGGAGAACAAGGTGACGGTCAGCGTGTTGCCGAAGCTTCGCAGCACCGCCGTTCCCTCGAACACTTCGATATAATTTGTAAAAATCCACTTCGACGGCAGGGCGATCGGGTTCTTGGCCGTCTCCTGCATCGTCTTGAACGTGTTGATGATGATCAGGTAGAACGGGAAGAACGCGACGATTCCCGCAGGGAGCATCAGGAGATCGAGCAGCCAGTTTTTTTTGTTGGATTCCGTCATTGCAAATGCTGCTCCCTTCGCTGCATGATCGTGACCTGGAAGACGGCGATCGAAAGCACGATCAGGAAGAATACGATGGACATCGCCGACGCAAGGCCGTACTGGGTTTCCGTGATCCCCCGAAGCACGATGACCTGGGTGATCGTGTACGTCTCGTAGCCCGGCCCGCCCTTGGTCAAGGCGAACGGAATTTCGAATACTTTGAGCCCGCCCGTGAGCAGCAGCATGACGCTGATCGTCATGGCGGGCGCAAGCAGCGGCAGCGTAATGTGGCGCACCTGCTGCAGCCGGCTCGCGCCGTCGATCGCGGCCGCCTCGTAATATTCTTTCGGGATCGATTGCAGGAACGCCAGATACAGAATGGCATGCCACCCGGTGATCGCCCACGTCGCCACGACGACCGTGGACAGCTTGGCGAGCAGCGGATCCGCCAGCCAGGGCTGCGGCCCGATGCCGAACACTTCCCGCAGAATCGTGTTCATCACGCCCGATCCGATCGGCGCCAGAATGAATCCCCAGATGTAGGCCAGCAGCAGTCCGCTCGGGATCGAGGGGAAGAAGAAGACGGCGCGATGCAGATTCCGGGTCAGAAATTTCCGGTCCAGAATCATGGCGAGCGGAATCGCCAGCACCGTCACGAGCAGCGCCTTGGCGAACGTGAAGAACAGTGTGAACGAGATCGCGGACAGCAGGGCGTCATCGGCGAAGATCCGCATATAATTTTTCAACCCGACGAAATCATAGACTTTCGAATAGCCGTCGAAATTCGTAAAGCTCAGGAAGAACGCCTTGAGCAGCGGGTAAATCGTAAACAGGGAGTAAACGACCAAGATCGGTACCAGGAACACCAGGTACTGCGCTTGGCGGACGATTCGGGTCATAAACAGCCTCCTCAATGGTCTGCGCTACATGACCGTTGCGCTTCGCAAGCAACGATCGTGATGAAAAAGAGGGTAGTAGGTGATCCTATACCCTCTCTACAGGACTCGCGATTTATTTATTTTCCATTTCCTGAAGCTTCTTATCGAGCAGCTCGACCGCCTCTTCCGGCGTAATCTTGTTCATCGCCATATCCTGAATGGCAATCAGGAACTGGTTGCGGAGCGCTTCCTGATGCCGCGCCCACGACACCATCGGCAAGTAGATCCGGCCCGCCATCAATCCGTCGTTGTAGGCCGGCAGATACGCCGGATGCACGTTGGTGGTGTAGCCGTGCGCCGTAATGATGCCGCCCGTTCCTTCTTCGAATTGCCGGAGTCCCTCTTCCGTGCTGAGATATTCGAGGAACAGCAGCGCTTCTTCCTTGTGCTTCGTCTTGCTGTTGATGGCGAAGCCTACGCCGGGCGCCCCGTTGTAATACTTGTTGCCCGGCTCCTTGCCCGGAATCGGCATAATTTCAAACTCGATGTCCGGGTTGGTCGCCTCGATGGTGCTGATGTTCCACGGACCGCCGGGAACCATCGCGACGTTGCCGAGGGAGAACTCGTTCATCACCTGCTCGCTCGTCAAACCGATCATGTCGGGGGTCAAAATTTCATTGTCGATCAAATCTTCCTTCCACATCTTCAGCACTTCCGTCCAGCCTTCCGCGAACGTCGTCTCCCCGTTGAACAGCTTCTCGTCGAAATCGGGATCCTTCGTCAACACGTTCGCGCCGAACATGGCGGAATGAATGATCGTAATGTCATGCATCCGGTCGTACAGCGGACGGATGCCGGCTTCTTTCAGCTTCAGGCAGATCTCGACGAATTCGTCCCATGTCTCCGGCAATTTCTCGATGCCGGCCTGTTCGAACAGCTGCTTGTTGTAGAACAGTCCGCCGGCCCATCCCGTCTGCGTGAAGCCGTACGTCCTGCCGTTCTTGCTCAGCATCGGTTTGTTGCTGTCCAGCATGACGGACATGAACGGCTGGTCGGTCAGATCCATCGCGAATCCGCCGTCGATGATCTCGTTGCGGTTCTCCGCGGCGATGATGAAAATATCCGGCGCCGTATCCGACAGCAGCATCGTCTGCAGCTTCGCAATATAATCGGTGACCGGCGGCGCGAACGAGAAGTCGAACGAAATATGGGGATATTTCGCCTTGAACCCGTCAAGGACCGGCTTCATCTCCTGTTCATTGTTCCACGACAGAATGCTGAGCGTAACCGGTTTCGGCGCATCGGCGTCTTTGGACTCGCCGCCGCTCGTCCCGCCGTTCGTGCCTTTATTGCCGCTTTGACCGCATGCCGTCAGCACGAGTGCAGCACACAGAATGACCATCAATGGCCATGTCAATCTTTTGATCATGCTTAAGCATCCCCCTGTCCGTTGTTTTGTAAGCACTTTCAATTTCTACATGTTGAAGTATAATGGAGCCTGCTCCGAATCGGAATTCAAAATCTTGCGGGTCGAGTTGTCAATTGTTGCGCTTTCGGACGCTCAGCGGGCTTCGGCATGTCTGCGGCGGTACTCCTTGGGCGTTATGCCGTAAAACTTTTTGAACGCGCGGCTGAAATGGCTTTCGTCCAAAAATCCGGTCCGCTCCGCGATGAGGCTGTTCTTCCATTCCGTACCGGCGAGCAGTTCGGCGGCTTTCTCCATCCGCACTTTCATGACATATGACCAATAATTGACGCCGAACTCCTTCTTGAACATCCGGCACAACTGGTATTTGTCGATCCGGAATCGATCCGCGACGGACTGCAAGGTCAGGTCTTCGTGAAAGCTGCCGTCGATATGCTTTTTGATCCGCCTGATCGTATCCTGGAGCCTGGAGCCCGTCTCGGCGGGCGCCGCCGCGGCCCGGGCGCTCTCCGCGATCAGCTGCGGCAGAACCGCGGCATCCTGGGCGACCGAGCTGATCCCGATCGGCGGCGGCGAGCCGCATGGCGCATCCGGAAGCTGAAGAAGAGACTCGATGAACTCCCGCAGCATGCCGCCTGACAATGGATCCTTTCCGCCGACCAGGACCACGCTTCCATGTTTGCTTTTGCCGGCAATCGCGCATTTGAATGAACCGGCGGCCTGTTCCTTAAGCCAGCGGGCATAATGGCCGTCCGTCGCACCGTCTGCGCAAGTGATCACGGCGAATCGGTCGATCCCGAGGTAATCGAACCCCTTGCGAATCGTCTGCAGCGCTTCGGCCTCCATCTCCCCGGTATACAGCATCCGGTCGAGCTCGGCGCCGATCGTCTGCCGGAAGGCCGCTTCGGACTCCCGGATCAACTCCTCGAGCGCGTTTCGAAGCTGCACGGCGTCGACCGGTTTCAGCAAGTAACGGGAGACCTGAAGATGAATCGCGTCCCTCGCATATTCGAATTCGTCATAAGCGCTCAGGATGATCGTTTTCGGCGAATGGCCGGACTGCCTGACCCGCTTGAGCGATTCGATCCCGTTCAAGATCGGCATATGGATGTCCAGGATCAGGATATCCGGATGGAATGCCGCGACCTTGGCGGCCGCTTCCTCACCGTCGTAGGCATGCTGCACCTCCGTAAATCCCATCGCGCCCCAGTCCATGACCTTGTCCAGATATCGGTGGAGCGAAATTTGATCGTCCGCAATCAGCAGTTTCATGTCGCAACCTCCCTGACATTCAAACTTTCGGCAGCACGACGTAAACGGCCGTAAACGCTCCGGGTTTGCTTCGGATCCGCAATCCGTAATCCGGTCCGAATTTCAATCGGATCCGCTGGTTGACGTTGTAAAGGCCGATGTGTTCCGGCCTGTGGTCCGGGTCATCGAGCTGCGCCCTCAACATTCGGAGTTGCTGCCGGGTCATGCCTTTGCCGTTGTCCCGGATGGCGACCAGAATCCCTTTCTTGACCGATACGGCGCCGATCCGCACGCGGGCTGACACCGGATTTTCCCCGAAACCGTGAAGCACGACGTTTTCGATGATCGGCTGGAGAATCAACTTGATCGTTCGGTGTTTCAAAATCTCCTGGTCCGGGATGCGGTACTCGATATCGATCCGGTTGTCATACTTTTTGTTCAGGATGTACAGGTAATCTTTGACGTTCTGAATTTCCCGCCCCAGTTCGACCATTTCTTCCGATTGCTTCATGGAATACCGCAGCAAGCTGCTCAGCGAGAGCACCAGATGATTCGATTCCTCCGTGCTGCCGCATACGATCTCGGTCTGCAAGAGCTGCAGCGTATTGAACAGAAAGTGCGGATTGATCTGCGATTGCAGCGTTTTCAATTCGGCATCTTTGCGCGCAAGTTCCGATTGGTAGTTTTGTCTGACCAGCGTCTGGATCCGGAGGACCAGTTCCTTGAACTTGCCGCCAATCACATTCAGCTCGCGGTATTTGTAATGGTTCGAAATGACATAGACGCTCTCTTCGCCGATTTTGTCCAGTGCGGAGAGCAGCCGCCCGAACGGCCGGGAGATGCGCACGGTGATCACGATGGAAATTAGCAGGTTGAGCAGCAGACAGAGATAAATAAACCCGAACAGATTGGATTTCAGCGAATCCGCCTGCCCGCGGATCACGGACATCGGGATCGTCGACACCATCTTCCACCCCTTGACGGTTGTCGGGTGGAAAGTCACCAATGTCTCCCGGCCGTCAATATCCGTGATGAAGCTGCCGGACTCTTCGGCATGGATCCGCTCGATGCCCTTGAATGCCAAGCGGGTGCCGATGGCTTCGGCATCTTTGTGCACGATGATGGTCCGCCGGCTGTCGATCATGAACACGGACTGATTGTTCTGATTGGCGGTCAACTCGAACATGCCGCTGACCTTGTTCAAATCAAGATTGGCGATGACCGCGCCGATCGGCTTGCGGGTGTGATCGTTGACGGGCAGGGCGATCGAGAGCGTAGGCTGATCGTATTTCGAAATGTATTTCTCCATGTAATAGTCCTGCTTGTGGAGCCCGAGCGGGATGAAGCCCCTGTTCGGAATCCCCGACACCGCCTGCCGGAACCAGTCCTGTTCGGTGAACGGATAATTCCAGCGCAGGGTAATCCGGCCGTCCAGGTTGTTCACATAGCCGTTTTCGCCCAGGATCAGGATGTCGCTGATGAACGATTGCAGCGATGTCACACCGAAGGCGACATCCGCAAGATTCCGCTCATGCTGAATGCGGCCTTCGACATCCAATTGTCTGCCCGGATTCATCAACGCCCTGACGGAATAATGGCCCGCGAGAATCACCAGCGGACGCGTCGCCTCTTCAAGATTGAAGCTCAACCCTCTTGCCGCTTGTTCCATGATCTTGTAGCTGGATTGCGTCAATTCCTCGGTAAGGCTCGCCGTGGAATCGCGGATGGACAGCAGCCCGAGAAGGAGCAGCAGCAAGATGTTCACGGTCAAAAAGGAGAACATCATCGTCCGGATGATCGATTTGCCCTTCAGGTAACGCCTCAGCACATCCATGATCCTTGACATCGTCCATGCTCCCCCCGGTCAACAAGCCGAGGACAATCCATTCAGCTTGTTTTATATTGTAAAACCAAGTTTATAAATATTGATAAAAAATTGGACCCCGCCGCATTTAATCATCATTTTCGTCAGTGTACCGCATGATCGTCAAGACTTTTTATTTTGCCCGGCGGCATGATTGCATGAAAAAGCGGCATGCTCTCCATGAAGCAAGCATGCCGCTCGTTGCATCACGCGATGATTTACGAACGAATTTGATCATGAACCGGCAGCTCCACCTTTTCACACGATGCCGTTTTCGATTCGTTTTGCAGAATGAAATAGTAATGGCCGTCTTCGGGAATGTTGCCCGTCTGTTCCGCCGTGCTCAGATGGCTTGCTTCCGGAACGGCCGTTGGTTCCCGCCATTTCCGGCTCACCCGTTCAAACAGCGCATCGAACGGAGACTCCGCCGTATTCGGGACGATGCCCGGCGCCAACGGGATGAAAAGTTTCAACAACAGGTACAGGATGGACGCCGCGACCGACATCAGGAGCAAAGCATAACAGAAATCATTCATGCCGGCCTCTCTGCTCTTGCAATCGTTTCATCAATGCTTCAATATCTTCCTTCGTCAGATCTCCGCTGTCGCACAGCGTGTTGATCAAGCCGAACACGGAACCCCGATGAAAACCGTTTGGTTTCGAGATTCAGGTATTCCTGTTCGGTCAAACAAGCCTCATAGTGATTCGCCCTTCCTGCCCTTGTCGCTTTGACCATGCCCTTTTCCATCAAACGCGCCAAAAACGTAATGACGGTGTTTTGCTTCCATGCCTTGTCTTCCGGCAGTCTGGTCAAGATTTCAGCCGTCGTTACCGGGCGGGCACAGGACCAAATGATGTCCATAATTTGTTTCTCGGCTTCGGACATTTTCTGCAGTTTTTCCATTGTCGCCCTCCTTTTCCATTGTAGGTAAAATTAAATCTACATGATGTAGTTTTATTGGTCAACACCATCAAAACGTCAAGAAGATCGCCACGATCCTGGCCAAGAAGACAGGATAAAGCGATCTTCTTTCATTCCATGTTCCAATAAAGCCCTTAAAATCACTCAAGTCGCAAACCATTCCTTGAAGGCTTGGAAAGCAATAAAGCTTAATATCCACGTGCGCGAACCTTGACATTCATTTCGGATCCGTCAGTTGTATATACACCGTCATCCTCGGCGCGAGCCTTCAAGCCGGCCGTGGAACTGTACCGGCAGGCGGCGAAGCAGGCCGGCCATGATCCGGCCGCCCTGTCCGTCGCGACGACCCCGATGCTGTACGCGGCGGAGAATTCCGGCCGTCCGCAAGTATACGGCAACGGCTCCGGCTTCCGGGAACGCGCCGGACGGCGCCGCCCTCCGTCAACGGAACGCCAGCCGGGCGAAATTGTACGCGCCGTGGTTCCACACGCCGAAATCGTGCACGCCGCCGGGAATGACGACCTGGCGGAGGCCGCCGAGCTTGTCCCCCGCGGCTTCCGCAAGGCCTTCGATCGCATCGTTATACACCGGGAAGGAAATCTCGTCCCGGTCGCCGCAGGTCATGTACAGCAGATCCAGCCGGAACGCCGAGGACCCGAGACTTTCGCCCAGCACGCGTCCGCCGCTCGACGTCGGCGCGTTCGAGAACGCGCCGGCGTACGCGAACAGATCGGTCATGCCCGGCGCGCGCACCGTCGTGTCCAGCCCGTTCCGCCAGTTGTGCCGGTTCTCCGTGTACGCCACCGAATCGCACCGCCAGCCGCCGATGACCAGGTTCAGCACCTGCATGCCGCCCATGGACAGGCCGGCGATCGCCCGATGCCGGCGGCTTGCGGAGATTCCCGCAGACGACGTATCCGCGATGTCTGCGTATGTCCGGTATTTCGATTCGATGAACGGGATGAGGTCGTACCGCAGTTCGTAGTCGAAATAATAGAAGCCGAGCAGGTTCGTACCCTCGGCGTTGAAGGACCGGTCGGCGTAATCATGGGCGCTGCGCCCGTTGGGGAACACGGCGATAAGCGGCTCGATCTCGCCTTCCGCGATCAGATGGTCCAGCAGATTGCAGATGGCATGCCGACCGTCCGCCTCGCCGCTGCCCCGCAGCCATTCATATTCATCACCGCCCACGCCGTGAAGCAGATACAGGACGTTATAGCGCCGACCGGGCTCCCGGTCGTAGCCGGCGGGCAGATAGACGTTGCATGTCTTGACAATGGCCTCGCCCCGCACCGTCTCCCTGCCCGCTTCCGCCGCGTCGGCCAGCCCGTCCGTCACGAGCTGCCGGGACGCATTGATATAGTTTCGCACCGGATACGAAACTTCCTTCAACGTGCCCTGATGTTCCTTCGCAGCCGCCCGCAGCGCGCCTGCCGGAATATCCATCACTTGCCTGACTTCCATGCCTGTCCTCCATTCACTCCATATTGACCGCGCCCGATCCGTTCCTTTACGCTGAAGATATCCTTCACGCCGATCCGGAGGGATTCGGATGATCCACATCTTCACCGCGCATTGCGATATGGCCCACGAAGGCCCTCATTTCGTCACCGACGTGCCCGCCGGCACGCACTGGCTCCTCGTCTTCACGAAGACCCCTGCCCTGTTCTGGGTGGCAGGGGAGCTCAGGGAATACCCGGCCTACAGCGCCGTTCTCTACCGCCCGGGCCAGAAAGTTTACTACCGCGCGTCCGGGGACCGGTTCGTGAACAACTGGATCCGCTTCATGACGGACGAGCCTTTTGTGACGGAAACCCCGGTGCCGTGCGGCGTTCCCTTTTCCCTGGATGATCCCGACTACTGCCACAAGCTGTTCGAGCTGCTCGTCATCGAGCACAACTTCAACAAGAACTGCAAGGACTCCTCCATCCGGTGCCTGCTCCGGACGCTGTTCAACAAACTGCTGGAGTCCTGCTTCCGCAACGACATCACGCCGCAGCACTACAACCTGCTCAAGCTGCGCGTCGCGATCCAGAACAACCCGGGCGATCACTGGACAATCCCCCGCATGGCGGACTATCTCAAGATCAGCCCGGGCTATCTGCAGTCCATCTACAAGAAAACATTCGGCGTCTCCTGCATGGACGACGTCATCCAGAACCGGATCCGGCTGGCGAAGGAGTACCTGTACTACGGCTCCCTGAGCGTCGCCGAAGTCGCGTTCCGGTGCGGCTACCGCAACGTGGAGCACTTCAGCCGGCAGTTCAAGCGGCTGACCGGGCTCACGCCGCGGGAATACCAGAAGCGGGGCGAAAGTCAGCCCGCGCTTCCCGAGAGTCCGTCATAAATGCGATTGCGCCTTGCCCTCTCCTCCGGGCTGAGCTTCTGGGCGTCCGCGATTTCGAAGACGCCGAACGTGTCATACAGCCTGAGGAGCGGCTCGGCCTGAACGAACGTGCACCAGGGCAGCCAGTGGTAGTGGCTCTGCAGCGTCTGGCTCGTGAAATTGCCGCTTTCGTGGCCGATGCCGGGCATCGCGTAGCCGATGCTTCCGTCGACGTCCGTGGACTGCCGGGTGTTCTTGTGGAGAAACTCGGCGAAATCCAGATAGTGCCCGTCGCCGGTGATCAGATACAGCCGGTAATAGGTGTAGGAGCACGCGGCCATGTAAACGTCGGCCCCGCCGCCGATCGTGATGATGCTCTGCCCGCTGATGCGGTACTTGTTGAACGGATGCTTCGGCCACGGCGTGCGGACCGGGTACGACCACGCGTACGTCCACGTCTCCGTATAGTCGGCGGCGCCGACCGCGGCTTCGAGCCATTTTGCCCCGCCGGTCAGGTCGTACAGCGCCAGAAATCCGAACAGCGCGTAGATCCCGGCCTCCTTGTCCTGGATGTCCAGGTTGTCGCATGTGCCGCCCCGGTATTCCAGGTTCCGGTAATTGTTGTTGTACGCCCATTCACCGGCCCGGAGCGCCGCCGTCTTGTACTTCTCCTCGCCGGTCGCGAGATGGAACTGGACCAGGAAGCGGATGACGCTGGGCGTGTTCGATTTCGAGTCCATCCGGACGGAGCCGTCGGTGTTGTACGCGCGGTAGAAGCTGCCGTCTTCGTTCTGCATCTTCACCAGCCAATCGGCCGTCTTCCGGCAAAAATCCAGCCAATCCGCCCGCTCCTCGCCCCGTCCCCGCATGTAGAGGTACGCGTCCAGGATCGCTTCGATCCCGTCGGCCAGCATCCGCACATAATGCGGGTACGGCTCGAATCCCTGAATGTTCGGATTGTAGCACATGTGCGGCAGGCCGGACTCGGTCATCGCCGTCCGGACCCAGAAATCGAGGATGCCGATCCCCTTCTCCCGGGCTTCGGCATCGCCTGTCATGTCGCCGTAGCGCAGCAGCAGATAGCCGATTCCCGGCTGCTGCCCGACGAACCCGAACTGGAACGAGACCGTCGAGATGTCCATATGGGGCAGCTGCGCGGCGAACGGCAGGCCGTATGCGTCGCCGTATTTCCGGGTGTACCGCTCCAGATGCTTCATGCAGTTGTGAAAATGGCGCTCGTTGTCCACCCCGAACAGCCGGTCGCGCATCCGTTCGTACACGATCCGCCAGTTGTCCCGCATCATGCGCTGGAAGCTGTCGTAGCGGCCGAATTGGACGGCCACGGCGTAATGCTGCTCGAACCCGTCAACGACCGGATGGTTGATGCGCCGGAATGATTTCGTTTTCCCGCGGTAATCCAGCCCGAGGAACCGATTCTGGGAGGGCAGCTGACCGTCGCAGCCGGGGTACACGTAATCGATTGACAAACCGTCGACCTTTGTCTCGAACGGCTTGCGCACGGGAAATCCGTAGTACATGTAGTTCAGGGTGAGGCTTTCCGGCCGGCTCATCCCGATGGCGCCGGTCGTACACTTCGGGTCGGTATGGTTTTCCGCCCGGAGGATGTCTGTGGACGGCATCGTCACGTCCGCGGCCCAGCGGGACAGCGACGCCGTCTCCCCCGACCGGGTGTGCTGCATGGCGAACAGCGGCAGCGCATAGCACGTCTCCATCCGCCAGAAATACTCGCAGTCCAGATCCTTGCCGATGACGGTGTCGGGCGCGAACTCGTTCTGCTTGTACCAGACGCCCGGCGCGAAGCACCAGTAGTCGCGGGGATCGCCCGACTCCGCCATCACGAACGAGATTTTGGTGGAAAAGCCGAGATCGTCCGCCGCCCGCAGCACTTTCACGCGACGGCTTACCTTGAACCCCGTCCCGGCGGCCTCATAAGTGTCCATGAACGCGAACATCGAGCCCGAAGGCACGGTGAGCACGCCGCCTGCGACGACCCGCCCGCCGTCTTCGGCGACATCGTCGTACGCCCCGTCGTAGAATTCGTTCACCGCGAAGACCGTCTTCACCGTCACGAACATCGGCCGCCTGTTGTCATACAGCATCTTGCCGTCCCGATGCACCTCGACGCCGCCATCCTTGAACAGCAGCGTGTAATCGCCGCTCACCAGCCGCACGGCCATCCCTCCCCGATCATGATGTCGTTTACTTGCGCTTGAAATACTGCTCGACCAGGAACCGGATCATCTCTCCCGGCTGCTCCCTGACGAATTCCGACTTGTCGCCGAACACCATCGCGTACGGCGCTTCCTCCGTGTACGGCTCCCACCGCGGGAGATCTTCACCCGTCGAATCGGGGCCGTTCGGATCGCCCGAGCGGATGAAGTGCGCCCAATAGTTGCACATCTGGCGCGCCAGATCGTAATGCTTGCCGACGAACGGCCGCCAGCACTTCGCCAGCGTCTCGAAGAAGAACCAGAGATCGACCGAATGGAACGTCCCGGGGTTGTCCCAGCCCGGAATTTCCGCGTCGAATTTGTAATAGTACAGCGGCGTGCCGGCGCCGGCTGCGGCATTGGCGCGGGAAGCGACGCGTATCGCGTATTCGATCGTATTGACCGATGCCGCCTTGAGCGCCTGCTCCAGATCGCCCGAATCAGCTCCGCACAACGCGAGGAACCGGTCCGCGTCTTCGCCGAACACGCCTTCGGCCATCTGCCGGAGCTCTTCGATCGAGCCGACTTGCGGCCGGCTGATGAACTCGTCGGTCGTGTTCCCCCACAGAATGGGAACGTTCCAGCGTTCATTCCGGAGGAACCGCTCGAACGGATGGCCGACGCAGAACTTGTTGTCGACGACGGCGCCCCAGAACCGCTTGTACTCGACCATCTTGTCGCGGATGTACACCGCATCGAGCTTGCGGGCTTCCGCCAGCGAGGAGACGCCGAGATACTCGAAGAACTTGATGCCTTCCTGCTCGGCTTCCGCGAGCGTCTCCCGCACGCCGGGACCGCGCTGGCCCGGATACACCGGCGAGAAGATGCCGCTCATGATGATCGCCTTGTTGAACAGGCCTTCGTTCTGCGGCGAGGTGAGCTGGGCGAGGACGCTGCCGCCGCCGGCGGACTGGCCGCCGATCGTGATATTGTCCGGATCGCCGCCGAACGCCGCAATGTTGCGCTTCACCCATTGCGTGGCGAACTGCTGGTCGAGATGGCCGAAGTTGGCGGGGGCGTCCGGCGATTCCGCCGTAATCTCCGGATGACACAGAAATCCGAACACGTTCAGCCGGTAGTTGATCGTGACGACGACGATGCCCCTGCGGGCGATGCGCTCGCCGTCGAACTCCATCTCGGACGCATGCCCGACCTGCAGCCCGCCGCCGAAATACCAGACGAACACCGGCAGCTTCTCGTCGGGACTTTTCGCCGGCGTCCAGATGTTCAGGTACAGGCAATCCTCGCTCATCGCGATGTCCGGATCGACGGCCCATTCACGGGTGTAGATGTTGTTGACATCGATTTCCTGCCGAACCTGCAGCGGGATCGGCGAGAACTCGTACGCTTTCAGCACGCCGTCCCAGTTCTTCGCGGGCTGCGGCGCCCGCCAGCGGTTCTCCCCGACGGGCGGAGCGGCGAACGGGATGCCCTTGAAACTGGTGATGCGGGGATCCGCTGCCGGAAGCCCCTGGACATAACCGTTTTCCGTTTTTGCGATTCTGAGACTGACCATGCGAACGTCCTCTCCTCTCCATGCCTTTTTGCGCTTTTTAAAGGGCGCACCGGATGCCGATGCGCCTCGTCTGACTCCAATGGCCGTCCGGCAGCTCACGCCTTGATCGCGCCGATCAGCATCCCTTTGACGAAGTGCCGCTGCAGGAGCGGGAACACGCACATGATCGGGAGCATCGAGGCGATGACGGCGGCCATTTTCATCCCTTCCGTGAACTGTTTGTCCGTCTGGATGTTCGACACATTGAGCTGCTGGCTGATCTGCGAGTCGATGACGATCGACCGGAGCGCCAGCTGCAGGACGGTAAGATTGCCCTTGCGGATGAAAATCATCGCGTTGAACCATTCGTTCCACCGGTCGACCGCGTAGAACAGCGTCATCGTCGCCATGATCGGCATGG
Source organism: Thermobacillus composti KWC4 (assembly GCF_000227705.2). Classification (GTDB taxonomy): domain Bacteria; phylum Bacillota; class Bacilli; order Paenibacillales; family Paenibacillaceae; genus Thermobacillus; species Thermobacillus xylanilyticus. Next base: position 2,958,378 of record NC_019897.1, read on the forward strand.
ACAGCGGCAGGATCACCTTGAGCAGAATCGTCCATTCACCCGCGCCGTCCAGCTTCGCCGATTCCGACAGGGCAATCGGCAGATTCGAGAAATAGTTCATCATGATGATCAGATAGAAGGCGTTGATGCCGTATGCGAACACGACCGACCAGAGCGAGTTGATCAGATGGAGCTGCTTCATCAGCAGGTACATCGGAATGATGCCGCCGTTGAACATCATCGTGACGACGACGAAGAAGATGAAAAACCGCTTGAACGGGTAATCCGGCCGGCTCAGCCCATACGCCATGCTGGTCGTCAGGAACAGGTTGATCGGCACGCCGATGAGCAGCAGGATCGTGGTCGTGCGATACCCCGTCCAGATCCGTCCGTCTTCGAACATGGCCTGATAGTTCTCCAGCGTGAATTCCTTCGGGAACAGCAGGATCGACGTCTTCAGATACTCCTGCTGGGTGACGAACGAGATCGCAAGAACGTTGATGAACGGAATGACAATCAGCAGCGCCAACACGCCAAGGATGATGACCAGGGCAATGTCCAGCGGCTCGATGCGGTTATGACTCGAACGTCTGCGCCGGACGGTTTGCCGGGCAGGTTCGGGCATCGTTCTGACCTCTGCCATATTCACGCCGCTCCTTTCGCACGCGCGCGGGCTGCCTTGCGGATCGGCGGGAAGAGCCCCTCCGAACCGAGCATCTTGCAGATGCGGTCGGCCAGCAGCAGCAGCGCGAAATTCACGATCGACCGGAACAGGCTGACGGCGGTCGAGAACGAGAAGTCCGCCGCGGACTGGAACGTGATCCGGTAGATGTAGATGTCCAGAATTTCGCCCGCCTTCGCGGTCGCCGCGTTGCTGATGTTGAAGATCTGGTCGAAACCGGCGGTCATGATATAGCCCGTCGCCAGAATCAGCATGACGACGATCGTGTTCATGATGCCGGGCAATGTGATGTACCACATCGTCTGCAGCCGCGTCGCGCCGTCAAGCTGCGCCGATTCGTACTGCTCCGTATCAATGCCCGAGATGGCGGCCAGATAAATGATCATCGTCCAGCCGGCGTTCTTCCAGTTGTCCGTAATGTAGAGCAGCGGGCGGAAAATGGTCGTGTTCCCCAGGAAGTTGACCGGATCACCGCCGAACATTCGGATGATGCCGTTCACCATCCCCTGCATGTCGAGAAAATTGATCAGGACGCTGGCCACGATAATCCAGGACAGGAAGTGGGGAAAAGTGAAAATGGTCTGGACCGTTCGCTTGAACCGGCGCATGCGCAATTCGTTCAGCAGCAGCGCCAGAATGATCGGCACCGGAAACGTGAACACGATCCGGCCCAGATTGATCCAGATCGTCCGCCAGACCGATTCCATGAAGGCCGGATCGCGAAAGACGTACTCGAATTTCTCGAAACCGACCCACGGACTGCCGAAAATGCCGAGATTGGCCTTGTACGTCTTGAACGCCAGCGTCAGTCCGTACATCGGAATGTAGGCGAAGATCACGAACCAGATGACGCCGGGCAGGAGAAGCATGTACGTCTCCTTCGACCTGATGATGCGGCGAATCAAAGCGTTGTTGTCCATAGGCAACTCCCCGAAAGGCAAGCGCCGGGCAAATCGGCCGCGATCTGCCCTGAACCGCCTGGATTACGAATTCAGCCTCACGCGTTTCAGCCGCCGAACTTCTCATTCAGCTCGTCGAGGACAGGCTGGATGAGGGGCATCTTCGAATCGACCCATTTTCTCCAGTTCTCCTCGATGTCGCCCGACTGCGTGATGAGGTTTGCGTATTCGGTGTAGTAGTCGATTTCCGCCCTTCTCTTGCTCGGCGAATCGTAGGTGTAGTAATCCCAGTCGATTGCCGTGAACGTCTCCGGCGTCGCGATCTCGGTCCGCTCGCGATACACCTTCTTCGACAGTTCCCGCAGCCGCTCGTCGGTGTTCGGGTTGTCGAAGGCGAAGTCGTCGAACAGGATAATGCTGCCGAGCAGATAGCCCCAGGACGGATACTTGCCGGTCGTGCCGGCCAGCGGCTTGCCTTCCTTCTCTTCGTCGTAGAGGGAGACGATGTTGCCGCTGTCGTCGTACGTCCAGTCGACGTCCTTCAGCCCCATGTTCGTGATGATGTAACCTTCTCGCGTCGCGTTGTAGTCGAGAATGTCCATGTAGCGCTCGAACACTTCATCCTTGATATCCGGGCTGAAGATGATCGTGCCCCAGTAGTTGATCAGGTCGACCTGATGGTAGTTGCCGTCTTCCCCGAGCACCGTCGCCAGAATGATGTTCTCGTACGGGTCGATGCCCAGGTTGTTTTTGAAGTCGTTGTAGTACGGCTGCAGGTTCGACGTCGGCGCCTGGAAGAACGTCGCGCCGGCGATGCCCTGCACGTTGAAGTACGCGCCGTGCTCCTCGTTCTTGACCGTGTAGAAGTCCTGCGCGAGAAGCCCGGACCGGTACGCCTCAGAGAAGAGCTTGAGGCCCCGCAGCGTGTCTTCCGACGCGCCGCCCCACTTGTACTGGCCGTCCTTGTCCTTGTAGAAGCTGTTCCAGTACGTGCTGTTCCGCGCGACGAACAGGTCGACGGCGTGGTTCGTGTTCTCGGCGATCGGGATCAGCTTGTCGCCGACGTTGCCGGGATCCTTATCCTTGACCAGTCGTGCGAACTCCATGATCTCCGATACCGTGTAGGCCGATTTGACCGGGAAGCCGACCGCCTCCGCCCAGTCTTTCCGGATGAACACGGACGGGTGGTTCGGCAGCGGATCGCCGGGCAGATTGTCCATGAACCGCGCGCGCGGAAGGAAGTACGTGCCGCCGAACACTTTCTCCATCTGCGGCCCGAGCGTCGTCCGCTCATAGACGGCCGCCAGGTTCGGCCAGCGCTGCTTCCAGTCATCGGGCAGCCGCTTGATCAGTCCCTGTTCGACAAAAGCCGCCGCGTCCGCGTGGATGTAGTTGTACACCGCGACGTCCGGCATGTCGCCCGAGTTGATCCAGATGCGCATCCGCTCGTTCCAGTTGTCCCAGTTGAGCGCCGCGACGTCCATCTCGTAGTTGAATTTCTCGGAATAATACTGCGCGAGCGGGTCGCCCTTCGTGTAGTCGTAGCCTTCGATCGCCTGGACCGACGCGTAGCTGAACTTGACCTTCTTCGACAAGTCGCTCTGCGGCTTCCATTCGCCGTCCGCGCCGCCTTCGGTTTCCGTTCCTGTGCCTGAATTCGAAGCGTTATTGCCGTTCTGCGTTGTGGATGGGGTAGTGGACGAGTCGGACGGCTTGTTGTCATCCGACTTCTTGCTGCAGGCCGCGGCGCTGAGCAGCACCAGCAACACGGCAAGTACGATGCTTACCGGTCTTGCCAATCTTGACATGCGAACACCCCTTTATTCCTGTTGGAATTTTATTTTTATAACGGCCGGCCGAAGGGGCGGACCGCTATAAACGGAGGTCGGTTGTCTTTCCGCTTGCCATGCACGCATCCGATGGTTCAGCATGATCAAACCTATTCTCATATTTGTTTTATATTGTCAAACATGGTTTGATAGTGAATTGATAGCGTTTACATATCTGTTGCTTGGTAGTCAGTATAAGATTCCGAGCTTGGGCAGCACAATGATGTATTCTCATTGATTTTTGATCTATCCTCATATCGAGATGTGCAATTCCATCCACCCAAGCAAAAAAATAACGCCGGAACGGCGCTGCGAGATTCGGGTCCGATTGAAAATCAGAAATGAAACCCGGTATGAAAGTGCGAATATGGCGACGCTTATGGGCAGCAGCAGCAGCGGGAAGCGGACGATGATTTCGGGGATGCCCCGGGCGATGGACGGCCCCGCAAACAACATGGCGGTAAACAGGAATATATTTACATAAAGAAACTTCTTGTCGAACAAATAGTACAGCGGATAATAAATCCCCGAGATCAACAAAATGACCGAAAGAGATAAGCCAAGCTCCATTAGGCTGGACAGCCGGATGCCCATTTGATTGTATAGCATATAAACGGCACCGATTGCATTACAGATGATCGCGGACAGAATGTACCAGACGATCACCATCGCATATTTCGACAGCAGCATTTCATGCCGGGTCACCGGCAAGCTGTGGATGATCCAGTCAAATTTGTAATCTAATTGTTTGTGATTGTTGCCCGCCAGAAGGAAATAAGTCATCAAGACAATGACGATCGTGTATGCCCCGGCTTGCCAGACGGGCTGCAGCATTGCGTAGAAAAAAATAAGCGGCAGAGGAAGCAATAGAAATAACTTGAAATCCTGTGTTTTCAAGTCTTTCCAGATCAATTTCCATATCGTTTTCATTCCGCCTTCTCCCGTTCCAAATAAAACATGATATCTTCCAATCGAAGCCGGGGGTACCGGATATATTCCAGGTCGCCGAATTCCGCGCTTAACGGTTCCATGACCAAACATTCGAACGTATCGCCCGTTTGCCGCAGGCCGATGGGGTTCAGGCCGTCGAGCCGGTCTATGGCATGGCGCGGCCCCCGAATGACCGTGCATCGGTCAAACAAATCATTCTTGGGCATCTGCAATCGGATTTTCCCTTTGCGCATATACACGATGTGATTCGCAATTCGATCCAGGTCCGCAGTAATATGCGTGGAGAACAGCACCGTCATATGAGGATGATCCTGGACATACTGCGCGATAAACTCCAGCAATTCAACACGGAATACGGGATCCAGGCCGGAGGTGGGCTCGTCCATCAGCAGCAGATCGGCGTGATGCGAGAGCGCGACAGCCAGGCTGAATTTCGTTTTCATCCCCTTGGACAGATGTTTGACCTTCTTGCCTCTGTCCAGCGCAAACTTCTCCAGCAAGGTTGAAAACAGCCTCTCATCCCATTTCGAATAAAAGGGACGAATCACATTTTTGTTTCGCTCAATCGTCAAGTTCTCAATAAAATAGCTTTCGTCGTACACGAATCCGATCTTATCCTTGAACCATTTGGCATCCCGGATATTGTCCAATCCGTTTAGCCTGATGCTCCCGGTTTCGTGCCGGTACAGGTTCATGATCGTCCGGATCAAGGTTGTCTTTCCCGAACCGTTGGCTCCGATCAGTCCTGTAATCGTCCCCCTTTGTAGATTGAACGTGATATTGCGCAGAGAAAAGTTCTTCAGCGTAACCGTGACGTTATTGAGCTCCAGTATATTCACCGGCGATGTCTCACCCCTTTAGTTAATTGTAAGCTTCTCGGAAATTCATTTCCGTTGTGGACTCTAGCTTTCTGGCCAGGGTCCTTTATTGTTTCACCCCCAAAATAGGGATGCGAACAAACTTTCCTCTTGACATTTTCGAAACTCCCCAACAATCGCCGAGAAGGCATTTTTTTACTGCCTATCTCTAGAAAATTGGGTGATTGTGTGAAAATCGTTTCTCGTTCTCACCAGGACTACTTGACCTTCGTAAGCGATCAACTGCGCAAGGAGTTCGACACCCCGGAAGCCATGTTGTTCTTGCAACACTTCTATCGCGACTTGATCTTCTGGATCACGCCGATCGATCTGTCCGCCACCGCTTCCTTGATGCGTTCGGCTTACTCCTCCAATCCCAGAGGCCGCAAGCCCCACGATCCCGCCGACATGCTCCGCTGCATGTTGCTCTTCACCAAGCTCGGGCTCAGTGTCGATGACGGAGTCGTCGCGCTGCGAACGACGCCGGTCTATGCCATTGTCTGCGGCTTTAAACCCGGTGAGACGCCGGGTGTCGGAACGTTCTACGACTTTTTCCCCCGGCTTTGGCGGGCATCCACTCCGCATAAGACCGGGCGCGTCAAACGCCGCTTGAAGAAGCCGCGGAAGAAGGGCAAAAAGAACGAAAAGCAAGAGCCCAAAAACCCCAAGATTACGGAGAAACTCGTCTCCCGCATCCTGCGCGAGGGCAAGATCCACTACGCCCCCAAGGAGCACGACCTGCTGCAACAGTTGTTCCAATCCCTGTTTGTCCTGCCTTCTGCGGCAAAAGGATTGCTTGGCGATACGAGCGCTTTCCGCGTCATCGGCGACGGATCTCCGGTTGAAACCGGCGCGCGTTCGTACGGCAAGTTCCTTTGCGATTGCCGCAAGTCGGGCAACTGGAAATGCTCCTGCAAACGGCAATTTTCCGATCCGGATGCCGATTGGGGCTGGGACAGCTATCGCGAGAAATATTACTACGGGCGTACGCTCTACATGTTCACCGCAGCCGACAGTCCTTACAATTTGCCCGTGTACCCGCGATTGTTTCGCGCCAGCCAACATGACTCGGTGTCATGGATCTGCGGCTACCGCGAGCTGCGTCACTGGTACTCGGACTGGAAGGTGGGAGAGGCGCTCCTGGATTCGGCCCACGACGCCCTCCCGATCTATACCATGCTGGAACACGATGATGTTTCCGCCATCATCGACCTGAATCTCAGGCGTTCCGGGCATACGGTATACAATGAAATGAAAATTGGCTCCGATGGCGTTCCTGTCTGCCCCATTGGACGCAAGATGGTCTGCTGGGGCAAGTGTTCCGGGCGACAGCGCATCAAATGGCGCTGTCCCGCCAAAGTCGGCAAATGGGAATGCCCGACTCCCTGCTCGCCTTCCGATTATGGAAGAACGTTCTACACATCCACCGCGGATAACCCGCGCCTGTTCCCGCGCATCCGCCGTGACAGCAAGGAATGGAGAAAGCGTTACGCGCTGCGAACCGGAGTGGAGCGTTGCATCAAGCGCCAGAAAGTCGATTACAACCTGGAAGCTTCGCGCGGGCGCAGTTCCCGCCACTGGAACATTCGCGTGTACTTGATCGCCATGTGCCAGCATGCCGACGCGTGGCTGGAAGAAGCGAAGAAGCAGAAGCAGCTCGTCTCTGTCGAGCAATGGCTGGAAGGCTTGGCGGCAGCTTAACGCCAAAGGACTTCATAGCATTTTTTAAAAAATGCCCTTTTGAGGGTTCTTTGGCATGCACATTCTTGAAAACAGCTTTCATAGGCGCCGCTTCATCGACATTTCTGCCTCATTCACCCCTCATTCGGACTCAGAACGACTGCTTAATTCCGAGCTCCTATAATTGTTGTCATTTTGGCACGCTGTACAATTTCGTGAGCTTGCTTGGCAAAATAATCCTCCGCTTTTGATTCAACCTAAATTTCGAAAGCCCGTAATATCAAACACTGAATATAGTGGATCTGCCTCGCGGACTGTAAAAAAGTAGAGGTTTCCCAGTCCATTCGATTCAGATCAACGTTATGCAGATGCACTTTCCCCCTCCCCGCTGAAGAGGCTGCGATTTCTTCCATGTTAAATTTAGGGTTTTCTCATTCCAAAAGTGCGATCCTGGCTTCTATTCGTTGCCATGCATACCGGTTTGCAAAGTCTTTCGCCAGCTTGAGAATGATGTTGCGGCTATGCCGAATAATCGTTGCTGCGCAATGGAAGAACTCTAATCGGAACCGTGCGATTGTGTAACCTTGATGTACCGGTTCGCAGCAGCTTCGCTTGAATCGCTCGAACAAATTGTAGGCGAGTAATTTGATCAACAAGTCGAGTTCATTCGCCTCAAATTCGCTCGTCGCAATTCTATCAATGGAGAAGCCGTTCTTCGCTTCCTTGATATAGTTCTCCATTGAGCAGCGCTGGTTGTAGAAGCGCCACAGATCAAGCGGCTCCCATTCGAGGTTGGTGACGATCGCTTCGTATTGCCAGTCCGAATCGAACACCATGCGGGTCTGGCCATCATCAACGATGTGTGCCTTGCGAATAATGGCTACGCGGCGCGGCTTCTCCCAAGATGTCGCTTTGTAGATGATCGTAATCCCTTCGATGATCCAGTCTTCATCGACGAATCGTTTCCAGTACCGGCAGGCTGCGACTTGTTCTGCAAGGCGCTTTGTCCATTTCAACTTTCCGACGTAACCGATTCCTTTGCCTTCCCACAGGCCGTAGAAATCTTCACCGCCGAAGCCCTTATCGAACCTCGCGTACTTCACCGGATGCTCCCTCAGCAGTTCGAAGGTTTGGTGAAGAAAAGCTGACGCATCCGTGGAGGAGTGCGTATTGCCCGAACGTAGAACGGCATTCAAACATAGACGAGACTGTCCTTCGAAGGCCAGCAAAGGATGATAACTCTTACGGCCGGGCTTATGCGGGTTCGTGCCTTTAGCCGCTCCGCCCTGATCGCCATATACGGTTTCAACGGTGGAGTCAAGGTCCAGAATGAGAGCCTCTGGTAAACAAGGTCCAATGATTTCCTGATTGAGCGACCGCAATTCGGGCAACAGTTTCGGGTGCGATTTGCTAAGACGCGACAACTCTTTGTATAACAGCGAATGGTGCGGACAGAGTCCACCGAGAAACCGCTTTAGAAGCGAGTCTTGCTGTAGCTTGCGGAAATGGAAGAGGCGTTCGCAGCCGAGCATCCAGCCGACGACGAGATAAAGCAGAATACGGTAGACGGGGAACAGCGAGTTGTTTGCTTTCATGCATGACAGCCTTTGTAAAGCAGCGGCAAACTTGATTTTTTCGAGGTATTCCAGGAAGATTTTGATGCCGCCGAAACTGGTCGCGTTCTGTAGGGAAAATTCGGTCTTGATTTTGCTGATGGGTGTGGTAGACTTCACCTAAAAGGTGCTCCTCTCTTTGGGTGTAGTGTTCTCGATAAACACCATTCTACCAAAGATTTGGAGCCCTTTTCACGTTTTCAAAGAGTCGTACTTTCGAAATTCAGGTTCAATTATATTTCCATCCACAATAATTGCATACCCTCTTGATATTGAAGTTATGCCTTTATCTGAATTGACCAGACCAAGTTTCTTGGGAAATGAAAAATCGTCAAGCATATTTACTTCAAATTTCAAATCCATAAATTCATTTACAAACTTTTTATCTTTTTGATCCCCGTGAGTAAAAACATAAATATTTACATCTTCATTTACAAGTGTATCCCAAACTTCATTAAGCTCCATTAATTGAGCCCTGCAAATGCCACATGTTACAGCAGATACAAAAAACAATACATTTTTGCCTTTAAACTGATTTGCAGTTACAGTCGAACTCGTACTGCAAGCATTAGCAAAAAGAGCGTTTTGCAATAATCCAAGGCCTTGATCTGTAAGGATTTTCGGACATAAAAAAGGGACTTCACCCCAACTTGGAGAAGTTTTCAAGTGACCAAACAAGAAAACTTAAGGAGTGAAGTCACGATGTATATTCTCCAAGAAAGCTTGTTTTCCTTCGAGGAATTGCTAAAAATGCCGTCAAAAGAGCGATTGCCAATCTTCTTTAGCTCACGGGATCTCAGACCCTATGCCAAGGAATTAAGAAGCCGTTCACCCCGAGGCGCCGACGGACATTGCAGACAGGGCATTTTACGTGCGCTTCTGGCCGCCCCTCTTGAAGGAATCGCTACCTTAACGGCTTTGCATCATCGGTTGAGCACGGACCTTCGGTTCCGCTATCAGTGCGGACTTTCGCTTGATCGGGAAGCTCCATCCATCTCCACACTCAGCCGTGTGTTTGCCGACGTCACGAAAAAGGAACTGGCCAAGCGGCTGTTTGAGGATCGGGTTGCCCACCTCAGGCTAGAAGGTGTTCTGGACGGCAGCCACGTGGCAATTGACAGCACCGCCATCCGTGCTTACGAGAGAAAGCAACCCAAGCGAAAAAGCGAACAGACCGGCAATGCCAATTGGGGAGTGAAACTCGATTCGTTCGGCAACAAGATCACCTGGTTTGGGTACAAACTCCATCTGGCGGTCGATACGAAAAGCGAATTGCCGCTTGTGCTGGAAGTCACGCCTGCGCATGTCAATGACGGAGAAAAGGCGCCGGGCCTGATGGAACAAGCTGCATCCAGAACCGCTCCGAGGTTTTTCATGCTGGACGCAGGCTATGATCAGTTGAAGGTTTACGAGGCCGCGCGAAACGTCAAGGCTCAAGCCATCATTCCGCTCAACCTCAGGCGCGAGAAGGAACCGCCTGCCGGCATGCGGTCCAACGGGACGCCATGCTGTTCCATGGGCTATGCCATGACGTACTGGGGAGCGGACGGCGACATCCTGAAGTTTCGCTGTCCGCACGCAACCGGCAAAGTCGACGGTCCGCTTGGCATGGCCGCTTGCTCGTCCTCGAATTATGGCATGGTCGTGAAAGTGGACGTCAGGGAAGACCTCCGGCGGTATTGCCATCCACATCGGGATACCAAACGCTGGAAAGCACTTTACAATGAGCGAACGAGCGTTGAGCGCTGCAATGCGCGACTGAAATGCTCTTTGACAGCAGATGCCTTGCATGTGCGCGGGATCGAGAAAGTAACAACTCACCTGTATCTGAACGCCATCGTTCTGCTTGCATCTGCAGTAGCCGCATCTCGCTTGGCAAAAGCGGTCGCTTAAAAACGAGCGTTTCCCGAAAATTCTGCAGGTCTGCCCATTTTCATGACCAATAAACTCCAATTACACATTTTTAAACGTTAAAGCCAGGAATTAACTGCTGCTAGTTGAGGACTCCCTATGAAGCTGGCTTCAAAACGAAATTATGCAAAAGGCTCATACTGATGAAAATTGCTGCGCGGGAATTCAAAAGAATTTCCGCGCATATTTGTCTGAGGAGGTTGATGTCATGCGTATCTTTGTGGCGGGCGCGAGCGGCGTGATCGGACGGCGGCTGCTGCCGAAATTCACGCGGCCGGACACGACGTGACCGGCCTGACGCACCGCGCGGAGAACATGCCGCACATCGAAGCCGCCGGAGCGCGCGCGGTCGTGGCGGATATTTTCGATCGCGATAGCGTGATGCGCGCGCTGGAAGCGGCCCGGCCGGATGTCGTCATCCATCAGCTCACGGCGCTGAAGGAATGGAACCTCGAAGACAACGCGAACATTCGCAAGACGGGAACGCGGCATCTGGTCGACGCCGCCCTCGCCGCCGGAGCGAAGCGCATGACCGCGCAGAGCATCGCCTGGGCGTACGAGCCGGGCGAATCGCCCGCTTCGGAGACGGACGGGCTGATCGCGGACCGGGTGCGCCGGCGCGAGATGCCGGCCACGGACGGCGTCACCTCGTTCCTCCATGTGGAGGACGCGGCGCAGGCGGCGGTGCTGGCCCTCGATTGGCCCGACGGCATCGTGAACATCGTCGACGATGAACCGGCCGTCGGCACGGAATGGCTGCCGCATTACGCCGCCCTGCTCGGCGCTCCCGCGCCGGAGCTGAAGCCCGGCCGCGGCGGATGGGAGCGCGGCGCATCGAACGCGAAGGCGCGCCGGGAGTACGGTTGGACGCCCATATACGGAAGCTGGAGGACCGGATTCGAACAAAGCCTTGCGAGGTGATGCCATGGAAGCAAGCGAAGCATCGAAGGGAGGCGGGCGTTCGGCAGGGAGCGGGCAGGCATCGAACGACAAGCATTCGGCGGGCGGCGGGTTCTTGACGCACGGCGGACATACGGCTGACGGAGGGCATGCGGCGGCCGCCGGACCGGAGAAGGCCGAAGCGCCGGCGGCGGGCAGGACGTACCGGATGTCGACGAGCATCCTCGTCTGGTGCGCCCTCGCCGTGGTGTCGAGCCTGTACATCACCATCCCCCTTACGCCGCTTTTCGCCCGGCAATTCGATGCGCCCCTGCAAGCGGCAGCGTGGACGGGAAGCGCGTTCTCACTGGCCTACGCCGTCGGCCTGCTGCTCTGGGGCACGCTGTCCGATCGTGCGGGACGCAAGCCGGTCATCGTATTCGGCCTGCTCGCCCTCGCCGTCATTTCCCCGCTGATCGGACTGGCCGGCACCCTGCCCGCGCTGATCGCGCTCCGGGCGGTTCAAGGGCTCGCGGCGGCGAGCTTCGCGCCTTCCGCGCTGGCGTATGCGGCGGAGATGTATCCCCCCGGCAGAAGCGTCACCGTCGTCGGGCTGATCACCACCGGTTTCATGTCGGCCGGGGTGGCGGGGCAGATCTACGGCAGCTCCGTGGGCGAATCCTGGGGATGGACATACGTCTTTTATTGGCTCGGCGGAATTTATCTGTTGTCGGCGGTTTGGCTCGGAGGGTGGCTTCCCGGGGGGACGAGACCGCGCAGGAACGAACGGTTGCCGGATCTTCTCCGCCAATTCGGCTCCCTGCTGAAACAAAAAAAGCTCCAGGCGTGCTACCTGATCGCGGCGACCTTCCTGCTGGCCTTCGTGGGGATGTATACGGGGCTTGAAGCGGTGCTGACCCGGCAGCCCTTCGCGCTCGGGTCCGATCAGATGCTGCTCGTCCGGGCAGCGGGCTTGCCGGGGGTGCTCCTGTCTCCGCTCGCGGGCCGGCTGGCTGCCAGATTCGGCCTGCGCAAAGTGCTGCAGGCGGGACTCGCGATGGCGGTCATCGGGCTGGCGTCCATCGCCGGCGGCTTGATGCTGCCCGCCTTCACCCTGCCGATCGTCATCCCGATGAGCCTCATGCTGGCGGCGGGCATCGCGATCGCCATCCCTGCGCTCATCGCCATCATCGGCATGCTCGGCGGGGAAGCCCGGGCCATCGCCGTAACGCTTTATACGTTCATCCTGTTCATCGGCGCGACGCTCGGCCCGCTCGCGGTCCTGTGGACGCTCCAGACGACCGGCCGGGATTACGCGGCGTTCGTCCTGCTCACGGCCCTGATGCTCGCCGGCTGGGCGGTTTCCCGGCGCCTTCCGGCTCCGGACCGCTGACGGCGGACGTGACGGCCGGTCTCTTTTTCCGCAGATTGCTTCAGGATGCGACCAGCGTCTGCGCCAGTTCGAAGCAGTGGCCGTCCGGATCCTTGAACGCCGCCAGCTTCACGAAATCGGGAATCGTCTGGATCTCGCCCGTAAAGGTTACGCCACGGGCCGAAAGCGTCCTGACCGCCTGTTCCACATTCTCGACCTCGAATACGGTCGACGTCGTGATCGGCACGACCTCTTCGGCCTCCATGAAGCCGATGGTGCAATCCTTCGTGTTCGTCGTGATGATGGCCATCCTGTTTCTAGCAAAATGCGCGGACACCGGTTTCTTGCAAATTGCGATTTTGAGTCAGAATACCAAAGCGCCGTGGTCCTCGTACCGGATGCCCGTATCGCGCTGCAGCCGGTCCAGCGTCTCCAGATAGCTCGTGTATTCGGGGCTCAGCACGCGCATCTGCCCGATGAAAACCGTGAAAAACCCCGCGCGATCCAGACTTTCCTTGAGCTGCCGGGCGTTCTCCGCCTGCATCCGGCCGTCGGGCCACGAACGGAAAAATTCCGCTTGCTGCTTAAGCTCCTCCTTCAGCTTTTCGTACTCCGCCTCCGTCGGGGCAATGTAGCGCTGCTGCATCTCCCGGTAGGCGGCCGCGATCTCTTCGAATTCGCTGTCGTCGAGTTGATTGATCTGCCCGGCCATCGGCTCCGGGATTTCGAACGACTCCATGCTGTCAACATAGTCGACCAGCCGATCCCAGGCCGCCTCCTTGTCGGCTCCCTCAAGCGGCCCGTCCAGGAACGCGCCGAAATGCAGCGCCATGAACTTGCCCATCGCGCCGGGGAACAGCTCCAGCAGCTTGCGCCGCATGTAGTCGCCCCGGCGTTTCCGCTCCTCTTCCGCCGCGGCGACGAACCGGCCCGCCTCGTCCAGACGCGACTTGCCCCCGTCATCCGGGGACTGCTCGGCCGCCTCGATCAGAACGAGCAGCGCGCTGCGGCGCTGATTGAGCTCGGCCGCCTCCGTTTCGGTCTCCGCCAGCCGCTTGCGCAGAAGCCCGGCCGCCCGGTCCGGATGCCGGATCAGGTCCCGGATGTCCGGGATCGGCATGCCGAGGCTCCGGAGCAGCCGGATGTACCGCAGCCGTTCGACATCTTCCCGGCTGTACGTCCGGTACTGGTTGTCCGGATCGACGGCCGGCGCGATCAGTCCGGCTTCTTCGTAATAGTAGATGGCTTTGCGCGTCAGGCCCGTGAGCCGCATCACGTCCTTGATTCGCATCGTTCCATCGCCTCCCTGACCCCACGATACACGTTTCCCCGAGGGAAAAGTCAAGGGGCGGATGCGAATCCGGCCCCTGAATCGGTGAACCTGCTCTATTGCGCGTTTATCCATTCCACGAGGGCCTGGATTTCCTCGTCGGACAGACTGCCGCCGAACGCGGGCATCTGTCCGCGACCCTCCTTGATGACCGTGAACAGTTCATCCGCGCTCAAACGTTGGTCGACGTTCTTCAGTTCGGGTCCGAAGCCTCCTCCGAGGTCGGCGCCGTGACAGGACGCGCAATTGGCTTTGTAGACCGCTTCCGCCTGCGCCGCCGTGCTGTCCGCAGGCGCCGTATTGTCCGGCTTCCGCTTGTCCGCGCCGTCATTGTTGCCGCCGCCGCATGCCGACACGCCGAGTCCAAACGCGACGAGCAAGACGGCAGCGAACCAGACCTTTCGTTTCACCATTCGTTCAACCCCCCGAAAATGATCGGCAGCCGGCGGAAGGCCTGACTGCCCGTTTCTTATTATGGTACATCTTGCCGGTCGTTTATGACGGCTCCGACGGCTCAGGGGGCTGGTCCCGAAGGCGATGATGCCGATGCGCGAACGGATGCCTTACGGGCTGAACCGCCAACTGTCGAACTTGAACAGCATCCGATCATCCAGCTTTCCTCTGAAGACGAAATAGACATCGTGCACGCCTTCTGCGCCCGCAATGTCCGTCGTCACTTCGACCCATTGATCCCGGCCGCTTCCCGCGGGCACTTCGAGCGTCCCGATCAGCTTGCCGTCCGGACGGTCCAGCCGCACTTCGATCGTGCCGCCGCCGCTTCCGCTCGATACCGTTGCCGCGAAAGCGGAAGCCCCGCTGCCGAAATCCACATTGGCGACCGCCGTCCAGTCTCCGTTGTGGATGTCGGTGACCGCCATGTTCGGGGAGGACGATCCGGAACCGGAAGCATCCTCCAAATCCGCGGGCTCCACCGCGATGCCCGCGCTCCATGCCATCGTCTCCGCTTCCACGCGGACGAACGGGTCAAGATGCCGGACCGGCTCCACCCCTTTCAGATCGGCGATGATCTCCCGTATGGCCCCGTCATCGTCCAGGAACACCCGGTTCAGATGGGTCGAGCGATAGCCCATCGCAACCCCCATCGCCTTGGCCAATGTCTGGGCATGATAGGCGATATACCAGTCCCCGTGAAACTGGAACAGGACATGGTGGTTGTTGCCGCCGACTCCGAAGAAATGCCCGGGATTTTTCAGAATCGTCCCCTTGTATTCCCAGGGGCCCATCGGATGATCGCTGACCATGTAGGCGATCTCCCCTGGCGGCGGGCTGCCGGGAGGGCGGACGCCGCCGGCGAAGTTCAAGCAATACGTGTAGTAATACTTCCCTCCGATCTTGTTGATGCCGGAGTCTTCGAACATGTAGGGCGCGGGTATGGTGACCGCCTCCCCGACCACGCTGATCATGTCGTCGCCGAGCTGCATGACGCGCGCGGTGTTCGGCATCGCTTCCTTCCCTTCCGGGATGCCTCCGCCGAAGTAAATATAGGCTTTGCCGTCGTCATCGATCAGCACGGCGGGATCGAAGAGCCAGGTAACATCCCGGACGCCGGGCGTCGCCCTGGTAATGAGCGGCTTTCCGATCGGGTCCCGCCAAGGTCCGGTCGGACTGTCCGCGGTCAACACGCCGATTCCGCTGGCGTTGTTGGCAAAGTAGAGGAAGAATTTGTCTTCGCCGTCCACCACTTTATGCGCAATGGCAGGCGCCCACGACTGCGTCGCCCACTTCGCCGCGCCGTTCGGGCCGGCCGCGTGAATATAGCCGTGATCGGTCCAGTTCACCAGATCGTCGGATGAGATGACCGACAGCTTGTTGATGGAGCCGTAACTGTTCTCCTTCACGTTCCCGTCCGCATCGTATTCCAGCACATCGCCCGTCATATACAGGTAGACGCGATCCCGGTACACCAGTGCGTACGGGTCGGCGCCGAACTTGTGGGCGACGAGCGGGTTGCCGTTCGGCGGAACTTTGCCGACCGCTTCGGCCGGCGGCGTGAAGCTTGCCTTGGCCGCGGCGCCGCTGACATCGTACGTCTCCGTCCGCTGATCTGCGCGGACAACCTCCAGGCGGCTTACGTTGATTTCCTCATTCACTCGGGTCGTCAACTCCTTTCTCAACCTCAATTGAATGGTCAGCAATGTCTTGCCGGCATCCCGGTTCATGAACGAAACGGCCGAGCCGTCGGGGTTTTCGACCAGAACCTGCAGTCCGTCTTCCGTCGATTGCCAGGCGACCTCCCCGGCCGTCAAATTGCTTCGGTTCGGCACGACTTGCACGACCTCGAACAGTTCCGGAATCCGGACCGTCGCGCGAATCTGCAGAACATCCGCCCCTGCCGGAACCTCGTCCATCACCAGCCGCACGTCATAGACCGCGTCCTTGCCGCCGCTCAGCTCGATGGCATCCTCTTTCAGATAGGCCGCCGGCACGGCCGGTGTCGTCGTACCTTCCGCGTCGCTGCTGAACCGGAAATAATCAATGTCCACGTATCCTCCCGCAGTCCGGGTGGCGAAATTGAACAGGGCAAACCGATACCCCATGAAATGCGGAATCGTGTACCGCATCTTAAGTTCGCTTCCGAACTCGGTCCAATCGGCGCCGTTCAGGCTGTAGTAAAATTTCGCCCTGTCCGTCACGAAGTCGAAATCGATCTTCAGATAGACCTGTTCCTGCTCCAGTTCGGTCCGCGCTTTCTCGACGCCCTTCTCGACCATGACGATGTAGCGCCGGCCTTCTTCCCGGGTGACGCCGATGAATCCGTATTCCTGCTGGAAGGCGGCCAGTCCCGCATAGTCGCCGTCCAGCATGCCGCCGGTGTCCATCGCGATCCAGCCCGAGCTTCGGGGACCGTAACTTCTTTGCGTCAGCGTATTCCGCGCCTGCAGCAGATCATCGGCAACATGCCCTGTCCTCAGCCGCAGGAATCCTCTGCGCTCGGTCAGCGACCACATCGTATGGTCGGGCAGATGATTCCATTGCCAGTGCAGCCCGAGTTTCGACCCGTTCGGGCGGTCCTCCGCATCTGACTCCTGGTCAAATTCGTCGCTCCTGGTGAGCGGCTCTGCCGGACGGCCTCGGCCCGGCTTTTCGAATTCGAGCGGAACTCTCCCTTCCTCATCGCCGTAAACGGGCCAGCCGTCTTCCCAACGGACCGGGACCAATACGGGGACGCGCCCCACGGCATCCCGATCCTGGAACAGCATGGCGTACCATCTTCCGTCGGGCGTATTCACCAGCCCGCCCTGGGCAACGCCGCTTTGCTTGTACCCCATCGTATCGCTCAGCACGAGCTTCCCTTCATAGGGGCCGTCAAGCCGATCGGACCGGTAAACATACTGCCTGCGAATCTTCCCCTGTTCCCACCAGATGAAGGTCAGGTAATACTTGCCGTTGATCTTGTAGGCATGCGCGCCTTCCATCCCCGGTTTTCCCGAAGACAGAATGACCTTGTTCAGCCCCGAGGGCCGGATCGCCTTGTAGTCCGGGGTCAACTCCTTGATCGAAATATTTTCGGCACCGTAGATGATATACGCTTTATCGTCATCATCGAAGAACAGGGCCGGGTCGTGCATATAGCCCCCGAATTCCGTCCGCTCCCAGGTTCCGGCCGGATCGTCCGTGCTGAAGAGATACGTCTTGCCCGTATCCAGCGACGCCGTCAGCACGTAGAATTTGCCTTTGTGATATTTCAGACTGTTCGCCCAGGTGCCCTTCCCGTAGGCGTTCAAACCGCCCTTCAGCTTGTAGGCGTCATTGTCTTCGATGCTTTCATACGGATAGCCGACGATCTCCCAATTCACCAGATCGGTCGACCGCATGATCGGCGATCCGGGCAGCATGTGCATGCTGGTGGTGACCATGTAATAGGTGTCCCCGACGCGGATGACGTCCGGATCGGGGAAATCGGCGTAGATCACCGGATTGGAGGCCATCTCGACCGGGCCGTCAACATGCCGGGAGTCCGAATCAAGCGACAGAAGCAAAAAAAAGAGGGCCGCCAGCACGAGAACTGCAGTGGGCCACAAGAAGAACGATTTCTTTCGCATGCATCATCCTCCCCCGTGGTCGCTTACCAGTGTATCGCCGGCAAGCGGGAGGAACAACCGGATGATCGATTCATCATCACCCGTCGAAGGCTGGGTTTTACAGGCCTTCTCAACTGGCCGACAGCGTATCCCGGTATTCCTGCGGTGTCATGCCGGTCACCTTCTTGAAGAAACGGGTGAAGGAATGCGCCGCTTCGTAGCCGACCGACGCGGCCACGTCCCGTATTTTCAGATCGCCGTCCCGAAGCAGCTCCTTGGCTCTCCGAACCCGGCATTGATCGATATATTCGGACAAATTGATGCCGCGCTCCTGTTTGAAGAAACGGGACAAATACGACGGGTTGAAATAATGGATCTCCGCCAGCCGGACCAGGGAAATGTCCTCGTCCAGATGATCCTCGATATATCGGCAGATGCGGTCGATCACCTGGGCGGCCCGGTTCCGCTCATCAAGCTGTTTGTACCGGAAGATCGCGTGCGAAATTTGCTTCAAGTACTGAAATCCCTCTTTCATGGACGCATGATCGTCCAGGCGCAGCAGCTTCCGGTAATCCCCGATTTGGCCGTGCAGCCCGAACCGGTTGATGCAGCCGTACAGCACGACCGCCACCGAATAATACGCCTGGATCGCCCGCTGCACGCCGGCTTCCGACTGTAGCGCCTCGTTCGACAGCTCCTCCAGATCTTCGAAGAACGACTCCGCCCGCCCGGCTTCAAGATGGGCCGCCAGCATTTCCGCCTTGCGCACGGGAAGGACCGCTTCCCTGCCGGAGCATGCGGCGGCCGGATCGGCGCAATCCCGAAGGATCATGAAGGTGCCGTCGCCGAACATGAGCTGCTGCAGCTCCCGCAGCCTCTCGTATTGCCGGGTGATCGCTTTCCATTCGCAGCAGCTGCCGCTGATCGCAAAACCGATCTTGAGCCCGAGGGATGAGAGGCAGGATTCCTGGACAAGCTCCAACGTTCCTTCCAGATAGCGGATCAGATGGCCGTCGAATTTCTCCCCCGCATCCCGGGACGGCTGGAGAAACCACAGAATGTCGCCGTGCCGGTCCGTGATGTCGACGCTTCGCGTCTGTTCCGCCAGATACGAATCCCAGATCGATCGGGCCGAAGCGAGAATCGCGCTCCTCTCGGTGTACGTCTTCCCTTCGGGGAACGACAGCCGGCCGAGGACGAGCACGACCGGATGCTCCGGGTCCAGGTCGATGTTCAACTTGCGGAACTCCCGGACCAGCACCTCCGTGTCCGCGCAATGCTTCTCGCTGTCCTGGAGCAAGTACCGCATATAGTCCCCTTGCGCCATGATTTCGAATGCGAGCGCTTTTTCGCGGGACTGTTCCAGCATCCGGCTTTCGATCTGGCTGCGGTGAATCTCTTGGACAATTTCCCGCACCAATTCCTGCAGCTTCGCATACCCTTCCGTTTTCAGCAAATAGCGGACATTCTTCAATTGAAATGCCCGATAGGCATAATCGAATTCACTGTGTCCCGTCAGGAAAATCACATGGCATCTCGGCCAATAAAGCTGAATCTCCCGGGCCAGGTCCAGGCCGCTCAACCCGGGCATGGCGATATCGGCCATGACAATGTCGATTCTTGTTCTCGCCATCCATTCCAGCGCCTCTTGTCCGGAATAGGCTTTGCAGACATCGAGATGCTCCGGCATGAACCGGCTGAACACTTCGTACAGTCCGTCCGTAATGATCTCCTCATCATCCACGACCAGCAGTCTGTACATGTCTGTTCTCCTCCCCGAACCGGATTCGAATCACCACTTTCAGGCCGTTCAGTTCACTTCTGGACGGGAACAATCCGCTGCCTTCACCGTACGTCAGCACAATGCGCCGATGGATGTTCATCATGCCCGTCATTTCCTGGGAATCGTCCATGCTCGCGAGCCGGTTCTTCAGGTCTTCAATGCCGGCGTCGCTGATGCCGTTCCCGTTGTCCTCGACGATAATCTGCGCATGGCCGGAATCCATTTCGAAGGTGATGCGGAGGAAGCCTTCGTCCGGCTTCTTCTCGAGGCTGTGTTCGTACGCGTTCTCAATGATCGGTTGGACGATCAGCCGCGGAACCCGGATGTGCTCCATTTCCTTCGGCAGATCGTCGAACTGCACCTTGATGCGGCGCGAGAACCGCAGTTTCTGAATTTCGGTGTACATTCTCGCGTGCCGGATTTCTTCCGACAAGCACACGTTGTCGGCGCCGTCGCGGGTGATGAACCGGAAGTATTCGCCAAGCATGTTCGTGAACAGCTCGATCCGCTCGGTATCCCCGGTCCTGGCCAGTGAATTCAGAATGAAGAAACTGTTGTACAGAAAATGGGGGTTGATCTGCGATTGCAGCTGTTTCAGCTCCGCCTTCTGCATCATCAGCTTCTGTTTGAAGTCCTGGTCGATGAGCGTCTGCAGCTTGATGAGCATCTGGTTGAACCGATTGTACAAATAGCCGAATTCGTCATTGCGCAGGTGATGAATCCGGATGTCCAGATCGCCTCCCTCGACTTTCCGGAAACTTTGCACGAGCAGGAGCAGCGGCCGGTGGACGACCCGGTACGTGGAGACGGAATAGACGATGATGGCGATGGACGACGCGAGCGCGAACAGCCACGCCCACATGGTGAACTTGCTGAGCGGCCGCTTGACCGCTTCTTCGGGCAGGAGCGCCACGACGGACAACCTCAGCTCACCGGTATGCGCTTTGTCGACGTGATATTTCCGGCCTTCCATTTCGAGCTGCAGCGAGTTTCCGGTCGCGCCTTCCGCGGCCGCCAGATAATGCTGCATAATGTGGTCCGTCCGATCGTCGCTGGCCAGCATGAACCCCGCTTCCTCATCGAGCAGGAACGAGCCGCTCTCGGGATAGACGTTGATCTGCCGCAGCGATTCCCGCAGTTTGTCGGCATCAAGTTCAATCTCGATCAGCACGGCGGGCTTCTCTCCCGTCATGCCTCCGGCCCGGTAAACGCCCAGATGAAGGGCGCCGTTCCGTTTGATCAACCGGCTTTCGCCGGCGTTCAATGCGGATCGCATGTCATCGTATCGTTCACGGTCAAAGTCGTAGACGCCGTTTTCGGCCGAAATCGTTTTGCCGATGGAACGGATGTGCACATAAATGTCCTTGATGTACGCGCTGCTGCCCTTGATGGAAGTCAGCCGATGGAGCATGTAGTTGATGCTTTCCCTGCGCTCGTTATTGTCCATCTTGTCCCATATCATGGAAATCTTGTGGAGCTGTCCTTCCTGCAGCAGATCGTACTGCTGGATTTCCAGCCATTCGATCTCACGGTTCAAATCCTGCAGATAGGAAGCGAGCTGCGCCAGCGTGTTTCTCGAGATCTCCTCGCCGGCGTTCTTGTAGCTCCAGTTGTACAAATAAATGCCGAGCAGAATGATGGGCAAGACCACGGCGAGGTGCATGATCACCAGTCTGGCGAAAATGGTGTTGCACCGCAAATTTGCCGGTATTCTGATCAAGTCCAATCCCCCGATGCCGCCGTTCTTCCGCAGCCGGACATCCGCTGCGCCCCGGGCTCCGCGACTTGTCCGGGTCTGTCATCTTCTCGCAGCATGCCACCGGTTCACTTCCTCGGTGATCTCCCTTCCGCCCAGGCGGTGCCATTCCTCCACGAAGCGGTCGAATTCGTCGATCGGACTGCCGAGAATGATGCTGATGAACGTATCGTTTTTCAAATTTTCCAGAATGCTCAGACGCTCGATCATCGTCTCCGTCGGGGCGCCGTAAAACCGTTCGTACAGCAGTTGGCCGTTCTTCTCGTACTGGTCAAGGATCGCGAACGCCCCGTCCGGGCCGTACGTCTTCTCCCAGCCCCAGCCCGTCTCATCGTTTTGTTGCAGATAGGCCTCGATTTTCCTGTAAATCGATCGGGCTTCGTCCTTGAGCACGGACATGTCTCCCGTGCGCCGCGCTTCTTCCAGTTGACGATAGGCTTCCAGGTTTTTATGCGCCGGGAACGGCGTAACCGGTGAGAGCTGCCATGCGGGGTAGGGCGTGCTGTAGTAGGTTTCGTATTCGGCGGTCTCCCCCCAGTTCTTTTCCAGATGCAGGTTGAACAGCTTCACGATCGCCTCGGGATGTTCATACCCTTTCCGGACGGCCAGGAACTGATAAGTCGGGAATCGAAGCGGGACTTTCACTTCCGTTCCGGCGACCGCCACAATCGGGAACGCCCCCCATTCCGCTTCCGGGTCGTTGGTGCAGCTCGCCTGCACATCGAACGAAGCCCATTGCTGGCCGTACGTCATGCCGATCTTCCCGGCGGCAATCTGATCCCTGACTTTGATGCCGTCCTTGAATACGAATTCGCTGTCGATCTGACCATCCCGGTACATTTCCTGGAGCACTTGCAAGGCCGTCTTCACTTCCGGCTGCACCGCGCCGTACACAAGCCTGCCCGCATCGTCCTCGATCCACAGGTTCGGATAGGCGTGGAAACCGGCCATGAACCCCGTCAACCCCTTGACGGGGTCCCATAAATACTGGGTGACGGCCAAGCCGAACGTGTCGTGCTCGCCGTTTCCGTCGGGATCGTTTTCTGTAAACGCTTTCGAAATGGTCAACAAATCCTCCATCGTCCGCGGAGGTTTCAAACCGAGCCGCTTGAGCCAGTCGGTTCGTATCCACAGAAATTCGGCGCCTTCAATGGACGAGAGCGTTTCCGGAATTCCCATCAATTTGCCGTCGATCGTTGCCGCTTCGAAAGGGCCCGGCCCTTCCTGACCGAGAATCTCCTTCGTGAACGGCGTGGCGTATTGCTCATACACGTCGGTCAGTTCCTGGATCAGACCGGCTTCGCTGAGCTGCCGAAGCTGCTGGGCATCGACCGTGACGACGTCGGGAATGTCTCCCGAAGCAAGCGCAGCCCCCAGTTTCTGACGGTAGAGATCGCCCTTGGCCGTCCATTCGTACGTGATCCGGACGCCCAGCACCCGTTCATACAGCCGGGTCCACCGGTTGTCTTCCAGCGTCTCGCCCGGAAGATGGTCAAGCAATCCGTACAGATTGTCGCCGGTTTCCCGCACGAATGACAGTTCCACCGGAGGATCGTAGCGGCTCAGTCCGGGATGCGCATAGGCCGTCTCTTCGATCCCGGAAGGCGGAGGCGCTTCCCTGACGTCTCCGTCACCCCGGCATGCCGTCAGAAGCAGGACAAAGCTCGCTGCAGCCGTTGCCAGTCCAACCATTCGCTTGAACGGCATCCGCAATTCGGGCAACCTCTTTTCCCATTCGTTTTCGAAGCAAAATTGCGTGTATTTTTTACTATATCGGCATTCCGCAGATCAGGCAACGTCCATATCTTGATTTTCTTACCCGTTTTTTACGAAATTATAGCGTATGAACGAAAAAAAGGAGCCGAAATCGTCGGGATTGCGGATTCCGGCTCCTGAAACCATGAGTCGCCCGGGCTGGGTTACGTTCTTCTTTTTATACTAAAATAAATCTGATAAGGTTCATAGCCAATATCCCGGATTCGCTTGAATGAAATGGCGGGATCCTGATTGGCCGTCTTGAAGAAATACCGCCAGCTCCCCCACTCGCGTTCATTCTCCATTACAATTTCGGAAGCGATGTCCTCACTCTCCACGTAGAGGATCCGTTCCGCGTCGCATATGCCCGCCAACACTTCGGGGCCGTAACGAAAAGCGCCCGTATTTTCGTCATCGGGGAGCGGAACGAAACGAATGCCGATCGGCAGCAACACGCTGATCTTGTCGCCGTCCCGCCAGACCCGCCGAATCGGGTAGAATCGGGTGCTGTCCGACGTTTTTCCGTGAAACTCATCGTTCACATACAGGACAGCGTCCGACATGATCCATTCCGGAATTCGAAAATGGATTGCGAACGGCTGCTGCACGGATGTGCGGATCACGAAATCGTACTTTCGGTATGGCGGCAGGTTTTCATGAATTGCCGCAACTTCGTTGATCGACTGATAACCCGCAGTGTTGGAAGAAGTCATGCTGTTTCCGTTCATAGGATCCTGGGTCTGAATGATCCGGAGTTCCCCTCCGTTGATTTCCGTTGTCATCTCGGAATTGAAATATTGGCAAATGTAAATGTCGTCCCGGTCTTGATAATAAATGCCCCTGTTCCAGGCGGCATTCGCCTGAACCATGGTTCCGTGGCAGCAGAAGAAACTGCTCGTTTCCGTGCTCCAGTCCTTGCGCAATCCGGCCTTCATCGGAAGAAAGTACGTGAGCAGCCCGGTGCCGGGATGGTTGTGCGGATTGCCATTCAATGCATACTCCCGGTAATAGGTCTGCGCCATTACCCCGTTATAAAGATTGTATTCCCTGTATTGCGCATAGCCGGGGTCACCGGTATGCCTGAACAGAAATTCCGCCAACCGCATCATGTTGTACACCGTGCAATGCTCCTGATTCTTGTCCCCGAGGCGGGCTTTCATCTTCATCTTCGGCATCCAGACTTCCCCGGAAGTCTGGCCGCCCGTGGCAAGGAAACCTCTTTCCGTCACCGCACAATTCCAGTAAGCTTTGACAACGTCCATCCAACGGCTGTCGCCGGTTACTTCATACGCCCTGGCACAACCGAGCACTTCCGGGATCGTCGTGTTGGCATGCATGTTCGTGAGCGGATCTTTCCCTTCCAGCAAGGGCTGAAAAAGCCTGCCGCGGTAATAGCGTTCAAGCAGCGTCTTGTACTTCCCGTTGCCGGTAATGTGCAGGAGATCGGCCCATACCTCCAGCATGCCGCCCGTCTCGACATCCAGAATGTCATCGAATTGGTCGCGGGTAAACCGGCCGCTCCATTCCACGAACCAGTCCGCGAAACGGTCCGCGATGTCCAGCGCCTTCTGATTCCCCGCGTACTGAAACGAATCCACCAGGCCCATGAAGAGCTTGTGAAGATTGTACTGCGGCGCCCAGATCGCTTTACCGGCAGCGATCCAGTGCAAATATTTCTCGGGAATCGGACCCGCCCATTGTCCGCCGTTGTCCTTCTGGCATTCGGCCAGTTCATCGATGATGCCATCCGCCTTGGCTTTCAGTTCCGCATCTCCGGTCGCATGATAATGAATCGCCGCCGCCGACAGCCAATGTCCCAGGAAATGGCCCCGAAGCTGACAGACCGGCGACTCCCAGCCTCCGTGCGCCCACGGCGGAATCTCTCTGCCCGAATACCGGCCGGCCTCCAACCGATAATTGAACAGCAGGCTGTCGCTGTTCAGCTTCATCAAGTACGCCCGGTTGGCTTGTTCCCGGCGCCGCAATTCGTGGTCGCGAATGATGACGTTTTTTCCTCTCAATTCATACATGAAAGGCCCTCCATTCATGAATGCTCATCGCCGGAACGTCAGCCTCGCTTCTCGTAACGGAAATAATCGAAGTCGACACAGCCGCCGGTTTCCCGGGTGGCGTAATGGAACAATCCGAACCTGCAGCCCATGAAGTGATCCAATGTATATTTCAATTGCAGCGGGCGGCCGACGGCATGCCACTCGCCGCCGTCCGCAGAGTAGAAGAAACGGGCAAGATCCGCGCTGTCACGGAAGTCGAAGTCGATTTTCAAATGAATGCTGTCGCCGTCGTACCGGATTTTCTCGACCACCTCTTCCCCGCCGTCTTCCCCTCTGACGCACATGGCAACATAACGCGCACCGTCTTCCGCAACGTGAATGCCGACGGTGCCGTAGAAATGCTGCAAGGCGACCAGGCCGGCGCGGTCTCCCGGTTTCATATGCGCAAACTCCATCAACGTCATGCCGCTGCACGCCGGGCCTTCCGTCCGCTGCGTCAGCGTATTGCGGGCATATTCCACGCTGCGTGCCGGACTTCCGGTTACCAGCCTGAGCCAGCCCGGCCGCTCCGTCACGGACCACAGGCTGTTATCCGGATTGTGATTCCATTGCCAGTTCAGCGCCAGCCGGTTTTCGCTGTAGTCGAACGCATCGCTGATGACGAGCGGCCCCGCCGCCGCGTCCGGCAGCTGCAGCTCAAAAGATTGCGGCACCTTGCCATCCGTACCGAACACGGGCCAGCCGTCTTCCCATCGAACCGGAACGACGCAGGGCACCCGGCCGACGGCATCGTGGTCCTGGAACAGCACGGCCGCCCATTCGCCCGCGGGCGTATCGACAATGCCGCCCTGCGCAACGCCGTGGTTGCGGTAGCCCATGTCGTCATCGAGCACCACCCGCCTCTCGAAAGGCCCGAGCAGGTTGCGCGACCGGTAACAGATCTGTCTGCGGCGCTTGTTGCCGACCTTCGGCCATTCGATGAAGAACAAATAATAGTAGCCGTTCAACCGATAGGCATGGCAGCCTTCGCACCTCAGCCCGATGCCTTCCCGTTCCCCGACGAGCAGCAGTCCGTCGATGCCGCCCGGCTTGACGGCCGTCAAGTCTTCCGTCAGCTCCGTAATCCGGATGTCGCCGTTGCCGTGGATGACATAGACGCGGCCTTCGTCGAACAGCAGGCTCGGATCATGATAGACGCCGTCGATGACGGAACGTTCCCACGGCCCGTTCTCGATGTCCTTCGTCCGGTAGATATAGAACCGCTTCATGTCCAGACTCGAGAAGCACACGTAGAACGTGCCGTCATGACAGCGAAGATTGGGGGCCCATGAACCTTTGCCGTAGATCCCCTTGCCGTCCGACAACTTGTGGGCGTCATGATCCTCGAGCGTCTCGAACACATAGTTCACGATTTCCCAGTTCTTCAGGTTCACGGACTTCATGATCGGGCATCCCGGCATCGAATGCATGCTCGTGCTGACCATATAGAAAACGGATCCGACCCGAATGACGCTCGGATCGGGAACATCGGCCCAGATGACCGGATTGGTGATAAGCGTGCCGCCCACTGTGATCGCTCCTTCCGATTGGCGTGTGGCTGCTTGCCGGCATCATGCGTCTTGCGGCTCCTGCCCGGCGGAATCGATGACCGCCCAGAACGCCGGTTTCGCATGCAGCTGCCGGTCGAACAGCAGCGGCGCATCCGTGCGGTTCTGCACGGGGAAGTTGTTCAGCCACGTATGATCGTCCGCAATTCCCCAGAACACGACGCCGCCGATAATGTCCTTGTTCTCCCTGAACGCTTCGAACAGCTCGCGGTATCGGTCGGCCTGCTTCCGGAGAATGTCCTCCGGAATATCGCTTCCGTAGTCTCGCCGGTCGTTCCAGGCATAGAGGCTCATGTCCAGCTCGGTGACCAGGTTATCCAGGCCGAGTTCGCTGAATTTCTTCATCGATTCGATGATCTGGCTGACGGAAGGCCCGTGGATGCTGATATGCGTCTGATGTCCGACGCCGTCGATCGGCACGCCCTTGTCCAGCAGTTCCTTCACCAGCTCATAGATCCGGTCGCGCTTGGCGGGACTGTCCGTACCGTAGTCGTTGATGTACAGCTTGATGTCCGGTCCGCCCGCTTCGCGCGCGGCGCGAAAAGCCGTCTCGATGTAATCGATGCCCGCGATCCGGTACCACGGGCTTGCCCGCATGCCGTCCGGATCGCCGGGTTCGACGACCTCGTTCACCACATCCCACGACCGGATATCGTCTTTATACCGCTCCACGACCGTGCGGACATGCCGCTCCAGACGTTCCAGCAGCAGCTTCTTGTTCGCTTCGCGTTTCTCCGGGTCGGTCTCGTCGACCATCGGTTTGCCTTCGGGATCCAGGAAGAACCAGTCCCCAACCTGATTATGCCAGACCAGCGTGTGGAAACGAAGCTCCATGCCGTTCGCTTTGGCAAATTCGACAATCCGGTCCGCCGGCTCCCAGTTGAACCGCCCTTCGGCCGGCTGGAGCGAAGCCGGTTTCATCGCATTCTCCGCAACGATCATGTTCACATGCTTCTTGAGCAGCTCTGCCCGGAGTCCCGATGTATGGGCCGGCTCAATGGCCGCGCCGATCGGGAACAGACCGGCATACGCCTCGGCCAGCGACGGAATGTCCGGTTCCACGGAAGGCGCCGGCGCCGCTGCGGCGGGTTCGGGCTCCGCCGGTGACGGATCGGTTTCCCCGCCGGCCGCTCCGTCGCCGGCTGACTCGGCCGAATCGTCCGTTATCCCGGAATCGCTTGTATCCGGATCTTCCATGACCGCCGCCTCGTTCACCTCGTTTGCATCCTGACTGCCGTCCTTGCCGCTCAGCACCAGCCAGGCCGCAATGCCCGCAATGGCGATCAACACCACAATGAGACCAACCTTCAAGATCTGCGTTCCCCCGAAATCCATCATGTTTTACTCCTCTCCCAGCTTCAGCGCCTGCGCAATGCGGATTCGCGTCAAGCGAACCGCGAGGATGAGCAGGCCGACGGCCAGCGTAAATCCGACGATGGCGTAAAGCTGCACGTAATCGCTCAACTGCCGGACGATTTCGAACGGCGGCACCTGCTCCGCGGCGGCGAAGGACATCTCGAACAGCGGAACGAACAGATCGCTGGTCAGATTGCCGATCCAGACGCCGATGACGACGGCCGCGGCGGAGGTGAGCGCCTGCTCGCTGACGAGCATGCCGATCATCTGCGGATACGGAATACCCATGGCCCTCAGCACCCCGTACTGGAGCGTCCTTCCGGACAACGTCAGCATCCAGAAGATCAGAAAGCCGAAGAAGCTGATCAGCATGGAAATGACGAAGCCCAGCGTCATGACGCCGTTGATCGCCAGCCGGAACGGCTCGTTCCGGGAAAGGATCAGCTCCTGCTTCGCATCGCGGAGGCTGACGATCTTGATCGATTTCTGCATCAACTGGTCATAGATCTGCTGGCTGGAAACGCCGTCCGCAAGCTTCAGCCACACTTCGTACGGTTCGAGCGCCAGCCGCTTCTGGATGGTGCCGAGATGGCCCACGATCAGCTGCGGTTTGGCGAGCCGCTCGTCTCCGGTGCCTTCGCGCTGCGGCAGCGGGTTCCAGGTCGGCCAGTAATCGATGATGCCGTAGACGGTGAACTGGACCTGGCTGACGCCTTCCCAATAGATGCGGATCGGATCGCCCGGCTTGAGTCCGGCCGCGTCGGCGATCGACCGGGAAATCAGCACCGCCCGCGGATTGGGCGCGATCAGATTCAGATAACGGTTGATGGGGTGATCGAGCAGCCCGTCCTTCATCCAGGCGGTCTCGCCGAATGCCTTCGTGTCGATGCCGAGCAGCGTAACCTTTCCGGTCTCGCCGCCCTTGCTGACAAACATGGCGCCCTCTTTCCGGAACACCTTCGCGACCGACTCCACGCCCTCCAGTTCCCTGAACGGTTCAAAAGGCGGCTCGGCATATTGGATGCGTCTCGGACCGGCAAGTCCGGCCCCGGACTGTCCCTGCTGAGGAACCATCTGACCGGAAAACGCCGGCGCGTCGTTCTCCCAGCGCGTCATGAGGACCATGTCAGCCCCGATGGCATAGCGGATTTTGCTTTCCATGTTGTCATTGATCGTCCGGGCCGCATTGGCGCTGAACAGGCCGGTCGCCACACTCATGACCAGAAACATTTTGATCGTCAGGTACTGTCCGGATGAGCGGCTGATCTGGACGAGCGAGTAGTAGAGCGCCGGCGGCCACCATCTGCGGCCTGCCATGTAGACGAGGCGGATGACCCACGGGTAGATCCGCAGCACGAGCAGCCCGGCGCCCAATGCGAACACCGCCGGCATCAGGAACAGAAGCGGATCGATCTGCAGATCAGCCGCATCGAGCGCCAGCCGCTTCACATCTTCCTGCCGCCGGGTGAAGTTGTACAGCAGGTAGACGGCTGCGCCGACGAGCATGAAATCAAGACCGGTCTTGTGCCAGAAAGGCATCTTCGTCATCCGGGCCATTTCCTGCTTGCGGCCCACGATGCTGACTCTTGTCGCCAGCAATGCGGGAATGAGAATCAGCAGAACCGCTCCGCCCGTTGCGAGCGCCGCAACCTTGTACGTGCCGACGTCCAGCGCAACCTCCAGCGCGGAGCGCTGCACGAAGGACAGAAAGACGTTCGTCGCTCCGAGTATTTTCGTGAACAGGACGCCGAGGGGCGGTCCAGCAGCCAGCGCGCCGAGTCCGAGCAGGAGGCTTTCGAACGCATAGATGCCCGTGATCTGCAGCCGGCTGGCCCCGCGGCTGCGCAGCACGGCGATTTCCGTCTTCTGCCGCTCGATGATGAGATCGGCAACCATATACAGATAGAACACGAGCATGATCATGACGGGCGCGTAAAGCGCCAGCATCATGATGTCCAGCTTCGACTGCTTGCCTTGATAGGCTGCTGCCGTCGCGGTCGCCGGGATGTTGACCTCGGCCACGCCGAACCTGCCTTTGAAGTAGCGGCGGATGTCCCGGTCGGCCGCAACGAACGCATCGATCTTGTCGACGGAGAGCTGTTCGATATCCAGGGCGTAGCGCCATTCGAGCGCGGAAATGGCCAGCTTGCCGCCCTTCGTGAACTCGCGTTCGAACTGTTCAAACGGAATCAGAAAGCCGTCGGAAATCTCGTCGGTCAAATACGGCAGATAAGGATCGGCTTCCGGCGCCGTCTCCATGATGCCGACCGGGATGACGCGGAAGCGGACCCGTTCGTCCTGCATCGATTGCGCGATCAGCTCTTCCCCGAGATCGCGCTTCACCGCAAGCAGGAACTTCTGCGTCACCAGCGCTTCGAAGACGCCGTCCGTACGGTCCGCCGGCATCCGTCCGTCGATCAGCCGCACCCGCTTCTCCATGTCCGACAGCGCCTTGAAGCCGCCGGCCGTGTTCTGCGCCCGGATCTCCTGTTCCGACGCGTCCGCCCCGTAAACCTTCAGCCTCTGCGTGAACCTCTGCTGGTAGAAGGACAGCGCCTCAAGTCCCGTCCGTTCCGGAATCGATCGGACGAAGCGGTCGGCCTGGGCGATGCGTTTCGCCGTCTCTTCGTCCGCCTTGGCCGAAGCGACGGTCGTACTGATCCGGATGAAGCCGGGATAGACGGATTCCCTGCTCTGCAAGAGCTGAAGTTCTTTGTACAGCGTTCTTTGCAGAATGGCGTGGGAGTACAGCGGCATGGAGCTGAACAGCGCGACGCACACCGTAAGACCGAACCACAGGTTCAGCTGCAGCCATTTGTTCTTGGCCATCTTGCGGAGAATCATCATCAACAAGGCCATACGCACACCCATCCCGCGCCCGGCGGTCCGGGCACTTGTTGTTCGGTCAGTTGTTCAGCACAACCATCTGGCCTTCTTCGAGCCCTTTGACAATCTCGACTTCGGTCGGCGTCGTCAATCCCGTCTCGACGTCCACCTCTTTGATCCGTTCGCCCTCCACAACCTGCACATAATTGCGGCCCATGTATGAGCGGATCGCCGAGCGCGGCAGGACGATGACGTTCTCCCGTTTCTGGAGCGGGATCGTCAAGTCGGCGCTGTGGCCGATCTGTACGTCTCCCGGCGGGTCGTCGATGCCGACAACGATCGTCACCCCGTTGCGCTCCGCCCCCGCGGGATCGGCAGTCAACGGAGCGCTGGAAGGCGTCTGCAGCACCTTGCCCGTGTACTCCACGCCTTTGTACTTCAGAAAGGCGGGCATCCCGACTTCCAGTCCGAACAGTTCGCGCGATTCCGCCGCCACATAAGTCAGCTGCACGCTGTCCGGGTCCGCGATGGTCACGATCGGCTGGTATGCGCTCACCGTGTCGCCCTCTTTCATCGACGCGACGAAGATGACCGTACCCGAGATCGGCGCGTGCAGCCGCGCCTTGCCGAGCCGCGTCTCCATCGCCTCGAGCATCTTCTGCTCCCGTTCCAGATCAATTTCCCGCAAGCGAAGGTCGACGCCGCTTGCGCCGGAAGTGCGCGCTTCTTTGTAAAGCAGCCGGGCGCGCTCCACGTTCAGCCGCTGCAGCTCCGCCTGGAGCTCCAGATCTCCCACTTCCAGTTCCGCCACCGGCTCGCCGGCCTCCACATGGTCGCCGAGCGCAACATTGATGGATTTCAGACGTCCGCCCGATTCCTTGAACGAGAGCGTCTCCACACGGGACGAAACGAAATGCGCCGTGCCCCTCAGGTACGTCTCGATCGTCCCCCTGGACACCACCGTGTAATCGAGCGGTTCCCTGGCGGGTTCGACGAGCGGCGGCTGAAGCGCCTCGTCCTCGACGGGGAGAAACGAACATCCGGAGAGAACAAGCGATGCGGCCGTAAGTACGGCCAACACCGCAGCCAGCCCTCTTGCGCGGAACATCCGGTTACGCCCCCTCTTCTTACCCGACAAGTCCGGTCCGTTCGATGCTTTCCACGAAGTAACGCTGCACGAACAGATAAATGATGATCAGCGGCAGGATGGCCAGCAGAATGCCCGTGTCCTGAACCATGCTCTGGTAGAACGGATCCTTGTTGGTCGCGACGCCGCCTTCAAGGAAGAACGACAGATTGTACGGCAATGACGCGAGCTGCGTTGACATGACTTTGCTCGACGTCAGATAGGTGGTCGTGAAGAAGCTGTCGTTCCATTGCCAGACGAACGAGAAGAGCAGCACGGTGACGATGGCCGGCACCGCGTTCGGCAGCATGATGCGCGCGAACGTCGCGCCGACGCCGGCGCCGTCGATGTAGGCGGCCTCCTCGATCTCCCTGGGAATGCCCCGGAAAAATTGCCTGAAGATAAAAATGAACAGCCCCGCCTTGAGCGAGTTCGCCGTTACGGAAGTCAGGATGAACGGCCAGTACGTATTCAGCAGATTGACGGTTTTTCCGGTCAGCAGCGGAATGAGTCCCATCAGACTGAAATCCTTCAGGTTCATGTAAATCGGGATGAGTATCGTCGTGGGCGGGACGAGAATCGTCAGCACGACCCCCGCAAAAAGCAGATTGCTGCCTCTGAACTTCAGCCGGGCGAACGCGTATCCCGCGACCGCGCTGGAAGCGGCGGTCAGCAGCGTGGTCGTCCCGGCCAGCGCGAACGTGTTCACAAGCGTCTCCCAATAATCCATGATCGAGATGGCCTGCCTGAAATTGTCCATGGTGAAATGTTCGGGTATCCAGACCACGATCGGCGAATAGAGATCCGTCTTGTCCTTGATCGCCGTCGATATTTTCCGCAGAATCGGGTACAGGATGACATACGACAATCCCGTGATCAGCACGAGCCGGATCAGCGACCACAGCCATCGCTTCCAGCTCTCCGGCGACAACAAGCGCGCGATCGTCAACTTGAGCGCCCCCCTCTATTCCTGATAGAAAACTCGTTTGGATACGAAATACGTGGTAATCAGCAAGATCAACATTACGACCGCGAAATAGATCCAGGCCATCGCCGAACTGAGTCCGAAATCGAAGTTGTCGAATCCGGTCGAGATGATCAGATCCGTCATCGCATTCCGGGAGAACGAGTCGATGATCGTATAGACGACGTTGACCAGGATGAGCGGGCTGACCATCGGGAACGTGATCTTCCAGAACGCCTCGTATCCGGTCGCTCCTTCGATCTTGGACGCTTCATAGAGCTGGGGGGAGATCGTCTGGATGCCGGCCAGGAAAATGAGAATCTGCACGCCCGACTCGCTGATGATTTGATAGATGCGGTCGACGGCCCCGGTCAGATACAGGACGATCGTCTCGCTCACGCCGACTTCCAGCATCATCCGCTCCAGCTCGAAGGACCGCAGCACATTGATCGGGCCGCCGGAAGCCGCGTTCTGATTCATGATGGTCTGCACGAGGCTGGAGGACTCCAGATTCGCGATGATGCCGGAAGCGAGAATGACCGGCAGGAAGAAGATCGCCCGGGCCAACGCTCTGCCGACGAATTTCTGGTTGAGCAGAACGGCGAGAAACAGGCTGAAAATGATGATGAGCGGCACGTTCACCACCATGTTGACGACCGACTCGGTGAGCGTGCGGTTGAAATTCGGATTGACCGTCAAGGCTTCCACGTAGTTCGCCATGCCGACGAACCGGATCGTCATCCCCTTCGAATCGGCATCGAT
Source organism: Thermobacillus composti KWC4 (assembly GCF_000227705.2). GTDB lineage: Bacteria > Bacillota > Bacilli > Paenibacillales > Paenibacillaceae > Thermobacillus > Thermobacillus xylanilyticus. The sequence goes on from NC_019897.1 coordinate 2,992,350, forward strand.
CGCGCTGAGGCTGTACCGCAGGGACAGGATGAGCGGTACGGCGAAGAAGAAGACGAACCCGAGCAGCCATGGCAGGACGTACAGGAATCCCCAGATTGCTTTCTGCTGCGCATAGGTCAACGGTTTGCCGCCGAATCGCATGAACCGTTTCATGACCGCTCGCCTCCCGTCACATAGCTCTCGGCTTCAATCGTCCGGCCTTCCGCCGTCACCGGGTGTCCGTTGTAGTTCACGATGACCGACATGCCGCTTTCGTAGACCGTCTTGAATACGCCTTCGTCCAGTTTCTCATGGGCAACGATCCGCTCGTGCCGGACGTCTTTCAGCACCTCGTTCACTTCCCGGTAGATGTCGGCCGCCTTATCCATCCACAGCGCATAATGGACGGCGTACAAATCATGGTGATCCGTATCTTTCACCTTGTAGTTCGGCTCATGGATCCAGGTGAAGGATACGCCGGATCCGTACTCCAGACAGCGGAGCACATATTGCCGCTCGTTCGGATAGTGCGAGAGATTGAACGGCGCTCCCGTATAGTCGATGTATCCGCGGATCACCATCTGGTAGAACGGAATCGTCTCGTCTTCGATCTTGAATCCGCTGCTCGCCAGCGGGGCGTTCGTAATGTCCGTCACATAGGGCAGCGCGTACGCGTTGCCCCCCTCGGCCATGATGTCCAGATCCGCCTCGTGAATGCGCTGCAGCGCGCGGACGGATATGCTCTCGGACTCGGCGCGGTCGATCGTCCGGCGTTTCCGGTAATCGCTGTTCAGCCGGTCGGCGAGATCCCGCAGCGAGATGCCGCCCGTCTCGTACGCGGCTATGCCGTCGAGCATGCCCTCGACGTAGGAACCGACCAGCCTCGGGGATACGACATAGGACGGCGATCTGCCGACATCCCGCCGGCCCAGCGCCGGATCCAGCGGATAGATCGCGGCGGGCACGCCCCGCAGCGTCCGGGCGGCATCCTTGGATTCCCTGAAACTTTTGCCCGAATGGGCCATCACGACGGCGACATCCGGGAAGAACGAAATCCCCTGCTCCCGGACGAACGCCGTGAATTCCCGCAATCCCCGGCTCCCGCCGACCGCCCGGTCAACCGCGATGCGTTCGGGAACGCTGTGATCGAGTCCGCCGTTGAACCAGCCGGCGTACTTCAGGTTGATCCGATGGACGCCGCGTTCCTGCAGCCGGCGGATGATGGTCTTCGCCTGCTCGAACGTCGTCAACGGTTCGAGCGCACGGTACGGAATGCCGACGACATGCTTCTTCTTGTCGATGCTTCCGATCAGCTGCAGATAGAACGGCATGTCCGTTTCCCCATCCGTCTCCCGGTCCGTCTGCCGCCGGGGCAGTCCGCCCGTGCGCTCCAGATATTGCTGATAATATTGGGCCATTCCCGCATACGACGCCTCCCGGCCGCTCAGGAACGCGTAGCGGATCGTAAAATCCGTCCGCACCGGACGCTCCTGAAACTTCGGCAGCGTGCGGTGCTGATCGTCCGCCTGCAGCGTCACTTCATCCTTGTTGATCATCTGAAAGCTCGGGTACACATAGTTGTAGCTGTTCAGCCGGCCGGCGACGTCGGCGTTGATGGACGCGACGGAAGCTCCCTGCTCGATGATCGCGAGGAAGGCGCTTTCTCCCTCCCGGATGATGCCGAACACCGGCAGCCTGACCGCCTGCTCCCGGATCGCATCCTCGGTCCTTTCCATCGTCAGATCGGTTCCGTACACCGTTTGCCGGTAGGCCGGAACCATCGTTTTCCCGTTGTTGAAATGAATGAGCGCGCCGGAACCGTCCGGAACGAAGATCGAGCCTCTGTCATCCTGTCCTCCCGCCCCGAAGAAGCTGAGGACGGAAACCTCGCCTACGGGAAAGCCTTCGGGATACCGGATATCGGCGACCGGAACGTTGACCAAGAGATTGTCGCCGTCCAGGGTGTATTCGATCGCCGCCAGGAAGATCCGCGCCTCGGGTTTCTCCTGCGTGAACCCGAGCTCCTCCGTGTCCTGCTGCAGGTCTTCTTCCGTATAGCCGGCGTCTTCGAACGCTTTGAACGTGCGGGCAAGCTGCAGTCCGCTCAGCGCGCTGTCGTTCCGCACATAGACCGGTTTGTCGGGGTCTTTCTTGTATGCAATGGTCAACGCGCGCTGCCCCGTCCGGTCCAGCTTGCCCGACAGTTCCTTGAAGCGGGCTTCGCTCAGCATCAGCGGCAGATCGGCGGCCGTCCGTTCGGCGGTGCCGAATTGCCAGGTCACCCGGACACCGTCCGGGATCGGTTCGAACGCGATCTGCTTGTGGGCGACGCTGTCCGTATAGGTATTGATCGATTGAAGCTGTCCGAATCGGTTGTAATAGTCCAGTTTCAGCTGCGCCGACAGCAAGTCTTTGTTGACTCCGGAAGCGATCGGATCCTGATCGCGGTCGGGCGGGTTGCTGTGCCAGATGTCCCCGCTCCGCTTGTCGCGGACGGCGATGGCGCCCGTCTGGTCGTCCACGAACAATTGCAGATATTCGTTCTCGGCGATGCCTTTCATCCCGGACAGCTGCGCATCCGTAAAGGAAGCGGCAAGCGGCGCTCCCGGCGTGAACGCATCCGTTGTCCCCGCGGTTTCGTCCGCCGCTCCCGGATGGGAACCTGAGCAGCCCGCCAGACCGATCATGGCCGCGAGGCACGCGATCAGCAGCGGTTTTCTCACCATGCGCATTCCGCCCCCTCTTCAATACCGTAAGGAAATCTCCTGATAAATGACGGTGACGAACGAGACGATCTGCTGAAGCAGGCTGAAGAAGAGCAGACAGATAAACGCCAGGAAGCCGATTGCCACCACGGTCAGCAGCATCGTCCCGACCGTCTTGGCGGGCGTATATTGATGCACCGTCATATTTCCGACGAACAGCAGATACAGTGACCAGAGGACGGCGACGCTTTCCGAGAAATAATAGAAAGCCGCTTCCTGCAGCGTGATCGCGTTGCTCAGCCAAATCCAGGGAAAACGGATGATGATCATCGGGATGAGCGCGAAACAGGTGGACGCAAAGATCTCGACGAACTTCCCTTCACCATCCATCAGCGTCGTGAGCGACCAGTTGGCCACGCACCAGAACAGGACGGGCACGGCCACATAGACGATCTCCATCAGGCTGTTCATGTCGTCCGGGTTGTACAGATGAACGACAAAGCCGCTGTACTGGCTGCTCAGGATGTTGGTGGCGGCCATCAGGACCAGAATGGCAAACGAAACGATCAGATTGGCTTTCCTGCTTTGTTCGTACTTGAGTTCCCAGTAACCCGCGAACGGATGGAAAATGAGATAGAACGGGAACCGGACAAGCGCTTTACTCAAGGGTTGCGGCCCCCTTCCTTCTCAGCATCTTCCTCAGTTTCTTCAGCAGCAGCAGACCGGCGGTCACCGCCATGGCCGCCGACAAGACCGCGGGCAGATACTCCCGGAGCACTTCCTTGCGGCGGAGCTGGAACGCCTTCGAATAGTTGCGCTGATCCATGCTCAGCTTGAAATACTGCATCGCTTCGGCATATTTGCCCTGGCGCAGCAGCGCCTTCCCGATGCCGGAGTAGGCGAATTCCAGGTTCGCGTTCATGTCGACCGCCTTGCGGAACAGTTCGACGGCCCGCTCCTCGTCCCCGCGGTAGTAGCTTCTGACCGCTTCATTGAGCGTGCTGCCGTATTCCGTCACCTGGAACAGCGTAATTTCGCCGAGCGCCTTGTCCAGAACAAGGAAGTCGTCCCCCAGCCGTTCAATGGCGACCGGCGTGTTGAATTCGCCCCGTTTGTTCCCCAGCCCGCCGAAAACGTACATCAGATGTCCGTCGCCGTTGTACGTGAAGATGCGGCCCCGCTTGGCATCGAGCACGGAGTAGATCTCGCTGTCCGCCACGTCGATGTCCACCAGCCGGGAAGGGCCGGCGCTTGCCGTGTAGCGAATGTCTCCCCGCGGGCTGAAATAGCCTTCCCTGCGCAAAATGTCGTTTCCGTGCGCGTTCAGCTTTTTGATCGTTTCCCCCCATTGATCGCCGTTCGTCGCGTAGATGAATCCTTCTTCATTCATGTCCAGGCTCGTAAATTCCGTCGGCACGAACAGCACCATCCGGCTTCGCTGCTCGCGCGTCGAGATCCGTTTCCAGAACAGTTCGACCGGATCGACCCGGACGCGATTGGCGCCGATGAAGGAGGTGAACGTTCCGTCGGCGTTGAATTCCATGAAGCCGTCGAACACCCCGACCGCCAGCACGTACAGCCGCTGCGCCTTGTCGGCGGCAATTCTGACGGGCTGGAATACGAAGTTGGCCGGAAGCAGTTCGGATTCGGGCGACTCGATCACCTTCACCAGATGGAGCTGACGGTCCAGATGGACGATGCGCCTGTTCCCGGTATCGGCGATCAGCACTTCCTTGTCATCCGTCACGAAGATCCCCTGGGGGTTCGCGAACGTATCCGCATGTCCGTCCCGGACGAAGGAATCAATGACCGACGCCGGCTGCAGCTGCCGGTCCAATACGACAATCCGGTTGTTGCCGGAATCCAGCACATAGATGTCACCGTCCGCCGTAACGAACAGATCGTTCGGTTCCTTGAACGGCCCGACGCCGAGATCCCGGCCGTTCAGCAGCGCGGCCGGCAAATACGGCGCGGGCGAACTGACCGTATCCCCCCAGAAGGAGTAGTTGTAGGCCACGGGGACGCCGTCGGCCCGGGCGGCCGCTGTGCCCATGCCCGCGCCGAGCAGACCGGCCATCGCCAGGAGGACGACGACGTGTTTGATCCGCATGCTCATCCGCATCCTGCGCCCCCTTCCTAATCTTTCATCCCGGATGAGGCCATCGTCTGAATGACGTTGCTCTGGGAGATGACGAAGAGCGTGATCGGCACGATCATCAGAATGAGCGCGACCGCCGCCCCGACGCCCGCCCGGGCGATGCCGCCGAGCGAAATTTGCCCCAGCGCGTAATGAAGCGTCTTCAGGTTTTCGCTGTAAATGAAGCTGCCGCCGTCGCTTCCCCACAGCATCGGGAACTGCAGAATCATCAGCGTCAGCCACGCCGGTTTTACGTTCGGCATGACGATGCTCCAGTAAATCCGGTATTCGCTCGCGCCGTCGATCTTGGCCGCTTCCAGCAGGGCGTCCGGAATCTGCTCCATGAACTGCTTCATCAGGAAGAGGCCGAGCGAGAAGGCGAGCGACGGCACGATGATCGACGCGTGCGTGTTGATCCATCCGAGCCAGGACATGACCATGTAGTTGGGAATGGCGGTGACATGACCCGAGAACATGAGCGACAGCACCACAATCGAGAACAGCGTCCGGGAACCCGGAAAACGGTACTTCGCCAGCGGGTAGGCCGCCATGGAGGCCAGCAGAATATGTCCGGCCGTCCCGATGATCGTAATGAGCAGTGTGTTGGCGATGTACCGCGACAGCGGCACCCAGGAGTTCCCCATCAGGGCCACCAGGTCGTAGAAGTTGTCCAGCGTCGGATTGCGCACGAAAATCCGCGGCGGAAAAATAAACAGTTCGTCCAGCGGCTTGAACGCGTTGTTCACCGCGTAGATGAGCGGGATGGCCGAGAAACAGCCGAATACGCCGAGAAACGCGAACAGAATGAAACTGACGGTGAACGAACGGTTCAACCTTCTGCGGATGCGAAAGGCCAACCACAGTTTGTAGGTCATGTCATTCCCCCACCTTCCGCAGCAGCTTCTGCGTCATCAGGTTCGTCCCGATCATGATGAGGAACAGAACCGTCGCAATGGCGGACGCATAGCCCATCTCGAAGCGGATCGTGCCGTAGTCCATGAGATGGGTGACCACGGTGTGCGCCGCATAGTTGACGCTCGGGAACCCCGCCAGCGCGATCGAGATATCGGCGACGGCGAAGGAGGCGGTGATCTGCATGACAGCGCCGAACATGAGTTGCGGCCGCATGGACGGCAGCGTGATGTACCACAGTTCCTGCCAGCGGTTCTTGATGCCGTCCACCGCTCCCGCTTCGATCAACGTCTTGTCGATCGTCTGAAATCCGGCGATGAAGGCGAGGAAGCTGGTGCCGAGGCTGAGCCACAGCTGGACGATGATGACGATGGACAGGATATACTTCTCGTTCGTCAGCCATTGGATCGGCTCCAGAATGAAACCGTACCGCATCAGAAAGCCGTTCAGATAACCGTAGCTGTCGCCCGAGAACAGGATCAGCCAGATGAAGAACACGTTCCCGGAGATGGACGGCGCGTAGAACACCAGCGTCATGAAGGCCCGGATCTTGGGCGACAGCTCGTTGATGATCCAGGCGAACAGGAAGCAGGCGAGATAGCTGACCGGACCGGTAATGAGCGCGAAAATGAACGTATTCTTCAAGGCGATGATGAAGATGTCGTCATCCAGAAAGAGCCGCGTATAATTCTGCCACCCCACGAATCGGGGAAATTCAAGCATGTTGAAATAGAAGAAACTGAGCCCCATCGAGACCACGACCGGTATGACCGTGAAGGTAAAGAAAATGAGCATGTACGGGCCGATCAGGATGTAGTAGTGCCTGTTTCGCTTCAACTCTCGCACCAGACCGGCCAATCGCGACTGCTTCTTCGCACGGGAAAGGCCGGGCACGGTGTGTCGGGCCGTTTCGGCTTGCATGGGCTCACCCCCGGCTGCTTAAGGCAAATTGAACTCTTTGCGCTTGAGCGCGATTTCGTCGTTGATGTACAGGACATAATCCGACAAGGCTTCGCGGGGATTCTCGTTCGCATTGACCACCCGGCGGAAGGCGTTGTCCAGATGTCTGCCGGTGAAGTATCCGCCCGGCACTTGCGGAATGCCTTTGACCCATTTCCATTGTTCTTCCAATTTCTTGTAGTCTTTGACCGGCCACGGCAGTTCCGCGAGCGCCTCGACATTCGCCGTCGGGTAGCGCGCCGCCTCGCCCATGAGCGCCTCCATCTCGCGGCCGTACATCATCTGCGTGTCCTTGTCCGTCCACCACTTCAGGAACGTCCAGGCCGCGTCCTTGTCTTTCACCTGCCGGAGCATCACGGCGGCGGTGGTGTGGCTGGCCACATCATGGCGCACGGTTCCGTCCTCCCGCACCGTGCCGGGGACGAGGGTGAATTCCCACAACCCCTTGATTTCCGGCGCGAATACCGAGAGCATGTTGTACATCGTATAGTCCGCTATGCCGATCGGCATCTCGCCCGTCCGGAACCGGTTCGGGAAATCGGCGGTCAGCGGAAACTTGTAGCTGGTGTAGAACTGCGTCCACCGTTTGAACACGTCCATGGACGTATCCGAGTCCAGCGCGCTGCGCTTCTGGTCGTCCGTGTAGAACTCGCCGCCGTTCTGATAGAGCAGCATGGCGAACGCCGCGTTCGGCACCAGGTTCGCGTTGTTCAGCGTGTTCTCGAGCGGCAGGTAGAACTCCATGTTTTTCTTCTGCAGCACGGAGATCATGTGATAGACCTCCTCCCACGTCTCGGGAGGCGTCAGGCCGAGCTCCTCCAGAATGTCCTTGCGGTAGAACATTACCGGGAACATCTGCTGCTCCGGCAGCGCATACACGCCTCCGCCGTACCGGTAAGGCGTCAAGGCGCTTTCGCGGAACCGTTCCGCCACTTCCGCAAAATCGGGGAACGTAGACAAGTCGATCGCCGCGCTTCTCATGGCGTAGTTCACCGGCACTTCCTCGCCGACTTGCAGGGCGACGTCCGGCCCTTCGCCTGCCAAAGTGGCCGGGAGCAGAATCTCCGCCGGCACGAGTCTGAGCTTCACGGCAATGTTCGTCTCGGGCGTAAAATAGTCGTCGATCAGCCCTTTGAGCACCTGCGCCTGATCCCGCCCCGTCGTAATCCAGACCGTGATCGACCGGTCCCCGCCGCCGATGTTGCCGATGCTGTCGTAATCCTCGGTGTACGAGGCGACGAGGGAGCCGAGTTCGTGCTTGATCCGCTCCAGCAGCGTCGCTTCCGCGCGCGGAGGTTTCCGGTCGGGAGAGTAGATGACCAGATAATCCAGCGTCAGCGGCTGCTCCCGCACGGTCAGCAGCCAGGTGCCGAGGGCGCCGACATTGATTTTGAAGGAATTCAGGCGTCTGGCGACGGTCTCCGGATGCGCCGCCATTTCCTCCAGCTGGTGGACCATCGTATGGAGAACGGCGACTTTGTCGCTCCGTTCGCCCGTCGTCTGTTCCAGATAATCCGCCACGCTGCGGATCGTGTCGGCCTGCTTCCCGAGGACGTCCAGCATGTCCGGAATCCGCTTCTCCAATTGATAGTCGCGGTAGGGATCCGGCGTGTTGGACGTGATCATGACGATTTTCCGATACAGCTCGTTAAGCTGAAGCACGCTCGACTCGATCGTCCGGATGAGCGGCGCGATCTCGCCGAGGGTCACCTGCATGCGGATCCGGTGCTTGCCTTTGGTCAAATAAAAGAAATAAGGCTCCTCCTCGCCCAGGACGTCCGTTCTCCATTTCATGTCGAAGTCAAACCGGACCCGCTTCATTTCCCGGAACGGATATTGTCCGTCGATCATGATGCTGCGGGTGGCGAACAGGCCGCGCAGCTGGTCCTGTTTGCGCTTCAGCGCGATATGATACAAGCCGTCCTCTTCCACTTCGAACTCCCATTCGATCCACTGACCGGGAAGCTTCCAGTTCAGTCCGCCGATGGTGTTGATCCGGATCTTGGATACGTGGTACGGCTCGACCGACGAACTCGACCGGTCGGCCAGCGGATACAGGGTCGGCGACGACTTGAGCACCGCATCCTCCGCCTGGAGGATCACAAGTTGATTGCTGGCCGGCTTCAGCCCATCCGCTTCATAACCTTTCCTGACCTCTTCGTACGACTTAATTTCCGGCTCCTGGTACAGTTCGATGTAATCGATGGCCATCGGCTCCCGCAGCGCCGTCAGGGTGATGCGCTGCACGCCCCTGTCGAAATGGAACGCGTACGGCTCGTCGACATCCCCTTCACTGTCCGTGAACGAAGCGATCCGCCAGGCCGGTTTCTCGACCTGGGTCGGCCGCAGATCATTCCCCCGGTCGTCCCTGCGGATCGTATCGTGCCGGTTGCCCCATGTCCGGTCGAACAGCAGCAGTTCCGCCCCTTTGAAAGGGATTTCGCCGTTGATGCTGAACGACCGCTCGACAGCCGAACTTTTGCCCTGAACCGGATAATAATGAATGCGGATGTTGTACAGTCCCGGGCGGCTCACCGGAACATCCCAGCTGATCGAACCCGTCTCCGGCGTCAGGACGGCTGTCCCGTCGAGCCCTTCATAACGGTCCACAACCGCGAAGCCGTCTCCGACGGTCTCGACAAAGTCCTCTCCCTCGATGCGGATCACTTCGTCCGGCCGTTCCGCGCCGGCATGGCCGGCCAGGTAACGGTCATACCCGTTGCCCAAGCTTTCGTCCGTCACGGCAACGAAATCGGCCATCGCCCGGACGCGCCCGCCGCTGCCGGAGCCATCCGAACGGTTAAACATCCAGACAGACAAAAAAAGAACGGCAAGCACGAGTGCAAGGTACGCGTACCTCTTCTTGCGGATGTTCACCATTCTCCTCTCCTGCGACACAAGATCGAAATTGGACGACAGTCCCCGGATAGAAGCGTTCTATGCGGGGACTGTCGGTCACCGTTCCGTTTGCGCGTGTCTACGATCCGTACACTTCGTCGATGGCCGCCTGGAAGACCGGCTTGTATTTTTCAACGACGGTGGAAACCGACACGCCGCTGTTCAGCTCGCCTTCAAAATCGTAGTAGCCGAGGTTCGGGAAGGTATGGTGATCCAGCACGAGCATGTTGGGCGCGACCATTCTCGCGTTGTTGATGTCGTCTTCATTCGTGAACAGCGTCTCGTACCAGCCTTGGTCCGGGTAATCGTAGACCGAATCGATATCGTTGATTTTCTCCCAGATATACATGAGCTGTTCGGGATTCGGAATGGCCTTCGGGATCGTGAGCGCCTGGTACAGCGCTTCGAAGGAATGGTACTCCGTCGCGCTCGGCCCCTTCGGGAACGGCACGAAACCGATGTCGGCATCCGGCATATCCGTCTTGATGCCGCTGAGCTCATGCAGCGCGCCCGCATACATCAGCGTGTTGCCCTGGCGGAAGAACTGGCCGGGCTCCGTCCAGTTGCCGCCTTCCGTCGGTCTGCTCACCTGTTCGGTTACGAGACGCGAGACGAAGTTGAGCGACTCGAGCGTTTTCGGATCATCGAGATTTTGTTTGTCATCCTTCGTGAGCGACGTATTGTTGGAAGCGAGCGCGAATTCGAGCAGCCCCCGGTTGGCGAGGCCCCAGGTATCCAGCTTGCCGTCGTTGTTCGTATCCCGGTTGGCATCCTTGGCCACCTGGATGAACGTGTCCCAATTCCAGTTGTCTTCGTTGACATATTCCTGCAGCGGTTTGATGCCGAGCTGATTCATCAGCGTGCGGTTGTAGAAAATGCCCTGGACCAGGTTGGCGTGGTTTTCGGAAAATCCGTAGCCTCTGCCCTGGTAGGTGTAGTATTCATTCGTCACTTTCTGGTTGAACGCGTTGGCGTTCTTCGTGTACTCGTCGATCGGCCAGAGCAGATCCTGCTTGACCAGCGCCGGCACGGTGTACGTCTTGCCCAGCCGGACGATCTCGCCGATCGGTTCGCCGGCGAGCAGCGACGCCGTCACTTTCTGCTGATATTCGCCGTAATCGATCGCGATATATTCCACCTTGAAGTTGTGCTTGGCCATCAACGCTTCCAGGTTTTGTTTCCGCTGGATGTTGTCCGGATTGTTTTCCGGAATGGTCATGTCCCACCACGACACGATCCGGATCGTCTTGCCGCCCAGGTCGAAATCCATCTCCGGCGTCCGGTACACGTCATCGTCCAAATCTTCCGTCTCGTCGACCGGCTCGTCCCCGGTCTCCGTGTCGACGGTTGTCTCGTTTCCGGACGAACCGGTGCTGTCATTGTTGCCGTTATTGCTCGAGCCGCCTCCGCTGCATGCGGCCAGCAGCAGGAGCAATGCGCACAGCAGCATGGCCATGGTGCGAATCCGCATTTCGAATCCCCCTCGTTCGGTTGACTTCGCCAAAGAGTTTAGCGCTTACAAACGAGAGGCAACAACCGGACGGACACCAGATCTTTCACCCGGCAAACGATAGGATCAAAACCGGCAGACCCGCCTTGCGCCGGACTTCGGAGCCGAACTTCGGAGCAACAAGTAAACAACGGCGAGCAATGCAAAGAAAAGCACATTGTCGGTGTTCCGTGCGGTTTCCATAATGAAAACTGACAGCGTCGTCATTCCTCGAGACGACGGGCTCCGAATAATGATGGGCAGGGGGCGAACATCATGCATCCGGTGCTGCTGGTTGATCCGAATGATCATTCGAGGGAAAAAATCAAGAAGATGATCGAGCGGAACCGCTGGGGATTTGCCGTGGAAGGATGGGCCGAGACGTCTGCGGACGCCATGTCTTTGATGTCCCGGCGCCTGTTCTCGCTTGTGCTGATCAACATTCGGCGCGAGTACACCCGCGGCATGCAGTTGTGCGACCAGATCCGTCAGAAAAGCCGCATCCCGATCATTCTCGTCGGCGGAAGGAAAAGTTTCCATCTGGCCCGGAAAGCGATGCGTTACAAGGTCAGCGACTATTTGCCCGACCCGGTATCGTCCGACGAGCTGCTGCGAAGCCTGCAAACCGTCAAAAGCGAAATCGAAACCGCTTCCGCTTATCCGTCCGGCCTGTCCGGCGAAAATACGCAAGCGCTTTCTTCTCCATCCGGCATCATCGATCAGGTGAAAACGTACGTTCGGGATTCGCTGCACGAGAACATCACCCTGAAAGAGATTGCCCGCATCCTGCACTTCAACTGTTCTTATCTGGGGCAGAAATTCAAAGAACACGAGAATATGACGTTCAACGAGTATCTGCTGCGGCAGCGCATGGAAAAGGCCAAATCGCTGCTTGCGCATACGCACCTGAAAGTGTATGAGATCGCAAGCGAAGTCGGCTATTCGGACCTGGACTGGTTCTACAAGAAATTCAAAGCGTACACCGGCGTCAGCGCCAATCAATACCGGAAAATGTTCTCCGGCACCGCATGAGCCGGCCGGAACGCTCCAGATGCGGTCCCGGCTGCATTTCCATTTCTCCCCTCGCCGGGTGTATAATAGCTGGAGAATAAGGGCGTTTGTCCCGAGGGGAAAGAGGAGACCGCACATACCATGCCAACGTCACGGTCCAAGGCGGCCGCGCCCAGCCTGACGGAAGGGCCGATCGCCAAAACGCTGTTCGTCTTTTCGCTGCCGATCTTGCTCGGCAATGTGCTGCAGACGCTGAACGGTTCCATCAACTCGATCTGGGTCGGCCGCCTGCTCGGCGAGACAGCCCTGGCGGCAACGTCCAACGCGAACTTTCTGATGTTCTTCCTGATCAGCGCCATCTTCGGCATCTCGATGGCGTCGGTCATCCTGCTGGGGCAGAATCTGGGAGCGCAGCGGATTCAAGAAGCGAAAAAAGTCGTCGGCACCAGCACCAGCTTTTTCTTCATCCTGTCCATCATCACCGGCGTGCTCGGCATCCTGTTCTCGCCGCTCATCCTCGAGCTGCTGAACACGCCGGAGGAAGCCATGGACATGGCGGTGATCTACACGCGCATCATGTTCGCGGGCACGCCGTTCATGTTCGGCTTCAACCTGATCATGGCCGTCATGCGCGGCGCCGGCGATTCGAAGACGCCGTTCTATTTCCTGCTGCTGTCCACCGTGCTGGACATCGGACTCAATCCGCTGCTGATCCGGGGATACGGCCCGTTCCCCGAGATGGGCATCGCCGGTTCCGCGACGGCCGCGCTGATCGCCCAGTTCGTCAGCCTGATTCTGCTTCTGGCGTATCTGTACGGCAAGCAATACTTCCTGCGGATAACGCGGGACGAACTGCACCTGCTGCGCATGAACTGGCGGATCGTCAAGCTGACGATCCAGAAAGGCATCCCGATGGGCCTCAACATGGTGATCGTGTCGCTGAGCAACCTGCTGCTCATCCATATCGTGAACGGCTACGGCACCGAGGCGACGGCCGCGTTCGGCATCGCGAACCAGATCTCGAGCTATGTCCAGATGCCCGCACTGGCCATCGGCGGCGCGGCCACCTCGATGGCGGCGCAGAACATCGGCGCGCGCCGTTGGGATCGGGTAGGCCGCATTACCGGCGTCGGCATCGGTTTCAACGTGATGCTGACCGGCGCGCTTGTGCTCATCCTGCTGCTGTTCAACCGCGAGACGGTCAGCCTGTTCCTGTCGGGGGACGCCGGCGCAATTGAAATCGGCATGCATATCAACAACTTGACGCTCTGGTCGTTTATCATTTTCGGCATCTTCAACGTGATGGCCGGCGTCGTCCGCTCGGCGGGGGCCGTCATGGTGCCGATGATCATCTCGTTCATCGCCCTTATGATCATCCGCATCCCGCTCGCTTCGGTACTCGGGAATTATTACGGCCTCGATGCAGTCTGGTGGAGCTTCCCGGCCAGCTTCGCGATGGCCGCGCTGCTCAACGCCCTGTACTACAAGTTCGGGGGCTGGCGGAAAGCGAAGCTGCTCGAGCAAGCGAGCGGCGCGTCGCCGGCGTAAGGCGCATGAGGAACGAAGCAGCCCGCATCCGGCAATCGGATGCGGGCTGCAATTGCTTGGGATCAATCGATGCACGCGTACGCCGCGTTGCGCACGCGGTGATGGACATACTCGTCGTAGATCGAAGGATACATCTGTTGCATGAAGACGATCGACACGCCTTCGGCCGGATCGATGGACGTCCAGGTGCCGGCGGCTCCGCTCCACCCGAATTCACCGATGGAGCTGTTGGCGCCCGCCGCGGCCGGATCGACAAGCGTCCGCACGCCGAGCCCGTAGCCGTAGCCGGCATGATGCCCGTTGGCGAAGTCGTTCATCTGCTGCTCGTTCAGGTGGTTCCGCCGCATCAGCTCGATCGTCTTCCGCCCGATGATGCGCTCGCCGTTGTACACGCCGCCGCAGGCGAGCATCTGCGTGAAGACCGCATAATCCCGGGCCGTGGAATAGAGCCCGACGCCGCCTCCCTCGTACTTCGCCTCCGGATGATGGAGAATATCGATCGGTCCGGGCACTTCGACAAGCTTGCCGTCTTCCGACTTCTGATACACGGACGCCATCCGTTCCGCAATATCGCCCTTGAAGCGGTAGCCGGTGTCCTTCATTCCCAGCGGATCGAAAATTTCCTCCTGCAGAAACCGTCCGAGCGTCTTCCCGGAGATGACTTCGATCAGCGCGCCGAGCACATCATGGCTGTAGCCGTACAGCCAGCGGGTTCCGGGTTCGAAGGCGAGCGGCACCTGCGCCTTCGCCATCGCCCGCACTTCCGTCTGCAGATCGTAGTTGCCGTGCGTCTCCCGCAGCTCGTCGAGCACCCGGCGGATTTTCCGCTCCGGTTCGGAGTCGCCGAAGTGGTAAGGCATTCCGGACGTCATGGTGAACAGGGGCTTGATGCGAATCGGATTCCCGGCGGGCTCATAGTCGATCCCGCCGTCCGGCAGATTCCGGACCACCGACGGTCCCTCGTATTCCGGAATGTACGCGGCGAGCGGATCGTCCAGCAGGAAATGCCCGCGCTCATACAGCATCAGCGCCGCCGTGCATACGACCACCTTCGTCATCGAGAACAGGCGGTACACCGTATCGGGCGTGATCGGCTTTCCCTGCTCCAGGTTGGCCGAACCGGCATAGCCTTCATACAGCACCTTCCCGTGCCGCGACACGACGCACGCGCAGCCCGGCAGTTTATCCTCCGTAAGTCGGTTCAGCAGTTCGTCGAGCATGCGAAATCTGCTCATGAATGTCCCCCCTGCATCAGCGCCACATGGCGCAGCTTATCCGGATTGACGACGATGTAGATCGCCGCGATGCGGCCGCCCGCGTAGTCGAAGGAAGCGACGCCGATCGTCTGCCCCTGCGACTGCACGACGACGCCGGGCAGGCCGTTGACTTCGGCCAGATGAAAAGCCGCGTCCGGCGGCAGCACGTCGGGCATCGTCGCCATGAAGACGGCGATCCGCTTGCTGCCGACGACCGTGCGCGGCAGCGCGGTCACCTTGCCGCCGCCGTCCATCGTCAGCGCGGTGTCCGCCGACAGCAAATGCATCAGCCGGTCGACGTCGGCATTCGCCAGGGCGTGCACGAACTGCTCGACCAGCCGGGCCGGAGCGGCCGCGGCCGAATCCGCCGGAGGAACCTCTCCCCGCGCTTCGGACGCGCGGCTGCCGAGGCTGCGCTTCGCGCGATGGTAAATCTGCCGGCAGTTGACGCTGCTCTTGCCGACGATGTCGGCGATCTCGTCGTAGTCGTACTGCAGCACCTCGCGCAGCAGGAACACGGCCCGCTCCACGTAGGACAACTGCTGCAGGAGCAGCATGTAGGCCGTAGCGAGCGATTCCTTGTGCACGTAGGACTGCAGCGGATCGTCCGCCTCCGGAGTCCGGCCGGGCTCGCCGATGAGCGGTTCGGGCAGCCACGGGCCCTGATACAGTTCCCGCTTCTTCGCGGACGACTGCAGAAGATTGAGGCATCGGTTGGTCACCGTCTTGCACAGATAGGCGCGGACGTTGGCGATATGGTCCGACCCCGTCCGTTCCAGCGCCATGAACGATTCCTGCACGACATCTTCGGCGTCCATGACGCTCCCGAGCATCCGATAAGCCAGCGAGAACAGCAGCGGCTTCAGCGACTTGTACACCGATTCCTGATACGCGTCATCGCCCGGCACGGCCATCGCCACACTTTCCTGTAATATCCAATTTCTATTTCTCCGCGGACGCTCATCTTCCTGCCGAGGCGACATGAAGGCGCGAAACATTCTCCGTCCGGAGGTCGTCCAGCAGCTTCAGCGCCGCCCGTCTTCCGCTCGCCGCCGCCGCGTCGACCAGCAGCTCCCCGTGGCCGGCCCAGTCGCCCGCGACGTAGAGTCCGCGCACTTGCGGCACGGCCGGCCCCGGCTTGCGGTCCAGCCGGTCAATGTGGTTGTAATCGTACACGGCCGTCAAATTCGGATAGTACTGGCGCGCGATGACTTCCTTCCGCCAACCCGGCTGAATGGCGTCCATCGCCCGCTCCAGCATCGCCTCGTCCTTGCGCGGATCATGTTCCCCGATGCCGTGATATTTGACCGCGTGCACCACATAGCCTTCCTTCGCCAGCGAAGGCGTCGGTCCGGAATGGTTGGAGAAAAACACCGGTTCGTCAATGCCGAACACGACCCGGTTGCGCGGAGCCGGCAGCCGTCTGAGGCACAGATCCAGGCAGGCGACCGTCGCCGGTATCGCCTGATCTTTCCAGATCCGCAGCGCAGTCCGCTCCGCATCCCGCACGAGGCGGAACGTTACGGACGGCGGCACGGCGGCGATGACATGCCCGGCTTCGATCTGCGAACCGTCGGTCAGGCGCAGCCCGCGGACCTGCCCGTCATGCTCGATGGCGGCGACGCCGGCCGAAGGGACCAGTTCCGCTCCCGCCCGGACCGCGGCTTCCCGCAATTGATCGACGATCGACTGCCATCCGCCTTCCACGTAGAGCACCGAATTGGGACGGAGCGATCGGCGGACCTGCCCGAGCGCCGTTCCGGCGCATTGCCGGTCGGGCGCGTTGGTGAAGGTGCCGGTGCGGACCAGCGAGTAGAGGAGATTCCGGCCCATCGGCTCGCGGAAATGTTCTTCGATCCACGTGCGGAGATTGATGTTCATGACATCGTCGGCAGACGGATCGAGGCGCATGATTTTCGCAAGCGCCCGCGTCAGTTCGACCCTGGCGGACCAGGTGAAGCGGCCGCTGAACAGGAACCGGGTCAGCGGCATCACGTTTCCGTTCCAGAGGACGGACACATTGAGGGCTGCCGCCTCTCAGCGCAAGCCCGAATTCCCGGAATATCCGGTCCGCCGCCCCGCCGCGGTACAACGCGTGGCCGCCGAGGTTGAACAAGGCGCCGTTCTTCTGAATGGTCATCGCCCGTCCCCCGAATTTCTCCGCTTTCTCCAGCACGACGACCGGCTTCCCCGCCCTGGCGAGATCGCAGGCCGCTACCAGCCCGGCAATGCCGCTGCCGATGATAACGATTTTCGATTGTGTCACAGCAATCACCCTCCGTCTTTCGTCTTACCCCTATGACAGGCCGGAGGACGAATCTGTGACAACTCGCGACAAAGATTTTTTAATAAACAAATACAGCTCCCGGTCCAGGCCGTAAATCAGCCCATCCTCGGGGTTCTCCTTGTAATACCGCTCCGCGGACCGGACAAGCCCGGGGCTTGCCAGGTCGAGCGCGTCCATGACCTCCTTCCAGCGCCGCGCCAACGCCAGCACGCCGGGATCATCCGGCGTCTTCCCCGTATCGCGGCAGCTTCGGAATTCGTCCAGCATCCGCCGGATCTCGGCCTGCTTGTCCTCATCATGCCCCGCAGCCAAGTACCGTTCGCTCAGATCATGGATCTGCCCGGCCGTAAAATGCGGACTTCGCGCCATGTTCATCATGCGCATGACCGTCAGGAACTGCTCGCCGGCCGCCTTCTTCCCCGCGCGGAAATGCCCGCGCAGCGCGCGCAGCTTATCCCGCAGTCCGACCAACGTCCGAATCTGTTCGTCCAGACGGGAAAGCTGCAACTCAAGCATTTCCGCCGGGTCATATCCGGGATCGTCCAGAATGGCTTTGATCTCTTTCAGGCGAAACCCCAGCTCCTTGAGCGACACAATCTGCTGGAGCTTCACCAGATCGTCCAGGGAATACAGCCGGTGTCCCCCCTCGGTATATTGCGAAGGGGTCAGCAGGCCGATCCGGTCATAATGATGCAGCGCGCGGACGGTGAGCCCGGCCCGCTTCGCCAGCTTGCCGATCGTCCAGCCTCGCTCGGACACAATCGTTCCCTCCCCGCAGGCATAATTGGATCTTGAACCTGACGCTGCGTCAGGATTTATAATCGGCTCCGACCGATCATGTCCTCAAGGGGGCGGAATCATGGAAGCGGAGAATCTGTTGATCAAAACATTGGCCTGTCGCCGGCAAGCCCGCATCTTTTTCGTGAACAATGCGGACCTGCTGAACACCATCTGCCGCCGGCCCGCCGTCAGAAGCAGACGGGTGCGTCATGCGTTCGCCCTGACCGTCTCAGCCGCGAGCCTGCTCTCGGGAACGCTCAAAGATCATCAGCGCCTCAGCCTGAAAGTGAAGGCGAGCCGCCCGGGATGCGCCTGGTATGCCGATGTCGATGCCCTGGGCAACGTGCGCGGGCATCTGGGCGAAGGATGGCTGAACGCGGCTCCCGAAGATCTGGACAGGCTGTCCGTCCCGCAGCTCATCGGCGACAGAGGGTTCATCCAGATGGTCAAGGATGTGGGCATGAACCGGAACGTGACGGGCATTACGGACATGCCCCGCCGGAACATCGTCGATGACCTGACGCATTATTTCAACCAGAGCGAGCAGACGCCGACCCACTTCGCGATTCATATCGACTATGATGACGACGGCGGCGTCCGGACGGGTGTCGGCGTTCTGGCGCAGCTGCTTCCCGGCGCGCCGGAAGGATTGATGGACCGCATCCGGGAAGCGGCGCGGCGACTGCCGCATATTTCGCTTTCAAATGCGGAAGGCGGTGCGTTCCGGAAGCTGCCGTTCCTTCTGTTTGACGACATTGACGTTTTGGATGAAGTCCGGGTGCAAGCGTACTGCGGCTGCTCCAAAGCGATGATGCTTCCGATGCTGCATGCGTTGGGAACCGGCGAGCTGGCCGCGGCCTGCGAACGAAACGAACCCGTTGAAATTCTGTGCCGCATCTGCGGGCAGTCCTACAGGTTCATGCCGGAAGAGATCCGGAGGCTTCTGTCCCGCGATGCGCCGTCTCCGGGTTCCGTGCCGCCATCGCCGTGACGCACAGATTCCCGCTGAAACGGGAGAAGCCCGCCATGACGGCGGGCTTCCTTGCTATGAACAAGCTTCAGTCCTGCCGCGCCCCGGCGGCCTGCCCGCCGCCGGATGCGGCCGGCAGCCGGAACGCGAGCAGCAGCGTCAGCGCCATGACGGCGGAGACGCCGATGGCCCACTCCTTAATTTTTGTCATGCAAAATCAAGGTGCAAAGCCTGATGCCTTGAAACGAACCGAGGCAGGGCGATGAAGATTCAGCCCATGCAAAGTATCGCCCCAATCATCAGGCTTTGCATGAGCGGGCAGTTAATCGGGCAAATTGCTTTGCCACTCCGATCTCCTCCCTTCATCGTCCAGTATAATCTGGCGCCGGAGTCTTTTGTCAATTCCATGCTTTCGCCGATCCGCGCTCCGGAGAGCCTTCGCCGCTTTCAGCGCGCTTCACCGGCTTTCTATTGGTGAGTCGTCGGAGACGTCGATCGGGTTCAATGCGTTTTGACGAAGTTCATCCTTGAGGAACCGGTACAGCCTGGACGCCGCCCGCGTGAACGGAGCGCCCGTCTTCGGATACAGCATGCCGAACGCCATGTCGATGGACAAATCCCCTGCGAGCGGACGAACCACCGTCCCCGGGGGAAGCGGCTCGAGCGAAATTTCGGGCACAAGGGCGATGCCGAGTCCGCCGGCGACATAAAACTTCAGCGCCGTCATGCTCCCGATCTCCATCACATCCGTCGGCACGTTGCCCGCATCCTTGAGCGTCATCTCGAGCTTTCGGCGGTACGGACACGCCGCCGATGTCACGAGCAGCCGGTGCTCGCGGAAATCGCCCGCGTCAATGGCCGTTTTCCCGGCGAGCGGATGGTCTTCCGGCAGCAGCGCCGCGAACGGCTCTTTGAACAATGCCTCATAGTAAAGCTCCTCTCCCGTGTCCGGCGAGGAACAGAGCGCGAGATCGAGATCCCCTCTCAACACCCGGTCGGTCAGCGTCGGCGTGTCGGCGATGTCCACGGAGACCCGGATGTTCGGATGCCGCTCCAGGAAGGTCTTCAGAAGGAGCGGCAGCCGGTGGCTGGCCGTCGGCTCCGTCACGCCGAGCCGGACGTGCCCGGCCTCGCCCGTCTCCCAGTCCGCCATGATGGCCTGCAGCTGCTCCATGTGCCGGATCAGGGGCAGGCTCTGCTCGCGGAACAGCCTTCCCGCTTCGGTCAGGCGGAACGGTTTGCCGCGCTCGATGAGCGTCACGCCCATATCCGATTCCAGCTTGCGGATCTGCATCGTCACCGCGGACGGCGAATAGTTCAGCTCTTCCGCCGCGCGGATGAAACTTTCGTATTTCGCGATCAGGTGAAAGGTTTTGATGGCTTTCAGGTCCATGCCAATCGCTCCGAATTCAATATTTTTGAATGTTTTATTTATGATATTCAATTATACAAAACCAAGACGCCGCTTTAAAATGAAATCAAATCCGGAACCGAAAAGGGAGCGATCACAATGGAATTGCGGAACAAGGTGGTGCTGGTCACGGGAGGCGGAACGGGCATCGGAAGGGCAACCAGCCATGCGCTCGCGGAGCGCGGCGCGATCGTCGCCGTCAATTATTCGCGCTCGGAGGCCGAAGCCGAAGATACGGTGCGGACGATCCGGCAGGCGGGCGGGCGCGCGCAAGCTTTCCGGGCCGACGTGTCCCGGGACGACGAAGTCCGCGGGATGGTTGCCGCGATCGCGCGCGATTGCGGATCGGTGGATGCGCTCGTGAACAACGCGGGCATCACCCGGCATCTGCCGTTCGACGATCTGGAAGCCGCGGACGAGGAGGTGTGGGACGAGCTGTACGCCATCAATGTCAAAGGGATGTTCTTCTGTGCGCGGGTGGTCGCGCCGTACATGGCCGCGAACCGGCTGGGTGCGATCGTCAATGTGGGCAGCATCGCCGGCCTGACGGGGCTCGGCTCCTCCCTGCCCTACGCCGTCTCCAAGGCGGCCGTGCACGGGCTGACGAAATCGCTGGCGCACGCGCTGAAGCCCCGCGTACGCGTCAACTGCGTCGTGCCGGGCGCCGTCGCAACCCGGTGGTGGGCCGGGCGGGAAGAGCAGATGAAGCAGTTCGCTCCCCGGCTGCTGCTGCGGCGCATCGCGGAGCCCGAAGACATCGCGCAATTGATCTGCGCTGTCCTGGAGCAGGAAGCGATGACCGGGCAGATCATCACGGCGGACAACGGCCAGACGATGTGAAGCGCGCAAACGGATACGATCGGGGTGAAACGGAATGAATGTTCGCATCTTGCTTCTCGCGCTCGGCTCGTTCGTCATCGGCACGGAAACGTTCATGATCGCGGGATTGCTTCCCGAAATCGCCGATGCGTTCCAGGTTTCGGTGTCCGCCGCCGGCCAATTGGTCACCGTGTATTCGCTCGTGTATGCCGTCGGCTCGCCCGTTCTGATGACGATGACGGGACGGGCGGAAAGGCGGCGGCTGCTTGTCGGATCGCTGCTGCTCTTCGCTGCGGGGAATGTCATCTGCGGCACCGGGCTGTCGTACGGGGGTGACGCTCGCGGGGCGGATCATCGCGGCCGCGGCGGCGGGCCTGTTCGCGCCGGCCGCGTCCGCCGCCGCTGCCGCCCTGGCGGCGCCCGACAAGCGCGGGCGCGCGTTGTCGGCGGTCATCGGGGGCCAGACCGTGTCGCTGATCCTGGGCGTCCCGGCCGGGACGTACCTGGCCATCGCTTCGGATTGGACCATGCCGTTCCTGGCGGTGGCGGCCGGCTCCCTCCTGGCGGCGGCGCTCGTCCGCTGGCTCTTCCCGGTCATGCCGTCCCCCGGCGCGGTGCCGCTCAAGGAACGGCTCGCTTATCTGGGACGGCCGGCGATCTTGTCCGCCCTGCTTACGACGCTGCTGTGGGGCATCGCCATCTTCTCGGTGTACACCTATATCGCGGATCTGTACGGCGGGCTCGGAGCGGAAGGGGAAGCGATCAGCCTGGTGCTCCTCGTCGGCGGGATCGCCAGCTTCGCCGGCGTCAGTCTCGGCGGATACGCCGCGGACCGGATCGGCCCCGCCGGCACCATCGCCCTGGCGCTGTCCGTGCTGGTCGTCTCGCTCGCGGCCATGTCGGCGCTGCACGCGGCGCCCGGCTTCGGTGGCTTACGGGGAGCCGCCCTGGCGGCCGTCGCCCTGTACGGGATCGGCAGCTATGCGTTCAACCCCGCCCAGCAGCACCGGCTCATCGGGCTGTCCGGCCCGTCCGCCGGGATCGTCCTCTCGCTGAACGCCTCCGCCATTTACCTGGGCAGCGCGGGCGGCGCGTTCCTGGGCGGGCTCGTGGTGAAATACGGTTCCGCCGCGATGCTCGGGTATTTCGGCGGGGCGTGGGCGCTTATGGCCTTGGCCTTGTTCGGGCTGAGCCGCCTGTCGGGCGCGGGCGTGCGAAGCGGACAGCCGGCGGACGGGTGACGGAGCCGATTCAGGAAGGATAGATGATTTGATAGGAAGACAATACGACGCCGCTGTCGTACGTTTTGCTGCTCAGCAGCTTCAGATTCAACTTCTGTTTCACCGGACCGAACAACGGAATGCCGTCGCCCAGCAGCACCGGATTGATCTTCAGGATCAGGGTGTCGATGAGCTGATGCCGCAGCAGTTCGCCCGCCAGCAGGCCGCCGCCGCACAGCCACAGGTTTTGGTACTTGCCTTCGTTTTTCAGTCTGCGGGTAAAGGCAGCGGCATCCTCCCGGACCAGCTCGACCTTCTCATTCGATTCGAAGTCCAATCCGCGGGAGAAGATGTAATGCTTCAGATCGGGGTGAACCGCCTGCGCGATGCCGGACGGTTCCCCCGGCTTCAATCCGTACCGAAATCCGTACGCGTACGTCCTGCTTCCCATCAGCACGGCATCATAATTCCGGACGCTTTCAAAAAAGTCCCCGCCGTCATCCGCGTACAGGAAAACCGATTCGTCCGCCACTCCATTGGGGTCCGCGATGAACAGATCCAATGTCGTCGCCACATGATACGTCAATTGCGCCATATCCGATTCCTCCTCCGGGTTGCATTCCGTTCCATTTTACACCAGCCGCGGCGGCAGATAAAACCAAAAATGGTGATCCATCCTCCGGACGGCGTTAAAATAGATCATAATCCGGACGGTTTTCTGCACTTTGGCACCGAATGGCAGGAAAACGGGTGGTTACGGCAGTCGATTTTCTCCCATTCTGGGGGCGTTCCATCCCAAATCGAAAAAGAGGTGCAAGTGCAGATGACAGTCAGGGAAGCAAAAACGCTTGTCGGGGAGAAGCTGATCCGGAACGTGCTTGCGACGAACGCCGTCGCGTCGGGGGCGTGCGGGCTGCTGCTGCCCGCGCTGCCGGGCATGGTGTCCGATCTGACGGGGCCGGGAAGCCGGACGGCGCTGATGGAAACCGGGTGGTTTCTGATCATATTTGTCGGCTTCCTGATATGGGCGGCAACCAGGAGGATCATCCCGCCGCGGGTCGTCCTCGCGTTCGCCGTGGTCGACGGGCTGTGGGTCGTCATAGGTTTGCGGCACAAGGGCCGTGCGCACGGGAGCCGATCGCTTGGCCGCGGGAGCGCAAACGGAATCTGATCGGGGCTGTCTGAAAGGAGGCCGTCATGATGAACTGCCGTATTCTGCTGCTGACGGCGGGGATGTTCGTGATCGGAACGGAAGCGTTCATGATCGCGGGCTTGCTGCCTGCCCTGGCCCGGGATCTGGAGGTTTCGGTCTCGGCCGCAGGACAGCTGGTGACCGTGTTCTCCCTCGCCTATGCGTTCGGTTCCCCGATATTGGCCACGCTGACGGGGAAGGCGGAAAGGAGGAAGCTGCTCTCGGGCGCCATGCTGCTATTTGCCGCGGGGAATGCGCTCTGCGGTCTCGCGAACGTTTACTGGCTTGTCTTCCTGGGACGGGTGATCACGGCGGCGGGCGCCGGACTGTTCGCTCCGCCGGCGGCGGCCGCGGCATCGGCCCTGTCCGACCCGGATCATCGCGGGCGCTCGCTGTCGCTCGTGCTCGGCGGTGCGACGGTCGCGCTCATTCTCGGCGTTCCCGCCGGGACCTGGCTGACGTACATGATGGACTGGCGATTGCCGTTCCGGGTTGTGGCGGGCCTGTCGGCGGCGGCCGCGGCGGGCATCCGGCTGTTTTTTCCCAAGGTCGAACCGCCGGAAAGCGTATCGATGAGGGAGCGGCTGTCGCAGCTCAAGCGGCCGTTGATCCTTTCCGCGCTGGCTGCCAGCCTGACGTGGGGAACCGACGTCTTTCTCGTCTATACCTATATCGCGGATATCTTCGGACAGTTCGGAGCTGCCGGACGGACGGTCTCGTTCGTGCTGCTGTTGACGGGGCTTGCCAGCTTCGCCGGCGTGCAATTCGGAGGCTATGCCGTGGACCGGTACGGTTCGCACAACATCATCGTTCTCACGCTGTTCCTGTTGATGTTGGCGGTGATCGGCCTGTCGCTGCTGCATGAAATTCCGGGCTACACCGGACCGCTGCTGCTCGGCGGCGCGTCGATGGCGCTCTGGGGATTCAGCGGCTACGCCTTCAATCCCGCCCAGCAGCACCGGCTGATCGGGATATCCGGCACCGCTTCGGGCATCGTGCTTTCCCTGCACAACTCGGCCATTTACTTCGGCACCGCCCTGGGGGCCATGGTCGGGGGACTCGTCCTGGATATCGGCGGCGCTTCGGACCTCGGCTGCTGTTCCGCGGGGGCGTTCGTGCTGGCGCTCATCGCCCATGGCGCAAGCAGGCGTCTGGCGGTGAGAGCAGGCGGAGCGTCCGGGCCGTCATGACGGTCCGGCCAGCATCCGCATCAGCATGTCCGCCGGCGGCAGTCCGTGCGCATCCTTGCCCGGATCCTGCAGAATAAGACTGTTGATAACGGTAAAATACCACGCCAGAAGCTGCCGGGGATCACCGTCCGCGAACTGCCCCGATTGCTGCCCCCTGACGTAAACCGGCACCAGCCGGTCGATCAGCGCGTCTTCGGAATAGCGCGCGAGCAGCTCACGGACGCCGTCCGGAATCCGGTCCGCCCGCCGCGCCTGCAAGACGAGTCTGAACGCGTTCCGGTTGTTCTCGTCCAGCATGTTCCGCGTAAGCGTCCGGATCAACTCGAAGGGCGGCAGGGGCGATTGCCCGAGAAGCTGCAGTTCCGCGTCAGCCGCTTCCAGCAATTCCCCGACGATTTCGGTGTACAGCTCGTCCTTCGATCGGTAATACCGGTAGATCAGCCCTTCGCTGATCCCGGCTTCGGCGGCGATCATGCTCGTCCTGGTGCCCGCAAATCCGTGGCGGGCGAACGCCGCAAGCGCGGCGTTCTTGATCTGCTCCCTGCGTTCTCCGCGGATTTGCTTCAGTCGCTCTTTGCTTAACGGGGACATGGAACCTCAAACTCCGATCTCTTCTTCGTCACTCCTCCTCCATTATACCACCGCCCCGCCGCGCCCGGCATCAGCGGAAAGGGACGGCTGACCTGCCAGCGGAAGCACCTTGCCGACCAGTTCTTCGAGAAACTGCCCGGGCCGGGCGAAACAGGCGAGGTGGCCGGCGTTCCGGATGACGGCGAACGACTTGCGCGGCGCTTCGATCCGGTCGAAGAACGATCTGGCCGCCCCGAACGGCGTGAAAAGATCCGTATCGCCCTGAAAGATGAAAAACGGCACGTCGAACGCCGTCCCGATCCGGGAGAAGTCGAACGTCATCAGCTCGTCGAACAAGTGGTCGAGGGAATGGGTCATACCCCGGAAAATTGCGACGAGATCGCCGATAGTATGATCCGGCGAAGCGAGCATGGACGGCAGCATCAGATCCATGATCATGTTGGGCACGCCGCGGATCGCTCTCACGAGGTGCTGGTTGAGACGGTCGTAATCTTCCCGCTTCCAGCGGGCGGGGTCCGGCCCCATCCGCTCCAGGAGCCGGATGCCCTTGGCAATGCCGGCTGCCCGGAGAGCGGCGAGCGCCTGCCCGTACCAATCAAATCCGGGATCGGGAGCGTTCTGGTCGGTGCCGACGTACGCAAGGTAGAGGTCGGGCCGGGATCGGACCATCATCATCGCGATCAGGCTGCCGACCGAACTGCCGATCAGGATGATCTTGCGCTTCCCGAGCCGCTCCAGCAAATATTCCGACAGCTCGATCCCGTCCCGGGCGAGCCGCTCCAGCGTGATGGAGCCGCCGGCCGTTTTCCCGCTTCGCCGGAACGTCTTGCCCGCGCCGCGCTGATCCCACTGCACGAGCGTGAAATGTTTCTCCCATTCGCGCAGCAACGGGCTGAAGACGGAATACGGAGAAGCCGGCCCGCCATGGACGAACAGCAGCACGGGATTGCGGCGGTCCTCTCCGCGGATCGTCACCCACTGCTTGATGCCGCCGATGTCGACGAACCGGTATTCCGCGATGCCGTCCGGCGAATCGATCCGCAGAAGCTTGGCGTTTCTGCGCCGGTTTCGACTGCGCAGCAGCAGATCGGGTAAAATGTTCGTTTTGCTCATCCGGATTTCTCCTCACAATATTGTTTTATGAGTGAGTTACCCATTCATTAATAAAATAGAAGGGCGCTTTAACCCTGTCAATGCCCAAAATGCGTCATTCCCGGCGCTCTTCCGCCATTTCCACCGCCATGGCGGCGAGCGTTCGGCCGGCGTGTTCAATTGATCCAGCTTGGCCGCATGCGCAAAAGGGACCACCCCGCGAGCGGTCCCTCATCGACTTGCCCCGATTGCTCCGCCGCTCATCACGGCAGGTTGAGACGGACGGCGATATCCGCCGGAACATCCGTCGCCGCAAACCGGATGCGATAATCATTGCGCATGATGGTCAGCTCGTCTTCCCCCGAGGACAGGATGGGTTCCCCGGCCGTCAACTCACGAATGCGTTCCAGCGTATGGCGGCCGCTGACGCCGAACGTGACGGTCATGTTCGGAGGCAGCGCGTACATCCGGATCGGAATCCAGCGCCGCTGCTTCGACGCGATGACGGCATGCGCCGTTCCGCCGATGGCGAAGGTGAAGTCGTCGAACACTTTCGCCAGCTTCATGCCGAATCGGCCGGACAGCCAGCCGCGGAATTCGGACACGTCTTCCACGGGAAAACCGACTTCGCGCAAGTACAGGACTTTGAGCGGTCCCCCTTGCGGCAGCACGTCCTCCCGGACGTACCGGTGGGCGATCACTTCCAGCAGATGGCCGTCGCCGTCGCGGAAATACGCATTGATTCCGGAGCCGGGTTCGTCGAACTCGGCGATTTCACGGCCGTCGGGCCAGCGCAGAAGCGGAATTCCCGCTGTCTCTTTCAAATAGGCAATTACGTCGGAGAACGCCGACCAGGGCACTTCGAATGCGAAGTGGGCCGGCGCGACCGGTTCGTACGCCTCCGTGAACGTCAAGGTGGTGAACGGCGTCACCTGGAAACGAATCTCCTTGTCCGATTCGAAGACGACCGGCATGCCCAGCAGTCCGTTGTAAAATTGCCGCACGCCTTCCAGCGAGACGGTATGCAGCGCAAGATCCGCAAAGTGTGTAATCATCCTGAACGCCTCCTTTCGTCCCGATGCATTTCAGACTCCGCCTTGCCCGCGGACGCTGCGCAGCAGATCCAGGAAACAGCGGAGCGTGCCGTGGATGCGGTCCAGGGCGGCGTGCTCCGGCATGTACGCCTCCGGCTCCGCTTCAAACAGCTTTCGCTGCTCCCCGCCGATGGAGATCCATTCCGGGCAGTTGATGCCGTGCAAATTGCGCACCATGGCCTGCAGCTGCAGCAGCGAACTGATGCCGACGGGACCGCCCGATGACGTCGCGGACAGCACCGGCTTGCCGCCGAATTGCTCTTTGCCGAGATGGTCCAGCGCATTTTTCAACACGCCCGAGATGCTCCCGTGATATTCCGGCGAGGCGAGCACGATCCCGTCGGCTTCGGCGGCCATCCGCTTCAGCCTGAGCAGCCCGGCATGATCGTCATGCGCTTCGTCCGGACTGTAGAACGGCAAGGGGTCTTGATGCAGATCGTACAAGTCGGCCTGCACGCCCTGCCGGCGAAGCTCGGCGACGATATATTTCGCCAGCCGGGTGCTGGTCGAGCCGCTGCGATTGGAGCCAGCAATTGCGACAACTCTCATGACTCTCCACTCCCTGTTCAAACCGTCATATCTTTTGAGTTCATCCTAGCAAACCTCGATGCTCCCCGGCGTCGGCGGACAGGATGATCTTGAAAAAAGAAAACGTCCGGCGAACGGCCGAACGCTTCTACGACTTAAGGCTGAGAATCGAGTCCGTGTTTCACCGCCAGAATGGCGGCCTGGGTGCGATCCGTGAGGCCCAGCTTCCCGAGCACGTGGCTAACATGCGTTTTCACCGTCTTCTCGGTGATGTGCAGCGCTTCGGCAATCTCCTTGTTCGTCAGACCGGAGGCGATCAGGCGCAGCACTTCCCGTTCCCGCGCCGTCAGACTGTCGAACGGCGTCGCGGCCTTCTCCGGCGCGGTGCCCCCGGGATCCGCGATGCTCTCCATCAGCAGCCCGGCCACTTCGGGATGCACCTCGACCTTGCCCGCGTGCACGCGGCGGATCGCCTTCGCCAGCTCATCCGGCTCGATATCTTTGAGCAGGTAGCCTCTGGCCCCGGCTTTGACGGCGGGCAGCACATGATCGTGATCGGAGAACGAAGTCAGCACGATCACGTTGACGGCGGGATGCGTTTCCCTGATCCGTCTGGTCGCCTCGATGCCGTTCAGCACCGGCATGTGCAGGTCCATCAGCACGATGTCCGGCGCAAGCTCGGCCACGCGCTCCAGCACTTCGGTTCCCGTGGCCGCCTCGCCGACCAGTTCAAAATCCGGCTGCGTCTTCAGATAAAGCTGCAGCCCTCTCCGGACAATGGCATGATCATCCGCCAGCAGGAGGCGAATTTTCGTCATCGCGGTCCTTCCTTTCCTTCCGGCAGCGGAATCGCCGCCTCGACAAGCGTGCCCTTGCGGCCGTCGCTCGCAATCTTCAGCTCGCCGCCCAGCGCCATGGCGCGTTCACGCATCGTGAACAATCCGAGCGACGCTTCGTGACGGTCGACAGGCCGCGGCCGCATCCCGACGCCGGAATCGGAAATCCGCAATACGGCCGCCCTGTCGCCCAGTTCCAGTTCGACGCTCGCCGCATCCGTCTGCGCATGCTTGGACACGTTGTTCAGCGCTTCCTGCCCGATTCGCCAGAGCGCTTCCTCCGCCTGCCGCGGCAGTTCGCGCACGCCGATGAGCCGGGAGGAGACCTTCAGCCCGAGCTTGCGTCCGTACTCGCTCAGCGCCGTCACGAGCCCCGTTTCCAGCCCTGCCGGCCGAAGCTGCATGATGAGCGCGCGCATTTCCTTCAGCGCCTCGCGCGAGAGCGACTGCATCTCGCGGACCGCCGCCAGGGCGGCATCCGCATCGCCGCCGTGCAGCTGCTGCTCCGCCCCCTTGGCCGTCATCGACAGCGAGAACAGCATCTGGCACACGGAGTCATGCAGATCGCGGGCCAACCGGTTACGCTCGTCCAGCCGCGCCAGTTCGCGGCACTGCTCCTCGAGCTGCGCGCTCTCGACGGCGGCATCGAGATGCTCGGCGATCGCCTCGAGCACTTCCCCGTCCGCCGGCCTGAACCCCACGGGCAGGTCGGTGCCGACGACCAGCGCTCCGGCAGGCCATGCGGCCGTCTGGAGCGGAACCGCCAGCGCCGCTTGCAACGGAGGAAGCTTGCCGCGCAGCCGCGGGTGATCCGTCAAGCCGGCGATTTCGGCGCCCGCCGCCTCGACGCGCCGTCTTCTCGTGATGCACGCTTTCAGCCAGGGCAGCGCATCCGGTTCGATCAGGGTGCCGGGGAAGAACGTCTCCCCGCCGGCATGGACGGCGCTGATGACGAAGCCGGTGCCGGATTTTCGGAGAATGGCGGCGAACGGCCAGGGGAAATATTTCCCCATCAACGCCAGCGCGCATGCCGGAATCGGCGCTTCGGGAGCCGATGCGCCCAGATCGCGGCTGAATTCGCCCAGCTTCGCGAACAGTTCCGCCCGCCGCTGCTCCGCGGCGTACAGCCGCGCGCGTTCGATCGCGCTGCCGATCTGGAAAGCGACGGACTGCAGCAGCGCCAGCTCGTCTTGATGAAAATGCTTCTTGCCGGGCGCGGCCACATTGAGCACGCCGAGCCGCTTCTCCCCGGCCGTCAGCGGTACGGTGGCGTGGTGGGTGATGCCGCCCGTGTCGCCCCGCCGATGCGTCACCGCGTCCTCGAGCCTTTTGCAGTTCAAAATGTTGACCGCCTTGTCCAGCCGGTTCTCCCAGAACCGATCCAGGCACCAGCAGGTCCCGCACCGCATATGACGCTTGTCTTCCATTTCAAGTGCCGGCGGCAGGCCGGCATCGGCGGCCAATTCATATTGCCCGATGCCGTCCGACAGGAAGATCCAGCCGGCTTTCAGGCCGGTCAGCTCCAGCAGCTTCTCCAGCACGGTGTTGAGCGTCGGCATGAGCTCGTTGGAACGGTTCAGCGTTTCCGCGATTGTTTTCAGGGTCACCAGTTCTTCGATCCGGTGCTCCATCCTCCCGTCTCACCTCACACTTTCGCCCGCTGCAGGCGCAGCGCGTTCAGCACGACCGACACCGAGCTGAGCGCCATCGCGGCGCCGGCCACCCACGGCGCGAGAAAGCCCGCCGCGGCGACGGGGATGCCGAGGGAGTTGTAGGCGAGCGCCCAGAACAGGTTCTGCCGGATGTTCACCATCGTCCTGCGGCTCATGCGGATCGCGTCGGCGATGCCGTTCAGGTCGCCGCGCATCAGGGTGACGTCCGCCGCTTCCATCGCGACGTCCGTTCCCGTGCCGATCGCCATCCCGATGTCGGCCGTCGCCAGCGCGGGCGCGTCGTTGATCCCGTCGCCGACCATCGCCACTTTCCGGCCCCGGGCCTGCAGCTTCTTCACTTCTTCCGCCTTGCCTTCCGGCAGCACCTCCGCCAGCACCTTGCCGATGCCGGCCTGCCGCGCGATCGCCCGCGCGGTCCGCTCGTTGTCGCCCGTGATCATGACGACTTCGATGCCCATCGCCTGAAGGCGCGCCACCGCTTCCCGCGACGTCTCCTTGATCGTGTCGGCCGCCGCGACCAGACCGGCGTACCGGCGCTCGACGGCAACCAGCATCGCGGTTTTGCCCGCTTCCTCGAGCTGCGCCATCGCCGCCTCCGCCTGATCCGCCGGCACCCCGTACCGTTCCAGCAGCCTGCGATTGCCCGCGAGCACTTCCTGCCCTTCCACGACGGCGCGGATGCCGTGCCCGGGGATCGCCTCGAACGCCTCGGCCGCGGGAAGTTCGATGCCTCTGGCGGCAATGCCCGCCGCGATCGCCTCGGCGAGCGGATGCTCGGAAGGCTTCTCGGCCGCGCCGACCAGGCGCAGAAATTCGGTCTCGTCCGGCATGACGGCGATGATGTCCGTCAGTTCGGGCTTGCCCTTCGTCACCGTGCCGGTCTTGTCGAGGACGACCGTGTCGATGCGGTGGGTCAGCTCCAGATGCTCGCCGCCCTTGAACAGAATGCCGAGCTCCGCCGCGCGGCCCGACCCCGCCATGATGGAGGTCGGCGTTGCCAGGCCGAGCGCGCACGGGCAGGCGATGACGAGGACGGCGATCGCCTTCCGCAGCGCGCCGGCGAAGTTGCCGGCATCCGCCCAGAAGAACCAGATCAGGAACGTCAGCAGCGCGATGCCGACGACGATCGGGACGAATACGCCCGAGATGGCGTCGGCCACCCGCTGGATCGGCGCCTTGGAGCCCTGCGCTTCCTCCACGACCCGGATGATCTGCGCCAGCGCCGTATCCTTGCCGACCTTCGTCGCCCGCACCTTCAGCATGCCGTGCTTGTTGACCGTCGCGCCGATGACGGGATCACCCGCGCGCTTCTCCACCGGAATGCTCTCGCCGGTCAGCATCGACTCGTCGACCGATGAGCTGCCTTCCACCACTTCCCCGTCAACCGGGATTTTCTCGCCCGGCCTTACGAGAACGATGTCGCCGGCGGCCACTTCGTCCGCCGGGATCCGGATCTCCTCGCCGTCCCGGATGACGAGCGCCGTCTTGGCTCTGAGTCCCATCAGCGTCTTGATCGCTTCCGACGTGCGGCCCTTCGCCAGCGCCTCGAACAGTTTGCCGAGAACGATCAGGGTGATCAGAATCGCGCTCGTCTCGTAATACAGCGCCGGGGCGTGATGCCGCATGTCCGCGCTTGCCCACTCCAGCGTCAGGAACAGGCTGTACAGGTAGGCGGCCGAGGTGCCGAGCGCGACCAACACGTCCATGTTGGCGCTCCGATTGCGGAGCGCCTTCCAGGCGCCGACGTAGAACGGCCCGCCGATCACGAACTGGACGGGAGTGGCGAGCGCGAGCTGCACCCACGGATTCATGAACCACGAGGGCACCCAGATGAACGACGTGAACGAGAAATGGCCGGCCATCGCCCACAGCAGGGGGAACGACAGAACGGCCGAGATCACGAACCGGCGCGTCTGCCGCTTGATCTCCCGCTGCCGGCGGTCCTTCGCGTCTTCCCGCTGCTCCTTCGGGAACGCCTGGTAGCCGAGCTGCTCCACCTTGCGGATCATGTCTTCGACGGTCACGGTCGCAGGCGAATATTCGACGCGCGCCGTCTCCATCGCGAGATTGACGTTGGCGCTTGCGACGCCGGGCAGCCGGGAGAGGCCCTTCTCGATCCGGTTGGCGCAGGCCGCGCAGGTCATGCCGGTGATCTGGAATTGGGCCTGCTTCATCTCGCGGGTTTGTTCCGCTTCCATGGGATCAACACTCCCGAATATACCTCCACAGGGTATATAATTGGACAAAAAAAGAGGCTGGCAACAGGGCCGCCCGGCCCGCTTGAATCCGAACCGGACGGCTCCGCCCGACCGGGCCCCGCGTCACACGACGTCGTAGCCCTGATCCTCGATCGCTTGCTTGAGCTGTTCAAGCGTCACGGCGTTCTCGTCGTATTCGATCGTTACCGTGCCGCTTGCCAGGTCCACCGTGCCCGCGGCGCCGGCTTGCTTGACCGCCGTCTCGACGGCGTTCACGCAATGGCCGCAGGACATGCCTTCCACCTTGAGCGTAACCTTCGTCATATCGCACATCTCCTTCGCTTTATTATTTTAACAGTTTGTTCACGGTGGTGAGCAGTTCGTCGATGACCTCGAGATCGCCTTCCTGAATCCGTTCCACCACGCAGCTTCTCATGTGCCCGGCCAGCAGCAGTTTGCCCACGCTGTTCAGCGCCGCCTGCACGGCCGAAATCTGGTTGAGGACATGATCGCAGTACGTATCCTTCTCGATCATTCCCTTGATGCCGCGGATCTGCCCCTCAATCCGGTTCAGCCGGGTGATGAGATCCGTCTTCAGTTTCTCGGAATGATGGCTTCTCCTGTGCTCATCGTGCGAATGGACATGCGCTTCCGCATCGTACATGGATTCCAACGTCCCTCACCCCCGTCGTCTCTAATACTATACCCCCCTACTGTATATGTCAAGATGACCTCCGATCCATCTTCATCGATTGCACCCCGCCTTTTCACCATCACGAAAAAATGCCGCCTCATCACTTCTACTGTTGCATCCCGCGCCCGCGTTTATACGGATTGGGCAGCCTGCACCGCCTTTGCGCCGTCCGGCCGTTGACATCCGGTTCCGCCGGACAACGGCGAACATCACCGGGATCATCGGCCAATGCAGGTCGGGCTCCGGAAGCGGATAATTCGCGAGCGTCATGTACAGCCAGGAGACAAACATGACCGCCGGGATGAGCGTAAAGGCGGGCAAATACCAGACGTTCCTCCGGATCGACCGCCAGTCGGTGAGCCGGCGGAACAGATCGCGGACCCCCTTCCCTTTGTCCCGCCGGTAAGCCAGGATGCAAGCGGTGATCAGCGGAAAGAAAGCCATCAGCGAACTGACCGGAAGATTGACCGGAATGTCGGGCCCTTCCCCGATGAGCTCAACCAGCAGCCACAGGACGGCGGAAAACGCAAAAACCATCAAACAAAACAGGAAAGATGTTTGCAACGATGGCACAGATGTTCGCATGAATCGCAACTCCTTCGAGAGCCTTTTATTTCATAGACAAAGCTCACATGCATCATGTGACAATTGCGTTCACGGCGAACAAACCGGCATCTGCCGTCCAACGTCTAATATATTTTAGCCTTGATACGGGTCGCGGCAAGTTTACGGACGGTCCAGCGCGTAAAGCTTGCGGTATCGTTCATGGTCCCGCAAAAGCTGCTCGTGCGTTCCCTGCATCGCGATGCGGCCCCGGTCCAGAAAAACGATCCGGTCCATGCGCTCCATGCCGGCCAGG
Organism: Thermobacillus composti KWC4; assembly: GCF_000227705.2. GTDB lineage: Bacteria > Bacillota > Bacilli > Paenibacillales > Paenibacillaceae > Thermobacillus > Thermobacillus xylanilyticus. Next base: position 3,026,679 of record NC_019897.1, read on the forward strand.
TGATGCGTAATCCAGAGCAGCGTTTTGCCGCGCAGCGCCGTGAACAGGGTATCGAGCAGATCGCGTTCGGTCACCGGGTCCAGTCCGACCGTCGGTTCGTCAAGCAGGACGATCGGGCGATTTTGCAGCAGCACGCGCGCCAGAGCGATCCGCTGCCGCTCTCCGCCGGAGAACCGGACGCCCGCTTCCCGCACCCTCGTCCCGAGGCCGTCCGGAAGCGCGGCGATCAACTTGCCGAGCCCCGCCAATTCCGCCGCTTCCCGGACTTCATCGTCCGTCGCGTCCGGCCGGCCAAGGCGGATATTGTTCGCAATGGTCGTGTCGAACACATAGGGCTGCTGGTTCAGGACAGCGAACGGGCGCGGCGACTCATTGTTTTGGATCTGTTGGACGGAGACACCGCCTATCGTGATCGAGCCGCGGTCGGGCGCCAGCTCGCCCTGGATCAGGCTCAGCAAGGTGGTTTTGCCCGCGCCGCTGCGGCCGGTCAAGGCAACCTGGCTGCCGGCGGGGACATGCAGATCGATGCCGTGAAGCTGCCAGCCGTCCGTTCCGGGGTACCGGAAGCTCACGTTGACCAGACGCAGACCGGATGCATCCCGTCCGGCTTCGTCGGCGCCTTTCATCGAACCGGGCCGTGCCGGCGCCGTGTCTCCCGCGGCATGTTCGATTTCCTTCAGCCGTTGGACGGACTCCCGGTAATCCGTCGTCCGCATGACGGATTCTCCCGCTTTCACCAGCGCATCCATTAATGGGAATCCGACGAGCGCGAAAGCGGCGATCCATTCGGGACTCATGGCTCCTTTCGCGCTTTGCGCCGCGGCCCAGAGCGTCAACATGATGACGGCTCCGCAGGTCAGGCATTGAGCCAGCCACCCGGTCCGCCACTCCATGCGCCGCACGTTTCGATCCGCGGCGGCCATTTGCGCCTGACGCTGCTTGAAAGCGGAGAGAAAACGACCGGTGCGGCCGCTCAGGATCCAATCGCTCATGCCGAAAACGCCGTCCGTCAATTCCCGGTAAGCCAGGTTCCGCCGCGCCTTGCTTTGCATGCGCGTTCCGCGCGACACAAGCAGGGCAAAGACGGGCAAGGTGATGAACAGAAATCCGCAGTACATCGCCATCCAGAGGGCGAACCGGCCGTCCATCCGTCCAAGTATGACAATGCCGGCTCCATAGAGCAGCACGACCGCGGCCGCCGGCAAGATGAGGCGAAGGTAAACATGTTGCAGCTGTTCGATGTCCTCCGCCAGCATGCCGAGCAAATCGCCCGCCCGATGGCGGGAGCGAAGCCGCAGCGCTTGCGGTTCGATGATGCGGTATAGCCTGACGCGCAGGCGGGACAGGATGCGCAGCACCGCATCGTGGCTGATCAATCGCTCGAGGTACTGGACGACGGCTTTGCCGAAGCCGAACGTTCGAACGAGCACGATCGGAACATAGACCATCAAGACGTTTTCGGGCCGCAGGGCGGAACGGGAGATCAGGTAGCCGGAAGTGAAGACCAGCGCCGCGGCGCAGGCAACCGCGAGGAGGCCCGCGATCGCGGCAGCCATGAAACGCCACGGATATGCTCTCAAATTCGGAAAAATCCATCCGCCGTCGCGGTTTGCGATTGTTTTTTTCACTGGTTACCCGCCTTTCCCCGAAGCAGCTTCCAGCATATTCCGATAGACGCCTTGACGGGCCAGCAGCTCTTCGTGCGTGCCGGCTTCCACAAGACGGCCGTCCTTGAGCACCCAAATCCAGTCCATCGCCTTCATCCAATGCAGCCGATGGGAGGCCAGAAAGACCCGGCGTCCGGCAAACATGTCCAGCATGGTCTCCTTCAATTCCAGTTCGGTCTCGAGGTCGAGATGGGCGGTCGGTTCATCCAGCAGCCATACCGGCCGGTTGCCGACAAGCGCCCTGGCGAGCGCGATGCGCTGGGCTTGACCGCCGCTCAAGGAGCGGCCTCCGTCGCCAATACGTTCATGGATGCCGTCCGGCAACGAGGCGATCAGATCGCCCAGTCCGGCACTGGCCAGCGCCCGCATCACCTGCTCGTCGGACGCATCCGGCTCGTAGAAGCGCACGTTATCCGCGATCGTTGCGCTGAACAGGTAAGGGTGTTGGGGGATATACGTCAGCTGCTGCTGCCATCTTTGCCTGGTGCCTTCGGTCAGCGGCAGGCCGTCGATCCGGATATGTCCCGACGAAGGAGGCAGAAAACCGCCCAGCAAATGAAGCAGCGTCGTTTTGCCGGAACCGCTCATGCCGACGATGCCGACTTTGTGAATATGGCTGCCAATGGAGGACGACAATCCGTCCAGACGCGGCAAACCGGCTTCTCCGTCAACCTTGACATCCGACAGTTGAATCCAGGCTTGACCGGTGTCCGGCCCGGCCGGGCTGTGCGCTTGCTCCTCCCGCTTTTCGGCGGCGCGCAATTCCGTCCCGCCTGCACCGCTGATCCGCGCCGCCGAACCGCTGGTCCGTGCCTCCGAATCGCTGATCCGTGCCGCCGCGACGCGCTCTTCCGGGCCGCGCTCGTCCGCGACGACATCGCGGATCGCCGTCCAGGCTTCCTTGCCGTCCAGCGAAGCGTGATAGTCCGCGCCCAGCATGCGCACGGGCAGGAAATATTCCGGCGCGAGCAGCAGCACCGCCAGAGCGGGTTCCAGACCGATGCCGCCGCCGATCAGGCGAAGGCCCAGGCTGACCGCGACAAATGCCACCGACAAGGTGCTGAAAAAATCGAGCGCGAACGAGGACAGAAACGCCACCCGCAGCGTCCGCATCGTCGCCGACCGATACCGGTCGCTGACCTGTTCCACGACGGCTGCGTAATCGCGGCTGCGGCCGAGAAATTTCAGCGTCGCCAGGCCGCGCAGCACATCGGTGAAATGGCGGGCCAGCACCTGGAACGAGCGCCATTGCCGGTCCGCCATGCGGCGGGCGGCAAAGCCGAGCAGAATGAAAAAGCCGATCAGCACGGGCATCGTAACGGTGAGAATCAGCCCCGACGCGATGTCCAGGACATACACCGCGGCCAGAACCGAAATCGTCACGAGCCCCATGTCCATGGTCCGGATGACGGTCAATTCCAGGTACGCGCGGAAACGGTCAACGCCGTCCATCGCCAGCGTGACGAGCCGGCCGCTGCCTGCCTGAGCGGCGTAATCCGGTCCGCGCTCGAACAGCCGCTCCGTCAGCCTGAGCCGCAGCGACTCGCCCGTCCGCTCCGCGAACCTCCCCGCGCAAAGCCGCTGCAGCCATACCGCCGAATGGCGAACTATCCAGGCGGCGGCAAACCATGCGAGCGGGCCAATCGCCTCGTCGATCGTCCCGCCCTGAAACAACAGCGCGACCGCTTTCGCAAGCCCGAGCGCCTGCCCGATCATTGCCGCCGCTTGGATGAGCGACAGCGCCCCGACGGCCGCCAGGACCGGCCTGATCCCCCTCAACGCCAGAATCGCCTTGTCCATCAGTACTCCAGATGATCACGGGCGCTGACCCGTTTGCGGAACACATAATAGCTCCACGCCTGATAACCGAGGACAAACGGCAGCAGCACAGCGGCCACGATCGTCATCGCCTTCAGCGTATAGGGGCTGGAGGAGGCGTTCGACACCGTCAGGTCATAGGCGCTGCCGAACGAACTGATCATCACCCGGGGGAACAGGCTTGTGAAGAGCGTCGCAACCGGCACCAAAACCATAAGTCCGGTCATCGCGAACGCCCAACCTTCTTTTTTACGATACAGAAAATATCCCGCCAATCCCGCCGCAATCAGACCGACAGTTCCCGACATCGCCCACAGCGGCATCCGTCCTTCGAACAAATCGGTCGCCGCGAGCGCCCAACCTGCGAGCACCGCGAGCATCAATGCGACCCAGGGAAGCGTCTTGAGCGCCTTCTTGCGCGCGCGTTCGCGCAGCTCCCCGGTGGTCCGGAGCGTAAGGAAGGCCAGACCGTGAAGCAGGCACAGACCGGTGACCGTAAGCCCGCTCCACAGCGTAAAGCCGTTCACCCAATCGCCGAAGGCCGCCCGCATGTTCATGTTGTCCCCGATCGGCACTCCTTTCGCCAGGCTGGCGAACAGCATGCCGAACAGGAACGGCGGCGCCAAGCTTCCGGCGAAGATGGCCATATCCCAGCCCCTCCTCCACCGCTCGCTTTCCGATTTTCCGCGAAATTCAAAGGCGCAAGCCCGGCCAATCAAGGCCAGCAAGATCAACGTCAACGGGACATAATACCCGCTGAACATCGTGGAATACCAGTGCGGAAACGCTGCGAACATCGCGCCGGCCGCCGTGATGAGCCACACTTCGTTGGCATCCCAGAACGGGCCGATCGTATTGATCAGCACCCTGCGTTCCATATTTCCCTTTGCGAGCCATCGTGTGGACATGCCAACCCCGAAATCGAATCCTTCCAGGAAGAAAAAGCCGGCAAACAATACCGCGATCAAACCAAACCAAAGATCATGGAGCGACAACCTGACCGCCTCCTTTTTCCGGGTATGCCCCATAAGGATCAAAATCATGCTCCCGCGAGTCACGGTCCGGCTCTTCCCCGGAAACCGGGCCTTTGCGTGCCGTCCGGATGAACAGCCAGACCAGCAGGGCCAGCAGAATCAGATAGACCGCGGAGAAGGAAATGAGAGAGAACCAGATCTGACCGGCCGTGACATTGGGTGAAACGGAATCTTCCACCTTGAACAATCCGAACACCGTCCAGGGCTGCCTGCCGATTTCCGTCATGATCCAGCCTGCCGTGTTGGCGATGAAGGGCAGGAAGATGGCGCCGATCATCGCGCGGAGATACCAGCGGGGCATTTTATCCCAACGCTTGCGCAACGCCATAAAGGCGCCGTACATGCCGAGCAGAATCATCAAGACGCCGCTGCCCACCATGACGCGGAAACTCCAGAACGTCGTGCGAACCGGCGGAATGTAGTTTCCCGGACCGTACGTTTGCTCATACTCCGCCTGAAGTTCATTCATGCCCGGTACGGAGCCGGAAAACCGGCTGTACGACAAGAAGCTGAGCAAATACGGAATTTTGACTTCGTAGCGGTTCTCACGGGTTTCCGGATCAATGACCGCAAAGACCGTCCAGGGCGCCGGATCGCTGCTCCTCTCCCACAGCCCTTCCGACGCGGCCATCTTCATCGGCTGGGTGTCCATGAGATACTGGGCTTGGGAGTGGCCGAACAGCGCAATGGCGATCGAAGCGACAAAGGCGACAATGACGGACAGCTTGAAGGACGTGCGGAAGAAATCGACATTGCGTTTTCTCAGCAAACTCCAGGCACTGATGCCGGCCACCAGGAATGCTCCGGTCGCGATCGCCGCCGAGACGGTGTGCGGAAACTCCCAGATCAGCTGACCGTTGGTCAAGAGGGCCGCGAAATCGGTCATTTCCGCTCTTCCGTCGCGGATGGCGTAACCGACCGGACGCTGCATGAACGAGTTGGCCGCCAGAATCCAGAACGCGGACAACATCGTGCCGATCGAAACGAGCCAAATGCAGGCCAGGTGCACCTTCCGGGACAGACGATCCCATCCGAACACCCACAGACCGATAAACGTCGACTCAAGGAAAAAGGCCAGCAGCGCTTCAATCGCGAGCGGCGTCCCAAAAATATCGCCGACAAAACGCGAAAATTCCGACCAATTCATGCCGAACTGAAATTCCTGCAAAATCCCGGTGACAATGCCCACGGCAAAGTTGATCAGCAAGAACTTCCCCCAGAATTGAGCCATCTGCTTGTACTTGTCGTTCTTCTTGACGACGTACATCGTCTCCATGATCGCGACGAGCAACGACAGGCCGATGGAGATCGGGACGAAGATAAAGTGAAAAATTGTGGTCGAGGCAAACTGCAGCCTCGCAAGATCCAGCACGTCCATGGACGAAGCCCTCCTTCTCGTTGATCATCTCCATGACTTCGAATATTTTGTGAAATTTTTCACTTTGATAGTGACAAAGACGACCTTGCCTCTGCGTACATTGGAGACAGCGTATCAATTGGCTGTTTCCTTGCCGCTCACCATTAGTATAGACCACACGGTTGACTGTGACATCAATCACAATTGACAGAATGGTGATCGGATGTTGATCATTGTGTGAAAATCAGCAAAATGCAGAAAGGCTCTTGAGATCCGACCGATCTCAAGAGCCGATATTACGATGGTGCTGGTGAAGGGACTTGAACCCCCACTCCCTCGCGGGAAGCGGATTTTGAGTCCGCCGCGTCTGCCATTCCGCCACACCAGCGCAATTGCGATTAATTGAAAATGGCGTGCCCTAAGAGATTCGAACTCCTGACCTTTTGATTCGTAGTCAAACGCTCTATCCGGCTGAGCTAAGGGCACGCGTATGGAGATGAATGGAGGCGCCACCCAGATTCGAACTGGGGATAAAGCTTTTGCAGAGCTCCGCCTTACCACTTGGCTATGGCGCCATAAATAAGAATGGAGCGGACGACGGGAATCGAACCCGCGACCCTCGCCTTGGCAAGGCGATGCTCTACCGCTGAGCCACGTCCGCAAAAAGTGGCTGGGGATCTAGGATTCGAACCTAGGAATGACGGAGTCAAAGTCCGTTGCCTTACCGCTTGGCTAATCCCCAGCGTAAGATATGGGGCGATCGATGGGACTTGAACCCATGAATGCCGGAGCCACAATCCGGTGCGTTAACCCCTTCGCCACGACCGCCATGAAAGAAAATTGAATACTGGCAGGGGCAGCAGGAATTGAACCCACACTAACGGTTTTGGAGACCGCTGTTCTACCTTTAAACTATGCCCCTGTGTGAGGAATTGATGCGTCTATCCTCTGTGTCGCAATATGGTGCCGGCGAGAGGACTTGAACCCCCAACCCACTGATTACAAGTCAGTTGCTCTACCAATTGAGCTACACCGGCGCGTACCATTCCGTGTGTGGAATCGAACCGCCGACACGAGGAATCCGGTCCTCTGCTCTACCGGCCGGGCTGCCCGAATTGATGAAGGATGGCGGAGCCGACGGGATTCGAACCCGCGGTCTCCTGCGTGACAGGCAGGCATGTTAGGCCTCTACACCACGGCTCCGTGTTCATCAATGCTCGGTTGCCCCGATAGAGAGAAATGGTTGCGGGGGCAGGATTTGAACCTGCGGCCTTCGGGTTATGAGCCCGACGAGCTACCGGACTGCTCCACCCCGCGTCGAGATCGCTGGCAGCCGCTTCGCCGCAGCCTTGCAACGATGGTGGAGGCTGACGGGATCGAACCGCCGACCCTCTGCTTGTAAGGCAGATGCTCTCCCAGCTGAGCTAAGCCTCCGTGAATCCGCGCTTTCCGGCGCGTGACAAATTATAATATACTACAACTTGATCCGATAAATCAAGTCTGTTTGTGAAGGAAGTGGTGACCCGTAGGGGATTCGAACCCCTGTTACCTCCGTGAAAGGGAGGTGTCTTAAGCCCTTGACCAACGGGCCGCAATGAAGGAAAGTCAATGGCGGAGAGCGAGGGATTCGAACCCTCGATACGCTGTTAACGTATACACGATTTCCAATCGTGCTCCTTCGACCACTCGGACAGCTCTCCACGAGATGGCTCCCCGAACAGGACTCGAACCTGTGACAACTCGGTTAACAGCCGAGTGCTCTACCGACTGAGCTATCGGGGAACAGCGTCAACGGTATTCTCTCTGCTCAGGATGCCTTGCACCCTGAAAACCGGATGCGAATGCGTGTGCTTCAAGCTGAACCCGTTTCCGGGGCCCCCGCAAAGTAATCGGACTACGCTTCAAAGCGAATCGTCACTTTGTGGGGTAAATTTAGGATAAGCCCTCGACCGATTAGTATTCGTCAGCTTCACGCGTTGCCGCGCTTCCACCTCGAACCTATCAACCTGGTCATCTTCCAGGGGTCTTACCTTTACAGTGGGAAATCTCATCTTGAGGGGGGCTTCGCGCTTAGATGCTTTCAGCGCTTATCCCGTCCGTACTTGGCTACCCAGCGGTGCTCCTGGCGGAACAACTGGTACACCAGCGGTACGTCCATCCCGGTCCTCTCGTACTAAGGACAGCTCCTCTCAAATTTCCTGCGCCCGCGACAGATAGGGACCGAACTGTCTCACGACGTTCTGAACCCAGCTCGCGTACCGCTTTAATGGGCGAACAGCCCAACCCTTGGGACCTACTTCAGCCCCAGGATGCGATGAGCCGACATCGAGGTGCCAAACCTCCCCGTCGATGTGGACTCTTGGGGGAGATAAGCCTGTTATCCCCAGGGTAGCTTTTATCCGTTGAGCGATGGCCCTTCCATTCGGTACCACCGGATCACTAAGCC